>JAJECA010000005.1 GCA_022822265.1 Acidimicrobiia bacterium | reverse complement strand
CGAGCGGATTGAGATTCTGCGCGACTTGCGGCTCGGGGAGTTCGACGTACTGGTGGGCATCAACCTGCTGCGGGAGGGCCTGGACCTGCCCGAGGTGTCGCTGGTGGCCATCCTCGACGCCGACAAGGAGGGGTTCCTGCGCAGCGAGACCTCGCTGATCCAGACCATCGGCCGGGCGGCCCGCAACGTGGACGGCCAGGTAGTCATGTACGCCGACATGGTGACCGATTCCATGCGGCGGGCCATCTCGGAGACCCACCGGCGTCGGGGATTGCAGCAGGCCTTCAACGAGCAGCACGGCATCAACCCCCAGACCATCCGCAAGGCCGTCAGCGACATCCTGGCCGAACTGCGTCCCGCCGAAGACGGCGTACCCATTCCCGGCGGAGCCCAGCGCTCCCGCTCGATGGATCAGTCTCGGCGGCGCCCGGAGGTGATCGACTTGGACACCGGCGGCATCGAACGGCTCATCCACACGCTTACCGAGGAGATGAACGACGCCGCCACCGAGCTGAAGTTCGAGTACGCCGCCCGCCTGCGCGACGAGATCAAAGACCTACAGCGCGACCTTCGGGCAATGGTCTGAGATCAGCCCTCATCGACGGCGGGCACTGCCGTCGGTACCCACAGCTCGGCGAACTCTCGCGCGGTCAGGGTTTCCAGATCCTGGAGAAGAGCCGCTCCCTCCTCCCAGCTGCGCTCATTGAGTACCTGGCCAGACTCAATCAATCGCACCTGGAACTTGTGGCTTGACGGGTACCACCCCGTGTCCCCCTGCGCCACCAGCCCGAGTATGAGAGACCAGAACACCCGCAAGGCGTTGCGCAGGCCAGGAAGCCGAACCTTCTTGATCTCGAAGACCGAGCTCGCGGGGGCGTAAGAGCTGAAAGTCACAACGAGAAAATACCCTTCACGGTGACCGCCTTCACACCTCGCAGAACTCCAGACCGAGCAACTCTAAGCCTTGCGGCTGGAGGTCATCGGTGTCCCAGGCGGCGGGCAGGCAGCCCGTCAACTGGTTGCCGTGGAGGTACAGGCGCCTCAGGCTGATCAATTTGCCCAGCTCGGCGGGAATCTCCCCCGACAACTGGTTGCTGTTCAGCCAGAGCTCCCGCAGTTTGGTGAGATTTCCAAACTCAGCGGGAATCGGCCCCGACAACCGATTGCCGTCGAGATCCAGCCTCGTGAGGTTGGTGAGATTGCCCAACTCGGCGGGAATCTCCCCGGTCAACTGGTTGGCCCACAAGTTGAGCCGCTCCAGGCTGGCCAGCTGGCCCAGCTCGGCGGGGATCGATCCCGTCAGCTGATTGCGGCGGATCATCAGATGCCTCAAGCTGGTCAACTCACCCAATTCCGGGGGCAGTTCGCCCGACAAGCGGTTGAAGTTCAAGTAGAGCGCCTGGAGGTTGGAAAGCCGGCCGAGCTCGGCGGGAATCTCCCCCGACAAGAAGTTGATGCTCAGATCCAGCCATTCAAGGCTGGCCAGGCGGCCGAGCCCGGCGGGGATCTCCCCCGTCAGCTGGTTGTCGCGAAGCAGGAGACGCTTGAGGGCGTCGAGGTCGCCCAGGCTGGGCGGAACCTCCCCAGAAAGCCGGTTGCTGCGCAGATCCAGGTACTCGAGTTTCGACAGAGCGCCGAGCTCGGCGGGAATCTCCCCGGACAGACGGTTATTGGACAGATCCAACACCCCCAACCGGCCCAAGCCGCCGATCCCCTCCGGAATGTCTCCTGAAAGACGGTTGTTGGACAGATCCAACACCCCCAACCGGCCCAAGCCGCCGATCCCCTCGGGAACATCCCCCGACAACAGGTTGTCGTGGAGCAGGAGGCTCTCAAGCCCGGCCATCGAGGCGATCCCCTCGGGGATGGTGCCCGACAGCCAGTTGTTGCTGATATTGACATGTTCCAGTCTGGCCAGATTGCCCAGCTCTTCGGGTATATCACCTGACAACCCGTTCTCATGGAGGAGGAGCTCCGTGAGCTTCGCCAGATTGCCCAGCTCTTCGGGTATATCACCTGACAACCCGTTCTCACTCAGGTCCAGTTCTCTGAGCTCCGTCAACTTGCCCAGATGTGGGGGTATCTCCCCCGACAGGTTGTTGTCCTCCAGCCACAGCAGGGTAAGGCGTTCCAGCTTGCCCAATTCGGGAGGAACTCGTCCCGTGAGCCTGTTGTGCCCAATCCGGAGGACTTGGAGGTTCTCAAGTCGGCCCAGTTGATACGGGATCCTCCCCCACAGATCGTTGGCCGACAGCGCCAGATACCTGAGCTCGGTCAGGCCGCTGAGGCCGGTCGGGATCAACCCCGACAGGTCGTTTCCGACCAAGTTGAGCCGCCGAAGCCGCTTGAGATCGCCCAACTCGACAGGGATCTCCCCCGACAAGGCGTTGTTGCTGAAGTCCAACCACTCAAGGCTGCGAAGATCGCCCAACTCGACAGGGATCTCCCCCGACAAGCCGTTGTTGCTGAAGTCCAACCACTCAAGGCTGCGAAGATCGCCCAACTCGACAGGGATCTCCCCCGACAAGCCGTTGAACCTCAGCATCAGGTGGGTCAGCTTCGACAGGCTGCCGATTTCGGCGGGTATCTCCCCCGACAGCACGTTGCCCCGCAAGTCCAGGATGCGAAGCTCGCTCAGTTGGCCGAGCTCGGCGGGAAGTGCGCCCCACAGTCCGTTGTACTTGAGGTCGAGGATCCTCAACTGCGAAAGCTCGCCGAGCTCGGGGGGAATGTTGCGCTCCAGGCGGTTGTTCTGAAGATCCAGCTCGACGAGGTTGGAGAGGCCGCCGAGCTCGGCGGGAAGCTCGCCCACCAGGTCGTTGTTGCCCAAGTCGAGATACTCCAGGTACTCAAGACTTCCAAGCTCGGCGGGAAGCTCGCCCACCAGACCGTTGGACGCCAACGACAAGCCCGTGACCCGATCGTCGTCGTTCACGGCAACGCCGTACCAGCCGCCCAGCGGCCCGTCGCCGATCCAGCCTCCCGAGTCGTTCCAGACGTCTCCGCCGGTGGCCTCGTAGAGGGCGACCAGAGCCTCGCGGTCGTTATGCGAGCCCTGTTCTTCACCATGCTCTTCGGCGCTGGCCGGCAGAACCCCGAGCGGAGCAATCAGCGATGCGGTGGCGACCAGGGCAACGGCCAATCGACCAATATGTTGCATCTGGTCAGGCTAAACAACGCCCGCAGCAATTTGGCGGATACCGCTGCGCCAGCGCGTTGCCCCGCCCTCAGAGACCCCGACGGGCGTGCCGGCGGGCGCGATAAATCAGACCGGGTCTTCTACCGGCTCTAGAGGCTCTACCCGGTCTAGAGGCTCTACCGGGTCAAGAGGCTCCACCGGCTCTGCCGGCGCTACTGGCTCCTCGAGGACTTGGGGCTCACCGCCTTGGGCATCTTCGATGCCACCCTCCTCTGGGGGGGCGGCGCCATCGCCCACTTCTGAGTAGTACTGGGCCCAGGCCTCGTCCTGATCGGCGGCCACATCCTCGTTCACCGCGCCGATGTAGTTGCCCTCGGCGTCGTAGGCATGCTCGCCGAAGTGCTCCTGGAACTCGGCGGCCACCACGCCGCCCTCGGCCGCCTGCTTGATGGACAGGCTTATGCGGCGGCGATTGATGTCGAGATCGATGATCTTCACCCACAGCTCCTCGCCGGGGGTTACAACCTGCTCGGGCAGGTCGATGTGGTGTGAGGAGATCTCGGAGATGTGGACCAAGCCCTCGATGCTCTCGCCCACCTGCACGAAGGCCCCGAACGGCACCAGCTTGGTGACCCGGCCGTACACCAGCTCGCCCACCTGGTGGCTGGAGGCGAACTCCTGCCAGGGATCCTGCTGGGTGGCTTTCAGCGACAGGCTGATGCGCTCCCGGTCGAGGTCCACCTCCAGCACCTGGATCTCGATCTCGTCGCCCACCTGCACCACCGCGCTGGGGTGGTCGACGTGCTTCCAGGACAGCTCCGACACGTGCACCAAGCCGTCCATGCCGCCCAAGTCGACGAACGCCCCGAAGTTCACCACCGACGACACCACACCGCTGCGGCGCTCACCCGGCTTGAGGTTGTCGAGGAATGCCTCGCGCTGCTCCTTCTCGGTCTCCTCCAGCCAGGCCCGGCGGGACAGCACAACGTTGTTGCGGTTCTTGTCCAGCTCGATGATCTTGGCCTCGAGGGTCTGGCCGATGTAGGGCTGGAGGTCGCGCACCCGACGCAGCTCCACCAGCGAGGCGGGCAAAAACCCCCGCAAACCGATGTTCAGGATCAGGCCGCCTTTGACCACCTCGATCACTTTGCCCGAGACCGTGCCGTCCTTCTCCTTGGTCTCCTCGATGTCGCCCCAGGCCCTCTCATACTGGGCCCGCTTCTTGGACAGGATCAGGTGGCCGTCCTTGTCCTCCTTCTGGAGCACCAGCGCCTCGATCTCCTCCCCGAGGGCGACGACCTCGCCGGGATCGGTCACATTGCTGATGTCCAGCTCGCGGGATGGAATGATCCCCTCGGCCTTGAACCCGATGTCCAGCAGCACCTCGTCGCGGTCGATCTTGACCACTTTGCCGGAGACGATCTGACCGTCTTCCACCTGCACCATGGTCGACGTGTAGGCGTCCTCCAAGTGCTGGTCTTCTATGTCCTGATCGGTGATCTGGCGGGGGATGTAGTTGCCCTCTTTGTCAAATGTCCCCACACCTTCGGGGGCTTCGAGCACAGCAGTGGCGGCTGGCGGGGCGGATGGAGCGGTATCGGGTTCGGACACGTTGGATTGAGCCTCACAGGAGGAAAATGGACAGTTCAAAGGGCGCGGCTCAGCAGCCTGAACCGGCCGGTCGATGCTAACAGCCACCTGCGGTGCTGGCTACTTGGCGTCGGCCCAGGTGCGACCGGAGGACAGGTGCACTTCGAGGGGAACCCTCAATTCGTAGGCCTCGGCCATCGTTGCCACGGTGAGCTCAGCCACGCCGTCGTGCTCGCCCTCGGGAACCTCCAGAATCACCTCGTCGTGTACTTGGAGGATGATGCGGCTGGCGAACCCCTGGTCTTGGAGCGCGTGGTCGAGCCTCACCAGGGCCACCTTGAAGATGTCGGCGGCCAAGCCCTGGATGCCGGCGTTCATGGCCTGGCGCTCGGCCGCTTGGCGAAGCCGGAAATTTGAGGAGTTGATCTCGGGAATCCGAAGCCGCCGCCCGAACAGGGTCTCGGTGTAGCCCCGGGTCCGGGCCTCGGCCACCGCTCGATCCATGTACTCCCGCAGCGAGGGGAAAGCCCCGAAGTAGGCGTCGAGGATCACTGAGGCCTCTCCGGTGGGGATGTTCAGCCGCTGTCCCAGGCCGTAGGCCTCCATGCCGTAGGCCAGACCGTAGGACACCATCTTGGCCGTGGACCGCTCCTCGATGCCCACCGCGCCGGGTTCGATGCCGAACACCTGGGCGGCCACAGAGGTGTGGACGTCCTGGCCCGACTCGAACGCATGGATCAGCCCGGGATCCTCGGCCAGGTGGGCAATGCAGCGCAGCTCGATCTGGTTGTAGTCGGCCACCAGCAGCTCGCAGCCCTCGGCGGCCACGAACACCTCCCTGAACACGCGCCCGGTCTCGGTGCGCACCGGGATGTTGTGCAGATTGGGGGCGTCGGAGCTGAGCCGCCCGGTGCGGGCCACCGTCTGGTTGAACGTGGCCCGGATGCGGTTGTCGGGCTCGAGCCCCACGGCGGCAACCAGGCCCTCCCCGTACGTGGAGCGCAGCTTCTCCACCTCCCGGTAGTCCAGCAGTGCATCCACCACCGGATGCTCGCCCCTGAGCTTCTCCAGGGTGCCGGCGTCGGTGGAATAGGCCCCGGTCTTGGTCTTCTTCTGAGGAGGAAGGCCCAGCTTGTCGAACAGCAGCTCGCCCACCTGCTTGGAGGAGTTCACGTTGAAGCTCCCCTCGCCCGCGGCATCGATCACCAGCGCCCGAAGCCGCTCGGCGTCGGCCACCAGCCGGTCGCGCAAGCCGGTCAATCCCTCCACGTCCACCCCGATGCCCATGTGCTCCATGCGGGCCAACACTCGAACCAGCGGCACTTCCATGTCATCGTTGAGGCCTCTCAGGCCTTGGGCGTCCAAGGCGTCGAGGAGTGGCGCCGCCAGATGGGACACGGCCAGGGCCTGAAGGCCGGCCTGCATCGCCGGCTCCACCGAATCGCCGGATTCGTCGTCGAACAGCCGGCCCTCGTCGGGCTGGTCGATCCCCGGCAGCTCCATCGACGTGTGCGTACGCATAAGGTCGTCGAGCCCGAATCGTCCGCTGGCCGGGTCTAGGAGATAGGCGGCGATCTGGGCGTCGATGGTCAGCCCCGCGGCATCGATGCCCTGCGACAGAAGCCACAAGACAAACGGCTTGACGTCGTGGCCCATGAAGGGGGTGCCAGCGCTGAAGAATGCGGCCAGGGCGTCGTGGCCCGAGGATTCCAACAGGTCGGCGGGCAGCCACACCGCTTGGCCGGCGTCTCGGTCGGCAACTAGGGCCAGGCCCAGCAGCCGACGTCGATGGGGTTGGCTCCGGTCGAACGGATCGCCCCAGCCTGCGGCCAGGGCCACCGGCTCGCCGCTGTCGGCCAGGCGATTCAGAGCCTCGGCGGCTGCACCTTCGGTTGAGACGGTCTCGACCGCGGCCTCCAATGTCCCACTAGCGTCGCCGTCGCCGCCCAGATCCACATCGAGCACCTCGGCCACGAAGTCACGGAGGCTCCTGAACTCCAAGAAGTCGAACAGTTCCTCGATCTCGGCGGTCTTGGGCGGGGCCAAGCCCAGATCGTCCACCCCCAGATCGAGGGGGACGTCTCTCAGCAACTCCATCAGCTCCAAATTGAGCTTCACCCGGTCTTGGGCCTCTTCCAGATTCTGCTGGAGCTTCGGGGTCTGGTCGGCCACGTGCTGATACAGCTCGTCGATGGAGCCGTAGGCGTTGATGAGCTTGGCCGCGGTCTTCTCGCCCACCCCGTTCACGCCAGGCAGGTTGTCGGAGGGGTCGCCCCGCAGGGCGGCGTAGGCCACATAGTCCGACGGCTTCACCCCGGTGCGCTCCTCGATGCCGGCCTCGTCATACAAGGCGTAGTCCGACACCCCCCGCTTGTTGTAGAGCACCCGAACGTGGGGATCCTCCACCAGCTGGTAGGCATCCCGGTCGCCGGTCACCACGATCACGTTCTCACCCTGGTCGCGGGCTTGGGTGGCCAGCGTGGCGATCACATCGTCGGCCTCCACTCCAACGTGGTCCACCGCGGCGATCCCCAGTGTGTCCACCAGCTGGCGGACTATGCCCATCTGCTGGCGCAGCGCTTCGGGAGTCTCCTCACGGTTGGCCTTATAGCTGGACTCCCGCTCATGGCGGAAGGTCGGCTCGCGCCGGTCGAAGGCCACCCCTACCCGTTCGGGCTGGTGGTCGCGCAGCAGGGTCAACAGCATTCTGGTGAAGCCGTACACCGCGTTGGTCACTTGCCCGCTGGCGGTGGCCATGTCCTCGGGCACCGCGAAAAATGCCCGATACACCAACGAGTTCCCGTCCACCAGCATGACGGTTCCCGGATCCTGGCCCGCGGCGCCCCCCTCAGCCATCGGCGCGGACCCCGCTCAAGGCTCTCAGCTGCTCGTCGTCCATCTCGACGATCTCGGCGGCCACCTCGGCCATAGGCCGGCGCTCGCCCATCGCCTGGTGCTGTATGTGGCTGTAGGCATCGGCCTCCGACATTGAGGCGACGTCCATCAGGCGGCCCTTGGCCCGGTCGATGGCCTTGCGGGCCTCCAGCCGGGCCTCGGCCCGCTCAACTTGGTGGTTGAGCGCCACAAGCTCTTTGAACCGCACCAAGGCAACCTCCACCGCCGGCACCAGCTCGGCCCGCTCGAAGGGCTTCACCAGATAGGCCAGCGCGCCAGCATCGGCGGCCCGGGCAATCAGGTCCCGCTGGCTGAAGGCGGTAAGCAGCAGCACCGCGCACAGCCGCTCGTCGCGGATCTGGCCCGCGGCGGTGATCCCGTCGGTGCCCGGCATCTTCACGTCCAAGATGGCCACGTCGGGGCGCTTCTCCCGCACCAGGTCCAGCACTTGGTCGCCCCGGCTGGTCTCCCCCACCACCACATAGCCCTCTTCTTCGAGGGTCTCCCGCAAATCCAGGCGGATGATGGCTTCGTCCTCGGCCAGAACGATCCGCACCGGATCAGGGGTTTGGGGCGAGTTGGGCTGGGCCGTCGGGTCAGACATCGGAGTAGAACCTGTCGAGCAGGTCGTCTTGTTGCTGCTCCAAGCTGTCAAGCTCCTCACGCAGCCGAGCCCGATGCCGAGACATGGTCTCAGCTTGGCGGGCGGCGTCGCGGTGCTGGCGCTCCGATGCCGGGGTCTCCGAGACCAGTGCCCGCAGCCGGGCATCCTCGGCCAGATCCTCAAAGTGGAGGCACTGCTCTTCGGCCACTTCCAGGTCGGCTCGCAGCCGCTTCATCCGGTCGGCCAGCTCGGCCAATCGCCGCTCTACCCTGCTCTGGGTCACGAGCCGATGCTATCCACCAATCGCGGCGACACACTGCTTCAGCTACAGGCCAAATCTAGGAGCGCCACTAGCCTTTTGGCGCACAGCGAGGACAGGAGGAGAACACCGATGAGCGATGAGATCCAGAAGAACGCAGTCAACGGAAAGGCTTGGGCAGATTTCTGCGACAACTTGAAGGAAGCCGGCCAGATCATCCTCGACAACAGCACAGACGACCTCGACCGCCTTGAGGGCTTCCGCTATCTGAGCCGTCTGACCCGAGGTGGCCTCGGGCGCCTTGAGAACCACGGGCCCGGCTATGCCCAGATCCTGCCGATAGCCCACAACCTGAAGATCGGCTGCGACAACCCCGACGCCCTCTACCAGAGCGTCGGCATCAAAGGCGCCCTCGACTACCGCATCCATGGACCGCGGGGCACCGTCAACTACCTGAGCCTGAACTCTTTCTCCGGCGGCTTCTGGCAAGGGGCGGCACCCCCCGGCCGACAGGGCGCCCTTGCGTTCAACCATCCCCAGCCGAACGAATACGTGGACGTGATTGCCAGCATCAACGAGCCCGAACTGGAGCCCGGCCAGCGGTGGCTGCCGACGGGGCCGGAGACCAACCAGATCGCCATTCGCAACTTCTATCTCGATCGGACCACCGAACGGCCCTCTGAGCTTCAAATCGAGTGCCTCAACGGCCCCAGCGACCCTGTACCCCCGTTGTCGGCGCAGAAACTGACCATGGGACTCGCCAGAGCCGCTCTGGAGGTTCACGGCATCGCCAGACGGTTCGTCGAGTGGCTGGACATGTTCCAAGAGCGGCCCAACACGCTTGAGTTCCTCCCTACCCACGACAAGCCGGGCGGTTGGGGCGACCCCACCCAGTTGTTCCGCCACGGCTACTGGACGCTGGAGCCCGGCCAAGCCTTGGTGATCGACGTCCCACCCATCGAGGCGTATTACTGGAACTTCCAGCTCAACAACATCTGGGAGGAGTCGCTCGACTACGACTGGCTCCAAGTGACCGTCAACAAGCACACCGCGGTCTACGAGTCCGACGGCACGGCCCGCATCATCGTCGCCGACGCGGATCCCGGCTTCGCCAACTGGATCCACACCGCCTACCGCCGCCACGGCACCATGGGCCTGCGCTACAACCAGGTTGTGGAGGACATCCCCCCCACCCTCCGAGTGATGAACGTCGCCGATCTGGAGAGCCTGCGCTAAGCGCCTAGGGCAGCGACCAACTCGTCGCAGCGTTCGGTAGTAACGGTGACCTTGCGGTCCTTTCCCTTGTGGAAATACTCGATCGTTACCCCGTTGGTGCCGCCCCAGCTGTAGAGGCGATGGCCCTTCTTGAATTTAATCCCCCAACCTCCGAAGTCACGAAGGGGCCTTACGGTGGTTCGATATACCGAACGGATCTGCTCCCTTGGGATCTCCGTGGTAGGAGGCGCCGGCCACAACTGCACTCGCAAATGGCTGTCGTCAACGCGAATGCGAAGTCGCAGAATGAGCATCGGTGCAATGGTGCCGCAAAGGACGACCGCCAACGGCAAGAGCAGCGCACGCCCTGGCCGGGATCCGTCGGACCCGCCTCCAACGACGACAAACAACACCGCAACCACAATGCCCACAACCAGGAGAGCCGCAAGACCCAGGTGGAAATTCTTTGTCGCCCCTGAGGCAAATTGGCTTTCCTCAAACAGAGGCATCGGCAGTCCTCTCTGGCCTTTCGCTGATTGGAGACACAAAGGCCCAGCGTAATCTGGCTTTACGCTTCGTCCCCATCTCCGCCCGCTTCAGCGACTTCTCCGGCCGTGGGATAGCGGTCGCGCTTCCACCAGTCGAGGCCGCCGATGAGCTCGCGCACTTCGAAGCCCAGCATGAGCAACTTCATGGCGGTCTTGGTGGAGGCATTGCAGCCGATCCCATCGCAGTAGCAGACATAGGTGAGTGACCGGTCGAGCGACGCTGTCGAATCGGCGTCAATGGTCCGGTGCGGCAGGCTGAGCGATCCGGGAATGTGCTCTGCTGCGTAAGCCTCTGCCGACCGGCCGTCGACCACCACTATCGGCTCGCCATTGCCCAGAGCCTCGTTCACGTCCCACGAGTCCATCTCGAAATCGAGCTTGTGCTTGTAGTGATTCAACTGATCGACAGTCATGTTGCTCATTGTGACCAACCAATTGGAGGCATGCGAAATAGCACCCACGGCCTGTTTTGAGCAGCTAGCCCTCGCCAACCAGGTCGATAATCCCGATCGACGGGCGAACGCCGAAGCGGAGTTGAGGGGCGTTGCCCCGCTCGCGCCCCACTCCGGTGGACACATAGGTCTGGGTGCCGTGAAGTTCGTGCAGACCTCCAGCGGCAACTTGCCTCGGGACCCTCGACGCAGTGACGGGAGGGCCAAAGAAGGGGATGGCGACCTGCCCGCCGTGGGTGTGGCCCGAAATGAGCAGGTCTACGGAGTTGCCTTGCAGCAGAAGAATCGCGTCTGGTTCGTGGGCCAGCAGGATCCGCACACCGGGGAATTCGTCATGGGCGAAGCGCTCGGCCACCCTTCGAGCGGCGGGCTCATACCTGTCGTCATTCAGAGATATTCCCGCGATATGGAAGACGTTCCCTTTGAGCTCGAACGTCTCGATCTCATTGTCGAGAACCCGGACTCCGGGTCCCCACGCGATCTGCCGAAGGTCGGAAACAGTGTCTGAATGGCCGTTCACCAAGTAGACGAAGGGCACGGCGTCGGCGAGCCGCAGGATCAGCTTCGTGAATTGCGGAGACCACTCATCGATCAGGTCAGAGTCCAGTGAATGGAGATCCCCTGGTATCACAACTATGTCGGGTCTTTGGGCAATCAGCCGATCCACTACGCCGTTCTCATAGCTGCCGATCGAAGTGGTCTCAAGATCGGCCAGCACGCCGATGCGAACCTCCTCACCAATCCCGTCTACGGCCACCTTCACTGCATCCACCCGCAGCCAAAACGGCTCGATATGAGTGGCGTATACGCCGACGGGAATCGCTGCCAATGACAGCACGCAGAGAGCAACGATGGCCGGCGAGCACGGACGGCCAAACGCAAGAACGATTGCACCCGCCAGCGGCAGTCCAATGACAAGGGCCAGGTACACCGCATGGACCACGAGGTATGCATCTGGTCCGGCGACAAGCAGCGCGCCGGCGGTCAAAACCATTGTGCAGCCGAGCCCGACGCTCGCTGCACCGAGGACAATCCATCCGGTACCGACCCCCCGGTTTATCCAATAGACCGAAGCGGCACCCGTCGCCGTTCCGACCACAACGGCGGCGGCTATCACGTAGTAATTCAAGGTTTGCGATCCTCCGAAGACTCTTGATGCCCCCGACGGACCCACCCGCGACCGGGATCATATGACTCCGTGGCATGAATTACTGGTCGGGTCTCTCCGCTGCGGATCGGAAACGGCTAATTGAACCTATTGTCGGAAAATAGTGCCGGAACTACCCTCAAGACATGAGTCCAGAACCTGAGCGCGATGTTCTGGGAATCGCCGGAGCGGATGCGCCGAGGCCTGAGCCGCGCCCGAGGATCAAGAAGAGGGACTATGAGCGGGAGCTGTCTCGGCTCCAAGAGGAGTTGGTGCGGTTGCAGCGCTGGATCCGCCACAAAGGGCTCAAGGTGGTGGTGATCTTCGAGGGGCGCGACGCGGCCGGCAAGGGCGGGGTGATCAAGCGCATCGCCGAGCGGACGAATCCCAGGGTGGTGCGGGTGGTGGCGCTGGGCACGCCCAGCGACCGGGAGAAGACGCAGTGGTGGTTCCAGCGCTACGTGGCCGAGCTGCCCGCCGCCGGGGAGATGATCCTTTTCGACCGCAGTTGGTATAACCGGGGAGTGGTGGAGCCGGTGATGGGGTTCTGCACCGAGGAGGAGTACCGGGAATTCCTGCGGTCGTGCCCCGAATTCGAGCGGATGCTGGTGCGCTCGGGGATCATCTTGATCAAGTACTGGTTCTCGGTGAGCGACGAGGAACAGGAGCGCCGGTTCCACAACCGGATCAACGACCCGATGCGGCGCTGGAAGCTCTCACCGATCGACATCGAAGGCCGAACCCGGTGGGTGGAGTTCTCCAAGGCCAAGGACACCCTGTTCGCCCACACCGACATCAAGCAGGCGCCGTGGTATGTGGTCAATGCCGACTCCAAAAAGGCAGCCCGGCTGAACTGCATCTCGCACCTGTTGTCGATGATCCCCTACGAGGAAGTGCCCTGGGAGGAAGTCGAGCTCCCCGAGCGACAGGACAGGACCGGCTACGTGCGCCCTCCCATGTCCGACCAGACCTTCGTCCCTGAGATCTACTGAAGCGCTCCCCGCTAACCGTCCGACGACGGCCGCCACATAGACCGCTCCCTTTGGAGCGGGTCGGATGCCAGAGTTGGGGTGGCGTCGAGAATCATGGCCATGCGCTGGTCGAGGTCGTAGCGGGGCCAAGGGCCGAGTTCGGCGGTTGAAGGGTCTCCAGTGCGGGCGAAGGCCGCCCACGCCGATCGCATGCCTCGGCCCAGCGCTTCGGCGTCATTGTCGGCGCCGATGAACTCATGCCAGCCGTCAACGTTGAAGCTGTCGTGCACGAAGGGCAGGTCGATGGCGTGGAACGCTCCCTTGTCCGGGTCGGCCCGTGAGCACCACCGGAAGTCGTAGAGGTAGGTGCTCGCCCCGGCGGCGGCCCGAAAGTCGGCGATGCGCTCGATCGGCTCCCTCATGGAGACATCGGTGTTGATGGCAGTCAGGATGTCGGAGTCGGAGGTCCAGTGGGTGCCCTCGGCCGCCTGGCGGTATTCCCCCACTACCGCCTTTACGTCGCTGGGAGAGGGCTCGGTACCAGTCCTATCGCCGATGTGACCGCTCACCGTGTGATGCAGGATCTGCTCGGAGCTCTCTTCGGGCAGTTGCTGATGGAACAGGCGCAGTTCATGGGCAGTGGCGCCGATTATCACGTCGATGTCAGTCGCCGCGCCCGTTTGGAGCAGCTCTGACGGGGGCCCCGGAATGAGCGATCCGTCGACCACAGGGTGGAACGGCATCGGCCCCACTGTGATCATCATGTCCATCACGGTCTTGAACTGGGCCTCGACTATTGCTTCCGGTTCCAGCCGCCGCAGCCCTGCCACATCGCTCACCTCGGCGTTGTCCATGAAGGAGCGGGCCACAGTGGCCGCAACATCGGGCAACTGGGTCATGTCGACGCCGGGGCTCTGCATGATGGCCCGCCGCAGCACCGACGAGATGCCCGGACTGCCCAGGAGGTGCAAGATCGATCCCGCCCCCGCCGACTCGCCGAACGCGGTCAGCGTCGCCGGATCGCCGCCGAAGTTGCCCGCATTGGCTGCCACCCATTCGAGGCCGAGCCGCACGTCATGAAGACCGCAGTTGGCCATGGTTCCCTCCCCGCCCGGCACCTGGCGCAGGTCCATGAATCCGAGAGTTCCCACCCGGAAGTTCACCGAGGCCACCACCACCTGCTGCTCAGCCGCCAGCCTCGCCCCGTGGTAGAGCGGGAAGGAGCCTCCTCCCGTGAGGAACGCCCCGCCATACACCCAGACCAAAACCGGCAGATCAGCGCCAGCCCCTGCCGGCACCCACACATTCAGGGTCAAGCAGTCTTCAGAAACCGAAGTCGCATCCGCCCCCGGAATCACCCCGGTGTACGGGCCGTCAACCGCCTGGACGGGATCGGGCCCGAAGGCACTCGCATCCAGTACTTCATCCCACGGCTCTGCCGCCTCAGGCGCGCAGAACCGGCGCTCCCCCACCGGCGGCTTCCCATACGGAATCCCCAGGAACTGGCAAACCGCCCCATAATGCGTGTCGACGACCGCCCCCCGAACCGGCCCATTCGTCGTCTCAACCACAGACTCCAACCCGGTGCGTCTATTCATCCGACGCACCACTGGTTGGCGGGTTGACGTGGACGGTGACGATCTCGAGCTCGTGGTACTGCTGGTGGAGCACCGAAGTGGCGTAGTGCTGAAGCAGTCGTAGCGAGACATCGCGCTCGACAGGCCGGTCTGCCGTCGGCTCGTCGAGCACCGCAAGACGGTCCTCGATGTTCTCGCCCCTGGCCGCAGCCACGAACTCAAGCACTGCTCGTCCGTCCTGCTTGCTGGCCGTAACGCGCAATGTGCGGTCATGTGGGGCTTCTCCGGCCTGTTCGGCGTCGAGCAGCGTGACCATTGTCTCTTCGGCCACCGCGTCCAGCCTCTGCGACATCGATGCCGCCCAGCCGTGGCGCTTTGCGAAGCCTTTCAGGAACTCCTGGATGCCGGGTAGCTCCGGCATTGCCAGATTGGTGCGCAGCCGCTGGCGGCGGGATTGGGTGGCCTCGGTGAACAGCGTCAGCACGATGGCCACAAGGCCGCCCGAGGTCATGCCGTTCTCCAAGAAGCCCCCGGCGAAGCCCTCCAGGTATTCCGGGAAGATCAGGCTGTTCTGGAACCCGACGCCGAGCCAGAAGGCGATGCCCGCGATCAGACCCTTTCGGTAGTCGGCAGCCTCCTCGGAAACGATCCTCATGCCCACCACGAACAGCAGCGAGATCAGAACGGTGACATACGCCGCCACCACCGCATCGGGGATAGCGAGCACCAACGCCAAGAACTTGGGCAAGAAAGCGAACACCATGAATACAACGCCGATGGCGACACCCACGCGGCGAGCGGCCACGCCGGTCAACTCGGTAATGGAGACGCTTGATGAGTAGGTGGTATTGGGCACTGTGCCGGCCAGCCCCGACAGCAGATTGCCGGTGCCATCAGCGGCCACCGCTCCCTGCACCACGCGATAGTCCACCGCTCGCGGCTTTCGCCATGACACGCGCTGGATGGCCACTGAGTCGCCAATGGTCTCGACCGCGCCGATGATCGTGACGATCACGAACGCGGGCAAAAGACTCCAGAACGCCGAGTCGAACGAGAAATCGAAACCGGGCCAACCGCTGTCGGGCACACCGATCCAGGCGGCGTCGGACACCTGATCGAAGTCGTATAGTCCGGAGGCGGCGGCCACAATCGAGCCGGCCACCACGCCGATGACCGGCGCCCACAGCCGCAGGCTGCCAGAAGACTTCAGCGCGATGGCGATCACCACGAGAATGGTGACCAGAGCGCTCGTCGGCGCGCTCCACTCGGATTTGCCTTCCGGTGACGCTGTCACCATGTCGAATATGAGCGGCATCACGGTCACCGCAATGAGCATCAGCACGGTGCCGGCCACCACGGGCGTGATCAGTCTCCTGAACAGCGAGAGCTTCGAGGCGAGCAAGAACTGGAACAGCGACGACGCCACCACGAGCACCGCCAATAGCTCGGGGCCTCCCTGCACCAAGGCCGCCACGCACACGGCGATGAACGCCCCGGACGTCCCCATGAGCAGCACGTACCCGGCACCGATGCGCCCGAACTTGACCGCCTGGAGGATTGTGCTGATGCCGCTGACCACTGCCGCCGCAAACACCGCCCAAGTCAGGTATGCGTCGCTCTCACCCGCAGCTCGAATGACGATCGCCGGCGTGAGCACAATGCCTGCGATCGACAAAATCGCAAACTGAAGCCCCATCCCCGCCGTCAGCGCAGTCGGCGGCCTATCGTCAGGCTCAAATCGAATCCGACGCTGATCAGCTAAATCGCCCTGTTCCATGGCGCCCATGCTTACGAGGCCAGACAGCAGTTTCAAGCATCAAACCCGACCCACCCACACATGCAACACTCCCCGCTGCCGTCGGCTAGTACGGAAGACCCACCGCTTTTGTCAGGAATTCCATGTAGGGCGATGAGGTGCGGCAGGCATCGGCGAAGGCTTCGATAAACCCTGCTGCGGTCACCTCGTCTTCATCGAAGTGGCAGGTGGCGACCTGGTCTTTGCGCTTGAGGTCTTCGATGTATTGGTGCTCGGGGTCGAACCCCTTGGGGGGCCGCTTCAGTGAGTCCCCGGTCAGGTCGAACACCTCTGCGAATCTGGAGTCACCCTTAGCGCTCACCCAGCCGCCAGGGTCCTCCACGATGCGGCTCCGGATCCGCCCAATGGCAGCCGAGTCGGGTCGCCAGATACCGGCTCCGGCGAAGACCTCATCGGGCGCCAAATGCAGGTAGAACCCAGGCGCGTGAGCCGATTTGCCCGCTTCGTGGCGGAAGTGGACCGCGGCCTGGGTCTTGTAGGGGGACTTGTCCTTGGAGAATCGGACGTCCCGGTAGATACGGAACATAGAGCCCCCATTCGCTCGCGAGTCGGCCACGAAGTGCCCGCTGATCGAGTGAAGGTATGGCTCAAAGTCCACAATGAACGCCAACAGCGGCTCTTTGACATGCTCCTCGTAGCGGCCCTTGTTCGCACCAAACCAATCGCGATCGTTGTTCGCCCGCAATTCAGATAGGAACTCAAACAACTCAGGAGTGAAGTGAGACCGCGTCGGCATTATCAAATCCCCCTTTTCAGATATTTTCCATATACTTCATACTAACAGATGCCCTGGACCGCGACAAGAATCGTGTTCGGGCCAGTCTGGCTCAATTTGGCTTGAAAATCCACCACCCAATGATTGGTTTTCAAGTCTATACTTGACATATGGAGTTCGTGCCCCGACCAGCGGACGAGCGGGCATTGCGTGCCGCCGTCGCCCACGCCCCGGTGACTTTGCTGACCGGGCCGCGCCAAGCGGGCAAGTCGACACTGGTACGCCGTGTCATCGAACCTTCGCCTGCGGCGTTCTTCGACCTCGAGGACTATCGCGATCGAGCCCGATTGTCCGAGCCAATGCTCGCCCTGCAAGACAGAGGCGAGACCATCGTGATCGACGAGGCGCAGCGCATGCCCGATCTCTTCGCGTCGCTGCGGGTGCTGGTGGACGAGCATCGCCGGCCGGGCCGCTTCGTCGTGCTCGGCAGTGCCTCCCCTGACCTGACGGGGCTGAGTGCCGAATCTCTCGCCGGAAGGGTGAGCTTCGTCGAGCTGGCAGGATTCCGCCTCGGCGACATCGGCGACGACCGCCTGGACGACCTCTGGCTGCGCGGCGGACTGCCGCTCTCGTACCTCGCGCCGGACCTCGCTGCGTCCAATCGCTGGCGCGACGACTACATCACCACCTTTCTCGAACGCGACCTCGCCAATCTCGGTGTCCGCATCCCTGCGGCTGCCATGCGGCGGTTCTGGACGATGGTTGCTCACTTTCACGGCCAGACATGGAACGGCGCCGCTGTTGCCCGGTCCGTCGACGTATCGACCAGCACAGTGCGGCGGTACCTCGACGCGCTCACCGACGCGCTCGTCGTTCGCCAGCTTCCGCCCTGGCTTGCCAATGTCGGAAAACGGCAAGTCAAGTCTCCGCGGGTGTACCTCCGCGACTCCGGATTGCTGCACCGACTGCTCGGGATCGCCGACCACGTCGAGCTCGAACGCCACCCCCGACTCGGCGCGAGCTGGGAAGGTCTGGTGATCGAACAGTTCCTTGCTCGCCTCGATGAGCCCACTCGTGCGACAGCGGCGTTCTGGTCGACCCACAGCGGCGCGGAGCTCGACCTGCGAATGGCGGCCGGCGGGCGAACCCTGGGCTTCGAGATCAAGCGCACCGAGCGGCCGTCGGTGAACCGCTCGATGCGCAGCGCGCTCGCGGACCTCGAACTCGACCACCTCTACGTCGTGCATGCAGGCGCGCACCGGTTCGCCCTCGATGAACGCATCACCGCCATAGGTGCGGTCGAACTGCTGACCAGCGAAACACTGCTCGACATGGCATAAGGCCCGGTGGTACTTGGGCGAACCCGCGGGGGCCGGGCTAGATCCCCGGTGTTCCCGACTCCCGCCAGTCCACCTTGTGATTGGCGTCGTGGGCCAGTCCCGTGTGGGGCAGGTTCGCGTCGGCGTCGGACCCCGACTGGATGGTGCCGCCGTTCAGTTTGAGCGTGTTGGCCAGCACGGCGATGCCCTGCGTGGAGATGTTGGGTTCCACCACGGTGTGGGTGAAGGTCAACGTTGTGGTGCCGCTGCCGCTCTGGTAGCTGGCCCACTTGGTTCCCCACTCCGCGGGGTCCATGTCGATGGCGATCTCGGGACTGCCGTTAGTGGTGTCCACGTCCACCGCCTCGCTGAAGGTCACCGTGATCTGGATCACGTCGTCCCTGGCGTAGGTGTTGTCGCCGCCGGCGTCGGAGGTCACCGCCACGGCGGACACCACGGGCGCCCCCTGCACGAGCCGCCAGTCCACCTTGTGGCTGGAGTCATGGGCCAGGCCGGTATGGGCCAGGTCGGCGTCCACGTCGGCCGACGACTGGATCGTTCCGCCGTTGAGCGCCAAGGTGTTAGCCAGCACGGCGATGCCCTGCGTCGAGATGTTGGGCTCGACCACGGTATGGGCAAAGACCAGGCTGGCCGTGCCGCTGCCGCTCTCGTAGGCGGCCTGCTTGGTTCCCCATTCCGCCGGGTCCATGTCAATGGCGATCTGGGGCGTTCCGGTGACGTCCACCGCCTCGCTGAAGGTGACGGTCACCCGGATCACGTCGTCCTTGGCATAGGTGTCGTCGCTGCCCGCGTCCGAGGTCACCGCCACGGCGGTCACTGATACCGAGTCGGCGTCCACGACCGTGGCCGGGGATGACTCGGGCTCGACGGGTGGAATCGACTCGGCGGACAGGCCGCTAGGGCCTGCCTCAACGCTGGTCAGGGCACTCGTCATCACATCCTGGTCGGCGAAGGTGGCCACGGCGCCAACGCTGATGCTCTGGAGCGGGTTCGACGCCGGACGGGTGTAGCGCACCTTGACCGTGTCGCCCTGCGCAACCGCCGAGGCCAGGGTCAGCGTCACGGCATCGCCGGAGACGACCACGCCGCCGTCGGCCACGTTGCGCCGGGCCCCGTTCACCGTGACGTGGAAGTCGCCCGGCGCCGGCACGGAGGTTGGATCCAGTTCGACATTGCCCTCCGACGCGCCGAAGGTCAGGGTCAGCCGTTCCTCGGCCACCGCTGCGCCTTCGAAGACCGCTTGTTGCGCCGGGGGAGCGCAGGTCCACGCGGCGCCGGATGGAGCGGTCGTCAGCTTCAGCGAGACCGGGCTGCTCTCGCTCCAGCCCAGGTCGCCCGCATTCCAGCGAGCGGTGCTGCTTGGCCGCGGCTGCGTCGATGTCTCGACGCAGTGCGGCACGTCATCCACGAGCAGATGCCAGTTCGCGGGCATTGGCTTGTCAAGGGAAAGCCACAGTACCCAGCCCTGGCTATGCCCTGACCATTGATTGTGGATCTCCATGATGCTGTACTTCACGCCGCGGTGGTAGAAGACGGTGTCGGGCTCCAGCCGCGTCTTGCCGGGCGCGGCCTCCTCGATGCACGGGCCGTACCCGTAGACCCTGGAGCAGCCCCTGACGCTGTTTCGCGGCGGGGTTTCCTTCGGGGTCAGCGTGCCCTCCCAGATGACCTTCCGATGGCTGATGTCCCGCACCGGCAGGTCTGTGAAACTGGCTACGTCGTTGCCCTCAGCGCCCCATCTGGTGGTGGATCGCAGCGGGTTGTCCGCCGGCTTCGCGTAGCTCAGCGTCACCGTCGCGCCCGTCACGCCTTCGGCGAGGGCTATCCGTAGCTGAGTGCCCAGAACGCTCAGGGGATCATCCGCGAGCGCTACGGTGCGGGTGACTCCGCCCCGCTCCGCTCGTACTGTGAACGCGGACGGGTCGGGCAGGGGCGCGGAGTTCCTGCTTAACGCGCTCTGGGTCAGCACCTCGCTGAATTCCACCACGAGACTGTTCGCGTCCACCTTCTCCGCGTTTTCAACGTGGACCGGCCTGGTCATGTTGGCCACCGGCAGGCCGGAGAAGCCCTCCAACTGCTTGCCGCCGACGGTCAGTAGCGAGCCGTTGATGTGGGCCACGTCCTTGCGATACGACAGCGTGAGGCTCTCGCCGATCCTCGCCCGCCGCTCCAGGGGGAGCCTCACGGTCCGCCCTTCGCACGTGACGTGCCGGGTCCTGATTCCAATGCCGCTGACGCTCCAGGCGCCCGCGCCCGGGCAGCCTCCTCGCTCCCCGGCCAGGTTGACCTTGAGGATGTCCTTCTCCGCCGTCACGCCGGCGATCTGGCCCGCGACCGGCGACGGCGCCGAGGCGCTGACGGCCACGTCCGTCCAGCGGCCGACGCCGTTGACGTTGACCGCGGCCACCTGCACGGCGTACTCCGCGTTCGGGTCCAGGTTGCTGATCGTGACCGTGCGCGGGTTGGTGCAGGGGTTGGCGCTGCCGGGGCAGGAGCGCCACATCTTGCGCGAGTAGTGCTCCTGCTCCTGCCACTCCGTCATGCCCGTGGCCCAGTGGCGAATCCTGTACCCGTACACGTCCCGGCCGCCCTGCGCCGGCTCGTCCCAGGACACCACCAGCCGCTTCCGGTCGACCCCGCCGACCTGGTGCGTCTCCTCCCGCAGACCGTTCAGGACGTTGCTCAGCGTCACCGGGCCGGGTACGCCGCGCTGGTAGCCCGAGGTGGGGATGCCGAGGGCGTACCCCTGGTTGTCGGTGATGCCGGTCAGGGTCTGGTAATAGCCCAGATTCCCGGAGGCGTCGCGCCCCCGCACCCGCACCTGGTGGTGGCCGTTGGGTACGTCGATGATGACCTCCCGCTTGGCGCCTCCCACCTCCGTGTCATCCCATTCGGACCACGCCGAACCGCCGACCGAGCTTCTGACCTGGATCGTCCAGCCCGCAGGGTCGTTGGTTTGCGGCTCCCAGCGGACCAGAAGCCGGCCGTCGCCGCCGGAGGTCAGCGCGTACAAGGGCGGCGACGAGCGAGCCACGCCGCCCACGATCCCGGCTATGGTGGGAAATCTCCCAGAGATTGTGTCTTCGTCTTCGCCGGTGGTGATATCCGCCCCTACCGTATAGGAAGTGCCGTCCGTGACGTCCCGACTCACCAATGACTCAGGGACGCAGTTGCCGCTGACTTCGCCGTTGAGTCTGCATTTCCCGCTACCGTTCCCGACATTGGTCCTCACAAAATAGAAGACCCGGTCGATAAATGTGTTCACCGACGGGGTATTTTCGATAAACCATCCCTGAATGTCGTTCAGCGGGCGCACGTGGTCCGACGGGGCGGAGTGGACCAGCGTCTTGGTTGGGGTGGTTGCCCCGTCCGTGAGCTCGGTTACCACCCGCACGTGGTAGTCCCTGGTCGGATCCAGTAGGCCGATGCCCGTACTCGGGAGAGTCGCGTTGTGCAGGCTGCGGCTGGTCGCGGGCAGCGCCAGGCGGGTTGGCTCATCCATAGCATTGTGCCCGGTGATTGCTCGGGTCCAGGTCGTGCCGAACCACACCTGCTTGTACTCGACGTAGTAGCCGCTGACGGTCATGCCGGCGGGCAGGCTGGCCGGGGCGTCCCACCAGACGCTGAGGCCCAGGTGGTTGTTGGGCTCCACGCGGACGTTCGTGGCCGCGCCCGTGGCCGAGGACTGGGCCTGCGCCGTTCCCGGGATCAGCAACAGGACGCCGCCGAAGAGGGCCAGGACGAGCGCGAGAGCCGCTGCCAACGTGCCGGATGAGGCCAGTCTCGTATGGGGCCGCTCAAGAAACATACGTCTGCCACCCGTTCGCGGGCAGATTCGCGAGAAAGCTTGAGCCTTCGTCTTTTCTTGGGATGCGGGCTGCTGGGTTCGGTGGGCTTTTACCCCCCCCCCCCGTGATGAGGCGATGAGAATGGTGTGGCCATAAACATAATATAGACGAGAATGATGTCCTATAAATATATATGGCACCTCGGGCCGCAGCTCGCGGCTTCGGCTCGGTGTGCCCGGGGAGGGACTCGAACCCTCACTCCCTTGCGGGAACCGGATTTTGAGTCCGGCGCGTCTACCAATTCCACCACCCGGGCGGGTGGCCAGTGCTTGGGGCACTGGGCTGCTCAGCGGGGTGGCTGAGGGAAGAGCAGTCTAGATGGGTTAGTACCCCGCAGCCTCGCCGTATACCCTCCCGGAGCTGCGCTCCCGTAGAGTGTTGAAACCCCGCTGTCGTCTGAGAGGTCTGACACCTGATGATCTGCTTCACCTATCCCGGCCAGGGATCCCAAAAGGCCGGCATGGGTTCGGCCTGGGTCGACCACCCCTCTTGGGAGCTGGTGGCCGAGGCCTCCGAGGCAGCGGGACGCGATGTGGCCCGGCTCCTGTTGGAAGCCGATGACGACGAGCTGCGCCACACCCGAAACTCCCAGCTAGCCACCTTCATGGTGTCGATGATCGCCCTCGACGCGGTTACCCGGGTGGGTATAGAGACCGCGGGCCACGCCGGCCACAGCCTGGGCGAGTATTCCGCCCTGGTGGCCGCCGGAGTGGTGGACTTCTACGACGGTGTGCGACTGGTGAGCGAGCGGGGCGAGGCCATGCAGGTGGCCGCCGAAGAACAAGACGGCACCATGGCCGCCGTAATGGGCCTCGACGACGACCTGGTGGAGCAGGCCTGCGAGCAGGCCGACGGCGATGTGTGGGTGGCCAACTACAACGCCCCCGGTCAGGTGGTGATCGCCGGCGCCCCTTCAATGGTGGCCGCCGCCGGGGCCATTGCCAAGGACTTGGGGGCCAAGCGGGTCATGGCCCTGCCCGTGGGCGGCGCCTTCCACACCCCGTTCATGTCGTCGGCCAAAGACCGTCTCAGCAAGGCAATCGGCAAGACCGAATTCCGGGTTCCCGACCACCCGGTGTACGCCAACGTGGACGCCGCCGCCCAAACAGGCGCCCAGGCATGGGCCGATCTGCTGAACGACCAGCTGACCAGCCCGGTGCGCTGGCGCCAGTCGGTCCACAACATGTGCGACGACGGATACACCACGTTCGTGGAACTGGGCCCAGGCGCGGTGCTCACCGGGACCGTGAAGCGAACCGCCAAGGAGTGCAAGCCCCTCAAGGTGAACGCCCCCGCCGACATCGACGCCGTGCTCGAAGCGCTGGCCGGCCCGCCGGTGGCCGCGGGCGGCCCACTGGAGGGCGAGGCCCTGTTCACCACCGAGCGATTGGTGGTCAGCCCCGCAGCGGGCGTCTTCCAGCCCACTGAGGACGATCTGCTGGGCACCGGAGTGCCCGCCGGACAGCTTCTGGGCCATGTGGGCGACACCGAGGTCCGCACCCCCTGGGCCGGGGTCATCATGGGGTTCTTGGCCGTGGACGGCGAGCGGGTTACTGCCAGCCAGCCCATCGCCTGGCTGCGGACGAGCTGAGGGGAGCAGGCAGGTGACGAGAGCGGCCATCACCGGCCTGGGCACCGCGAGGGGCCACAAGGTGGTCACCAACCACGACCTGGCCGCGGTTCTCGACACCAGCGACGAGTGGATCGTGGAGCGGACCGGCATCCACGAGCGCCGGGTGGGGGGCAGCTGCCTGGAACTCGGCGGCCAGGCGGCCAAGATCGCACTCAAGCAGGCCGAGATCGACGCCACCGACCTCGATCTGATCATCTGCTCCACCTGTACCCCCGACCAAGTGTTCCCCGCCGTTTCCAACCGCATCCAAAACGAGCTGGGGGCATCCTGCGGGGCATTCGACCTGAACGCGGCCTGCTCGGGCTTCACCTACGGCGTGTCTCTGGCCCAGTCCCAGATTGCCGCCGGCATGGAGCGGGTGCTGGTAATCGGCGTGGACACTCTCAGCCGGTTCACCGACTGGGACGACCGCTCCACCGCCATCTTGTTCGGCGACGGCGCCGGCGCGGTGGTGCTGGAGCCAACCCAGCGGGACGACCGGGGCATCCTCAGCACCTACATGGGCTCTGAGGGCCGCTTCGCCGACCTGTTGATCTGCGACTTCGGCGACTACATCAAGATGGACGGCAAAGAGGTGTTCCGCCAGGCCGTGCGGGTCATGGTCGCGGCCAGCCAGAGGGTGCTGGCCGAAGCCGGGCTGGAAACCTCTGATGTGGCCGCGGTGGTCCCCCACCAGGCCAACTTCCGGATCATCGAAAGCGCCATGAAACGCCTGGACATCCCGCTGGAGAAGGCCGCCACAGTGCTCGAGTCCACCGGCAACACATCGTCGGCATCAATCCCGCTGGCCATGGACGACGCGGTGTCCAAGGGCGCCATCAAAGACGGAGATGTGGTGCTGCTGGTGGGCTTCGGCGCAGGTATGAGCGTCGCCGCCGCGCTGCTACGCTGGGGCCAGTGAGCGCATCCAGGGTTGTCCTGGTGACCGGCGGGAACCGGGGCATCGGGCTGGCGACGGCCACCGAGTTCGCCCAAAACGGCCATCAGGTGGCGGTGACCTATCGCAGCGAGCCCCCGCAATCCAACGGACAAGTCGATCTGTTGGGCGTGTGCTGCGATGTGACCGACGAGGATCAGATCGAATCCGCCTTTGCCGAGATCGAGGATCGCCTCGGCCCAGTGGAGGTGCTGGTGTCCAACGCGGGGATCAACCGCGACAAGCTGCTGATGCGCATGAGCGAGGCCGACTTCACCGACGTGATCGACGCCAACCTCACCGCGGGGTACCGGGTGGCCAAGCGGGCCACCAAGTCGATGATGCGAAACCGCTGGGGCCGCATCGTGTTCGTGTCCTCGGTGGTGGGCTCCGTGGGCCAGGCCGGCCAGGCCAACTACGCCGCCTCCAAGGCCGGTCTGGTGGGACTGAGCCGATCGCTGGCCAAGGAACTGGCCAGCCGCAACATCACCGTCAACGTGGTGGCGCCCGGCCCGGTGGGCACCGACATGCTCAACGAGCTGGACGAGGACCGCCGCTCAGCCATCATCGAAGCGGTTCCCCTCGGACGATTGGGCGAACCCTCTGAAATTGCTGCAACCATTTCATTCTTGGCCTCCGACGCCGCCGGCTACGTCACCGGAGCAGTGATTCCGGTAGACGGTGGTCTGGGCATGGGAGGATGAGTGCCCGTAGACGCATTCGCAAACCCGTCCAAGGACAATCTGTCCACGAATAGGAGATAACCAGCGTGAGCGACGACAACTTCACTCGCTTCCAGAACTGCACCGTGGAGGTGCTTTCGGTGGAGGCCGGTCAGGTCACACCCGAGGCCACCTTTGCCGACGACTTGGACTCTGACAGCCTCGACTTGGTCGAGTTGGTGATGGCGCTCGAAGAGGAGTTCGACATCACCATCGACGAGGAGGAGCTGGAGGACATCGAGACCGTGGGTCAGGCCTTCGACTTGGTGACCGTCAAACTGGGATGACCCCGCAGCCGCCCGACGAGACGAAAACCGAGCTCACCCTGCGAAGGGCGAGGCCATGACCGAGCCACGCCGAGTGGCGGTCACCGGAATCGGGGTTCTGGCCTGGCCCGGGCAGGGCCGCGATGCCTTCTGGCAAGGGCTGCTGGAAGCTCCCGCCGAGGGACGGCGGGTGATGGACCACTTCGACCCCCTCCCCCACTTCGAATCCTCCAAAGAGGCCCGCCGCACCGACCGCTTCGCCCAGATGGCCCTGGCCGCGGCGGCCGAGGCGCTGGAACAGGCAGGTGAGCTCAGCGCCGACCCCGACCGGATCGGCGTTTGGGTGGGAACCGGCGTGGGCGGCCTGCGAACCCTGGAAGACCAGATCCAGGTGCGCATCGAGAAGGGCGAGCGCCGGGTGTCGCCCTTCCTGGTGCCGATGCTGATGGCCAACGCGGCATCAGCGGCCATATCCATGCGCTACGGCTTCTCCGGGCCGTGCGAGAACACGGTCACCGCCTGCGCGGCGGGCACCCAGTCGATCGCCAACGCGGCCATGCTGATCCGCTCCGGCCGCTGCGACGCGGTCATCACCGGCGGCAGCGAGGCCTCCAACTCCGTAACCGGCGAGGCCACCTTCTGGAACATGACCGCCGTCTCCCGGTCCCACATCAGCCGCCCGTTCGACCTGGAGCGAGACGGGTTCATCCAAGCCGAGGGGGCCGCCGTTTTGGTGCTCGAGGACCTGGAATCAGCCCGCAACCGGGGGGCAACGGTGCTGGGCGAGATCCTGGGCGGCGCCAGCACGGCCGACGCCTATCACATCACCGCCCCATCGCCGGGGGGAGCAGGGGCCGTGCGGTGCATGGAGCTGGCTCTGGCCGACGCCGGCCTGGAGCCCGCCGACATCGCCCACATCAACGCCCACGGCACGTCAACCCCGCTGAACGACGCCGCCGAGGCCGAGGCCATTCAGAAGGTGTTCGGCACGCCGGGGCCGCTGGTCACCTCGACCAAGGGCGTCACCGGGCACGCGCTGGGCGCGGCCGGGGCCGTCGAGGCAGCCGCCGTGCTGCTGGCCATGGAACACCAGCTCATCCCGCCCACCTACGGCTACACAACCCCCGATCCCGACATGACCCCCATCCGCATCGTGGCCCCCGATCCGGCCCCGTGGACGCCGGGACCGTCGCTGTCCAACTCCTTCGGGTTCGGCGGCCACAACGGGACCATCGTGATCGGCCCCCCGCCAGCGAGCTAGCCGGCGTCCACCACCACGAACAGAAGCTCGCACGAACAGGCCAGCTCGCCGCCTACCGAGGCCCGTCCCGCGCCCCGGCCGGCGCGGGCCGACAGCCGGGTCATCTCCACCTCGAGGTCCAAGCGATCGCCGGGACCCACCTGGCGGCGGAACCGGGCGCTGTCGAGGCCTCCGAACAGGGGCAGCTTGCCGGCGAACCGCTCGTCGCAGAGCGCGATATAGGCGCCGAGCTGGGCGATGGCCTCAGCCATCAGCACGCCGGGCAGGGTGGGGCGTCCGGGGAAATGGCCCGCAAAGAACGGCTCGTCGCCGGTGAGCTGCCAATAGCCCTCGGCCCGCTCCCCGGCCACCATCGAGGTGACCTCGTCGAGAAACAGGAACGGAGGGCGGTGCGGGAGAACCTCGGCCGGAGGCCTCATGGGAGACGCTTCTGCTCCGCTATTCCTCGGGCAGGGCCGCCGCCAGATTGGATGCGGTGTTCTTGGGGCTGATCTTGTACCAGGCGTGCTCGATGTTGCCGCCTTCATCCACAAGAAAGGCCGAACGGACGACACCCCAATACGTGTTGCCGTACATCTTCTTCTCCCGCCACACACCGAAGGCCTCGGCCACCTCATGGTCCGGGTCCGACAGCAGCGAGTACCCGAGGTCGCACTTCTCGTCGAACCGCTTCTGGCGGTCGGGGTTGTCCCCGCTTATGCCCACTGCGGCGATGCCGCGTTCTGAGGCGATGTCACGCACGCCGATTGCCTGATTGGTTCAACCAGGCGTGAGCGCCTTGGGAAAGAAGAAGATCGCCAGCTTCCTCCCGGCAAAGTCGCCCAAAGACACCTGTTTGCCGTTCTGGTCCGACAAGTTGAACGCCGGCGCAGGATCGCCAGCCGACAAGAGCCAATCAGCCATGAGACTGACCCTAGTGGATCAGGTGCCCTTAACGGCCCCCTTCAACCGGGCGCCGGCGCTGACCTTGCAGCCCTTGGTGGCGGCAATCTGAATGGTCTCGCCGGTGCGGGGGTTGCGGCCCGTGCGGGCGCCCCTAGAGGTCTGCTCGAATGAGACGAAGCCGGTGATCGACACCTTGTTGCCCAGGATCACCTGCTCGGTGACCGTCTTCTCAAGGCTGTTTAGAACCGCTTCCACGGAGCTCTTGCTCTCGCCGGTGCGATCGCTGATGGCGCTGACCAACTCTGACTTGTTCATGGAATCCTCCTGATTCGTGAATTACGGGAGTGTAATTCAATTGGTCTCATACAAAAAGTCACAAGAGTCAAGCAGTCCACACGGGAAATGCAAAGTTGAAGTGGGGAATGCCCAGCCTCAATCCAAGGCCCGTCGGAACCGGCCGACCAGCTCGCCGACGGCGGCCGGACCCTCGTCCATCATCCGGCGAACCATTGCCGTACCCACCACCGCACCGTCGGCCACCCGGCACACCTCCTCGGCCTGCTCCGGGGTGCCCACTCCCACCCCCACCAGCACGGGCACATCGGTCACCTGCTTGAGCCTCCCAGCCATGACCACCGCGGACGACGCCAACTCCTCCCGCACCCCGGTAACCCCCAAGAGGCCCACGCCGTAGACGAATCCCCGAGTCCGGGCGCAGATCCAGCCCAACCGCTCGTCGGACGCGGTGGGGGCGGCCAACAGCACCGTCTCCACGCCGGCGGCATCGGCCGCCTCGGCCCAGGGACCGGTTTCCTCCAAGGGCAGGTCGGGAAGGATGGCGGCGGCCACTCCCCTTTCGGCCAGAACCGAGGCAAACCGCTCCAGGCCGAACCGGAAGGCAATGTTGTAATAGGTCATCACCGCCAGCGGAACGCCGACGTCGAGGCGTCCGAGGCCGTCGAGAACGGCTAGAGGTGTAATCCCGTCGGCCAGCGCCCGGTCGTTGGCCTCCTGGATCACCGGGCCGTCTATCACCGGGTCGGAGAACGGGATGCCCACCTCGATGGCATCGGCCCCCGCGTCGGCAGCCGCGGCCAGCCCGGCCTGCCAATCGCCCAGCCCCCCGGTCAGATAGGGAACCAGTGCCTTGCCGCCTTGAGAGCGCCGGGACCGCAAGGCGGCTTCCAAAGCTCCCGGTTCGGTGCTCACCCAGAACGCCCGTCGTCGCCGTTGGAGCTGCCGCCTCCGCTCGACCCGCCGTCTGGCGCCAGTCGGCCCATCATCTGGTGCACGTCTTTGTCGCCCCGCCCGCTCAGGTTCAACAGCACCGATTGGCCGGCCAGCTCCCCGCGGGCCCGCGACACCCAGGCCAGGGCATGGGCCGGCTCCAGCGCGGGGATGATCCCCTCGGTGCGCGACAAGAGCTCGAAGGCGGCCACCACCTCGTCGTCGGTGACCGACTCGTAGCGGGCTCGGCCGATGGCGGCCAGATGGGAGTGCTCCGGGCCGATGCCGGGATAGTCCAAGCCGGCGGAGATCGACTCGGCCTCCAGCACCTGGCCGTGCTCGTCCTGCATCAGAAACGACTTGGACCCGTGGACCACGCCGGGCACGCCCCGGCCGATGGCCGCCCCGCCGGCCGGCTCCACCCCCACCAACGCGGCATCGCCGTCGACGAAGCCGCTGAAGATGCCGATGGCGTTGCTGCCGCCCCCTACGCAGGCGGTCACCACATCGGGGTCGGACCCCAGAAGCTGCCGGCACTGCTCGCGGGCCTCATCGCCGATCACCCGGTGCAGCTCGCGCACCATCCACGGGTAGGGGTGGGGGCCCATCACCGAGCCCAGGCAGTAGTGCGAGCTCTCCACGGTGGCCACCCAGTCGCGCATGGCCTCGTTGATGGCGTCTTTCAGAGTGCGGCTGCCCGACACCGCCGATCGCACCTCGGCGCCCAAGAGCTGCATCCGAAACACGTTGAGGGCTTGGCGCTCCATGTCCACCTCGCCCATGTACACCACGCACTCCAAGCCCAAGAGGGCAGCCGCAGTGGCGGTGGCCACGCCGTGCTGCCCGGCCCCGGTCTCGGCCACCAGCCGTGTCTTGCCCATGCGCACGGCCAAAAGGGCCTGGCCCAGCACGTTGTTGATCTTGTGAGAGCCGGTGTGGTTGAGGTCTTCGCGTTTGAGCAGCAGGCGAAGACCCAACTCCTCGGAGAGGCGATGGCACTCGGTGAGCGGCGAAGGCCGCCCGGCATAGTCGGCCAGCAGCTGGTTCAGCTCGCCCCGGAAGCCGTCGTCGGCCCAGGCGGAGCGGAATGCGGCCTCCAGTTCCTCGCAGGCCGGCACCAGGGGCTCGGGAACGTAGCGCCCCCCGAAATCCCCGAACCGCCCGCCGACGGGCTCGGCCATGGTCACCGGAGCCCCTCCTCCTGCCAGTTGTAGGGCGCGTCCTCGTCCAACCCCTCCGCGTCGGGCTCGGGGCGGGCCGGCTCGGTACTTCGGGCGGCATTGATGAAAGCCCGCAACCTCGCCGGATCCTTGCGCCCCGGCGACATCTCCACCCCGGTGGCCACATCCACACCCCAGGGCCGGACTTTGGCGATGGCCATGGCCACGTTCTCAGGGGTCAGCCCGCCGGCCATGAGGAGCCGGATTCCGCCGGGGGCCCCTTCGGCCAAAGACCAGTCGAACACCTGGCCTGAGCCGGGGGTGTCGGAGTCCACCATCACGATGTCGGCGCCGTACCGGTCGGCCACCGACAGGGCCGGGCTGCCGCCGGGAAAGGCCTTGATCACCGCAGGCACGCTCTCTCGAATCAGACGGGTGTCCTCCATGCTCTCCGAGCCGGACAGCTGGGCGGCCTTGAGGCCGCAGCGATTGACTAGCTCGATCACCCGGCTGGGGGCTTCGTCCCGGAACACGCCAACAGTGAGAACGTCGGGGGGCAGGCGGCGGGCAATCTCCTCCACTCGGGGCGGGGCGACCTGGCGCTTTGACGGGGCCATGATGAACCCCACCGCGTCGGCCCCCAGGGCGGTGGCCAGCAGGGCATCGTCGGCGGTCGTGATGCCGCAGATCTTGATGAACACTGCTCCCAAAACTACCGGCTGGCTGGTGCCGGAATGCGATCGTTAGCGGGGAACGGCTGATGCCTGGGCCGCACAGCCGGCCGCTGCCACCTCGGCGGGCATCTCCACCGAGCGCTTGATGTAGCCCAAGGCCACCGTGACACCGGCGGCGGCGTCCCAGGCTGCGCTGGTGACGGTGCCGATCTCGGCGCCGCCGGCGTCGCAGATGGGCTCGCCACCGCCCAAGTGCACCCGGTCGGCCAGGGTGAGCACCCGCAAATAACGAGGGGCGGTGCTCCCCCGGGAGTCCATTCGGGCAACCAGCTCCTGGCCGGTGAAGCACCCCTTGGTGAAGCTGACCGTGAATGCCACCACCTCGGCCTCGGCGGGAATGGTGCGGTCGTCGATGTCGGCCCCCATGCGAGGGAGCCCTGCCCTTATCCGGTGGGCTTCCAGCGCCTCGGGTTCTACGGCGGGCACCTCATCTGGCACTGAGGGGTCGAGCCCCAGCACATCGACGCCGCCGGTGGGCACTGGGGCGATGATCTCCCCGAAAACGGCGACCTCCTCCGCACCCGGGCCGCGCACCGAGATGCACTTCCAGTCGAGCGGCTCCAGGGTCAAATCGGTGCGCAGCATGAAGCGCTTCAGCCGGACGACAAGCTGCTCCAGCGGGCCGTCGGTGTCGAGGACGAATCGGTCGGCGCCCTGGCGGGTGACTCGCACAAGGGCGTCGATGCGCCCCTGGGGCTGCAAGATGAGCGACCAGGCCGACTGGCCTTCGGCCAGCGCGGCGACGTCTTGGCTGAGCTGGCCCTGCAAGAAGTCCTCGGCGTCGGGGCCGGCTACCGCCAGCACGCTCCGCTCGGAGGGGCAGGCCCCCACCGCGGTCGACAGGTCCACTGGGCTGGTCATGCTGAACCGATCATGCCAAACCGGTCATTGCAGCCGGCTCCGGTTCATCCGCCGGGCGGCGGGCACGGCCAGCAGCAGGGCTCGGGCCTTGTTGCGGCACTCCAGGTCTTCCTGTTCGGGAATGCTGTCGGCCACGATCCCGGCACCGGCCTGCACCGAGGCCCGTCCCCCCTGGATGACCATGGTGCGGATGGCGATGGCGGTGTCGATGTTGCCCGAGAAGTCCAGGTAGCCCACCACTCCGGCGTATGGACCCCGCTTCACCGGCTCCAGGTCGTCGATGATCTCCATGGCCCGCACCTTGGGCGCCCCCGACACGGTGCCCGCCGGCAGGGTGGCCCTCAGCACGTCCACCGAGGTGCGCCCCGGCGCCAGATCCCCCGAAACTTGGGAGGTCAGGTGCATGACGTGGCTATACCGCTCAAGCGTCATCATCTCGTCCACCGTCTCGGTGCCGAAGGTCACCACCCGGCCCACGTCGTTGCGGGCCAGATCCAGCAGCATGATGTGCTCGGCGATCTCCTTGGGGTGCTCGGACAGCTCGGCGGCCATCCGGCGCTCCTCGGCCTCGGTGCGGCCCCGGCGTCGGGTGCCGGCGATGGGCCGGGAGATGACCCGCCCGTTGAGCAGCTGCACCATGGGCTCGGGCGAGCATCCCACCAGCGACACCTCAGGCAGGCGCACGAAGTACATGTAGGGGCTGGGGTTCACCTGGCGCAGCGAGCGGTACACGTCGAACGGCTCGGCCTCCAGGTCGAAGTCGTAGCGCTGGGCCAGCACCACCTGGAATATGTCGCCGGCGAGGATGTGCTCCTTGGCCGCCTCTACCGCGTCGCAGAAGCTCTGCGAGCCCATGGAGGACACCACCTCGGGCAGCTCCTCGTCTTCGGTGGGGGGCTCCAGCAGCGGCTCGGCCACCGGCCGGGCCCCGTCGGCGGCCAGCTGCTCGAGGGCTGATGCGGCGCGGTCATAGGCGGCGTCGATCTCGGCCTTGGAAGATCCCGGAGGAACGATCACGTTCTCAATCAGGATCACCCGCTGGCGCCAGTGGTCGAACACCGCCAGCTCGCCGATCACCGACAGCACCGCGTCGGGAAGCTCTTGATCGTCGGCAGGCACATCGGGCAGGTGCTCCACTTCCCGGACCACGTCGTAGCCCAGATAGCCCACGAGACCGCCGTGCAGCGGGGGCAGCTCATCGATCACCGGCGACTGCCACTGCGACAATATGTGCTCGACCGCGGCCAGAATCCCCTGGTCGAGCGGGGTTCCCTCGGGGAATTGCCCGGTGGCGGTCACCTGGCGGCCTCGGGCCACCAAGGTTCCCAGCGGGCGGCGGCCGATGAAAGAGAACCGGCTCCACCGCTCGCCGTGCTCCACCGACTCCAGCAGGAAGCCGGGCTCGTCGCCCACGGTGCGCACGAAGGCGGCCACCGGGGTGGTGAGGTCGGCCACCAGCTCCCGCCAAACCGGCACCACCGGCCACTTGGCGGCCAGCCGGTGGAACTCTTGGCGGTCGGGGCTTATCGCGGTCATGCGAGCGCTCGGCTGCGGTCGGGGTTGATCACGGTCGTGCCGTCCGGATTACTCAGAAGGCGGCAGCGGCTCGTCGAACGACCGGAAGAAACACGAGTATTTCCCGAGGTGGCAGGCACCGCGGCCTTCCTGCACCACGATGAACAGCAGGGTGTCGCCGTCGCAGTCGTAATACGCCTCCCGCACGTACTGGCGATCTCCGGAGGTCTCTCCCTTGCACCAGTACTCCTGGCGGGATCGGCTCCAAAACCAGGTGCGCCCGGTTTCCAGGGTGCGCTCCAGAGATTCCCGGTTCATCCACGCCATCATCAGAACCTGGCCCCCGTCATGGTCCTGCACAATGGCTGGAACCAGCCCGTCGCTGTTGTACGTCACCTGGTCCAGCGTTCCCGGGGCAGCTTCTATCGGCGTGATTGCGGCCATGGCCCCATCGTAGGAGCAGACTCCGGCCCGATTAGAGCCATTTGCCAGCCTGAATAGGAGATACTGAATCAGAGATAGAGGCCGGTGCTTCCCTCGTCGAGGCGGGGGGCGGCCACCGCATGGATGTCCCGCTCCCGCAAGATGAGGTAGTCGGCCCCCCGCACCTCCACCTCGTAGCGGTCTTCGGGGTTGAACAGCACCTGGTCGCCCGATTCCACGGTGCGGACGTTTGGGCCCACCGCGATGGCCTCGGCCCAGGCCAGGCGCTTGCCCACCTGGGCGGTGGCCGGGATGAGGATGCCGCCGGTGGAGCGCCGCTCTCCCTCGGGGATGTCGAGCTGCACCAGGATGCGGTCGTTGAGCATCTTGATGGGGAGCTTGTCCTCGGGCGCGACCTTGCTTGCGGAGTTTGCTGCCTTGGCCATGGGGTGACAACGCTACCGTGACCGACATATGACAGACGACTTCGGAGCCACCGCCACAACACTCAGAACAACCACATTGACAACAGGCGACGGCCTCAGCCTCGAGGCCCAGTGGGCGCTGCCTGCCGAGCCCCGGACCCGGTTGGTGATTTGCCACCCCCATCCGCAGTACGGGGGCAACATGCACTCGCTGGTGGTCTCCACCCTGTTCACCCACTTGGTGGGCTCAGGCTGTGCGGTGCTGAGGTTCAACTTCCGGGGGGTGGGGGGCTCAGAGGGCGAGCACGACTTCGGCGAGGGCGAACAGCTCGATGTGAGGGCCGCGGTGGAAGCGATGGCCGCGGTCGGCGCTGAGCGGTGCCCACTGGTGCTGGCCGGGTGGTCGTTCGGCGCTGACATGGCTTTGACCTGCGATGCCCCGGAGCTGGCGGGCTGGTTCCTGGTGGCCCCGCCGCTTCGGGTGGTCAATGCCGATCGCTTCAAGGCCGCGGCCGACCCCCGGCCCAAGCGGCTGGCCGTGCCCGAGAGAGACCAATTCAATCCCCCCGACGAGGCCCGGGCCACCATCGCGAAATGGACCAACGCCGAGATCCACCCCGTGGGCGGCGCCGACCACTTCCTCGTGGGCCGCACCGACAAGCTGAACACCCTGATAGACGACTTCCTGGCCGACCTCTCGGCCTAGCCGCAGCCGGTCAGGCGTCGGCGGGGCGGATGGGGATGCCGGCGGCGGCCATGTGCTCTTTGGCCTCGGCCACGGTGTGCTCGCCGAAGTGGAAGATGGAAGCGGCCAGCACGGCGTCGGCCTTGCCCTCGATCACGCCCTCTACCAGGTGGTCGAGGGTGCCCACTCCCCCGCTGGCGATAACCGGCACGTTGGTCACCTCCACCACCGCCCGGGTCAGCTCGATGTCGAAGCCGTCGCGGGTGCCGTCGCGGTCCATGGAGGTGAGCAGAATCTCCCCCGCGCCCAGCTCGGTCACCTTGATGGCGAACTCGATGGCATCGATCCCGGTGGGAGTGCGGCCACCATGGGTGAATATCTCGAAGGGGAATGAGCCTCCGTTGGTACGGCGGGCATCTAGGGACGCCACGGCGCACTGGCTGCCGAACTCGTCGGCGATCTCGGCCACCAGCTCGGGTCGGTTGACCGCCGCGGTGTTCACCGACACCTTGTCGGCCCCGGCTCGCAGCAGGCGGCGGGCGTCGTCCACCGTGCGGATGCCCCCGCCGATGGTGAACGGGATGAACACCTCCTCGGCCGTGCGGTGTACCAGCTCCAAGGTGGTGTCCCGCTGGTCGGACGACGCGGTGATATCCAAGAACACCACCTCGTCGGCCCCCTGCTGGTCGTAGCGAGAGGCCAGTTCCACCGGATCACCGGCGTCAGTCAGGTCGACGAAATTGACCCCCTTGACCACCCGCCCGGCGTCCACGTCCAGACACGGGATGATCCGGGCGTTGCTGGGCACGGTTGCCGGTGTGCTCATCAGCCCAGCGCCTCCAAGGCCTGTTCCACGGTGAAGCGACCCTCGTACAGCGCCCGGCCCACGATCACCCCGGCCAAACGGCGGTCTCCGTCGCAAACCCCTCCCAGCGCGGCAAAGTCGTCCAGCGTCGCCACCCCGCCGGAGGCGATAACCGCCAATCCGGTGGCGGCCAGCACCGCAGCCAGGCCGTCGGTATCCGGTCCGCTCATGGTCCCGTCGCGGCTGATCTCGGTGACAATCACCGCCTCGGCCCCCGAGGACTCGAAGCGGGCGGCCAATTCCAGCAAGTCTCCCCCGCCGCCGCGCTCCCATCCGTGGGTGGCCACATCTCGCCCCCGGGCGTCCAGTCCCACGGCTACCGGCTGGCGAGCGGCCACTTGTTCCACCAACTCGGGGTTCTCCACCGCAGCGGTGCCGATCACCACCCGGGCCACTCCGGCGTCAGCCAACGCGGCGGCTGCGTCCAGGGTGCGAACCCCTCCGCCGGTCTGCACCGGCACGCCCACGGCGTCGGCGATGGCGGCGATCACCGGCAGGTTCACCGCCTCCCCGGTCCGGGCCGCGTCAAGGTCCACCACGTGCAGCCACGAGGCCCCGGCGTCGGCGAACTGCCGGGCCTGGCCTACCGGGTCGTCGCTGTAGGCGGTCTCGGCGTCGTAGGAGCCCTGGTAGAGCCGCACGCATTGCCCGCCCCGCAAGTCGATGGCCGGGTAGAGCTGCATCTCAAGCTCCTACGGCCGCGACTCGGGCCTGGTTCACGAAGTTCTCCAACAGCCGGAGGCCAGGGCGGGCCGATTTCTCGGGGTGGAACTGGGTGGCCGCCACGTTGCCGTCGGCCACCACCGCCGCCACCGGACCGCCGTAGTCGCACGTGGCCACCACGCTGTCGTCCATAGGGGCGGCGTAGGAGTGCACGAAGTACACCCAGGCGTCGTCAAGCCCATCGAGCAGGGGGCTCGGCGTGAGAACCTCCAAGCGGTTCCACTGCATCTGGGGCCGCTTCACGTTGCCGGGCAGCAGCCGCACCGTGCCGGGCAGAATACCCAGGCCAGCCACGCCCGGTGCCTCCTCGGAGCCCTCGTAGAGAAGCTGCAAGCCGATGCAGATGCCCAGAAACGGCCGGCCGTCGGCCGCCGCGGCCCGGGCCGGCTCGTCGAGCCCGGTGTCGCAGAGCGCGGCCATGCACGGCCCGAACGCCCCCACACCGGGCAGCACCACCCCGGCGGAGTCGGCGATCAGCCCGGTATCGGCGGTCAGTCGGGCGTCGGCGCCCATGCGCTCCAGACTCTTCTGGGCCGAGCGGAGGTTGCCGATGCCGTAGTCCAGCACCGCGATGAGCGGTCGGGTCACAGAGCCCCTCTGCTCACAAGACACCCTTGGTGGAGGGGATGCCGGTGCCCTCCACCCGCACGGCGTCGCGCAGCGCCCGGGCCACGGCCTTGAAGCTGGCCTCGATGATGTGGTGGGTATTTTTCCCCCGCACCATGTTGATGTGCAGGGTCAGTGCGGCCGAGGTGGCGAACGCCCGCCAGAACTCCTCGCAGAGCTGGGGGTCGAACGGCGGATCGCCCAGGATCTTCTGGCCGGGAGGGCTCACGTCGTAGTGCAGGAACGGCCGGCCCGACAGGTCGACCACGGCCTCCACCAAAGCCTCGTCCAGCGGCACCGCGATTGACGCGAACCGGCGAACCCCGGCCTTGTCGCCCAAGGCCTCGGCAAAGCACGATCCCAAAAGGATGCCGACGTCTTCGACGGTGTGGTGGGCGTCGATCTCCAGGTCGCCGGAGGCCTCCACCCGAAGGTCGAAGCCGCCGTGGCGGCCGAGCTGGCTCAGCATGTGGTCGAAGAATGGCAGACCGGTGGTGGCAGTGCCCTGTCCCTCGCCGTCCACGCTGATGGCGATGTCGATGCTGGTCTCGGCGGTGGTCCGAGACGCCGTGGCGGTTCGAGTTGAGGTTGTCATGTCAGCACCTCACGCAGAGCGGACAGGAACGCGTCGTTTTCAGCCGGGGCTCCCACGGTAACCCGCAGGCAGCCGGCCAGCCGGGGCCAAGAAGAACAGTTTCTCACGAGCACCGACCGATCCACGAGACCCTGCCAAACGGCGTCGCCGTCGCCAGAATCGGGGCGCATCAAGATGAAGTTGGCCCCCGACGCCCAATGGCGCACCGGGAGCTGGTCGAGCGCAGCGGCGATCCGCTCCCGCTCGGCCACCAGCATGCCCACCCGCTCGTTCATCTCGTCCTCGTAGTCGAGGGCCAGGCGTCCGGCGATCTGCTTCATGGTGTCGAGGTGGTAGGGCAGCGCCGACTTCTCCAGCTCGGCCACCACCCACGATGGGGCCACCAGGTAGCCGAGCCGGGCGGCGGCCATCGACCATGTCTTGGAATAGGTGCGGGCCACCGCCAGCGGGCGGCTCTCGTCCACCAGGCTCACCGCGGTAAAGGGGTCGAACTGGCCGTAGGCCTCGTCCATCAGCAACAAGCCGGGCAGCGCCGACACATCGGCCAGCAGCCGCTCCACCAATTCGGGGGGCTCCACCATGCCGGTGGGATTGTTGGGCGAGCACAAAAAGGTGACGGCCGGGCGGTGCTCGGCCACCATGGCCGAGGCGTAGTCGGCATCCAGCGAGAAGTCCTCCTCCCGCTCGCCGGTCACCACCTCGGTGGCCGCCAGCCGGGAGATGTGGGAGTGAAGCGCGTAGGTGGGCTCGAAGGTCAGCGCTGTACGGCCCGGGCCTCCGAACGCCAGCATCAGGCACTGAAGCACCTCGTTGGAGCCGTTGGCGGCGAACACCTGCTCGGGCGCCACTCCCTCGTGCTTGGCCAACGCGGCCCGCAGTTCGTGGGCCCCCCGGTCGGGATAGCGGTGCCAATCAATGTCGGCCTGGGCGGCCCGCAGAGCCTCAGCCCACCCGTCGGGAGGGGGCACCGGCGACTCGTTGGTGTTGAGCCGCACGTCCACGTCGAGCTGCGGCGAGTGGTAGCCCGACATCATGGCCAGGTTCTCTCGCACCGCCAAGCGGTCGGGACTACTCATTCTCAGTTCCTTTCTGAACCTTGTCGCCGATGCCGCGCAGGCGAACCGACTGGGCATGGGCATCTAAGCCCTCCGCGTCGGCGATGGCGGCCACATGGGGTCCGACCGCGGCCAATCCCTCGGGGGTCACGGCGATCTCATGCATGGGCTTCACAAAGTCCCGCACCCCGAGCGCTCCGGCAAAGCGGGCGGTCCCGTTGGTGGGCAGCACATGGGAGGGACCGGCCACATAGTCGCCGATAGACGCCGGCGCCAGCGGGCCGCGGAAGATGGCCCCCGCGTTCTGAACCCGGTCAATCACTGCTGAGGGTTCCTCCGTCATGACTTGAAGGTGCTCGGGGGCGATGAAGTCCACCACCTCGGCGGCGGCCTCGGGGCCATCCACAAGCACGGTGTGCCCGCTGCGGTCGAACGTTGCCGCTATGTCATCCCGGCGGGCGGCATCTGCCAGCAATCGGGCCACAGCCTTCTCCACCTCATCGGCGGCGCCGGGATCCCAAGCAATTAGCCACGCCAACCCGTCGGGACCGTGCTCGGCTTGCACGATGAGGTCGATGGCGGCGTATTCGGCCGGAACAGTGCCGTCGGCCACCACTACCACCTCGGAAGGTCCGGCAAACGCGGCCGGCACGCCGACAACCCCAGCCACAAGCTGTTTGGCAATGGCCACATAGACGTTGCCGGGCCCCACGATCACGTCCACCGCGCCGACCGATTCGGTGCCATAGGCCATAGCGGCAACGGCCTGGGCACCGCCCACCGCGTACACCTCGTCGACTCCAGCGATGGCGGCCGCCGCCAGAGTGACGTCCGCCACCCGGCCTTCCGAATCGGGAGGAACGCACAGCACCACCTGATCCACACTGGCGGCCCGAGCCGGAAGTGCAGTCATCAGCACGGTAGAAGGGTAGGCAGCCCGGCCCCCGGGCACATAGCAGCCGGCCCGGCGCACCGGCTGCTCCCAGCTGCGGATGGTGATGCCTTGGCGGTTGTGGGTCTGCTCTTTCGGCACTTGCTCTCGGTGGAACTCAGCGATGGAGTCGGCAGCTGCTTCCAGAGCAGCCCGCAGAGCGGGGTCGGTCCGGTCGGCAGCCGCGGCCACCTCGGCCGGAGGAACCCGCCAACTCGAGGGAGCAACCCCGTCGAATTGCTCGGTGTAGCGGGCCAGCGCGGCGTCGCCTTCAGCCCGCACCGCGTCGATGATCTCGCGGACCGCGGCCACCGAGCCCTCAGAAACAGGCTCAGGCCGAGGCAGGCGGCCGGCAATGTCGGCCACCCCTCGCAAGTCCACTCGGCTTAGCACGACCCCCAAAACTACAGGCCGATATGTCCCGCCAACGAAGGGATTGCCACTAACAGCCCAGGGCGAGGTTCACTGCCCGGCAAATGCGCCTCATCGTCAGGTCGCTCAGTCGCCCGGCGCGGTTAGAGAGCACCGAACGTCTCACTGTGTACAGGCCGTCGCAGTTCACCACCGATGCTTTGGGCACTCCAGCCTCGTCCTCATCAACCGGCACTTCGACAACCAGTCTTCGGATGGAGGTTGTGAGCTCGGCAACGGTAACCAATTCGCGAACGTCGATGACATCTTGACGGGTGAGAAGGACAACCGGCCTCCGTTTGCCATCTATGTCAGCCCACCACACCTCACCGCGGTTCACGCATCACTTCCTGGTCCATCCCCGTCCCACTCACCCCACGCCTGGGCCTCATCCCAGAAGTCATCAGGGTCCTCCGGATATCGCAGATAGGCTTCTCGGTCAGCTTCCCCCAAGGCCCGCTTTACCGCTGCTATCACACCTTCTCGAGCTGCGGCAGAAATATTGAGCTCGAGTTTCCGGGCCTGCTCGGCTAGTTCTTCGTCAAGAGTAAACGTGGTCCGAGTTGTCGCCATCACCTGATGCTATCAGGTCTGATAGCACTTTCTGCTGAGGAAATCGACAGGGCAGGTTTTGCGGTAAAACCTGTTTGTGGATGACAAGTCTTTGGCGGCGGATGGGGCGGAGCTCGGCTCGTTGAGCAGTGTGATCCGGGATCTGGTGGAGCGGGTATCGGAGGTGGCCCGCCGCTACGAGGGCACCGACCGGGAGGACGTGTCGTTCGAGCTGTATGAGGTGGAGCGGGGCCTGCGGGGGGCCACCCGCCGTCTCGACCGGCTCACCCGAAGTCTGTAAGCCTGGAATCCTGCCACGGCCTCACTCGAAGCCTGTAGGTCTGCAAACCTACCTATACCCATCGAGCCCATCGGGAGAAGAAATGTTCAATCTGCGCTTTGATCTGCGGACCCCTCCGTTCACCGAGGTCACCCACGGCGACCAGTACCGCGCCATGTTGGAGATGGTGAAGTGGGCCGACACCCGGGGCTTCGCCGGGGCCATTACCAGCGAGCACCACGGCACCGAGGACGGGTTCATGTCGGCGCCGCTGGCCATCTCGGCGGCCATTTTGGGGTCAACCGACAACCTGATGTGCACCCTGTCTGCCCTGCTGGTGCCCTACCACGACCCGCTGCGGCTGGCCGAGGACATCGCCACCATCGATCTGATGGCGCCGGGCCGGTTCATCACCATCGCCGGGCTGGGCTACCGGGAGTTCGAGTTCGAGATGTTCGGCAAAGACCGCACCCGCCGGGGCCGCGACACCGAGGAAGCCATCAAGGTCATGCAGCAGGCCTGGACCGGGGAGCCGTTCGAGTACGAGGGCCGCACCGTGTGGGTCACCCCCAAGCCGGTGACCCAGCCCCACCCCATCGTCATGGTGGGCGGCTCGGTGCCGGCATCGGCCAAGCGGGCGGCCCGGCTGCGGCTGCCCTACATGCCGCCCATCGGCGACCAAGAGCTGGTGGACCTCTACTACGCCGAGGCCGCCGAGATCGGATTTGAGGGCGCCTTCGCCATGGCCCCCGACGGCCCCGGCCTGGTGCTGGTGACCGAGGACCCCGACGCTCTGTGGGCCAAGATCGGGCCCAACATGCTGTACGACGCCGCGGCCTACGCCAGCTGGCAGTACCCCGACCAGCGCTCGGGCTGGCATGTGGACGCCGAAGACGTGGCCGGCCTCAAGGCCTCCGGCCAATTTGAGGTGCTCACCCCCGACGAGTGCGTCGAGCTGGTGCGCACCAAGGGCGCAGCCACCCTCCACCCCCTGTGCGGCGGCATCGACCCCGCCATCGGCTGGGAGACGCTGGAGTTAGTGGTGGACAAGGTCATGCCCGCCCTCGCCGAGGGCTCATAACCCCGCCACAAGGCGGCGCTAATTGGCCAGGTCGTCGATTACCGCCCGGCCGACGTACTTGCCCGACTGGAGCTCCTCGAAGATGTCGTCGAGCTCCGACAGGGCGCCGGTGCGCCCCACGTGGGTCTTGACCTGCCCGGCGGCGGCCATTTCCACCAGCTCTCGCATGTCCTGCACGGTGCCCACCGCGGAGTAGATGAGGGTGGCATCCCTCATGAAGAACTCGAACGGGTTCAGCTCGATGTTGCCCTCGCTGGTGGGGGGCAAACCCACGGCCACGAACAGACCCTTGGGCCGAAGCAGCCGGAAACCGAGGGTGAATCCGGCCATCGCGGCGGAGAACACGATGCTGGCGTCCACCCCGCCGCGTCCGATCTCCCGGGGCACGGCCTCTAAGGCATCGTCGGCGCTCACCACCATGTCGGCCCCGAGAGACTCCACGAACCCCAGCCGGTCGGCGCCCACGTCGACGCCCACCACCTTGTAGCCCAGCGCCTTGGCGATCTGCACCGCGTAGTGGCCCAGCCCGCCAGCCGCGCCGATGATGGCCACCCAGCTGCCGGGCGGCACTTGGTTGCGGAACAGCTTCTTCACCGCTCCGTAGGCGGTGAGCCCGCCGCAGGCCAGCGCGGCCTCCTCGTCGCCTACCGAGTCGGGCAGCACCACCAGCGACTTGGCCCACACGCAGAACTGCTCGGCGAAGGTGCCCATGATCCCCTGGGTCTGCGGGCAGTGCCGGGGCTCGCCCCGCAGGCAGAACTCGCACGCCCCGCACCAGTAGCCGCCGCCGGTTCCCCCCAGCCCGAGGATCACCCGGTCGCCCACCTGGCTGTAGCGCTCCGCACCCGGCCCCAGCGCCTCGACCACGCCAATGGCCTCGTGGCCCAGAACCTCGATGCCCGACACCCCCATCCAGTCGCCTCGGGCCAGGTGGAGGTCGGAGTGGCATACCCCCGAAGAGCTGATGCGGATCAGCGCCTCCTCAAAGCCCGGCTCGGGCGCCGGGACATCCAAAATACTCAGGTTGCCGTCAACCAATCGTGCTGCCTGCATAGCTGACCTTCTCCCGTCCAATGGTTTGCCAATGCGCCCAGACAGACTAACCAAGCCGTCACCAACAACACAGGGCTGCCGGGTGGCTGCCTAACATGGCCGTCTTGGACGGAGGGGCCAGCAGGCAGTGAATTCAATTCGACGACTCATCGCGATCATTTCGGTGGTAGCGACAACCGCAGCAGGCCTGGCGCTGGTCGCCACCGGCCCAGCGGTAGCGGAGACTGCGGCCGACCGCTGCTTTGAGCACCACGAATTCGGCCATTTTCCCGTTCCTGTGGCCAAGACTTCCGACGGCGAAGAAGTTCTCGCCCAAGTGGAATGGAAATCGAACGAAACCATCGGCTGCTACCTCACCCTCGACGAACAGGCCGTCGACACTCTGCGGGCCAACGCAGCCACTCTCCCGCCCCCAACTCCCTTTGGCGACGAGACCTCCACCCAGTGCTTCGAGCACCACAAATTCGGCCAGCAATCCGTGCCAGTGGCCAAGACCGCCGACGGCACCGCCGTGCTTGCTCAAGTGGAATGGGGATGGGACGAAGCCATCGGCTGCTACCTAACCCTCGACAAACAGGCCATCGAATCCCTCCGGTTCGCGGCAGCGATACCAGTTCCCACATTTACCGAAATCTCGGTAGGCCAGACACACACGTGCGGCGTGCTCGTCAACCAGTCCCCCGCCTGTTGGGGCTCCAACAGCAACGGACAAGCCAACGTCCCCGAAGGCCAGTTCATCACCCTGGCCGCTGGGAGCTTCCACACCTGCGGAATACGCCCCGACCAAACCATCCAGTGCTGGGGCTCCAACAGCAACAGGCAAGCCAACCCTCCCGAGGGCCAATTCACCGCCCTAGCCGCCGGGAGGTTTCACACCTGCGGACTGCGCGCCAACCAAGCCATCGCCTGCTGGGGGGACGACGGCTTCAGCCAGTCCAACGCTCCCGAAGGGCAATACACCGCGGTAACTGCTGGGAGCTTCCACACCTGTGGCTTGCGCACCGACCAAGAGATCCTTTGCTGGGGGTATAACGGGAATGGAGAGTCCACCCCGCCCAACGGCAGCTTCACGGTGATTGACGCCCAGGGGTCTCGATCCTGCGGGTTGCGCACCGACCAAACCATTCACTGCTGGGGCTGGAACAGCTCCAAACGAGCCAATGCGACGACAGGCCCATTCATCGGCGTTGCCACGGGCAGCGATCATTCGTGCGGGTTGCGCACCGACCAAACCGTCCATTGCTGGGGTTCAGATAGCGAAGGCCAAGCAAGCCCACCGCAGGGCCCGTTCATTGCACTATCGGCTGGAACCCTCAACACTTGTGGGATTAGCCCCGACCTCACCCTTCAGTGTTGGGGTGAAAACAACTCGGAGCAGATCAGGCATTCCGATGATCGATTCCAAGCGGTCAGCGCCGGACGGTGGCACACCTGCGGGGTCCTTGTCAGCCACCACATCAAGTGCTGGGGGTTGAACGCCAACGAACAGGCAGAAACCGCTCCGTGGTTCTTCAACTCTGCGCCAACCGGCGGCGGCCACTCATGCGGGCTGACTCCAAATCGACGAATAGAGTGCTGGGGGCACAGCATCAACGGTGCGGCTGAGGCTCCCGATGGGCGATTCATGGATGTGGCCACGGGCTATGTGCATAGCTGCGGAGTTCGCACCAACCAGACTGTCGAGTGCTGGGGCAACAACGACTACGGCCAATCCAGTGCGCCGGAGAACCGATTCCAATTCATCGCCGCGGGAAGCTCTCACTCGTGCGGAGTGCGAGACCACGACTTCATCGTTTGCTGGGGAGACAACAGCAGAGGACAGACTGACGCTCCCGATGGGAAGTTCACCGCCGTCACCGCGGGCGACTCTCATTCATGTGGGCTGAAAGACGACCGAGCAATCGTGTGTTGGGGCAACAACGAACACGGCCAATCCACGGTTCCGCAGGGCCGATTCTCCGCAGTTTCGGCGGGTGCGTCCCATACCTGCGGTTTACGCACCAACGACACCATCGTCTGCTGGGGAGATAACAGCTACGGACAAGCCGATGCCCCCCAGGGCCGGTTCACCGATTTATCGGCCGGCATGTGGCATTCCTGTGGTGTCGGCGTCGACAGGGCAATTTTCTGTTGGGGGAGCATGTCCAGCCTGCTCATTCCAACGGAATAGCCAGGTCTGAACCGAGGGCAGATCCAGCCTGCTTACCCTCCCGCCGAGGGGCAGAAGGAGGCCAGCACGCACTCGTGGCAGCGGGGGCGCCGGGCGATGCACACCCGGCGGCCGTGGAGGATGAGCCGCAGGGAGAACTCGCCCCGCTCAGCGGCGGGCACCATCGGGTTCAGCTCCAATTCGATCTTGACCGGGTCTTTGTGCTCGGTGATGCCCAGCAGGCCGGTGATCCGGGCCACATGGGTGTCCACCGGCAGTCCGGGCAGGCCTAGGGCCACGCTGCGCACCACGTTGGCGGTCTTTCGGCCCACCCCCGGCAAGCTCACCAAATCGGACATCTTGCCCGGAACCTGGCCGTCGAAGTGGTTCACCAGATCTTGGGCCATCCCCACGATGTTGCGGGCCTTGGTGGCGAAGAACCCGGTAGAGCGGACCAGCTCCTCAACGTGGGCCAGCGGAGCCTCGGCCAATTTCTCGGGCGTGGGATAGGCGGCGAACAGATCGGGGGTGACCATGTTGACCCGCTTGTCGGTGCATTGGGCCGACAAGATGGTGGCCACCAGCAGTTGGAACGGGTTGTCGTGGTCCAGCTCGCACACCGCCTCGGGGTACTCCTCGGCCAGCAGCTCGTGTGTCCGCCTGGCTCTGCCCTTGGGGGTGCGCGGCCTCGCCATCGACCGCATCGTAACGAGCCCAACCCCGGAGTCGGCGATCAGGGCCGCTACCGTGGGATTTGTGACGCTGACGGTTGACCAACCCGACCGGGGAGAGTTCGCCTGGTCCGTCACCATCGCCCCCGACCTGCCCCGCGACAAAGCCGTCGCCACCCAGATCCGAAAGGTGATCGCCGGCGCCAAGACCGGAGAGTCGGTGCAGCTCTGGATCGAGCAGGCCGCCGACCACGACGACGCCTTCGCCGCCGAACTCGGCTTTCGGCCGTACCGGGACCTGTGGCGGATGCAGCGGACGCTTCCCGCGCCTCGCTCCGCCATCGCCACCCGGGCGTTCGCTCCCGGCGCCGACGACGAGGAGTTCCTGAAGGTGAACAACCGGGCCTTCCACTGGCACCCCGAACAGGGCGGCTTGACCGTTGGCGAGTTGGCCGACCGAATGGCCGAAAGCTGGTTCGAAGCCGAGGGGTTTCGGCTCCACGAGCGAGATGGGCGCCTGGCCGGATTCTGCTGGACCAAGGTCCACCCCGATGAGGATCCGCCGGGCGGCGAGATCTACGCCATCGCGGTGGACCCCGACTACCACGGGCACGGGCTGGGCAAGCCCATGACCCTGGCCGGCCTCGACTACCTGGCCGATCAGGGGCTGACGGTGGGCTTTCTCTATGTGGAGTCGGACAACGACCCTGCGGTGGCCACCTACCGCCGCCTGGGCTTCGACCACAGCTCCACCAATCGGGCTTACCGCCACACCGTCGAATGAGCTCCGACACCCCGCTCCCCCAGGGCCGGGAGAAGGTGGCCGGACCATGAGCTCCGACTCCTCGCTCCCCCAGGGTCAAGACAAGGTGGCCGCGGTGCGGTCGATGTTCGATGCCATCGCCCCCCGCTACGACATGCTCAACCGCCTGTTGACCTTCGGAATGGACTGCCGGTGGCGGCGGCGATCGGTGCGGGAGCTGCGGCTGCCACCGGAGTCCCGGGTGCTCGATCTGGCCTGCGGCACCGGAGACCTGTGCCGCGTGCTGGAGACCGCCGGGTACCGCGCCGTGGGCTTCGACCTGTCGGCTGGCATGCTCAGGGCGGCCCAGAAGTACCGGGACTCGGGCAAGCTGCGCGCCCCGATGGTGCTGGGCGACGCCCTGCGCCTTCCCGTACCACCCGAGAGCGCCGATGGCATCACCTGCGGGTTCGCCCTGCGCAACGTGGTGGATCTGGACGGGTTGTTCGCCGAGTTGGCCCGGGTGGTGCGCCCGGGAGGCCGGGTCTCGCTGCTGGAGGTGGCCGAGCCTTCGAACCCGTTGCTGCGACTGGGCCACACCGTGTACTTCGGCAAGGTGATCCCGCTGATCGGCGGGCTGCTGTCAGACCGCACCGCCTATGAGTACCTGCCCAAATCGGTGGCCTACATGCCCCCCACCGAGGAGATGCTCAGCCTTCTGGCCGGGCGCGGGTTCGAGGCGGTAGTCCATTCGCCGCTGTCGGGCGGCATCGCCCAGCTGGTCACCGCTACTCGAAAGCACTAGCCCCCCATTTCCAATGTCCCTGCTGGCCCAGCACATACCCGCCGACGACCCCGACCAGATGGCGCTGACCGACCAGCAGACCACCCTGGGCTGGGCCGAGCTCGACCGGTTGATGAACCGGGCGGTGAACCTGCTCCACACCCTCGACCTGGGCCCCGAGCGGCGGCTGGCGGTGTTCGCCGAGAACTCGGCAGAGACAGTGGTGGCCTATGTGGCCGCGGCTCTGGCGGGGGTGTCGGCCGTGCCGGTGAACTTCCATCTCACCCCCGACGAGCTGGCCTACATCCTGGAGGACTCGGCCTCGGCCCTGGTGCTGGTGGGCCCCGAGACCGCCCAGCGAGGACTGCAAGCCGCCCAGACAGCCTCGGACAGCTCCGGCGGCCACTCCATACCGGTAATCGGCTGGCGCTGTGGCGATCACCCCGCGGTGGAATCATGGGAGCAGGGCCTGGCCCAAGCCCCAGACGATCCCCCGCCCACTGACACTCCGCCGGTGCCCCACCTGTTCTACACCTCGGGCACCACCGGGCGGCCCAAGGGGGTGGACGCCCCTCCGGCCCTGTTCCGGGGCGGGGAAACGGTGGAGGAGTACTTCGCCACCTGCGCCACCCCCAACTCGGCCCTCGGCACCCATCTGGTGGTGGGGCCGATGTACCACGCCGGGCCGTTCTCGGCCACCCGCAACCTCATGGGCGGCGCCCCGGTGGTGGTGATGGGCCGCTTCGACGCCGAGGCCACCCTGGCGGCCATCGACCGCTACCAGGTGAACGCCATTTTCATGGTGCCCACCCACTTCGCCCGCCTGCTGGCCCTTCCCGCAGAGGTGAGGGAGAAGTACCAAACCGACAGCCTGGTGTCGGTAACCCACAGCGGCGCGCCCTGCCCGGTATCGGTGAAGCGGGCAGTAATCGAATGGCTCGGCCCCATCGTCTCGGAGGGCTACGGCTCCACCGAGGTGGGCGGGTCGTGCCACATCAACTCGGAAGACTGGCTGGCCCATCCCGGCTCGGTAGGCCGCCCAGTTCCCCCCTTTGAGGTGCTCATCGTGGACGACCACGGCAACGAGCTGCCGACGGGCCAGGAGGGGCGGGTGTATTTCATCGACACCAGCGGACGGGGCATCAGCTATCGCAACGCCCCCGAGAAGACGGCGGACGCCCATCTGCGACCGGGAGTGTTCACGCTGGGCGAGATCGGCTACACCGACGATGACGGGTTCCTGTACCTGACCGACCGGTTCTCCGACATGGTGGTGTCGGGCGGGGTGAACATCTACCCCGCCGAAACCGAGCAGGTTCTGATGGAGCATCCCGGCGTGGCCGACACCGCCTGCATCGGCGTGCCCGACGAGGAGATGGGCGAGCAGCTCAAGGCCCTGGTGGTGCCTGCCGACCCCGGTCAGCCGCCGTCAGAAGAAGAGATCGTCGCCTTCTGCCGCGACCGCATCGCCCATTACAAGTGCCCCCGCACGGTGGACTTCATCAGCGAGGAGCATCTGGGCCGCTCCGCGATGGGCAAGGTCAACAAGCAGGCTCTGCGGGCCCCCTTCTGGAAGGGCTAGACGAACAAGGGGCGCAGGGCGCAGCGAGATCGGCTAGGCCGAGACGGCCAGAGCGATTGTGAGCAGCGCCCCGAAAAGCAGATGCAGGCGAGCGGTGTGGTTGAGCAAGGGGGCCTTGGGCCCCGAAGACAGCGCGATCTGAAGGGCGGGAATGGCCAGAGCGAGGGAAGCCAGCGTCAGCGGTGCCCACGGAATGGTCACCGACATGATGAGGCCCACCGCCAGGGCGGCCTCCACCAGCGCGATGTAGAACAAGGCGGCCCGCCGGTCGCCCAGCCGAACCGCCAAGGTCCGTTTGCCCGCGGCCTGGTCTTGGGCGATGTCCCGCAGGTTGTTGGCCACCAACAGAGCCGAGGCCAAAAGACCCACCGGCACGGCGGCCACAACGGCAAGCCCGGTGAGCTCCTCGGTCTGCACGAAGGCCGTGCCCGCGGTGGCCACCAGCCCGAAGAACACGAACACGAACACCTCGCCGAGCCCGGCGTAGCCGTAGGGCCGCCGCCCGCCGGTGTAGTACCAGCCGGCGATCATGCAGGCCAGCCCCACCGCCACCAGCCACAGCGCCACCGCAATGGCCAGAACTAGCCCGGCCACCGCCGCCACTGCGAAGGCGCCGAAGGCAGCACGGCGCACCGCAGCGGGCGCCACCATGCCGCCGCCCACGAGGCGGGCCGGGCCCACCCGGTTGGCGTCGGTGCCCCGCACCCCGTCGGAGTAGTCGTTGGCGTAGTTCACCCCCACCTGGAGGGCCACCGCCACCACCAGCGCCACCGCCGCCCGCCACCAAACCACGTCAGGGGCCGCCGCCGCGGTGCCCACCGCCACCGGCACCAAAGCAGCGGGAAGGGTTCGGGGCCTCGCCCCTTGAATCCAAAGCCGAATCATCGGCCCAAGTCTTGCCCATCGCCGAAGTTCGTTAGTGTCCAAGCCATGAGACCGGCAAAGACGTGACGGCGCCCAAGCCATGAACCGACTCGGGGCCGAGACCAGCCCCTATCTCCGCCAGCACGCCGACAACCCGGTGGACTGGTATCCCTGGGGCGAGGAGGCCTTCGCCGCCGCCCGGGCCGACGACAAGCCCATCTTGTTGTCGGTGGGCTATTCGGCCTGCCACTGGTGCCACGTCATGGCCCACGAGTCGTTCGAAGACCCCGAGACGGCCAAGGTCATGAACGAGCTGTTCGTGAACGTGAAGGTGGACCGCGAGGAGCGCCCCGATGTGGACACCATCTACATGGAGGCCGTCCAAGCCTTGACCGGCCGGGGCGGCTGGCCCATGACGGTGTTCATGACCCCCGACGGCCGCCCGTTCCACGGCGGCACCTACTATCCCAGCGTCAGCCGGGGCCAGATGCCGTCGTTCACCGAGATCATGCACCGCATCCAAGACGTGTGGGTCAACCGCCGCGACGACGTGCACAACCAGGCCGACCAGCTCACCCAGTCGCTGAACCGCACCGCGCTGATCCAGCCCGACCCCCAAAGGGCCCCCGCCGGAACCGGCTCAGAGGCCCTCAGCCAGGCCACCGCCGCCCTGCGCCAGCAGTACGACGCCGCCTGGGGCGGCTTCGGCGGCGCGCCCAAGTTCCCCCAGACCATGAGCCAAGAGGTGCTGCTGCGCTCCTATCTCCACAGCGGCGACCAAGACGTGCTCAACATGGTGATCAACTCGCTGGACGCCATGGCCTCAGGCGGCATCTACGACCACTTGGGCGGCGGCTTCAGCCGGTACTCGGTGGACGCCCAGTGGATCGTGCCCCACTTCGAGAAGATGCTCTACGACAATGCCCTTTTCGCCCGCCTCTACCTGCACGCCTGGCAGGTGACCGGCCGGCCCCGCTTCCGCCAGGTGCTCGACGAGACCATCGGATTCGTGCTGCGGGATCTACGCCACGACAGCGGCGGCTTCTATTCGGCCCTCGATGCCGACTCCGAGGGCGAAGAGGGCCGGTTCTACGTGTGGACCCCCGATCAGATCACCTCGGTGCTGGGCGACGACGCGGCCGAGTTCATGGCCTGGTACGGGGTGACCGAGGCCGGGAACTTCGAGGGCCACAACATCTTGTGGCGCCCGGTGCGAGGCGACCTGCTGCGACCGGCGGGAGTGGAGCTGAGCCGAGAGCGGCTGTTGTCGGCCCGCAACCTGCGTATACCCCCTGGCCTCGACGACAAAGTGCTGCTGGAGTGGAACGGCTTGATGCTGGCCGCCCTGGCCGAGGCCGCCGCGGCCACCGGCAACCAGCAGTGGATGGAGGCGGCCATCAAGAACGGCGGCTTCCTGCTCGACCGATTGCGCCGGCCCGACGGCCGCTGGCTGCGCTCCTGGCAGGCCGGCGACGGCGACCGCCCGGCCCAGGCCCGCCATCTGGCCTACGCCGCCGACTACGCCGCCATCGCCGACGCCTTCACCCGACTGGGCGAAGCCTCAGGCCAGGCCCGCTGGATCGACGAGGCCACCCAAACCGCCGACGGGCTGCTGGAGCTGTTCTGGGACCACGAGCGAGGCGGGGTGTTCACAACCGGGTCGGACGCCGAGGAGCTCATCTGCCGCCCCAAGGAGATCACCGACAATGCGGTGCCCTCGGCCAACAGCGCCGCGGCGGTGGCCCTATTGCGCCTGGGCACCCTCACCGGGCAAAACCACTACCTAGACCGAGCCCAAGACATCTTGGCTTTGCTGGGCGAGGTGGCCGCCAACCACCCCAGCGGCTTCGGCCACCTGCTGGAAGCAGTGGACATGAACGCCACCGGGCTCACCGAAGTGGTGATCGGCGGCGACCGCCCCGACCTGGTGGACGCGGTGCGAGACAGCTACCGCCCCAACACCGTTTTGGCCTGGGGCGAGCCCTACGACTCCCCCCTGTGGGAGAACCGCACCGACGGCCTGGCCTACGTATGCCGCAACTACACCTGCGAGGCCCCGGCAAACAGCAAAGAAGACCTGCTGGCCCGGCTGTAGGCAAAATGCGCTGTATGGGGCCAGGGGTTCACCAGCGGGACCCCTGCCTGGGATAAGCTACGGAGCCGCGAACTGAATGTCGCGCGGACCGCGATCATGGAGGGCAGCATGTCCAACGGCACCAGCAAACCAAGGCGGGTATTGCAATTGGGCGGTGCACTCATTGCAGTAGTGGCACTGGTAGCCAGCGTCACCGCCATCGCGTCTGCTCAAACCGCACAATCGCGCTATTTCTCCGGGGTCATAACCGGCCCCGACTTCTGCATTGAAGACAGCCTGGGTGGCCCCAGGACCTACCCATTCGATCAGGACCGCGACGGTGTGGCCGACATCTGCTCGCTGCCCACCACCCGCAGGGCCACCGTCGCCCGCCAAAACGCGATGGAACTCTTGGCTCTCGACTTTGTCGCCCGTTTCGGCCAGCTGTACTCCTATGAGTGCACAGACGTCCGCGAAACCTATGGCTCAGACGAACGCGCAAAAGAACTCTTAGACGAATGCGCCGCCCCCCGCGAAGCCGATGCCGCCGGAGTGCCCATCCCCCCCGTGCCGGCCTCCCGCACCTCCCCAGCCCTCGCCACCACATGGCCGAGCGGCTTCTTCTCTGGCCCTGTAGTCACCAGCTCGACGTTCTGCCTGAACCGGAGCCTCGGTGGTCCGGTGACCTATCCACTGGACGTCAACGGCGACAACGTGGCCGACATCTGCTCACTGCCCACCACCCGCAGGGCCACCGTCGCCCGCCAAAACGCCCTGGAGCGATTGGCTGCTGAGCGGAACACCTTCTTTGAGTCCTTATTCGCCAGCGAGTGCGCCCGACTGATCACCGTCACCTTCGGAGAAGGCGCGGAAGCCAATGACGAGTGCGCCGATCGTGAAGCTGGCACAGGTAGGCCGCTTCCCGGTGACGACGATGAAGACGACGGTGGATCTGGCGGTGGCGGAGGATCCGGAGGGGACGACGGCGAAGACGACGGCAGCGAAGGGTCCACCGGCGGTACGAGCGGCCGGGATACCGGCAGCGGCAACCGGGGCACTGGTCCAACGAGCAGTGTCACAGCACCGAAGGCCACCGTCCCTGGGAAATACAGCAATCGAGCCGCCCAAAACGTGCAGTTGGCCGCTGGCGACAGGGCATTCACCGTGAGCTGGACTGCGGTCCCGGTGGTAAGCGATGAGGAAACTCCGCCTGACACCGACATTTACGACTCGGACGAAGTGTTCGAGTACGTCGTGGCCTACAGCACCACCACCAGCATGTCGAACAGCCAGCAAGTTACCTTGAAGACGGACGGCACAGTCACCGTTGCTCCGCCTGGGTCTGAATGGACCTGTACCTTGGCGACTCTTAGTTGCGAGATTCGCAAGCTGAACAACTTCACCACCTACTACGTGTGGGTTCTGGCCAATAGGGGCAAGAGCAACTCCACTGGGTCGGGCAACAACGCCAACTTGGACTACTGGACTCCGACCCTATCGATCACTCCTGGTCTCGCCGGCCCGCCGAGGTGGGTTGACCAGGATACCGCCGAGGACGGCGTACAAGGGCTTGTGGCCGGGGATTACGGCGAGATGAGGGCATTCTGGCAAAACCCAGTTGAGGGCGCGCCCAGCTACTACACACTCCAGTGGGGATCCAACCAGAGCTTCGCCAACAACTGCAACACCAGCAGCAATTGCGAGCAGAAGAGGGTGACGAGCGCGCCTGGCGCGGGAGAGCTCATTGAGGGTTTGACCAACAACCGGACCTACTACGTCCGAGTGCAAGGAGCTACCTCCAACGGACCCGGCACATGGTCGCTCGTCCAATCCCTCAGGCTGGCCAGCAACGATCCGAATCCCGGCAAACCGACAGACGTGAGTCTTACGTCTAGCGGGGGTGGTACCACTTTGGTTGTGACTTGGACTCCCCCAGCGACGAACCTGCCCGACGATCCCGCACCCACTAGCTACCGGGTCCAGTGGCGTAACGTAAGCGACAATGAAGGCTGGGATTCCACAAATAGGCAAGAGTCTCCTACAGCCTCACCCCAGAACATCACTGGGCTGGACGCCTTGGATCGATACCAAGTGCGGGTGCTGGCCGTCACCGGCAAGGTCGCAGGGCCGTGGTCGGATATCAAGGAGATCACTCTGGGCCGACCAGGGGCGCCAATGATCACATCCATCGACGCAGGCACCCACGATCTCGCAGTCACTTGGACTGCTCCAAACAGCAGCCCGGCAGCGAACAGCATCGTCCTCCAATATGACACCAGTAGCGGCTTTGCCAACAACTGCGCTGCCGATGCTTCGTGCAACGAGATGACCCTGACGTGGTCAAGCGGTGCTACCACGCCGCTTTCCGGCTTGAGCAGCAACACGGTTTACTACATACGGATGAGGTCCGTGAATAGCAACGGGGTCAGTGCCTGGTCCGAACGTCAGTCAGGCGAACCAGGCACAATTGACGCTCCCACTAGCGTGAATGCGACCGCTGTAACCGTCTCAACCAACGCCGACTACGGGAAGCTCAATGTGTCTTGGTCTTCCGGAAGCGAAACCCAAAAGCCTGATTTGACTGGGTTCGGCATGCGATACCGGCGTACCGGAACCACGAGTTGGACTACCCGCACCCTAAATGACTTTGACCACGACGCGGAGCCCTACAACTGCAATAGCGCTGACATCAACGGTGATATAGCGGCCGCGCCAACCACCTATAGCTGCACCATCACCGGCCTGCTTTCCGATGTCTCCTACGACGTGCAGGTGCGGGCAACAAACAGCTATGGCAGCGGCCAGTGGTCGGACACGGGCACGGGTACCACCGCAAGCGGCAAGCCCGATACTCCGTCAACACCGGCTGCGGCTGATGTAGCCAGCCAGAGTGGATCACTGAGGGTGACTTGGACCCATACAGTCACAGACCCCACACCTGCCGTGAGCAGTTTCGAAATGCGACTGTGTCACACCCCATCGGGCAGTTCTACTGCGACCTGCCGCACATTCGGGGTCGGGAAGACGGCAACCACCAACACAGACGAATACCAATACACCGTTACTGGGTTGACAAACGACACCGATTACACCGTGAATGTTCGAGCACGAAACACCCACGGATACAGCGACTGGTCCGGCGATGGAACTGGAAGGCCAACCAACACCAACTGACCGAGAATGGCCGGGTGGATTTGCCACCCGGCCTCTCTGGTCGGCAGTCCCGGCCGTGAGGCAGTTGAACTAGGCGGTGCGGTGGGTGGCCCGGCTCAGGGCGCCCGCCGCCCGCAGTTCTGCGAGGACGGTGGGCTGGGCCGGGACAGGACCCGCCGCACCGCCGGACAAGCGCCAACCCCCAGGGGATAGCGCGGCAGAAGACCTAGTCCGCCACGCGGGGATCGTCGATGGTGACGGCGCTTACTTCGCCGAGGCGGGTGGTGACCATGTCGAGGGCGATCTGCTCCAAGAACTCCTTGGGCATAACGCTCTCGCGGCACTCGGCGCCTTCAAGGATTAGGCGGAGAGCCACGGTGCCCTCGGCGGCGGACACCAGTTCCACGTCGCCGCCATCTAGGGCTACCAGGGACCTCAGTTCGCCGACGGCCTCGTCCAATAGGGCTTGATCCATCGCAGTAGCTCCTAACCGGTGTCTTGGCCGAGGTTGGGCGGCCGGGTACGCGACAGGAAGGCGCCGGCGTCGGCCAGGATGAGCTGGCCGGGGATGCTGTGTGGCGGGCATCCATGCTTTCGCGTAGCAGGCACATTGGCCGTCTTTCATCTCAAAGTGGTTGACATAGCATCGATGAATGATATGTTGTTTCCAGTATTCCCCGCCTGGCCTGCTTCGCAGGGCATGGCGGGGTTATCTTTTTCCGGCCATGACCCCTACTCGAGTCACCATCTTTGTCGATTACCAGAACGTCCAGTACCGCGCCCGAGATCTGTTCTTCCCCGAGAGGATCAGACTTCGATCAGCTGGCCATGTACACCCGCTCCTCTTCGGGAAGATGCTCTGTGATCTGGGATACCAGCACGACAGAAACCGGACGTTGACCAGTGTCCGCGTCTACCGAGGACAGCCCATCAGCGGGCGGAGCCGGGAGAAGGCCTGTCGGTTCTACAATCGGCAGGTAGCCATCTGGGAACAGACACCAGGCGTGATGATCCGCACCCGCCCCCTGAAATACCACCGGGCCGCCAATCCGGACGGCACTAGGTATTGGGCAGCAAGAGAAAAGGGGGTGGACGTGATGATCGCCCTCGACATCTCTATCGGCGCCCGAAACGACCTCTATGACACCGCAGTTGTCGCCTCTGCCGACACCGACCTCCTCCCCGCCATCGAGGATGCTTTGAACGTCGGGAAGCGGGTCGAGACCGCCACTTGGGGTGCTCCCCGCACTCCTGGCGGACCACCCCGCATCAAGGGTCGCCCTCTGTGGAACCACTACCTAGGCAAAGATCAATTCGAACTCGTCCGCGATGACACTGACTACCTGATCCCGTCCCATTCCTGAGGCCTGGGAGAGGATCAGGTGGATTCGCGAGGATCGTCAATGGTGACGGCGCTTACTTCGCCGAGGCGGGTGGTGACCATGTCGAGGGCGATTTGCTCTAGGAACTCTTTGGGCATGACGCACTCGCGGCATTCGGCGCCTTCCAGGATCAGCCTCAGAGCCACAGTGCCCTCGGCAGCGGACACCAGTTCTACGTCGCCGCCGTCTAGGGCTACTAGGGACCTCAGTTCGCCGACGGCCTCGTCTAATAGCGCTTGATCCATCGCAGTAGCTCCTAACCGGTGTCTTGGCCGAGGTTGGGCGGGCGGGTTCGGGACAGGAAGGCGCCGGCGTCGGCCAGGATGAGCTGGCCGGTGGTGCAGCGGGCCAGGTCGGAGGCCAGGTATACCGAGAGGCGGCCCAGCTCTTCGGGCAGGGTCTCACGCCGCAGCGGGGTGGCGGCCACGATGGCGTTGTAGTGCTCGGGCGGGAATGCTTCCCTTATCAATTCGGTGGGGGTGGTGCCGGGGGCGATGGCGTTGACTCGGATGTTGTGGGGGCCGAGCTCCACCGCCATCGACCAGGTCAGGTGGTTGATGGCCGCTTTGGCCGCGGCGTAGCTCGACATCATGGGCGAAGGCCGAGTGGTCTCCCCCGAGCTCACGTTGATGATCACGCCGCCGCCCTGCTCCATCATCACCAGAGCCTCCGCTCGACAGCACAACGCGGTCAGCACCAGATTCTGATCTACGAGATCCCGCCAGAACTCCCCGTCCATGTCGACAAATCGAGTTGGCGATCGTCCCGCCATCATGCCGACATTGTTGACCGCGATGTCCAGGCTTCCGCCCCAAGCCACTACATCGCCCACCAGAGCCTCAATGGCGGCGTCGTCGCGCAAGTCAGCCGCGAATGCCGCGGCAGCGCCCCCATCGTCAGCGACGAGGCGCACGGTTTCCTCGGCAGTTGTGGGGTGGAGGTCGTTCACCGCCACCGACGCGCCGGCCCGACCCATCCACCGGGCGATCTCGCGGCCGATGCCTGCCCCCGCCCCGGTGACCAGCGCCACCTTGCCGGAGTGGTCGATCTCGACGCTCATCCCCCCGCTACCGCTAGCTGTGTCGGAGTCCGACCCGAACGGCGTCGTGGTCGGCGGTGCGCTGGAGCAGGGCCATGGCCTGGTCGATCTGGTCGAGGCCGAACACTTCGCCCAAAAGCGGCCCGGTGGGGAACTCCCCGCTGTTCAATATCTCCACCGCCTCCCGCATGGAGCTCGGGGTGGAGCCGCTGCCGCCCTGGACCGTTAGGCCCTTGAGCACGATCAGGTCGGTGATCATCTCCACTGGCGCCAAGTTCTTCAATCCGGCCAGCTGCACCTTGCCCCCTTGGCGAACCAGGCTCAGACACAGGGGCACGGTAGCGGTGGTATCGGCCAGGTCCACTGCCATGTCGGCCATGGCCCCGCCGGTGATCTCGGCCACAAACGCCTCAAGGTCGGTGGCGGTGACGTCTACGGTCACATCGGCGCCCACCTCGCGGGCCACCTCCAGGCGCAGGGCGTCGGCACCGGTGCCGGTGACGATCACCGTCTCCGCTCCCCGGCGCTTGGCCTCCGCGGCGTACACCAGCCCCATGTGGCCCGGCCCTTGCACCACCACGGTCTCGCCCTCGCCCACCGGCATCCGGCTGAGCCAGTTGCACACGTTGGCCAGCGGCTCGAAAAGGGTCAGCTCGGCGGCATCGACGTCGTCGGTCATCTTCACGAGGTGGGTACCAGGCAACACGCCCATGTACTCCCCGTAGCCGCCCCATAGCCCGTGGCCGTCTTCGAGGCCCATCGTGTATCCGTACACCTCGCCCAGGCCAAACGGGTTGTTCTCCGACACCGGGGCCCGCACAACCAGGTCCACCGCCACCCGGTCGCCCACCGCCACGCCCAGGTTGGCGTCGTCGGCCAGGGCATGCACCCGGCCAACGATCTCGTGGCCGGGAACCAGCGGCGACTTCTCTCCGGGTACGTGTTTGTGGCCGTGGAGCTGGGCCACGTCGCTGCCGCACATGCCCACGGCCTCCACCTTGAGCACGCCGCCACCAGGCGGAGGCTCGGGCACCGGGAAGTCGTCCCGCATCTGAAAGGTGCCGTCGCCGTTGAAGACCACGCCCCGACAAGTGCTGCTCATGTTTGCGGTCTCCTCTCGGGGCTCGATGTCAGCCGATCCCGCTCTTCTCCAGGATGTGGACGCCGCAGCTCGATCCCAGGCCGATCACGTGGGCCAGCCCCACGTTTGCGCCCTCGATCTGGCGGTCGCCGGCCTCGCCCCGCAGGTGGGTGGCCACCTCGTACACGTTGGCCACGCCGGTGGCGCCGATGGGATGGCCCTTGGAGATAAGGCCGCCCGACACGTTCACCGGAGTGTCGCCGTCGCGCCAGGGGGCGCCCCGGTCGATGAAGTCGCCGGCGCCACCCGGCTCGCACAGCCCCAGGTTGTCGTAGTGGATGAGCTCGGCGGTGGCGAAGCAGTCGTGCAGCTCCACCAGGCTGAGGTCTTCGGGGCTCACCCCGGCCTGCTCGTAGGCGGCCTGGGCGGCGTTGCGGGTGAGGGTGTTCACGTCGGGCTGCATGGCACCGGATTCCACGTAGGGGTCGGTGGTTAGCACCGAGGCGGAGATCTTCACCGCCCGGGACTGCTGCTCGCGGGTCAAAGTGGCAAAGCGCTCCTCGCCCACCAGCACGCAGGCGGCAGCGCCGTCGCCGGTGGGGCAGCACATCAGCAAGGTGTTGGGGTAACTCTGCATGGGCGAGCCCATCACCTCTTCCAGGCTGAACTCCTTCTGGTACTGAGCCAGCGGGTTGAGGGTGGAGTGGGCGTGGTTCTTCTGGGCCACCTTGGCGAATTGCTCAAAGCCCACACCGTCGTTGTCGTTGGCGTACTCCATGCCGGCTTGTGCGAACACGCCGGGCATGGTGTCGGTGCCCAAGATGCCGTCGATGGGCATCACCGCGCCGTAGCGGCCCGACGGCTCATACACGTTCTTCTCTTTGCGGGCGCCGCCGGCCAAAAGGCCCATCTTGCCCATCTGCTCCACGCCGATGGCCAGGCCCATGTCGGCCTCTTCGGCCCGGATGGCCATGATCACGGTACGCAGAGCGGTGGCCCCGGTGGCACAGGCGTTGGACACGTTGTACACCGGAATGCCGGTTTGGCCGATCTGCTTTTGCACCTGCTGGCCCATGCCGGCGTTGGCCTGGAACAGAGTCCCGCAGGCCAAAAGGTCCATGTCGGAGATGGTCACCCCGCCGTCGTCGAGCGCGCCCAGAGCCGCCGTGGCGGCCAAGTCCACCGCATCCTGGTCGGGGTAGCGGCCGAACGCCGTCATGTGCGTTCCCAGAACCCAGATGTCTTGTGCCATTGTCGGCCTCCTGTTGAGCTATTGAGTTGCTGTTATACCGGGGCGTAGCCGAAGGCGACGGCCTCTTGGCCGTCGTCGTCGGTGCCCACGACATAGGTGTCGAGCTTGACCTTCATGCCGAGCGTGATCTTGGTGGGATCGGGCTCGATGTTGATGAGGTTGGAGCGCACCGAGGTGCCGTCGTCGGTGAGGACGATGGCCGAGACGTAGGGCGTGGGGATGGTGGGGGCGGCCCGGTAGACGATGCTGAAGGTGCGCAGCGTGCCGGTGTCGCTCACCCGCACCGGTTTGAACTCCCGGTGGCCGCAATGGGCGCAGGCGTTGCGCCGGCCGAAGAAGCGGGCACCGCAATTGGCGCATTCGTTGGCCTGGAGATGGGGCTCATCGCCCAACACGAGATAGTCCACGAGTGGGATTTGCACGCTGGGCAGACTACCTCAGCACCCCATGTCGCGGCCCAACCGCGCCGGGCGGGCGGACTGAGAATCAGCTCGGGCTGGCTATCCGGGGATGTCGAAGCCCTCGGGGAAGCCGCCGTCCATGTAGGCCGACGTCTCCACCTTCTTCTTGATGCGGAAGCCGTCCGGGGTCCGGGTGACGGTGTCGTGGTACCAGCCGCCCACATAGAACAAGTGCAGCCCCGACCCGTTGGGGTCGAACTTGCCGTCGTCGTTGATGGGCATGCCCATCGGATTGTGGAAGATCGTTGTGCACTCGGCGGTGTCGCCGTCCCAGCTGCGGATGTAGGTCTTGCCCACCATGTGCTGGGTCATGGGGAAGATCGACAGGGCCATCTGGAGCCAGCCCTTGACGGTGGGATAGTCGGCGTTGGCGTCGTCCACGCCGGGGGCCGACGAGGAGTAGTCCAGGTGGGCGTCGGGGGTGAAGACCGTATCTAGGAGGTCCCAGTCTTTGTCGTCAATGGCGATGGTGTAGCGGACGATGGTGTCCTCAATGGCCAGGCGGTCTACGGGATCAGGCATGCTCATGGCGGGTCACCGTAGTAGATGATCTCGCCCAATGGCCTACGGGGGCGGGCAGCCGATGAACTGGGTCGGTCTTCGGCGGGATAGCCCAGGGCCACGGTTCCCACCACGCGGCGGTCGCTGGGAATGTCGAGTCCCTTGATGACGGCGGCTTCGTGCTCAAAGGCGCCAAAGAAGCATGATCCCAAGCCAGCCGCAGTGGCCCCCAGCAGCAGGTTGTGTACGGCCATGCCGGCATCCACCCACCAATACGGTACGGGCCAGGCGTCGGTCCCCTCTCCTAATCCGGTTTGGGACTTGTCGGGCTCGCCGTAGCGCCGCACATAGCGCTCGGGATCGGTGAGCACCACCACCAGCACGGGAGCAGCCAGCAGGCCGGGCCAGGGGAATTCGGCTCGGCGCTCGGGGGTGAGGGTCAGCCGCCAGTAGCGCTCGGGCTGGGAGACAACGCAGAACTCCACTGCCTGGGTGTTGCCCGCCGACGGGGACCGGCGGGCCTGATCGAGCAGCTCAGGGACGACGCCGTCGGGTATCGGATCAGAGAGGAAGTTGCGGCACATCGGCCGCCGAAATGGCGGTGTTTCGCTCAGGCGTACTTGAGGAGGTCTTCGGCCATGATCCAGCCGAAGGCGATCATGGTGTCGCCGCCGTTGCGGTCCACCTTGTCGAACAGGGCCTCCACGTCGGGGTCGATGCTCTCGGGCTTGGTGGTCTCGTAATCCATGAGACAGGCCTGGCCGTCGTCGCCCACCACCCGGAAGTCGCGGTCGAGATATCGGGAGGGGCTGATGCTGAACCGCTTGGCCAGGCGCCGGCCCCAGGCCCGCTCCTCACCGGAGGCCTTGTGACCGGGGCGGGGAACGATGTCGACCAAGGGCTTGAACGCCTCGAACCCGCCGGCGTTGTCGAACTGGGTGCCCATCAACACGTCTTCGTCGGGGAAGGCCATCAGCGCCCGGTGGAGCTGCGCTTCGGTTAGCTGGCGGAGGACGGTGCTGCGCTTGGAGGTGCGGGCCACTGAGGCCAGACCCACCAGAACGCTCGGTGTTCCTCCGATGCGCTCCAGGGTGGAGAAGGAGAAGCCCCGGAGTTTTCCGTTTTCCCGAGCGGTGGAGATCAACACCCACTCCTCGGTCTGCTTGGAGAGCAACCCCACCGAATATGGGTTGGGGCCGTCAGCGCACATGTCGGCCATTTCGGCCAACTCAGCGTCGGTAACCGCTGTGCAGTCCTTGGTTTCGACGTCGATGGCCATGCGCTGTACGCCCTCCTTGCTCGCTGATCCCCCACAGTTTCCGCCCGTGGGCACCCCTATAGTCCATCAATCGCCCCGGTGGGCGCGCAAACCCGCAGGATTACAAGGGTTTTGGGGATTGACTGCCCTCGGCAAAACACCAGCTAGCGGAGTTACACCGCCACCGCGCCTTCCCCCAGCATTTCGCGCAACTCCCCGATTAGCCCACTGCCCGCGTCCACCCCGTAATCCGATGACAGCTTGATCACCTTGTCGGAACCGAGCATCAGGACCACCTCGGACTTGCCTGGATGGCTGGCCAGAATCGACTTGAGGGTGTCGATCCGTTCCGGGGCCAGGCCGTTGGCTTCCAGCTTCAATGTCAGGGCGGTGTAGCCGTTGGCGGCGGACGGGTCGAGCGGCTCCGCTCCGAAGCAGATCAGGTTGGCCTCTTCATCGCGGCGGTCCAACCGGCCCTCGAATACCACCACCAGGTCGTCGTCCAGCTTGTGGCCGTGCTCCTCCATGGCCCGGGGGAACAGCGTCACCTCCATGTTCCCGTACATGTCCTCGAGGTCGCACGACGCCATCAGCTCGCCCTTGCGGGTCCACCGCTTGCGGAAGTTGCTCACCACCCCGCCGACCTTCACCGAGGTTCCCTCGTCCACCTCGGAAAGCTGGTCGATCCTGTGGGTGGTCTTTCGGGCCAGCACCCCTTCCATGCCCATTAGGGGATGGTCGGACACGTAGAGCCCGAGCATCTCCTTCTCGGCGGCCAGCCTGCGGGCCTTGTCGAACTCGACGTCGGGGATGTCGATGCGCTCATCGAAGCTCTCCTCGCTGTCCTCGCCGAACAGGCTCATGATGCCCTGGCTGCGCTCCCGCTGCTGTTGGACGCTGCGGCGGACGATGTCCTCCGACACGTTGAGCAGCCCCTGTCGGGGATGGCCGAACGAGTCGAAGCTGCCTGCTTTGATCAGGGCCTCTACAACGCCCTTGTTGAGCACGATCGGATCGACCCGCGAGCAGAAGTCGTGGAAGTCTTCGAAGAGGCCGTTCTCCCTCCTCTCATCGAGGATCATCTGGGCGGTGCCCGTGCCCATGTGGCGGATGGCCGACAGCCCGAATGAAATGGCCTTCTCGCCGCCGGGGGCGGCGATGGCCGCGAAGTCCGACTCCGAGAGGTTCACGTCGGGCAGCGCCACGGTGATCCCCATCTGGCGGCACTCGGCCAGGTACACGGCGGCCTTCTCCAGCTTGTTCTTGACGCTGGTCAACAGCGCGGCCATGTACTCCACCGAGTAGTTGGCCTTGAGGAAGGCGCATTGATAGGCGATGAGCCCGTAGCCATAGGAGTGGCTCTTGCCGAAGGCGTAGTCGGCGAACTGCTCGATGATGTCGAAGAGCTCGGTGCCCAGATCGGAGCCGTATCCCTCTTGCTCGCAGCCGGCTACGAACGAGTCGCGCTCTTTGGCCATGAGCTCTCGGTCTTTCTTGCCGCAGGCCTTGCGGAGGTTGTCGGCTTCGGCCAGGGAATAGCCGGCGAATCGCTGGGCCACCCGCATCACGCTCTCCTGGTAGATCATCAGCCCGTAGGTGTCGCCCAGGATGTCGGCGGCGTCCTCGTGGAATACCTGCACCGGTTTGCGGTCGTTCTTGCGGTCGGCGTAGTCGTTGTGCATGTTGGCCGCCATCGGGCCGGGCCGATATAGGGCCACGAGGGCGGCCACGTCGTCGAAGCTGGTGGGCTTGAGCGATCGGATCAGCGAGCGCATCGGACCGCTCTCCAGCTGGAATACCCCGATGGTCTCTCCCCGGGCCAGCATCTCGTAGGTGGCTGTGTCGTCCAGCGGCACGTTGTCGATGTCCACCTTGACACCCTGGGACTGCTCGATCAGCCCGACGGTGTCTTCAAGTACATCCAGGTTGCGCAGGCCCAGAAAGTCCATCTTGAGCAGCCCGAGCTCCTCCACCGCGTGCATCTCGTACTGGGTGACGATGGGGGCCTCTTCGTAGCTCTGCCCCTGCGACGCCTTGCGCTGTATGGGGAGGTGCTCGGTGAGCGGATCCTTGGTGATCACCACGGCGGCGGCGTGAATGCTGTCCTGGCGGCGCAAGCCCTCCAAGCCCCGGGCCACATCCACCACCTTGCGGGCGTCCTCGTCGCTCTCGTACATCTTCCGCAGATCGGCGGCCGCGGTGTAGCCGTCGGCATACTCCTCGGTCTTCTCCAGGCAGGCCCACAGCGGGGTGTCACGGCCCAGCACCAGCGGGGGCATGGCCTTGGCCAGCTTGTCGCCCAGGGAATAGGGGAGGTTCAGCACTCGGGCGCTGTCTCGCACCGCGGCCCGGGCCTTGATGGTGGAGAAGGTGATGATCTGGGCCACGTGGTCTTCGCCGTACTTGTGGGAGACGTAGCGGATGATCTCGTCGCGATAGCGCGAGTCAAAGTCCATGTCGATGTCGGGCATGGAGACTCGGGACGGGTTGAGGAAGCGCTCGAACAGCAGGTCGTAGCGGATGGGATCCAGATCGGTGATGCGCAGGGAGTAGGCCACGGCGCACCCGGCCGCGCTGCCCCGGCCCGGGCCCACCCGGATGCCCCGTTCCCGGGCGTAGCGGATCAGGTCCCAGGTGATGAGGAAGTAGGAGGAGAAGCCCATGTCGGAGATGACCTTGAGCTCGAAGGCCAGCCGGTCGGCCACCTCCTCGGAAAGGGGACTCCCCCACCGGGCTTCGGCCCCCATCAGGGTCAGAGCTTGGAGGTACTCGTCGGCGTTCTCGTATTGGTCGGGAATGGGGAAGTCGGGGAGCTGCGGCTTGCCGAACTCGATCTCCACATTGGCCCGCTCCGCGATCAAAAGCGTGTTGTCACAGGCCGGGAGGAGGTCGGAGAACACATGGCGCATCTCCGCCGCCGTTTTGAGGTAGTGCTCGCTGCCGTCGAACTTCATGCGGTCGGTGTCGCTCACCAGCGAGCCGGTTTGCACGCACAACAGGGCATCGTGGGACTCGGCATCGTGTCGATGGGTGTAGTGGCTGTCGTTGGTGGCCAAAAGGGGGGCATTGATCTGGCGGGCCAGCCGGATCAGTTCGGGATTGGTGCGAATCTGCGCGTCGATGCCGTGGTCTTGGATCTCGACGAACAGGTTCTCCTTGCCGAAGATGTCTTGGAGGCGGGCCGCCTTGGCCACCGCATCGTCGTAGTCGTTGCGCAGCAGGGCCTGGAGCACATGGCCGCCCAGACACCCGGTGGAGCAGATCAGCCCCTCGCTGTGCTCGGACAGCAGCTCCCAGTCGATACGGGGCTTGTAGTAGTAGCCCTCGAGGAACGCCCGGCTCGACAGCTGGATGAGGTTCTTGTAGCCGGTGTTGTTCTCGGCCAAAAGCGTGAGGTGGTAGTAGAGCTTGTGCCCGCTTTCGGTGTTGCCTCCGCTGTCGTCCACCTTGCCCCGCCGAGCGGGCCGCTCACTCCTGGTCTCGTGGGCCATGTAGGCCTCGGTGCCGATGACCGGCTTGATCCCATGGGAGTGGCAGGTCTTGTAGAAGTCGACAACCCCGTACATGTTGCCGTGATCGGTCATTCCCAGCGCGGGCTGCCCGTCGGCCGCGGCGGCCTCGACGAGCTCGCTCACCCGGGAGGCGCCGTCGAGGATGGAGTACTCGGTGTGGACGTGGAGGTGGGTGAAGGAACTGGACACAGCGCTCCTGTGGACGGTCTGTGGCCTGTTTGTGGATAACTTACAGGCTTGTGGTTTCGCTTCGCCCTGACCATACCAAGACGGAGGGACACATGCAGCCCCCCGCAGGATTTGCGCTTTTCCCCTGGTTAGCGGGGTTTTACAGATAGGTTCCCGGACCGCGATCGGCTAGCAGCTGATCGCCGGGAGGGAGTTCGGCGCGGATGTTGGCCAGCTGCTGCTGGGCCGAAACCTGCTGGGCGAAAAGAGCAGCCTGGATACCCTGGATGAGACCCTCAAGCCAGCCCACCAGCTGGCCCTTGGCCACCTGAAGCTCGGCCTGGCTGGGAGGGTGGTCATCCGGGAAGGGCAGTATCAGGCGGTCGAGCTCCTCGCGCAGGTCGGGAGACAGCGCCGAGCCCAGCTCCTCGATAGAAGTGGCGTAGATCTCCCGCAGCCGGTCGCGGCTCGACTCGTCGAGGGAGGCTTGGCGGACCTCCTCCAAGAGCTGCTTCATCATCGTGCCGACCCTCATCACCTTGGCCGGCTGCTCAATCGCCTCCCGGCCCGACGCCAGGTCGCCAGCGTCACCCTCGGGATGGGGGCCCTCGTGGACAACCTCAACGGTCTCGGTGGGCGGCGAAGGAGGGGTGTCGGCCATGGCTGGAAATCTACCGGCTAGTCGCCGTGGTCGGGCAACGCCCTCAAGTTCTGGTGCCGAAGCCGGCCAGACAGGGCACCAGCATCTCAGCCGACGTCAGCGAGCCGTGGCGGCCCAGCAGCTCGAACCCCGGCTTGCCCCCTCCCGTGCGGGCGCTTCGGGGGTCGGGCTTGGGCTCCACGAAGGCCACCGGGTCGCAGGGCACCAGGGCCACGTCGCCCATCCGCGAGCGGGCCTCGGATCCCACATGCGGGCCGAACCATTCCTCGTCCAGCACCTGCTGGCGGGTCACCACCAGGCCGTGGCGGCCGTAGCGCTCCGCCGCGGCGTCCATGAGCTCGGCGGCTCGGCCGGGACGGGCGTGGAGCCAGCGGAATCGGGCCTCCCCCGAGGTCACCGCGGTGAGGGCCAGTACCTCGCGGGACAGCTCCACCTTGTTGTCGCCCACCATGACCTGGCCGTGGTCAGACACCACCAGCAGCGCCGCCTCGGGGGGCAGCACGGCCAGTATCTGGGCCACCAACCGGTCGACCTCGGCGAACTCGGCATCCAAGTAGGGGCCGAATCCGTACTCATGGGCGATCCGGTCGGGTCCGTCGTAGTAGGCGTAGACCAGCGGCTCGCCCCCGTCCACCAGCTTCTGCACTTCCACCGCGATGGAGCTGGTGAGCTTGTAGCCCTTGTGGACCACTCCGTCGAGATGGGCCCGAGTGAAGCCGGTTCCCTCGAACTCGCTGCGGCCCACCGCCGGCACCCGTCGCCCGAAAAACGCGGGCCGGGTTTGGACCTGTTCGGGCACGAGCGTCTTGCGGGCATCCGACGGCTTGGTGCCCGCGGTCCACCGCAGGGCGTTGAGCACCTGTCCCTGGATGTAGATCTGGTAGCCGATCAGGCCGTGCTCGCCCGGCGCCGTTCCGGTGACCAGCGATGTGAGCGCCGTGGTGGTTGTGGTGGGGGCCACCGTGGTGATGGGGCCTCCCTCCATGGCCGACATCACCGGGGTCAGCTCGGCCCGATCCTGGAGTTGCTCCCACCCCATCCCGTCGATCAGCAACAGCACCACCGCCTTGGCTTCGCGAATCGGATCGGGCAGCCACTGGGCGGCATCGGGTGGGCCGAGCAGAGCCGGCACCACATTGCTCAGGCAAGACCCCCGGTAGTCGGGCAGCACCGGAAAGCCGGTTGTCGGACCGCTGGCTGGTGGGTTGTCGTGCTGACTGGAGCTTCCCATTCGGCATTCAAACTATCGGCTCAACCATGGGGAGAAGATTGAGAAGTAGTGTGATGGCTCGTGAGGGTGTCGACTCGAGGTGACTACGCCAGCCGGGCACTGCTGTCGCTGGCCCTGCACGCCGACGAGTCGGGTCCCACCTCGGCGCGGGACATCGCCGAGCGCACCGGACTCCCCCAGCCCTATCTGGAGCAGATCCTCCAAGCGCTGAAGGGCGCCGGGCTGGTGCGCTCCAAGCGGGGAGCGGGAGGTGGCTACGCCCTGGCTCGGCCGCCCTGCGACATCAAGCTGAGCGAGATAGTGAGCGCGGTGGACGGGCCCATCGTGCTGGGCGACTTCGGCGAGCCCCATAGAGACGGCGCCTGCGATCACGAGGGCCAATGCGTGCTTTTGGCCATCTGGACCCATGTGGGCGACATCATGCACGACCTGCTGAGCGACTACACCCTGGCCGACATCGCCAAAACCGCACAGGGTCTACTCCCCTGGCCAGGATCAGATCGACCCGCATCAGATTGACGCGCATCAAACTGACGCGTTTCGCCTCTACCCCCTGAGGTTCTGGTAGAGGAGGGACAAATCCTCGGGCGCCTCGGCTTCGAATCGGAGCGGCTGGCCGCTTTCGGGGTGGTCGAAGCCCAATGTGTGGGCATGGAGGGCGGGGCGGCTGATGCCGGGAGCGCTGGGGCCCCCGTAGAGATCGTCGCCCAGCACCGGATGGCCGATGGCCGCCAGATGGACCCGAATCTGGTGGGTGCGCCCGGTTTCCAGGCTCAGGTTTAGACGGGCCGAGTCAAACGTCACGGCCTCGTCTTGGGATTCGGTGCGGGCCGGCATGCGGTCGGTTACCTCGTAGTGGGTGCGGGCCGGCCGGCCGTCGGCTTTCACCGCCATCTTGGTGGGGTGGCGGGTGGACCGGCCCACCGGGGCGTCGATCACTCCCCGGTCGTCGCCCGGCATCCCCTGTACCAGGGCGACATAGCCCCGGTGTACCTCGCGCCGGCCCAGCGCCGCGGTCAAAGCCTGGTAGCCCGCTTCAGTGCGGGCCACCATCAACAGCCCCGATGTGCCCCGGTCGAGGCGGTGGACGATCCCGGGGCGCTCCGGCGCCCCCACTCCGGCGACCTCGGGATAGCGGGCCAACAGGCCGTTGACCATGGTGCCCTCGGCGTTGCCCGATCCGGGGTGGACCACCAGATGGGCCGGTTTGTTCACCACGATCACGTGTTCGTCGGCATGGACCACATCCAACTCCACCGAGGGATCAGGCTCCAGTGCCGCCGGGCCGACCGCAGGCTCCTCGGACAGCGAGATGAGGTCACCGGCGACCAGCCTCTGGGATCGGGAGCCGGCGGGAACGGCGTTGACCGCCACCTTCTCCTGGTCGATCAGCCGGGCAGCCTCGGCCCGGCTGCACTCCCACACCAGAGCCACCACCCGGTCGAGGCGCTCGCCGGCCAACGCTTCGGGGACTATCCCGTCAGGGCTCATCGGGCTCATCAACCGACGGAGGCTGGCGGTAGCGGGGAGCGGTCAGCACCAGGATCACCCCGGCCACCACGATGGCCGAGTCGGCGGCATTGAACACCGGCCACCACTGGAGGTCGATGAAGTCGACCACTGCGCCGCCGAGAAAGCCGTCGCCGGCCCGCACGGCCCGGTCGGCCAGGTTGCCGATGGCGCCGCCCAGAATCATGCCCAACAGCGCCGGCGGCAGCGCCAGCCGGCGGCCGCCCCAACTGGCCCAAGCCACCACAATGACGAACAAGAAGGCCACCACCGCGATGAACACTTCCAGGCCTTGTCCCAGTCCGAAGGCCGCTCCAGTGTTATGGACCAGATGCAGACGCAGGGTCCAAACCAGGTCGATGTCCCGGTCGTCGAGGGCCACCAGCGCCCACCACTTGGTCAGCTGGTCTACGGCCACCACAAATGCGGCCACCCCCAGCAACACCAGGTTGTGGCGGCGAGATCGGTGCTTTGTCTCGGTGGGCGTGACGGCTCTAGAACCCACCGGCTTTGTGCTCAACCCGCTCCGCCGCCCACGGAATGGCGTTGAGCCGCTGCCGGGGAATCGGCTTTCCCGATACCAGGCAGATGCCGTAGGTGCCGTTGTCGATGCGGGCCAAGGCGGCGTCGATCTGATCGACCGCAGCGCGGGCATGGGCGCTGAGAGCCAGATCCCGCTCCCGCTCCACCGCCAGGGTGTCGCCCTCGCCCGATTCCTCGTCGAACTGGACGTCTCCCGGCTCTCGCTCCTCCACCAGGGAATCGGCCTCGGCCTTCAGGCGGGTAGCCGAGGTGACGTAGCGGCTGCGCTCCTCCATGAGGAGTCGCCGCTGCTTGTCGAGGTATTTCTTGTCGAACTGCGGCTTTTTGGCCCCGGACTTGCTCCCGGCCGACTTCGCCTTGCCGGATTTCGTGGCAGCCGGCTTCTTTGGGGCCGGCTTTTTTGATGCCGGCTGTTTCGGTGCTGTCTTCTTTGCGGCCATTGCAGGCGGGAGTGTAGCCGCCGCCGCCGCGAATTACTCTCAAATGGCCTTTCAAGGGCCGAGAGCGGTTTAACGATGTCTGAACCGGATTGGTAACGGGTTATTTTGTAATTTCCCAGCTTCTTCTGGAGGCCCGTTGTCTGAAGCGTCCACCCCCTATCCCGAGGTCGACCCCAAGCCGTTCTTCCCCGAGATCGAGCGCCGGGTGCTGGAGTCGTGGGCTGAGAATGAGACCTTCGCCCAGTCGGTGACGGAGCGGCCGGCGGGGACCGACGGCGACAACGAGTACGTGTTCTACGACGGCCCCCCGTTTGCCAACGGGCTCCCCCACCACGGACACCTCCTCACCGGCTACGTGAAGGACGTGATCCCCCGATTCCACACCATGCGGGGCCGCCGGGTGGAGCGCCGTTTCGGTTGGGACTGCCACGGTCTGCCCGCGGAGATGGAGGCCGAGAAGGAACTCTCGGTGTCGGGGCGGGCGGCCATAACCGGCTACGGCATCGACCGGTTCAACGACTACTGCCGCCAATCGGTGCTGCGCTACACCCAGGAGTGGGAGACCACGGTCACCCGCCAGGCCCGCTGGGTGGACTTCGCCGACGACTACAAGACCATGGACCTGCCCTACATGGAGTCGGTCATGTGGGCCTTCAAGTCGCTGTGGGACAAGGGCCTGGTTTATGAGGCCTACCGGGTGATGCCCTACTCATGGGCGGCCGAGACTCCGCTGTCCAACTTCGAGATCCGTTTGGACGACGCCACCCGGCCCCGCCAAGACCCGGCCATCACGGTGGCCTTCGACCTGGATCCCCAGCCGGGTGATCCCGGTCCGATGCGCATACTGGCCTGGACCACCACGCCGTGGACCCTTCCGTCCAACCTGATGCTGATTGTGGGGCCCGAGATCGACTACGCCATCGTCGAGCACGACGATGGCCATGTGGTGCTGGCCGCGGCGACCCTGGAGGCCTACGGCGCTGAGTTGGGCGAGGGCCGGGTGGTGGGCACCGTGACCGGTGCCGAGCTGATCGGCCGTCGCTATCGGCCGCTGTTCGACTACTTCTCCTCCCTGGAATCCGGGGGCGCCTTCTGCGTGCTGGGGGCCGGCTTCGTGGACACTGCCGAGGGCACCGGGGTGGTCCACGCCGCCCCCGGCTTCGGCGAGGACGACCAGCAGGCCGCCGAGGCCCACGGTTTGCCCACGGTGGTGCCGGTGGACGACCAGGGCCGCTTCACCGACGAGGTGGCCGACTGGGCCGGGGTCAACGTGTTCGAGGCCAACAGCGGCATCATCACCCGGCTCAAGGAGCAGGGCCGGATTCTGCGCCACGCAACCTACGAGCACAACTATCCGCACTGCTGGCGCACCGACGAGCCCATCATCTACCGGGCCCTCAGCTCGTGGTTCGTGCAGGTGACCGAGATCCGCAACAAGATGCTGGCGCTGAACCAGCAGATCAACTGGGTGCCGGGCCATGTGCGCGACGGCCGGTTCGGCACTTGGCTGGAGGGCGCCCGCGACTGGTCGATCAGCCGCAACCGGTTCTGGGGATCGCCCATCCCGGTGTGGCGCAGCGACAACCCGGCCTATCCCCGGGTCGACGTGTACGGAAGCCTGGACGACATCGAGCGGGACTTCGGAGTGCGGCCGACCGATCTGCACCGACCGTTCATCGACGAGCTGACCCGGCCCAACCCTGACGATCCCACCGGGGAGTCGGTCATGCGCCGGGTGCCCGAGGTGCTGGACTGCTGGTTTGAATCGGGGTCGATGCCCTTCGCCCAGGTCCACTACCCGTTTGAGAACAAGGAGTGGTTCGAGCACCACTTCCCGGCCGACTTCATCGTGGAGTACATCAACCAGACCCGGGGCTGGTTCTACACCCTCCACGTGCTGGCTTCGGCCCTGTTCGACCGGCCGGCGTTCAACAACGTGATCTGCCACGGCATCCTGCTCGACGCCAAGGGACGGAAGCTGTCCAAGAAGCTGAGGAACTACACCGAGCCCGAGGAGATCTTCGCCACCAAGGGGGCCGACGCCTTGCGGTGGTATCTGATGGGGTCGCCCATCGTGAGGGGCGGCGACCTCCGCCTCGACGACTCGGGCATCGACGACGTTCTGCGCCAGGTGATCATCCCCATCTGGAACGCCTATTACTTCTTCGCCCTGTACGCCAACGCCGACGGCATCCAGGCCAAGCCCCGGGCCAGCTCCGAGGAGCTGTTGGACCGCTACATCCTGGCCAAGACCCGCCAGCTCACCGAAGCGGTCACCTCACACATGGAGGCCTACGACCTGCCCGGCGCCACCGCCGAGTTGGAGGGGTTCATCGACTCCCTCAACAACTGGTACATCCGCCGCAGTCGGGACCGCTTCTGGGCGCCGTCGCGCCCGTCGTCGGCCGATGACAAGCAAGACGCCTACGACACGCTGTTCACGGTGCTGACCACCCTGGCCCGGTTGCTGGCGCCGTTTCTGCCGTTGGTTTCCGAGGAGATCTACCGGGGCCTCACTGGAGAGTCGAGCGTCCACCTGTGCGATTGGCCCGACCCTGCGGAGCTGCCCGCCGATCCCCAGCTGGTGGCCGCTATGGACCGGGTGCGCGATGTGTGCTCCACGGGCCTGCGGGTTCGCGAGGACGAGGGCATCCGGGTCCGCCAGCCCCTGCCATCGCTCACCGTGGCCGGCCACGGAGTTGATGCCTTGGCGCCGTTCACCCCGCTGATCGCCGATGAGGTGAACGTGAAGGAGGTTCTCCTGAGCGACGACCTGACCGCCTACGGTCAGTTCGTGCTCCGTCCCAACGGCCAAGAGCTGGGCCCCCGTTTGGGCAAGGACGCCCAAGAGGTGTTCACCGCCGCCCGCAAGGGCCAGTGGGAGGCCAACCCCGACGGCACCGTAACCGTGGCCGGTCATTTGTTGTCGGACAGCGAGTTCCAATTGGCGCTGAACCCGGTGGAGGGCACCACTGCGGCGGCATTGCGCACCAACGACGCCCTCGTGGCGCTGGACACCGCGGTCAGCGCTGAGCTGGCCAGCGAGGGGATCGCCCGAGACGTGGTCCGAGCAGTCCAGGCCGAGCGCAAGAACCAGGATCTCGACGTCACCGACCGGATCGAGTTGTCCATTGCCGCCGAGGCCAAGATCATCGAGGCGGTGGAGGCCCACCTCACCTACGTCTGCGAGCAAGTGCTGGCTGTCGGACAGCCTCAGCTCATCGAGGCCGACCGGGAAGCCGCTGCTGCCGCCGACCTGTCAATTGACGCCGGGCGCCTCTCGGTCAGCCTGGTCAGGGCCGAAGCGCAGTAGTCAGCCGTTCTGGTAGTCGGCCTGCTCCATGCGGCGCCGATCCTCAGCCGACACCTCTACGTTGGTGGGGGTGAGCAAGTACACGTGGTCGGCTACCCGCTCCATGCGGCCGTCCAGCCCGTAGCACAGGCCGCTGGAGAAATCGATGAGCCGGCGAGCCACCTCCCGGCTGCTGTGTTGCAGGTTCACGATGACCGCCTGCCCGCCCCGGAAGCAGTCCCCCACATCCTTGGCGTCGTCGAACGAAATAGGGCTGACCACAGAGGGTTTGGAAGAGGTTGAGGGAATGGGGCGGACAAAGCTGGTGCGAGGCTGTTCGGTTGTTGCTTCGCCATCGGGCGAATCGGCCGCCGGGATGGGCCGCACCGAGCCCCCCTCAGCACTCGCCGAATAGTCAACGTCAGGCGACTGGGACACCAGTCGCATGTCTGAGTCCTGCTCCATATGGCCCTCGGGAGAGAACTCCTCTTCGGTCCCGAACCCGAGCCAGAACTTGGTTTTCTGCCACACGGACGACATTTGTTCATCCCCCTCTCGGCAGCGATTCACTTGCTCTCGCCGATGGTACAGGAACCGGCCCCCTAATTCGGGGAGGGCCGCTTCCCGGCGCGGTTTATTGGGGTCGGGGGCCGAACAGGGCGGTGCCAACCCTGACCATGCTGGCGCCCTCTTCCACGGCCACCTCCATATCGGCGGTCATGCCCATGGACAGCTCAGCAAGACCGAGGTCTTGGGCCTGGGAGGCCAGGAGGCGGAAACCGGGACGGGCATCTTCCGGCGACCCCGGTGCGCCCACTGCCATCAACCCGGCCACCTCCAAGCCGGCCTCGCGGCAATGCCGCACCAGCCCGGCGGTTTCATCGGCAGGACATCCCCCTCGCCCACCGATGCCGGCGATGTCTACCTGCACCAGAACCCTGGCCCCCGGCGCCCGCTTGGCGATCTCCGCGGCCAGTTCGGGACGGTCCACGCTCTGCCAGAGGTGGACCACGCCGGCGATCTTGCGGATCTTGTTGCGTTGGAGGCGGCCGATGAAGTGCCATCGGGGCTGGGGGCCGGAATCAGACTCGGCGCTCAACTCCGTTGCCTTGGCCAGCAGATCTTGGGCGTAGTTCTCGCCGAGGTCGGCCAAGCCAGCCTCCCTGGCCGCGGCCACCGCATCGAGGCCGAAGCCCTTGGTAACCGCCACCACCTTCACGTGGTCGCCCCCGGCCCGAGATAGCCGCTCTCGCAAGGCACCCAAGCGATCGGCTACCTCCGCGGGGCTGATCAATTCAGTGTCTCAGCTCGCCGGGCTACCGGAGGAAGGACGGGATGTCGAACTCGTCTTCCACGTCGGAGGACAAGAGCTCTTCTTCCGAGCCTCCGAACACGTCGGGAACCTCCAACGAGTCGGTGGCCGACATCCTGGTGGCCCGCTCGCCTTCCCACCGGTCGAACCCGGCCGCGATAACGGTGACCCGGATGTGGTCGCCCATGGCGTCGTCAACCACCGTGCCGAAGATGATGTTGGCATCGGGGTGGGCCACGCCCTGGACGATCTCGGCCGCTTCGTTCACCTCGAAGATGCCGAGGTCCGCACCGCCGGAAATGCTCAGCAGGATGCCGCGAGCCCCTTCGATCGAGGCCTCGAGCAGCGGGCTGGCGATGGCCTTGCGGGCCGCGCTGACCGCCTTGCCCTCACCGGAGGAGATGCCCACGCCCATGAGCGCAGAACCGGCGTCCTGCATCACCATGCGCACGTCGGCGAAGTCGGTGTTGATGAGCCCGGGGGTGGTGATCAAGTCGGTGATCCCCTGGACGCCGTGCAGCAGGACCTCGTCGGCCATGCGGAACGCATCGACCACCGAGGTATGGTCGTCGGAGATGCTGAGCAGGCGGTCGTTGGGAATGACGATCTGGGTGTCGACCTTGTCCTTGAGGGACTGGATGCCGCTTTCCGCCTGAACGGAGCGGCGGCGACCCTCGAAGCCGAACGGCCGGGTCACCACCGCGATGGTGAGGGCGCCGAGGCTCTTGGAAATCTCGGCGATAATCGGAGCGGCCCCGGTGCCGGTGCCGCCGCCCTCGCCCGCGGTGATGAAGACCATGTCGGCGCCGCTGAGCGCCTCTTCAATCTCCTTGCGGTGATCGGTTGCCGCCTGGGCGCCGACTTCGGGATCGCTGCCTGCACCCAGCCCTCGGGTCAGCTCTCGACCAATGTCAAGCTTTACCTCAGCTGAACTCATGAGCAGAGCCTGGGCATCAGTGTTGACAGCCACGAACTCCACGCCGCGCAAACCGGCTTCGATCATGCGGTCAACGGCGTTGACACCGCCGCCGCCCACGCCGATCACCTTGATCACTGCTAGATAATTCTGGGGTTCAACCATGGGGATTCCTCCCTCCAATAGCTCAATCTTCACTCTCTACTTTTGGTTTATATGAATGAAGGGTTGAGGCTTTAGAACCTATTCCTCAAGTAGAGGTATATTCAGCTTACGAGCAATCGTCGATTGGGGTCAAGGCGGGAAGTTCGGGGATGCTCAGATCAATTTTCTCGTAGCAGTGCAGGTCGACTCGGGCCAGGAAGGTGGCCAGAGCAACGGCCTTGCCCCTGGGGTCGTCTCGCCCTCCCCAATGGGCCCGTCCCACACCGGGCAGGTCCACCACCAACTCACCGTCGGCCCAGGAGATCGCCCCGATTTCCTCACCTTGGAGGGGAATGAGGGCTTGGCTGGCCTCCAACAGCGGCAGCGCCGCAGCCGAGAGCCATCCCCCCGGCTCGGGCACCGGGCCAAAGAGCACCACCGGCAGGCGCCCGCGAACGGGATAGATCTGGAGCACCCGGCCCTGGATGTCGACTACCGCCCAGCTCTGCTCGCCGGCGATTTGGGCCTCCAATGGCACTTGGGCGATCGCGATGCGCTCGGTGACGTCGAACGTTACTTTGCCGCCCCAGGTCCGACTGGAGCGAACTTGGGACACCCACGGCAGCGCGGCGATGGACTTGCGGGGACCGGACAGGTCCAGTCCCAGAAGCGGGGTGCCGGGCTCGACTCCGGCCACTTCCAATACCCGTTGGGCGCCGGTGCGCCGGGCGCCGATCACCTCCACCTCATCCACATCCAAAAGAGAGCTCCGGCTGATCCCGAAGGCGGCGGCAACCAAGACGACGACGATGCCGATGGCGATCCACACTCGAAGACGCCGCCGAGAGTTGACGTTGTTGCGGCGAGCCTCGATCCGGGGATCCACCAGAGGCTGGGTCTCTGGCGGCTTGCCTTCGGGCGCCTTGCCTTCGGGCGCCTTGCCTTCGGGCCGATCGTTGGGAGTCTCGTCGGCGGGCATGTCAGCTTGGCTCTTGTGACCACGGGCCGTCTTCGAAACCCACGAGTCGGGTCTCGGGCCGCAAGGCGATATCGAATTCGGCCCGGACTCGGGTGAACACCTCTCCCATCAGAGCATGGAGGTCGTCGGCCGAGCCGCCTCGGTCGGCAATGAAGAAGTTGGCGTGCTTCTCAGAGACCGACGCGGTGCCCGCCCGGAGACCCTTCAAGCCCGCGGCGTCGATGATTCGGCCCGCACTGTCGCCGTCGGGGTTGGTGAACACCGAACCGGCATTCTGTCCCCCCGGCTGGTTCTCCCGCCGCCACGCCACGATCTCGGCGATCTGGGCCTGCGACGCCTCGGCATCCCCGGCCGCCAGACCCAGCTCCGCACCCAGCACCAAATGGTGATCGCCCAACGCCGAGCTGCGATAGCCAAACTCCAGCCGCGGCCGGTCCCACCGCTCCACGGCACCGGCTCGAAGATCGACCACCTCGGCATGGATCAGCGACGCAGCGATGTCGGACCCGTGGCCACCGGCGTTCATCCGAATCGCGCCCCCCAGCGATCCGGGCACCCCGACCGCCCACTCAAATCCCGTCAGCCCGGCGGCTGCGCTCTGGCGGGCCAGAACCGGGAGACCGGCGGCGGCACCGGTTTTGATCTCGAGCCCGTCGATCTCCACCTGGTCGAAGCCGGGGCCCACCCAAACGGCCACCCCGTCGAAGCCGGCGTCGGCCACCAGAAGATTGGAGCCCTTGCCCACCACCAGCACGTCTGCGCCGCTCTGGGCCACCACCTCGGCAAGGGCGGCGACGTCGGCGTCGGCGGCCAGCGTCACCCCCACTCGCGCCGCTCCTCCCACCCGATAGGTGGTCTCCGGGCCAATTGGGCGTTCTCGGACAACCGCGCCCTGTCCCAGCACTCGGGCCAGATCCTCAGCCAGGCGATTCCAGTGGGCAGAGCTCATTGCCGCTCAGAAAGCCTCGGTATCACCCAGTCGGGAAGCTGGGTGAGGTCGCCGGCGCCCAGGGTGAGGCACAGGTCTCCGGGGCGGAGCCCGCGGACCAAGTGGTCGGCTACGTCTTGGAGCCCGGCTACATAGGAGACATCCCAATCGGGATGTGCCTCCTTCACCCCCTGCCAGATCAGCTCCCCGGACACACCGGGTATGGGCGGCTCGCCCGCAGAGTAGATATCGGTGACGATCACCTCGTCGGCGGATTCGAAGCAGTGGGCGAACGATGGCCACAGATGCGAGGTGCGGGTGTAGCGATGGGGTTGGAACACGCACACCACCCGATTCCATCCCCCATCGGACGCCGCTTTCAGCGCACAGGCCACTTCGGTGGGCAGATGGGCGTAGTCGTCTATGAATTCGACCCCGGCTGCTTCCCCCCGATGCTCGAATCGCCGGGTTACCCCCCGGAACCCGGACAACGCCGCGGCTGCTTCGGTCTCGTCCACGCCCAGCTCGCAGGCCATGGCCAAAGCACCGGTGGCGTTGAGTGCGTTGTGGTCTCCCGGCATCGGGACCGTCATCTGGGCGATGAGCTCACCGCGGCGAGTCACCTCGCCAACCATGGATTCCCGGCTGCGGCCCACCAGCCGCCACCGGTAGTCGGCCTCTGGCCCGGTTCCGTAGAAAACCCGGTTGCAGCCCTGCGATGCTCGCATGGCGCCTTCGTCGTCGGCGCACACCACCAGACCATCGGCGGCGCCGGCGCAAAACCGGGAGAATTCAGCCTCCAGCTCGCCCACCGGCCGATCTTGGCGCAGATGATCGGGCTCCACGCTGGTCAACACTGCCCGATCGACCATGAGCTCTCCGAAGGTGCCGTCGCTCTCGTCGGCCTCGACCACGAACAGGGGGCTGTTGGACCACCGAGCCCCGACCATGCCGTCGGCCAGCAGGGCACCCACCACGAAACCGGGGTCGGCGCCCACCGCCATCAGCATGTGGGACAGCATGGCCGCGGTGGTGGTCTTGCCGTGGGTTCCGGCCACCGCCACGGTGGACCGCAGCTTGGTGATGGCGGTCAGGATCTCGGCTCGGCGGTAGACGGGGATGCCGGCTTGGCGGGCCGCAGCGATCTCAGGGTTTTCGTCGCCCACCGCGGTGGAGCGGGCCACGATGTCGGCCCCCGCTATATGGGAGGCCTGGTGGCCGACATGCACGTTTACCCCGATCTCCCGCAAGCGATCCAGCACCGGGGTGTCGGCCGAGTCGCTGCCGCTGACCCGGCAGCCCAGCCCCCGCAAAACCACGGCGATCGCCGACATGCCCGCTCCGCCCACTCCCAACAGGTGGACTCGGGGTGTCGAGCTGAGATCGACCATGGTCTCTATTGTTGATCTTGGCGAGGGCCTCGGGCGTGCATCTCCAAAAGATCGGCCACTCGGTCGTCGGCGTCGCGGTGGCCGAGATCGGTTGCCTCTCGGCCCATGGCGTCGAGAAGTCCGGGAACTTTGATGAGGTTCTCCACCTCGAGTGCCAAGCGGTTCCCGTCCATCTCGGCGTCGGGCACCACAACCGCCCCTCCAAGTGCCGCCAACTGGGTGGCATTGGCGGTCTGGTGATCGCCGGGGGCCCCCGGCAAGGGGACCAGCACCGATGCCAGTCCGACTACGGCGAGCTCGGCCACGCTGGACGCCCCGGCTCGACCCACCATCAAATCGGCGGCGGCATACACGCCGGGCATGTCGTCCTCGTACTCCACTGCCCGGTAGTCCAGCGCGGCATCAGACAAGTCGGGCCGCAGATCGGCCAGCTCCTCCCAATCCCTTCGGCCCACCACGTGGTGGACCGCCAGATCATCGCGATCAGCCCAGCGGTGGACGGCCCCGAACGCGGCCCGGTTAATGCGGGCGGCGCCCAGCGATCCGCTGACCACCGCTACGAGACGGCGACCCTCTTCCACGCCGAGTGCGGCCCGGGCTGCGGCCCGGCCACTCTCCCGGTCGACGCTTTGGACTTCGCTTCGCACCGGGTTGCCGGTGAGGACCGAGCGGCGCAGCGGGGTTCCCGGAAAGGAGACGGCCGACGCCCGGGCCCACCGGCTGGCGACGCGGTTGGCCAAACCGGGAACGGCGTTCTGCTCGGCCACGACAATCGGTATTCTCAGCAGTCTCGCCGCCAGCGCGCAGGGCACGCTGGCGTAGCCTCCCAGTCCCAAGACCACCGACGGCTGAAGGCGCCGCAGCAGCCGGCGGGCCTGGACCACAGCCTGGGCCAGGCCCCAGGCAGACGACAGGTTCTGGGTGGTCAACCGGCGCTGGATGCCCCGGCCGGGCAGCAGGGTGAGGTCGAATCCGGCCGCGGGAACCAGATCGCGCTCCACCCCTCGGGCCGATCCCGCGAAGTGGATGGTGGGGGGCTCATGGCCGCGACGAACCAGGGCTCGGGCCACGGCCAAACCCGGATGAACATGGCCGGCAGTACCTCCTCCGGCGATCACTGCCCAGACCAGGGGGCGGCTGGAGTGTTCGCTGTGCCCCGCCGACTCGCCCGGCCGGGCGGGAGGGTTCACGGCTCGACTCTGATCTGGCGGGCGATGTTCAAGAGCATCCCGGAGGCCACCATGCACGTCAACAATGCCGAGCCTCCCACCGACAAGAACGGCAGGGGTACGCCGGTGATCGGCAGCACTCCCACCACTGCGGCGATGTTCACGAACGCCTGGCACCCCACCCACACCGTGATGCCCGTGGCCAATACCTGTCCGAATCGGTCGGGGGAATTGACGGCCACCCAGATCCCGCAGACCACGAAACCGACGAAGAGCCCGATAACGAACAACGCGCCCAGCCAGCCCATCTCCTCGGCCAAAACGGCGAAGATGAAGTCGGTCTGGGCTTCGGGGAGGAAGCCCCACTTGATGCGGCTCTCCCCCAATCCCACTCCGGAGGGGCCCCCAGAGGCAATGCCCACCCGGGATTGGATGGTCTGCCAGCCGGTGTCGAGCGGATCGGACCAGGGGTCGAGCATCGCGGACAGCCGGTTGCGGCGATAACCCGATCCCCACGCGGCCAACGCGGCTGCGCCGCCGCTGATCAGCGACCAGCCGGTGAGCGGAAGCAGGCGCACTCCGGCCATGAACAGCGCGGCAAAGGCGATCACCACAAGGATCACCGCGGTGCCCAGATTGGGCTGGAGCAGAATGAGCCCCGACATGATGCAGCAGATCACCAGCACCGGGCGGATGGTGGTGCGGGTACTGCGCTCTTGGCCCGCCTTGTCGGCCAGCCACGAGGCGGCAAACAGGACCATGGCCAGCTTGGCCAGCTCGGAGGGCTGGAAGCTGATCGGGCCGAAGTAGATCCAGCGGGTGGCCCCGTTGGCGGTGGTGCCGATCCCCGGAATCAGCACGGCCACCAGGAAGAACAGGGTGACGGCCACGCCGGCATTGGAGTACTTCTTCCAGTGGCGGTAGTCGGTGCGCAACACCAGCACCATGGCCAAGAGCCCGCCCACGCACCAGACGAGCTGACGCTGGAAGGTAAACCAGGTGGACTGGCCCACGTACAGGCTGGTGACCGAGGAGACCGACAGCACCATGACCAGGCCGATGGCGTTGAGGGTCACGATCAATCCGAACAGCAAGTAGAACGGAACCGTGGCCTGTCCGGCCGGGGCCGCCCGGAGCGACGAGACCCACGACAGGCGGGGAACGCGGGGAGCTAATGCGGTCATGGCGATCCTCCGATCATCTCGCGTACCAGCAGGGAGAAGTGGTCGCCCCGCTCGGCGTAGGAGCCGTACCAGTCGAACGAGGCGCACCCCGGCGACAACAGCACCGCTTCGCCGCTTCGGGCGATCTCGGTGGCGGTGCTGACCGCCTCCTCCATGGACTCGACGGTTACCACCGGGCACAGCCCGGCGAACACCTGCTGGATTTCGGTAGCGGCCTCTCCGATGGCCACCACCGAGCGGACCCCGTCGGCCGCCTCGGCCAATGGCCGCAGGTCGAGACCCTTGTTGCGGCCGCCGGCAATGAGAACCGAACGTCCCACCGACCGCACCGCGGCGCACACTGCGTGGGGGGTGGTGGCCTTGGAATCGTCATAGAAGCGCACCCCGGCGTGCTCGGCCACCAGCGCCACCCGATGGGGCAGGCCGGTCCAAGACAACAGGGCCGCCCTCACGCCATCTGGATGGGCCCCGCCGGCCATGGCCACGGCCGCGGCGGCCAGGCAGTTGCCCAGCTCGTGGGGATGGGACCGGTGCAGCTCCGCGATGTCGGCCAGCTTCTCCGACTCCGCCCAAAGGGCGCCCTGGCTCACTCGGAAGTCGCCTTCGGTGAGCCCGAAGGTGATCACCCGGCCTCGGTCGGGGGCATTTTCGACGACCACCGGGTCGTCCCGGTTCACCACCGAGGTGGAGTCGTGGTCGACCCTGCTCCACAGTGCGGCCTTGGCCGCCCGGTAGCTGTCGAGGGAGGCATGCACGTCGAGGTGGTCGGGGGCGAAGTTCAGCCATGCGCCCACCGCAGGCCGATAGCACCGGCTGTGGCCCAGCCGGAACGAGGATGCCTCAACCACGAATGCCGCGGGCCGGTCGTCTCGTATGGCCTCCACCAACGGTGTCTCCGTGTTCCCGGCCACTCTCACCGCGATCCCAGAGGCCTCCAGCATGGCTGCGGCCAGAAGCGTCACCGTCGTTTTGCCGTTGGTCCCGGTGACCGCCAGCGTCGGCCGGTCGTCCCAGCGCTGGGCCAGGTCGAACTCGGAGATGACGGGCGTGCCCGCAATAGCAGCCGCATCCAGGGAGGGATGGGACTCGGGCAGCCCCGGGGTGGGAACGATGGCCCGGGCATCAGCGGCCAACGACGGCCAGCGGTCGGGAGCAGGCCGCTCCAGGAGGGTTACACCCAGTCCGGCAGCAAAATGGCGGGCCTGGTCGTCGGGGGCATCGTCGGCCGCCACCACCGGCAGGCCGCGCTCGGTCAACTGGGCGCACACTGCCCGGTTGGTGATGGCAAAGCCCACCAGCAGAAGGGGTTCCCGGCTCAATCTGCCCCTCCTACGGATACGAAGTCGGCGTAGAAGAGCCCCAGGGCCACCGCGGTGGCGAACCCGGTCATGATCCACAGCCGGATGATCACCGTGGTCTCCGGCCAGCCGCGCAGCTCGAAGTGATGGTGGATGGGGGCCATGCGGAACACCCGGGTGCCGAACACCCGGAAGCTGAACACCTGGATGATCACCGACAGGGTCTCCATCACGAACAGCCCGCCAATGATGGGCAGCAGCAGGTGGGTGTTGGTGGCTAGGGCCAGCGCGGCCATACCCGTACCGAGGGCCAGCGATCCGGTGTCTCCCATGAAGATGCGGGCCGGCGCGGCATTCCACCACATGAATCCGGCGCTGGCCCCCACCATGGCGGCGGCCAGGATGGCCAAGTCGAGTGCGTGGGGGATGCCGTAGATGTCCTCGTTGCGGAAGGCCCAGAATCCGATCACCACAAAGGCGGCGAAGGCGAAGACCGAGGAGCCGGCGGCCAGGCTGTCGAGCCCGTCGGTCAGGTTCACGGCGTTGCTCGTGGCCAAGATGAGCAGCACGGCCCACAGGCCCCAGCCCCACGGACCCAGGTCGATGTTCAGGGAGTCGTAGCGGGTGAACGACAGCTCGGTGCGGACATCGGTCAGGTGGATCATCAACAGCGCGTACCCCGCGGCCACCACCAGCAGGCCGAGGATCTTGGTCTGCTTGCCCAGCCCCAGGTTGCGCTCTCGGGAAACCTTGAGCCAGTCGTCGATGAAGCCGACAACGCCCGCCCCGACGATGGCCAGCATCACGATCAGGCCGGTGCGGGTGAAGATGCCGTTGCAGAGATCGCTGATGCCATATCCGGCCAGCGCGCCGACCACGATGGCCACTCCACCCATGGTGGGGGTTCCTGCCTTGCTGACATGGCCTTGAGGTCCGTCGAGGCGGATGGGCTGGCCGATGGAGTGCTTGCGCAAGAAGTAGATCAAGAAGCGGGTGCCGATCACCGAAACCACCCCGGCAATGGCGACGGCGAACAAGAGGCGGATCATCGGGCGGCCTCCATGGCGGTCAGAAGCTCTCGGGCCACCACTCGGTCGTCGAAGGGGATCACCTGGTCGCCCACCGTCTGGGTGGTCTCGTGGCCCTTCCCGGCCAGCACGATCACATCGCCGGGACCGGCCTCGGCCAGGCTCCGAGCAATGGCGGCTGCTCGGTCGGACAGGGTCAATACCCCGCCGGAGCGTCGGGGCACCCCGGAGATGATCTCGGCGATGATGGCGTCGGGGTCCTCCGAACGGGGGTTGTCGGAGGTGACGATCACGTGATCGGCCTGCTCGGCCGCCACCTGGCCCATCATCGGGCGCTTGCCGGAGTCGCGGTCGCCGCCACAGCCGAACACCACCCCGAGGCGGCCGTCGCCGGCGACCAGCTCCCGGGCCGCGGCCAGAACCTGGGCCAGGCCGTCGGGTGTGTGGGCGTAGTCGACCACCACCGTGAAGGGGCGGCTGGACTCGATGGTCTCGAAACGGCCCGGCACCGGCGCTGCCGATTCCAACCCGGTCACCACCTCGGGCACACCGTGGCCCAGCATCAAAGCGGTCTCGGCCGCGGCCAAGGCGTTGGCCGCGTTGAAACGGCCGATGAGCGACAGGCCGACTTCTTGGCCCTGCCACTGCATGGTTATGCCCTGCGGCCCCACCTCGACCGGCACCTCTGCAGGGTCGTAGCCCACCGTGGGGATGCGGGGGTCGGCGGCCAGCCGCCGGCCGTATTCGTCGCCCCGGTTGACTACGGCGCGGTCGGACAGCTCGGGGGTGAACAGGCGGGCCTTGGCCTCGAAGTACTCCTCGACGGTGCCGTGGTAGTCGAGGTGATCGACCGAGAAGTTGGTGAACACCGCCGCGTCGTAGCGGATGCCGTCCACTCGGTGCTGGTGCAGCGCATGGCTGGACACCTCCATGGCCACCGCCTGCACACCGGCCGACCTCCAACAGGCCAATTGGCGCTGCAAATCGAGGGACTCTGGTGTGGTTCTGGTGCCGGTGAGGGTGCCCAGCACCTTGGTTTGCAGACCGGCAGCCTCTAGCACCGAGCCCAGCAGGCTGCACACGGTGGTTTTGCCATTGGTGCCGGTCACGCCGATCACCGTCATCGACTGAGAGGGGTGGCCGTAGAAGGCGGAGCTCATGGGCCCCATCGCCCGGCGCACCGATTCGACCTGCAATTGGGGGCAGCCCAGGTTGAGAGTGTGTTCAACCACCAATCCGGCGGCCCCCCGGTCGAGTGCCTCGGGGGCGAATTCGTGGCCATCGTGGTTGGCACCTGGCACGCAGAAGAACAAGTCGCCTTGGTTTACGGCTCGAGAATCGTGGGCCAGCCCGGTGATCTCAGCGTCGCCGTGGCGGTCGAGCAGCGTGGGAGCGGCCTCGGCCAGTTGTTGCAATGCCACCGATGGGGCGCTCACAGCCCGTCCTCGGTGGAGGGGGACTCGCTGTTTTCCGGTCTTGGCGTTTCCTCTCCCGGGGATTCAACGCCCTGGGACGGGCTCTCCGGCTCAGTCGGGGAATCCGGTACGGGGGTGGTCTCGGGGGCCGGTGTCGGTGTCGGGGTGGGACTTGGGGTGGGAGTGGGCTCCGGAGTGCTGGTCGGAGCCACAGTGGGCTGTGGAGTGGGTGCGGGCTCCGGGGCTTGAGTCGGCTGCGGGGTGGCTGCGGGCACTAGAGCGGGGGTCGGCTGCGGGGTGGGAGCGGGACCCAGCTTCGGCTGGACGGTGACGAAGCCGACCGGCGGGGCGATGCGGAGGCGTTGCAGGGTGTACTTGGCCAATTCGGCGAACAGCGGTGCGGCCGCCTGGCTGGCGTAGAAGTTGGTCACCGGCTCATCGATCACCACGATGATCGAGATCTGGGGATCCTCGGCGGGCAGGAACCCGGCGAAGGTGGCGGTGTAGAGGCGCCCTGCCCCCGGGTCCCCGTAGTTCCCGTCGGACAGCACCTTCTGGCCGGTCCCGGTCTTGCCCGCGACGGTGTAGCCGTCGACTTGGGCGTTGCGGCCCGTCCCCTCCCGCACCACGGTGACCAGCATGTCGGTCATGTGCGAGGCGGTGTCATACGACACTGTCCTGACCGGCTCGGGCCGCTCCAACGGGATCTCCTGGCCGTCGGCGCTCACGGCCGAGCGCACCAGGGTGGGCGGCACCCGCAGCCCGCCGTTGGCCAAGGTGTTGTACACCATCAGCACCTGCAACGGCGTGGCCAGCATGCCCTGGCCCAGTGCGAAGCTGGCCACGTCGGTTCCGCTCCACTCGAGAAGATTCGGCACCAAACCGGACGATTCCCCCCTGAACCCCAGGCCCGTGGTGGTTCCCAGTCCATACCGGGCCATATAGGCGGCCAGACGAGTGGAGCCCAGGACGAGGGCCCACTCGACGGTGCCGGTGTTGGACGAGCGGGCCAGGATCTCCTCCATGGTGTAGAGCGCGGTCCCGTATTCGGTGTGGTCGGTGAACTCCTGATCGTAGAGGTGAAGCCAGTGGTTGACTTCGCGCACATGGTGGGGCTCCCCCAAGCCTTCTTCGATCACACCGGAGAGCACCACGCTCTTCAGAACCGATCCGGGCTCATAGGCCCAAGTGACGGCGCGGTTCTCGCTGAGCGAGACCGGGTCGCCCTCCCCGTCTCGACCCACCGAGGCCATGGCCAGAATCTCGCCGGTGTCGGGCACCATGATGATGACCGAACCGCTGGAGGCGTCCACCTCTTCGATCTGGCGCATTAGGGCGCGCTCGGCCTCGAATTGAAGCGAGCGGTCGATAGTCAGATGCAGATCGGCGCCCGGCTGGGCAGGCTTGATGTGGCGGGCTCCGGTGGGGATGGTGCGCCCGTCTTGGCTGCTCTCCAACACCATCTCTCCGGGAGTGCCGCCGAGGAGATTGTCATACTGATGTTCAAGGCCGCTGATGCCGTTTTGGTCCACGTCCACAATCCCGACCACCGCCCGGCCCAACCGGTCGCCAGCGGGATTGAAGCGAGCCGACTCCTCCAGCAGGTACACCCCCTTCAGGTTGAGGTCGGCCACCTCACGCGACACCTTGTCGGGCACCATCCGAGCCAAATAGGCGTGCTGATCAGGCTCGCTCAGCAACTGGAACAGGTGGTCTTCATCCATGTCCAGTACTGGGGCCAGCGCGGCAGCGGCTTCGCGCGGTTTTTCCACCTGGCTGGGGTCGGTCCAAATCGTCCATTGCGGCACCGACACGGCCAACTCCACCCCGTTGCGGTCGACGATCTGGCCGCGGTCGGCGGTCAGCTTGACCGTCCGGGTTCGCTGCTGCTCGCCGTACTCAACGTAGGCATCGGATCGGAAGAGCTGGAGGTCGGCCAGCCGAACGCCCAGCACCACCGCGATCAAGGCGAACACCACGACCATGGAGGTGCCTCTCCGCCGGCGCGACCGGGTTCCCCTAACCTCCTCGGAGGAGATCACTCCCCGCCGCCCTCATCCAATTCCACGGGAGACAGGTACACGAGGCGGTCGGGCTCCACCATCCCCAGTCGGTACAGGGCCACCGCCACGATGCGGTCGGGGGCCTCGGCCCGGGCCACGTTGAGCCTCAGCCTGTCGTTGGTGGCCCGAACCTCTTCGAGCTGTTCATTGAGATTGTCCAGAGTGGTTTGCCGGTCGACGATCATGGCGTGGAACAAGGCCAGGGCAAAAAGGCCGATCACCACGGTGATGGCGGCAGCCCAGCCCATAAGGGGCATCAGCCTGCGGGTGGGCCGCGGGGCGGCTTGGAGGTGAGGGCGAGGTTCAGGGTCGGCTTGGGCCGGTGACGGGCGGGGATGGCGTTGGGGAGCGACCATTACCCGGCTCCTCCGCCGTGATCGCTCCCCAGCTTGCAGAAGGCCCGAAAGCGGGCGCTGGAGGCTCTGGGGTTGTCGGCCATCTCCGCGGGGCTGGGCCGGCGACTGCCCCGGGGGATCAACTCGATGGCGGGCTGGGACTGCGACGGCGATGGGGGGAGGGCCCGAAAGCGGGACTCATCGCTGAGCCCGGCTCGGCGGCGGAGGACCCTCTTGACGATGCGGTCCTCACCGCTGTGATAGCTGAGCACCACTCCTCGGCCTCCGGGCACCGTTCGATCGATGGCCGCCTCCAAAGCAGGCTCAATCTGATCTAGTTCGTCGTTGACCGCGATCCGAATGGCCTGAAAGGTCCGCTTGGCGGGGTGGCCACCGCGCCGGCGGGCGGGAGCGGGGATGGCCTCTCGCACGATGTCGGCCAACGCGGTGGTGGAGGCCACCGGGCGGGCGGCGACAATGGCCGCGGCAATGCGATTGGAGTAGCGCTCATCGCCGTAGCGGCGCAGGATTCGCACCAGATCGGCGGAGGGCCAGTTGTTCACCACTTCGTTGGCCGAGAGTTGCTGGCCGCAGTCCATCCTCATGTCCAGGGGCCCGTCGTGGCGGTAGCTGAACCCCCGCTCCGGTTTGTCCAGCTGAGGAGAGCTCACCCCGAAGTCGAAAAGCGATCCCACGATGCTAGACACGCCCTGTGTCTCCAGCACCTCGCTTAGCTGGGCGAAACTCGCCCGGCAGATGGTGGCGCCTCGGTCGGCTAGGACAGTGCTGGCGGCCTCGACCGCGGAGGGGTCACGGTCGAGGCCTATCAGCGAGAGGTCAGGACGGGCGTTCAAAAGCGCCCGAGCGTGTCCTCCCCCACCCACGGTGGCATCGAGAAAAAACCCCGACGGCACCGTGGACAGATGTTCCACCACTTCTGCGACCATGACGGGGTGATGGACGAATCGACTGTCGATCGCCGGCGGTGTCCCCCCGTTCATGCTCATTCACCTCCTCGGCAACTCAGCAGCCCGATGGTTGAGGGAGCTGCTCTTGCGTCCGACCTGGTCGGCCGATAAAAATGGCGCCCATCGGCAGTCCTCCGCCTGGCGACCGCACTCCGGGATTTCTCCCCGGCAGTGTCAGATGGCAAGCGGGCGGAGTAGGGGCCTTCCATCTCGTCAGACGGAGGACTGCCCATGAGCCCTTTTTGTTTTTTGCTATGCGCTTCCCAAACGATTTCTCCTTCCATCAGGCCTCATCACAGCCACCGGTCGATGTCGGCTTCGCCCTGTTCGGCTTGAAGCGACGCCCACTCCACTGCGTCCCACACCTCACTACGGTTGAACACGCCGACCAGGACCACGTTCTTGTCCAAACCCAGCGCCTCGCGCTTGGTGGACGGGAGGCTCAACCTTCCCTGGGCGTCCACGGTCGCCGGTTCCAGGCTGGAAGAGAAGCGCCGCAGCTCGTCGCCGGAGGCCTCCCCGGCCCGCACGGCGGCTTCAAGCCGCTTCAACGCACTCTGGGCCTCTTTCGCAGTCCACACCCCGAGGCACTGTCGGTATTTGGCCACATAGGCGCCTTCGGCCAGCGCCGAGCGAAAGGCCGGCGGCAGCGAAAGCCGGCCTTTGTCGTCCAAGGAACGAGCATGCTCACCGGTGAGCATGTCTCCCTCCAATGGGTCCCGTGAAATTCCCCTTATTTCCCACTTCGTCCCACCTTATCCCCCAATGCCCCACCACTGCAACCCAATCAAGGTGTTTTGCGACAAGGGGTATCACCGCGCCTGAATTGGCTGCGTGATCCAGTGGCGGCTGATCGCCGCGGCTCTACCGCGGCAGGGAGTTCATGAAGGCGGCGATGACCTTCTCGGCCGGGGCTTCCAGGGGATAGGCCGACCCGGCCAGGGTGTTGCGAAGGTCTTCGGTCTGGCCCGTCGGCACCACAAGGCGAGACATCAACTCCTCGGGGCTCCAGCGGCGATAGACCAGCGTCTGGAAGCGGGCGGTGTTCCGGGTTCGGCGCTGGGTGATTCCGACCGCCTTGGCCCCACCGACCAGCACTTCTCCGGGACCTCTGCTGGCGAAGCAGGCCAGTCGCCCCCAGGGGCCGGGTTCATAGCGATCCAGGACCAATCCGCCTGCTACTTCCAGTGAGGCCAAAGCCGCCCGCCAGGCTTGGCCCAGCCAGAGTGGCGCCCGATTCACGTCGTCGTCCCACAGAGGGTCGCCGCGGTTGATGACCACGTCGATCCACACCGAGTGGTGGGGATCCACCATCACTGCGCCACCGCCGCTGCGGCGTCGCACCACTCCCGATTCATGGGAGGAGGCGATCTCGGCAGATTGGGCGGAGCCCAGCACCAACGCGGTGTCGGTGGGAGACATCAGCCAGATCTCTCGATCGACATCGGCGTCGGGGGTAAGGGCGTGCAACTCGCCCACCGTCCCGCTCAGACGACGGGTTGTCCACCCGCCTTCGATCGCCAAGGGATCAGGCTGACTGGGCGACGGATTCCGCGTTCGGGTCGAGGTAGGGCAGCCAGTCGGTCGGGACATGGCCGACCGCAGAGGCCACCCACGCCGAGCGGGGCGGCTCGGCCGGAGGGCGTACCAGCCGCATCTGCGTCTCCGAAAGCAGCCGATCCCGCTTGGCCATGTTGCACCGTCGACAAGCAGCCACCACGTTCTCCCAGGAGTGGGTTCCTCCCCGGCTTCGGGGTCGGACGTGGTCGATGGAGTCGGCGTGGCGCCCGCAGTACTGGCAGCGGTAGCCGTCACGGGCGAACACTCCCCGGCGGCTGAGCCCGCCGGTGCGGAAGAACGGCACCTTGACGTAGTAGCGCAGTCGAACCACCGACGGCACCGGCAGGTCGAGCCGCTCGGAGCGGATCCGCTCGCCCGACTCCAGCACCACCTCGGCCTTCTCGGACATCACCAGTACGAGGGCGCGCCGGGGCGATACCACACTCAGCGGCTCGAAGGATGCGTTGAGCACCAGCGCCCGGCTCATGGGGGAAACCATAGTGAACCTGCCAGCGTGCTTTGCGCGGATTACCCAGAACACATCTCCACGCTGAACGCCGGAAAGCGGCCGTTCAGCTCGGTTTCACCTCGTGGTCCGCCCCCAGTCTTTGCACCATTGGAGATAGGTGATGAGGTCGTGGCTGCGAGGTTGGGCATCGGCATCGCCGTACATGGTGACCATCCTGAACTTCAGGTATGCCGGATCGGGGGGCATCCTCAGCCGCAATCCGAGGCGGATCGCGGTGGTCCAAAGGCTGGGATGGAATAGCAGTTTGGCCAGCGATCGAGCCATATCTTCAGGCTACGCGTTGTCACTCGTGGCCGGTACGATGGGCGGATGGGAACACTTGCCGTTACCGGCGATCACAACGCCGACCAACTCCTCCTCGATGATCCGTTCGCTCTTCTGCTGGCCATGATGCTCGACCAGCAGGTCCCCATGGAGTGGGCATTCAAGTCGCCCCTGCGGCTGAAGGAGCGGATCCCCGATGATTTCTCCGCCGCGGGTTTGGCTGAGATGGACCCTGAGAATGCCGAGGCGGCCTTCAAGGAGAAGCCCGCCCTGCATCGGTTCCCCGGATCGATGGCCCGCCGGGCCCAAGACCTGGCCCGCCACATCGTGGACCACTACGACGGCAATGCCGCCAAGCTGTGGGCCGAAGCCCCCACCGGCCAAGACCTGCTCAAGCGGCTCAAGGCCCTCCCCGGCTACGGCGACGAGAAGGCCAAGATCTTCCTCGCCCTGCTGGCCAAGCGCTTCAACGTCACCCCCGAAGGCTGGGAAACCGCCGCCGCCCCATTCTCCGACCCCACCCCCCGAACCGTCGCCGACATCGACAGTCCCGAAGCCCTCGCCGAAGTCAGGGCTTGGAAGAAAGCCCAAAAAGCAAAGGGCAAAACCAAGCAAGACTGACCGTAACCGTCTGATTCAGTACGGTTACCCGTCTGTGACTAACCCAGCCGACATACCACCACCACTACCATGGGAGCGGCGATACAAAAGCGTATTGCTGATGCCAGGTGGATATCCAGACTACTTTGATTCTTTACAAAAAATCTGTGCAGCAATTCTCAAACAGTATCCGTCTACTTCTGAACTGAGTACTTGGATTCAAGGGGAATTCGACTACGCCGAAAAAAGTGCGTACGAAATAGTCAATTTCTTACGCAGATCAGGGACAATCAAGTCCGAGTCTGATCAATGTGACCTCACGAGTTCAGCGTATCGATGGCGACAGACTGGAGATGACGGAGTCCTTATCGCACTTTTGCACAGCCGAACAAAATTCTTTGGTGAGATGCTTGTCGAGTTGTGCGAAAAACCTAGGACAACCGATGAACTTCGCAAGAGTGCAAAGGCATATGGATTGGAGTGGGACAGCCCAACTCAAATCAACTATCGCCGCGGTTGGCTGGAATCAGCCAAGCTGATTGAGGATGCTGGCAATGGCCAATTGGCCATCACGGAAGCGGGACGCGATCTGCTGGCCAAGCTGGCCGTCCATCGACCTGGCTTCAACTCAACTGGTTCCGCCATTCCGGAACCACTACCAGCCACGAAGCGAGGTGGGAGCGACTACAGATCACCGGCTCGGCAAGAAGCGATGGAGCGAAGGAGAGTGTTCGAGGTTGACCCCGACCTCATCGACCGGGGGACCGCAGCGCACATGGACGTGCAGGATGAACTGGCAGAAGCCGTCCGATCTGCGGGCGCAGAGCCCCGCTCGCCAGCGCCTCATGATCCCCAATTCGACGTCGCGTGGCAGAACGGCGATTCGGCATTCGTGGTTGAGGTGAAGAGTATGACCAAGCAAAACGAAGACCGGCAGCTTCGCCTTGGACTGGGGCAGGTGCTCAGCTATGCCTTCCTCCTGGATTGGCCTGGAACGAGCGATGTGCAGCCAGTTCTTGCAGTCGAGCGTCCGCCAGCAGGCGAATACTGGAGTGAGCTCTGCAAGGAGCATGGAGTGATTCTCGCCTGGCCAGGCGTGTTCGAAGATCTCTTCGACTGAAGATCAAACCCACATTCAATCGGGTCTGCCGCTCTGTCTGGGCGGGCGCGGCAATGCTTCTCGGTCAGCGTCTCAGCGCTGGGGCGGGGGCTTGTTGCCAGGGTGGCCGCAGGTATAGGCGGCCGGTGTCGGGGTGTTTTTCGACGGCCCAGTTTCGGTGGTGGACTTTTTGATGGCAGTCGTGGCATACCAGTACCAGGTTGTCGGGTTGGGTGGGGCCTCCGTGATGCCATTCCACGATGTGGTGCGACACGCACCATTCCGGTTCCTTTCGGCAGCCGATGCAGCCTTGGTCTCGGGCTTCGAGGGCGGCTCGCAGGGCGAAGTTGGGGTGGCGGCTGGTTGAGCCCATCCAGATGGGCTCGGTGCTTGCTTGTTTGAACAATCCGCACAGAATGTCGGCGTCGCAGACCAGCCGGTGGAACTCGTTTGGCGGAAGCGGGGTGCCGTCAGCCAGGCGGGGGCGGCCCAGCTTGTCGTCCACCAGGTCATAGTCGGCCATCAACAACAGCGTGGTGCCCTGGGGGTGCTCGCTGCCGTCCGCGGAAATCGTGCGGGTGATGAGCTGCTCCAGAGCATCGGCCCTCCGGTGCCGGTCAGCGGTGTGCTCGCGGCGGTTGTCGGTGCGCCAGTCGTCGTCGGTTGCCTTGTTCAGCGCCTTGCGGATCCGCGCCGCCGCAACCGGATCGAACAAGGCGAATAGCTGCCACATCCCGTCATCGCGCAAAGAGAAACTGGCCGTGCGGTTCTTCCGCTGGCGCTCGAAACGCTTGGCCCCGTCATCGCCGGCCAATTCGTTTTGATGGTCGCGCACCGTCTTGCGCAACTGCTCCGGAGTCTGCGTCTCAGCCGCCGCCAGCATCTTGGCCTCATCCAGCGGCCCATTCTGAGCCGCAGTCCCCAAAATCCGGGCGTGCTCTGTGTTGATGCGGCTGTCCACCAGAGCGTCCCGAGTGGCCGACAGCTTCTCCAACTGCTCGGCCTCCCGCAGCGTCCGATCGGCCTGATGCCTCGACTGGCGCAGCTCGGCCTTCAAAGCGTTCGCCGCGTCAAACGAGCTGCTCCGCCTGGTCTTCTCCGCCACCACCTCGGCCAAGAACCCCTCCAACCGATTGCGCGAAGACCCAATCAACCGCAGCCGAGCATCCAACCCAACATCGTCCAACCCGGCCACATCCACAGCTTCGACATGCACGCCATTCCCGGCATTCCCGCAGGTCACAGCCCCAAAATCCATACAACAATGATATTGAAGGCAGTGACAGTTGCTCTCAAGCCAACCTCAATTGGATGTGTCTCGCAGTATGGTTCAGGCGACACCAGGATCAGCCCTGGCGGTGTGGTGCCAAGTGGAGCGACATCACTTGGCCAACCTGAATCAAGGAGACGGTCTACCCATTCCAGTTGAAGCAGTGATCTGGGATCTCGACGACACTCTCGTTGTCGAGCGGACCGCAGCCGAAGCGGCAATGGCGGCGACGTGCCGGCATGCCGCCACCGTGCTTGGCGTCGATCCGGACCAGCTCGAGCAAGACGTCTTCGACGAGGCCAAATCTCAATGGTCGAGCCTGCCCACCATTGAATTTGCTCGCCGGGTAGGCATTGCCAGTTGGGAAGCCCTGTGGGCGACCTTCGAAGGAACCGGCGAAGAACTAGGTGACCTCCGAGCAGTGCGGCTTTCGCATCGACAGACCGTGTGGCGTGAGGCAATTGAGCGTCAGATCACCGTCGACCCCTACACGGTCGAAGAGTTGTCCGAGCGCTTCACTGCCGAACGCATCAACCGCATGGAGGCTTACCCCGACGCCGAGCCAGTGATCAGCCAGCTTCAGCAAAAGGTGTCGATGGCTATCGTGACCAACGGCGCCCCCGACACCCAGCGAGCCAAGTTGAGCCTTACCGGTCTCGATCGCTTCAGCTTGCCCACTGTCGTCGCTGGCGAGATCGGTATCGGCAAACCCAGCCCTGAGCCGTTCCTACTTGCCTTAGACCAACTCGGAGTAGCCCCCGAGCAAGCTGTCTTTGTCGGCGACAGCGTCACCCGCGACATCAACCCCGCCCTCAACCTCGGCATGGCCGCACTCCTCATAGCCCGCCATCCCCACGATCCCGGCCTCATCACCCTCCCTGAGGGCCGTTGCAGCGTCATCTCCTCACTCCACGCCATCCATCAATTCCTGTCGGTGCCAGTGATACGCAATCAATAGCGAATGTCCAGTGAGTAGCGCAGAGCTTGGTCGAGTCGTGCTCGGACATCAGCGCCGAGTCGGCCGACGGGCTCGGAGTCAAGCAGGGTTCGCGAGATTGTGAGGACGTTGTCGCAATTGATCACGCTGGGCGACAACAGTCCCTCCTCTAGGCCGACTTCGACTTCGGAGCGAATTCCCCGAATGGTCCGAGTAATCGGAGCACAAGTGACTGAAGTAAGCACTGCGAGCGCGGCGTTGCGGGTGAGGACGCAGACAGGACGCCGTCCGTGCGGCGGGCCGAGGTCAGCCCAGAAGACGTCGCCGCGGCTTACCACTCAGGTGCGGTGACAGCAGCAACCCGGGAGGAGGAGGTCACAAGACCTTGGTCTTGTGGAATTCGGCGGTAGGCCTCTTGCAACTCCTGATCTGAGGCCTCGCATTCCGTAGCAGCAATGGCTGTGGTGACGATACGACGCACCAGCACAGAGCGGCTCGTCCCTAGTTCAGCAGCCAGCTTGTCCAACTGCTCCACAAGGTCATCGTCGAATTGGAACACCACGTCCTGAAGTGCCACGACCTCAGCATACTCCCTTGTCCGAAAAAACCATGGTGTGCATCTGATGCCTGTCAGCTTCCTCGAGATGGATTCCCCTCGTCAGGGGATGAGGGTTATTTGGGAGTCGAGCCAGCCTAGGAGGATGGATATGCAGCGGGGGTCGGAGTGGAGGCGGTGGCCGGCGCCGCTGATTATGCGTAGGCCGGCGTCGCCGTGGGCGTCGGCGATGGCTCGAGCATCGAGGGGTGACACCTCCCGATCATCGGAGCCGTGCAGCACCAGCATGGGGCGGGGGGCGATCTGACCAGCGCACCGGTCGACTCGAATCGACTGGGCAGCCTTGGCCCAGGAGTCGACGGAATCGGGATAGCCGGGGGTGGAGATCACGCCCAGCGAGCGGGCGTACTCCACAACCCCGGAGGCATCCAGGCCCCAGTGGGCGAAGTCCACCGGCGCACCCATGGTGGCCACTCCCCTAACCCGGAGGTCGTCTTGAGCAACAAGGGCCACCAACGCCCCTCCGATGCCGAACCCCGCCAGCCAGACCCCTTCCACATGATCGAGCCCGTCGAGGTGGTCCACCGCGCTGCGGACGTCGTCGGTCCATCCCTCGAGCGAGAAGTCGCCCTCGCTGTCACCGCAGCCCTGGTAGTTGAGCACCAGCGCGGCCCACTCCATGTTCTGGGCGATTCGATCGGCCAAGGGGTAGAGCCGCTCAGCGGCCCTCGAACCACCGTTGGCTGCCGAAGGAAAGGCCGAGCACAGCACCACGCCGGGCAGCGCTCGCATCCGGCGGCTTTCGGGCAGCGCCAGATATCCGGCAAGCTTGAGCCCGCCGGTTGTCTGCCACTGAGTCACACCGACCGAGGCCGATAGCCGCGGTTTCGGGCTTCGGCCAGCGAGTCGGGCCCGAACACCAAGAACTGCTCCGACGCCACCAGTTCGTCGATGACCGACTCGTCGCTCACCTCATCCAGGTCGTACACCACCTGAGACCGCTTGTCCCCCACGTAGCGGAAGCCTTCCAACGACCGAGGCCTGTCCATTTCCTAACCGTACCGCCCCACTAGTCGGATTCCCCGGCTGGAGGGCCGAGTGCCCCGATGGCCTCGAGATATTGGCTTTCGAGGTCGAGCACCACCACCACGTCGAGGGCCTCGATGTCTCTGCCAGATTCAGAGGCCTTGGCCAGCACGAAGTCCACCGAATCGTCGTCGCTGGTGACCACCTCCTCCTCCCGGCTCTCGGCCTCGGTGGCGGTCACATCGCCTCGCCCGTAGGTGGCCGAGCCCCGCAGCCGGAAATGATCCAGCCGCCATAGCAAGATCTCTTGCACGTCGTCGTAGCTCAGCTTGGCCGACAGTGAGTCGGGCAGTCGGTCGGCCACAAACTCCACGGCTTCCAACAGGTCGTATACCGTCCGGGCCCGAGTGTGGGCCAGACGAGATGACACCCGCATCACCGCATAGGCGGCCAACCCGACCACCAAGACTGCGGCGAGAATGATTAGGAGTGTCAGATGCCGATGCGCTGAGCCAGCAGCTCGCGGTGGTACGTGGGGTCGCCGAACAGGAGCTCCGACGACTTGGCCCGCTTGAAGTAGAGGTGGGCGGGGTGCTCCCATGTGAAGCCGATACCGCCGTGGATCTGGATGTTCTCGGCCGAGGCGTGGAAATAGGCCTCCGAGCAGTAGGCCTTGGCCAGGCTGGCCACCGAGGGAAGCTCGTCGTTGAGCTCCGAGGCGCACCAACCGGCGTAGTAGGCCGCCGACTTGGCCGACTCAACTTCGAGCAGCATGTCGGCGCACTTGTGCTTGATGGCCTGGAACGACCCGATGGGCCGCCCGAACTGCACCCGGTCTTTGGCGTACTGAACCGACATGTCCAAACACATCTGGGCGCCGCCCACCTGCTCGGCAGCCAGGGCCACCGCAGCCAGGTCGAGCACCCGCTCCAGCACGGCCCAGCCCCCGCCCTCGGCGCCGACCATCGTTACCGGGGTGTTGTCGAAGTCCAAGCGGGCCTGCTTGCGGGTCTGGTCCATGGTGGACAGGGCGGTGCGGGTCAAGCCATCGGCGTCGCTGGGGCACCAGAACAAGCTCACCCCGCCGGCGGTGCGAGCGGCCACCAGCACCACATCGGCGGTGTGGCCGTCGATCACGAACATCTTGGTGCCGGAGATGCGCCAGCCGTCGCCGTCGGCAGTCGCCTCGGTGGTGATTCCCGACTCGTCCCAGCGGCCGTTCTCCTCGGTGAAGGCCAACGCGGCCACCGTCTCACCGGCCGCGATTCCGGGCAGCAGCGCCGCTTTGGCGCCCTCATCACCGCTGTGGATGAGGGCGTTGCCCGCCAAGACAACACTGGAGAAGAACGGAGCGCACAACAGCGCCCGGCCCATCTCCTCCAGCACCACGATCAGCTCGATGTAGCTGAAGCCGCTGCCCCCGTACTCCTCGGGGATGATGAGGCCCTGAAGTCCGAGCTGCTCGGCCATTTGGTTCCAGACGGCGTCGTCATAGCCCTTCTCGGTGTCCATCTGCTCGCGGACGGCCGTTTCCGGGGATTTGTCTTCTAAGAACTGCCGGACGAAGCGCCGAAGTTCTTCTTGTTCCTCGCTGAAGGCAAAGTTCACGGCCTTGTTTTTACTAGACCGAACCCCCAGTAGCCACGCCCGAACCTGTCATGGACCCGATAGATGGGGCACAATCGCGTGGTCAACCAGTTTTCCCTGAGTCTCAGTATTATCTGAGTCGGAGAGCGAGAAGAGCCCGCCATGACTTTGCACTGGCAAGACACCCAAGCCGAGATCCACAAAGTGGTCGTCGGGCCGATGGACAACAACGTGTACGTCGTCCGCTGCCGCCAAACCGGCGATGCGGTGCTGATCGACGCAGCCAACGAGCACGACCTCCTTCTGGAGATGTGCTCCGCTCTCGGGGTCCGCACCGTTTTGGAGACCCACGGGCACTGGGACCACATCCAGGCCATCCCGGCAGTGCGCAACGCCGGCTACGACGTGGGGGTGACCGCCGAGGATGCCGCCATGCTCGACGCCTACGACTACCTGCTCGAGGACGAGTCGGTGGTCGAGGTAGGCCGGCTCCGCCTGCACTGCATCCACACGCCGGGCCACACTCCGGGGTCGATGTCGTTCCGCCTGGAAGGCTCGCCGATCCTGTTCTCCGGCGACACCCTCTTCCCCGGCGGACCGGGCGCCACCGGTTTCGAGGGCGGCGACTTCGACACCATCATCAAGTCCATCGACCGGCGAATGTTCGCCCCGCTGCCAGCCGACACCATGGTTCTCCCCGGCCACGGCGATGAGACCACCATCGGCAACGAGGCCCCCCATCTCCAGGAGTGGATCGACCGGGGCTGGTAGGCCCGCTCATCGGCACGTCGTACGGCTTTCCGGTGATAGGGATGGCATCTCCTCCGGCGTAGAATGATCTGGTGAGCCAGCCCGAGGCCCCGCTGTTCGAGGTCGAGAATCTGCATGTCGCCACGGCTGAAGACGGCATTCCGATCCTGTCGGGCATCGACCTGACCGTTCGGGCCGGAGAGGTACACGCCCTCATGGGGCCCAACGGCTCGGGCAAGTCAACCCTGGCCAACGCGCTGTTGGCCAGCCCCGAGTACGAGGTGACCGGGGGGCGGATCCGGTTCAAGGGCGACGACATCACCGACTGGCCCGCTGATGTTCGGGGCAAGGCCGGGCTGTTCTTGGCCTTCCAATACCCCCAGGAGTTCCCCGGCGTGTCGGTGATGAACTTCCTGCGTCAGGCCCTGTCGGCCCGCAAGGGCATCGACTTGTCGGTGCTGGAGCTGCGCTTGGCGGTGATGGAGTGGATGGAGCGGTTCGACATGGACCCGTCTTTCGCCGACCGCTACCTGAACGACGGGTTCTCCGGGGGCGAGAAGAAGCGCAACGAGGTTCTCCAGCTGGCCATTTTGGAGCCGGAGATGGCCATCTTGGACGAGACCGACTCCGGATTGGACATCGACGCCCTCAAGATCGTGGCCAGCGGGGTGCAGGAGGTGATGACCTCACGGCAGGAGATGGGGGTGCTGGCCATCACCCACTTCCGTCGTTTGCTCGACCATCTGGCCCCCGACCACGTTCACATCCTCATGAACGGCAAGATCGCGGCCAGTGGGGGCTTTGAGCTGGCTGCTCAGTTAGACGCCGAGGGGTACGAGGCATGGCGCTAGACCCCGGGACCATACGGGACGACTTCCCGATCATGTGCCGCCAGGTACACGGCCGTCGCCTGGTGTACCTCGACTCAGCCGCCACCTCTCACAAGCCGAGGCCGGTTATCGACGCGATCACCGACTATTACGAGCGCTTCAACTCCAACGTCCACCGGGGCTCCTACCAACTGGCGGTAGAGGCCACCGAGGCATTGGAAGAGGCCCGGAGGAAGGTCGCCAATTTCATCGGGGCTTCTCGGGATTCGGAGATCATTTTCGCCAAGAACGCCACCGAGGCGATCAATCTGGTAGCCCGAACCTGGGGTCGGGCCAATCTGGGACCGGGCGATCCGGTGGTGATAACCGAATTGGAGCACCACGCAAACATCGTCCCTTGGCACATGCTGACCGCAGAGCTGGGCATCGAGTTGCGCTGGATCCCCATCCGCAGCGATGGCCATCTGGATCTGACCGATCTCGACCGACTGCTCGACGGCGCTCGGCTGCTAAGCGTGGCCGCGGTGTCCAACGTGCTGGGCACCATCAACCCCATCCGGCAGTTGGCCGACGCCGCCCACGAGGCCGGAGCGCTGATGATGGTGGACGCCAGCCAGTACACCCCACACCTGCCCACCGATGTGACGGAGATGGGGGCCGATTTCGTGGCCTTCACCGGGCACAAGATGTGCGGCCCCACTGGAATCGGGGTGCTGTGGGCCAAATCCGAGCTGCTGGAGGAAATGCCGCCGTTCTTGGGCGGGGGGGAGATGATCCTCAACGTGACCAAGGAGGGGTTCAGCACCGCGGCGGTGCCGTGGAAGTTCGAGGCCGGAACTCCGCCTATCGCCGAAGCGGTAGGGCTGGGAGCCGCAGTGGACTATCTCAGTGGTCTGGGCATGGAGCAGGTTCGAGAGCACGAGGTGGCCCTCACCGGCTACGCCCTGCGGACCTTGAACCAGCGCTACGGCGACGACATCACCATCCACGGTCCGACCGAGCCGGCCGAGCGCGGCGGGGTGCTGTCGTTTGAGTACAAGGGAATCCATCCCCATGATGTGGCCCAGGTGCTGGACCGCTCTGCAGTGTGCGTGCGGGCCGGCCACCACTGCGCCAAGCCGCTGATGCGGGTGCTGGGCTGCGCCGCCACCAGTCGGGCCTCGATGTACGTGTACAACGACGAGTCAGACGTCGACGCCCTGGCCGATGCGCTGGCCGACGCCGACGTGTTCTTCATCGAGTGAAGTCTCGAATGAGAAAGACTGCGTATCACTGAGCCATCGCCCTTAGACTGATGAACCGTCGCCATGCCTGATCTAGAAGATCTCTACCGCGAGATCATCCTCGACCACTACCGCAATCCCCGCAACCGGGGGGAGTTGGAAACCCCGCCCGCCACCCGGGCCGAGGGCTTCAACCCATTGTGCGGCGACGAGGTGATCATCTACGTACAAGTGGCCGAAGGGGTGATTGAAGACATCAAGTTCGGCGGCCAGGGCTGCTCGATCAGTCAGGCCTCCTCGTCGATGATGTCGGCCGCCGTCAAGGGCCGCACTGTCGAGGAGTTGCAACAGTTCAACCATGCCTTCAGGTCGATGATGTCGATCGAGCCCGACCCCGACGACCCCGCCCCCACCAACGGCAACAGCCCCGACGTCAAACTCGGCGACCTGGAGGCCCTCAAAGGCGTGGTCAAGTTCCCGGTCCGCATCAAGTGCGCCACCCTCTCCTGGCACACCCTCACCCAAGCCGTCGAAGAGGCCATAGCAGACTCCTGACTCGGCCAGGCCGTTCCATCTTGAACAGTCGTTCAACACTGCTAAATTGGCTTCAGTGCTGCGGGAACGCATTCCAATTCACGGCCCAATCCACGGATTTGTGCAATGAGCGGAGAGTCTGCTGTCGATATCGGACAGGGTTGGCGCCCTGACCCCGGCGCTTCGCACTCACTCCACTCCGATGCCTACACCAAGAAGCAGTGGTTCGACGCAGACCAATCGGCAATCATCAGCCGGACCTGGCAGTGGATCTGCCATGGCGAAAAGCTCCGCGAACCAGGCAGTTTTGTGGCCGAAGCCATTGCCGGGCAGCCGATTTTCGCCATTCGCGGCTTCGATGGAGAGCTACGGGCGTTTTACAACGTGTGCCAGCACCGAGCCCATGAGCTCGTTGAGGGCGAAGGTCAGCTGAACAACCTGGTCTGCCCCTATCACGGATGGTCTTATGACCTGTCGGGCCAGCTGCAAGCCGCTCGCCACACCAATCACCTCGTGCACTTCGACACTGGTCAGATCTGCCTCGACCCGGTGCAGATCACCGAGTTCGGCGGGTTCGTATACGTCAACCTCGACCCCGAGGCCGCTCCCCTTCAGCAGCAGTCTGGCGGCCTGGGGGCTGAGATCGCCCACTGGGCCCCCGATGTTGAGCAGCTCACTCATGCTCATCGCCTCTCCTACCGGATCAACAGCAATTGGAAGAACGTGGTGGACAACTTCTTGGAGTGCTACCACTGCCACATTGCCCACAAGGACTTCGTGTCGTTGGTGGACATGGACACCTATGTGGTGGCCACCCATGGCATCTACTCCAGCCACATGGCCGAAGCGGGCAAATCCGCCAATACCGCCTATGACGTGAGCGAGGCCACGGTGACCGACCACGCGGTGTGGTGGCTGTGGCCCAACACCTGCATGATGCGATACCCCGGGCGGGGCAACTTCATCGTATTGAAGATCATCCCCGCCGGTCCCGACCTCACCTTTGAGACCTACGACTTCTTCTTGGAGACCGCCGAGCCCAACGAGGCGGAATTGGAGTCGATCCGCTACCTCGATGAGGTACTCCAGGTGGAAGACATCAACTTGGTGGAAAGCGTGCAGCGGGGCATGTCGACCCCGGCGTTCCAGCAGGGCCGCATTGTGTACGACCCGAGCGGGTCGGGGCTGTCTGAACACGCCGTACACCATTTCCACGGGCTCGTGCTGGAGGCTTACAAGGGAGTCGCATCATGACTGGAACGCTGGAAGGACGGGTCGCCCTGGTGACCGGCGGCCGGGGCGGGAAATGAGGTTCTGACCGTGGCCGACACATTGGTCATGGCCGACGAGCGGATCTTGGACGCCACCCTTGCGGTGCTGGCCCGGGAGGGCATCGCCGGTGTCAGCATGCGGGCCGTGGCCCGGGAGGCCAGCGTCGCCGTGGGCCTGGCCAACTACCACTTCAACAACAAGACGGCGCTCATTTGCGCAGCCCTGCGACGGGTAGGGGACCAAGACTTGGAGTTGGTCACTCCCCCACCCAACGCGGATGCCGCCGAACAGCTCCGCTACTGCCTGCAACGAGCCCTCGACCCTGCCTTCCTCGCCCCCGACTATCTGAGCCTGCGGCTCCAGCTTTGGTCGCTGGCCGGTGTCGACCCCCAGTTTGCCGACATCAACCAAACCGCCCAGCGGCGCTACCTCGAACAACTCGCCGACCTAATCGCCGCCGCCCGCCCCGACCTCCCCCGAGCCGACGTAGAGCGGCGAGCCTCCGACATCCTCATCGAGCAAAACGGCGTCTGGCTCACCGCCATTCTCATCCCCGACCGCCAAGCCGCAGACCGAGCCCTCCAACGCAGCAAGGCCCTGGCCTTCGACTGAAGCTGACTTTGGCTGCTTCAAGAAACGCCAAGGAGTGGCAATTGCTATCGCCTACATTCATTCTCTGTGACCCGCGGAGAGGTGGTAATCGTGTCAGGCCCTCCGGGCTCGGGGAAGACGACCGTGAGCGCCGCGCTCGCCTCGGGATACGAGCGAGGTGTCCATCTGGAGTCGGACTGGTTCTTTCGGTCCATCCGGTCGGGGTTTGTTGAACCGTGGTTACCGGATGCGCACAGCCAGAATGCTGCGGTAATGGTGGGCGCGGCGGACGCTGCGGCTGCATATGCCGATGCTGGCTACACGGTCGTGTGGGACGGAATTGTCGGGCCCTGGTTCCTAGGTCAGATTGCCCAACGCCTTGGCGACCGCAAAATCCGCGTGCAGTACCTCGTCCTGCGACCCAAGCGCGTTACGGCGTCGCATCGAGTGCGGGATCGCGGCGATACGCCCGAGACCTCTGGCGCCGAAACCATGTACGACCAGTTCGCCGACCTGGGAGAGCTTGAGTCTCATGTCATCTCGTCGGACGCACCGGCCGAACAGGTAATAGAGGCATGCAAAGCCGCTCTCATCGATGGCAGCCTGCAAGTAGGACCCGAATCTTGAGCCGACAACCGTTGGCCGGTGTCCGTGAAGACGGGGGTGGCCTAAAGCCAGTTCGCCGTCTTGTGGAGTCGGCGCTGTAAAAGGGAGATGGCTGACTACGCTTTGGGTGTGACCATCACCGCGCAAGCAACGGTGAATGTGGGAGCGAGTCCGCAGGAAGTCTTGGAGTTCGTGTTCGACTTGGATCAGTACCGCCAGTTTGACCCCAAGATCAAGCGAGTGCGTTCTGTGGAAGGCCCAGATGACCAGGGGCGGGGTTCAGCAAGAATCTGGGGCAAGGCCTCGCCTCGCGCTTCTAGCTGCATTGCCTAAATCCGATATATGCTGATCAGTATTCTGACTAGTGTGCTGACTAGTTAGTTTATGACCGGAGGCAGCATGGAAGAAAAGGTCTGGCAGGTGCAAGAGGCGAAGGCTCGATTCAGCGAGTTGCTGGAAACCAGCCTTGCTGAAGGTCCTCAGGTTGTGACTAAGCGGGGGGTAGAGACGGCGGTGGTGGTCCCTATCGACCAGTGGCGCCAACTGATTGGCAGGGCTAAACCGAACCTTAAGGAGCTGCTTCTGGACCAGGATGCCCGCATTGAATCGTTGACCCCGCCGCGACAGGAACTCCGTCAACGAGCACCGCTGGCCTTCGACTAGTCCTTGCCCATGTACCTCCTCGACACCAATGTGGTCTCTGAGCTACGTCGCCCTCGTCCCCACCAATCGGTGCTGAACTGGATACAGGACATCCCTGCCGATCAGCTTCATCTCTCATCGGTAACAATCGGCGAGATTCAAGCCGGTATCGAAATCACCCGCGAGCAAGACCCGGACAAGGCCGAAGAGATTGAGAGCTGGTTGGAGCGGGTGCTAGATGCCTATGAAGTTCTGCCAGTAGACGCGGCCGCATTTCGCGAATGGGCCCGGCTGATGCACCGGCAAGCCGACAATCTGCTACAAGATGCCCTGATCGCCGCCGTCGCCATCGTCCACCGACTCACCGTGGTCACAAGAAACACCCGCGACTTCGAACATCTCAAAGTCCCAGTGCTCAACCCATTCACCGGAAAAGCTTGATCAGGCAGACTACTTCGTCTAAGTCCCTGCTTCAGACCAGGGCGTTGACTCGGCGGGCGAATTCTAGGTCTAGTTCGGTTAGGCCGCCGGCGGCGTGGTTGGTTATGGCTATCTCTACGGTGGACCAGACGTTGGACCACTCGGGGTGATGGAACAGGCGCTCGGAGATCAGTGCTACTCGGGACATGAAGCCGAAGGCTTCGGAGAAGTCTGAGAAGTTGAAAGTCGCAGCGAGCTTGTCGCCTTGGCGCTCCCATCCGGGCAGGTCTTCCAAGGCGGCGGCGATCTCCTCGTCGCTGAGCAGTCTCTTGGCATCGGCGTCTACGGCCATGGGTCGCCTCCTAGATGGATCTCAACCGGTGATTCGGCGCGGGTGTCGATCCAGGGATCGTAGCCAGTGTCCTCCAGCTGGGCAGCCAATTCTGGGCCTCCGGTTTCCGCGATTGCACCGTCGATGAGGATGTGGACCACGTCGGCGTGGAGCACAGTCAACAAACGGCTGAAGTGGGTGATGGCCAGCACGCCGAGGTTGTCCTCATGGGTGGCCTGCTCAATGCGGTGACTCACCGCGGCAAGAGCGTCCACGTCGAGGCCGCTGTCCAGCTCGTCCAGGATGGCGATGCGGGGGCGGAGCACGCCGAGTTGCACCGCCTCGCTTCGCTTCATCTCGCCACCGGACAGGTCGACGTTTAGCGAGCGGTACAAGAGATCAGGGTCGAAGTCGACCAGTTCGGCCTCGGCGGCAACTTGGGCTTCCACGGCGCTCCGATCGCCTCCCGCGGCTTCCACTGCTTCTTCCAGCATGTTCTCCAAGCCAACGCCCGGCACCTCGGTGGGGTATTGCTGGGTGGAGAACAGCCCGGCGTGGGCCCGCTCCCACGGGGAAAGATCCACCAGGTCGACGCCGTTCAAAGTGATCGACCCCGCGGTTACCTCGTAGCCGGGGCGGCCCATGATGGCGTAGGCCAAGGTCGACTTCCCCGAGCCGTTGGGGCCCATCACTGCGTGGACTTCGCCGGAGGCCACCCGCAGGTTCACCCCGTTCAGCACCATTTGCCCGCCGACTTGGACATGCAGATCCTCAACGACCAATTCGCTCATGGCTGGATCGCTCCGCTGCTCACTCATCGTGGCCGACCTCCAGCCAAATCTGGCCGTCTTCCACACCCACGTCATAAACCGGCACCGGGCGGGTTGCGGGCAGGGTCTCGGCATCGCCCGTAGACAGGTTGAAGAGGCTGCCGTGCTTCCAGCACTCGATGGTGCCCTCCTCGGCGTCCACCTCTCCCTCTGCTAGCGAGTAATCGGCGTGGCTGCACGTGTCGCCCAAGGCATACAGGTCGTCTCCCAAGCGAATGACGGCAATCTGGTGGACCAGACCACCGGCCTCGACGTCGAACCGCCGGGCTTCCCCATCGCCCACCTCATCGAGTGGGCAGAGAGCTACTCGTTCTGGGTTCATGACCCGGTCTCACCATCGACACCGCGATGGCCCAACCCCTCGATTTTGGATTGGAGCCGATCTCGCACCGCAGGCACGGCCTCGAGGACAGGAAACTGATCCAACACCTCGTCGAAGAACCCGGCAACAATCAGGCGCTCAGCGGTCTCGGTGGGCACCCCCCGGCTTTCCAGGTAGAACAGCTGGTCGCTGTTGATAGGGCCAACCGCAGATGCGTGGCTGCAATGGACCTCGTTGTTCTCGATCTCCAGGTTGGGCACCGACTCGGCCCAGGCACCTTCCGACAGCTTGATATTGCGATTGGTCTGGTAGGCGTTGGTGCCCCGGGCGTCGGGTCGAACCCTGATCAAGCCGGTGTACACCGACCGGGAGGCATCGTCCACCGCTCCCTTGAACAGCAGGGTGCTAGTGGTGTCGGGAGCGGCGTGATCTTGGAAGGTGCGGAAGTCGAGAGTCTGCTCGCCGTCACCGAAGTACAGCGAGATCAGATCACCGGTGGCCCCCCGACCCGACAAGTGGGTGTCCAGCCGCGTCCGGGCGTATTCGCCACCCAGCGCCGCCGATGACGAACGCAGGTGGGCCTGCGCCCCGATGTGGCTGACCTGCGAGCCGATGTGCCACACCTTGGGCCCCAAGTCCTGCACAGCCAGATACCCCACTCGGGCGGCGGCAGCCACTCTGATCTCGATCACCGGGCTGACGAATGCAGATACGTCGGCTGAGCCGTACAACTCCAGTACCTCGACCGAGGAATCGGCCCCGGCGTCCACGATCAGCCGGGGGAAGACCGCTCCCCCATCAGCGTCGAGCCAATGGCGCACCACGATGGGACCCTCCACACTCACTCCCGGGGGCACCCGAACCAGCAGCGGCTCAACGGAGAACGCGGCATTCATGAGGGCGAACATGTCCACATCTACCGAGGCGGCCAGCTCAGCGTCGCCTTCGCCCAGTGGCCGGACCTCTACGCCTTGGTCTGCAACCTCGGCGGGCAGCTCAACGCTGCCAAGACGCCCGTTGCTGGTTTCGGCCATCGCGCTGTGCTCGGGAACAGAGGCCGTCGAAGTGCCGCCGCCATCGTGGGCTAGCTGATATCGGCTCAGGTCCAATTGCCCGATTGGGGTGTACCGCCACACCTCCTCTTCCGCCGAGGGCATCGGCGCGGCGGCCACCTGTTCGGCGGCGGCCACTCGACGGCGGGCCAGCCAATCGGGGCCGGGTATGGCACCGGCCGCATCGGGGGTGAATTGGGTTTCGATCACGAACGCCGACGGCGCTTTCGCCGCTTCGCCTTTCCGCCGCCGCCCGCTCTCAGCCGCCGCCGGGACTTCTCCCTCTCCAGTTCGGCCAGCACCTTCGGGCCCGCTTCGTTCACGATGTCTTCGGCCGCGTCCAGCAAGGCGCCGATGCTCTCGTCGCTGCCCACGCTGGCCGGCGCCTCGGGAGTGGGCGGCGTTACCAGCGTTCCGTGCGACCAATTCACGTCCACCATGCGCCGTTCGTAGGCCGAGCAGTCGTCAGGACAGCGCCACGGGGCCTCCGGGGCCAGGTCCAAATCGCACTTCCGGACGGTCTCGCCATTGGGGTACGACCGGCTCTCGAAGAACTTGCAATCCTGCCGCATGGGCATCAGCCGACAGATCCCTCCATCTGCAACTCGATCAGCCGGCTCCACTCCACGGCGTACTCCATCGGCAGGGTGCGGGTAATGGGCTCAATGAAACCGTTGACGATCATGCCCATGGCCTGCTCCTGGGTCAGTCCCCGGCTCATCAGATAGAACAGCTGCTCATCGGCCACCTTCGAGACGGTGGCCTCGTGGCCGATCTCCGCGTCCCGAGTGCCCACCTCCATATAGGGGTAGGTGTCGGACACGCTGTCCTCATCCAGGATCAGCGCGTCGCACTGCACGTGGCTGCGGCACCCGTAGGCGTCGTCCTCCACCCGGACCAGGCCCCGGTAGCTAGTGCGGCCACCGCCGTTGGAGATCGACTTGGACACGATCTTTGAGGTGGTCTCCGGGGCGGCGTGGGTCATCTTGGCCCCGGCATCTTGGTGCTGGTCGGGCCCGGCATAGGCCACCGACAGCACCTCGCCCGAGGCCTTGGGACCGACCATCACCACCGCGGGGTACTTCATGGTGAGCCGGGAGCCGATGTTGCCGTCGATCCACTCCATGTGGCCCTCGGCCTCGACCTTGGCCCGCTTGGTAACCAGGTTGTACACGTTGTTGGACCAGTTTTGGATGGTGGTGTAAGTGACCCGGGCCGATTTCTTGACCAAGATCTCCACCACCGCGGAGTGCAGTGAATCGCTGGTGTACACCGGGGCTGAGCACCCTTCGATGTAGTGAACCTGCGAGCCCTCGTCGGCGATGATGAGGGTCCGCTCGAACTGGCCCATGTTCTCGGCGTTGATGCGGAAGTAGGCCTGAAGCGGCATCTCCACCGACACACCGGGGGGCACGTAGATGAAGCTGCCCCCCGACCAGACTGCGGAGTTCAGGGCGGAGAACTTGTTGTCGCCCGGCGGGATGATGGTGCCGAAGTGCTCCTTGACCAACTCGGGGTACTCCTTGAGCGCGGTGTCCATGTCGCAGAACAGCACGCCCTGGCGCTCCAAGTCCTCACGGTTGCGGTGGTACACCACCTCAGACTCGTACTGGGCGGTCACGCCGGCCAGGTACTTGCGCTCGGCCTCGGGGATGCCCAGCTTCTCGTAGGTGTCCTTGATCGAGTCGGGAACGGCATCCCAGTCGTCGGCCAGACTCTCGGTGGGCTTGATGTAGTAGTAGATGTTGTCGAAGTCGATGCCCGACATGTCGCCGCCCCAGGTGGGCATGGGCCGCTTCTCGAATCGGGACAGAGACTTCATGCGGAAGTTCCGCATCCAGTCGGGCTCGCTCTTCATCCACGACATCTCCTGCACGATGTCGGTATTCAGTCCCTTTTTGGGCTTGAAGACGTAATCTTCTTCGTCGCTCCAGCCGAGCTTGTACCGTCCGAGATCTAAGGCGAGGGCTTCCGACGACATATCCAAATCCTAGTAATAGGGGTGGCGTGGTTGACCTGAATACTACCGGCGATCAGCCCAATAAGCGCATCTCTGCCCGATATCGGTGGCAGCGAGCGACATAGCCCAAGGCGTCCTCCCGATTCTGCCCTTCGGCCATGTGACCCTCCCGAATCTTGGCCGGCACGCCGATGGCCAAGGCCAGCGGTGGGATCTTCATGTGATTGGTCACCACTGCACTAGCGCCCACCAATGCCCCTCGGCCCACCACCGCTTCGTGCAGCACAACGGATGCCACGCCGATCAGCGCTTCGTCCTCGATGGTGCAGCCCTCCAAATGGGCCAGGTGGCCAACGGTGACGTCGTCGCCCACCACGGTGGTCAACTCATCGGTGTTGTGGATGACGGCATTGTCCTGAATCGAGGTGCGGGCCCCAATGGAGATTCCCGCCCCGTCGCCCCGAAGGACTGTTCCCGGCCAAATGGTCGACTCAGGCCCCACGCTCACCTGGCCGATGATCACCGCCTGCGGATGAACGAACGCCTCGGGGTGGATGTCGGGCTCGATGTCTCCCAATGCGTAGATCGGCATGGCCCGTCAGCCCAGCGGGTCGAAGGAGCCGTATTTTCCGGCCAAGAACACCAGCGGCCCCACATCGTCTCGCTGGACTCCCAGATCCAACACCCGGCCCAGAACGATCCAATGGTCGCCTCCCTCAACCACCTGGTCGATCTCGCAGTCGATCCAGGCCAGGGAGGTCTCAAAGATAGGGGCACCGGTGACCTTGCTCGTCCACTCCAAGCCAGCGAACTTGTCCTCAGCCTTGGAGGCGAACAGGTTGGACATATCCACTTGGTCTTCAGCCAGGATGTTCACCCCGAAATGGCCTGCGGCCTCGATGGCCGGCCAACTCGTGGACGTTTTGCCCGGCATGAACATCACCAGCGGCGGGTCGAGCGATACGGAGCCGAAGGAACCGATGGCCAATCCGGCAGCCCCGTCGGATCCCGCGGCGGTGACCACGGTTACGCCGGTGGGGAACTGTCCGAGCACTTGGCGGAAGAACGCCGAGTCGAACGGCGGGCTGTCAGACACTGGGACTCCTCGAAATGGGGCACACCTTGCCCCGACGAAGTGAGATTAGTGGCTTCAATGGGGCGAACCCGCGTTGTGCATCCTGCTCGCGTGTTCAGATGGCGGCGCAGAACAACTCAGGAGCCACGGGGCAGTCAGTGCTCGATACTGCCTCGGCTACCGAAACCAGCCCCTCTGGGCCGGCAATCTGATCCACCAGGGCGAGAGGCACGACTTCCTCGTCGGCATCCCAGGGTTCCACCATTCCCAAGGCCCGCTCCACCAGCGCGTCCCACATGGGGCCGGGTAGGACCGTTCCCCTTCCCGCCGTCAGCCAAACCGGCACTCCGGCCGCATGGGCAACCGCCGCGGCTGCTCGGGACCCGGCCACGGCAAGAAAGCCATATGGGCCCACTGCGGCTGTCTCCAAGAGAACCATGTCGGCCGACGCTGCCGCCGCTCCCAGACCGCTCTCGTCAATCTCGTCCACCCAGCCGTCTTGCTCCGACAATCGCCGAACCAGATGGTGGCCCTCCCCCAGCACGTCTACCACCAGCACCCGAAGGTCACCCCGAAGCCGAAGTGCCCGGCCAATCAGATCCGGCCATCCAAGCACGCAGACCGAGGCTTCGACGGGGAGCTCACGCGACAGCAGTCGCCCAGTTCGGTCTTCGGCAATTGCCTCCATGCACGCCTTGACCTCTGAACGAGGGTCGGCTGCGGTGAGAACCCGAGAGGCCAGCCACATAAGCGGGCCTGAGGAGGGCTGGCGGGCCAGCATCCGCCGACAAGTGGTGACCAGCCCGGCCGGGTCGTGGCCGAAGCTCAGCAGCGCCCCGGCCGTCTCGCGCACCAGTGATTCCTGTCCCACGCCCGACGACCGGGCCACATAGCGCAGATGCTCGATGGGGTGCACCGCCAAAGCGTAGGCGACCGCGATCTGATCATCAGCCCGCTTCGATCTGATCGTCAGCCCGTTCATCAGCCACGACACCGGGTTCGGCCCCCGCGCTGGGCTAATTTCAAATGCGATGTCCACCACGCTCGACGCCGATGTGAACCTGACGCCGCTGAACGGCGAGCCCCGCCCGATCGGCGACTGGGTCACCGTATTCCATCTGGTGATCGTCGTGCTCGATCCCTATACCTATGAGAGCTCGTGGATGATCGACACCGCCGGGCGCATACTGCGGAACTTTGTCGGTGCCGATTGCCGGGTGGCCTTCCTGGTTACCGCCTCGACTCAAGAGGCAGAGGAATTTCTTGGGCCGTGGACCGAGGAAATCCTGACGTTCGCTGACGAAGACCGCTCCGTGGTGCGGGCCTTGGGGCTGGAATCACTTCCGGCCATCGTCCATCTAGACCACCAGCTCAACCTGCGGGCCTCCGCCGAAGGCTGGAATCCCCCGGATTGGCGCGATTTCGCAACTCAGCTCGGCCAGGCCATGAGCTGGCATCCACCGGTGATTCCCGCTGACGGGGACCCATCGCCGTTTGCCGGAACCCCGGCGCTAGGCTGAGATGAGCCGACAGAGCCGGACCGATGGCCGAATTCGCCTACACCGAACTGCTCCCCAAGGGGCCTGATACCGCCACCGAATACCGGCTGCTGACCACGGACTACGTCTCCACCGTCACGCTGGGAGATCGCCAGTTCCTCCAGGTCGACCCCGAAGCCCTGCGACTGCTCACCAGCGAGGCCATGCGCGACATCTCCCACCTGCTGCGATCCAGCCACTTGGCCCAGTTGGCCGCCATCTTGGACGACCCCGAGGCATCGGCCAATGACCGTTTCGTGGCCACTGAACTGCTCCGCAACGCCAACATCGCCGCCGGCGGAGTTCTGCCCAGCTGCCAGGACACCGGAACGGCGGTAGTGGTGGGCCACAAGGGCGAGCGGGTGCTTACCGGCGCCGACGACGAGCAGGCCATCGCCCGAGGGGTGCTCGACACCTTCCAGACCTCGAACCTGCGCTATTCCCAGCTGGCTCCGCTGACCATGTTCGAAGAGCGCAACACCGGCAACAACCTGCCCGCCCAGATCGAGATCTACGCCACACCAGGAGACTCCTATTCGTTCTTGTTCATGGCCAAGGGCGGCGGCTCGGCCAACAAGTCGTATCTGTTCCAAGAGACCACGGCGCTGCTCAACCCCGAAACGCTCACCCGCTTCATGGACGAGAAGCTCCGCACCTTGGGTACCGCAGCCTGCCCGCCCTACCACTTGGCCGTGGTCATCGGCGGCACCTCGGCGGAGTACACGCTAAAGGTGGCCAAGTACGCCTCGGCCCACTACATCGACGCGCTGCCCACACGGGGATCGGCCACCGGCCACGCCTACCGGGACCTGGAGTGGGAAGACCGCATTCTGGAGCTGACCCGGCAATTCGGCATCGGTGCCCAGTTCGGCGGCAAGTACTTCTGCCACGACGTCAGGGTGATCCGGCTGCCCCGCCACGGCGCATCCTGCCCGGTGGGGCTGGCAGTGTCGTGTTCAGCCGACCGTCAGGCTTTGGGCAAGATCACCGCTGAGGGGATCTTCCTGGAGCAGTTGGAAACCGATCCAGCCCGCTTTTTGCCGGAGGTCACCGACGAGGAGCTGAGCGGCCATGTGGTGCGCATCGACCTGGACCAGCCCATGGCCGACATCTGCGCCGAGCTGTCGAAGTACCCGGTGAAGACCCGGCTCTCGCTCACCGGGACCCTGGTGGTGGGCCGCGACCTGGCCCACGCCAAGATCAGGGATCGCTTGGACGCCGGGGAGCCCATGCCGGACTATCTGCGCGACCACCCGGTGTACTACGCCGGTCCGGCCAAGACTCCCGAGGGCTATGCATCCGGATCATTCGGCCCCACAACCGCGGGGCGGATGGACCCCTATGTGGACCAATTCCAAGCGGCCGGGGGCAGCATGGTGATGCTGGCCAAGGGGAACCGGTCTCGCCAGGTGGTTGAGGCCTGCGCCCGCCACGGCGGCTTCTACCTGGGATCGATCGGAGGTCCCGCCGCCCGCCTGGCCAAGGACTCGATCCGCAAGGTGGAGGTTCTGGAATATCCCGAGCTGGGCATGGAGGCGGTGTTCCGCATCGAGGTGGAGGACTTCCCCGCATTCATCGTTACCGACGACAAGGGCAACGACTTCTTCACCGAGGTGTCCACCCCGGTGGCCATCAGCTAACTGGCTGACTATCTGGTCAGTTGATTCGCCGGGCGTGGCCGGACCAGTAGGGCTCGCGCAGACGGTATTTCTGAAGCTTGCCGGTGGCGGTGCGGGCCAGCTCGTCGCGGAACTCCACCGAGGTGGGGCACTTGTAGTGAGCCAGGCGGCTCCGGCAGTGCTCGATCAAGTCAGCCTCGGTCGCCGCAGTCCCCGCAGCCAGCACCACCAGGGCCTTCACCGTCTCGCCCCACTTCTCGTCGGGCACCCCGATCACGGCCACCTCGGCTACCGCCTCGTGGGCGAACAGAGCGTCCTCCACTTCGATGGAAGACACGTTTTCTCCGCCGGAGATGATCACGTCCTTCTTGCGGTCGGACAACGTGAGGTAGCCCTCCTCATCGATGTGCCCGCCGTCGCCGGTGTGGAACCAGCCCCCGGCCAGGGCATCGGCGGAGGCTTCGGGCTGTTCCCAATACCCCGCCAGAACATGGTTGCCTCGGGCCAGCACCTCGCCGGAATCGTCCACCGCCAGCGAGATGCCCAGTGCGGGAACGCCCTGGCGGGAGAGCTTTGCCGCACGCTCGGACGGGTTGAAGTGGTCCCACTCGGCTCGGCGGCGATTGATGGTCAGGTAGGGAGCGGTTTCGGTGAGCCCGTAGAGCTGCATGAACTCCCAGCCCAACTCGGTCTCCATCCGCTCAATGGTGCGAGTGGGCGGGGGTGCGCCGGCCACTGTCATCCGCACCCGGCCCGAGCCGGGAATCTCTCCCTCCCAGTCTTGGGCCGCGTCCAAAACGGCGGCCACCACCGCCGGCGCCCCGCACAGGTAGGTCACCCCGTGGCGGTCGATCCGGCGCAGGATCTCCGCACCGTCCACCTTGCGCAGAACGATGTGGCAGGCGCCCGTGCCACTGACGGCATAGGGCATGCCCCACCCGTTGCAGTGGAACATGGGCAGCGTGTGAAGGTACACGTCCCGGTCGCTCACCCCCGCGGCCCAGCCGAAGGTGGTGGCGTTGAGCCACAGCGAGCGGTGGGTCATCTGCACGCCCTTGGGGCGGGCGGTGGTGCCTGATGTGTAGTTGATGGTGGCGGTGGCGTCCTCGTCGGGGGCCCACGACACTGGCTCGGCACCGAATCGGTACAGGGCTTCATCGGATTCCGCGCCGAGCACATAGCGATGACGGCAGTCGACCCCGGCCAGCTCGTCGACCAACTCGGGGTCGATCAGCAGCATCGTCGCCCCGCAGTGCTCCACGATGTAGCTGATCTCCTCCTGGTTGAGACGGAAGTTGATGGGCACGCACACTCGGCCGTACCCGCTGACGCCGAACAACGAGACCATGAGCCGGGCGGCGTTGTGGGAGACGATGGCCACCCGCTCGCCGAACCCGATCCCGTGCTCGTCCAGAGCCGCGGCCTGGGCCCGGGCCAATTCGGCCATCCGGGAGTAGGTGAGCTCGCCCCAGCTCTCGGCCGGCTGGTCCGGTTCGTCGACGATTCCCACCCGGTCGCCGTAAACAGTCTCGGCCCGATCCAGGAAGTCCCGCACGCTCAGAGCTACCTTCATCGCCCCACCGTACCCACCCCGCCATCGCCTCTACATAGCGGCACAGTGCGGCACCCTCAGGCCTCTGGACGCTGGAAGACCTGAGGGCAACATGGGTTCACCACCTACTACTCGTAGAATTCCCGCCGTGACGGTTGCGCGGGTCTTGGGAACGCTGGGCAAGACCGTCATCGCGCTCGGGCTCATAATCCTGCTGTTCGGGATCTTCCAGCTCTGGGGTACGGGCATCTTTGAGGCCCGAGCCCAGCAGAGTCTGGACAACGAGTTCGCCGATCTGTTGGAGGCATCCAGCGCGCTGGGTCCCGCAGCCCCCGTTGCTCCCATCGCGCCGCCCACGCCGGCGCCCACGCCGACCGCGGCAACCCCCGAGCCGACGGCCGAAGCGCCGGCGGAAGGTACCCAGTCAGCCTCGACGACCCCCAGCGCCACCCCGATTCCAACTTCAGCGGCCACCCCCGAACCCGTCGGAGACCCCCTTCAACCCGACCCCGCCTGGCTGGCCATGCTCTACCGGGACAATGGAGCGGCCATCGCCCGGATTCAGATTCCCTCAATCGACGTGGACAAGACCGTTGTGGAAGGCGTCCGGGTGGGCGATCTCCGCAAGGGCCCCGGCCACTACCCGGCAACTCCCCTGCCCGGTCAGGCCGGAAACGCCGCCATCGCCGGCCACCGAACCACTTACGGCGCCCCATTCGGGGAAATCGACAAGGTCCTCCCCGACGACGAGATCATCATCACCACCATCCAGGGAGAGTTCACCTACCGAGTGCTGCCCCAAGGAGAAGGCCACGGCCATCTCATCGTGGCCCCCACCGCGGTGGAGGTTCTCGACCAGAACTTCAGCGAGAATCCCAATCGGCTCACCCTCACGGCATGCCATCCAAAGGGCTCAGCCCGCCAAAGGATCATCGTGGTGGCTGAGCTGGTGGGAGAACCCGCACCCACCTACCCGCGGCCCGGACAGCCGGTAGTCCAAATCGCCGAGCTGGCCACCGAGAACCTGGACGAGGCCGCCGACACCGAGCAGACCGTCACCGCAACCCCTGATCCCGAGCCCACCGAAGTGTCGGATTCCGCCCCCACCCCTGCGCCCGAACCCGCCGAATCGTCGGCCAGCCCGACCCCCGACCCCGAACCGACCGAGGTCGCGGCCGCCTCCACACCGGTCACCACGCCGGATGACGATCAGCCCGACCCAACACCGGCACCCAGGGAGCCCGAGGCGCCCGAGGAATCCGTAGCAGGAGAGTCGGCAAGTTCCTTCGGCGAAGGACTCGACGGCGACTCCGACGGGCTGGTCCCCGCCATCTTGTGGGGCTTGGCCGCACTGGCCATCTGGATCTTCGCCCTGTTCGCCGGGAAGCGGTGGAAGAGGCTTCCGGCCTACTCTCTGTCGGCATTGCCCTTCTTGATTGTCTTGTTCATGGCCTTCTGGCACTTCGATCGGGTTTTACCCTCCTACTGATGACGGGGCAACGGTGCTGACCATCGGGCGAATCTGGACCTCACTGGTGCTGGTGCTGGCCATTGCCGTGGCCGGATGCGGCGACGACGAGTCGGAGGAGACCCTGCTCGACGAGGTATTCGTCGTTCCCACTGCCGAACCCGACCTCCTGCCCGCCGAAGAGGACCTGCGAGACCGGTTCGAAGGCACCGTCACCGATCCCTTCGACCTGTTGGTGGGCACGTGCTTCAACCAGTACACCTATCTGGACCGCAACGACCTCCCGGCCCAGCTGACCACCGCCATCGGCTGCACCCGCCCCCACAACGGCCAGGTGTACGCAATCTTGAACCACGATGCGCCCCCCGGTGCCCCCTATCCCGGTGAAGAAGCGGTCAACAGCTGGGGCGTGCTCCAGTGCTACGACCAATTCGAGCCGTTCGTGGGTCTCGTCTATGAGAAGTCTGAACTCGACATCGGCATGATCACCCCCAGCCGAACCGACTGGGAAGGCGACGACGATCTCCGGCGCATCTCCTGCTACGTGTTCAGCCGCGAAAGACTTCTCATCGTGGGCACCATGGCTGGCATCGCCCTCTGATCCGATCAGACCATCAATATCAAATCATCAGGGCGGCCAAAGCCGTCCACGACTGCGGCACCGCCCCGCCGCCCGTGCCGTCGTCGGGGTCCCAATACTCGGCAAAGCCGCTCCGCACGGCGCCCCTCACCGTGGTCGAGGCCAGCTGTTCGGCTGCCTCGTGTCGACCGTGTCGTAGTAGCCCCAGCCACATGAGATAGCCGAGCTGGGGCCAGGCGGGTCCCCGCCAGTACGAGCGGGAGTCGAAGCCGGGCTCCTGGCGATGAACACCCGCGGGGCCGCACCATCCGCCATAGGCCGAGGGATCGGCCAAATCGACTGCGACCGCATCGATGCGCTCCGGGTTGGCTGAGACCAGCATCGGCAGCAGGCCGTCCAGTGTGCGTGCCCTTCCCGAACCCGACTCCGACTTCCCGGCATCGGTCCACGTTCTGCGGGTTTCGTCCCACTGACCGGCCAACAAGCCGGCCAATTCGTCGGCTCTGTCGGTTGTCGCCGATCGACCGGTGACCGCGGCCAGCTCCCGGGCATTGAACACCACCAGGGCGTTGAAACCCGCAGAGGCGCATTCGAAGTCGGGATTGGCCACCGGAGAGCCGGCTGGGCTGCGCTCGATAGATCCCACCAACCGATTCTTGATCGGCCGCCAGGTCTCCAGTGAGAACCCCCCGGGGCAAAAGTCATCCCAACGGGGGCTGTCGTCCGCCCCGCTCTCCCAGGGATGGCACAGCGCCACCAGGCCGCTGGAATGGCGCTGTCGGTCGAATAGCAGGAACCGCAGACCGTTCTCCGCCTTCACCACCGTTTCCTCGTCCACGTCCACACCCCGGCGCACCAGTTCGGCAACGGCGTGGCCGAACATGGGGGGCTGCGTTATTGAAGAGGCATCGTCTCGTCCCCATAGATCGGCGGCAACGCCGGGACTGCGGGCGTAGTTCATATGGGGGACAAACCCGTCCACGGCCTGTACCGACAGCGCGGTGCGGAGCTCGCTCAGGCCGCGGTCGTCGCCGTGGTCGGCCCAGCAAACCGCGTGGAAGCACGAATCCCACAGCCACTGCCAGGGATAGGTGGCCGGGCTCGGAACGGTGTAGCCCTCGGGAACCCAGTGCGCCTCCAACACCGCTCGGGCCGCGGCCCGAACCGCAGAGCGGTCTGAGTCCTCGGAGCCTTCCATATCTCCAAAGTCTCACAAATCCGGGTTATCTGGTTACCTCATGGGAATGGCTCGGGGTGCGATCGTCTCCTTTCGACTGGGGCTGAGCGACGGCGTGTCCATCGTCGCCCGCCTCTGGCAGGAGATGTTGAGCGATATCGGCTTCGACATGGTGACCGTGGCGGCCGAGGGCCCAGTGGACCGGATGGTGCCCGGCCTGGGCATCCACCAGCCTGACGGACCCGACCCTGGAGAGTTCTCGGCCGCAGTGGCCGACGTCGACTTGGTGGTGGTGGAGAACCTCTGCACGATTCCGCTGAACCTGCCGGCAGCTCGCACCGTGGCCCACACGCTGGCCGGTCGGCCCGGGATACTCCACCACCACGATCCTCCATGGCAGCGAGAGCGGTTCGCCTCCGTAACCGAGCTGCCCCCCGACGACCCTTACTGGCGCCATGTGGTGATCAACCGGCTCACCGCCGAGCAGTTCGCTCAGCGGGGGCTCCGGGCCGAGGTGATCTACAACGGCTTCGACACCGAGGGCGCCGCAGGCGACCGGAACGCGATGAGAGCCAGATTGGGTGTCGGCGACGAGACCTTGCTGGTGGCCCACCCTGTGAGGGCCATTCCTCGCAAGAACATCCCCGCGGCCATAACCATCGCCGAGCACCTGGGGGGAACCTACTGGCTGATGGGACAAGCCGAAGAGGGCTACGACGACACCTTGGCGCAGATCCTGGACGAGGCCCGTTGCCCGGTGATCCACCGGCCGGTCGCCCGCACCCCCGACATCTACGCGGCAGCCGATCTGGTGGTGTTCCCCTCCCTATGGGAGGGATTCGGCAACCCCCCTGTGGAGGCGGCCATCTGGCGGCGGCCGTGCGTGGTGGGCAGTTACCCAGTGGCCGATGAGCTGGCCGAATTCGGGTTCCGGTGGTTCTCGCCCCAGCGCCTCAACGAGGTGCGCGACTTCTTGGACTGCCCCGACACCGAATTGTTGGACCAGAATCAAGCCATCGCCCAACAGCACTTCTCATTGGATCGGGTGCGATCCGACCTGGTTGCCCTCCTTGATGACGCCGGGTGGCTTCCGTGAGCCCCGACGATCTGGCCGCCCGCCGCCGCCTCATCGCCCGGCTGACCGCAGCCGGCCAGCGGCTGGGCTACCTCCTGTACCTGGCGGCGGCCGCCCTGTTCTTCACCGGCTTCGCCACCAGCTTCCGAAGCCCCCTGGTCACCGCGATCATCGTTTGCCTCGTCTTGGGGTCCCTCGTCCTCGCCCCTGCCATCATCTTCTCCTACGCAGTGAGAGCCGCCGACCGCGAGGAGCCCCTTTCCTAAGGGCTATGTCCTAAGGGCTTATGTCTATCGGCACGTCAGGCAGCCGACCGGCCACCACATCAGGCAAGAACTCCCGCAACCGCTCCGGGATCACCATCTCGTCGGAGGCCAAGAGCTCGTCCAACGCCCACCAGCGCGCATCCTCGAACGCGGCCGCCTCCAACGCCTCGAGATGCTGGGGGTTCCACTCGCCTCCATCGGCGCACCAGGCCACATGTATGCGCTCATCGGAATCGAAGTGGATGCCCGCGAAGTCGAATTCCACCTGCTGGGTCCAGATGCAGGGACCGACCTCGACGTCGGCGAACCCCGTCTCTTCCCACAGCTCGCGCCTAGCGCCCTCGGCTGAATCCTCCCCCGGTCCCAGGCCGCCCCCGGGAATCTCCCACCACGGCCCTTTGCGGGGGTCGATGGGATCGCTGGCCTGCATCAAAAAGATGCGCCCATGCCGGTCCAACAGCACTACTCGGGCTGCGGGTCGGCGCAGCGTCCATGCCATGGGCGCCGACCCTACTTGCCGGGGCAACGAGGGCCGCAGCACAGCCGAATCAACCCCTGCATAGCTCGCAGGCGGCCATCGCCGGTACAGTCCCGCTCGATATACCGCTACTCAGGGGTTGCTCAAGATGGAATTCGGATATTTCGCCCAGTGCTTCGTTCCCGACTTCGGCTACGAAGACAATCCCGACTGGGAGGCCCAGCGCATCCGCGACAACCTGGAGATCTCCCAGCTTTGCGACCGCCACGGGTTCAAGTACATCTGGGCCTCAGAGCACCACTTCCTGCGGGAGTACTCCCACATGTCCTCGCCTGAGGTGTTCCTGTCGGCGGTGGCTTCCACCACCGAGAACGTCCATCTCGGATCGGCCATCTTCAACATCACCGCCCCGGTGAACCACCCCACTCGCTCCGCGGAGCGAGCCGCCATGATCGATGTGCTGTCCAACGGGCGGTTCGAGCTGGGCACCGGCCGGGGCTCCTCTTCCACCGAGGTGATGGGATTCGGCATGCCGGGCACACCCCGCGACCCAGAAACCGGCCTGGCCGACACCGAGGTCACCCGCGGCCTGTGGGACGAGGCCATCCGCCAGATCCCCCACATGTGGCGCGAGGGCGCATACAGCTACGAGGGCGACAGCTTCTCGATGCCGGCCCGGGAGATCTTCCCCAAGCCGGTCACCAAGCCCCACCCCCCGCTGTGGGTGGCGTGCGGCAGCCCGGGCACCTTTGAGAAGGCCGGCAAGCTGGGCATCGGAGTGCTGTGCTTCACCATCGGCACTCCTGACGAGATCGCCCCGCTGATCGAGATCTACAAGAACGAGGTGGCCAGCTGCAAGAACCCGGTAGGCGACTACGTCCACGACAACGTGATGTGCGTGGGGTTCGGCATCTGCCTCGACGACCGGGAGATGGCCATCGACCTGGCCACCCGGAGCCACATGTACTACTACCAGTGCCTCGTGTACCGCTGGCTGGACACCTTCCCGAAGCCCGAGGGCATTCCCGAGTGGCCCGCGGTCATCCCCGAGCCGACCCATGACGACGTGAAGATGGCCATCGAGGGCGGGTCGCTGTGCGTGGGCAACGCCGAGGACTGCGTCCACGTCTCCCGCCAGTACGAGCGGGTGGGCGCCGACCAGTACGTGATCAGCCCTCTGACCTCCACGCTGCCCATGGACGTGGTACGCGAGACCATCGTGAACTTCGGCAAGCATGTGATCCCGGTGATCGACACCGACCCCGTGCATCGCTCCACCCGCCAGCGCGAGGCGGCCCTGGCCACCGCATAGTACGACGTATTGTCCAAAATTAGCTTCTGGAACTTTCCCAGTACTTTTCTTGGTGGGGTCTAGTCAGACTATTTTTCAGCCGCTAACGTCTTATCCGTCCCTTGAGTCCAACGTTGGGAGCAAAACCATGCAGAAATCCGTTCACCGCTTGCTGGCCCTACTCGGGTTGGTGCTGGTCTTCTCGTTGATCGCCGCTTCGTGCGGCAACGACGATGACGACGGCGCCGCTCCAGAGGCCCCCGAAGCCACTGCGGCCAGCACCGAGGCACCGGCGGCACCGGAACCGGAAGAGACCGTCACCGTTGTGCCCTCACAAGATGGCGGAACCTTGAAGGCAGTACTGGACCGCGGCCATGTGCTGTGCGGCTCCCGGGACGACGTGCCCGGCTTCGCGTTGCTGAATGATGCCGGCGAATACGAGGGCTTCGACATCGACATGTGCCGGGTAGTGGCAGCTGCCGTCTTTGGTGATGCCGATGCCGTGGAGATCGTGCCGGTTACCAGCGCCGAGCGCTTCACCGCTCTGGCCTCAGGCCAGTTCGAGGTTATGAACCGCAACACCACGTGGACGGCCACCCGTGACGGCACCGAGGGCGCCGAGTTCTTGTTCACCACTTACTACGACGGCCAGGGCCTCATGGTGCCAGCGTCCACCGGGTTCACCACACTGGACGACCTGGCTGACGCCAACATCTGCGTGAGCACCGGAACCACCACCGAGCTGAACCTCACTGCGGTGTTCGCCGCCCGGGGCATCCCGTTCAACCCGGTCACCTTCGAGGGCTTCGACACCCTGGTGCCGGCCTATGAAGAGGGCCAGTGCGAGGCTATGACTGCTGACAGCAGCGTGCTTGGCGTCTACAAGTTCGAGATCGAGGCCAAAGGCGGTCCTGACCAACACATCATGACCGAGATCATCTCCAAGGAGCCCTTGGGCACCGTGGTTCGCGACGGCGACTCCCAGTGGGCGCAGATCGTGAACTGGGCAACCATGGCCACTGTGCAGGCCTGGGAGTTCGGACTCGACTCCAGCAACATCGCCAGCTACGACGGCAATGACCCCAACATCTTGAACTTCCTGGGCCGCGACGGCTTTGATCCCGGCCTCGGCCTGCCCACCGACTTCGCGGTGCAGGTCATCTCGCAGGTCGGCAACTACGAGGAGATCTTCAACCGCTATCCGCAGTTGGGCGTCCTTGAAGGCAGCGTGAACGACCTCTGGACCAACGGCGGGCTCATGTACGTCCCGCCCTACCGCTAAGGGGAAAATTCATCCGTCTCTTGACGGGTGCCAATTGAATTGATGAGCGGCCCACCGGTCACCGACCGGTGGGCCGCTCTCGTCTACAGTTCAAGGTCACACTGCTATGAGCAGCCCCGCTGATCTCGCCGGCCCACAAGTTGATCTGACCGCAGTCCCCTCCGCGCCCTTCAGCCGCAGAGTACTGGCGGTATTGGCCGACCTGTTGATTCTGGCCTTGGTGGGAGCCATCTCGGTTTGGCAACTGGGATTGCGGCTGCTCGACAACTACAGCGACATTCCAGAACTGGCGCTCTCATGGGTGTTCCTGGTGGCAGTGCCAATAGCAGTCATTGCCATAGTTGTTGTCGACGCAATTCGCATCGGGCAGACGCCGGGCATGGCGGCTATCGGGGTCCGGTCCGTGCACGACGGCACCCGAAGAAGGGTCGTCCCATCAAACGATCCGAGGATTCCCGAATCCGGCATTCCCGCGCTATGGCGCGACGTGCGAATCCTTCGGCTGGCCGCACAGTTGCTGGCCGTGATCGTGGTAGTGGCTCTGATCCGTTGGATGTTCCACAACCTGATTTCGAGTATGGACAGAGTCGGGCTGCCCAAGGACTTCGACTTCATCGAAAAGCCCTACGGTGTGGCCGTCCGCGATGCGTTCGGACTGGGCGTGCGCGATCCAGTTTGGAAGGCGCTGCTCGTCGGCCTCCAAAACACTGTTGTTGCCTCAATAGTCGGGATATTCATCGCCACCGTCGTGGGACTATTCGTGGGCATTGCCCGTCTCTCCTCCAATTGGCTGGTGGCCAAAGGGGCGAGCCTCTTCGTAGAGAGTCTGCGCAACATCCCGCCGCTGGTCGTCATCATCTTCTTCGGCTCCGCCCTATTCACCTACGGTCCACTTCCCCAATTCAACGCCGCCAACCCGCCTTGGCAGGGGAAGTTCTTCGGCTCTGACAGCAACTGGATCATCATCAGCAAGGACCGGTGGGGCATTCCCTCGCTGGCTTCTGGGAACAACGTCGGTGTGTTCTGGCTGCTCGTGCTAGCGGCGGCCATCGTCGCCGTGGCTGTTTGGAGGTGGCGTACCCAGCACAACAACGCCACCGGCAATCCGCACCACCGCGTCCTGTGGTCACTGGGTGTCTTTGCAGTGATCGTGGTGGTGTGCTTTGTGGCCTTGGGCGGGCCCTACTCCTGGTCGTGGCCCGCGATTTCGGAGAGTGGACGACGGGTGTCCGGTGGTTTCAGCACCAACTCCGGTTACATGGCATTGACCCTCGGCTTGGGCCTTTACACAGCGACCTTCGTAGCCGAGATAATTCGCGGGTCCATCCTGGCTGTCCACAAGGGACAGACCGAAGCGGCCATGGCAGTGGGATTGAAATCCGGCCAGCGGTACCGCCATGTTGTGCTTCCTCAGGCTCAGCGAATCGCCATTCCTCCGTACATCAGCGAGTGCGCCAATCTCATCAAGAACACCTCCCTGGGCATTGTCGTCGCCTACCCCGACCTAACGCTCATTGTCATCACTGGCTGGGGCATCAACTTCCCCGCTCCGCAGTTGCTTCTCATTCACATGGCCGTGTACCTGATTATCAACCTATTGGTGTCGGCGCTGTTGAACGTCTACAACCGATCGATCCAACTCAGAGAGCGATGAGCCGATGACTGCGACCTTGCCTCCCTCTGAGACCAACCCCCAGGACAGCCAATCGGCGATGGCCCCGGATATGCGGCCATCGCCCGGTGTCTGGCTGCGTAAGAACCTGTTCAATACCTGGTACAACGGCCTGGCAACGGTAATTGCCGTTGTAGTGGGCGCCATCCTCATCTATTACGGCGGTCGCTTTATCTTCTTCACCGGGCAGTGGGAAGCAGTACGCAAGAACCTCACCCTGCTCATGGTGGGCATCTTTCCTCGCAGCGAGCAGTGGCGACTAGTGGCCCAGATGTACCTTGTGGCCTCGGCCCTCGGATTGGCCTGGGGGACGGTCACCGCAAGAAGCCAAGATCAGGCCGACGACACTGGATCCGTCGCCAAGCGGCCCACTCCGCTGGAACTGCTTCGGCGCTACTGGCCCATCCTCTTGCTGCTGTTGGTCATCCTGGTGTTCACCCGCACCATTTGGCCGACGTTGTTCACCCTATCCACCCTCGCGGTAGGGCTCTGCGTGCGGTCCGTTGCCATACGCCTCCCTCGCTCCGCCCGGCGGCCGTGCTGGTACATGGCCGCTTTCATGGCCATAGCGTCCTTCCAGGTGGTCTCAGGCACGAATGGGAACGCCTGGTGGTGGACTAGCGGCTTATTCGCATTCGCCGCCTACCAATTCGTGGGCGCGAGAGACTTCACCACCCTCTTTGGGACTTCGATGGTCTGGCCTCTTTCCAGCCGCGCGCGACTGGTGACGGCCAGAGATCTGGTGTGGATCACACGAGCGGTTCAGATCTTGGCCGTGGTCGCCACCGTGGTCGTAGTACGAGTTGCCTATTGGCTCATCGGAGACACCTCCAGCGTGAGCTGGGACGGATGGTCGGGGCTCTATCTCACGCTGGTGGCTTCGGGAGCGGCCATCATCCTGTCGTTCCCGCTGGCCCTGCTGCTGGCAGTGGGAAGGCGCTCCTCGCTTCCCATTGTGCGGTGGCTGTGCGTGGGCTACATCGAGATATTCCGGGGCGTCCCATTCATAGCGCTGCTGCTCGTGGCAAAGACCTTCATCGACTTCTTCCTAGACGTCGATACCCCTCTCTCCCTGACCACCCGGACCATCATCGCTTTCACCATCTTCAGTTCCGCATACGTGGCGGAGGTGGTGCGCGGTGGCCTGCAAGCCGTGCCCAAGGGCCAGATAGAAGCGGGGCAGGCCGTCGGCCTTCAACCCCCAGGGGTGATGCGTCTCATTGTGCTGCCCCAGGCGCTGCGAGCGGTTATCCCCGCCATGGTGGGCCAGTTCATCAGCCTGTTCAAAGACAGCTCGCTTTTCGCAATCATCAGCGTGGTGGAGTTCTATCGAGCCCGCGAGCTGATCCACTCGCAGCAGGAGTACACAACCGTCGCCATTGCCGAGACCCTGGTATTTGTGGCCTTCGCTTACTGGGCTCTCAGCTACACCATGTCCAAAGAAAGCCAGCGCCTAGAGCGCCACCTCGGAGTCGGAAAACGATGACAGATACAACAACAACAACCACATCCAATGTCAACAGCGACGCTACCCAGATCGGCGGGCGCGAGCTGATCATCGAGATGGCGGCCGTAGACAAGTTCTTCGGGTCTTTTCAGGCCCTCACGAACATCGACATGAGGGTGGGCAGGGGTGAGGTCGTGGTGGTGATCGGCCCTTCTGGATCGGGCAAGTCCACGCTCATTCGCTGCATCAATCGCCTCGAGCACCACGACCGTGGTCGCATCGTGGTTGACGGGGTTGAGCTCACCGATGACGTGCGCAACATCGCCCTCATCCGCCGGGAAACCGGCATGGTGTTCCAGCAGTTCAACCTGTTCCCCCACATCACCGTCATCGACAACATCACCCTGGGACCGCGCCAAGTGCTCAAGATGCCCAAGAAGCAGGCGGAAGACCGGGCAATGGAGCTCTTGGAGCGGGTAAAGATCCCCGAGCAGGCCCGCAAGTTCCCCGGACAGCTCTCCGGTGGTCAGCAGCAGAGGGTGGCCATTGCCCGATCGCTGGCTATGCAGCCCAAGATCATGCTGTTCGACGAGCCGACCTCAGCCCTCGATCCCGAGATGATCTCCGAGGTTCTCGAAGTGATCCTTGAGCTATCCAGAACGGGAATGACCCTGATCGTGGTCACCCACGAGATGGGCTTCGCCCGAGAGGCCGCCGACCGGGTCATCTTCATGGCCGACGGCGAGATCGTCGAAGTGGGCGAGCCCGAGCACTTCTTCACCAACCCCCAAGAAGAACGCACCCAGCTCTTCCTCTCCCAGATTCTCTAACTCCCGGTGTAGCGGGCGCGGAAGCGGAAGCGGACGGGGTCTTCGTCGTATTCCTCCAAAGCGTGGGCGATCCAGCCGGCAGTGCGGGCGATGGCGAATACCGCCTCGCCAGCTTCTGGGCGCATCCCAGCCAGGAAAGTCATGGCGCCCAACGGGAAATCCACGGTGGCCGGTGCATCGGTGCGCTCACTGGCGAGTGTTTGCGCGGTGAGCACTTTGGGAAGATGCTCGTGCGATGGCCATGCTCCAGCCACTGCTTCCATGAGCGCGCTGCAACGAGGATCCCGCCGACGGTAGACGGCATGGCCGAACCCGGGGGTATAGCCGGTTCTTCGCTGGGCCTCGCCCAGCGCTCCGGCTGGATCACCGCTGGCCGCGGCCTCTTGAAATATGCGGTGGACGGGGCCGCTGGCCGCGCCGTGAAGCCGCCCGCCCAGAATCCCAAGGCCGGCGGCCACCGCCGAATATGGGTCAGCCCTTACTGACGCCGCGACGCGAACGCCAAGGGTTGAGCTGGCCAGTCCATGGTCCAGCAACAGGACCAAGGCCCGGTTTAGGACGGCCCGCTGGCGGGCATTGGATCGTCCCGGGGCGAGTCGACTCCACAACCGCTCTGCCAAATCGCTCCCCCTCGGCGCGGTGACCAGTGGAAGTGAATGCACCATCAGGTGCAGCAGCCTTCGGCCCGCAGCCCTTACCGATGAGGTTGAGAGGTCGTTGCGAAGCGGATCGGTGGTCGAGGCGACGCTCACTGCGACTCGGAGGCGATCCATCATCGGGGCGCTATCGGGCAGCACACCTTGTATGCGTTGGGACAATTCCTCTGCCTCGTCGATGTTGTTCCATTGGGCATCGGGATCTGCTCCCCACACCCAATCGACCGCATCTTCGAAACGGGTATCGGCAGCCAGACCAATCAAATCCCGCCCGCGTACCTTCAACTCCCCATCGACAATTTGGGTTATGCCGGTGGATACCAAGACACCGATCTCTTCGTCACCTCGTCGACCGGAGCGGGAGCGGAGACGATCCACTTCTTCGGGGTTGAACCTCGAGCTGCGACCGTCTGAGTCGACCACTCGTTGCAATAGGCCTCGACTCACATAGGAATAGAGGGTGGCTCGTTTTACTCCGAGGCGGGCCGCCGCCTCTGTGCTGGTCAGCCAAGCGTCCATTCCGTCTTCTTCCTATATTGACTAATCAACGTAGACATTGATCAATGTTGTCAATATATCAATCTACCGGCATGATTGGCGGCATGAATGCCGTTTCCCCGCTGATTGAGAATGTTGCTCCTCCTGGCCTCAAGGGGCTGATTGTGGCCGACACGGAGGTGGGCTCGGTTCGCGGGGACGAGGGGTGGTTCCACTACCGGGGGCGAAATGCGGCTTCGCTGGCCCGGGATCTCTCGTTCGAGGAGGTGGCTCATCTGCTCTTGGCCGGGGAACTGCCGGATAACGCAGCGCAGGAGGCGTTTCGGGCTGAGCTGGCGGCGGCCCGTCGGCTGACTCCGCAGGCAGAAGACCTGGTTGCTGCGCTGGCGCAAACTGACCTACCCCCGATGACCATTTTGCGCAGCGTCCTGGGGGTTGAGGTCGATCCTCGGCCCACATTGGACCTTGAGCCGGACGAACGGCGGGCAGCGGTGATGCGAGCCATTGGCATCACACCCACTGTGTTGGCCTCGGTGAATCGCGTCAGGTCAGGTGCTGAGCCGCTGGCTCCCGACGAGTCGCTGTCCCACAGCGCCGACTATCTGCGCATGACCTTGGGCGAGGCGCCGCTCCCCGAGCACGCCCGGGCGGTGAAGACCTACTTGTGCTTAACCGCTGATCACGGCTTCAACGCCTCGACGTTCACCGCTCGGGTCATCACCAGCACCGGCACCGACGTTGCCGGAGCATTGAGCGGAGCGCTGGCCGCCCTGGCCGGCCCGCTGCACGGTGGCGCGCCGGGTCGGGTTTTGGACATGCTCAACTCCATTGGCCATCCCGACAATGCGGTGCCCTGGATCGCGGCTGAGCTCGACGCCGGCCGCAAGATCATGGGGTTCGGCCACGCGGTATACCGGGCGGACGATCCTCGTTCTGAAACCCTGAAAGCCGTGGCCATCGAACTGGGCGGCGAACTGGTGGAACGGGCCCTCGACATCGAAAGCCGGATCCTGCCCTATCTGGCCGATTGGAAGCCCAACGCGGTGATCGTGACCAACGTGGAGTACTACGCCGGAGTGGTGCTCCACCTGGCCGGTCTTCCCCAAGAGGCGTTCACCCCCACCTTCACCACCAGCCGGGTCGTCGGCTGGGGTGCCCACCTCCTAGAGCAAGCCGCCAACAACAAGATCATGCGCCCCAGCGCCCGCTACACCGGGCGACTGCACAACGGCCGCTAGGCGTCGAACGCGGCCAGGAGTTGGTCGGCGGCCGCGGTGGGGGTTGATTGGCCGGTGGCGACTTGGTGCTCCAGGTCGGAGGCGAGATCGGATACTGCCGGGGAGTCTTGTAGGCGGTCTCGGAGGCGGTCTTCCACCATGGCCCACATCCACCTCACCTGTTGGTCGGACCGGAGGCCAGCAAGCTCCCCAGAACCGCTCAGCGCTTGGTAGTAGGCCTGGATCTGATCCCACACCTGGTCGAGTCCGGTGCCCTCAATGGCGCTGACCGCCAGTACCGGGGGAACCCAGTTGGGGTTGGCCGGGGCGGTCATGGCCAGCGCGGCCCGGTAGTCCCGCACCGCCCGCTGGGCGGCGATCTCGTTGCCGCCGTCGGCCTTGTTCACCACCAGCGCGTCGGCCAGCTCCAGCACGCCCTTCTTGATGCCCTGGAGCTCGTCGCCGGCGCCGGGGAGCATCATCACCAAGAAGAAGTCCACCATGTCGGCCACCGCGGTCTCCGACTGGCCCACGCCCACCGTCTCCACCAGCACCACATCGAACCCGGCCGCCTCCACCACGGTCATGGTCTCGCGGGTGGTGCGGGTTACCCCGCCCAGCGACCCAGAAGAGGGCGACGGCCGGATGTAGGCGGCGTCGTCGATGGCCAGATTGGGCATCCGGGTCTTGTCGCCAAGGATGCTGCCCCCCGACACGGTTGAAGACGGGTCCACCGCCAGCACGGCCACCCGGTGATCCTGCGAGGTGAGGTGGGTGCCCAGAGCGTCGATGAAGGTGGACTTCCCCACCCCGGGCACTCCCGTGATCCCTATCCGCCGAGCACCGCCGGTGTGGGGAAGCAGCCGCTGCAATAGATCGGTGGTCATCGCCCGGTCGTCGGGGCGGGTGCTCTCCACCAGGGTGACGGCCCGGCCCAGCCAGGTGCGGTCGGATCCCAGCACCCCCTCGACACAGGCGTCGAGATCGAATTCCATCACCGACATCCTGACGATGGACGGGGAGATCGATCAGCGCTCATCGGCGTCGAGATCGATCACTGACGGTCGTCCAGTGCGGCCAACAGCTCCAGGGCTGCGTCGGCGATCACTGTGCCGGGGCCGAAGATGGCCTCGGCTCCGGCGGACCGCAGCTCGTCGTGGTCGCTGGGCGGTATGACGCCGCCGACCACGATCATGATGTCGGCCCGCCCCAGCTGCTTCAGCTCGGCCCGCAACTCGGGCACCAGGGTCATGTGCCCCGCGGCCAGCGAAGACGCCCCCACGATGTGCACATCGGCCTCTACCGCCTGGCGAGCCACCTCGGCAGGAGTCTGGAACAGGGGTCCGACATCCACGTCGAATCCGAGATCGGCGAACGCGGTGGCGATCACCTTCTGGCCCCGGTCATGGCCGTCTTGGCCCATCTTGGCCACCAGGATGCGGGGCCGACGGCCGGTTCGGGCCGCGAAACCGTCCACCGCTTCTCGCACCTGGCCGATGCTGCTGCCGTCGCCGTCGCTTTGTCCCATTTCTCCCTGGTACACCCCGGAGATCGTGCGAATCCGGGGCGCATGGCGACCATACACCTTCTCCAGCGCGTCGCTGATCTCTCCCACGGTGGCCCGGGCCCGGGCGGCGTCGACTGCCAAGGCGAGCAAATTGGAACCCTGGCTGCCCACGGGGCGGTCGGCACCAGCGGTCAGCGCGTCCAAAGCACGACCGCAGGCCTCGTTGTCCCGCTCGGCCCGCAGCCGCTCCAGCCGGGCGATCTGGGAGGCCCGGACCTCGGCGTTGTCCACCTTCAGCACCTCTATGCCCTCTTCGCCTTCCACCTGGTAGCGGTTCACCCCCACCACTGTCTGGGCGCCGGAGTCGATACGGGCCTGGGTGCGGGCGGCAGCCTCCTCGATGCGCATCTTGGGGATTCCGGCCTCGATGGCCTCGGCCATGCCGCCGGCCGCCTCCACCTCGCTGATGTGCTCCCACGCCCGCTGGGCCAGGTCGTGGGTGAGCCGCTCCACGTAGTACGAGCCGCCCCAGGGGTCGGCCACCCGGCAGGTACCCGACTCGTGCTGCAACAAGAGCTGGGTGTTGCGGGCAATCCGGGCCGAGAAATCGGTGGGCAGGGCCAGGGCCTCGTCCAGGGCGTTGGTGTGCAGCGACTGGGTGTGGCCCTGGGTGGCGGCCATGGCCTCAATAGTGGTCCTCACCACGTTGTTGAACACGTCCTGGGCGGTGAGGCTCCAGCCCGAGGTCTGGCTGTGGGTGCGCAGCGACAGCGACCGGGGATTGGACGGATTGAACGGGCGCATCAGCTTGGCCCAAAGCAGGCGGGCGGCCCGCAGTTTGGCCACCTCCATGAAGAAGTTCATGCCGATGCACCAGAAGAAGCTGAGCCGGGGGGCGAAGGCGTCGATTTCCAGCCCCGAGTCCAGCCCGGCCCGCACGTACTCCACCCCGTCGGCCAGGGTGTAGGCCAGCTCCAAATCGAGGGTGGCCCCGGCCTCTTGCATGTGATAGCCGGAGATGGAGATGGAGTTGAACTTGGGCATGTTGGTCGAGGTGAAGGCGAAGATGTCGGAGATGATCCGCATCGACGGCGCCGGCGGGTAGATGAAGGTGTTGCGGACCATGAACTCCTTCAAGATGTCGTTCTGGATGGTCCCGGCCAGCTTCCCGGGCGCCACTCCCTGTTCTTCGCCGGCCACGATGTACATGGCCAGGATGGGAAGCACCGCGCCGTTCATGGTCATCGACACGGTCATCTGGTCGAGCGGGATGCCGTCGAACAGGATCTGCATGTCGAGAATGGAGTCGATGGCCACGCCGGCCATGCCCACATCGCCGCTCACCCGCTGGTTGTCAGAGTCGTAGCCCCGATGGGTGGCCAGGTCGAAGGCCACCGACAAACCCTTCTGCCCAGCCGCCAGGTTGCGGCGGTAGAAGGCGTTGGAGTCCTCGGCGGTGGAGAACCCGGCGTACTGGCGGATGGTCCAGGGCTGGGTGGCGTACATGGTGGCGTAGGGGCCCCGCAGGTAGGGCTCCAGTCCGGGGAAGGTGTCACAGAAGTCCAGCGGGGCCCGATCATCGGCGGTGTAGAGCCGGCGCACGCCGAATCCCTCAGGGGTGGCCCAGGTGAAGTGGTCGGGGCCCTCCCCGGTCTGCGCCGCCACCAGATCGGCCCAACCCAACCCGTTGGCACCAGAGGCAGAAGGAGCGTGGAGGTCCACTCGGGTGAAGTCCGGGACGGTCACAGGCCCAACCTGTCATGGATGGCACCCAGAGCAGCCAGCGCGTCGCAGCCCATGTGGATGTAGCCGTCGGCCCCCCACCGGTCATCGGGGCGGCCGGCCAGCAGCACATAGCTGCAACCGGCTTCTTTCAGCGCGGCCACCGCTGCGGCGGCATGTTCTTCGTACATCTCGTCAGACGAGCACACCACGGCGATGGGCGTGCCCGACGCTGTCCACGCCGTGGCCGCTTCTTCCGGGGTGTCGTATCCATCGCCGCCGACGGCATTGATTCCGCCAGCCGCCAGGAGATTGGCAGAAAAAGCAGTTCGGGCTGTGTGAACGGCGATGGAGCCCAAGCTGGCCAAGAACGCGGTCGGGCGCGACGGGCCTGCCTCAGCGGCATTCCGCAATGCCTCGAACGGCTCGGCTAGGCGGCGCAATCCGGGATCCGACTCCATGGGTGGCCGATCCACTGCCGGCTCATCGAGGTCGGGGAACTCGCTCACGCCGGTAAGCGGCAGGCGGCGGGTAGCCACATCCCGGCTGCGGGCCCCATGGGCGGCTTCAATTAGCTCGGCCAGGCTGGCCCCCGCCTCCAGCTCCTGGAACAGTCCCCAGGCAGTGCTGGTCAGGGCATCGGTAAGCGATTCGATGTAGTAGGAGCCGCCCGACGGGTCGATCACCTGATAGAGGTGGGACTCCTCGCGAAGCAGCAGCTGCGTGTTGCGTGCGATCCGCAGCCCCAGTGGATCGGGCACCCCGATGGCCGTGTCATACGGGCTGACGGTGATGGCATCGGCACCACCCGCCGCGGCGGCGAAGCAGGCCACCGTGGTGCGGATCATGTTCACCCACGGATCGCGGCGGCTCATCATGGCGCCAGAGGTGACCGCGTGCTGGCGCTGGGCGGCGGGCTCTATGCCGCACGCCTGGGTAACCCGGGCCCAAAGTCGTCGGGCGGCCCGGAACTTCGCGATGGTCAAGAACTGGTCCACTCCGGCGGCGTAGCGGAATTCCAGCCTGTCGGCCGCCATGGCCAGGTCGAGGCTCGCCTCTTCACAGGTCCGCAGGTAGGCAACTCCATCGGCCAGCGATCCGGCCAGCTCCTGGGCCTCGCTCGCCCCTTGGTCGGCCAATCGCGCACCATTTGCAACCGCCACCAACACGTTGTGGTAGTTCCGACTCAAGGTGTTGGCCACTGCCTCGGCAACCACAGGATCTCGGGGGTCCATCGCAAAGCCGCCGAGAGCCTCCTCTCTGGCCACTCCCCTGCTGTCCCAAAGGTCGACCAAATGCCAGATCGCGGCCTCGCTGCCCGGCGCCAGCATGACCGGCACGGTTGGGGGAACGCCGTCGAGAAGGCCGTCGAGTTCTTCCCGGCTGGTTTCGCCGTGGATGTGGAGCTCTAGGGCATCAGCTCCCCCGCTCAAGTCGTCCAACACCGCACGGTTGCCGGTAGCGCGGCTGTGGGCTTGGCGGACTTGCCAGGCACCGCCGACAACCCTGCTGCCGCGGGTAAACGGCGCCACACCGGGCACCCCGGAATCCCCATCGTGATCGGCCGCGGTGTAGAGGGGTTGAATCTGGATGCCGTCGTAGGTGGTGCTCACCAGCTTCTTGTCGAACGGCGCACCCCGCAACACTTGCTCCACCAGCTCCATCCACTGGTCTCGCCCGGCCAGGTCGAAATCCCCAGCCAGGCTCATCACGGCCTCGCTCACCCCCTAATGGTACGTCCCGCCCCCTCCCCTCCCCCCAACCAATCTGCCTCAGAGAAAAACCAGTAAGGGAGGTCGAAGCCGCCCTCGTACCATCTCCGGGTGGCCCCAACATTCCTCCGAGACATCGCCGACCTCGGCTTATTGGAGTCGGCCATCGCCAAAAAAGCACATCGCCGCCAGTCGACCCCATCTTCGCCCTCCACAAGCAAAAGCCCAAAGCCCATCTAGCTATCTGGGCCGACCTCCGACCCCCCGCCGACCCTGAAAGCGGTCCCCTGACTGGCAACCGATCGCAGCTCTGAGCCACCGGCAATTCGTTCGCTGTGGGTGCGCGAACGCGTCCGCGAAGCGGTCTCGTAATAGTGATTGACATACATCCAATATCATGTAAAGTCACGATATGCCTGTGATGGAAGAGCCGGAGCAGCCAGCGCAGCAAGAGCAGCACCGAGCGGTTCCCATGACTTCCACCGCTCCGTCGGTTTCCACTGCTTCGACTGGCGACAGCGATTCCCTTGTTCGTGACGACGCCGCAATCATCGAGGCGGGACTTGCCGCGGTAGCGGAGTGGGAGGCCGAGAACGGCCCCTTCACCGAAGAAGAGATCGCCTGGGCAGATGCAGTACTTGACCGAGCCGAGCGGCATTATGAGAACCTCAAGATTCGTTGACGGGGGTTACCTACGACACCGGGGCACTGATCGCCGCTGAGCGTAACGATCGCCAGATGTGGTTGCTGCACCGACGAGCCCTCAATCGCGGCGTTATCCCTACGGTGCCAACAACGGTCCTCGCCCAAGGGTGGCGGGGCGGCCCGCAGCCGCTTATGTCGAGGCTGTTGGCTGGTTGTCATGTAGAACCGCTCGATGAACGATTAGCACGATCAGCCGGAACTGCGTGCGGCCGCGCCGGCACATCCGACATCGTCGATGCTGTAGTTGTGGTTGGGGCTGCCGAACGAGGAGATCGAATCGCCTCCAGCGATATTGACGACATCCTCCATCTCTGTAAAGCAAACGGGCACACCCTCGATGTGCAGGAGCTCTGAGTGATCTGATTGACTGCGCCGGGATTTGTGAGCCTGGGCTGGCGCGGCGAAAATCGGGGGCAACGCCCGTCCCTCCCCCACCCAGAGGTGCATCATGGCAGACCTGCCGTTCAAGGTGTTCGACGCCGACAACCACTACTACGAGGCCACCGACGCCTTCATCCGCCACATCGACCCGGCGATGAAGAAGCGCTGCATGCAGTGGGCCGACATCGACGGCAAGCAGCGCTTGCTGGTGGCGGGCAAGATCAACCGGTTCATCCCCAATCCCACATTCGACCCGGTGTCCAAGCCCGGGGCGCTCCAAGACTTCTTCCGGGGCCGCAACAAAGAGGGGGTGGACGTGAAGACCATGTTCGGCGAGCTCGACCCCATCTCCGAGCGCCCCGAGTACCGCGACCGGGACAAGCGTCTGGAGTTGATGGACACCCAGAACATCGAAGCCGCCCTGTTCTTTCCCACTCTGGGCGTGGGCATGGAGCAGTCGCTGCGCCATGACCCTCCCGCCGTGGTGGCCGCCTTCACCGCGTTCAACCGGTGGCTGGCCGAAGATTGGGGCTTCGCCTACCAAGAGCGGATCTTCGCCGCTCCGGTGATCTCCATGATCGACGTGGAATGGGCCGTCTCCGAAGTGGAGTGGGCCTTGGACAACGACGCCCGCATGGTGGTCATGGTGCCCGGACCCGTGCCCACCCTGGACGGTGGAAGCCGCTCGCCCGCTATGCCCGAGTACGACCCGGTGTGGGCCCGCGTCGCCGAGGCTGGCATCACCGTGGGCATGCACGGCGGCGACGGCGGCCTGCACGAATACAACGAGATGTGGGAGCCGACCGAGGATTTCCAGTCGTTCCGCACCTCCACGTTCAAGCAGATCACCGGTCACGACCGCCAGATCTTCGACACCATGGCCGCTCTGGTGTGCCACGGCCTGTACGACCGCCATCCCAACCTGCGGATCGCCTGCATCGAGAACGGGGGCATGTTCGCCCCTCGCCTGGTGGAGGAGTTGAAGATCGCCTACGGCAAGATGCCCCAGGAGTTCCGCACCGATCCGGTGGATCAGTTCATCGACCATGTCTGGGTCTCGCCCTACTACGAGGACGACATCGATCTGATCAAAGAGACGATAGGCGCCGACCACATGCTGTTCGGCTCCGACTATCCCCACGCCGAGGGGCTGGAAGTGCCTACCGACTTCATCTACGACATTCCCAACTTCACCGACGCCGAGGCCAAGGCCATGATGCGGGACAACGCCTGGGACGTGATCACTCCCCGCTCCGCGCTGGCCGCCTGAAGTAACCCAGACCGCCAATCCAAAGGACTCGACCCATGGCCATGCCCACCGACATCGGAATCGTCGACACCATGATCGGATTCCCCAAGCCCGACTTCTCCATCTACGACTCCATCCGGTCTCAGACCAAGGACGCCCAGACATCCGAGGAATTCGACTTCCCGGTGGAGTACATGTTCAAGGGGGTGCCCAAAGAGCTTTACGGCACCGATGACGACCCGGTTCAAGTAACGCTCAAGGAGATGGACCGGTTCAACATCGAGCTGGCCCTCATCTCCTGTGAGGATGAGAACGGCCAGCGGGCGCTGAAGGACTACCCCGAGCGGTTCATCCCCTCCATGAGCGTCGACCCCAACGACGTGATGGGCGAAGTGCGCCGCATAAACCAGCTTCACCAGGAGTGGGGCGTGAAGGCAGTGGGCGCCTTCCCGGCGGGCTGCATCCCCCAAGTGCCCATCGACGACGCCAAGTTCTACCCGATCTACGCCAAGTGCGTTGAGCTTGACCTGCCCATCTTCGTGTGCGCCGGCGTGCCCGGCCCCCGGTTCCCGTTCTCCCCCCAGCATGTGGAGCGCATCGACCGGGTGATGTACGACTTCCCCGAGCTCACCTTCGTCACCCGCCACGGCTGCGAGCCGTGGGAGGACCTCGCGGTGAAGCTCATGTTGAAGTGGCCGGGTCTGCACTACTCCACCTCGGCGTTTGCCCCCAAGCACTACCCCGAGGCCATCATCCGCTACGCCAACACCCGGGGTGCAGAGAAGGTGGTCTACGCCGGCTACTTCCCCATGGGCCTGTCGCTAGAGCGGATCATGACCGACATGAAAGACGTCCCCTTCCGGGACAAGGTATGGCCCGGATTCCTGCGGGAAAACGCCCGCCGAGTGCTGAAGCTGGACTGACCACCCCACCTGACCAAGAAATAGGAGACAACCTGTGAGCGACCAACGAGTCGAGCAGACCTGGGAGACGCCCTCTTTGGAGGAGATCCCGGTCATCACCAAGATGCATGTGGAGGCCATGGAGTCAAGCGACGACCCCATGGTGTGGAGCCAGGCGGGTATGCACCATGTGCTGATCCGCACCGTCGGACGCCGCTCAGGCAATGAGCACAAGGTGGCCTTGCCCTATTGGAGGGATCCCGACGGCCACCGCATCGTGGTGGCGTCTTTCGCCGGGGCCAAGGCCCATCCCTCGTGGTACTTCAACATCGCCGACAAGGAGGCCAACCCCGAACTGTTGATTACCGAGGAGGGCCGGCAGTTCTGGGCCGTGGCCGACATCTGCGAGGGCGACGACTACGCGGCCACCTGGGAGGGTCTTGTAGCCGATCGGGCCTGGTACGCCGACTATCAGGCCAAGGCCCCCCACCGCCAGATCCCCCTGGTGCGGCTGGTCGAGCAGCTCCCCGCTTAGGAGCAACCGCCATGGCGAACCAACCAGTCCGCACCCTGCCTCCGGCGGGGGCCATCCAAGACGAGCGCGAGATCGAAGCCGTGCTCGAGGTGCTGCGCTCGGGCGACCTCAACATCGGCGAGAACGTGGCCCGCTTCGAAGACGAGGTGTCCACCATCTTGGGCAAAGAGCGAGGGGTGATGGTCAACTCGGGCTCCTCGGCGCTGCTGCTGGCCATAGGACTGCTCGATTTGGAGCCGGGCGACGAGGTCATCACCTCGGTGCTCACCTTCTCCACCGACGTTTCCTCCATCGTCCAATGCGGGTTGGTACCGGTGTTCGTCGACGTGGAGCCCGACACCTTCCAGATCGACGTCAATCGCATCCCGGAGATGATCGGCCCCCGCACCAAGGCCATCATGACCCCCAACCTGATGGGCAACTGCCCCGACTGGGACGTGATCCGGGCCATCGCCGACGAGCACGGCCTGAAGGTGATCGAGGACTCCTGCGACGTGCTGGACACCCGCCTGCGGGGCACCCGGATCGGCGCTCGCAGCGATATCAGCCTCACCAGCTTCGCCATCTCCCATTCGCTCACCTGTGCGGGCAACGGGGGCATGGTGGCCATGGACGACCCCGAGATGCACGACAAATGCCTCACCCGTCGGCGCTGGGGCCGGCGCTCTGAGTCGTACCTCTACGGCTCCCGGAAGGGCCAAGACACCCGCTGGGGCCCACTGGACGACGGCACCATGTACGACCAGATCTTCATCTTCGACGACTTGGGCTACAACTTCGAGCCCTCCGAGCTGGGCGCGGCCTACGGGCTGGTGCAGCTCTCCAAGCTCGAGGAGTTCAACGCCCGCCGGAACCATGCCTTCGACCGCTACAACGACCTGCTGGCCAACCACACCGACAAGGTGATCCTGCCTCGCACGACCCCTGAGCTGGAGACCACCTGGATGCGCTACGGCTTCATCCTCCGTCCCGAGTCGGGGCACGACCGCACCGAGGTACAGAACTTTCTCGAAGACCGCAACGTTCAGTCCCGCATGGTTTGGACCGGCAACATCCTGCGCCAGCCCGGCTTCTCGGGCATCGAGCACCGGGCCCCAGCCGACGGCCTCCCCAACGCCGACCTGGTGATGGACAACGCGTTGTGCATCCCCACCCATCACGGGCTGGGTTCGGACGACATCGGCTACGTCGTCGACACCCTGTCCGAATTGTTCGGCGGCTAAGCCGCCTCTTGGGAACGCCGCGCTCAGCCGCCGGCGAACTGTCCCATATCGAAGTAGTCGGACCAGCGGGCAATGCGACCGTCGCGGATCTCAAACACCCCGCACACCGGCAATGCCAGTTGGCCGTCGCCGGTGTTGATGTAGTCGGTCCGCTCGTTCAAGACCACGTTGCCATTGGCCGCCTGATGGTGGGTCTCGAACACGATTCCCCCTGAGGTGGCGAAGAACCCCTCCAAGAACGCCCGAATGGCCGCAGCTCCCTCCGTGGGGTCCATCGGCACGTTGTGGTAGACGGCGTCGTCAGTGAAGTAGGCCATCAGCTCGTCGGCGTCGCCATTGGCCCAGGCGGCACAGAATTGGCTCACCAGCTCGCTGGGGTCGGTCGGCAGATCGGCCATCGCGTTCTCCTGTCGTCGGGGGTGCCCAGCATGGCCCGCACCGCGCCCGGTCTGCCAAATGCGAAGAGTCTCTAGCGCGCGGCCGAGCCATGTGCTATGTTACAAAACAGTCCAGTTGGCCTGTTTTCGGCAATCGACTCAAGGGGGGATCCCATGCGGACGAACACAACCAAATCACTACGAGGGTGGAGGGTCATCGCCTTGCTCTTGGCTGTATTGGCACTCGTTGCCGTCAGTTGCGGCAACGATGACGACTCCCGCGGCTCACAGTCGACGATCACGCTTGCCGTCAACCCCTGGAACGGCTCGGCAGCCAATGTCGCAGTAGCCGCCCAACTGCTGGAGAGCGAGCTGGGTTACACCGTCGAGACAGTGGACATCGACGAGAACGCCCAGTGGGCCTCCATCAACACCGGCGACATCGACGCCTCGTTAGAGGTATGGCCATCGGGCCACGCTGACAATGTGGCCGACTACATCGACAGCGCCGACGGCAACGTGGACAACGCCGGATTGATCGGCCCCGTCGGCGAGATCGGCTGGTTCATGCCCACTTACATGGTTGATCGCGAGCCGGCGCTGGCCACTTGGGAAGGCTTCGCCGATCCCGCGCTCGCCGGATTGTTCGCCACCGCAGAGACCGGCGACAAAGGGCAGTTCCTCAGCGGCGACCCCAGCTGGACGATCTACGACGAGCAGATCATCGCCAACCTGAATCTGCCGCTGGAAATCGTCTATGTCGGCTCAGAGGCGGGCATCCTGGCCGCTTTGGACGCGGCCTACAGCCGTGAAGATCCGGTGCTGTTCTACTTCTGGACGCCGCACTCGGCATTTGGCTCATACGACCTCACCAGGGTTGCCCTCCCCGCTTACAGCGATGAGTGCTACGCACGGGACGCCGACGGCGGCATCGATTGCGACTACCCAGAGGACGCCCTGTTCAAGATCGTCAACGCCGACTTGGCTGAGAACGCCCCTGATGCGGATGCCTTCCTGCGGGCAATGAGCTACTCCACGGCCGACCAAATCTCGATGCTGGCCGCTATCGAAAACGACGGAATGTCAGTGGAAGACGCCGCGGCCCAGTGGATCGAGGCCAACGAAAACGTCTGGAGCGCTTGGCTCCCCTCCTAGGCTCCAGCTGAGAACCGGTGTCGGCGGCTTGCGGGAGCTGCCGACACCGGCTCTCTTTTTCTCTATTTAGGAGCAGTCGTTGTACGACTTCATCATTGTCGGAGGCGGCTCTGCTGGCTGCGCGTTGGCCAACCGACTGAGTGCGGATGCCGACAACAGCGTTCTGGTGCTGGAAGCAGGGCGGCGGGACTACAAGTGGGATGTGTTCATACACATGCCGGCTGCTTTGGCGTTTCCCATCGGGAACCGCTTCTACGACTGGAAGTATGAGAGCGAGCCCGAACCCCACATGGGCGGCCGCCGGGTTTACCACGCCCGGGGGAAAGTGCTGGGCGGTTCCAGCTCGATCAACGGCATGATCTTTCAGCGGGGAAACCCCGCCGACTACAACAAATGGGCCGCCGAACCCGGCATGGAGAACTGGGACTACCGCCACTGTCTGCCCTACTTCAAGCGCATGGAAACCTGCCTGGCCGGGGCGGACCAGTGGCGCGGCGACGACGGACCGCTGGTGTTGGAGCGGGGACCAGCCGACAGCCCCTTGTTCTCCGCCTTCTTCAAGGCAGTTCAGGAAGCCGGGTACGCGCTGACCGACGATGTCAACGGCTACCGCCAGGAAGGGTTCGCGGCGTTCGACCGCAACGTGTACCGCGGCCGGCGGCTCTCGGCGTCTCAGGCCTACCTGCACCCGGTGATGGGCCGCAAGAACCTCAAAGTGGAGACCGGAACCCTCATAAGCCGGGTGCTGTTCGAGGGCAAGCGGGCCACGGGTGTGGAGTATCGCCAGAGGGGGCGCAAACGCACCGCCCAAGGGGCGAACATCCTGTTGTGCGCGGGGGCTTTCGGTTCGGCCCAGCTGCTTCAGCTTTCCGGGGTCGGGCCGGCTGGCCTGCTGGAGTCTTTGGACGTCCCGGTGGTGGCCGACCTACCCGGGGTGGGCGAGAACCTCCAAGACCACCTGGAGGTGTACGTCCAATATGCCTCCAGCCAACCGGTGTCCATGCAGCCCCACCTCAAGCTGTGGCGCCGTCCGTGGATCGGCCTGCAATGGCTGGCCCGAAGGGGACCAGGGGCCACCAACCACTTCGAAGGCGGCGGCTTCGTGCGCTCCAACCCCGAAGAGACCTACCCGAACCTCATGATCCACTTCTTGCCGCTGGCCATCCGCTACGACGGCTCAGCACCGAGCGGCGGGCACGGCTACCAGGTCCACGTCGGGCCCATGTACTCAGACTCCCGGGGCCATGTCCGCATCAAGTCCCGAGACCCCCGAACAAAGCCCGCCATCCAGTTCAACTACCTGTCCACCCCCCAGGATCGGCGCGAGTGGCTGGAGACCATCCGGGTGACCCGCCACATCATGAACCAGCCGGCGTTCGCCCCCTACAACGCCGGCGAGCTGTCCCCCGGTCCCGAGGTCGCCACCGAAGACGAGATCATGGACTGGGTCGCCCGCGACGCGGAGACCGCTCTGCACCCCTCCGGAACGGCCCGCATGGGCACCGATGACCAATCGGTGGTCGATCCTGCAACGATGCAAGCTCACGGAACCGAGGGCCTGATGGTGGTGGACGCCTCGGTGATGCCCACCGTCACCAACGGAAACATCTACGCGCCGGTGATGATGATCGCCGAGAAGGCAGCCGACCTCATCTTGGGCAGCCAACCCTTGGCGCCCCAGGATGCCCCGGTCTATTCCGCCGAGCCGATCAGGTCCCGTGCCGCCCCATGATCGGAAATCAGGTTGGAAACCAGGTCGATCACCTTGCTTCGTTCCTCCGCGGTAGGCGGTGCCAAACCGAACAGGTCGATGAGCCAGAGCCCGTCGCCGACGATCCTGGCCAGCAGCGCCTCGGTCTCGTCGAGCCCGTCGTCTTGGCACAGCCGGTCTTGCCAGCGCTGAAAAGTGGCCCGAGTGCTGTCCAGCAGGTCGTCGTCCACTGCCGCCGCGGCCAGGATCGACACCGCAGTGTCGGTGGCCGCCTTGGTCGGCTCCCGCACGTAGTCGAGGTAGGCCAGGGCGAACGCTCCCTGTGTGACATCGATGCCGTCGGCCAGCACGTTGAGCTCGCCGTCAAGCACTCCCATCACCTGATTGAGCAACCCGACGATCAGGGCGTCTTTGGAGCCGAAGTGGTAGAGGAAGCCGCCCTTGCTCACCCCGGCCCGGGCCGCCACCTTGTCGAAGGTCAGAGACGAGACGCCCTCCTGGATGATCACCTCAGTGGCTGCTTGCAGAATCCGGTCGCGGGTGAGCACAGCCCGCTCTTGCACCGGCAGATTTTTGGGCCGCTCGCCCGCCTCTCCCATCGTCTGGTCAGGGTAGCCCAAACATCTCGGCCTGACCGGTCCTGCCTCCCGTGCGGCATCCCCCATGGCAACGTGGGAGGAGCCCAAACCGGTACCCGTCTGTTCGGACGGTAAGGTCGGGAACCGGGAGCGGCGATGGACACTGCCAGCCAAACAGCCCAGGTATCCGTCGAAGGCGTGTGGAAGGTCTTCGGGCGCAAGGCTCGCGAGGCGCGGGCCATGGCCAAAGAAGGCGCATCCCGAGAACAGATCCAAACCGCGACCGGCAGCGTGGTTGCGGTACGAGACATCACCTTCGAGGTGGCGCCGGGTGAGACCTTCGTGGTGATGGGCCTTTCGGGCTCGGGCAAATCCACCCTCATCCGCTGCGTCTCCCACTTGGTTGAGCCCACAGAGGGGCGAGTCGAAGTGTGCGGAACCGAGCTCACCCGAGCCGACGGCGCCACACTGCGCGACCTGCGCCGCCAGAAGATGGCAATGGTGTTCCAGCACTTCGGGCTGTTCCCCCACCGCAAAGTGGTCGACAACGTGGCCTACGGGCTCGAGGTGCAGGGAGTAGAGCGCCAAGAGCGCCATGGACGGGCCCGGGAGCTGCTAGACACGGTCGGCCTGGAGGGCTGGGGCGACCACTATCCCCAGCAGCTCAGCGGCGGTATGCAGCAGCGAGTGGGGCTGGCCAGGGCTCTGGCCGTGGATCCCGAAGTGCTGTTCTTCGACGAGCCGTTCTCGGCCCTCGACCCCCTCATCCGACGCGACATGCAAGACGAGCTCATAGATCTCCAGCTCAAACTCCAGCGGACGTTGGTGTTCATCACCCACGATTTCGCCGAAGCACTGAAGCTGGCCGACCGAATCGCCATCATGAACGACGGAACCTTCGTGCAGGTGGGCACCCCGGTGGAGATTCTCACCAGCCCAGCCGACGACTATGTGCGGGCGTTCACACAAGATGCCCCGGTGGCCAAGGTCTTGCAGGCCTGCACGCTGATGCGGCCCCTCGACGGTGCCTCCATCGACCCGGGGTGGCCGCTGGTCTCGATGACCACGCCGCTGGAGGCCGCACTACCCCACTTGCTCGGGTCCACCTCTCCTGTGGTGGTTTGCGATGAGCAACACGCGCCGGTTGGTCTGTTGCGCGGGGAAGACGTAGCCGGTGTTCTTTCTGAGAACCGCGGATGACGGCGGTAGACGAGGTCCGCACCAGAGCCGCTGGGCTTCGCACTGCCTCTGAGCACCGTCTAGCCCGCTTCATCTTGGCCGTAGGCACAATCGTGGTGCTGGTCTTGGTGTTCCGGCTGTTCACCAATTTCGGGGTCTTTCCCGTTTCCTGGGACATCGAGCTGGCCGATCCCATTGACCGGGCCCGGCGATGGCTGATCAACAACCAGACTTCCCACTGGCTGTATACCGTTTTTCTGAATCCGATCACCGACGTCATCGACTGGGGCATCCGCCGGTTGGAGTCCATCCTCAAGTGGTTCCCGTGGTTCTCCTACCCGCTGTTCACCGGACTGGGCCTGTGGTGGACCCGGGGGCGGATCGCCGGGGCGCTGGGCTTGGCGAGTGTCGCGCTCATCGGGGTTGTCGACCTCTGGGCGGAGTCCTTCGCCACCCTGGCGCTGATGAGCGTGTCGGTTCTCATCTCGGTGGTAATCGGCATTCCGCTGGGCATTGCGGCCTGGCGCAACGAGTCGGTGGCCCGGGTTGTGCGTCCCACTCTGGACGCCATGCAAACCATGCCGGGGTTCGTCTACCTCATCCCCTTCGTGCTGCTGTTCGGGTTCGGACGGGTGCCGGCCTTGATCTCCACCGTTATCTTCGCTTTGGCGCCGGTGGTGCGCCTCACCGAGGTGGGCCTGCGCACCGTGCCCCAAGTCACCGTCGAGGCGTCGGAGATGTTCGGCGCCACTGAGCGCCAGACACTCCGACTGGTGCGGCTCCCCCAGGCCCGTCCGGCCATCTTCGCCGGTATGAACCAAACCACCATGCTGGCCATGAGCATGGTGGTCATCGCCGCCTTCATTGGCGCCGGCGGGCTGGGACAGGTGGTGCTTCGGTCCATGCAGAACATCGACGTGGGGAGGGCCTCTGAGGCCGGCATCGCCATCGTGATCATGGCCATCGTGCTGGACCGCTTCTCAACTGGGATCGTCACCGCTGATCCCGGTCGAGACGCCCGGGCCATGCGATGGCTGGCCTCAGTGGTTTCGGTGGTAGCGGTGATCGGAGGACTTCTCGGCCAAAACGAGTTCCCCGAGTCGCTGAACTGGCAATTCGCCCCGTATGTGAACGACGCCACCGATTGGGCCCGCGACAACCTCTACGACATCGCCAACTCGGGAATCGGGACCGGACCGTTCAGCGACTTCGTAACCCTGGAGTTTGTGACCCCGCTGCGCGAGCTGCTCTCCGCTGACATCCCTTGGCCGGCCATGATCGGGATCGGGATGGCCTTAGGCCTGTGGGCCCGGGGAATCCGACTGGCCATCGGCATCGGTGCGGCCTTGTTCGCCATTGGATTTTTGGGCATGTGGGCGCTGTCGATGGACACCCTGGCCCAGACCCTCGTGGGCGTGGTCATCACCCTGGCGCTGGGCGTGCCGGTGGGCATCATGACCTCGCACAATGATCTGCTCCGCGCCGCCCTCAAACCGGTGCTGGACTTCTTCCAGACCATCCCCAGCTTCGTGCTGCTGGTTCCGGTGATCACCCTCTTCCACGTGGGGCGCATCCCCGGCATCATCGCCTCGGTGATCTATGCCTTCCCGGCCGCGGTCCACTACACCGACCTGGGGCTGCGCCGAGTGCCCGCGGAAATCCATGAGGCGGCCGAGAGCTTCGGGGCGACCCGCAGCCAGCGCCTGCGCCGGGTGGAGATGCCCCTGGCCGCTCCCGAGCTGATGGTGGCGGTGAACCAGGTGATCATGCTGATCCTGGCCATGGTGGTAATCGCCGGCCTGGTCGGTGGCGGAGGTCTGGGACTGGAGGCCGTTAGGGGGCTGCGGCGCAGCGACGCGGTAGGGCGGGGATTCGAGGCCGGCATCGCCATCGTGCTGCTGGCCAGCATCCTCGACCGCCTCACCCGGGCCATCGCCGACCGCCTCCGCCCACCGGCCGCGGTTTGAGCGCCGCTGCCGGGCAGATCATCTAGATCAGCCGGCGTCCTCAATCCACGCCGCGGTGGCGGCGGTCTGCTTGGTGCCGTCGAAGGAGATGCGCTGGGTGGGCTCCACCTCGAGGATGACCCGTCGCGGGGAGTCCAAGAACCGGGCGAAATGGCCCTGCATATCTTCATCACGGTGCAGGGCGGCGGCCAGCTCCGGGTAGAACCAGGCCTTGGTCTCATCGTCGTCGTGCAGGCGGCAGATGCCCTTGTAGGTAACTGTCTGCCTTTGGGGCACCCCCTTGGCGCCGGTGCTGGTCACCACCAGGCACACCCGGGGGTCGCGGCGCACCGCGGCGATGCGGGCCCGCTGGCTGGTGGCGGTGAGCCAGAATCGACCCTGGCGCCAGATGAAGCTCATGATGACCCCCACCGGCCACCCCTCTTTGTTGGCCCAGATGAAGGTGCACTCGGTTTGGGCCGCCAGCATGGCCTCCTCGGCATCGGCGTCCAGCCACCACTCCGTCACGTCCTCGTAGTCGGCCGACCCCTCGGTGGATGATTGTTCGTCGTTCATCGGCGCCTCCGCCCGCTCAGCCTTTGGCCATTGTTTGTACTTGGGTTCGGGCGATCTTGCCCAGAGGACTGCGGGGAAAGGCATCCACGAAGCAGATCTCGCTGGGAATCTTGTACGGGGCGAGGTTGTCTCGGCACAGTGCGAGCAAGTCGTCTACCGCTAGTTCGACGCCCGCAGCCGGCTGCACGAATGCCACCACCACCTCGCCGAGGCGGTTGTCGGGTCGGCCCACCACGCAGCACTCGGCCACCCGGCTGTCGGCCCCCAGAACCCGCTCGATCTCGGCGGGGTAGATGTTGTTGCCGCCCCGGATGATCATCTGGCTGCGGCGCTCCACGATGTACAGCTCGCCGTCGGCGTCGAGCCGGCCCAGATCGCCGGAGTGGACCATGCCGCCTCGCAGCGTCTCAGCCGACAGCTCGGGACGGCCCCAATAGCCCAGCATCGTCCGGTACACCCCGGCCCACGGGCCGTCGCGCCGGGGGCCAAAACAGATCTCCCCCACCTCTCCCACCGGCACGGGCCGATCATCGTCATCCAGCACCTGCACGTCGATGTGGGGCAGCGCCCGCCCGCAGCTTCCCTCTATGATCGGGCGGTCGGGGTCTTGGCGGGCCACCAGCGTGGGCCCCTCGGTGATTCCCAGGCTGGTGGCCGGTTTGACGCCGAATCGCTCCTCGAACAGGAGCTTCACCGACTCGGGCATCGCCGCGCCCCCCACTCGGGGCTTGGTGAGGGTGGCCAGATCGTCGGGATGCACGTCGGGATGGGTGAGCAGGTCATAGGCCACGGTGGGCACCACCGCGAAATGGGTGACCCCCTCCTGTTTGATCCACCGGGCCAGAGACACCGGGTCGTGGCGGTCGGCGATGGCGCAGGTGGCCAATGCCTGAATGGTGGTCAGGCCGTGGAGCACCTGGAGGTTCAGAATGGTCAGGGGGTGGACACACAAGAACACGTCGTCGGAGTCGTAGCTCCCCCGGGCCACGGCCACCGCCCCTTGCAGCAGGGCATTGTGCTGGCTGTGCATCACTCCTTTGGGGTTGCCAGTAGTGCCCGAGGTGTAGGCGATGGCGGCCAACCCCAGCGGGTCGCACTCGGGCCACGGGTCCAGGGGATCCGCTCCGGCCACCTCTTCCCGCCACTGGTCCAACCCGACCACCCGGGTTGCGCCCAACTGTTCTGCGGCATCGGCGGTGAGATACAGCGAGGGCTCGCAGTCGTCGATCAGATAGCGCTTCTCCGGTGGAGCTAGCACAGTGTGGACCCCCACGAACACCGCGCCGTGGGCCCAGATGCCCATGAGCGCGGTCACGATGTCGACGTCGTTGGCCAGCGAGACCGCCACCCGGTCGCCGGCTCGCACCCCCAACTCGCCCAAGGCAGCGGCGGTTCGGGACACCTCGTCGGCCAACTCGGCGAAGCTCAGCCTCCCCCGGGCCCCCACCAAGGCAGCTTTGTCGGGTACTACAGCCACTGCCCGTTCCAGCAGCGGACCCAGCGACAGGGGCTTGCTGAAGTCGATCGGGGGCACTTCCAGCACCGGCCCATGGTAGGCGGCGGGCTCGTTGAGCGGCCTCTATCCTCGGGCCATGAGCGCATCCATCGCATTCGGCACCGGCAAAGTCCCTGAAGACCTGACCACCTACGGGGCTTGGGCCCGCCAAGTGGAGAGCTCGGGCTTCTCCATGGTGGTGGCGGGCGACTCCCAGTCGCTGTGGGCCGACCCCTTCCTCACCCTCTCCGTGGCCGCCAACCACACCGACAAGGCGCTGTTGGCCACCACGGTCACCAACCCCGTCACCCGCCACCCGGCGGCGGCCGCCTCCACCGCCATGGCGCTCCAGCAGATTTCCGGGGGGCGTTTCCGATACGGGATCGCCTCGGGCGACAGCGCCCTGCTCAACATCGGGGAGAAGCCGGCGACCGTGGACTACCTCCGTGACTACACCGCGGCGGTCAAGGCGCTCAGCAACCGGGAGACAGCCCGCTGGCAGGGCAAAGACCTGCACATGCGATGGGGTCCGGCCCCGGTCCCGGTGTGGATCGCCGCGGAAGGGCCCCGCACCCAGTACATGGCCGGTCAGATAGCCGACGGGGTGATCCTGTCCAACAGCCTGCCCGCCGACGTGTGCGAGATCGTGCTGGGGAACATTGCCGAAGGGGCCCGCTCGGTGGGCCGAGACCCCGCCGAGGTGGAGGTGTGGTGGTTCGCCAACCTGCTGTTCGCCGAATCGGAAGAAGCCGGACTCGAGCAGATCAAGTTCCTCATCGCGGGCACCGCCAACCACGTGTACCGCTTCCACATGGACGGTAAGGGACTTCCCGAGGACATCAAACCCCGGGTGGCCGCCATGATGGCCGAATACGACAGCCGCCACCACGCCTTCGCCGACGGGGCCAACGTCAACGCCGGGCTGGCCGACAAACACGGCCTCACCGAGTTCCTGGCCAGCCGCGGCACCATCGCCGGCCCGCCCGAATACTGCATCGACCGGCTAACCGAGTTGGCCGAGCGGGGCGTCAACCGCATGGTGCTGGCCCAGTTCATGGACGACAAAGAACGCTGGATGCGCACCTTCGCCCAGCACATCGCCCCCGTGTTCTGCTGATTTGAGGCCCGCCATGTAGGGCCGCTTCATGAGCCAAAAGGATTCCATCAAGAGCCTCTTGCCAGGGCACCATTTGTTAGTTATGCTTACAAACTAGTGAGAGGGGCCTCAGACTCCCGGCTGCTGCGGTTGTTGAATGGGCAGCGCATCGTCGATGCCATGTTCGATGCCGCCCCCCAGGGAATCTCTCGAGCAGACATCGCTCGTGTGACGGGGCTGTCCAAGCCCACCGTCTCCAACCTGGTGGCCGATTTGGAATCATCGGGGTTGATACGCCTGGCCGAAACGCCGACTACATCGGGAAACGTCGGCCGGCCGGCCATGCTCTACGAGTTTGTGCCCGAGGCAGGGTTCGTAGTGGCCGCCGATATCGGCGCCACCAAGATCATCGTCGGCATCGCCGACCTCTTGGGAACAGTCGTCGCCGAAAAGGAACTGGAGACCGGCCCAAACGCTGACACCGCGCTCAATCGGGTCGCGGAAACAGCACACCAGATGCTGTCAGGGATCGGTGGTCGAGCCGGATCGGCCTGCATCGGCGTCCCCGGCATCTACCGCCCGGCTACTGACAGCGTCGAACAGGCGCTGAACCTTCCGGGTTTCGAGGGCCTGCGAGTACGGGCGAAACTGGAAGAGCTCCTCAACATGGATGTCCACGTGGACAACGATGTGAATCTGGCGGCACTGGCCGAAGCCGACCTGGACATCGACCAAACCAACTTTGTGGCCATCTCGATCGGTACCGGAATCGGAATGGGCATCATCGTGGGCGGAGAGCTGTACCGGGGGGGAACCGGAGCAGCCGGGGAGGTGGGATCGCTGGTCCTTCATGGCTCCCCCGCCGATTCAAGCGCCCCCCTCATCCTGGAGGATGTCTCGTCGGCACCCGCCATCCGCAAGCAATTCGGGCAGGCCGCCGAATCGGGGTACGCGACTGAACTGCACGGCAGTGCCGATGTTCCGGAGATTTTCGACGCGGCCGCTCAGGGCGACCCGGCAGCCGTACATGTCTTGGAGGACGCGGCCGAAGCCATGGCGACCGCCGTCATGCACGTGTGTCTTCTCATCGATCCAGAGCGGATTGTCCTAGGCGGCGGTGTGGGCGCCAACCCCCTTTTCGTGGAAGCTGTCAACGCCGAGCTGCGTAGACGGCTATCCCAGCCGGTGGAGGTCTTTGCCTCAACGCTCGGGCGGCGAGCCACGTTTCTCGGAGCGGTGGCACGGGCGCTCGACGAGCTGCACGAGACGCTGGTAACCGACACGCTGGGGCGCCCGCGATGACCCCCGAGGCCGTCGCCGAGTACGTGGATGCCGACGCGGTGGTCGATCTCCTTCAGGAGGCCATCGGCATTCCCAGCGTGACCCCTCACGAAGAGGACTTCGCCCGGTGGGTACACGACCAACTAGATGACAACGCCTGGGACCACAGGCTCCTCGCTCCCTTTGAGGGCACCCGGGCCAACGTTTACGCCAGTGTCGGCCATGGGCGCCCATCACTGGTCTTGGCGGGACATCTCGACACTGTCCACGCTGACGACTGGACAAAGCACTGGTCTGGAACCGAGCGGGCCAACCCCTTTGCCGCTTCGATCATCGGCCAGGAGATCTGGGGCCGAGGGTCTGCCGATCAGAAAGCCGGCATCTGCGCCATCTTGGAAGCACTCCGGGCGATCCATCGGTCTGGTTGTCATCCAAAAGGATCGGTGACTGCGCTTTTCGTTAGCGACGAAGAATCAGGCCAACCTGGCAGCGGCGTTTCCGCCGGGATGAAAGCGGCATTGGCAGATGGAGCAGTCCAACAAGACCAACTGCCGGACTTCCTCATCTACACCGAGCCCACAAATTCGGCCATCTACACCGCGCAAATGGGCTTCCTCATCGCCGACATCGCACTGACCGGACAGTCGGCGTACTTCGGACGACCGGAACTGGGGGTGGACGCCTTGAAGGCTGGCCATCACCTTCTCACCGCGCTTTGGGAGCACTCCGACGACCTCCGCGCTCAACCAGCACATCCGTTGATTGGGGAAGCATTCCTGCTCGCTACTGAAGTCCGATCCGGTGAGAGCATCGCGGTGCCCGGGCGGTTCGATCTGTCTTTGATCCGCAAGGTCCTTCCCCGCGAGAGCCTTGACGCAGCGGCGCAATCCATCCGAGATATCACCGCTCGGGTGGCCGCAGATCATGGTGTCGAGGCTTCGGTGGAGTTCACCGCCCCCCGGGACCACCCAGTTGGGGGCACATCCGACGAAACCCCGACTGACCATCCCGCGGTGCAAGCCCTGGGTGCATCCATCGCCGCGACCACCGGCGATGAGCCCCGTATTGAGGCTGCGCCGTATTGGTCAGAGAAGTCGTTCCTCTCCGCAATCGGCGTACCCGGTGTGTACTTCGCTCCCGGAGACATCTCGAACGCCCACACGCCGTTCGAACGCGTCGAGATTGACGAACTCGTAGCCGCCACCCGCACCTTGGCCCATTTCGTGGCGTCGTGGTGCGGACTCGAACCAGCCCCAACCACCTAAATGCCCAACCACCAATTGAAAGAGGAGAAACCCATGCAACCCCGAAAGAAATCGCGATGGCTCGTATTGGGCGCACTGCTCGCCGTCTTCGTTCTCCTGGCCGCAGCTTGCGGCAACGACGACGATGACAGCGGCAGCGACCCCACTGCCGCACCCGCAACCGCCACGCCCACTGCGGCGCCCGAACCGCCTGACGAACCCGACCCAGAGCCCGAGCCCGAACCCACCGAGGATGAGGCGCCGACCATGGAGGCCCCGGTAACCCAGGGGCCGAATGGCGAGACGGCCAGCCCGTCTGGCGAGATCGTCTTGACCGCCGATGAGCTAGCCCAGATCCAAGAGGGCGGCTATACCGCGGCCTTGCTCTGGCACATCTCCGGTGCTTTCACCGACGCGGTGAGCCAGGGGGCTCGGGACGCCTTCGCCGAGATGGGCATAGAGGTGGTGGTCGAAACCGAGGCCGGCTTCGACGCGGCCCAGCAGGCCAACGACGTCGAAACCGCCATGGCGTTGAGCCCCGACATCATCCTCAGCCTCACCATCGACCCGGTCTCGGCTGCGGAGGGCTTCCGGCCCGCCGTCGATGCCGGTGTGCAGCTCGTGTTCTTGTCCACGACCCCGGAGGGGTATACCCAGGGCCAGGAATTCGTGGGCGTGGTGACCGACGACCTCGCCGCCATGGGCATCGCCGCCGCCAACCTGCTGGGCAACGCCCTAGGCGGCGAAGGCGAGATCGGCTACATCTTCCACGATGCCCCGTTCTACGTGACCAACCAGCGCGACCAGGCGTTCAAGGCTTGGATCGAGATCAACTTCCCGGGGATTGAGATTGTGGCTGAACAGGGTCTGGCCGACCCGGCTGCCGCAGAGGACATCGCCTCCGCCATGCTGACCCGCAACCCGGGCCTCGACGGCATCTACGCCCCGTGGTCGGCCGGACCGGCCGATGGCGTGCTGGCTGCCCTGCGGGCCGCGGGGGCCAGCGACGTGGCGGTTGTAACCATGGACCTGGACACGAACGTCTCGCTCGACCTTGTGGAGGGCGGCAACATCGTGGGCATCGCGGCTGACGAGGCCTACGAGATCGGTCGGACAATGGCCACCGAGGGGGCCTACGGCCTGCTCGGGAAACAAACGCCTCCGTTCGTTGTTGTCCCTGCTATCGAGGTAACCGCAGACAACATCGTCGAGGCATACCGGGTGTCGCTGGCCGCCGATCCGCCGCAAGAGGTGCTTGACGCCCTCGGCGGCTAGACCTGAACAGGTGATTCGGAAGTCGATCAGCAAACAGGCCCCGACCGGTTTCCCCTCCCCGGTCGGGGCTTGGATCGACCGCTATCGACATGACGGCGGGCTGCGCCAGTACGTCGTCTACTTGGCCTTTGCGCTGATCCTGGCCACGTTCAGCATCCTCCTGCACGACGACGGGTTCCTCAGCTCCTCCAATCTGCTCAATATCGGTCGGCAGGCTGCGCCGATCGCGGTAATGGCGGTGGGGATGGCCTTCGCTCTTGCCGCAGGCGAGATCGACCTCTCGGTTGGCTCGGTGGTGGCCCTGTCGTCCCTGGTGGCTGCGGAACTGGTGGGCAACTATGGCTTCTTGGCCGGCGCGCTGGCCGCGCTCGGGGCATCGGCGCTGGTGGGGATGGTGAACGGGCTCATATCGGTAAAGGTGCGAATCCCGTCCTTTCTGGTCACCCTGGGAATGCTGGGCATCATCAGCGGGATCGCCCGAAATTGGAACGACTTGCAGTCGCTTCCCATCCGCAACGACCGGTTCAGCGGGATATTCGGCGCGGGAGGTCTCGGCCCCGCCTCCTCGCTTCTCATCTGGATCGTCATTGTCGGAGCACTGGGACACTTTGCGCTCCATCACTTGCGCTGGGGACGCCATGTGCTGTCCACCGGCGCCGACCGCGACGCGGCCAACGCAGTCGGAATCAACACGGCTCGGGTGAAGATCTCCGCCCTGGTGGTGAGCGCGACCGCGGCGGGCTTCGCCGGGATTCTTCTTGCCGGCCGCCTAAGCATCGGCCGCCACGATCTTGGAGAGGACTACCTGCTCACCGTCATCGCCGCGGTGGTAATCGGCGGAACGAACTTGTTCGGCGGCCGGGCATCCATACTTGGCGCTGTCACCGGCGCCCTCATCATGGCCATGCTCAACAACGGCCTCATCCTCATGGGGCTCGAAGTGGCCGACCAGCTGATCGCCCGGGGTGTGATCATCATCTTGGCCGTGGCCCTGAGCATGCGAGAAGCCAAGGAGGCCTGACGGTGTTCTTGAAATCGCTGATGGACAAGAACCCCGCATTTGTGGAGGCGGTTGTGGCGCTGCATCAGGCCGGCGCCATCCCTGCCAACAGCTACGCATTGGACCTCGACGCCATGGCCGCCAACACCTCGCATCTCATGGGTGAGGCGAGGTCGCTTGGGCTGAGCGTGTACGCCATGACCAAGCAGGTGGGAAGGGCGCCAGGCGCACTCGAAGCAATATCCGCCGCGGGGGTGGACGGCTATGTGGCGGTGGACATGGCCTGCGCCCGGCCGATTGCTGCCCACGGGCACAATCTCGGACACCTCGGACACCTCGTGCAGGTGCCCGCGGCCGAAACCGGCGAAGCCGCGGCCATGCAGCCCGACTACTGGACGGTGTTCTCGCCCAACAAGGCGGCAGAAGTCTCGGCTGCGGCCGCCCGCCTGGGACGGGTCCAAGATCTGCTGGTACGGGTGTTCGCTCCCGGCGACGAGTTCTACTCGGGCCACGAGGGTGGCGTCCCGCTCGAAGAGTTGCCCAGAGTGCTAGACCACATCAGCGGCCTACCAGGGGTTCGGTTTGCCGGGCTCACCACGTTCCCGGCACTGCTCTTCGACCCGGACAGCGGCGGTGCGCGTACCACTCCCAATATGGCCACCTTGGCTCGGGCCGCGGAGACCGCCCGGCAGCACATCGGCCATGAGGACCAGAGAACGCTCCAGATCAATGCCCCAGGCACCACGTCAACGGCAGTGCTGGCCCAGCTTGCCGAAGCCGGCGCCACGCAGGTGGAACCGGGCCATGGCCTCACCGGAACCACACCCCTGCATGCGGTTCGAGACCTGCCCGAACAACCTGCGGTGTGTTACGTCAGCGAGATCGCCCACATCCATCTGGGCGCCCCGTTCTGCTACGGCGGCGGTCTCTACATCGACCCCGTATTCGGCGACTACCAGACCACCGCCGTCGTCGCTCACGACCCTAGCGAGGCGGGAACTAGGGCGATGCCAGTGGACATGCCCGACCCTGCCGCCATCGACTACTACGCCAAACTCAGGCCTGAATCCGGCCGCATGGTCGGCGAGGGCGACACCGTGGTCTTTGGCTTCCGCATCCAAGCCTTCGTGACCAGGGCATTCGTTGTCGGCATTGTCGGCGTGCGGTCGGGAGCGGCGTCGGTGGCCGGTGTCTGGGATGTGCTGGGAAACCCTGTGGACTGGAAGGGCCAGGGATGAGCAGCGCCCCAGCGTTGGTCGCCTCCGGAATCTCCAAGTCATTCCGAGCTGTGCAGGCCCTCGACGACGTATCTATCGAACTGCACCGCGGCCGGGTCACTGCCTTGCTGGGCGACAACGGCGCAGGAAAATCAACCCTGGTGAAGTGCATCTCCGGCCTGTACCAGCCTGACGGGGGACGAATCTTCATCGAGGGGACGGAGCACCGCATTAGCTCCTCCCGCCACGCCCGAGAACTGGGCATCGAAACCGTTCATCAAACCCTGTCGGTGATCGACCCGCTTGATGTGGCGGAGAACCTCTTCTTGAATCGAGAGCACACCCGAGGGGGATGGTTGGGTGCCCGCATCGGCCTGCTCGACAAACGGCGCATGCGCAAGGAATGCGCCGACACGCTTGCCCGTCTCGACATTCGAATTCCCTCGCTCCGGCGCTCGGTTGGCTCGCTTTCCGGCGGGCAACGCCAAGCCGTTGCCATTGGCCGGGCAGTTTCCTGGGGCCAGCAGATCGTATTGCTCGATGAGCCCGCTGCCGCCCTCGGCGTCGAGCAGACCCAGCGAGTGCTGGATCTCATCATCAACCTGCGTGACCAAGGGGTAGCAGTACTGCTCATCACCCACAACATGGACCGGGTACTGGCAGTTTGCGACCAGGCAGTCGTGCTCTACCAAGGCCGGAAGTGCGCCGAAGTAAACGTGGCCGACGTCACGAAAGACGACCTGGTGTCTTACATAACCGGGGCCCGTACCACCGACTGAAGTGCCGGGGTCTGGTTGTGCAGGTCTTCATCGCCGCTGATGCCGCTGAGGCTGCCGACAAAGCAGCCGACCTTGTGGAGAATGTCGTCCGGTCGAGACCTCGGCCGCGCCTCGGGATGGCGACCGGGAGCACCATGGTGGGCGTCTACCAATCGCTAGTCGATCGGTGTCAGGCCGGGGGGCTCAGTTTTGCCGACACGTCCATCTACTTGCTCGACGAGTACGTCGGCCTCGACTCCAACCATCCGCAGGCATTCCGAAACGTGATCAGGGCAGATCTCGCCGACCTCGTCAACCTGAGAGATGACGCCGTGTTCGGGCCCGACGGGAGCTCACCCAACCTCGAGGCTGAGGCTCAGCGCTATGAGCAACTGGTCACTGAGGCCTGCATCGACATCCAACTCCTCGGTATCGGCAGCAACGGACACATCGCCTTCAACGAACCAGGCACTTCATTCGAAGGGCCATCAAGCGTCGTGACGTTGAGCGAAAAGACGCGGCGGGACAATGCCCGGTTCTTCGCTTCGATTGACGATGTCCCCCGCCAGGCGATAACTCAAGGAATCGGAACCATCTTGCAGGCAAGAGCAATACTTCTAGTAGCACTCGGTGCCCACAAGGCCCGCCCAATCTGTGATGCCCTCATTGGGCCAGTCTCGATTGAGACTCCGGCGTCGGCAATTCGACTGCACCCCGATGTTTCCGTGGTCCTAGATGCTGAGGCGGCTTCGCAGTTACCGGCGGCCAGATCGGAAAGCTGACCTCCGACTACACCAAATCCAGTAGATGGCCTAGGCGCTGCTGTTTGGTGCGGAGGTAGTCCACGTTCTCGGTTCTGGGGGGCACTACCAGGGGTACCCGGCGGGCGATCTCCAGGCCGAAGGAGGCCAAGCTGTCGAGTTTGGTGGGGTTGTTGGTCATCAGCGCCGCCCGCGTTACCCCCAACTCGGCCAGGATGGCCGCTCCGACGCCGTAGGTACGGTCGTCCACCGGTAGGCCGAGTTCCAGATTGGCGTCTACCGTGTCCCGGCCCTCGTCTTGAAGGGCATAGGCCTGAAGTTTGTGCCCGATGCCGATGCCCCTTCCCTCATGGCCCCGCATGTACACCAGCACGCCAGTGCCGCGGGCCGCGATGGCGTCCATAGCCGCCTGAAGCTGAGCCCCGCAGTCGCAGCGCCACGAGCCGAACACATCCCCGGTGAGGCATTCACTGTGTACCCGTACCAAGACCTCGTCGACGCCCGTTATATCGCCGAGGGTGAACGCCACATGCTCCACGCCGTCGTCCATCGATTCGAAGGCGTGGCAGGCGAATCGACCCCATCTCATGGGCACCTCAGTGGTAGCTACCAGCCTGATCTTTGGTTGTCGTTCCATTAGCTGGCCCAGACAGTACCCGTGCCAGCAGCGAAACTGGCAGCCCAAGCAACATACGCTTTGGTCATGCGGTTCGGGGTGATGATGCAGACCACCGACCGGTCGATGTCTCCGGTGCGCCTGGCCCAAGAATCAGAGGCCCGAGGATACGCCTGCATCTACCTGCCCGAGCACACCCATATCCCCACCAGCCGGCGCACACCTCCACCCACCGGTGAGGAAGTGCTGCCCGAGACCTACGTGCGCACGCTGGACCCCTATATCGCTTTGGCGGCCTGCGCCCAGGCCACCAATTCCGTGGGTCTGGGCGTAGGGGTAGCCCTGCCCGCCCAACACGACCCCATCACGTTTGCCAAGCAGTGCGCCACCCTCGATTGGATGAGCGGGGGTCGCCTGGTGCTGGGCGTGGGCTACGGCTGGAACCATGAGGAGATGGAGAACCACGGCGTCGACGTGGGCCGCCGCCGTGCCCGAGTGCGAGAGCACATGCTGTGCGCTCAAGCATTATGGGGACAGGAGGTCGCCGAGCTCCACGGGGAATTCGTGGACATGGAGCCCTCGTGGAGCTGGCCCAAGCCCGTCCAGCAGCCCCGCATCCGCACCATCATCGGTGCCGCTCCCGGACCTACCGCCTTCGCCCACATCGCAGAGTTCGGCGACGGCTGGATGCCCATCGGCGGTGCCGGAATGAGAGCCGCCCTCGCCGATTTGGGCGAGGCCATGGCCGTCGTAGGGCGGAGCATCGACGAGTTGGAGCTCATCACCTACGGCACCCACCCCGATCCCGGAAAGCTGGCCTACTACCAGGAAATAGGCATCACCGAGGTGGTGCTGCGATTCCCCCACGGCGGCTCAGCCGACGAGGTGTTGCCGGTGCTCGACGACTACACCCGCTGGATCGACGAGTTCGGGTAGTTGAGTTATTCCTCGCCGATGTCCAGCACGGTGCGGACTACGCCGCCGGTGTCGAGTTCGTCTAGGGCGGCGGTGACGTCGTCCAATGGGCGGTGCTGGGTGATCAGCTCATCCAGCAGGAGCTCACCGGATCGGTAGAGGTCGAATATCCACGGAAAGTCCCGGGCGGGCGAGGAGTTGCCGTACATGCTGCCGGTGAGCGCCTTGCCGAAGTAGATCTCGGTGGCGTCGATGTGGAACGGGGTCCCCGCGGGCGGCCCGCCCACCATCACGGCCAAACCGCCCATCCCGATGGAGTTCCAGGCGTTCATGTAGGTGGCCCCGGAACCGATCACCTCGAAGGCGTAGTCGGCCCCTCGGCCTCCGGTCATCTCCATTACCGCGGCCACCGGATCGTCGTCGGACGCGTTCAAAGTATGGGTGGCGCCGAACTTCTCGGCCAGGGCCAGCTTGTCGGCCAGCAAGTCTACCGCCACGATCTCCGCTGCGCCCATGAGACGACAGCCCTGGATCACGTTGAGGCCGACACCGCCGCAGCCGTAGACCACGCAGGTGCTCCCCCGGCGAACCTGGGCGGTGTTGACCGCCGATCCCACCCCGGTGGGCACGCCGCAACCCACTAGGCAGGCCACGTCCAATCCAACATCGTCGGGCACTCTCACCGCCTTGGAGAAGTGAACCACGGCGTGCTCGGCAAACGAACCCACCGTGCAGAACGAATGATGGATCTCGCCGTCTTTTTCAAAGCGATGGCCACCGTCGTAGTAGGTGCCGATGGGGAATGCGGGCAGCACCTGGCAGCGGTTGGCGAAACCGGCGGCGCACGACCTACACCGCCCGCAACTGGCCACCAGCGACAGCACCACACGGTCGCCGGGCTTGACCCCGGTGACCCCATCCCCCACATGCTCCACTACCCCAGCACCTTCGTGGCCCAAGATCATGGGGGTCTCCCATTCGCGGGTGCCGTGGTACACGTTCAGGTCGCTATGGCAGATTCCGCTGTGGGTGATCCGCACCAGCACGTCTTGGGGGGCCAGATTGCAGATGTCCAAATCGACGATGTCCAGCGGGACATTCGGCTCCCGATACACCGCAGCCCGAGTCTTCATCGATTCGCCTCCCAAAAACCGCCGTCTCCGCAGCCCTCACAACGGTACTTGTCGCCAGCCGGTGGAGTTCTCCTCCCGCCCCGCCGGTCAGTCGGAGCCGAGATCGAGACCGGCGAATCCGTTGGATCGGACCACCGTGAAAGCCCAGAACACGGCCAGCAATCCGCCATAGAGCAAAAGCACGAACCGCATCGACACGAGATCGCCCAGGAATCCGCCGATCAGCGAGCCGATCGGCAGCCCGGACAGCACCGACATCAGCCACACCGACATCACCCGGCCTCGATACTGCTCGTCGACCTGCACTTGCAGGGCGCTGTTCACCGTGACCCCGTGGGCCATGTGGGCCGCACCGAACACGAAGTAGCCCAGCAATCCGAATGCCAACCACGGAGTGGCCCCCACCGCCAGCACTCCCAAGGCGTACACCCCGACGGCGGCCATCTCGATCCGGGAGCGAAGGTGGCGGTCGCCGAAATTGGTGACGTACAAGCCCACCATCAGCGATCCGAAGCCGAAGGTGGCGGTGAGCCAGCCCAAGCCGCCATCGCCGAGGGAGAACACGTCGTCGGCCACGCTGGCCACCAATGCGAAGGCGAAGACCGCTCCGACGCTGGCCACGATGAACGAGGTGAGCATCACCAAGCGCATGGCGGGACGACGCCTGACGTAGTCCAAGCCATGGCGGAACTGCAACCAGAACGGCTCTTGCTCAACCGGTTCCGCGTCCCGCAGCCTCATCGGAGCCATCATGGCCAGACCCAGGGCGAAGCCCACGATGGTCACCGCGAACGCCGGTCCCGGACCCCAATAGAGCAAGGTGAGCCCGGCCAATGCCGGCCCCAGCGCCCGCCCGGCGGTGAACGACAGCGACACGAAGCGCACCGCCGACAGAAGGTCTTCGGGCGGCACCAACAGCGCGGTCATCGCCTGGGTGGGCGCCCACTGGAATCCCGAGGCCACCCCCACCACCACCTGGATGCCGATCATCAGCCAAGGGGTGAGGAGGTCGGCGGCGAACAGCGCCAAGAATGCTGCCGAGCAGGCCAGCTGGGTGAAGAACGACCCGAACAAGAGGGCCTTGCGGCTGATCCGATCGCTCCAGATGCCGGCCACTGGGGTCATGAACAGCGACGGGATCAGCACCGCAAACGCCGAGCTGCCCACCCACCAATTCGAGTCGGTCAGCTCGTTCATGTAGAAGGGCACGGCCAACGACTGCATGAACTGCCCGGTAGTGGCGATGGACACGCCGATGAAGAAGAGCAGAAACGAGCGATGGGACAGGGCGCGGAGCGCGGAGGGTTGATCCGACACGATCAGCCGACAGTACTTGCCCGCACGATGAATCTGGTCGTTCGATTCCAGTGTGGGAACATCGGCTAGTGCCCCAGGATGAGCGACAGCCCGTGTTGGTCCGCAATCGCCACGGCAGTGGAGCGTTCCGCCGACGGCTGCGCATGATCGCCCCCGACTACAGGACCGTGGTTGTGGGACTCGAGGACGACATGCACCACTATGAGGCGGCGCTCACCCATGACGGCCGCCACATCACCGGGGCGTCCGCCGCCGGGCCCCGAATGCCGTGGGAGCCGTGCTCGGGGGCGCTCGACCAACTCCAACTGCTGGTGGGATGCCCGCTGACCAGCTCTGCGGCCGAGGTCTTCGCCTGGACCGATGTTCGCCAGCAGTGCACCCATCTCTACGATGCGGCCGTCCTCGGGGTGCTTCACGCCGCCCGGGGGAAATCCGCCACCCGCCAGTACGACGCCACCGTCCCCGACTGGGACCAGCCTCCGTTCGACGCCTGGATCGAAAGAGACGGGGTGGAGGTGCTCCGCTGGAGAATGGCCAAGACTCTGGAAATCGATTCCCCCGAGCCCTTCTCCGGCCGCCAGATCAAAGGCGGCTTCGTGCGCTGGTGCGAGCAGGCGCTCGCCCCTGAGGCCGCCGAGGCCGCCTGGGTGCTCCAGCGCACCGTGTGGCTGTCGGGTGCCCGCCGGGTAGAGCTGGAGGACTGCGACAACGCCATCATTTCAGGGCTCACACCTAGCGTTTGCTGGACATCCCAGCCCGAGCGCTACAACACGGCCTTCCGGCGCCGGGGAACGCTGCGCGACCACGGCCCCAGCGCCGACGGGATGCTCGTGGACATGCCAACCCGTTGGCCGCAGCTCCACAACACCTGAGAGACTCCAAGTTATGGCTTTGCAAGAACCGGAGGAGGGATTGTTCGCCGAGCAGTTCCAGTCCATAACCGGCAACATCGGGCGGGCCATCATGGGCAAGGCCGACGTTTTGGATTTGGCGGTGACTTGCCTGCTGGCCGAGGGTCACCTGCTGATCGAAGACGCCCCCGGCGTCGGCAAGACCAGCCTGGCCAAGGCCCTGGCCATAACCGTGCAGGCTGAGTTCGGCCGCATTCAGTTCACCCCCGACCTGCTCCCCTCCGATGTCGTGGGGGCCACCATCTGGAACCGTGCGGCCAACACGCTGGACTTCCAACCCGGTCCGGTGTTCTCCGGCATAGTGGTGGCCGACGAGATCAACCGGGCCTCCCCGAAAACCCAGTCGGCCCTGCTGGAGGCCATGGCCGAGCGGCAGGTAACCGTCGACGGAACCACCCATGCTCTCCCCCGGCCGTTCATGGTTATCGCCACCCAGAATCCGCTGGAGCACGAAGGCACCTACCCTTTGCCCGAGAGCCAGCTCGACCGCTTCTTGATGCGGATCGAGGTGGGCTACCCCTCAAGACAGGCCGAGCTAGACATCCTCGACGCCCACGGAAACGTCAATCCGCTGGACTCCCTTCGCCCTGCCCTCGAACCGCAGGCCGTCAATGCGCTGGCCGACCATGCCGCAGCCGTCTTCACCGCGCCGGGGATCAAGCGCTATCTGGTGCAGATCGCCAACGCCACCAGAGACCACCCCAGCCTCATCTTGGGCATGTCCACCCGGGCCACCCTCGCGCTGCAACGGGCCAGCCGGGTGCGAGCCGCTTCCCAGGGGCGCGATTATGTGCTTCCCGACGACGTAAAGCAGCTGGCCGTGCCGGTCTTGGCCCACCGGCTGCTGTTGAACCCCCAGGCCCGGGCCCGCGGCACGCCACCCGCGCAGATCGTGGACGAGGTTATGGGCTCGGTTCCGGCCCCGGTTGACTAGCTTCTCGCCCACCGTGCTCACCCCCTCAGGCTGGCTGCTCCTAATCGGATCGGCGTTGCTGGTGGCGGCGGGCCGGATTTTCGGCTCGGACGAGCTGCTGGCAGTGGGCGTCGCCGGGATGGCGGTGGCGGTTCTCTGTTTGGTATTCGTCAAAGTCCGCCAGCCGCTGCGGGTGGTCTCCCGTTCACTGCAACCCCAGGAAGCACACGTGGGCGACGACTGCCAGGTGAGGCTGGAAATGGCCAACCCCGGCCGAATTCGCACCCCGGTGCTGCGCCTGGCCGACCACATCTCGTTCACCACCAAGCGCTCAACCAGTTCCTTCCAGTCGCCCGAACTGCTGGTGGCACCAGTGCGGACCGATGAGGGACTGACCGCTGCCTACCGGCTCCCCACCGAGGAGCGGGGTCGGGTGAGCGTGGGGCCGCTGGCGATCACACTGACCGACCCGCTGGGCATGTCGGCCCGCCGCTTCCAACTCGGCGGCCAGGCCGAGGCGCTGGTCTACCCCGCCATGTATCCCATTGGGCCGCCCCCTCGCCTTCCGGGAAGCTCGTTCGACGCCGTCCGGCGAAGTCCCATGGCCCAAAGCGGCGAAGAGCTCTACGGCCTGCGCCCGTTCCAGCGGGGCGACGACCCCCGGCGCATCCACTGGCGCTCGTCGGCCCGTCACGATGAGTTGATCGTGCGCCAGTTCGAGGAGTTCTCCCACACCCATACCACCGTCTTGCTTGACACCCGGAGCGCTCAGCTGGGAACCGAGGCCGACGGCGAGCGATTTGAGGCCATGGTTTCGGCCGCCGCCAGCATCTGCCGTGCTAGCCAGCATCGCGGGGATCAGATCCGCCTGACCACCACCGCGGACTTCGACAGCGGCTTTGGCGCCGACTCTGCCCACCTTTACAAGATCTACGAGCACTTGGCCCTGGTGAGCCCCGACATCGGCAGCCTGATCGGCGCGGTCGAACAGCTAGGACGAGAGCACGGCGGGGGGCTCATCGTGACACTGTCCGCCGCCGTTGACGGTACCGAACCCGGGTCTTTGGTGCCCTTGGGCTCCCAATTCAGCTCCAAGACCGTGGTGCTGTTCGCCGGTTCCGAGCCGGGGCAGCGGCCGCATCGGTTCGTCCCCGGAACGACTGTGCTGATGGTGGACGAGGCCAGGAGCTTCACCGAAGCGTGGTCGGCCCATACGGCCACCGGCGACGAGCCTTCAGCCACGCCCGGCCCAACCGCAACGAGCACAGCCGAGCACCGCCTATGACCGCCCCTCGAGCTTCAAGCGGGTGGGAGTCCGCCTTGGAAGCCGCGGGGCCAATCCTGACCGCGGCCACTGCCTTCAGCCTCATCCGGGTTTTCGAGGGCAACGAATGGGTCTTGCCAGTGGGCATCGCGGCCGCCGCCGGCCATCTGTTAGCGCTGATGGTTCGCCGACTCGGCTGGGGAATGCTGATCTCCGCCCTGACCGCCGTTGTCGGCCTGGTGTTGACCGTCACCTGGACCCTCTACTGGAACACCGCCTTCTGGGGTCTGCCCGCCCCTGACACCCAGACGGCGTTGGTCGACGACCTGGAGCTGGCCTGGACCAGCTTCGGCGAACTCAGCCCCCCGGTAGAACCGGTCGACGGGTTCACCGTAACCGCCATGGCGGCAGTGTGGCTGCTGGCGTTCTTCTACGACTGGACGGCGATGAGGATGCGGGCCCTGTTCGAGCCCATGGTGCTGCCGATCGTCGCCATAACCTTCACCGGCCTGGCCGGCACCGACGAGGGCCGGGTTCTCACCATCGGCTTGTTCACCGGGGCTCTGCTGCTGTTTGCCACAACTCGCCGGGTGGTGGCCCACACCGCCGGCGCTGCTTGGCTCGGGGGTGAGGGGCGGGCCTTGAGCGGCCGAAGGGCGCTGTTGGGAGGAGGCGCTGCCATCGCCGCGGTGGCCTTGGCCGGGGCGCTGGCCGCTGGACCGGTTCTGGGCAGCAACGACGACCCGTTGATCGACTTGAGCGAAGCAGTCGAGCGGGGTCGGCAAAGCTCTGGGAGGGTGGTGATCAGCCCGCTGGTGGACATAAGGGGCCGATTGGTGGGCCAGGCCGACAGAGTGATGTTCCGGGTGAGGGCTGAGGAGCGGTCGTATTGGCGCCTCACTGCCCTAGACGAATTCGACGGGCAGGTGTGGACGTCGCGGGCCGACTACGCCGCTCGCCCGACGCGGCTGCCGTCGCTGTTCCAGTCGGGGTCCAGCGTGGAGGAGTCGGTGCAGGAGTTCAGCATCGAACAGCTCGGCGCGGTCTGGCTGCCCGCAGCGTTCGAACCCCGATCGGTGGTCTCGGACACCATAGACATCAGCTACGAGCCCTCGTCGTCAACGCTCATCGTCGGCCGCTCCCTGGACACCTCCAACAACCTCTCCTACGCCGTCACCTCTGCCCTGCCCCGATTCGACCCCGAGGCGCTCAAAGCCATCCCCTTCGATGCCGCAGTGGAATCACCGGCCGACTCCTATACGTCGCTGCCGTCGGACTTCAGCTCCCGGGTGCGAGAACTGGCCTCCCAGCTCACCGACGGAGCCGGATCGGGCTACGAGAAGGCCCTGGCTCTTCAGAGTTTCTTCCGCAGCGGGGGATTCGTCTACGACGCCAACGTGACCCCCGGCCACTCCGGGAACCGGATCGAGGAGTTCCTGAGCACTCGAAGGGGCTATTGCGAGCAGTTCGCCGGGACTTTTGCCGCCATGGCCCGTTCTGTGGGACTGCCGGCACGGGTGGCGGTGGGCTTCACCGTGGGCGAGGCCGACCCGGACGATCCCGACCTCTATGTGGTCCAGGGCAAGCACGCCCATGCCTGGCCTGAGGTTTATTTGGCCGGAGTGGGGTGGGTGGCCTTCGAGCCCACTCCGGGCCGAGGCGCCCCCGGCGCCCAGAACTACACCGGTCTGGCCGAGGCCCAAGCGGTCAGCGGACCCGATTTACTGGGACCGGATGAGGAACCTGCCCCCGAGCTCTTCGGCCCCTTCGAACCCTCGACCGACTTCGAAAGCCTGTTCCCCCCCGACTTGCCGGAAACCGGTGACTTGCGGGGGGAGCCGTCCGGCAGCAGAGGCGGAATCACCTGGAAGACGTGGATAGCCATTTTGGCCCCTTCTCTGGCCGTGCTGATGGTCTTGCTCATTCCCTGGCTCCGCAAGTTGCAGAATCAGCGGCGCTTTCTGAAGATCACCGGCAACCGGGGGAAGATCAGGCTGCTGTGGGCGGAGACAGTGGAGGCGTTGGCGCTAATCAGCATGAACCCCCGCCCCGACGAGACCAATGCCGAATTCGCCCGCCGGGCCATCGAGCAAGTCCCGCTTCACAGCCCCGATTTGCGGCAACTGGGCGAGTTGGCCGCAGCTGCGACTTTCGCCCCATCAGAGCCCACCGACCACAACCAGTGGCTGGCCCGGACCTGGTCGCTGTCGGTTCGCTCCGAGGTCAACTTCAGGGTGAGGTGGTGGCAGAAGGTCGCCGCGGTGTTCAACCCTCGGCCGCTGCTCAACTCGCGGCGGCGGCCAAAACGCGGTCCCAGCTGGAAAATCGGCCCCTAGCCGCTGCGCAGCGGCAATACGGCAGTGGGCCGTCAGGGGCGCTCGGCGTCGCCGCGGCGCAAGCGGTTCATAATGCGGCGGCCTGGCGAGCGCAGATAGGCGCTCACGTCGCCCCTGTTGATGCTGTCGCTGATCTGTTGAAGCCCGAAGCGCCCGAGCTGGCGCAGGTTGCTCCATCCCCACAATGAGGCGGCCAGCATTACCAAAAAGCCCAGGAACGACAGCCAGTACGACGTGGAGAGGGTCAAGATCATGAATATCAGCCCCACGATGCAGCCCAGAATCGCAAGCCGGAGGTTGCGGGCGGGGTGGGTGAACACCGTGGTTCGGCCGACCTCGCGAGCCAGCGCGGGGTCGGTCTCATAGAGCTGTTCCTCTATTTCGCTAAGGATGCGTTGCTCGTCCTCGGAGAGTGGCACTGTCTAAGTGTCTCACAGGCCGACCTGCCAGACAATGCCAGCAACCGGTGATGCGCCACCCGAGGCGCTCAATTCGGCCGAGTCCAGATGCACCGCCCGAGGCGTCTAATTCGGCCGTGTCCAACCGCCGCTACGGGGACCGGTGTCGGCTGCGCCTCCGGTTTGGATGGCCTCGGACCCGAATCGGCCCCTGATGCGGTCGACGGCTCGGTCGACGTCGTGCCACGAGGAGGAGCGGGCGTCTTCCAGAGAGAGCTGGCGCTGGCCGGGCTCCTCCAGTTCCGACACCCCCACCCCGATGAGCCGCACACCGGCGGCAACGTCCACTTCCTCCAACAGCCGTTTGGCCTCCCGAGCCAGCACCACTCCAGAGTCAACCGGGCCGGCCATCGTATGAGACCGGGTGATGGTGGTGAAGTCTCCAAAGCGGACTTTGAGGGTGACCGTGCGTCCCGCCAATTCAGAGGTCCGGAGGCGGGATGCCACCGAATCGCTCAGAGCCACCAACGCCGCGCCGAGCTCTTCATGAGTGTGCAGGTCGCGGGGAAAGGTCTGCTCTCGGCTCATCGACTTGGGCGCCGTGTTGGGAATCACCGGGCGGGGATCCACCGCGTTGGCCAGATCGTGAAGGTGCTTGCCGTGGGCGTTGCCGACGACCGCGGCCAGCCGCTCAAGGGGAAACTCGGCCAATTCCCCGATGGTGGAGATCCCGACGCGATCGAGGCGGGCCAGCGTGGCCGGGCCCACGCCCCAGATGTCGCCCACTGGGCGGGGGGACAAGAACGCCCGCTCCTCGCCGACCGCGACCTCGAAAACGCCAACGCCGCCTGACGGCCCTTGGGGCGTGGGCTCGGGCTTGGCCAGCTTGGAGCCCAGCTTGGCCAGGAACTTGATGGCGGCCACCCCCACCGCGCAGTTGATGCCCTCGTCATCGCGGACCTGCCGTCTGATCGAATGGCCGATCTCCACCGGGGAGCCATGGGCGCCGGACACGTCCAAGAACGCCTCGTCCAGCGACAGGGGCTCCACCAGCGGCGTGAACGACCGCAAGATGGCCATGATGCGCTCGCTCACCTCCTGATAGAGCTGGTGGTCGCCGGGCAAGAACACGATCTCAGGACACAGGCGGCGGGCCTGAACCGCTGGCATGGCTGAATGAACCCCGAAGGCTCGGGCCTCGTATGAGGCCGACGCCACCACTCCTCTGCTGCCCGGACCTCCCACAGCCACCGGCAGCCCCTTCAGCTCAGGGCGTCGAAGCTGTTCCACCGACACGAAGAAGGCGTCCATATCGACGTGCAGGATGGAGCCCGCCTTGGACCCCTTGCTGCGGCCGGGTGAGTCCTCCATCACCGTCGCTACAGCCTGGTGACTGCGAGGCCGTCGATCTCAGTGCCGGTCACCTGATACCGATAGCTCAATATGTGATCTGGCCGCTCACGGCACCACTCCAGCAGTGGCTCCCGCACCCAGCGAGGGCTCTGGACCAGATGGACCTCGCACTCATCGGAACCGTAGAAGTCGGCGTGCTCCACGATGCCGTCGGGATCCTCCAGCACGATCTCGCCGTTCCACTCCACCGCCCGGTGGGCCTCCACCCGAAGCCGCCACCCCAGGTCGGTGAAATCCACGGTTATCTCATACAGCGGGCCTTCCCAAACGCTGACTTGGATCCCGGTCTCCTCAAGCACCTCCCGACCCAGCGCCTCCAGCATGGTCTCCCCCGGATCGACCACCCCGCCTGGCGTGCTCCACTCCACCGAGTCGTTGCGTCGCCGGTTGCGCACCAGCAGCAGCTGCTCCCCCCGCAGCACTACTCCCCCGGCCACCTCCCAATCCCGAACTCGCCCCGGCGCTGCCTCCGCCACCGCACCAGTATGGCCCGCCCCAGCGACATCGCAACCCGGCCCCAACACGATTGGCCGGTTCGTCGCCCCCGTAACATGGGCGGATGGTGGATCCGGGATCGCCTGAGGAGCGCACTGCCCTTCCTCCCAAGGGGGCGCGGTGGCTGGCTTTCGCGTCGATTCTGGTGGGGGGGCTGTGCGGGGGGCTTATCGGGTTCGCCTACATCGACCTCCAGTGCGAGGGCGACTGCGCTTTGTGGACCGGACTTGGGGCGCTGATCGGCGCGGTGGCCGGGGCAGTGGGCCTAGCCGTGGTGGCCATATTGACGTTGCGGGCCATGGAGGAGTGGCGCCTGTTCGGCGGCCGCCGCCGAGACCGCGATCAGTAGTGGCCGGCCGCCGCCGAGACCGCGATCAGTACTAGCTAACCCGGTGCTGAGGCAAGGGCCGCTACTGCCCGATCAATGTCGGCGTCGTCCAGGTCCAGATGGGTGACGAACCGGACGATGCCCGGGGCCAGAAGCCCAGCCCGGATGCCGGCTTGGCTGAGGTGATCCAGCAGTCCCAGAGAATCCGAATGGCGAAACGCCACCACATTGGTAAAGGGACGCCCGCAGGCAGCCTCGGCCTCGCCGAGGCGAGTGCCGGGCCACCGCTCGGCCACCACGTCGCCTAAGCGCTGGGCCCGGGCGTGGTCGTCGGCCAGCCGATCAATGTGATGGTCCAGAGCGTGGAGACCGCCCGCAGCGATCACGCCGGCCTGCCGCATGGCCCCACCCAGTCGCCGCCGGTGCAGCCGGGCCTCGGCGATCAGGTCGGACGGCCCGGCCAGCAGCGATCCCACCGGTGCCCCCAAGCCTTTGGACACACACGACATAACCGTGGTGGCGGCGCCGGCCAACTCCTCGGCGGTGGTCTCCAAGGCAATGGCGGCATTGAACAGGCGAGCACCGTCCAGGTGAACAGGCGGCCCCAATGCGGCAGCCGCGGCCAGTTCATCACCGCCGATGGCCAGGCCACCAGACGAAAGATGGGTGTTCTCCAGGCAGACCAGTGACACCGGGGGCCAAAACCCGCCTTGGCCGGCGGCCACCGCCTCGGCCGCGGCCTCAGTGTCGACCACTCCGCCCGCGTCGTCCACCGCGTAGATCTGAAAGGCGTTGTTCAGCCCGGCCGCGCCGCTCTCATAGGACATCAAATGCTGGCGGCGACCCACCACCACGTTGCTGCCTGCGGTTCCCTGCAACCGCAGGGCGATCTGGTTGCCCATCGTGCCCGACGGCACGTACATGGCGGACGGTTTTCCCACCAGGTGGGCGAAACGCTCCTCCAAGCGGTTGACCGTGGGGTCTTCCCCGTAGCGGTCGTCGCCCACCAGAGCCGAGGCCATGGCCTGCCGCATGGCGTCGGTGGGCTGCGTCAGCGTGTCCGACCGAAGATCGACTACTCCGCGAGATGCCACGTTGACCAGCGTAGAGTCTCCGGCCCGGCCCCGGACTTATTGGCCTTATCCCCCGGCATCAACCACCTAGGGTTTCATCTGTGCCAGAAACCGAACCCTCTTCAGCGCCGGCGGTGCAAACTTGGGACCACCTGGAGAAGCTCGCCGCTGAGGCCGCCGAAGTGGCGGCTTCGCTGCTGAGGGCCCAATCCGGGGCCCAACTCCAGATATCGGCCAAGTCGTCGCGAACCGACCTGGTGACCGACATGGACGTGGCCTGCGAGGCCGCCATCGTGGATTTCCTCACCTCCCACCGGCCCGACGACGCCGTGATGGGCGAAGAGGGCACCGGCCGCGACGGCACCAGCGGAGTGCGCTGGATCATCGACCCCATCGACGGCACGGTGAACTTCGTCTACGGCCATGTCGGCTTCGGGGTGTCGGTGGCTGCGGAGGCCGACGGCCAGATCGTCGCCGGCGCGGTGGTCGACCCTGTGCTCAACGAGACCTTTACCGCCCACCGGGGCGGCGGTGCTCGCCTCAACGGCCGTCCGACCCATGTCCGACCCGACGGAGACCCCGCGCTGGCCCTGGTGGCCACCGGGTTCTCGTACGCCCACGACCGGCGACCCCGCCAGGCCGAGGTGCTCAAAGAGCTGCTTCCCCTCATCGGGGACATCCGGCGAGTGGGCGGGGCCGCCGTCGATCTGTGCTCGGTGGCTTGCGGCCGGGTGGACGCTTTTTTCGAAGTGGGGCTGAACCCGTGGGACTATGCCGCGGGAACCCTCATTTGCGAAGAGGCCGGCGCAATCGTCCAAGACCTGAACGGCGGGCCTCCCAGCAGCGCTTTTGTGTTCGCCGCTGCCCCCGCGGTGGCCGAGACCCTGCTGAAACTGCTGCAAAACGCCGAAGCCGACCGTCTATGAATTCCCCTGCCACGCATTTGGGCTGAAAATCAGGCACCATTTCAGGGTGGGAACTCGCATCCTGGCCATTGAGGACGACGAGAGGATCCGCACCGCGGTCCGCCTTGCCCTCGAAGACGAGGGCTGGGACGTTGCCGAGGCGGCCAACGGACAAGATGCCTTCGACGCCTTCTCGGAGGCTCCGGCCGACGTCGTCCTCATCGACATAATGCTCCCCGACATCGACGGCTTCGAGGTGTGCCGCACCATTCGCCGCACCAGCGACGTTCCCATCATCATGGTCACGGCTCGCGCCGACACCCACGATGTGGTGGCCGGGCTGGAGGCGGGCGCCGACGACTACCTCACCAAGCCGTTCGCGCCCAAAGAGCTCTCCGCTCGAATCCGCGCCCTATTGCGCCGGGTGCGAACCACCGACACCACCATGACCGAAATGCGCTTCGGGCGGCTGGAGATCATGCCCGAGCAGGGCGTGGTGACCGTCGACGGCGAAGAGGCCCACCTCACCAAAACGGAGTTCCGCCTCCTGGTCGAGTTGGCCAGCAACTCCGGAAGAGTGCTCAGCCGAGAAGTGCTCCTGGAGCGGGTTTGGGATCTCGGATATTTCGGAGACGGCCGACTGGTGGACGTCCACATCCGACGGCTGCGCACCAAGATCGAGACCGACCCGGCCAACCCGCGTTACGTGGTCACCGTTCGCGGCCTGGGATACAAGCTCCAAGCCTAGGAACCAGGGGCAACGCGCCAATGACCTGGTCGGAAACGGGTGCCGCGGCCCCCAACCAGGGGCTTGTCTCCCAAATCTGGCACCGGGCGGGATCGCGGGCTCGCCGGCTGAGGCTCCGCACCCGCATCATCCTGGCCTTGGTGCTGACCACGCTGCTGCTGTCAGCGCTGCTCAGCGTGACCGTGTTCGCGCTGACCCGCCAAAACCTGCTCAACGGGCGGGAGAATGACGCCTTGGCCACGGTGGGGTTCAACGCCTCGGTGGTCAACCGCCGACTCAGCCCCGATATCGAGTCGGAAGCCCTTCAGAACCTGGTCAGCACGCTGGCCACCCCTGAGGGCTCCCGTCCGGTGCTCAGGGTGGGCAGCGACTGGTTCCAGCCGTCATTCGAGTTCGAGCAGGGCGACATCGACGAGCGGCTCCGCCGAACGGTGGAGGGCGGCACACCGGCTCGAATGCGCTACCGGGTGAGGGACAAGCCCTTCTTGGTGATCGGCATCCCCATTCCCGGCCACAACGCCTCCTACTACGAGGCCACGCCGCTGGATGAGATCGAGGACACGCTGGGCTCGCTGGGGATCATCCTCGCCAGTGCCGGCGGGGGCGTGACGCTGGCCTCGGCCGGGGTCGGCTTCTGGGCCAGCCGCCGCCTGCTGCGCCCGCTGGTGGAAATCGGCACCGCAGCCCAGTCCATCGCCCACGGCGACCTGAGCACCCGACTGGAGGCGGGGGCCGCCCGAGAGTTGGTTGCGCTCACCGACTCGTTCAACGACATGGTGGGCGCGCTCCAAGACCGGATCGCCCGCGACGAGCGGTTCGCGTCCGAGGTCAGCCATGAGCTGCGATCGCCGCTGATGACCCTGTCAGCCTCCTTGGAGGTGATGAACACCCGCCGGGCCGAGTTGCCCGAGCGGGCCCGTACCGCGCTCGACCTGCTCACCGAGGACGTCAACCGGTTCGAGCACCTGGTGGAGGACTTGCTGGAGATCTCCCGCTTCGATGTGGGCACCGCCGAGCTCGACCTCGACGTATTCAACATGCTCGAGTTCGTGGAGAATGCGGTGTCGGCCACCAGCCCGGTGGAGATTCCCATCGTCTGCGACCTGGTCACCGCCCGAACCAGGGTGCGGGCCGACAAGCGCCGGCTGGTGCAGGTGATCGACAACCTCCTGAGCAACGCCCAGAAATACGCGGGAGGAGCCACCAGGATCACCCTCGGCCACCACATGAAAGAGGTCGTGATCGCGGTAGACGACGCCGGTCCCGGTGTGGCCGACGACGAGAAAGAGCACATCTTCGACCGATTCTCCCGGGGCCGGCAGACGGTAGAGCGGGGCACCACCACCGGGGTGGGACTGGGACTCGCGCTGGTGTCTGAGCACGTCGCCCTCCACGAGGGCCGCGTCTGGTGCGAGGACCGACCCGACGGTCAGCGGGGCACCCGATTCGTTGTCCAACTACCCATCGTCGTGTCATGACTGGGCAGACCACTCTGCGACGCCTGGCGGCAGCATTGGGAGCGGCTTTGGCTGGCGCTCTGCTGGCGGCCACCGCTTGCTCGGTGCCCGAAGACGGTCGCCCTCGCACCGTGGACTACTCAAGGCTTCCCGAAGACTTGGCCGCGCCGACAGAATCGCCCGAGCCAACCCCGCTGATAACCCAACAGGTGCTCATCTACTTGATCGATGAGAACAATCTGCTGTCCCCCGTGGTGCGCAACGTAGCCAGCCCGGCCCGGCCCAACGCTGTGTTGGAGGCCCTGTTCTCGGCCCCCAACGAGGCCGAGTCCGAACAGGCTCTGTCCACCGCCCTGCCAGCCGACGTCGATGTGGTGGCGGTCAACGTCAACCCGGCCAATGATCTGGTGACCGTGGCGCTGGAGTCCGAGGTGTTCGAAGAGCGCTTGGAGGGCGAGAATCGCCAGCTCGCGGTGGCCCAGCTGGTGTTCACCGCCATCGAGAACACCAACGCCAACCGCTTCTCGCTGATGCTCAACGACAATCCCGTGCCGCTTCCCACCGACAGCGGGGAGAGCGATCTGCCCGTGACCAGGGACGACTTCTACTCGGTTGACCCCGAATACCAGCCCGAGCCCACCCCCGAGCCCACTCCGGCCGCCACCCTCGCACCCACTCCACCGGCCGAGACGCCCACGGCGCCGCCGGAGACGCCAACCCCTGAGCCGCCGGTCACCCCTACCGCGGTAGCAACCCCAACCCCCCAGCCCACCCCAACCCTGCCGCCCGGATTGCCGCCGGACTTCACCCTGGACTTTTAGACAAGCATCAACAATCAATGGCAGCGCCTAGCGACTCCTTGGACCGCAAGAAGCTAAGGGCTGCTAGGCGAAGAAAGTCCGGGCCACCTCGTAGAGGGCAGGGCTGACCGGTTTCAGCTCGGCCACCGCGTCGGCCAGCCGCACTCGGGCCATCTCGCCGTTCTGGAAGGCCACCATCGACCCCCAGGCGCCGTCGTGGACGGCATCGATCGCCGCGATGCCGTACCACGAGCAGAGCACTCGGTCGAATGCCGAGGGGGTGCCCCCCCTCTGGACATGGCCCAACACAGTGACCCTGGTGTCGAAGCCGGTTCGGGCCTCGATCTCGGTGGCCACCACCTGGCCGATTCCCCCCAACCGGACATGGCCGAATTGATCGACTTCCGGTTCGGGCAGCTCCAACGTGCCCTCCTTGGGCTGGGCCCCTTCGGCTACCACCACGATCGACGCCCATCGGCCCCGCTGGTGGCGTCGAATGATGGCTTCGGCTACCGCATCGATATCGAAGGGATCCTCGGGAATCAAGGTGAGGGTGGCTCCCCCGGCGATGCCGGCCCAGGTGGCGATGTGCCCTACGTGGCGGCCCATTACCTCCACCACCATCACCCGATCGTGCGATTCCGCGGTGGTGTGCAGCCGGTCGATGGTGCCGGTGGCTATCTCCACCGCGGTGTCGAACCCGAAGGTGAGCTCGGTGAGCCCAATGTCGTTGTCGATGGTCTTGGGCACGCCCACCACATTGGCGGCGCCGGCCTCGTACACCCCCACACCCGCTGAAAGGGTCCCCTCGCCTCCGATGACGATCAACGCGTCGGTGCCGGTGGCCTCCATGGTGGCCCGTACCCGTTCGATCCCGTCGTCGTACATCCGGGGAGACATCCGAGAAGTGCCCAACACCGTGCCGCCCCGGGGCAGGGTTCCCCGCATGAACTCCACGTCCACCTCGATGAAATCGCCTTCGAGCACGCCGCGCCACCCGTCGAGAAAGCCGATCACGGTGTCGCCGTAATGGCGCTCGGCCTTGCGCACTATGGCCCGGATGACGGCGTTCAACCCCGGGCAGTCGCCGCCCCCGGTCAACAGGGCGACTCTCATGGGGCTCTCATGGGGACTTGGCCACTAGCCCAGTTTGGCCAGCGATTGGCGAAGCTGGCGGACAGCCTGCGCCGTGCGCTGCTCGTTCTCGATCAGCGCAAATCTCACGTGGCCCTCCCCACCGGGACCGAATCCCACCCCGGGCGACACCGCCACGCGGGCGTCTCGAACCAGCCAGGAGGCGAACTCCACCGACCCCATCTCCCTATAGGGCTCGGGGATCTTGGCCCACACGAACATGGTTCCCTTGGGCGGCTCCACCTCCCACCCCATGCGGTTCAGCCCCAAGCACAGGGCGTCGCGGCGGCTCTGGTAGATGTCGCACACCTCTTTGGGATGGCCGGGGGCCTCGTTCAGGGTCACGGTGGCCGCGATCTGAATGGGCTGGAAGGTGCCGTAGTCCAGATAGGACTTGAGCTTGGCCAGCGCCGCCACCACCTGGGGGTTCCCCACCATGAACGCCACCCGCCAGCCGGCCATGGAGAACGACTTGGTCATGGAATAGAGCTCGACCGCCACGTCCTTGGCGCCCTCCACCTGCATTATGGACGGGGGCAGATAGCCGTCGTAGCCCAAGTCGGCGTAGGCGAAATCGTGGACCAGCAGCACATCGTGCTCTTTGGCGAAGGCCACCACGCCGGCCATGAACTCCAAGTCGACGCAGGCGGTGGTGGGGTTGTGGGGAAACGAGAGCACGATGATGCGGGGCTTGGGCCAGGAGTAGCGCCAGCGCTCCTGCATGGTGCCGAAGAAGTCGGTGCCGGTGCTCAACGGGATCTCGCGCACCTCGGCCCCGGCGAACAGGGGGGCATAGAGGTGGATCGGATAGGAGGGCGACGGCACCAGGGCGGCGTCGCCGGGCTGGAGCAGGGTCCACATGAGATGGGAGAACCCCTCCTTGGCCCCGATGGTGTTGATCACCTCGGTGTCGGGATCGAGATACACGCCGAACCGCCGGGCGTAGTACCCGGCGATGGCCTCGCGCAGCTTGGGGATGCCCCGGCTAGCCGAGTAGCGGTGGTTGCGGGGGTTGCGTGTGGCCTCGGCCAGCTTCTCCACCGCGATGTCGGGCGACGGGAGGTCGGGATTGCCGAATCCCAGGTCGATTATGTCGTGGCCGGCCCGGCGGCCCTCCACCTTCAAGTCGTTGATGATGGTGAAGACATACGGGGGCAGGTTGTTGATCCGGCGGAACTCCACAGATCCAATCTACTTTCTGGAAGGGCGAATTCAGAGGAGTTTCCCGGCACCCGATTCGGCTCGGCGGCGCAGGTCCTCCAGCGCGGTCTGCATGACTCGCGCCTCGGCCCGGCGCTTCACGAATCCGGGCAGCGGCATAACCATTTGGACGGCGAGGTGATAGGTGACCTCGGTGCGATCCGGCTCGCCGGGCACCGGATTGAAGCAGTATTCGCCGTCGAGGCGCCGGGTCAGATCCCCTTGCACCAGCCGCCAGGTGACCCGCAGAGGGTTGGAGCCGTAGTAGTACTCCAGCAGATAGTTGGTGCTGCGGCCCATGGCCGCGGCCCGAAACGACACCAAACCGCCTCGCCCGTCGTCGTCTCGTCGGACCACCTCGACCTGTTTCACCTCGGTGGCCCACTCGGGGTAGGACTCGAAATCGCACACCACCTCGAAGCAGCGCGCGGGCGAGGCTTCTATGGTGATGCTCTTGGTGGCCTGCTCAAACATCGTCACCGTTCCTGCTGGGATCGCCGCGTTCTGAAGTTGTGCCGTCGGGGGGCCGGGGTGGGAAGGTCCCATGTCTGGCACCCCATGCGCCGGACAATCCCAGAGCATAGACAGGTACCAGGATACCGAACGCAGACGCGGTAAACGGACGCACCGAGGCCGCGGCCAGCGCCACCGCCAACTCCAGAGCCAACGCGGCCATCATCGAGACCCGCACGGGTCGGGGTGCGCAGCCCGCCAGGAAATAGAGGCCCCCAACCCCGATCAACTCGTATCGGCTGCGCTGCAAGGCCCGCTTGAAGGCCCAGAGCATGGCCCAGCAGCCCAGGCCCAGCAGACCGAGCGACACCACGGCAATGGGCACCGCCATGGGATCGGGAAATGCGGTGGTCAAAACAGCGACCGCAATGAACACCCATGTTCCCGCCCAGCACGCCCTGATGAGGCCCGATCCCTCCACTTCCGGGGGCACCAGGCCGCTGCCCATAGCCATCAGCGATTCATCCTGCGGGCTATGACCTCGGCGATCACGGTTCGGAGCCGTTCGGCCATGTGGTCGTAGGAGAACTCGGCCACTGCCCTCAGCCGGCTCTCCATTCCCATCCGCTGAAGGCGAACCCGATCCGACAAAAGGGCGTCCAGGCATGCGATCACTGCGTCTAGCTGACTGGGCTTCTGCACCACCAAGCCGGTTCGGCCATGCTCAACCGCCTCGGCCGCTCCCCCGCTGTCGCCGGCCAGTTGAGGCACCCCGGCGGCGGCCGCCTCCAAGAACACGATGCCGAACCCCTCCTGCTCCAGGCCCCCCCAGCGCTGGCGGCACACCATGGCGAACACGTCGGCACAGCCGTACAGATCGGGCAGGTCCGTATCGGCCACCCGATCCAGCAGACGGGCGGGTGCGCCCGTGCTGCCGATGATCCGATCCAGCCGGGCCCGGTCCCGCCCCGCCCCGGCCACCGCCAGGGTGAGCCCCGGATGGCGCTCGGCCAGCCGGGCCGAGGCGGCAATGAGCACGTCCATGCCCTTGCGGGGCACCAGCCGGCTGATCGACACCACCACCGGGGCGTTGGTCGGAAGCCCGAAGCGAAGGCGAGCGGCCCGCCGCTGAGCCGCATCCAGGGGCTTGAAGCGGTTGACGTCGACCCCCGGGGGCACGATCACCGCGGGGAGCGGCCCGCCCGCGGCCCGTTCGGCTTCAGCCACCGAGTATCGCCCGGCGGTGATCACCACCTCGGCTCCTCGCAGCACCTGGGCCAGCAGCTGCTTGCTTCCCGGCAGGCGTCCCGGAACGGTCACCTCGGCGCCGTGGAGGATCACGCCATACCGATGGGGAAGCCGGGGAGCCAGCAAGCCCAGGGGAACCGCGGGATCGTAAAGAACCAGCTCGGCGCCGATGTCGTCGGCCAACTCGGTGATCTCGTCGGCCATTTCCCGAGTGGGCAGGAGGAACTGGCGGGGCGAGCGGATCACCTGGTGATCCTGTTGGGCGTCCCACTCCGTGTCTCCGGGATGGGAGCGGGTCAATACGCACACCTCATCAGGGGGCAGCCGGCGCCACAGCTCCCACAAGTAGTTCTGGATTCCCCCGAGCTTGGGGGGATAGTCGTTGGTCACCAGGAGATGTCGAGCCATGGTTCAAACCGTCTCTGCGGTGCTGACCCCGAGAGCAGCCGCCGCCCAACCGGCGTGGCGCGCCAGCATGGGGTCGGAAGCCAACCGATAGCGGTGCACAGTGTCGACAACTTCGGGATCGGCACCCCGTCCGGAGTTCCCCAGGGCGACCAGCGCATTGCGCCGCACATAGCGGGGCTCGCGCTTGGGGATGTACCAGCGGCCGTAACGGGCCATCAGCTCGTCGTCGTCCATTTGCAGCAGTTCCACCAGGTCTACCCATGCAGTGTCGTCTTCCAGATCGCTGGCCTCTGGTGCGGCCCTATCGTGGTCCGAATCGGCTAACCGGTTGGGCGGGCACACTTCCTGGCAGTCGTCGCAGCCATAGATCCGGTCGCCCAGCGCCTCTCGGAACTCAAGGGGAAAGTCACCGTCGGCCTGCACCAGCCAGGCCAGGCATCGCCGGGCGTCCACAACGCCGGGGGCCACTATCGCCCCCGTCGGGCAGCCGTCCAAGCAGCGGCGGCACGACCCGCACTGATCGGGCACCGGGGTCGACGGTTCCAGCGCAGCGGTGGTTATCACCGACCCCAGAACGAACCAGCTCCCCCTGCCCGGAAGCAAGATGTTGCTGTTCTTGCCGTACCATCCCAACCCCGCCCTCTGGGCCGCCTCCCGGTCCACTAGAGCGTTGTCGTCGGCCACGACCGCGGCCTCGTGCCCGGCGCCGTGCAGCAGATCGGCCACTTGGCTGAGGGCGCTTCGCAGATTCGCGTAGTGGTCGCGGCGGGCATAGGCGGCCACTCGGCCCGTGGCCCGCTCGGGCCTCGCTGGGGCGGGGCGCCGATAGCCCAGCGCTCCCACCACGAGGGACCGCGCCCCGCTCACCGTTCGACCCGGGTCGGTGGAGCGCTCCGGGTTTCTATAGGTGAACGCCATCCCCCCGTGCAGACCCTGCTCCCGCCGGGATACCAGGGTGGCCCGGGTGGACTCGAACGGCTCAGCCGGGGCGACTCCGACGGCGTCGAGTCCAGCCGCCAAACCTGCAGTCATCACCTCATCGGTGCTTACGGAGCTCACCGGTTCACAAAATCGACTGCGCCTGGTTTCATTCCCTCTCCTCATCAGAGAGGGCTTCATTCGAGGTGGCGACAAACCCGTCGAGTGCTTCGCCGGCCCGGCCGCTGTCAATAGAGGCGGCGGCTGCCTCCAGCCCGCCTTCCAGCGAGTCGGACATATCGGCTACAACCAACGCGGCGGCGGCGTTGAGGACCACGATGTCTCGGTGCGCACCCGGCTGGCCGTCGAGCACTCGCCGCAGGCAGTCGGCATTGACGGCGGCATCACCGCCCACCAAATCGCCAACCGCAGCCGGCGCCAAGGCGAGCTCTGCGGGATCCACCGTGTGGTGATGGGTGTGTCCGTCTCGCAGCTCCCACACCTCGGTCGGCCCGGTGGTAGACAGCTCGTCCAAGCCGTCGCGACCGTGAACGATCATGGCCCGCTCCGACCCGGTGGCGGCCAGCACCTCAAGCATGATCTCGGCCATCGCCCGGTCGCTGACCCCCACCAACTGCCGCTTCACCCCGGCCGGGTTGGCTAGGGGGCCGAGGAAGTTGAACACCGTGGCCACGGCCAGCTCTCGGCGAGCCGGTCCTGCGTGGCGCATAGCCGGATGGAAGCGGGGTGCCAGGCAGAATCCTAATCCGGCTTCCACCACACATCGGGCCACTCCCTCAGGACCGAGGTCGATTGCCGCGCCCAGAGCCTCCAACACGTCGGCCGAGCCGCATTGGGATGAGGCCGATCGGTTGCCGTGCTTGCAGACCCTGGCGCCAGCCCCAACAGCCACCAGCGCAGCCGCGGTGGACACGTTGATGCTGCCGCTGTTGTCGCCGCCGGTGCCGCAAGTGTCGATGAGTCCGAGGCCGGCGGCATCCAGTGGGACCATCTCCCCAGCCGTCCGCATGGCCGACAGGAGCCCTACCAGCTCCTCTGCGGTCTCTCCCCTGGTCCGCAGGGCAATGACGAACCCGGCGATCTGGGCCGGGGTTGCCTCGCCATTCAAGATCTCGGTCATGGCGTCATTGGCGGCGTCGGCCGTCAAGTTGCCGCCCCCGGTCAACTGCCGGAATATCCCAGCCCATCCCCCGTGTTGGCCCAGGCCCATCGTCATAGTGTGGACCATGCTGCGGGCCTGGCGACAATTGATTGTCGCATTTGACGGCATCGGACACGCCTAGCCAATATCTGCGTCCCAATCCCTTAGAATCGTCTATTGGACTTATATTTGGACACATTTTACCGGTATTTTCTGGCCAATAACTGGTCATCTCAAAGGACAATCGCTTGTTGGCCCACCCGGTTGCACACCAGTCACTCGTCGGGACTAAACTCATTTCGTGGCCAACTCCCCGGCTCTACCGGTGACTACCGAGCGTCTCGAAGTTCTCGACGATGTAGATAATCAATCCTTTGATATAGTCATCATTGGTGGTGGTATAACCGGAGCTGGAGTAGCCCGCGATCTCGCTCGTCGCGGGTTGTCAGTGGTGGTCTTAGAAGCCAATGACTTCGCCTCGGGCACTTCAAGCCGTTCCACCAAATTGATCCATGGCGGACTTCGCTATCTGGCGATGGGCGAGTTCAGGATCGTTCGCAAGACGGCCAGCGAACGCAAGGTGATCCATCGGATGGCCAAGCATCTTGCTGAACCCCGATGGATGGTCTACCCCACTGCGAAACGGAGCGAACAGGCACTGGTTCGCCTGGGGGTCACGGCCTATGAGCTGCTCGGCGGGGTTGCCAAGCATGAACGCCACCAGACCTGGAACCGTGCACTGCTGAAGGCCAGGGAGCCGCTAATCGACCAGAGGGCCTTTCGCAGCGCCGTGGTATTCCGCGAATACGTAACCGACGATGCCAGGTTGGTGCTGGCCAATCTGCGAGACGCCGCGGCCCACGGCGCGGTAATTCTCAACCATTGCCGGGTAGTGGAAATTCATGGAGACCCCACGGCCAGCGCAGTACAGGCAACCTGTGGCTTGACCAGGCGCAACGTGACCATTGGAGCCGGGGCCATAGTCAATGCCAGCGGTCCTTGGGTTGATCCCGTCCGAAAATTGGAAGGGGCTGCGGACGACCGCCTGATCCTGAGCAAGGGTGTACACCTGACTCTGGCCCGCGACCGCCTACCTGTGAACAATACGGTCACCATGCCCATGCCCGACGGGCGTACCCTTTTTGTAGTTCGTCGAGGCGACGCAACTTATGTGGGTACTACCGACACATTGGTGGACCGCGACCCAGAAGTGTGGCCGTCGATCACCGACGAGGATGTCTCCTACATTCTTCGTGCAGTGGAACGAACATTCGACGTCGCCTCAATAGAGCCTTCTGAGATCCAGGCAGCATGGGCTGGACTCCGCCCCCTCATAGCCGACGGCGAAGACAATCCTGGCGAGATTTCGCGCAAAGATGAAATTTGGGTTGGCAAACGGGGGATGATCACAGTTGCCGGCGGCAAGCTCACTGGATATCGGCTAATGGCCGAAAAAGTAGCCGACACTATACGCACAAGTGCCTCAGTTTCCGTTGGTGCTTCTCCAAAGGACACTGGCTACTTACCCGGTGGAGAATTTGACGGAGAGGTTGGGGACTTGGCCGCCCACATCTCACAACAACATAACTTGGGGATTCATACAGCCCATCGCCTTGCTTCGCTTTATGGCTCCGAATACGGCGATGTTCTGAGCCTTGGAAAGGATCCGCTCGTACCCAACAGCAAGATCATAAGAGGCGAGATTGCTTGGGCCATTGAATACGAGGGAGCTGCAACTCTGGAGGATGTGTTTTATCGGCGCACTCGGGCTGCGTGGTACGAACCGAACGCTTGTGAGCTCCTCCAACCCATGGCGTCGGCCATGGCCAAACACACCGGATGGTCACAGGAACGGGTTGAACAAGAAGTCGCTGACACCAGCGCTGTATTCCGAAGCGAGCTGTCGTTCCAAGCTGCCTGATCTGGCACTCCGCCGCTGATGCTGTTTGCCGAACTCATCGGCGCGGAGGACCTAGTCTCGTATGGCCTCGCCGGTTGTGAGGTCGAAGAAGTGCATAGCCGACACATCTAGCGCTATTTCAATGCGCTGGCCGGCGCGAGTTGTGCTCTGCTGGGAAAACCGGCCGATGAACCCGGTGTCGTACTCATCCCCCTCGTCATCCGCGCTGCCGAGCGCGGCACCTGAGGAGTCAATTCGGTTCACCCCTACTTCGAGGTGAGCGACTATCTCTGAGCCGAGCTCCTCCAGCATGATCACCTCTCCGCTTATCCGCTGATCCATCCCATCGGCTGTTGTCCCGTCGTGAACGTTCTCGGGCCGAATGCCGCAGGCCAGCCGAACCCCGTCGTAGCCCCGCAAGGCAGGCAGCCGGTCGAGCACGCCTAGTGGCATCTCCACGGTCTGCTGGCCGACTTCCACGGTCACCGCACCGCTGCCGATGCTGATGGTGGACTCGAACATGTTCATGGCCGGCGATCCGATGAACCCCGCAACGAACAAGTTGGCCGGGTTGCGATACAGTACCGACGGCTTGTCGGCCTGTTGGAGGACGCCGCCCTTTAGCACCACTACTCGATCGCCCATGGTCATGGCCTCAACCTGGTCGTGGGTCACGTAGATGGTGGTCACTCCCAGGTCTCGCTGAATCCGAGAGATTTCGGTGCGCATGTACACCCGCAGCTTGGCGTCGAGGTTGGACAGCGGCTCGTCCATCAAGAACACCGACGGCTCCCGCACAATGGCTCGACCCATGGCCACTCTCTGGCGTTGGCCACCCGAAAGAGCCCCGGGCTTGCGATCCAAGAATTCGCTGAGCTGAAGCACCTCGGCGGTGCGCTCCACCCGCTCTTTGATCTCGGCCTTGGGGGTCTTGGCCAGCTTCAGCGGATAGGCGATGTTCTTGCGAACGGTGAGGTGGGGGTAGAGGGCGTAATTCTGGAACACCATGGCGATGTCGCGTTCACGGGGGTGGACGCTGGTCATGTCGACGTCTCCGATTTTCAGCACCCCGTCGCTGATCTCCTCCAGGCCGGCGATCATGCGCAGAGCCGTCGACTTGCCGCAGCCAGAGGGGCCGACGAAGACAACGAACTCGCCGTCGTCAATGGAGAGGCTCATGTCCTCCACCGCGGTGACGCCTCCGGGATAGATCTTGGTCAGGCCTTCGAGCTCAACCGTTGCCATCAGAACTCCCCCTTCAACCTTGGGTTTGATGAGTTTGCGCCCAGGGCCCGGCGACAGAGCGGCACGACCCAGGGCGGATCGAACATCTCTCCGTACCGGGCCCGATTGGCCGCCACAACCGTGAACAGCAGCCAATTGAGCAGAAGCAGAACCAACAAAAGCACACCGATCGCCACCAGCACGCCGACGGCCTCAACCCGCACCGCCAACTGGAGCAAGCCATAAATGCCCAGCGCGAAGGCGGCCACCGTAACCGAGAAGTCCACCGACCGGGCCCAGTGGCCGAGCCCCGCCTCGCGGCCTCCGGCCAGCAGCCGACCGAGAACAAGCGGCCCGAGCGGCAAGAACACCGCAGCCCATAACACCGGGCGGCCTATCACCGCCACCGCGGCGATGGCCGGCACCATCGGGGTGAGGTGGATAACGGCATCGCGCAGCCGCTGGCCCGATGTGCCCGGCCGGACCAGATAGTCCCGGCTCATGGGGTGGGCCCCCCACTTCGGGTGACCAGTACATGGTGGTCGGATGGAATGGCGAAAACTGTCGACACCCGGCCGTCGGGCCAGACGATTTCAAGGTCCACCGCATCCCGGTCTGCTCCGAGTCCGAAGTGGACCGTGGCCGAGGCGCCCGATAGATAGCCCCGCGACGACTCCACGGTGCGCACCAGCCGGTCGCCGCTGTCCCCCGAGGCGACCACCTGCGCGCCGATCGCAGTCGGGTTGCCGGTTCCCTCCCAGGCCAGCTGAACGGTGATGGCCCGGCCGCCGCACAACCGGTTTTCGTAGATGCGGGCTGGAGCGTTGAGGTTGTTCACCACGATGTCGAGGTCGCCGTCGCCGTCGAGGTCGGCCATGGCCATCCCCCGCCCCCCGGAAAGGTCGTCCAATCCCCAGGAGTACACAGGCTCGAATCGGTCGCCGCCGATGTTCCTGAACGCCTGGTTGGGTTCGGTGAGACTGGCGCCGGGGAGGTGGTGGAACAGATTGTCGGCCACCATGCCGTTGACCACATAAAGGTCTTGGAAGCCGTCGTTGTCGAGGTCGCCGAACAGCCCCGACCAACTCCACCCCGTGGCCTCGATGCCGAATGACGGAGCGGCGCTGGAGTAACCGTCATCGCCGGCCACCAGCAACACGTTTTCCGGGATCTGGATGTTGTCGGTGTCGGGCGAGGCCTCTATGTCGGCGATGACTCCCTCATAGGCCGACAGCGTTTCGGGATCCTCGTCCATGGGCTTCATGTCGGTAGCAAACAGATCGAGGTCGCCGTCGTTGTCGATGTCGCCGCTGTCGACGCCCATCGTGCTGAATGCCGTCTGGGAGAACGGTGTCACTTGCTCCCAACCGTCGTTGTCGGCGAACCAGATGTGATCGGGAGTGGCCAGGTCGTTACCCACGAAGATGTCCGGAACCCCGTCGCCGTTGATATCGCCGATGCGAACGGCCAGCGCCTGCGACTCCTCGGCCAACTGAGTGTGGGTGAATGAGCCGCCCTCCCTTTCGAACAGCCCCACCCCGCCCTTGTCGCCCAAGTTGAGGCGGCGGGCCACGGTGAGCTCCGCGTTGTAGGCGCCGGTCACCGCGTCCAGGTCGCCGTCGCCGCCAAGGTCGCCCCAGGCGATGGAGTAGGTGTAGGCGTCGAGGCCGGCGATCTCAGCCCGGTCGAACATGTCGGCCACCCCCGACCCTCCGCCGGAGTTGACCATGGCCAGCGGCCGGCCGACTCCGGTGGTGAGGATCACGTCGTTGCGCCCGTTGCCGGTGGCGTCGACGATCACCACATGGCGGAAACGGCCCTCAATCAGCGGCTCCCGCTCAAAATCGAGAGTGCCGCGGTTCCACAGCACCGAGGACTCGCCGCTCAAGTTGGCCAAAACTATGTCGTCATCGCCGTCGTGGTCGAGATCGCCCACGGCCAAGCCGGCGCCCATGCCATCGAACATCGACTGGCTGGCGCCCGGCCCCCGGGTCTCGTGCTCCAAATCGATGGGCACGAACCGGTTCTCGCATTCACCTCGATCGGTGTGGGCCGCCGCGCTCGACGAGGCGTTGATAGTCGGGGCGGCGTCGCCGCTGCCCTTATCGCCACCGCACGCTGCGGCAACGAGGGCAACAGCGAACGCCACCAATGAGAGCGGAGCCCGGACCGGAATCCGCCGCGCGGCATCGCCGAAGGGGAGGGGAAATCTAACCTCTGGCATCTCACGCACCGTTCCAGTCCGGGCCCATCGCTCAGCAAACGACTCCGCTAGGAGCCGAGAACCGAATTGACCTCGTCAGCCACCTGGCTGAGCCGGTCGGCGGCGTCAGCCTGGCCTCGCAGGATCTCCTGCATAGCCGGACCCACAATGGCCTCGATCTGGCTGGCGCTGTCGGTGATCGGGAACAGGAAGGTAGTGCCCTCGTCCACGTGGACGGTGAACGCAGTCACATCAACGCCGTTGGCCTGATGGGAGGCAACCGCGATATCAGCAGCCGAGGGGATGGCCGGGAAGACCACCGCAGCCCCGCCAATGATGTCCTGGCACTCGGCCGAGGCCATGTGCTTCACCCACTGCCAGGCTTCCTCTTGGTTGTCGGAGCTCCGGTTGATGGAGTCGGCCAAGCCGTTGAACATCGAGGCCCGCGATCCGCTTGGCCCTGTGGGCAGCGGAGCGAACTCCACGTCGAACGGAGTGTCGGCGCCGATGTAGGTGCCGATCTTCCACGAGCCGTCAGCCATGACCGCAGCCGAGCCGTTCTGGAAGACGGTGGTGCCGCCGAGCGACTCCACATCTTCAATCGGAACGACATAGCCGGCGTCAATCATCCGCACGTACCAGTCGATGGTGGCCGCCAGGCGGGGATCGTCGTAGTTGGCGGAGTCCCCGAAGGGGTTGACGTCGAGGAACTGGAAACCGGTGGAAGCGGCGAATCCGGAGAACGTGGTCTGACCGAAGGCGCCGAAGTTGCCCTCGAGCCCCATTCCGTACACCTCGACATTGGAGGAGTCGAAGTCTGGCGAGTCGCCCCGGTTGCCGTTGGCGTCCACGCTGAGCTTGGCGATGAGCTCCTGGAAGCTGCCGCCGTCGTCGGGATTCCACTCTGCGGCAGCAAAGTCGGCCGCGGTCACACCGGCGTCGGCGACATGGCCGGAATTCATGACCAGCGCAATGGTGTCGAAGTCCTTGGGCAGGCCGTAGCGATTTCCTTCGGCGTCCACCCAAAGTTCGGCCAAACCGGGGAAGTACGCCCCGGTGTCAACCCCGTCGCGGGCCACATAGTCGTTGAGCGGCACCAGCACTCCGCTGGCCACGAATTCGGGGTACCGGGCCAAGTGGTCGGTGAACACGTCGGGTCCCGAATCGGAGGCGAAAGCCGCCGTCAGATTGGTCCAGTAGTCGCCCCAACCGAACTGGACGATCTCAACGTTGATGCTGGGATTCGCCGCAGTGAAGTCGTCAGCGCACTGCTGGTAGTAGGGCTGCTGATTGCCGTCCCACAGCCAATACTCGATGGTCACGGCCTCGACCGGGGCTTCGGTGGGAGCTGGCGCGCTCTCCTCGGCCGCCTCCGTAGCCTGGGTAGCGGTCTGGGCTTCGCCGGCACCTCCGTCGTCGTCATCACCGCAGGCTGCGGCAACCAGGGTTAAGGCAATAAAGACTGCGATGAGCCTCCATACTGTCTTTCTCATTTTCTTACTCCCTCCCAGGGATTTCATGTTGCGACCCGGGTCGGGCCGTGGTTGACACGGGAATCACTTGATCCCCGAAAAGCCGATTGAGTCGACCACCCTGCGCCCGAAGACCAGGAAAATGACGATGATCGGCAAAGCGGCGAGCAGGGTGCCCGCCATCAGGCCTGACCAGTCCGGGGATGTCCCGGGCTGTTGAGCCGTGAACTGTCCAAGCGCAACCGTCAACGGTTGCCGCTCCGGGGCTCTGGCCACCACCAGCGGCCAGAGGAACTCGTTCCACGCGGTGATGTAGGTGAGGATGGCCAGCGTGGCGATGGGCGCCGCGCTCATGGGCACGATGATCCCGAAGAAAGTCCGGAAGTGACCGGCCCCGTCCAACAGCGCGGCCTCCTCCACCTCCCGGCTGATTCCCAAGAAGAACTGGCGGAGGAAGAACACCGCGAAGGGCGTCATGAAGAAAAACGGGGCGATGATCCCCGGATAGCTGTTGAGCCAGCCCAAGTTCTTGATGAAGATCAGGTTGGGGATCAGCGTGAAGATGGGCGGGACCATCAAACCGCTCAGGAAGAGGAAGAAAAGCTTGTCGCGGCCGAAGAACCGGAGCCGGGCAAAGGCGTAGGCGGCCATCCCCGAGAACAGCACCTGCCCTGCGGTGACGGCGGTAGCCACGATCACGCTCACCTTCAGCGACTGCCAGAAATCGAACGACCCGGTGTTCTGGCGGCCAAGGCTGTCGAGGATCTCGGCTTCGCTGGCCGTGCCCAGCACCCGTTCGAAGTTGTTATTGGTGTATCCCACGGGCAACAGGCTCTGTTCGCCGGCGAACAGGTCGCTGTTGCTTGACAGCCCGGTGCGCAACGCCCACCAGAAGGGAAACAAGCTGACGATCAGGATTGCAATGAGGATCAGCCAGGCCATACCTCGGCCGATGCCCAGCTTCCGCAGGCGAGCCGAGGGCTCGAAGGTTCCGCTGGCCTTCTCGATGCGGTCGGCTATGGCGGTCATGACAGGTCGCTCTCCCCCGCTCTCAGCAGCTTGAGCTGCACAAAGGTGACCGCCAGCAGGATCACCACCAACAGCACCGATATGGCGGCGGCGTACCCGAGCTGATTGAAGTCGAACGCGTTCTGGTAGATGTAGAGGTAGATCACCCGGCTGGCATTGGCCGGCCCGCCCGGCTGGCCGCCGAATCCGCCGGTGGCCACGTACACGGTGTCAAACACCTGGAGCGAGCCCACGATGGTGATCACCAGCACCAGGGCCAGGATCGGCCGCAACAGCGGCATGGTGATGCCGAAGAACATCTGCCTCTCGGTGGCTCCGTCGAGGGCTGCCGCCTCATACAGACTCTTGGGAATCATCTGTAGCCCCGCGAAGATCAACAAGGCCGTGTACCCCATATGGCGCCACGTATTGATGCCCGCCAAGGTTGGGATCACCTTGTCGGTGTCAGTGAAGAAGCGGATGGGATCGACGCCGAACCAGCCCAAGAACTCGTTGACAATGCCGAGATTGCCGTCGAGCATCCACACCCAGAGCATCGCCACGATTACATTGGGGATGAGCCAGGGGAAAAGGATGATGCCCCGTATCACCACCGATTTGGTGAGGCGGTCCATCAGCACGGCAATGCCGATGGCCAGGATCGTCTGGGAGACGATGTTGATGACGGTGTACCGGATGGTGACCTTGAGGGAGTCCCACACCCGGCTGTCGTCCAAGAGCCGGTCGTAGTTGTCGGTACCCACCCAGTCGCCCTCATTGGCGATCAAGTTCCAGTCGGTGAAGCTGATGTAAACGCCCCGGATGGCGGGATATAGGTAGAAGGCAACAAAGCCAATGAGCGCCGGCAGCAGGAACCAGAACGCCGAGGGCCATCCGCCGTGCAGATTTGACGACCTGAGCAACGGCCAGCGGCGGGGCAGTGCCCGTTGCGCCGCCGTCATGTGGCCCGCTCCGTTGGCGGACGCCGCAGAGACTCGGGGATGAAGTCGCCGTGGGCCTCCATGAGGGCGTCCACCAGCGACCAGATCTGGTCGAGGTCGAGCTCGGCGGCAGTGTGGGGGTCGAGCATGGCCGCGTGGTAGATGTGCTCTCGTCGCCCGGTCTTGAGCGCCTCGACGGTGAGCTCTTGGGGGGCCACGTTGGTTCGGATTAGAGCGGCAAGGTGCGGGGGCATCTCGCCGATGGCTTCAGGGGTGATGGACTTGCTGTCCACCGTGGCCGGCACCTCCACAATGCAGCCTGCGGGCAGATTGTCTATGAGTCCGTGGTTGGGCACGTTGACGTAGACGTTGCGCTCTTGGCCGGTCTCCAGACTGTGGATGATCTGAGGGGCGTATTCGTCGCTCTGGGGAACTTCCGGCGATGTGGCGGTGTCCTCGAGATGGGACCGCAGATCGTCCCACTCTTCGATCTGCACCCGGCACCGGCGCATGTACTCACCGACGGGCACATGGAAGCGCTCAACGAGGTCAGGACGACCCTGCTTGAGAAAGAAGGGCGTGTACTCGGCGAAGTGCTCGCTCGACTCGGTGACGAAGTACCCCAGCCGGCGCAGCATCTCATAGCGGACCGCGTCGGGCAGGCCCCACTCGTTGCGGCTGGGGGCTTCGGCTGGGTCGATAAACAACTGCTTCAATTCCGGGTAGAGGTTGCGGCCCTGGTGCTCCAACCGCAAGAAGAACGACATGTGGTTGATCCCCGCCACCAGATAGTCGAGTTCCTCGGAGGGGATGCCGAGATCGGAGGCCAGATGCTGGGCAGTCAGGGGCACGCTGTGGCAGAGGCCATAGGCCTCGACGTCGCAAAGCTCCGACAGCCCCCACATGTTGATGGCCATCGGATTGGCATAGTTGAGCAGCACTGCGTCGGGGCAGAGACCCCCCATAGCCTCGCCCACCTCCAACAGGGCCGGGACCGTGCGCAGGCCGCGCATGATGCCTCCGATGCCGATGGTGTCGGCGATGGTCTGCTCTAGGCCAAAGCGCTCTGGCAGTTCGAAGTCCAGCAACGTCGAGGGCTCGTAGCCGCCCACCTGGAACATGGTGATCACGTAGTCGGCGCCGTCTAGGGCGACCCGCAGATCGGTGGTGGCCGTCACCGCGGCGTCGGCACCAAATGATGCCACCATCCGCTCAGAGACGACCTGCGATGTGGAGAGCCGATCTGCGTCAATGTCGTGGAGGCGGATCTCAAGGGAGTCGCGAATGTCCTCTAACCTCAGCAAATCGCTCACGAGGTTACGGGCGAAGACCGTGCTCCCCGCTCCTATGAACGCTATTGCGGCCACTGACGAACCCCCTCTTGGACTGCGCCCCCCTGAGTTCAGCGAGGCCAGCCCAGTGTGCAGTTGGACTGCGACGGACAGCACCATAGCGCAGTGAAGCGGTTACGTCAACGTTGACGCCAACGTTGGCGTCAACGTTGGCTTGCATCATTTGACCCGAGGTTCGCCTAGAATGTTCCATTGCGATGCCAAGAGAGGTAACCCTTCGAGATGTAGCAACCCAAGTGGGGGTGTCACCACGCACGGTTTCCCGGGTAGTGAACGACGAGGGTGGCTTTTCGGAGGCCACGCGCCAGAAGGTGCTCAAAGCAGTGGAGCAACTCGGCTACCAGCCCAACATGCTGGCCCGGGGCCTAATTACCCGACGAAGCGGCACAGTGGGCCTAGTGGGCGGCGGGATGACCGATCCGTTCTTCCCCGCGCTAGCCGAGGGAATCCAGCGCAAGGCCCGCGAGGCAGGTCGAACCATGTTCTTCGCCAGCACCGACAGCGACCCCGCCCGTCAGGCCGACGTGCTCAAGTCGCTTTGGTCCCACGCAGTGGATGGGGTGATCGTGTTCCCCGCGCTCGACACCATCGACCAATTGACCGGCTACGCCCGACGAGGGCTACCGGTGGTGATCGTGGACGACCAGGCTGAGGCTCCCAACCTGGCCTGCGTCTCCTTCGATCTTGAGGCAGGTGCCGCTATGGCCACCCGGCATCTGCTGGACACGGGCCTGCAGCGTCTGGGGATGATCGCATCTTCGCTCTCTCCCCCCCGAAGGCGCAACCGAGAACGCGGGTTTCTCCGGGCAATGCGGGAATCGGGACACAGAGCCTCGCCGCCGGAGGTGTTGCGCATGCTGCCCACGGTCGAGGGTGGAGAGGCCGGAATGCACCAACTGCTCGACCGACACCCTGAAATCGACGGAATCTTCGCCTATAACGATCTCGTGGCCATCGGGGCCATGAGAGCGGCCAAGTCCCAGGGCCGACGGGTGCCCGATGACATCGCGGTAGTGGGCTGCGATGACATCGACATGAGCTCTCTGGTCACCCCAGCCTTGACCACCATCCGGCTTGACCGTCCTCTCCTCAGCGAGGAGGTGACCCAAGCGCTTCACGACCTCATCGAGGCTCCCGGCTCGCCGCGGCGTCCGGTCATGATTCCCGTGGAGTTGGTCATTCGAGAGTCGACATGACCGGCGTCGCCAGCAGTGCAGAGGCAGGGCCCCGCACTTCCCGGCCTAGCCCTACCGCCCGAGAGCGGGCTGCTGCTCAACACCACCGCAAGTGGGGATCTCCCTTGCTCGTCAGCCGGGCACCGGGACGGGTCAATCTGATTGGCGAGCACACCGACTACAACGACGGATTTGTGCTGCCTATGGCCCTGCCATTCGACACCGCCGTGGCTGCCAGCCGAGCACCAAGCGGGACCGGGGTGGAGATCCACTCAGAGGGATTCGGAAGCGTGGTGATCGATCCCGCCATCCCGATAGACACCGGCCACTGGTCGGTCCATTTGCGCGGTGTTTGCCGCCTGCTCAGCGATGAGGGCGTCAACCCGGGACCCTGGCGAGCGACCATAGCCACCGACATCCCTGCCGGTGCCAGTCTTTCTTCATCGGCCGCATTGGAAGTGGCGGTGGCCATGGCCATACTCAGCCTGTCTGGGTTCAAATGGGCTCCTCAAGCCATAGCCAAACTTGGCCAACGGGTGGAGAACGAAGTGGTCGGGGTGCCCAGCGGGATAATGGACCAGTTGATCTCGGCTTCCGCGGTACCGGGGCACGCATCGCTCATCGACTGCCGTACTCTGCAATCGACGCCCGTCCCCATTCCCCCCCGGGCGGTGGTGGCTGTGATGGACACCAGCACCAGGCGAGAGCTTGTTGCCTCGGCCTATGCCGACCGACGGGATTCATGTGCGCGGGCCGCGGCCGCGTTGAGCCTCCCTTCGCTGCGCGACGCGCAACTGGCCGACCTCGACCGGCTCCCACCATCGCTCAGCACTGAGCGCCGCCGGGCCCGTCATGTGATCACCGAGAACCAGCGCACCCTTGACGCGGCAAAGGCCATGTCCGACGGCGATGCCGGTGCGATTGGCGCACTGATGGACGCCAGCCATGACAGCCTGCGCGACGAATACCAAGTCTCCGGCCCTGCACTCGACCAGATCGTGGACATTGCCCGGGCGAGCCCGGGCTGTCTCGGCGCCCGCATGACGGGGGGAGGATTCGCGGGATGCGCGGTGGCCCTAGTGAACGCCGACGATGCCGATGACTTTTCCTCGGTAGTTGTCGAACGTTTCCGCAATTCATGCGGCCTGGAGGCCGCCGTCTGGCTGTGCGAACCCGCAGCAGGAGGTTCAACATGAACATTTGCGTGATTGACGTGGGCACCAGCAGCATCCGCTCGGCGGTGACCGACGGGCACCGGGTGATCTGTTTTCGCCAGCAGCGCACGCCGCCCGATATGCCCGAGCCGGGACTGGTGGAGTTTGACGCCAACGAGATGGCATCGGTGATTCTCCAGACCGCCACCGAGGTGATCGACGAGGTGGGCGGCGCCGACGCCGTGGCCGTGACCAACCAGCGGGGATCAGCGGTGATGTGGGATCGCAAGACCGGCGAGCCGGTGGGCCCGGCTCTGGGCTGGCAAGACCTGCGCACCGTGGGTGAATGCCTGGCCTGGCAGGCCGAGGGCCTTCGACTCGTTCCCAACGAGTCGGCCACCAAGCTGGTCTGGCTGCTCGACCAGCACGACCCCGACCGGACTCGGGACCTGTGCTTCGGCACCGTGGACACCTGGGCGGTGTGGTGCCTGTCGCAGGGCGCCAGCCACGTGGTGGATCCCTCAAATGCAGCCATGAGCGGGATGCTCTCCGACGACGGAAGTAGCTGGTCGAACGAGATAACTGAGCAGATCGGCGTGCCCCCACATTGTTTGCCGGAGATCGTGGACTCCACCGGGGTGGTAGGCGAGGCCAGCGCCCTTCCGGGGTCACCTCCCATTGCCGGGATCATCGGCGATCAGCAGTCATCGCTGATCGGGCAGCGCTGTGTGCTCGAGGGTCTGGCCAAGCTCACATTCGGCACCGGTGCCTTCTTGGACGTGTGTACCGGCCCCGACCGGCCGATAGCCGACAAGCGAAGCGATCGGGGCACGTTTCCCATCGTGGCCTGGCAAGAAGACGGGGCCATCGTGTGGGGCGTGGAGGCCATGATGATCGCCGCCGGGTCGAACCTGAGCTGGCTGATCGACGACGTGGGCCTGCTGGGGGATGCGGCCGAGTCGACCGAACTGGCCGCCAGCGTGGCCGATACCGGGGGCGTGGTGTACGTGCCCGCCCTGTACGGCCTGGGCACCCCCCACTGGGACTTCGGCGCCCGGGCCGCACTGTTCGGCATCACCGGGGGCACCACCGCGGCCCACATCGTGCGAGCGGTGTTCGAGGGTGTGGCCCATCGGGCTGCTGATCTGTTGGAAGCGGCTGAGGCCGACAGCGGCTTTCCGATCGAGCGGATCCGCGTGGACGGGGGGATGTCCCAGAATCCGGTTTTCAACCAGATTCTGGCCGACACTTTGGGCCGGACTGTGGAGCTGTGCCCGGTACCCGAGGGCACCGCCCTGGGGGCCGCGGTGTTGGCCGGGCGGGCATTGGGCCAGTGGTCTAGCTGGCAGGAGGTGGCTGATTCCTGGTCGCCGAGGGCGGTGGTGGAGCCCCAGACCGCCGTCGACCGCGACCGCTGGCACGACGCGGTGCAGCGAGCCGCCCGTTGGTACCCGGAGCTCTCCGACATCGGCTTGTAAACCCTCTCGCCTCAAGATGGCGCGGCTGGCAAACTGGACGCGACGGTGAGTCGGCCGGATGGCCGCGGCACTGGGGTCTTGACGCCGGTGTCGAGGAAGGTCGGGACTCCGCAGGGCAACGGTGCTGGCTAACGGCCAGTCGGGGCGACTCGAAGGAAAGTGCCACAGAGAACAGACCGCCGATGGCCCGGTACTCCGGGCACAGGCAAGGGTGAAACGGTGCGGTAAGAGCGCACCAGGAGCCGGGGCGACTCGGCTCGCTCGGCAAACCCCACCGGGAGCAAGGCCAAGCAGGGGACATGGTGGCCCACCGCCCCGCCAGGGGCAGTCCCCGGGTAGGCCGCTTAGATGGATGGCCATCCACGGTCCGTCAGGACCCGGACAGAATCCCGCCTACAGGCCGACTCACCGTCACCGCTCAGCCTGGGTCCTCGCTCACTGCGACGAGGAACCAGCGGTCCATGCTCCCCGGTCTCATAGCAAATACAAGTGTGAACGGGGCTGACCGGCTGATCTCCGCGGTGGAGTCGGCATCGTAGGCCACCTGGGTCTGAGTCCCAGAGCCGATGACACCTAGGATGAGGTCGCCCTGTCCAACCGCCGGCATCACCTTCAGGTGCATGGAATCGAATTCGTACACCTCGCCCGCGATCGGACCCTCCCCCGCCTCCTCGATGCGGTTCCGGAGCTCTCTCAGCCGGACGCCGTGGTTGGCCGCCTTGAGAATCTCGGGATCACGGCGAACAAGGGCAAGGGTCTCGACATCGAGCAGCCGCAGCAGTTCTGTGCCCAACAACGTGGGATTCACATCCGAGCCGAGCCAGTCGTCCACATACTCCCCCACAGTCACTTCCGGCACGCGAGCGGGGTCCACGTGGGCCACTATCTGGTCGGCCCTAACCCCAGCCGCAGAAAGGCGCACTGGCGCCGGTTCCCGAGCCCCCACACCGGCAACCGCCACCGTGGACAACACCACCACAAGGGCTACCACCAACGCCGCCCATTGAACCGACCTTCTGGTCACCGAAGACCGCCACCGACCCCAAAGCCGCTCACCGGTGCCAAGCGCCATTGAGCGCAGCCCGCAGACGATGACCAAACCGCCCAGCAGACCCACCTTGGCCCCGAACTCAGTCTGCTGCGGAGCGATGAGCACGGCAGAGACCACCGCCACGGCAACGCCGAATCCCACCCGGCCCCTCGCGCTGATCGGAGTGGTACGGGGATCGGTGATCATGAACAAGAGAAAAACCAGCGTCTCCGGCGACCCCATGACCGTCCACCAGAACCGTCCGTCGCACACCGGGGTGATGGACCACGGCGCCGCAAAACAGTGGCCCATGATGGCGAGCACGCCCAGACACGCGCCGAGCGACAACCAGAAAGCCACTGCCATCTCCAAGAGCCCGGCGCGATGGGTTATGGCCACGCCGCCGAGCAGGATTAGCGCGTAGGCGACGATCATCCACCCGCGAAACGGCGCCCACCAGAAGTCGAGCGGCTCGATCCGGCCGCTGCCCAAGGCCAAGAACGCCACGACGAGACCCACGTTCGACGGGTTGAAAACGTGGGTTCCCTTCCAGCGGATCACATACTTGGTGGCTAGTGAGCCGGTGGCGACAAGGGCAAACAGCCACCAACGGTGCATAGACCAGTAGTCGCCGGACTCGGTGCCGACATACCGCAGGATCAGGGCAACCCCGCTGCCCGTGAGCATGGCGCTCGCCGGCCAGACCACGGCCCGCTGACGCCGTAACTGGACAATCACCTCCAACAGGGCGCAGCTCAAGATTCCGGCCAAAATCTGCGGGACCGTCACTCGGAAGTCGAGCGCGAGCAGCCCGATTGCGTGGATCGACAAGATGATGGCCGCGATGTGCAGGCGGGCGTCGCCCAGATTGGGCAGGACTACCGGGACGCTCCTGTCGCCAATCTTGAGCGTGCGCATTAACGCGGCCGCGGCCGATCCCTGCCCATCCGGGACCTGTCGAGCCGACCTTGGGTGCAGAACAGGCGCAGGCGCTCCCGATCGGCCAAGCCGTAGCGGCGAACCGCCCATGCTCCGACGGCCAGTCCGATCAGCTCGAGAACGATCAGGGCGGCGACGGGCTTGAATTCGGGCAGTTCGGCGCTATCCACGCTCGCCCCGAACGCCGGCCACCAAAACAGGTCAGTGCGCAGCCACGCTCCGTCGAGCACCAAGTACAGGAATAGACCGATGGGCAGCCCCAGCCAGCGCCTTCGGGCCAGGCGTCGGCCTCGGGTGGCCAGCATCACCACCACCAGCACGGCCAACGGCGCGAGCAGAGTGTGCAGCGCCCAGGGGCCATCGGCCAGAAGTTCGACCATGGGAAGCACAGAGCCGAGCATCACCATGCGGTAGTCCAGCGCCGGGCTGTCGAATACCAAGGCCACCAGCACAAAGCTGAGGGCCAAGTACCAGATGAACACCGGCTCGCCGACTGGTCAGGTCCGCACCAGGATCCGGCCGCACTCCTCGCAGTGGCACAGCTCATCGGCGGGTGCGTGGCGGATGCGGTCGAGCTCCATGGCCGACAGCGCCAGATGGCAGCCCTCGCAGGTGCCGTTGCGGAGCCGGGCCACCGCCACCCCGCCCATGCGGGCACGCAGGGACTCGTAGCTGGCCATGGCGACTTCGGGGACATCGGCGGCTTCGGCCGAGCGGGCGGCGGTCTCCTGGTCGATCTCGGCCTGCACGGCGGCTTCGGCCTCGGTCAGCTGCTGTTGGGCAGAGATTGCCTCAGCGTCAGCGGCCTCGAAGCTGGTGCCCAGGGTCTTAACGTCAGACTCGATTCCCTCGATTGCCTCCATCAATTCCAAGGCATCGCTTTCCATGTCCGAACAGCGCGACCGCAGTCCGTCCACTTCCTCTTGTAGCGTCAGCAGCTCCCGGGTGCCGGTGACCTCTCCGGAGTACAGCCGGTTGTGCTCCCGCTTGGTGCGGTCTTCAAGGGCGGCCAGCTCGTCCTCGTTCCGCTTGAGATTCCGTTGAAGCTCCAGCTGCTTCACCTGCATGGTCTCCCGCTGCTCGGCGAGCCTCTTGCATTCTGATTGCCGGGCGGCCAGCGCGGCCCTCTCGGGCAGGGTGTCGAGGCGATGGCGGAGCTGGTCGATCCGGGAGTCGTGGTCTTGCACCGCCAACAGGCGCTGGAAGTGATCGTCGCTCACAATGCGATCTTAGGGGTCAGGCTTCGGGATCAGACACCGTGCCCGGATCAGGTCCGCCGACGCCGGTGTCAGGATTCAATTCGTCGCCGGGCGGAAGTTCCGAACTAGAACCCGGCCCCACGCAGGTGTCGGCGACTCCGTCGTCGTTTGAGTCCAAGGGGAACTGGCCTTCGAGGCACTCCACAGCGATGGGCGAGGGAGTCCCGCAGAACAGCGGGATGGGCTCTCCGCCCTCCACCGCGAACTCGCTGAAACCGCAAGGTTCGACTCCCTCAGTCACCAGCAAGTCCACGCACGCATCGTGAGTGCCGTCGCCGTCGGTGTCCACCGGCACGATGATCGGCACGATCACCTCCGGGTCCTCGGGGGCCAGCGGCGTAGCGCACGGGACGCCCACCGTGAACACGTCCTCCAGCTCGATCAGGTCGCTGATCCGGGGCTCTCGGGGGCAGCCCGGAAACTCCACCACCTCAAGGCCCTCGTGGTAGCTGGTCATGAACCGGCCCCAGGCCACCGCCGGGTAAGAGCTGCCGGTGACCTTGCGCATGGGAATGCGCTCGTTGGGGTTCCCCAGCCACACCGCAGTGGCCAGATGGGGGGTGAATCCCACGAACCAGGCATCGGCCGACTCCTCGGTGGTGCCGGTCTTGCCCGCCGCGGTCTGCTGGGGCAGCTGGGCCCGGCGCCCGGTGCCGTTGACCATGTTGTTCTCCAGCACTTCGGTGGCCCAACAGGCCGAGCGCTCCGACACCACTCGCTGGCCCGACAGCTCGTGGCGGTAGAGCACGTTGCCCTCGCGGTCGACTATCCGCTCGATGAAGTACGGCTCGTAGCGGATGCCGCCCGTGCCGATCACGCCGTAGGCCGACGCCATGTCGATGGGGTGGACCTCCTCGGAACCCAGCGGCAGCGACGCCACCGGTTCCAACTCGGTGGTGATTCCCATCTTGGCTGCGGTTTCGACCACCGGCTGTATCCCCGCCACCCGGCCCAATCGCAAGAACGCGCAGTTGGAGGACACCCGGATCTGGTTGGTGATGGTGTCTACCTGGCCGGGCGAGCTGGCGAAGTTGTTGGCCACATAGGGATCGGGAACGCCGCCGGGGTTGGGGATCTGGCAGGGGCCCCGGCCGCTGATCCGGTCGCTGGGCTGGTACCCCTGCTCGAACAGGGCCATCATGACGAAGGTTTTGAACGCCGACCCCGGCTGGCGGGATCCCTGGGTGGCCAGGTTGAACTCCTCGGTGTCCTGGGCGAACCCCGGTCCGCCCACCACCGCCCGCACCGCACCGGTGTCGGGCTCGAGTGCTGCCAGCGCCATGGTGGCCACGACCCCGCCGTGATCGCCCTGGTTGTATTCGGCCAATGTGGCAGCCACCGCGGCTTCGGCCTGTTGCTGCGCTACGGGGTCGAAGGTGGTGTAGATGCTGAGGCCGCCGTTGAACACCAGGTTGAAGCGATCCTCGGCACTGCCCCCCAGGTACCGGGGATCGTCCAAGAGCTGCTGTTTGACCTCCTCCACGAAGTAGCTCTTGGGGGGCAGCTCGATCTCGTTGACCTCCTTGGGCAGCGGCTGAAGGTGGTAGGCGTCGGCTTGCTCCTCGGTCAGGTAGCCCAGCTCGGCCAGGCGGTTCAACACGATGCGCCGCTGGCGCAGGGCCCTCACCGGGTTGTTTATGGGGTCGTTGCTGCTGGGATTGCTGATGAGCGCGGCCAACAGCGCCGCCTCCCCCCATCCCAGATCGGCGGCGTCGAGCCCCCAGTACACCTCGGCGGCGGCCTGCACTCCGTAGGCGCCCTGGCCGAAGTACACCGTGTTCAGATACAGGTTGAGGATGTCGTCCTTGTCCATCTCCCGCTCCAGGCGCTTGGCCATGGCCATCTCCTGGAGCTTTCGCTCAGCCTCCACCTTGTTGCCCACCACCAGGTTCTTGATCAGCTGCTGGGTGATGGTGGAGCCGCCCTGGGTTATGCCCCCGGCCCCCACGTTCTCGAGTCCGGCCCGGAAAACCGCGCTGAGGTCGACGCCGGTGTGCAGGTAGAAGTTCTCGTCCTCGATGGCGATCACCGAGTGCTTCACCTCCTCGGAGATGTCGTCGAGGCCGACCAGCACCCGGTTCTCCACATAGCTGAACACGTCGATGATCCGGCGGTTGGAGTCGTAGACGTACGACCGGATGGCCAGCTCGTCGAGGCTCACGTCCTCAGTCAGGTTCACCTCGACCGGGGTGGACTCCCACGATTGCAAAACGTCGGTGGTCGGGGGCCAGACCACGAACAAGGTGGCAGCCAAGGCCAATGCCAGCATGGGCATGAGCACGGCTAGGCGGAACAGGTGGGACAGCCACCTTAGGAAGTCCTTCACCAGAGCCCCAACGCTATCGGCCCGGCGGTCAACAGTGGGCGCGCACTATCGGGTCTGCAATCGGGGCGAATGGGCCCTCAGTAGCTGCCGCTCAGTTTGGTGTGGTCCCAGCTGATGGTCTTTTCGGCCTTGACCACCACGGCGGTGCGCTTCAAGGCCATGTGCTCGGCTGCATTTGACAGCATTTCCCGATCGACGCCGGGGTTGTTGCGGACCATCACCTCCAAGGCGTAGCGGTGGACCACCTCGGGATCGGTGTGCAGCTCGGCGTGCCCGTTGATGGCCACTCCCCGGAGCTTGTCGTACTCAAGGCCGTCCTCCAGCAGCAGCGCGATGCGGCCATCCCGCTCCAGGTTCTTGATTTTCTGCGACTTGGTATAGGTCTCGAAGACGATGTCGCCGTCGACCACCGCAAACCACAGGGTGCTCAGATGGGGTGTCCCGTCTTGGTTGATGGTGGCCACCTGGAGGCTCTTCTGCTCCTCGATGAAGACCTCGAGCTCTTCGGGGGTCAAACGGATCTTGTCGCGTCGGTTAGCCATGGGTTCAGCTTCTCACACCGCTTGAAGCGGCGGTCATTCGTCGAGCAGCGCTCGGGCCCGTCGGGCCGGGTTCACTCGTCGAGCAGTGCTCGGGCTCGCCGGGCGAGCGGTTCATCAATCATCTGGCCCTCGAAGGCCACCGACGCCTCACCCCGGGCCAAGGCCTCGTCCCACACCGCCAACAGCGCCCGGGCCTTGTCTAGCTCCTCGGGTGATGGGGAGAAGCACTGGTTGGCCAGAGGCACTTGGGAGGGGTGAATGCAGAGCTTTCCGCTGTAGCCGATTGAGCGGCCCACTGCGGCGTCGGCCAAGAAGCGCTCGTCGTCGCCGAACGCGGTCACCACCTGGTCGAGCACCGGCACCCCGGCCAGGCGGGCGGCCAGCGCCACCTGGGAGCGGGCGAAAAGAACCTCGAGGCCGTCGTCGGTGCGCACACCGCCCATGTCGGTGATGTAGTCCTCGGCCCCGAAATAGGCGATGTCGACAGCGGGGTGCTCCAGCACATCGCCCACCTGGGCCACACCGGCGGCGGTCTCGATCCCGGCCAGCAGCCGGAGGTGCTCCCGGCCAGCCTGGGCCAAGGCCTCAAGTGCCCGCTCTACCTCAACGGTGCTCTCCAGCTTGGGCACCACCACCCCGGTCAGCTCTGCGGCCAGCCCCTCGGCCGCATCGTCGGCGAACCACTCGGTGCCCAGCGGGTTGACCCTGGCGAAGATGGCCAGGTCGGGGTGCAGACCGCGCAGTTCGGCTGCCGCAGCCCGGGCCTGGCCCCGGGCCTCGGCCTTGGCTGAGGGCGCCACCGCGTCTTCCAGGTCGAGCACCACGCCGTCGGGGGCGCTGCGGGGCAGCTTGGCGCACATGTCGGGGCGGCTGGCCGGGGCGAAGAGCAGGCTGCGTATCCGGGGCAGCCGATCTTGGGGATGAGAGGTGTCAGCCATGCCCGTGCCGGTGGGTGGCAGGAATTGTCCGAGGCGGCTGTTCGACCATGGTCAAAAGATATTGGGCTCCGTGAGCCACCACCACCAGGCCGCCCCCGCCACTGCGCCGAAGACCAGGGCGACGAAGAAGGCTCGCTTGGCCAGCTTGTACAAAAACACCAGCGTGGCCACCACGGCCACGACCACTGCCGCCACCGCCAATTCGGGGTTGGCCGTGGCGAAATCAATCAATTCAGGAGGGATGTCGTCGCGCACATTGGGCGGCAAGCAGTCGAGGGCGCTCTCGGGGAGTTTGTCGATCACCCCGTTCCGCAGGTCGGCCAGCAGATCAGGGTCGACGCAGTCCACGCCCTCGGGCAGATCGGGCGTCTGGCCCTGCGATTGCATCCCGACATTCTCGCCCGTCAGCACACTGATTCCGCGCACCCCTGCTGAGGGCGCTACAACTGCTGCGGTATTCGGGGCTCAGCGCAGGTCAGCGACCTTGACTAGCTCGGGCTCGATGCGCTCCACGCCTGCGGTGGGCAGGAAGAACCGCCAGAAGATGCTGCCGGTGGGGCGGCCCTCGGTGTCCAGCCAGTTGTACACGCCGGGGTCTTCGTGGGCGATCACCATCTTGAAGGTTCCGTCGGCCTCAAGTGTGGTGTTGGCCCGATTGCGGCTGGTGATGCGGTTGCCGTAGTCGTAGGTCTGGCCCGCAGCAGTCCACAGGCACACGTTGCCGAATTTGCACTCTGGCCACCGCCCGGTCATCACCAGCGCCTCGTCGGGGCCGAGCACATAGCGCCCCATGGTGTAGTAGGCGTCGAAGGCCGCGAAGCCCATGGTGCCGGGCGGCTGCGGATCGGGCAGCACGTTGGGCTCTCGGCTGACCCACGTCGGCAAGGGATAGGTGCCGGGGATGGGCTGCTGGATGGTCTTGCCCAGCACATGGTTGTTGACCCGGCCGATAGCCGCGGCCACGGTCTCATCGGTCCATCGCGTGGCCGGCCCCACCGGCGAGAGGCACTCGATGGTGAGGGGGATGTGGAGCGACTCGTCGGCTGCCGCGGGCTTGGGAACCTCGAAATAGTGCCGGGTGGTGATCCGGCCCGCATCGGCGGGCAGGTCCAGCCAGTTCCGGTCCCGGGGCTCGCCGCCCAGGAACACCTCGTAGTTGCCGTCGGCGTCAACGTCGATGTCGTCGTCGTTGAGCACCCCGCCGGTGCCGGTGGCATAGCGGCCTTCAGACGAGCCCAGTTCCACCGTGAACGACGTGTAGACGGCTCCGGCCAAGTTGCCGGTGACCCGATAAGCCAGATCCCCGCTCACCGGGGCTTCGAAGTACACCGCGTCGGCGTTGTCACCGGTGAATTTGCGGGTGGGCGACACGATCCGGCGCCACACCGGGCGCTCGGGATCGAACTCGGCGTGGGAGAACAGGGCCGACTGGAGGATGTGCAGCACCAGGCGGTGGCTGTCGGCGATGTCCTGCTCGCCGGACACTCCCCACTCCTCGCCGCAGAAGCGCTCGCTCACCTGCCCCAGGGCATCAACCATGTCGGCCCACGCCGCTTGGGTCTTGGTCTGATCAGCCATAGCAATCTCCCCCTTGGATTTGGCTCCCCCTTGGTTTGGGCGGACGTTACCGCAGCGGCTTGAACTCGCCACCATCCACCAAACCGTCACCCCCCGTCGGTATGGTCGCACCGTGAGTTCAGCCCTTGTGGATACGGCAGCCGACGCGGCGATAGGCACAGCTATCGACGCCGTTTCGGTAGCGCCCCCTCCGCTTCCGATTCGCGTGATCCGCAGTCCGAAGCGCCGCAAGACCGCCGCGGCCAAGGTTCAGCCCGACTGCATCGAGGTGCGGGTTCCGGCGGGAATGTCTCCCGACGCCGAGGCCGAGATGGTGGCCAGCCTGGTGGCCCGCCTCGAGCGCAAGCGGGCGGCAGAGGCCGCAGGGGTGAACCTGGCCGAGAGGGCCCTCAAGCTGGCCCGCCGCTACGGCCTGCCCCAGCCAAATTCGGTCACCTGGGCCGAGCAGAACGACCGCTGGGCTTCGTGTACCTCGTCCCGTGGCACCATCCGCATCTCCACCCGCCTGGCCCGAGTTCCCGCCTGGGTGCTCGACGCCGTCATCGTCCACGAATTGGCCCACCTATCCGTCCCCAACCACAGCCCCGCCTTCTGGGAACTGGCCAACCGCTACCCCCGACAAGAACGCGCCTCCGGCTTCCTCGAAGCCATGTCCGCCGGCCACTCCGACCCCTGCCACACCATCTGAGCCCATCGGCTGAGCCCAAATTCCGCGAGGGCTGACCCTATTCTCTGATCGCGGGTTGTGGTCGGAGCTCGGGCAGACTGTGCGCTGATGGGTGAGCGGATTTTCTATGCGGCCAGTGTGCATGATGAGGCTGAGATCGATGCGGTGGTTGAGGTGTTGCGGGGAGGGGCGGGGGCGCTGTGGCCGGGGCGCAATGTGACCGCCTTTGAATGGGAGGTAGCCGAGCGGTTCGGCAAGCGGCGGGGGCTCATGTGCAACTCCGGGTCCTCAGCGCTGTATCTGGCGGTGGAGTTGGCCGACTTGCCGCCGGGCAGCGAGGTGATCACCGCGGCGGTGACCTTCTCCACCGATGTGGCTCCGCTGGTGCGGGCCGGGCTGGTGCCGGTATTCGCCGACGTGGACCCCGACACCTACCAAATCGACGTCGACTCCATAGAAGCCCTAGTCGGCCCCGATACCAGGGCCATATTGGCTCCCAACCTCATCGGCAACGCCCCCGACTGGGACGCCATCCGGGCCATCGCCGACCGCCACGGGCTGTTCGTCATAGAAGACAGCTGCGACGCCCTGGGCCCGATGCTGCGGGGCACGCCCACCGGCACCCGCAGCGACTTGACCGTCACCAGCTTCGCCTCCTCGCACATCATCACTTGCGCGGGAAACGGGGGGATGGTGCTGCTCGACGATGAGGACCTGCGCGACCGGGGCCTGTTGCTGCGCCGCTGGGGACGCCGCTCCGAACTGCACTTCTACGGTTCCAAGCGCCGGGACCGGAACTTCTGGGAAGACCTCGACGGCATCCACTACGACAACCAGTTCATCTTCGACGAGTTGGCCTGGAACTTCGAGCCCTCCGAGATCGGAGCCGCCTTCGGCCGTCAGCAACTGCACAAGGTGCCGACCAACTTCGCCAGGCGCACCCGCAGCTTCGACCTCTACACCGATTTCTTCTCTGCCCACACCGACCGCTTCCGCCTCCCCCGCCAGACCGAGGGGCTGGAAACCGCCTGGCTGTGCTACCCGCTCACCATCGCCCCCGACGCCGGCTTCGTGCGAGCCGACCTGCAAGCCCATCTCGACGGCAACGGCGTTGACACCCGCACCGTGTGGACCGGCAACGCCACCCGCCAGCCGTTCATGGCCGGAGTGGACTTCCGCCAGCCCGAAGCCGGGCTCCCCAACGCCGACGCCATCATGGAGCGAGGGGTAGTGCTCCCCATGAACCACTCCCTAAACGACGAAGACATCGGCTACGTGACCGGCCTGATAGAAACTTTCCTGACCAGCACCTAATTCCCAGAACCCAAGGAGAACCCCATGCGCGGCGCCGTTTTGCACACCAGTCCCGGCGAGTTGGTCGTCGAGAACCTGACCGTCGACAAGCCGAATGCCAACGAGGTGCTCATCAATACCACCCATGCCGGGCTGTGCCACTCCGACCTGCACTTCATGGACGGGCACTGGCCGGTGGCTGATTCGATGGTGATGGGCCATGAGTCGGCCGGCGTGGTGGCCGCGGTGGGCGAGGACGTCACTTACGTGAAGCCCGGCGACCATGTCATCACCTGCGTGTCGATGTGGTGCGGGGTGTGCCGCACCTGCCTTCAGGGCAAGCCCTACCTGTGCCTCGACGCCGACTCCATGCGCTCAGGCCGTCCCACGCCTTCGCTGCGCTTCGACGACGGCCGGGGCTGCACCGCCTTCGCCGGGCTGGGCTCATTCGCCGAGGAGCTGTTGGTCCACGAGCGGGCGGTGGTGAAGATCCGCGACGACATGCCCCTCGACCGGGCCGCTCTTATCGGGTGCGGGGTAACCACCGGGCTCGGCGCGGTCATGCGCACCGCCGCGGTACCCGCCGGATCGAGCGTGGTGGTGATCGGCTGTGGCGGAATCGGCCTATCGGCCGTGCAGGGCGCCCGCATCGTGGGGGCCACGCCGATCATCGCGGTGGACGTGGTGGCCTCCAAACTGGAGATGGCCCGCACCCTGGGCGCCACCCACACGGTGAACGCCTCTGAGGTAGACCCGGTGGCCGCGGTCCACGAGATCACCGAGGGCGGGGCTGATTACTCCTTTGAGGCCATCGGCCTGAGCGCCACCGCCGAGCAGGCCTGGGCCATGATCGGCATCGGCGGCACAGCCACAGTGATAGGGATGCTGCCCATGACCAGCCAGGTGACCATTCCCGGCGGGGAGATCATCTTGAGCGAGAAGAAGCTCCAGGGATCGCTGATGGGCGGCAACCGCTTCCGCCTGGACATGCCCAAGTTCATCGACCTGTACCTGGACGGGCGGCTCAAGCTGGACGAGATGGTGTCGGCCACCATCGACATCACCGAGGTGAACGACGGCTACGCCGCCATGAAGGCGGGCGAAACCCTGCGCTCGGTGATCGCCTTCTGAGCAACCCCTCCCCTGCTGCAACATCGAAAAGGAGCACCACAATGGGACAACTTGACGACCGGGTGGCGGTGGTCACCGGCGGAGGCGACGGCATCGGCCACGGGATCTGCCGGCGATTCGCGGCCGAGGGGGCCAAGCTGCTGGTTACCGACATCGATGCTGAGGCCGCTGGGCGAGTGGCTGGCGAACTGCGCGACGAGTTCGGTGCCGACGCCCGTCCGATGCGGGTGGACGTGGCCGACAAAGACGAGGTGCTGGCCATGGTGGACGCTGCGGTCGACCATTGGGGCCGTCTGGACGTGCTCATCAACAACGCCTGGGGCGGAGGGGAGTTGTGCCGGGTGGAGGTCAAAACCGACCAGTTAATGAACGACGCCATGCACGTGGGGCTGTACGGCCCGCTGTGGGCCATGCAGGCTGCGTTCCGGGTCATGCGGGATCAGCAGTACGGCCGGATCGTGAATCTGTGCTCGCTCAACGGGGTGAATGCCCACATGGGCACGCTGGAGTACAACTGCGCCAAAGAGGCGTTGCGGACCCTGAGCCGCACCGCGGCCCGGGAATGGGCCCCCTACGGCATCGTGGTGAACGTGATCTGCCCGGGCGCCAAGACCGCGTCGGCTCGCCGGGTGGAGCAGATGATGCCCGATCTCATCCGCAACGCCGAGGCGGCCAACCCCATGGGCCGCATGGGCGACCCCGAGGGCGACATCGCCCCGGTAGCCCTGTTCTTGTCGACCGAGGACGCCCAGTACCTCACCGGCAACACGCTGTATGTGGACGGCGGCAGCCACATCAACGGCGCCAACTGGGTCCCCGACATGCCAGAGACTCCGTAACGCCGACGCCGCCGGCGTCGGACCGAGACACCGTGATGAGCAAGGATTCAATGGATCCAGACCGAACGATGGCCGGGAAGGTGGCCATCATCACCGGGGCGGGGCCGGGGGTGGGTCGGGCCAGTGCGCTGGCCATGGCCGCCGACGGGGCCGACATCGCTCTTGCGGCCCGCCGTGTGGAACCGCTTCAGGCACTGGCCGCTGAGATTGCCGACGCCACCGGGCGGCGGGTTATCGCGGTGCCCACTGATATTTCCGACCTCGTGTCGGCTGCGGCGCTGGCCGACACCGCCGTTGGGGAGTTGGACCGGGTGGATGCGGTGGTGAACGTGGCCACCGCCGGTGGTGCCCGCTCTGCCGTGGCCGACATCGACTGGGACGAATACCGGCATTCCTTTGAGATCAACGTGGTCGGCACCTTGGAGGTGAGCCGCCGGGCCGCGGAGCACATGAAGGCCACCGGCGGCGGTTCAATCGTGCAGATCAGCACTCTCAGCACCCACTCGGTGCCCGAGAAGATGGCCATCTACACCTCCACCAAATCGGCCATGCACACCGCATCAATGGTGATGGCCCGCGAGCTCGGACCCCACAACATCCGGGTGAACATCGTGACTCCGGGCTACATCACCGGTGCCAACCTCGACCGGCTCTGGGGCAACATCGCCGAGCAAACCGGCAAGACCGCCCAACAGGTATCCGATCGGGCGGCCCGGGCCGCGGCCCTCAACCGCCATGTCGACCCTGAAGACATCGCTGAGGCCGTGCTGTTTCTGGCTTCCGAGCGGGGCCGGGGGATCACCGGCCAGGAGATCAGGGTGGACGCCGGTCAGGTAATCGGCTGAGCGGTTTGGCCTAAGCCTGTCCGTTGATCGGCTGAGCGCCGGTCTAGGCCTGCCCGTTGGACAAGACGTCGGCCATGGTGTCGAACAGGATGCCGATCTCGTGGTCGGTGATCACAAGGGGCGGACAGATGGCCAGCCCGGTGCCCACCGGCCGCAGAATGACCCCGGCCTCCAGCAGTCGCATCCGGGCCGCTGCGGCGTCGTAGCCCAACTCGGCGGCATATACCGCTCCGGCGCCCCGGTAGCTCTGGATGATCCCATCGGCTTGAAGGGCGGCGAGACCCTCGGTGAGCTTCTCAGCCAGGTGAGGCACCCGCTGCACCAGCTCTTCTTTTTCCATTAGGGCCAGATTGGCCACTCCGGCGGCCATACAGGCGGGGTGCCCGGCGTAGGTGTACCCGGTGCGCAGCGTGTAGTCGGGCTGTTCCAGCACGTCGCAAACCGCCCGGCTGGCGATCACCCCACCCACCGGCTGGTAACCGGAGGTGACCCCTTTGGCGAACGTCATTAGATCGGGAGTCACCCCGTAGTACTGGGCCCCAAACCATTCTCCGGTGCGGCCAAATCCGCAGATCACCTCGTCGAGGATGAGCAGAGCGCCGTGCTGGTCGCACAGCCGCCGCAGTCCTTCCAAGTAGCCGTCGGAGGGGGGAAATACCCCTCCCGCCCCTTGGAGCGGCTCGGTGATGACCGCGGCCACCCGGCCCTCGTTGGCTGCCATTGTTGTGCTCACCGCCTCGATGTCGTCGCGGGGCACCTCGATGAAGTGAGGCACCAGATCACCCCACCCCTCCCGATTGCCGGCGATGCCCTGGGCCGTGGTTCCCCCGAAGTTGGTGCCGTGGTAGGCGTCGGTGCGCCGGATGATCACCTGGCGGTCGGTATCGCCCTGGAGCTGGTGTACCGCCCGGGCGATCTTCAGAGCGGAGTCCACCGCCTCCGAACCCGAGCCGCAGAAGAACACCCGCCCATCGGGATGCGGCGACCGCTCGACCACCATCGAGGCCAGCTCTTCGGCCGGCTGGTTCGTGAACGGGGCGAACGTCTGATAGGCGTCCAGCAGCCGCATCTGGTCGGCCACCGCGTCGATGATCTCGGCCCGGCCGTGGCCAACTTGGCAGTACCAGAGGCTGGCCAAGGCATCCAGATACCGCCTTCCCTGGTCGTCCCAGAGCGTGCAGCCCTCAGCCCGCACAATGGTGATGAAGTCGTCGGCCGCGGGTGGAGCGAATCCATGCAAGAACTTGGTAGGCACCGCCGAATTCTACCCACCGCCAATTCACTTACCGGCCACCGGGAGTGGGATAGTGCTGGCATATGAAGCTGGGTATCGGGGTGGACATTTGGAACCAGGCCAAGCTGGATACCTCGCTGGCCAAGGAGCAGCTGGTCAGGGTGCAGCTGGCCGAGCGACTGGGCTACGACTCGGTGTGGTCGGCAGAGATCTACGGTGTGGACGCCATCACCCCGCTGGCCTGGATCGCGGCCCACACCCGCCACATCCGCCTGGGCACCGCGGTGTGCCAGGTGGCCGCCCGTCCGGCAGTGACCGCAGCAATGCAGTTCGGCACCCTGGAGGCGCTGGCCGGGCCGGGACGGGCTATCTGCGGGTTGGGGCTGTCGGGCCCCCAGATCGTGGAGGGGTGGTACGGCCAGCCGTGGGGCAAGCCCAATGCCCTGCTGCGCGACTACGTGTCCATCATCAAAAAGGTGTTCGCCCGAGAGGGCCCGTTGTCCCACGACGGATCGCAGATCAGCCTGCCGTATACCGGCGAGGGTGCCCTGGGCGTGGGCAAGCCGCTCAAGTCGATCCTGCACATGAATCCCGACATCCCGGTGTTTCTGGCCACCGGCGGGCCGGCCAACACCGCCCTGATGGCCGAGCTGGCCGACGGGTGGCTGCCACTGGGCTACACCCCGGGCAGCGCCCACCTCTACACCGAGGCCATCCAGAAGGGGCTCGACCGGGCCGGGCGCACCTGGGACGACATCGAGATCCAAGCCGGGGCGCGGGTGTCGATCACAAACGACGTGCAGGGCGCCATCGACGAGGCCAAGCCCCAGTTTGCCTTTCTGGTGGGGGGATACGGCACCCGGGAGTACAACTTCCACCGTGATGCCATGGTGCGGCGGGGTTTCGGCGAGGCCGCCGAGCGCATCCAGGAGCTGTTCATGGCCGGGCGCCGGGATGAGGCAGTAGCCGCAGTGCCCGACGAGTACATCGACGACGGGGCGCTGATCGGCTCCCGCCAGCGCATCAAAGAGCGCTTCGCCCGCTGGAACGACACCAAAGCCACCGGTCTCACCATCCGAGCCGACACCGACGAAGAGCTGGCCTACATCGCCGAGCTGGCCGAGGCGAGGCCTCGACCAGACAGCGCATCGTAGGTTCAGCCCGTGAACCATCCGCCTTATCTGTGTACCGGCACGCTGGGCCGGATCCCGTGGGAGGAAAAGGCTCGGATTGCGTCGGAGGCCGGTTTCGCCCGGCTGTCGATTTACGGCTGGGAGCACCGCAAGCTGCTCGAGCGGGGATGGGACGACGGTGCGCTTCGAGAGCTGTTGGATGACCTCGATCTGCGGGTGGCCGAGTACGACGGGGTGGTGATGACGATGCGGTCACCAGTGGGTGCCGAGGATGCGGTGGCTGCGGCCGTGGCATTGGGTGCCCGGTCGATCACGGTGCTCGAGCATTCCGAATGGCAGCCGAGCGAGCACCTGGATCAGGCTGCCGCAACACTGGCCGAAGTCGCCGACCAGGCCGCTGAACACGGCATCTTGGCCTTGATCGAGCCGTTTGCCTGGTCGCCGCTGAACGACCACCGGGTGGCCGCTGAGATCGTCGAGCGGGCCGACCGGCCCAACGCGGGGCTGCTGCTCGACACCTGGCACCTGTGGCGGGGACCGGAACGCGGACAGTTGGACCTGGCCATCGACCCGGCCATGATCAAAGAGATCCAAGTAGGCGACACCGGGCCTGAGCCCGAAGGAAACCCGACGGGCGACGAGCTCAACCACGAGTGCATTCACGGCCGCTTGATGCCCGGTGACGGCCAAGGGGACATCGCCGGGATGCTGGCCGAGTTCGCCGAACGGGGGGTGGATGCCCCGCTCGCCATCGAGGTCTTCTACCAATCCCTCAACGGCATCGACCCGGCTGAGGCGGCCCGTCAGTCGATGGCCTGCTTCAATGAATTGAAAGCTAGATTGGCCCTGTGAGCACTGACGGAATCCCCCAAGAAGTCGACGACGCCATCGACGCCCTTTTGGCCGAGCACGACCCGACCACCATGTCGGTGGAGGAGTTCCGCGGCTACCAGTACGACGCCGGGCTGGCCTGGGTCCACTTCCCGGTGGGATTCGGCGGCCTCGGCCTGGCGCCTCGCTTCCAGCGCCATATCGAGACCCGTTTGCGCAACGCCGGTGCTGGTTCTGCTGATCCCGGCATCTTTTTCTTCACCCTGGCCGGGCCAACCATCGTGACCCACGGCACCGACGAGCAGAAGCGCCGCTTTTTGCGGCCCATGTTCACCGGCGAGGAGCGCTGGTGCCAGCTGTTCTCCGAGCCGGGCGCGGGCAGCGACTTCGCCGGTCTGGCCACCCGGGCGGTGCGCGACGGCGAGGTGTGGACCCTGGACGGTCAGAAGGTGTGGAATACCCTCGCCCACCTGGCCGATCGGGGCATGCTGGTGGCCCGCAGCAACCCCGAATCCCCCAAGCACAAGGGCATGACCTACTTCGCGCTGGACATGCACGCCGAGGGAGTGGAGGTGCGTCCCCTGCGCCAGATCACCGGCGAGGCCGAGTTCAACGAGGTGTACATGACCGGCGTACAGGTGCCCGATGCCGACCGGATCGGTGGCGAGGGAGAAGGCTGGGGGGTGGCGCTCACCACGCTGATGAACGAGCGCACCGTGATCGGGGGCGGCGGTTCACCCAAACGGGGCTCAGGCAGCATTGCCGAACTGGTGCAGGTGTGGGCTGAGTTGCCCGACGAGCAGCGCACCTCGGCCCGTTTGGACCGGGTGATGAAGCTGTGGAGCCAGGCGGAGACGCTGCGGCTCACCAATATGCGGGCCTCGCAGAATCGCCGGGCCGGCAATCCCGGACCGGAGGGCTCGGTGGCCAAGGCCATCCACGCCGAGCTGAACAAGTCCATCTTCGAGGAGTGCGTGAACCTCCAGGGGCCGGCCGGCTCGGTGGACTTCGACTACACCTTCCGCCGCCCTGACGTGGTGTCGGAAACCGGTGCTGAGAACGGCCTGGGCCATGCCTTTCTGAGGTCCCGGGCCAACTCCATAGAGGGCGGCACCACCGAGATCATGCGCAACATCCTGGGCGAGCAGATCCTCGGCCTCCCCGGCGAGCCCCGGGTGGACAAGGCCATCCCCTGGAACGAGGTCCCCCGCAACTAGCTTCGGCTTTTACCCCACTTCGACGGGGGAACGGCCAAACCTGCGGTCGAGCCAACCGATCACCGTCTGGGCCACGGCTTCGGGCTGCTCAGGCAAAAGGGCGTGGCCAGCGTTGGGGATGCCTACCACCTCCACACGGTCGCCGACGGCCTCTGCCAGGGCATCGGCGTTGGCGGGAACGGCTAGGCGGTCGTCGGCGGGCTGCACCGCCAGCATGGGGGCGCGGCCTCCGGCCCACCAGTCGCCCACCGGGGTGGACACGGTGGCCTGCTCTTGGGCCTGGGCCAGTTTTGCGAACCAGCCGTCGGCCCACACGCTGGCGTCGTTGCCGGGTGCGAAGAACGCCCTGCTCACCGCATCGAGTCGGACTTCGGGAGGATTGCGAGGGTCGAAAATGGTCCGCATGGCCACGGCCATCTCGTCGGTGACCGGAATGAACCCGCCGCAGGCCAACAGCACCAGGCTCTCCACCTGCTCGGGGTGATTGGTGGCGGTCATGCGGGCGATCCGGTTGCCGTAGGCGTGCCCCACAATCACCGCGGGGCCGCCGCCAAGCTCGGCAATAACCGCGGCCACGTCGGCAGCCAGAGTGGCCAGAGTCTCCTCCCGGTCGGGCGCCGCGCTGGCCCCCAGACCCCGAGGCTCGGGGCAGGCCACCCGGTAGCCCGCATCAGCCACGTCGGCGGCCAGGCGATCGAAATCGGCCGCCCCCCGCCCCAACGACGGCAGCATCACCACCAGCGGCCCCTCACCTTGGACGTGGACTTCGATAGGTCCGTATTCGGTGGGCACCATCACAATCTGGGACTGTAACCCAGAGGCAATGAGGCCGAGCAGGCCAGCACATGTAACCGGCCTCTGATATCGCCGGTTAGCCTGTCGGCCAAGTGTCAGTCGCCGATTCCGCCGCTCCGCTGCTGTCCGTCGAGGGCGTGCACAAGTCGTTCGGCGCCACCAAGGTGCTGGTCGACTTCAATCTGACGCTGCACGCCGGGGAAATGCTCTCCTTGCTGGGGCCGAGCGGGTGCGGGAAGACCACCCTGCTGCGGCTCATCGCCGGCTTGGAGCAAGCCGACCAGGGCAAGGTGGTGTTGGACGGGAACCCTGTGGACGGCCACCGCTCCTGGATCCGGCCTGAGGATCGCCAGGTGGGCATGGTGTTCCAAGATTGGGCGCTGTTTCCCCACCTAGATGTGGCCGGAAACGTGGGCTACGGGGTCCCCCGACGTCAGCGAATGGCAGAGGTGGCCAAAACGCTGGAGTTGGTGAACTTGCCGGGAATGCAGGAACGCACCCCCGACACCCTCTCGGGCGGCCAGCAGCAGCGGGTGGCGCTGGCCCGGGCCATCGCCCCCAAGCCCAAGGTGCTCCTGCTGGACGAGCCCTTCTCCAATCTGGACGCCGCTCTGCGGCGCGAGGTTCGCTCCGAGGTACGCGAGCTGCTGCGCGATGCCGACATGACCGCGATATTCGTGACCCACGACCGAGAAGAGGCATTGGTGCTGGGCGATCGGGTGGCGGTGATGGACGCGGGCCGCATTGTGCAGACCGGATCGCCATCTGAGGTCTACCACCACCCGGCCACACCCTGGGTGGCGGCGTTCGTGGGCGCGGTGTCGATGTATCCCGCGGAGGCTGCGGGCTCCACAGCCGAGACCGATTTCGGGCCTGTTCCCATCCTCGAACCTCGTCAGGGCCCGGTTGAAGTGGCGGTGAGGCCCGAGGACGTGGACTTGCGCGCGGCCGAGGGCGAGGGTGCCTCCCACACCGTGGAGAACTTCGAGTTCCAGGGTGCTGATGCCGTGGTTACCGTGGCCAACCCCGACGGAATCCGTCTCCACGCACGAGTCAGCGGCACACAGAGCTTCTCCCCCGGCGACCGGGTGGCCCCCTCCTACATCGGTCCGCCTGCGGTGGCTTTCGACCGCGGCTGATTCCGACCATCAATCGACGACAGCAAACTCCAGACTGCTTCGCAAGAACAGCGGCGAACTCCGGTCTGCTTCGCAAGACATGTAAGGCAAGCTTTACCATTCTGGGCTCCTGTGGATAAAGTCGCTCTTTGTGCGGTCGCCGACAATCCATTCCCTGGCACTGCTGAAGGTGCTCGCCATCGTGGTAACCGTGGGATTCGCCTTTCCCGCCGGGTACTTGGTGTGGCGCAACTTCACCTTCCACAGCGATCCGCTGGGCGTGCTGTTCTCCCAGCGCACCCAGGGACCGCTGCTGCGCACCCTGCGGCTGGCCGTACTGGTGTCGGCGTCCACCGCGGTTTTCGGCACCGCTCTGGCCTGGTTGACCACCCGGTGCGACGTCCCGCTCAAGCGCATGTGGCAGGCGCTGCTGCCCCTGCCGCTGGTGTTCCCCACGTTCATTGGCGCCGCGGCGTTGATCCGCACCCTCAACCCCGGCGGTCTTCTGTCGGATTGGCTGGACAACCTGGGGCTGGTGTGGGACGTGGAGATACGGGGCCTATTCGGAGCGTGGCTGGCGCTCACGCTGTTCACCTATCCCTATGTGTACCTGCCCGTGGCCGCCCGGCTGCGGCGCCTGCCCGGGTCGGCCGAGGAGACCGCTCGCCTGCTGGGCGACAGCCCGCTGACCGTCATCCGCAGGGTGGTTCTGCCCCAAACGGCGACTGCCATCAGCGCCGGCACCCTGCTGGTGTTCCTCTACGCCATCAGCGACTTCGGCGCGGTGCAACTCATGCGCTACGACACGCTGAGCCGGGCCATCTACACCACTCGGCTCAACAACCAGCGGGTCTCGATGGCCCTGAGCGTGATCCTGCTGGTGCTGGCTGCGGTGGTGGTGCTGGTTGAGCGGGGCGCAACCCGGCGATATGAGCACGCCGCACCGGTGCGATCTAGGAGTCCGGTCATCTATCGGCTGGGCCGCGCCAAACCGATTGCGGTGGCGTTTCTGATCGGAGCGGTGGCGCTGGCTCTTTTGGGACCGATGGCATCGCTGGCCGACTGGACCATCGACGGCATCAGGCTGGAGGCCTCCGGCGGACGAGACCTTCTTGTGGGATGGGGTGACGTGTGGTCGCCGACCTGGAACACCGCCTATGGCAGCCTTCTGGCCGCGGTGGTCTCGGTGGCTCTGGTGCTTCCCGCCGCCTACCTCGTGGTGCGCCACCGATCCCGGATCGGCACGGTGGCCAACGCGGTGATCGTGTCGGCATTCGCACTTCCCGGCATCCTCATCGGGCTGGCGCTGCTGTTCTGGACCCTGAAGACCGACATCGGCAGCCACCTCCGCAACACCCTGGTGTTGCTGGTGTTCGCCTACATGGTGCGCTTCGGCGGCCAAACGATGCGCACCTCCCAGGTAGCGGTGGCTGCGGTGTCGTCGCGGCTGACCGACGCGGCCCGCACCCTGGGCGCCCGATGGGTGCGCCGCTTCCGGTCGCTGGAGCTGCCGCTCATGGCCCCGGGACTGTTGGCCGGGGGCGGGCTGGTGATGCTGTCGGTGATGAAGGAGCTGCCCATCACCCTGCTCATCGCCCCGTTTGACTTTCCCACCCTCACCACCAAGGCGTTCAACAGCATTGAGGAGGCTTTCGTGGCCGAGGCCGGCATCTGGTCAGGTGTCCTAGTTCTGCTCTCCGGGGTGATGACCTGGCTGTTCATCGTTCGGCGCGCTGAACACTTTGACTAGGGCACTTCGACTAGGGCATTTCGACTAGCGGTGCCGACGCGGGTCTGTGACACGCTGCGGGAATGAGCATCGAGCCGTTCGAGATCGACATCCCCCAAGCCGACCTAGACGACTTGCACCGGCGTCTGGCCATGACCCGGTGGCCCGACACCGTGCGGCCCGGTTGGGAAGACGGGGCCGACGTGGCCTACATGCGGGAGCTCTGCGAGTACTGGGCCGACGGCTACGACTGGCGGTCCCGCGAGGCCTATCTCAACGCCTTCCCCCAGTTCACCACCACTGCTGCTGGTGAGCGGGTGCACTTCTACCATGTGCGCTCGCCGGAGCCCGACGCCCTGCCCATGGTGCTCATCCACGGGTACATGGGCTCGGTGGTGGAGTTCCGGGAGATGATGGGCCCGCTGTCGGACCCGGCGGCCCACGGCGGCGACCCGGCCGACGCCTTCCACATTGTGGTCCCGTCGCTGCCCGGCTACGGCTTCTCCGGTCCTACCGCCAACCCCGGTGTGGACATGCACCGCTGCGCGGAGGCCATCGCCGGGGTCATGGAGCAGCTGGGGTATGAGCGCTACATCGTGCAGGGGGGCGATTGGGGGGCGCTGGTCACCCGGCGCATGGCCGAGGCTTACGGAGACCGGCTCATCGCCGCCCACTTCAACATGCTCTTCGCCCAGCCCACCGCTGAAGAGGCCGCCGACCCCGAGAAGATGATGGAGGGGGTGACCGAGGCCGAACAGGCGGCCATGGCCCGCTCGCTGGAGGTGATCACCGGAGGCACCGGCTACATGGCCATGCTGAGTACCAAACCCCAGACCCTGGCGGTGGCCCACAACAACTCCCCCGCCGGCCTGGCCGCCTGGTTCATCGAGAAGTACCAGCACTGGTGCGACCTGGACGACGGCGACCTGGCGAGCGTGTTCACCAAAGACCAGCTGCTGGATAACGTGATGCTGTATTGGATGACCGCCACCGCGGCCTCATCGGGGCGGCTGTATCTGGAGTCGGCCCGGGCCGGCACCTCGGCAATGGATTCCTGGGCCGGCCAGGTGGAGGTTCCCACCGGCCATGCCGTCTACCCCCGAGAGCTGCTGCAAACGCCGCGGGCGTGGGCCGAGCGCCGCTACAACATCGTCCACTGGGCCGTGCAGCCCAAGGGCGGCCACTTCGCCCCCTTCGAACAGCCCGAGCTGTTCACCGAAGACCTGCGGGCCTTCGGCCGCCTGTTCCGCTGAGACGCTGCCTGAGGGCAGCCGGCAGAAGGGCCTACGCGAACCTCGCCGAGCGCATGGCCATGAGGTCGCCGTCGGATGCCTCTAGCACCTCGCGGGCCTCGTCAGGGCCCTTCATGCGCAATGGGCAGGACACAACCACGTCCATCACCTGGTTGAGCCGTCCGAAGGCGATCCAGCAGCCGATGGCCAGGGTCATCTCCACCACCAGCTCTTCGCCGAAGTGCCCGACCATGCGGTCCATGAACTCCTGGTCGATGGACAGGTGGTCGACCGCGAACTTCTCCGCGTACTCCAGGGCGTCCCGCTCGGCTTCGCTGAAGCCGTCGTATTCGTTGCGATTTCCGACGTTTAGGTAGTCGTCCTCGCTCAGTTCATATTGCGCCAACGACGCAATGCGGGTGTCCAGTCAAACCACGCATTCGTTGATCTGGGCGATCCTCATCCGCAGCAGCTCCCGCAACCGCACGGGGAGCTTGCTCTCGTTGTACACCGCGCCGCTGAACGCTGATGCCGGTCCGGACAGTGCCGGGGTCATCATCCACAGTCGGTGCAGCTCCTCTTCGGGGCCGTCGGGAATCCGAATTCGTGCCATGCCTCCTCCTTGGCTGGGGTCTTCCACACAGTACCGCCCTCATCGCTCCTGTTCATGCTTGGCTTGGTGCTAAACCAGCAAGCTCACAAGGTTCACTCAAGTTCGGGAAAGCGGCTGCGGGTGCCGGCCTCGGCCCAGTCCATGTGGTCGCGCACGTATTGGTTGGCCGCATCTTGGGCTGGCGAATAGTCCCACGAGAGGCGGCTGTCGTCGCCCATGGCGGAGTGCACCAGCCTCCGGGCTCGCTGGGAGGCCAGCACACGCTCCCGGATGGCGTCGCTGTCCCAGCGCCGGGCTGTTTCGGCGGCAAAATCGGCCGCCAGATCCACATGGTTGGGATCGTCGGCCAGGTTGGTGAACTCTTGGGGGTCGGCTTCCACGTCGTAGAGCAGGGCAGGGTCGGTGTCGCAATGGATGTACTTGTAGCGGCCCCGGCGGATCATGAACATGGGGTGGGAGGTCATCTCGGCGGTGTACTCGGCGAGGGCCTCGTCTCCGGAGTCGCTCCCCCCGGTGGCGGCATGCCACAGGCTCCGCCCGGCCAGCGGGACCGCCGGCTCGACTGGAGTGCCACCGGCGGCGGCGATGTCGAGAAGGGTGGGCGCCAGGTCGAGCAGAGAGCAGGCGTTTGGGACCGTGGTATTGACCACCCCGGGACCGGCCATGATGAACGGAACCCGCAACGACCGCTCGAAGAAGCTCATCTTGAACCACAGGCCCCGCTCCCCCAGCATGTCGCCGTGGTCGCTGGTGGCGATCACCACCGTGTTGTCGATCTCGCCGGTCTCCTCCAGCGCTCGGACTATCCTTCCCAGCCACGCGTCGATATAGCTCGTGTTGGCGTAGTAGCCGTGGCGGGCGTTGCGGCACTGCTCGTCGGTGTAGCCCACGGTGTCGGCCTCGATGCCCCGGCGAATGCGCAGGCTGTGGGGGTCGAGCGATTCGAGGTCCACTGGCTCGGGCAGGTCGATGGCGTCGTGGTGGTAGAGGTCCCACCACTCGGGGCGGGCCACATAGGGATCGTGGGGGTGGATGAAGGCCACCGTGAGGAAAAACGGCCGGTCATCGCTGTCGCGGGCCAAGTCGTAGAGCTTGCGGATGGCCGCAAACCCGACCTCCTCGTCGTAGTCGAGCTGGTAGGTGGCCAGGGCCTGGCCGGCCTCCGACAGGCTGTCCATGTTGTGGTACCACTTGTCGATCCGCTCACCGGCGTTGTCCCAATCGGGGGTCCAGGCGAAGTCAGAGGGGTAGATCTCGGTGTTGAGCCGCTCCGCGAACCCGTGGTGCTGGTCGGGCCCGATGAAGTGCATCTTCCCAGCCAGCACCGTGCGGTATCCGGCCAGGTTGAGGTAGTGGGCCAGCGTGGGAACCGACGCCGCGAACTCAGCCGCGTTATCCCACGCCGCGATGTCTGACGCCAACCGCCCCGACATCATCGAGAACCGCGACGGCGCACACAGCGGAAAGTTGCAGTAAGCCGCGTCGAACCGGGCCCCCCGCTCCGCCAATGCGTCCATAGCCGGCGTCCGCACCTGCGGATGGCCGTAAGCGCCAGTGAAATGCGGCGCCAACTGATCAGCCATCATCACCAAGATGTTGGGCTTGGCCATAGCCCGCGACGCTACTTCCCATACCCCCTCTGGGGATAGAGCCTCTAGTGGGCTGTGGCGGCTCGGGGGCGGGTGGTGGCGATGGTGCCGTAGAAGACGCCGATGAGGACGATGACCGCGCCGACGGCGGCGACAGGGCGGGGCAGCTCGTTGAAGAATGCGGCGGCCCAGATGGTGCCGGCCACGGTCTCGATAGGGGCGAACAGAGCCACGTCGGCCACCGGGGCGAAGCGGGGGGCGTTGGACAGGGCCAGACGGCCGAAGGGGTTGAACGCCAGGCCCATGGCGGCGATCGACAGGTAGGCCCGGAGATCGAGCGACAGTGGCGATGCCCAGTAGATCAGGGCCACCACCGTCATCACCCCGCCGATGGACAGGCCCACCAGCCGGCTCATGTCGGGATATCGGCGCCACATGGTCAGGCTCACCGCAAAGCCCAGGATGGCCACCACGCCCAGGAGATCGCCCTTGAGGGTTGGCTCCCCCACCGAGCTGGACACGATCGCTCCGATGCCCGCCATGGTGATGGCGATGGCGATGGCCGTTGTTCGGTTGATGCGCTCCCTCAGCCAAATCCAGGCGCACACCGCGGCCATCAGGGGCACCGCGGCCACGATGGCCACCACGTTGGCCACTCGGGTCTGGGTCACGGCGATGACGAAGCAGAGCTGGCTGCCCCCGGTGAGCGCTCCGATGACCAGCTGCTGCCAGGGGTGGCGGCGGAACGCCTCCAGCGGCCAGCAGCCGTCCACCCGGTGGCTCAACGCGGTGTAGAGGGGAACCGAACAGCACGCCACCCAGAAGGAGACATCGACAGCGTCGGCCTCCGAGAGCCGTATCCACAGCGAATCGGTGGAAACCGAAAGCATTCCCACCCCGGCGAGCAACCAGCCCAGCCGCCGTCGATCACTGGACTGGGCGACATCCATTCGGTGGGCCGTAAGGGACTCGAACCCCTGACCCCCTGCGCGTCATGCAGGTGCTCTAGCCAACTGAGCTAACGGCCCGGAATGTGCCAGGCTAGCAGCATCAGTAGCGAGTTCGGGGAGCCGCTCAGATGAGCACGAGGCGGGTTGTCATAGTTGGCGGGGGGTTTGCGGGGCTTAGCGCGGCTTACACGTTGAAGAAGCGGGGCATCACTCCCCTGGTGCTTGAGGCTTCCGAGCGTGCGGGCGGGCGCGGCAAGGGAGAGGAGGTGGACGGGTTCTCCCTGGACAACGGCGCCTTCGTCTTCACCACCACCTACGACACCGCATTCCGCATCTGCAAGGAGTTGGGGCTGCCGCTCGTGGAGTCGACGATGATCTTCGGCCACCACCGCAACGGGAAGTGGGTCACCACGACGCCCGACCAATCGCTCCTGAATTTTGTACGGCAGCTGCCTGCGGCCTTGGCCATGGGCTTCCTCTCCCCCTCGGGCATGCGGGCCGGTTCCAAGGTGATGCGGCAGTTGTATCGCCAGGAGGAATACCTGAGTTTCGCCAGCGACAGCCGCCTCTCCGAGATCGACGACGACGAGACCTTCGGCGACTACCTCGATCGACACAAGGTGCCCGAGAAGCTGAAGATCTCGCTCAGCGGCCCCCTGAAAATGGTGTTGGGCGATGCCGCGCCCGCCGGCCAAGCGCTGATGCGGGCCTATATCGGGGAGACGATGCTCAGCGGCGGCAAGGTGTACATGCCCGAGCGCGGCATCGGCTCGTTCAATACTGCGTTAGCCGACGCCTGCTCCGATGCGATACGGGTGTCCACCCCCGTTCGGAGAATCTCCGTGGCCGATGGGGCGGCGACCGGCGTAGTGGTTGACGGCGAGACCATCGAGGCCGACGCGGTGATCTGTGCCGTGCCCGGCACACACGTATCCGGGCTCATCCCCGAACTGCCCGAAGAGACCCGCCGCGCGCTCAGCACCGTTGACTACTCAACCGGCTGCCGCGTGGTGATAGGCCTCGACCGCCGCCCGCTCCCTGCGGGCTGGCACGGTGCGCTCTACCCCGAAGACGACGACACCCCGCTGCTGATGGACCGGACCACCTTCCTGCCCGCCTGTGCCCCTGAGGGCCACAGCATCCTCGACCTGCTCATCGGGCTCGACCGGGCCAAGGAACTCATCCCGCAAGACGACGAAGAGGTAAAGCGCCAAATGCTGGGCGCCGCCCGCCGCAATGCCCCTCCCGGCTCCGCTCTGCCCGCCGACGACGAGGGACTGTTCTTCCGCGTGTACCGCTGGAAAGAGGCCCTGTGCATGGGCAAGCCCGGAATGCTCGCCCAGATGGCCAAGATTCCGGGCCAGCTTGCCGGACGCATAGACAACCTCTACCTGGCCGGCGACTACATGGCCATCCCCTCAGTAAACGGCGCCCTCTCCAGCGGCCACCACGCCGCCACCCAAGTCGCAGACTCGCTAGCTTCTCGCGCCAGCTAACCAGGTCTGCTGGCGCGGCGATGCTCAGCGGCGCCTGCGAACTCCTTGCACCAGGCGAGATGTGCGCTGCCACCGGGAGCGGTGGTGCCTGGTTGGGACGCGGAGGGTTAGGGCGTCGGAGAACTGGTAGAACACGGCGCCGACGAGGGTGAGGATGATGACGTAGGTGGCGGCCAGCGCGCCGAGGTCGCTCTCGCGGGTGATGCCGAGCTCGGCGATGACGATCGAGAACTCTCCGTGGGCGATTAGGGCGGCTCCGGTGCGGACCCGGCCGGGTTTGCCGATTCTGGCTCGGCCCGCGGCGATCCATCCGGTAGCGAACTTGGTGGCGATGGTGACGGCAGCGATGACCACCGCGGCCACGGCGACATCGGGGACGAGGTCGAGGTCGACTTGCAGGCCGAAGAACACGAAGAAGACCGCGGCGAAGAGGTTGCGCAGCGGCAACAGCAGCCCGCGGGCATGCGAGACGATGTCGCCCGACAATGCGACGCCCACCACGAAGGCGCCCACCGCCGTCGACAGGTTGAGGCGCCCGGCGATGCCGGCGAAGAGCAGTGTGCCGCCGAGCAGGGTCAACAACAGCGCCTCGCTGGATTGGCTCAATGCCATGGCACTCAGCCGGTCGCCGAAGAAGTAGGCGGCCGCGAGCACCGCAGTGACCACCAGCAATGAGACGATGACGGTGACGGTGGTGCTGAGAAGCGACCCGCCGAAGAGTACGCCAGACACGATGGGCAAATACAGCACCATGGCGAGGTCTTCGATGACGAGCACGCTGAGGATCACCGAGGTCTCGTGGTTGCCGATGCGGTCGAGGTCGGCGACGAGCTTCGCCACGATGCCCGACGACGAGATGTAGGTCACGCCGCCAAGCAATACGGCGACAATCGGGTCGAATCCGAGAATCAGTCCAGCTATGAAACCAGGCGGGAAATTCAGGGCGATGTCCACGGTTCCGGCCAGTGTCGACCGCCTCACATTGTCGATCAGCTCGTGGGCGGAGAACTCGAGCCCCAGCATCAGCAGCATCAAGATGACGCCGATCTCGGCGCCCACCTCGATGAACTCCTCCGACGCCGGCAACTCGACGAGTCCGCCATCGCCTAAGGCCAGTCCCACCATCAGATACAGCGGTAGCGCGGGCAGGCCGATCCTTCGGGCCACGCGGGCGACGATGGCCAAGACCAGCACCACCGCCCCGAGCTCGATCACAAACAGATCGCCGGCCGTGTGCATGGGCTAGCCCGATTCGTTCAGAAGCTTGGTGGCCGCCTTCACCGCGGCCGGAACGCCGACCACCACTGCGGTGCCGCCGGGTTCGAGGCGGTCGGCTCCGCCCGGGATGGGGATCGAACCCGAATCGGTTACGAGCGCGACAACGCCCGCGCCGGTCTTCGCCCTCAGCCCAGCCTCAGCGAGGGTGAGCCCGGCCAGTGATGACTTAGGGTCGATCTCGATCCACGAGATCACGAGGTCCTCAAGGCGGTGCACTGCGTCGTCGAGATGCTCCAGCACCGGGTTGCCGCCCAGCAGCTCGCCGAGGGTGTGCCCCTCGTCTTCGGTCAACACGACGCTTTCGCAGGCCCGGTCAACGTCCCGCTCGTCATAGACCACCAGATCGCGCCGACCGGTTTGATGAACCACCACGCCGACACAGCGGCCCGCATTCGTTTCCAGTTCGAAGCGCACCCCCACACCGGGCAAATCAGTCTCAGTCGCCTTCCCCACCGATCTCTCCTCCCAGTTGTAGACAAGCCCGCAGCAACAGCAATCTTGACAGAACAGCGCCACTGGCGGGGGGTGTCGAGCGATAGATTCGACCTGGCCAGCACATATCGCACACGCAGGGAGACGGGAATGGGCGACTTCGCATTCTTCGGGCCGCCGGTGGCGGGGCGCCTATTCACCGAGACGCCGTTCAGCGGGGCGGCCCGCCGGGCTGCCCAGCGGGGCGGGTGGGCCCAGTGGGGCGACCAGGCGCTGCCGGAGCGCTTCACGGAGCCGCAAGAGGAGGTTGCGGCCACGCGGCAGGCCGCGATGGTGGAGGACAAGTCGCCGCTGGGAAAGATCCACATACACGGGCCGGACGCCGCTGAGTTCGTGAACCGGCTGATTCCCCGGGATGTGGACCGCATCGCCGTGGACCACGCCAACTACACCCCGTGGTGCGACGACCGGGGCAAGATCATCGTCGAGGGCCTGCTGTTCCGCCTGTCGGAGACGGACTTCATGGTGACGGCCGGGCAGATGGACCGCTGGCTGGCCGAGCGCCAAGGCAGCCTCGACGCGGCGTTTGAGGATGTGACCGACCGCTTCGGGATCCTGGCCCTACAGGGGCCCGATGCCCTGGCCATTCTCCAAGAGGCCACCGGGGCGGACTGGGGCGACCTCCGATTCTCCCGGGGCCGGGCCGCTGAGGTGGGAGGCGCCGGCGTCCACGTGTGGCGCACCGGCTTCACCGGGGTGATGGGCTACGAGCTGTGGGTGCCGCCGGGGGCGGGCACAGATGTGTGGGACGCCTTGGTAGTCACGCCCACCGGCCAGTCGTCGATCAAGCCGGTGGGACACACGGCCCAGGATCTGGTGCGGGTGGAGGCCGGGATGGTCCTGCCCGCCATCGACTACGCCCGGGCCGGTCCCGATGCGGTGCAGGCCCACGGCTACGGGCTGGCGGGCGAGGAGTTCGAGAGGTCACCGTTCGAGTTGAACCTCGGCCGATTCGTCGACTTCGACAAAGCGGCTTTCGCTGGCCGCCAGGCGCTTCTCTCCGAGCAAGAGAATCCGGTTGGCTGGCGCTTGCGGGCGATGCAGGTGGACAGCGCCCAGCTCATGTCGGCGTTTTCGGAGCGGGGCGAGGTCCCGATGATCGACGGCAGAGTCCGGCGATTCCCGCCGATGGCGCTGGCCGCCGGCGACGCCCAGGTGGGATGGGCCACCAGCGTGGGATGGAGTTGGACACTGAACCAGCTGATCGGCTTCGCCCACGTCCCGGTCGGCCTCAGCGACGAGCGCGAGCTGAATCTGGTGTGGGATCAGACCAAAGCGCCCGTATCGGTTCCCGCCAGCCTCTCCGACCTCCCGTTCGTCAAGCCAAAGCGGGTGTAGGCGTTAGGTCCAAAGCTGACGAAGATGCATCTCCAGCGGCCTCAGCCGCTGCGGTTGGCCAACAACTCGACGCCGTCTCCGCTCAATTCGGGGAGTGCGACAGGCCGGTTGGTGACCGCCAACAAGATCGCCTCTGCCGGTCCTGAGACCAACTCCCCGTCACCGGCGGACCAATCCACATCGGTTGCCTCGAATCGAAGGCCCTCGATGCGCTTCTTAGGCACTAAGCCGAAGGTACGGCCGCCGGAGCAGAAATCGAGTGCGGCGCGCAGGCCTTCGGGGTGCAGCTTTGCTGGGAGGCCGAGCGGCCGCTCGATGTCGCGGGTGTGAACCAGGACATCGGTCAACGGCGCGATGGGGCCGACAATCGGCGGGGCAAACTGTTTGCTGGCCAGTTGGCGGTACTTAGCGAGAAGTTGGCCGGGGTCTTGTGAGCCGTAGTCGCGAGCCACGACAGCGGCGTAATCGTCGAAGCTTCTGGCCCGAATCGAGCGCCACAAAAAACGGCCAGCTGGGATATCCAAGATGCTGGCGAGGTGACCGACCACATCGCGCACCCGCCACTTCTCACACAACGACTGCACGTCCCACTGCTCGTCGCCCAACCCCTCAAGAACGCCGATCAGCCGACGGCGCTGCTCCCCAACAGCATCGAACAAAGCCGCCTTCTCCATGGCCGAACCATACAAAGAGCACTGGAGGAGTGTTCGTTACCTCTACAGAGATGGCCTCATTTGTCCATACGCCGAGGGCTCCGCCCACCCAGCATCGGTGACCGTAAATGATCCACTTGCCTCGTGATAGGTCGCCTGCACCACCCCTGTCGCTTCGCCGGGAGGGTCGAGACCGCCGTCCAACGGCGGTCTCTGTCTTTTCCTGGGAGCGGCGATTGAATTTTCACTACAGCTTGGAGTGCTCGACGTGCTTCGACTCTGAGAGCGAATCCTCCATGACAAGCGCAAAGGACACCTCTATGCCATCGGCTTCCGCCCAGTCCAAGATGACGGAAACCAGTTCGCTGAGCTCGTCAGAACCGCCGGTAAACCCGGAGTCGCTCTCGGCCCACCAGCGGGTTCCGGGAACGGCAGGATCGGAGTGCAGATGAAGCCGCACCTCATCTCTCATGTGACTCTCCAGTCGAGTAGCTGCTCATAATAACTCGACGATCTCCTCATCAGTCAGACCAACTTGTTTGACAAGCAGGTTCTTCAACGCCTGCGGCGACACATCGGCATTGTCATGCCACCCAAAGACCAACGGAGGCCTGTTGTCAGCCACCAGCTTGCGGTGGGACCCTCGCTGCCTATCGACCGTGTAGCCGACCCTCTTGAGAAGGCGCAACACCTGGCTTCCCTTCATGGATGGGAATTGCAGAGCCACAAGCGTCTGCTCTTGTATCTTCCGCCATTCGGCCACACAGGCCGCGATGGGACAGACTGATCCAGAGGGGAAGAGGACTGGGACAGGAAGGTAGTAACAGCATCAATTGCATGTCAACAGGCATAGGAGCAAATTTGGAAACAGGGAGGCCTCAGCGGGCTGAGCCCCCCTTCACGTTGTTGGGTAGCTCTGACCTGGCCCAATTGGCCGGTTTGAAATCGCTGTGGGCGCTGATACGGACAAGGGCATGATGGTGCAATGCGTTCCGTCGAGGAGCTTGTGGCTGCGGTGGATGCCGCGTTCGTCGAAACTGGACGCGGGCTGGACGGGTGGCCGGATCCCCACCCTGATCGCAGGCCCCTAGAAGAGGAGTATTCACGGGTTACGAACCCGCAACGCTGGAAGATCTTGGCCGCCCGAGCCGAGGCCTGGTTCGCGGCGATGGCCGCCGCGGGCATTGCCGAGATAGAAGATGCCGCCGTGGCTTGGCGGGAGCAGCCGAGAATCCCTGTGGACCACACCTTCCGAGCCGTGCCCCTGGCCCCGGGCGCAATCCCGCTCGTGGTCGCTTGGAACCGCATGGAAGGGGTCGACTGGCCTGCGGTCGTGTTAGGTGCTGGCGACCCCGCCGAAGTTCTGACCATTGTCCCCAACTGCGCGTGCGACGCCTGCGACAGCGGGTCTCAGGACGCCCTCGATGAACTCGACGAATACGTGCTCAGCGTGGTGACCGGCGACTACCGCAAACTCCGACAAGGCAGGAGGGAGATCACCGTCTACTCGAAGGAGCATATGGGCTGGTCGGGCTTCGAAAGGCGGCGGATGAAACTCTGGAAATTGCTACCAGGTCGGTTTGTTGGAGTCCCGTCTGCGGCCACCCCGGAGATGGTCGCCACCGGCTACTACACCACCAAGCCAAGCGACTTCCAGAGGAAGCCAAAATGGCTCCGTGCCCTTATCAGAGCCGTCGTCGTCAAGTTCATCAACAACGGCAGCAGCCCAAAGAAGCTCCGCCGAAAAAGAACTCGCCGCAGGAAAGTAGCCAAGAAAGTGGAACAAGTCTTGGCGCGCCCAAAAAGATGGCACCAACTCCACGGATCACCCTGGCTCAACGACAACCAAGAGCATGGAGGCGAAGTGATTGAGGGCATAGCCGAACTACCTGATCCCATCGAGGGCCCGAGCTTGACCGAAGTGCTCGCAGAGGTGAGAGACGAAGAGCGCTACTAGATGCCACAGATACCCTGGGCGATGCGTGAACCAATGCGACTTGACCGGTAGGTGCCAAGACCGATCAAGAGTAGGAGCTAGGAGTTTCGCCCGCCCTCGTCCACAAGGGGACTCTCGCGTGCCGTGTCTGTATCGCGGATGGCATCGAGCAGTTCCCGGTGGCGTAGCGCATCGACTTCCGACTTGAGCTGCAATCGGCGGAACAACCGGAACGGAATCAGAAATACGCCCCAGACCAAGTACCACAGCAACACCCCAATCCATGTCACAGAAATCACCAGCACCACCACCACAGGGGCCACCGGCACAGCCCAACGTCGCTTCGGGATTCCCCCGTAAATGGCCGGGATGATGCGTTTGGCCGAACCCGTGAAACTCAACGGGGATTCCATGATGACCTGCTCAGAGGGAAGGCGCTCCTGACTGCCCATGCCTTCAGGTTAGAGAATCTAAGCCGGCAAATTCTCCAATGGAGAGGTCCTAGCCACCTGATCTGACCTGGGCGTACTCGACCGATTTTCGGAGGCTCCACCCAAGAGCGGGGGGTGCTCCGCCTAAGGAAGGGAGAGTAGCCGACAGTGAAAGAGTCTGTGCAGTGGGTTCAGAATCGCCTAAGGCTGTGACCTGGGAAAATGGCTCCAATTTGAGAACCCTTTGGTCCTGGAACCTACTCGGGCTACTGAATGCTGTTCGCATTGGTCGATGCCCAAGAGCGAATTGATGTCCTCCACTACCTTCAGGTTGTCGAGCGAATTTCTCGAAATTTACGGCTCGGCCTTTGCCTCCTGTTCGCACCAGCACCGATCGAGATGTGCGACGCCTATGGCTCTCGACCGTGGCTGTCTTTGCTGCATAGGCTCCTGCGGTGCGTCCCTTCACCTCGGTCCGCGAGCAACGCCTATGGCTCTCGACCTTGGCTGTAGTCGCAGCGATCTACGCCACTCTCGGCCTTACCGGCCGCCTGGCCAGCACCCTGCGAGAAGCCGGACTGATGTCCGCATTCTTCGCAATCGGTATGGTGCTAATCGGAGTGGCCATCGTTGTTCAAGGGCTGCGGTCGCGACCCGGAGGTGCTGAAATCGCCGTCGCCCTGGGAGTCGCGACGGTCTATTTCATGGTGTTCGTCCGCATGGGCAGTCACGAAGAACGCACCCATCTGATCGAGTACGGCATAGTTGCACTTCTCATCCATGCAGCCCTCAACGAGCGCGCCATCTGGAGTCCGCACGTGCCCGCGCCCGCGGTCCTCGCTGTCACGATTGCGAGCTTCCTCGGCGTGCTCGACGAACTCATTCAAGCACTGCCGCCTGCTCGGGTCTTTGACCCGCGCGACATTCTCTTCAATACCTTGGCGGCCATCTTGGCAGTGGGCGCAATCAAGGCCCTCCGATGGGCAAGACAACGTGCCGGCAACTGAGGGTCAGCAAACCCATTGGGTCTTGCGACCAGTGGACCCCTGAGGATGCAAGCCAGGTGTCCTGCCACTCTCTGACACTGTTCGGTGTCAAGGGGTGGCAGTAACCGTTCGGTGGCATGATGTTTTTGACACCGTTCGGTGTCCAACAGAAGGGAACCGGCTAGAATTTGCCTGTGTCTGCGGATGAGGGTCCAGAAGCCGGTGTGCCGGTGTTCACTCCGTCTGATTTCGGTCACGCTATCCGGCATGTCCGCAAGGACAGGAGCCTGACCCAATCTGCGTTTGCCGCTGAACTGGGGGTGTCGCGCAAGTGGCTGTCCGAGGCGGAGAGGGGCAAGCCCGGCATTGAACTGGGCATTGCCCTCGCCGTATTGCGCGAAGCCGGCTACATGTTCGTGATGGTTAAACGGCCCAAACCTGAGTTTGATTTCGAGGCTCACCTGCGGTCGCTGACGGAGGACTAGCGGTGGAACTCGCTGTGCTCATCGGCGGGAAGGTCGCCGGTTCGCTCGACCTCTCCAAAAAACAGCCGTCGTTCGAGTATGCACCCGCATACATCCAAGGAGGCGGGCCGCCCCTGTCAATCGGAATTCCGCTGTCGAGGGCGAGTGCAGAGGGGGAGGGGCTTCGCCGGTGGCTAGAGGGCCTATTGCCCGACGACACCGACACGATCCGCGGTCTCCGGCGGGAGCACGGCCTCCAGGGCGGGGACTACCTGCGGGTGCTTGGCACCTCGATGGGGGTGGACTGCGCCGGGGCGATCCAATTCTGTCCGCCCGAGAGGATCGAATACCTGCTCTCGGCAACCGGCGACGAAGAGCCGATAACTGAAGGGGAAATCGCAGAATGGCTGGAGCGGATACGCACCAATCCTGGCAATCGGGCCTTCCGCGCGGGCCGGGCCGATTCTGGTTTCAGCTTGGACGGGGCACAGCCGAAGGTCGCAGTGCGCCGCTCACCGGGTGGCGGGTGGGTTGTGCCAGATGGGCCTAGACCCACCACCCACATCATCAAGTTGGCGAGGCAGGACAGGTTTGCGAACGAAGCCGTGACAGAGCACCTGGTCATGGAAACGGTCCGCCATATGGGAGTGACGGCAGCTCGCACCAGACCGGCCCGTTTCGGAGGTGTGGAAGTGCTGGTCGTCGATAGGTACGACCGCAGCAGCGACGGCACCTTTCGCATCCACCAGGAGGATCTCTGCCAAGCGCTCGGATACAGGCCGGACATGAAATACGAAAGTGATGGAGGCCCTGCCCCGGAAGAGATCGCCCACGAGTTGCGACGGGCCGACCCGGCTAACGCCGAGGCGAACATGAGGCAGTTCAGAGACGCATTGCTCTGCCAGTGGCTCGTAGCCAGCATCGACAGCCACGCCAAGAACCACTCGGTGATGCTCCTCGGGCAAGGCACCATGCGCCTAGCCCCAATCTACGACCTCAACAGCTGGCTGCCGTACCGCAAGGACACCCCCGTGTCGATGCTCCGCATGGCCATGGGCATCGGGAGCGATGTCACCATTGGGAGCGCGGACCAGCCCGAGGCCATGAGGCTCACCGCCGAGAGGCTCGGCCTCAGCCCCCTAGAGACTGCTGAGCGGGCAGTCGAGCTTGCCACGCAGCTCCCCTGGGCACTTGACGAGGCCATTGAAGCGCTCCCCCCTCCAATGGCAGACCTGCCGGTAGTCGGAGTGCTTCGCGACGAGTTATCGGCCCGCATCCCCAAGTGCAGGGAAGTGGCCGAGTCGGCCGCCAGCCAGGCACGCCCACGGGCTGGCCGCGGAGGCAGCACCGTGGCCCCCATTGGCCCCTAGAGCGCCGGACGGGATTTGAACCCGTGAATCATGGCTTTGCAGGCCACTCCCTTAGTCCGCTCGGGCACCGACGCAGGTGTGGCCGCCGGAGCGGCCAGCACAAGACCACAGCTGCTCAAATTGTCATCTCCTCTCCGTACAATCGGAGAGGTTTGTCCAGCATGTTGCCTGCACACAGAACATTGGAGGGCATTGAGCATGATCGAGGCAGTGAGTCCAGGTTCGCTGCATTACCAGCGCGTCATCGAACTTGGAAATGCCAACAGCGCGACCTTGGGCTTCTTGCCGTACGAAGCGATTAAGCAGGCCGCTGACGAAGGCAGGGTGCTCGCGTTCGTCGAAGACGGCGAAGTCAAGGGCTACGCGCTCTATGGGAAGAGGGTCAGAACGGGAGACATCTCCCTAACCCATCTTTGCGTTGACAAAGATCAACGAGGACAGGGGATCGCACGCGAGCTAGTTGAGGGCATCGTCGAGCGCAACTCCCACCGGGCGGGGATCCGCTTGTCATGCCGCAAGGATTACGACGCGAACGACATGTGGCCCGAGCTCGGGTTCACGCGCTGGGGAGAGAAGCCTGGACGCAGTCGCGCAGGACACCTCCTCGTCACGTGGTGGAGGCCCATCGCCGCTCATACCCTTTTCGAGGACCAAGACCACGAAGATGCTCGACTACTGGTTGCCATTGACACCAACATTCTGTTTGACATCTTGGAAGAGCGCGACTTTCCCGCCTCGCGGGCACTAACAGCAGACTGGGTCGCTGAGGTCGCAGAGTTAGCGGTAACTGCGCAGAGTCGCTCAGAACTCTCGGATCAACGTTCCAGAAGCGGGAGTACTGAATCTTCACTTGGCGAATTTGTGACTCTGGAGCCATCCAGCGAGGCATGGCACGCAGAATTGGAGGCGCTCCAGCAATCACCGTTCGCTGATCGCATAGGGGCCAGCGATCTTCGGGTGGTCGCACAAGCAGCGACCAGCGATGCCACGTACCTTGTGACGCGAGACGAGGATCTCCTCAAGCAAGGGAACCACATTGAGCAATTTAACGGCTTGAGCCTGATTGGCCCAGACGACTTCCTACTACGTCTCCAAGCTTTAGGAGGCGAACACAGCCATCAGACACGAGTCATCGCCGCTTCGGGCATGTCCGTGGCACCAGTCTCGAAAATTCCAACGAACACCGTCCTGGCCGCATACTGCGACCACCAGGTAGGTGAGCGTCCGGCAGAATTGCGACAACGCCTCAGTATGGCCACAGCGCACGGAGGACGTATCGAACAAATGACGACTAGCTCCGGGGATCCTCTGGCGCTCGGAGCGATGTACCGCGAGCAATCGCGCGTAACGGTGACAGCGCTCCGTAGCGCCTCAGGGCAGCAATCGTATTCAGCAGCCAGGCAGATGATTCATCACCTGCGAATAGTTGTCGCGAGAGACGGGTCGGCGGACCTTGTCATAGAAGACCAGACGCAACCATCGGTGAAACGGGCACTGCGCGACGAGGGGTTCCGGTCTGTGGGATCAACTTGGAAGGCAGTAGTTCAGAACAACATCTTCGGACCTGGCGATGCGCTTCCGCAGGAGTTGAGCCAAATCGGTTGGGACAGGCTGAATGCGAACCTGATCCGAGACTATGAGCGGCACGCTTGGCCCTCGAAGGTGTTCAGCGGAGCCGTCACTTCCTATTGTGCCCCGATCAGGCCGGAGTACGCCCGCGTCCTCCTCGGGTATGAGGAGCCCCAGGCCAGGCTGTTCGAGATGCATGTTCTAGCGGCCTCTGCCCGTGAAAACACCTACTACATGACACCTCGCCAATCCCTCGAGGCACCCGCAAGGATCATCTGGTGGGTCTCAGGCGGAGGGGCATTCGGGGGCGTGAGAGCTATGTCGTGGCTGGACGCCTTCGACACTGGCGATCCACGTCGCCTCTACCGCAAATATCGCGATCGCGGGGTGCTCGACGAGCGGCAGGTACTGGACAGCGCCAAGCCGTCGGGAACGGACAGTCCTGCCAAAGCAACAGCGTTGCTCTTCAGCCAGACAGAGATCTTCCATAAGCCAATTCCGATAGACAGGGCACAAGAGTTGTGCCCCGCGATGCACACAGACGGTTTCTTCATAACGACCCGGCAAATCGGTGAAGCTAGTGTCCAGGCATTCTACGAGGAAGGGTTGAGACGATATGACTGAGGAAATGGCAGAACTCGATCAAGACCGGATGATTGTCCTGTCTCTCAAGCCGAGATTCGCTGAAGCCATCCTCGCCGGCACAAAGACGGTTGAACTGCGCCGCACGACACCCAAAATCGAAGTTCCGACGCGGGCGCTTTTGTACGCGTCTACTCCAGTGCGAGCACTGCTCGGCACATGCATCATCAGGAGCGTCAATTCGGCCCCCCTGTCAGACTTGTGGCGCGAGTTCGGCTCAAGAGCCGATGTGCCCTTCCACGAATTCAAGCGCTACTTCGAGGGTGTGGAGGTGGGCACGGCGTTAACGCTGGACGAGCAGCGACCTCTGCCCAGGAGAGTGCCTCTCCAAGATCTGCGGGCAAAGCCAAGGGGCTTTCGACCTCCTCAGAGCTTCTCCTACGTCGACTCCAAGACCGGCAGCCGACTACTTCGAATGGCTGCCTAGCTGAATTACCGGCACCGGCTACGTGACCGTGAAATGGCCGTGCTAGACCTTCTGAGGTTCCACAAGGGCTGGTTGGTTGGGGTGGAGATCTCAGGGTCGTAACCCTCATGTCCCTCCAACCAGCTGTGCAGTAAGGGCAACCTGAGCCCACAGATAGTTCAGCGGGCGGCGTTCAGGTCTCGGAGGTTGATGAGAGCGTCGTCGTCGGAAATGTCCTCCTGCCAGCCATACGCCTCCGCAACGGCGGCATCTAGGGTCGCGTGGGCGTTGTCGAGCCATTGAGGGCGCTTGTTGTAGAGATTGGTCAAGGTTCGCTTCTTGAGTTCCTTGGCAGCTTTCTCGCTGCGGGGCTGCGCCTGTTTCGGAAAGCCGGGGACCGGCAAATCCACCCACTCGACCAAATCGGGCGGATTGATCCACTGGTTGCGAAGTTCAACGAGTTCGCGAGCAGCTTCGGCGATGGCAATAGAACGTGGATCGGCTGCATAGTCCTTTGCAGCGATATCGGGGGTTAACCCCGATGGGAATGGGAAAGTGGCGAACGTGGTACTGGGCGTGTAACGCGGGTCGTTACCCTTGCCAAGGGACGTTCCAAGGCGAAGCGACCAGATCTCGTGGAACCGACTGTGGAGGACACCAAAAGTCGTGTCATCGTCACGAGCTATGACTATTAGTTGGTGATCGGGACAGATTCGCGTGTCATGCCAGACAAATACGCGATGCTTGGCGACAGTCGGAGTCGCTATGCAACGCGATGCCCCTTCAAGCGCCTCCCACATACCTTGCCGTGGCTCGACGTGGCGCCACCAGTGCTCGCGATACGTGGCTCGACGGTTGTTCTGCCGCATCGGCTTGACATGCTTCTCCACCCATTCGAACGGCTCTTCATACAATGCAGCTGCGTACTCGGACATTATCCAGCCGAAGTCAATGATCCACTTGCCTGCCGGCCGACGGGTTATGTCCATGCCGTTCACCCACGGCTTAAGGACATCGGTGTTCTTCCGACCGTTCGGATTGGCTGGCAACTGGAGCCATTCCAGTGCCAGGTTCGGACCAATGTCGAATGGTCCTCCTTTCGTGTCACCCATGAAAGCAACGTCAGCGTTCTGTGGAATTGTCCTGATTGCTTTAGGATCGACGCCTCCGCCACCGCGGCGTGCTGTCAGATCCGTGTAAATCTCATCGACCTGCTCCCCATTGAGGCGGACATCTGCAATCGCCTCTCCAGCACCCGAGAAGCAAATGAGGGAGACGCGCACGGCAGCCCCGTCGATCGTCCACGGCTCGTCGCTCCATGCGTCAAAAATTGGGCGACCGTCAGTGGCAGCCTGCAATGCCCGTCGATTCGCTCCTCCCCGAATCGAATTCGTCGCTACAAGACCGATCCGCTCCGCCCTTCCATCTGCTATCTGCCTTCCAGCCTTTTCGAACCAGTAGCAGACAAGATCTGATTCCGGTGGAACGCGGCCCGAATAGACCGCAAAGAGCTGATCCACGTAGTCCTCACCGAGATGCGTCTTGAGGAGCTTTCCGCCGAGGAAGGGAGGATTTCCGATCACTATGTCGGTCTTCGGCCACTCTGGCTCAACGCCCTCTACCGTCACGATCGCGTCACGACACTCGATTGTGTCCAGCGGCTTCAAGATCGGCTCCGCATTTCCCGGAAAGCCGTTACGCCGCATCCACTGGATGTGGCCGATCCAGACCGAGACGCGGGCTAGTTCCGCGGCGTAAGGATTAATCTCTATCCCCTTGACGTTGGCGGGGTCCACCTCAGGGAACTCGCGCTGAAAGCCAAGTGCCTCCGCTTCTACCTGTATCCGATGCTCCAGGTCTTTGAGCGCATGTAGGGCCAGGTAGAGAAAGTTCCCTGACCCGCAAGCAGGATCGAGCACTGTAAACGAACGAAGCCGAGCCAGGAACTCTCGGTACCGCTTCTCCGCACTGTTGCGCCGTGTAGTCCGTGCTCCAGGCGACTTCGCCGTTTCAGCTCGTTCCAATTCCGAGGCGATCTCCGCCAATTCTCGCTCCCACTCAATTTGCCATGGTCGGATCACCATCGGCTCAATGAGCTGCATGATCTTGTCTCGATCTGTGTAGTGGGCCCCGAGCTGCACGCGTTTGCTGGGGTCTAGTCCACGTTCAAACAGCGTCCCAAGGATCGAAGGGTCGATTTCTGACCAGTCGAGCCTCGAGGCCTTCAACACCGTCTCGATATCGGACCTTTCCAATGGCAGCGCTGAGTTGTCCTCGAACAGTCCCCCGTTGAACCAGGCAACATGTTCAAAGCCGACTCTTCCACCTGAAGCCATTTCTTGGAATAGGTCGCCAGCAAGTTCGGTGAAGCTCTCCGGCTCCATACGGGCCTGTTCCAACATACGTTCAAACAGGTTGTTGGGTAGCAAGGCCACGTCATCGGCAAACATGCAGAAGATCAGACGGTTTACGAAATGGGCGACTTCCTGTGGGTCGTGACCACGCTCCCTCAACGCATGCGCGAGCGACGCGAACGACTGCGCCGCTCTCTCCGTGAGCGATTGCCGGGTCTGCTTAGGCTGCAACTCCCCCGGATCTGAAAATGCCCGTTTGAGCAGGTCACGTTTGGCCGCGTCAGCAAGATCCTCCAATGCGATCTCATGGGTCTTACTGACGCTGTTCGTCCAGTTGGTGCGGATTCGGATTCTCTCCATGTCGGAGACGATCAGCAACGGCGGGTTCTCCAGCGCCAACGAGTACTGGCGCAGCTGCTCAAACGCTTGGTCCAGGTTGGCTTTCTTCCCCTTGTATTCCCATGCAAAGTGATGCCTCTTCCACACGTCGGCCCAGCCATCACCGCCTGTTTCCTTGCGTGCCCCACGCTCAAAGCAGTACTCCTCGCCGGAAGGGTCAGCCTCCGCCGGAGTCTGCTCCCCCAACAGCCGGCACAAGTCGATGAAGTGCTCTTGCGAAGCCGAACTCTCCTTGAGCGTGGAAGACCTCCACTTGGTGATGAACTCATGTGGGTTCAAGGTCGGGCCCCTAGCAGGTCGGTGTGACGGCCATGACTCATCACCCTTCCATCACACACGGCCGGTAGCCTCTACCCGCCCACACCGCTCGCCCCACTCTACGATCCAGGACGCGTAGCATGCCTTTACCGGAGTCCCCGCCTTCTGCCGCGACCGGATGAACACCGCAAGCCTCCAACTCCATGAACCACGATCTTAGATGTGATGTCGGCTGCAACATTACCCTCCACCATGCTATGACCTCGATGGCTCACCCCTGTCGCCCCAAGACACGCAGGAGACTGTCCACCGACCAACTCCGCTGCCTAGCTTGAGTGACTGACAGGTCCGAAATCTGGCCGGAGGGGCAGAGTCGAAGAAATGTGTTCGACATCTTCGCTACATACTTCAATCGGATTTCACAGGCGGAGGAAACCTAGCCTCTCCACACTTGCAGCGAGAAGCTTCAGCTGTGCCTACGTGCCATATGCGAGTATTACAAATGCCGCAGGAAAAATACTGATGCAATTCGCCAATACGGCCTAATGCATCCTGAATCTCCTGATATGATGCTGTTCCTTGACTTGCGTGCGACTCTATATTGAGGCCCGCCTGTAGATCGGCTTCAATCGAAACAAGAAGCGGCTGAATTTCCTTATAAACAGGCATCGCTGAATCTTTGAGCTTTCGTCGTAGCCCATTCATGACCTCCTGGGCCGGTCTATGGTCATTCCTCTGCCCTCTCTTGAAGGGTAGCGGTGCCTCGAGGCTTTCGCATGCCTCTTGAAGAATCTCTTCAAGAGCGCGCCGACTCTTCTGAGCAGCTCCGATTCGATCATCACCGTTCAAGGCCTCCATGGCCTGCGTGTAGATTCGGTCATATTCATACCTTCTAGTGCGTGGTCCTTCTACATATGACCAGGAAGTAAATTCCCTTTTGGACCAAGATGGTGCAAGGTTGGACAGTCGTGTAAAGAACTGTTCGTCATGAGTGAGTATTATCAACTGTGTATCCTCGAATTCGTTGATCAATAGTTCTGCGAGACGACCACGATGTTCGCGATCGAAACTACTAACGACGTCGTCTAGCACCAAAAAGCCTAGTTCTTCGTTGAATGTTTCAGCCATCGCAAGAAAGAGTGCAAGTCCCAAAGAATTCAGATGTGATTCGCTCAAAACACGATGTGGCGGGCTTTCTATACGTCCATGGAAATCAATCTCGAGTTCCGCCCCCTTTTCCCCTACCACCCTCACTCCTATCGTACCTACTCCTTCTTCCGGGTGAAGAAACTGGTAAATCTCTGCAGTTCGGCCAGATATATCCTGAACAATTCTATCAAAGTAGTCTCGTTGCAATTGTTGATATCCATTGAACACACGGTCAGCCAGGTTGAAAGCAGAATCGATATCAGCTTTGTGATCCAAGGCCTCCTTCCAACCTTTTGCCTGAGGGTGAAGTACCCCAATTTCTATGAGTGACTGCTCTCTCGACGTGACAGGTGTTGGAATTGAAGACTCTAGCAACCTGACCGCTTCCGTATCCCACGTAATTAGCTCACTTTGATACTGCTCAACAGTCGGATGTTCCATCGCTGAAAGATCCACAACGGCTTGAGAAAGCCTGTCATGCAAGCTACTGGGCAAACTGGCGAGCTCCACTTCTTGTGCTTTCGCTCGCTGCAAGATCGCAGAACGCTTCTGATGGGCATCACGCAACCTCTCTACGAATTTCCCTGCGGCATGGCGTTCAGCTGTCAAGGTCTCTTCAGACCTCTCAAGTTCAAGAAGCGTGTCCGCAACTTTTCTGGCAAGCACTCTAGAATCTATGGGCTGACCACAGAGTGGGCAGTGATCTTCCGGAGCTCCTCCGGACTTGAGTAGCGAGTCAGCAGCCTTTAGCAGTCCGAGGGGAAGGAGGTCCTGTTTGTTGTCCTCCACAAACTGGTTCCATCTCGCAAGTGGGTCCAGTGATGTTCGCTGGGTTTCTATTGCTCGAAGATCGGCAAGCATCGCCTGAAGGGCAGCTGATCGTTGATCATGGGAGTCTTGAGGCACGATGGCTTGCACCCAACGTGAATCCAATGCTTCTGCGAAAGACTCTGGCGGTGCAACGGATGCTGCTTGGCACTTCGCCTCGAAAGCATCGAGGATCCCGCGCTCTGAGACATCAGAGACCCATTGGCTCAGTGCGAGCCGCTTCTCGTCCAGATCAGCTTTTGCTCGTTCCGCTTGACTCTCCAAGGCATTTCTGGCGTGCTGAAGATCTCGGCGCAGCAGGTCGATAGGGTCGAGCCCAAGCATCTGCGACAAGGCACTCCACTTCTCACCCTTTGTCTTGTCTACAAAATCAGCAAGTGTCCTACCGCGCAAGAGAAAGGACTCCGAACGGCCAGTTTCCAGTACTTCTTCTGGTGCCAGTAGGGATTTCGTGACCACTCCTCCAAGTGACCCAGTTGTGGAGACCGCCACTTGGGTTTCGAGGTCTCGACCCGAACCTGAGTGCCGTACGGCGCTGCCTCTCCCCTCCTTCGCGAGAAACTCGATTTGGCCGTTGAAGTACCACTCAATGGCATCGGCGATGGCACTCTTGCCAGTTCCATTGTTCCCCAAGATCACGCAACTCTGGCCATTCGGCAGATGAAGAGCAAACGTGTGGGGAACTCCCCTGAAAGCCTGCATGTCGATTTGCGTAATGCGCTCAGGCATGAGACACCTCGATGATCAGCTCTCGGATACCGTCCCTTCTTTGAGCCGAAGTCGACTCCACCAACCCAATCAGGCGTTGACTGAACCCATCTGGTAAGCCATCTAATTCCCCCAGGACTTCTTGCAGAAAGTCTTTTTCATCACGTATTTTCATTGAGACTCCCTTCGTCATCGTTGTTAGCACCAGAGATGCACGCTCGAGCGATCCGAATGCCTACAGAGTTAGTGCCGTTGCCTATCCCTCTGACTTATTGCGATGTACACCGGACCACCAGACTTCTACCTGAATACAGCAGGGCATTCGGTAGTTCAGTAGCTCACTAACCGTCAGCGTCAAACGACTCATGCGAACCGTAACTGACTACTGACCGGGTTGATTCATCTGGCAAGGACGAACATGACTTACTCGTCCGCTGAGATTCAGATCATGGACCAGATCGCCCAGCCGAGGGCCTGTCTTTCTCCCATTCCTTGGCCGCCTCGCGCGTCGTCCGCCGTCCGACCTGTCGAATGTTGCCATCACCGTACTGACGACGCAGTTCGCCTTCCCGCCGATCAAGATCATTCGTGATTCCGGAGTGAATTATCCGATTGCTTCGATCAACGAACTGATATTTGTATGTATCTCGCTCCGACACTCTGGCCACCCTTCAAATTCAGCCAACTTACATCCTTGAAGTTATTGTACCGCTTGTTTCAGACTTTTCAACTTCGACGCGACCAAGTTCTGCCTGCCGCCACAACCTCAATTTACGCACTGAACACGTCCAACCACGAGGTCTATTGGACAAGCTGGATTCTGGCTGGGCGGCCGTTCGATTCTTCGGGGTATTGCGGGGGCTCGGGACTGACGCAGGAAGCGCAAAGATGCGACTCTCATGCAACGAGCCGACTTCGTGGGCCTTGTGGACCAGGTCCATCAGTCGGATACCTCGAAGCTGGCCGAGGCACCAATCACTCCGTCGGCGTGCCAAATCGCAACCGCCCGATCTCTTCGTCCACTTCTTTTACGTGGTCGAGCGCTTCTGCGTAGGCGGCGACTGCAGCCTGTGCCCTAGTCGCCGTCAGATTTTGTTCTGATCCGGCCGCGATTAGATCATCGAGGGCAGCCTGCCGGAGCGTGAGCGCCGCCACCGCTTTGTCATGGATCTGTTGGCGTGAAGGGGGTACGACGAGCCGGCCCAGCGACGAGAGCGCTTCGTGGACTGCGCCCCGCTGTGCGACTAGGGCGTCGATTGCGTGCTGTTGACGCTGTGCTTCGGGCATCGTGCCCGCCGAGGGTGGTTCGTCTACATCGAGCCCGGCTCGCATGTCGTCAACGATCTGTGCCGCCTAGTCTTCCCAAAGATCGATGAGCAAGTCGTCGATCAGCTGCGGATGGACTCCCCCGATGGGCGTCAAGCAGCTTCGGGCGATGGCGCGACAGTCTCGCAGTTCGTCGGAGCTGACTTCGCGGTTGTGAGCCACCTTGCGACGTACTTTGTTGAGCGCCCCCAGCGATTCCTTGAGTGCTTCCAGGTCCGGGAGACAACCATCGTCGAACCAGTCGTGGTTATCGACGATGGCATCGCGTAGCTGTGTCAGATACAAGTAGTCAAGGAGTTCCCGGGCATCCTCGCTGTTACACCCTTCAGCGTCGGCGCGACCCTTGATCTTGGAGAGCTCGGACGGCGACCAAAGCTGATTTGGATAGTCAGCGCCGATTCGCCGATGACCGTGATAATCAAGCAGCTCCCGAAGGCCGGTTTCGATTTGATCGATAACGCGGCGTGCTTGAGATTGTCGGTAGGCAGGTGTGTTGTCTTAGAAGACGCTATTCGTCAACCACTCAATGGCCCGGCCTTCGCCGGCAAGTCCCGCCACTTCGATCGACGAAATGACCCACAGCAACTCCTCGCCCGCGTCGTCGTAGGCCCTGACGCCGAAGGACTCGGCGTGCAGCACCGGAAATAGCTCAGGGATGCCAAGTCCCGAAAGCGCCCTCATGACCCCAACCATCTCTTGCCGGACTGCCATCGGATCGGTCGAGCGAGCAGTGATCTCAACGACCAACGTTCGATCGCACATACTCACATTCCGGACATCGATCGAATCTGCTCCCAAGCGCTCAAGGAGGGCGAGAGACTCGGCGATGAGCCGGAGAGCAGCGTCAGAATCAAAAGTCACCAATCAGAGCGCCGGACGGGATTTGAACCCGTGAATCATGGCTTTGCAGGCCACTCCCTTAGTCCGCTCGGGCACCGACGCAGGTGCGGCCGCCGGAGCGGCCAGCGCTGACAGTGTATGGGATCGGGCTGACCATTCCACATGGCGTTTAGGGTGTCGGCCATGAGTGATGGCGGCGTCCGGTCTCCTTTGGAGTTGCTGGATGTGATGGGGATTGTGGAGGCGGAGGCGAGCGCGGGGTTCCGCCACCTGGAGGTGTACTGCCCGGACGGGCTCTTGACGCTGTTGTGGCATGGGCCTCGGGATGCAACTGATGTGGTGGTGACGCTGGGCGGGGCCATTGGGGGGTTGCTGGGGCCGGCTCGGGCGCTGTATCTGCGACTGGGCGAGAACTTGGCCACAGACGGCATCGCGGTGATGCGGGTTCACTATCGGCGGCCAGGGATCATCGAGCGCTGCTTGCTGGATGCGGCTGCGGCGGCTGATTTGGCGGCTCGGGAGCAGGGGCGGCGGTTCATCTTCATGGGGCACTCGTTCGGGGGTGCGGTGGCGGTGCAGGCAGGGGTCGCCCTGGGAGAGCACACGGCGGGGGTGGTTGGACTCGCCACCCAGTCGGCGGGGTGCGAGAACGCCGCCGCGCTGGGGGGCACTCCCCTGCTGTTGATGCACGGCGGGCAAGACCAGATATTGCCGGTGCAGGCCAGTGAGGCGGTTCGGGCGCTGGCCGGCGGCGGAGAGCTCGTGGTGTATCCCGAGGCCGACCACGGGCTGGCCTCGGTGGCCGATGAGATCGCCACTACGCTCGCCGAGTGGATTCCGGCCCGGTTCGCCGAGCATGCAAACAGACAAGGGAGCTAATTCGTGGGAGCAGCTGAAGACGCCCTGATTGGGCCGGAGGACGACAATTTCCACCCGCCGTCGAACCACCCGTGGGAGACCGAGACCTGCTGGTACGCCTTCTGCGTGCCCGAGCGCAACTTGATGGGCTACCTCTACACCTGGATCCGCCCCAACCTGGGCATCGCCGGGGGCGGCACCCTGGTGTGGGACGACACCGCCTATCTGCCGTGGGAGGTGCCCTTCTTCGACTACAACCACAGCATCCCCCTGCCCGAGGGCCTCGACCTTCGTGATGCCACCCTGCCCACCGGGATGCGGGTGAAGGTGATCGAGCCGCTCACCAGCTACGAGCTGGGCTACCGCTACCCCTACGGCGACATGTTCGAGGCCGAGCTGCGCTTCGACGCCCTCACCCCGCCCCACGTTTTCACCCGGGGCGAGCCCCCGTTCACCATCGCCAGCCACATCGACCAGCCCGGACGGGTCACCGGGCGCATCCGCCTCCACGGCACCGACATCGAGGTGGACTGCTGCGCCATGCGGGACCGCTCGTGGGGGCCCCGCTCCGATCTCCAGGGCTTCCGCATCGGCTACGCCTTCGCCACCACGTCGTCGCAGAGCGCCTTTTTGTGCTACTCGCTGCCCAAGCCCGACAGCGACCCCATCAACGCCGGCTACTACCTGCGCGACGGAGTGAGGGCCGACATAGTGAGCGGCGAGCGCCGGGTGGAGCGAGACCCCCAGCACGGCTACGCCACCGCCTTCGAGATCGAGGCCACCGACGAGCTGGGCCGGGAGCTGCGGGCCACCGGCACCCCGGTGAGCCGCATCATCTTCAACCCCTACCCCAAGATGCTCACCTGGGTGAGCACCACCGCCTGGGACTTCGACGGCGGCACCGGCTGGGGCGAAGACCAAGACTGCTGGCGCCCCGACCAGTGGTCCGCCTACCGCCGCAGCCAGCGTTAGTAGGGTCTGCGCCATGTTCACCTGCCGATTCGAGCTGCGAGTTCCCCCGTTCGCCGACGTGACCCATGCCCAGTTGCACCGCGAGTACCTGGACATGGTGTCGTGGTGCGACGACAACGGCATCGCCACCGTCATCGTGTCGGAGCACCACGGGGCTGACGACGGGTTCATGGCCTCGCCGCTGGTGCTGGCCAGCGCGGCATTGGCCCGCACCGACAACATCATGGTGGCCATCTCGGCCCTGTTGCTGCCGTTCCACGACCCCATCCGCATCGCCGAGGACATCGCGGCCATCGACCTGATGGCGCCGGGCCGGTTGTCGGTGACCATGGGGGTGGCCTATCGGGAGTTCGAGTTCGACATGTTCGGCAAAGACCGCACCCGGCGGGGGCGCGACACCGAGGAGGCCATCGAGCTGATCCTGCGGTGCTGGAGCGGCGAGCCGTTCGAACACGAGGGCCGCACCATCTGGGTAACCCCCAAGCCGGTGACCGAGCCCCACCCGGTGCTGATGGTGGGCGGGTCGGTGAAGGCATCGGCTCTGCGAGCCGCCCGGCTGGGCCTCCCCTTCTCCCCCTCCACCCCCGACCAATCGCTGGCCGACATCTACTACGAGGAAGCGGCCCGGCTGGGCTACGAAACACCGTTCGCTATCGTGCCCGACGGCCCGTCGATGGTGATGGTCACCGAGGACCCGGAGCGCACTTGGGCGGCCATCGAGCGCCACGCCCTGTACGACGCCGGGCTGTACAACAGCTGGCAGTACGACGACCACCACAACCTCACCGCGGTGGACGCCGACGACGTGGCCGGGCTGGCGGCCAGCGGACAATGGGATGTGCTCACCCCTGAGCAGTGCGCGCAGTTAGTGCGAGACAAGGGCAGCGCCATGCTGCACCCGCTGGTGGGCGGCATCGACCCGGCCATCGGCTGGGAGAGCCTGGAGCTGACCAAGAACAAGGTCATGCCGCTTCTGGCTGCCGATGGCGATGGGTGAGGTTGATGACAAAGGCCAGGAACAGCGCCGATGGCTGAGTCCGGTGAGCGGCTGCTGAGCCCAGACGAGCTGGCCAAGCTCAGCCAGCCGCCTCGGGCAGAGCTGGTCGAGGCCCTGGCCGAGGGCCCGGAAGCCGCGGTCGAGGTATTCCGGCGCATCGACCGGGCCTATCGGAACTTCACTGACGGGTTCGGCTCGTGGATAGCCCAAACCCAGCGTTTCGTGGCCGATCGCTACGGGGCCGACGGCCTGGCCATGATCGGCTCATCCGACGACGCCTACCGGTCGGCGCTGTTGCACGGGCTGACCGACGAGGACGTCACCGGCCGCCACCGGCCCGATCGGGCCGACCGCATCGCCGCGCTCATCGAATCAGGCGACCACGAAGCGGCCTTGGCCGGATTCGATGCCTTGGCGGCCAGCTACCGGCGGATCCACGATGTGGAGCGCGACCGGGTGGCGTCGGTGCTGTCACAGGTGTACCGGGCCTGGGGGCCCGACGTGCTGGAGGAGAGCATCCGCTACGCCGGCGAGCAGACGCTGCTGGGATGGATGCCCCACGACGTGGCCCGGCCGGCCGAGGTGCGGGTGCGGCAGTGGGCCGGCATGCAAAAGGGCAACTTCGCCGACATCACAGTCACCGAGACCGACGACGCCTTCGTGATCACCGTCCATCTCTGCGGCACCTGCGGCCGCCAGGTGTCCGACGGCTGCTACGGCGACACACTCGACTTGGCCGTAGTGGCCGAGGACCACCCCCTCACCTTCGGCCAAGGACCGGCGCCCATCTACCGCACTCACGTGTCGGTGATGCACTTCTGGGTGCCTATGGAGCGCACCGGGGTTCCGTGGCCGGTGATCCAGTGCCCCGCAGGCATGGACGCGGGACCCTGCCGGATCACGCTCTACAAAGACCCAGCGGCCACGCCGCCGGAAGCCTACGAGTTCGCGACGCGCTGACCAGCGCAAAGGCGTCGGGTCAATAAACAACAGGGAGCGGATGACCGGGCTCGAACCGGCGACCTACACCTTGGCAAGGTGTCGCTCTCCCAACTGAGCTACATCCGCAGGACGGCCCAGCATAGCAAGCCGCCCCTAGGACACTCACAGCAATAGATCAGCTGCCCGCCGCCTCCAGCAGGGCTGCGGCGCGAGGGCTCAGGTCCAATCCTTGGGCGACGCGGCGGGCAGAGGGGCTCATCTTGGCCAGGGTCTTGGCCAGCACTTCGGCCATGTGGTCGTCGCCCAGCTTGTCGGCCAATGCCTCGAACTGGGTTTCCAGAAATACGAGGCACAGGGCGTCCTCGTGAGTCTGCACCCGGGGGTCGGTGCCCAATCCCTTTTTGGTCACGATGGCCGACACATCGGCGGCAAAATCGTCGTCGTAGCCCGCCGCAGTGACGATGTCGGCCACCTCGGCGGCGTGGCGTTTGCCCTGGGCGGCCCGCCACCGCAAATAGCCGGCCCGGCCTTCGGGATAGTCGGTGCGGGGAAGCGCCCAGCGCCGCAGGTGATGGGCCCGGGCGGCCACCTGCTGGGCATCATCGGCATCGGGGTCGAGCCGTTGTATCCACTCGGTCATCAATTCGGCGTGGGCCTGCTCTTTCGGCCGGGTTTGGCCGTCGATCACGATGGTGTGGGGATCGTCGGCGTTGGCCTGGTCGATTGCTGCCAACGCGGCGCTCAGCCGGTTGCTCGGGATCGTGGCGTCGTCGGCCATGGTGGTGGTCAGGATTCGGCGGGCGGGCGCAGGTCCACCCGCAAAACCAGGAAGCCGTCTTCGATGGCCCCGGTGGCGTCGCCGATGATGGCGAAATCCTGGAAGTCCTCCTGGGCCCGGCGGATGAACAGGGTCCGCTCCTCACCGCCCACCGGCGGCAGCGGGCGGCTCCTCACCGCCTCAGACCGCTCCCGGAACCGGGTGATCATCGCCTCCACGTCCAGTTCGTCGGCCATCAACCGAGCGTATCTTGTGGCTCCCGGCTGTCCGGCGGATCTTCATCGGTCCGGCGAGAACTGTCACCGGTCCGCACCCAATAGACGAACGTTCCCAGCAGGGCGATCACCGCAACCGCAATAAGCAGAGCCATCACAAGTTGGATCTCGTCGTCGGAATCCGATGGCGAAGGAACCGACCCGGTGTCGGACTGCTCGGACTGGGCCACGGCATCAGGCGGCCCGGAGGCCCCGGCGACAGACCCCGCGGCGACCGTCCCCCACAGGATCGCCAGGAACAACGCCCCAACCAGCAATCCCTTTGGTCGCACGGCGTCCAGTCTCGCGCGGTGGATTGCCAACGCAGAGTCGGTCATCGCTGGTGCAAGGGACACGAATAGGTGGTGCGCCCGCCGATGGTCCGCCGCTCCAGCAGCTCCCCGTCTCGGGGACACGATCCTCCCCGGACTCGGGCCAAGTGGAGATCGCCGGTGTGCGAGCCGCCCCGCTCGGCCAGCTCGGCCACCGTGAGGCGTATGGCCTCGGCCAGCTGCTGCTGCTCGGCACCGTCCAGCGATCCCGCCTGTCGGGCCGGGTCCAACCCGGTGCGCCACAGGATCTCGTCCACAAGCAGGTTGCCCAACCCGGCCACCCGCCGCTGATCGAGCAGCCGGGCCTTCAGCGCAGTGCGGCTCGCCCTCAAGGCGGCAGCCAACTGCTCGGCTGCCAGATCGAAGGCATCAGGGCCCAACCGGGAGTCATCGGGGTTCAACTCCACGCCGCCCAGCCGTCGGGGGTCCACAACCACCAGGGTCCCCTGGCCGTCGAAGCGCAGTTCGAACCGGCGCCACTCGGGAAGAACCCGGGCGCTGGAGTACTCCAGTTTCTCGATTACCGCGTGGTCGTCCACCACCAGCCTCCCGGTCATGCCGAAGCGAAGGCCCAGCACCGCGCCGATCGGGCCGCCGGAATGGCCGAAGTCCAGCATCAGCAGCTTGCCGGTCCGGCGCACTCCGGCAACGGTTTGTCCTTCCAGTGCCAGGTTAAGCGCAGCAGCATCCGCGCCTCCCTTGATGAACCAGCCGTCGGGGGCGTGCACCTCCGCCACCGTGCGGCCCAGCGTCGCCGCGGCGGCCCGGCGGTAGTACTCGACCTCGATTACCTCAGGCAGCGGCCCCGACCTCTCGCGGCTTCAGGCGAACTCGGCGGCGGCCTTGTTTGCCGCGTGCACGAAGTCGGCCACCACGTCGTCGCCGTGCTCCAAGCCCACCGACACCCGGATGGTGCCCGGCCCGATACCGGCGGCGGCCAGCTCCTCGGGCGTCAGCCCGGCGTGGGTGGTGGACGCCGAATGGGTGACCAGCGTTTCGGGGCCGCCCAGCGACGTGGCGACCTGGGCCAGCTTCACTGCTTCGACGAACCGCTCCCCGGCCTCGCTGCCTCCGGCGAGGTCGAAGGCCAAAAGCCCTCCGAACATCCTCATCTGGCGTTTGGCCAGCTCATGCTGGGGATGGGAGGCCAGCCCGGGATAGCGCACCGATTCCACTCCGGGATGGCCCGACAGCGCCTCGGCCAAGCGCTGGGCAGTGGCGCTCTGGCGCTCCAGGCGCACCCCCAGGGTGCGCAGGCCCCGCAGGCCGTTCATGGCGTCGAACGGGGCGGCGTTGGCGCCCTGCAAGATGGCGAACCCCCACAGCGAGGCAATCAACTCGGCGCTGCCCGACACCACTCCCAAGGTGGCGTCGTTGTGCCCTCCGAGGCCCTTGGTGGCCGAGTGCAGGCTCAGATCGACCCCGTAGTCCAGCGGCCGGGTGATGCTCGGCGGGGCGAAGGTGGAGTCCACCGCGGTCAGCGGCCCCTGAATGGCGCCCAGCTCCTCCAGGTCGACCAGGTCGAGGCGGGGGTTGGCCGGGCTTTCGGCAAACACCAGCATGGTGCGGCCCGGTCGGACTGCGGCTTGAAACGCCCCTGGCTCGGTGCCGTCCACCAGGGTCACATCGATTCCGAATCGGGGACACACTGCCTGGAGCAGGAACTGGGTGCCCGAGTAGAGCTGGCGCTGAGCCACGATGTGGTCGCCCGCCGAGCACAGGCCCAGGATCACGCAGCTCACCGCGCCCATTCCCGAAGCGAAGGCCCGGGAGGCCTCCGCCCCCTCCAATTCGGCCATGGCCTCCTCGAAGGCAGCCACGGTGGGATTGCCGTTGCGGGTGTAGTAGTGGCTCTCGGAGGGGTCGAGCGCCATGCGCTGGCCGACCTCCAGCGAGGGGATGCGGAACGTGGTGGTGGGGAAAAGAGCAGGAGCCAACTCGGCGCCGCCCGAGCGCCGACCGGCCAGCACGGCCACGGTGTCGGGGTGGGCGAATCCCGCCGGGTCGGGAGCAGCCACCGACTCCTGGCCGGACTCCTCCCAACTGGCCTCCTCCCAGCCGGCCTCAGACGACACTGCTTCCCACCTTCTCCAGAAAGTCCTTGATGGCCTGGCCCACCGCTTCGACCTCGAGCAGGAACCCGTCGTGGCCGTGGGGGCTGTCCACCACGGTGTACACACACCGCCCCCCGGCGGCCACCACCGCGTCGTGCAGTTCGATCTGCTGGCGGGGCGGGTACAGCGCGTCGCTGGTGATGCTGAGCGACAGCACCGGCGAGGTGATCCGGGACACCGCTCCGGCGATGCCGCCCCGGTCCCGGCCGATGTCGTGGAGATCCATCACCCGGTTGAGCACCAGGTAGGTGTTGGCGTCGAACCGGCGGACCAGCTTCTCCCCGTGGTAGTCGAGGTACGACTCCACCTGGAACCGGTCCCACAGGCCGTACACCGAGTGGATGTCGAACAGCTCCCGGCCGAAGCGGTCTTCGAACACCTCGTCGGACCGGTAGGTGATCTGGGCCAGCGACTGGGCGATGGCCAAACCGGCATGGGGACCCTGGCCGGGCGGGTTTTCGTAGTAGTCGCCTCCCTGCCAGTTGGGATCCAGCGCCAAGGCGGTGCGACCCACCGCCGACCAGCCGATCTGCTGGGCGCTGGCGGCCATGCAGCCGGCCAGCGAGCACACCGAGCTCACCCGGTCGGGGAACATGACCCCCCACTCCAGGGCCTGCATGGCCCCCATGGAGCCCCCGACCACCGTCAGCCACCGCCGCACGCCCAGGTGGTCGGCCAGCCGGCGCTGGGTGCGCACGATGTCTCGCACAGTCACGGTGGGGAACGAGGAGCCGTAGGGCTCACCGGTGTCGGGGTTGGGCGATGCCGGGCCGGTGGTGCCCTGGCAGCCGCCGAGCACGTTGGCGCACACCACGTAGAGCTCGTCGGTGTCGAGGGCTTTGCCGGGGCCGACCATCTCCCCCCACCAGCCGGGGGTGGGGTGGCCGTGGCCGGCGTCGCCCGCGGCATGCGAGTCGCCGGTGAGGGCGTGGCAGATCAGAACGGCGTTGGAGCCGTCGGGGGCCAGCTCTCCCCAGGTCTCATACGCCAGCGTCACCTCCCGCAGCGCCCCGCCGCCCTCCAGCTCAAACGAGTGGGGGCGCTCCAGGGTGTAGAACTGGCGGTCGCCGGGCGGATCGCCGGGCCGCCATGCGCCGGTGACCGGCAAGTCGGTGCTGTAGCCCCGGGGATGGGGCGTCGGGGCGGCGCTCTCAACCGGTTCCGCGGGAAGACTATCTGAGGTGCTGCGCCTTTTGCCTCTTGGCATGGTCCTCCCTTCGTCTGCTTAGGGGAGGGCCACTGTTGGCGGAGCGGTCAAGCTCGGACACTTGGTTGCCCCCGGCCAGGCCAGAGGCCACATCCCCCGCCGAAACGGGTGAGCACCTTGGGTGTCCCTCCCAGGTTGCTGGACTCCCCTCCCGAACACGCTGTGACGGGCGGCGAGCCGCTCTCGATGTACCCCACAAGGGTAGCGGGGCGCGGTTCTCAGGCTCAACCTTTTACTGCTTGAGGCCTCAAACGGGCTCGGCCACTGGATCCCACCGGTCGAGGGCGTCGAGCCGGTCGTCGTTGGAGAACATCTCCACAATGGGCACATCGAGCGAGAGCCGGCGCTGGAGCCGCTTGACCTCCAGCTCCTCGTTCCACAGCGACAAGGTGACGGCCATGCCCGACTCCCCGGCCCGGGCGGTGCGGCCCGAGCGGTGCAGGTAGGTCTTGTGGTCGGGCGGCGGGTCGTAGTGGATCACCACGTCCACGTCGTCGATGTGCAGCCCTCTTGCCGCCACGTCGGTGGCCACCAGGGCCTGGATCTCGCCGGAGGCGAACCGGGCCAGCGAGCGCTCCCGGGCCTTCTGGCGGAGGTCGCCGTGGATGGGCTCGGCCCGCACGTTCTCCGCTTTGAGCTTGCGGCTGAGGCGGTCGCACCCGTGGCGGGTGGCAGAGAACACCAGCGCGCGCTTGGAGGCCCGGATGATGGCCGCGGCCACCTTGACCTTGTCCATCTCGTGGACGGCCACAAACCGGTGCTGCATCTCGTCCACCGTCACCTGTCGGGAGTGGACCTCGTGGCGGACCGGGTTGTGCTGGTAGCGGCGGACCAGGGCGTCCACCGCCCCGTCGAGGGTGGCGGAGAACAGCATGGTCTGGTGGCGGGCCTCCACATGGCGAAGGATCCACTCCACCTGAGGCAAGAACCCCATGTCGGCCATGCGGTCGGCCTCGTCCACCACCACGATCTCCAGCTTGGCCACCGAGACCGCTTTGCGGTCGATCAGGTCGATGAGCCGCCCGGGGGTGGCCACGATGACGTCGAGTCCGGCCTTGATCTGGCTGATCTGGTCTTCGATGGGCGCTCCGCCGTAGACCGGGGCCAGGTCGAGACCTCGGCACCGGGCCAGCGGGCGCAGCTCCTTGGCCACCTGGAGGGCCAGCTCCCGGGTGGGTACCAGGATCAGGCCCCGCACCCAGTGGGATTCGGCATGGGAGAGGTTCTCCACCAGCGGCAGCCCGAAGGCCAGGGTCTTGCCCGAGCCGGTTTTGGCCTTGCCGCAAACATCTCGCCCGGCCAGGGCATCGGGGATGGTGAGGGTTTGGATGGGGAACGGGGTTTCGATACCCCGCTCGTTGAGCGAGGCCACCAGGTCTGAGGCCACGCCCAAAACGCGGAATTCTTCTGTCATCTGTGGTTCGGGCTGCGAAAGGAAGCGGAATGATCGTCAACCCGCTTCTTTAGGATACCGGGTTCAGGTCTCCAAAGAGATGTTTTCGGGTTCTTCGGGGGTTGCCTCATCGGCATCGGGCTCTTCGGGGACAGCTTCACCAGCACCGGAATCACCGTCGCTTCCCCGATTCCAGAGCAAGAAGGCCACCGAGCCGAGGATCAGGGCCAGCATCACCCAGATGTTGACCCGAACGCCGGCGAGCTCGCTGGCGAAGTCAACCCTGATGAACTCGATCCACAGCCGACCCAGCGAGTAGCCCAGCACGTAGAGCCCGAACAGGCGCCCCGGCTTCAGGGTGAAGCGCCTGCCGATCCATAGGAGAGCCCCGACCAGCGCCAGGTTCCAGATGCACTCATACAGGAACGTGGGATGGAAGGTCTCGTCGTCCAGATACTGGAATCTGCGGTGTTCGGGATCGATTTCCAGCGCCCACGGCAGATCGGTGGGCCGCCCGTACAGCTCCTGGTTGAACCAGTTACCCCACCGCCCTATGGCCTGGCCCAAAGGCAGGGCGGGGGCCACCGAGTCGGCGATGTCAGACAGCGGGATGCCTTTTTGGCGGGCGTATACCCACATGACCGCAGCCGCGGCGGACACCGCGCCGGGGATGCCCAAGCCCCCCTCCCAGATCTGCCAGGCCTCGCCCCAGTTCCCCTGGTAGGTCTTCCAGTCGGTGATCACGTGGTAGATCCGCGAGCCGATCAGCCCGGCTACAACCGCCCACACGGTGACCGAACTGGCCAGTTCGGGGGAATGGCCCCGCTGGGTGAACCGCCGGGCGAACAGCCAGGCCGCGGCCAAGACGCCGAGGGCGATCATCAGGCCGTAGGCCCGCAGCTCCAAAGAGCCGATATCGAGGCTGTCGGAGCCGGGGCTGGGAATCGCTGCTGGCATCACCCATCCACTCTGCCACGCGGCGGGCCCGGCCACTTATCCCAGGCGGCGGGCGATCTGATTAGATTCTCCCCATGACCGACAGCGCACGCCAGATTGAAAACCTCATGTACACCTACGCCGAGCGGATCGACGCCGGGAATCTGGAGGGGGTGGCCGACCTCTTCGCCCACGGCCGGATCGTGGCCTCTCCCGAGGCGCCGGTGGAAACGGCGGTTACCGGACGCGACGAGGTGCTGGGGATGTACCAGGGCTCCACCCGCCTCTACCCCTGCGGCACACCCCGGACCAAGCACGTCACCACCAACGCCATCATCGAGGTGGACGACGACGCGGGCACCGCGGCGGCCCGCTCCTACTACACCGTCTTCCAGCAGCTCGACGACTTCCCGCTGCAACCCATCATCACCGGCCGCTACCACGACACCTTCCACCACATCGACGGCGAGTGGTGGTTCGACCAGCGGACCATGCTGGTGGACCAGCTCGGCGACCTGAGCCGCCACCTGCTGTTCGAATTGAATCTGTGAGCAAGGCGACGGAATCGCCCATCGGCGAGAGGCGGCACCCATGACCGATCTGACCCCCGCTGGCCTGTTCGGCCTCGACAACAAGATCGCCCTGATCACCGGGGGCGGCCGGGGCATCGGGGCGATGATCGCCGAGGGGCTTCTGGGTGCGGGTGCCCGGGTGATCATCTCCTCGCGCCGGCAAGAGCAGCTCGATGAGGCGGCGGAGGCGCTGTCGGCCATCGGACCCGTGGAGGCCATCGCCGCCGATTGCTCCACCGAGGCGGGCTGCTTGGGCCTGGCCGAAGCGGTGGGCGAGCGCACCGACCGGCTCGACATCCTGGTGAACAACGCCGGGGCCACCTGGGGGGCGCCGATGCAGGAGTTCCCCGACTCGGCGTGGGACAAGGTGCTGAACCTCAATGTGAAGGGGGTGTTCCAGCTGACGGTGGCCCTGCTGCCTCTAATGGAGGCGGCGGCCACCCCCGAAGACCCGGCTCGGGTGATCAACTTGGGCTCGGTGCAGGGGCTCCAGGCCCCCGACATCGAGAACTACTCGTACTCGGCCAGCAAGGCCGCGGTCCACCACATGACCCGGGTGCTGGCCAAAAAGCTGGGGCCCAGCCACATCACGGTGAACGCCATAGCGCCCGGGGCGTTCTACACCAAGATGATGGCCTACACCCTGGACAACTTCGGCGACGAGATCGCCGCGGCCACCGCCCTGGGGCGTCTGGGCCAGCCCGAGGACATGGCCGGGGTGGCGATCTTCTTGTCGGGGCGGGGCGGCTCGTATCTCACCGGCGCGGTGATTCCGGTGGACGGCGGCTACTCCACCACCCTCTAGCCGGATAGACCAGCAATGTCCCCAGTGTTCATCGAGGTGCGGGCCAACGAGTACACCGGCCGGGAGGCCAACCCCCACGTCCCCTGGTCGATCGACGAGCTGGTCGCCGATGCGGTGGCCTGCGCCGAGGCCGGGGCTTCGGTGTATCACTTCCATGGCCGCGATGCGGCCACCGGAGCGCCGGTGTGGGACGCCGACACGCTGGGCTCGGTTATTACCGGGGTGCGCGAGGCGTGCGATCTGATTCTGATGCCAACCTTGGGCGCCTCCACCGTGCCCGATCCCCACGCCCGGCTGGCGCCTGTGCTGGAGCTGGCCGCCGATCCGGCCACCCGGCCCGAACTGGCCCCCATCGACCTGGGCAGCTTCAACATCGACCCCTACGACCCGGCCACTGGCACCTTCGGCAATCCCGACATCGTGTACGTGACCCCGCTGCGGGCGCTGCGGGAGATGGTGGCCGATGTGGCAGAGGCGGGGATGAAGCCGATGGGCGCGCTATGGACGGTGGGGTCGGCCCGACTGCTGTCGGCGTTTCTGGACTCGGGAGACATGGCGGCACCGGCCTACGGGGAGGTGACCTTGTCGGACTCGTGGCTGTCGGGGCACCCAGCCACCGCCGACGGGTTGGACGCCATGGCCCGCTTCTTGCCCGACGACGGCCGGGTGGTGTGGGGGTGTTTGGCCTACGGCGCGGATCTGCGCCCACTGGCGCCTGAGGTGATCGGCCGGGGCGGGCACCTGATCGCCGGGCTGGGCGACTACCCCTATCCGGAGTTGGGCACGCCGACCAATGCCGACATCGTGGCCGCGCTGGCCGGCTGCATCGCTAATGCGGGCGCGGAGCTGGCCACCGTGCCGCAGGCTCGGGCGATGCTGGGGCTGGAACCGGCTTCCTAGGCCCGAGCCCAGTCAGGCCGCGTCCGGCACCCTCACCAGGAGCACGCCTTCGGGGGCATCGAGGCCGATGGCCGACTCGACCACTGCCCCGGCGGCCTGCTCAGACGAAAACGCGAGCCGCCACTGCCCCGGCGGCAGTTGGAAGTCGGTGGGTACGTCGGCCACGTTGAGGGCGCACACAGTGTCGCCCCGCCGAAAGCCGATCACCGGCGCCGATCGGTCGGTCAGCCACTCCAGCTCGCCCCCATGGAGATCGCCTAGCTCCCGGCGCACTGCGAGCAGCTCCTTGTACTTGTAGAGCACCGAGCTTGGATCGTCACGCTGGGCCGCCACGGTGTCGGTCTCGGCCCTCTGCACGGGCAGCCACGGCTCTGGTCCATCGGTGAACCCGCCCGTCGGCCCCGGCGACCACGGCATCGGAGTGCGGCATCCGTCCCGGCCGTCGGCGGGGTTCTGGTTCCGCACGGCCACCGGATCCTGGAGTTTGGCCAGGGGCACGTCTACCTCTTCTAGGCCCAGCTCGTCGCCCTGGTAGAGGAACGGCAGGCCGGGCAGGGCGAACAGCAGCACGCAGTAGGCCAGCGACCGCGACCGGCCCAGCTCGCCTCCCCCCAGCCGGGTGGGCGCTCGGGGGTCGTCGTGGCTGCTGATGGCCCAGGACAGGTCTCGGGGGGCGGCGTCGAGCGCGTCTCGGAATGTGGACCACATGGCCGACGGTTCCCAAGGGGTGTGCATGGGGGCGAAATAGAAGGCCCGGTGCAGCCCGTCCTGGTTGGCCACATACCGGCTCACCTGGTTGGGATTGTTGTCCCTCAGGTAGACCTCCCCCAGAAGCAGGGCGTCGTAGCGCTCGGCGATGGCCCTCCAGCGGCGATAGATGGCGGTGTTGCCGCCCTGGTCGAGGTCGTAGCGATGGTCGTAGCAGCCGAACGCCTGGCGGGGGCTCATTTCGGGCGTGACCGGGAACCGCTGCGGGTTGTCGGGCATGAGCATGTTCTTGACCAGGCCGTGGGCCACGTCCACCCGGAAGCCGTCAGCGTCGCGCTCCAGCCAGAACCCGAGCACCTCGTCGAACTCCCGCACCAGGTTGGGATTGGACCAGTTCAGATCGGGCTGCTCGGGCAAGAACAGGTGCAGGTAGTACTGCTCAGAGGCCTCGTCGAAGGTCCAGGCCGGTCCGCCGAAGTGCGAGATCCAGTTGTTGGGGGGCCCGCCGCCCAGCGCCGGGTCTCGCCAGTGGTAATAGCCCCGCATGGCGCTGTCGGGGTCGGCCCGGGAGGCCTGGAACCACGGGTGCTGGTCGGAGGAGTGGTTGGGAACCAAGTCGATGAGCACTCGCAGCCCCAGGCGATGGGCTTCGGCTATACAGGCGTCGAAGTCGTCCAGCGTGCCGAACAGGGGGTCAACGCCGGTGTAGTCGGCCACGTCGTAGCCGAAATCGCACATGGGCGATGGGTAGAAGGGGGTGATCCACACGATGTCGACCCCCAGCCAGGCCAGGTAGTCCAGCTTTTCGGTGAGACCGGGGAAATCGCCCACTCCGTCGCCGTTGCCGTCGGCAAACGAGCGGATGTAGACCTCATAGCCCACCTCGCGGTCCCACCAGCGCATGTTGGTCTTAAGGAGTCAGGAGCAGCCGGAGGTGGAGCCGCAGTCGGGGCAGGCGTGGCAGCTTCCGGCCCGCACCATGAGGACGCCGCAGTCGAAGCAGACCGGGGCGTGGGCATCCAGGGGGGTCTGGCGGGTGAAAGTAGACGGGGGGTCGGGTTCCACAATGTCGCCGGGCACGGTGACCGGCACCTGCTCTTCCACTCCGGGCAGGGTGGGCTGGGTGCGCTCGTCGGTGGTGAATATCCCCAGGCTGTGCCGCTCTTCGGGGTCGAGGTACTCCACCGCCAGACGGCGGAACAGGTAGTCGAGGATGCTGGTGGCGATGCGGATGTCGGAATCGTCGGTCAACCCGGCCGGCTCGAAGCGCATGCCGGTGAACGCGTCCACATAGGACCGCAGCGGCACTCCGTATTGCAGGCCGTGGCTCACCGCCATGGCGAACGAGTCCATGACCCCAGACAGCGTGGAACCCTGTTTGGACACCCGCAGGAAGATCTCGCCCGGGCTGCCGTCGTCGTACTCTCCAACGGTGGCGAAACCCTTGCAGTCGGCCACCCGGAACTCGAAGGTGCGACTGGTGCGCGACCGGGGCAGTCGACGGCGCTCTGGCTGCGTCAACGCCGGTTCCGTCGCCTCGTCCTTATCGGGCTCGGTGGCCGAGGAATCGGAAATCGACAGGGGTTGGCCCAGCTTGCAGTTGTCCCGATAGACGGCGAGGGCCTTGACCCCCATCTGCCAGGCGTCCACGAAAAGCTGCTCGATCTCGGCGGCGGTGGTCTCCTCGGGGACATTGACGGTCTTGCTGATTCCCCCCGATAGCCACGGCTGCACCGCGGCCATCATCTTCACGTGGCCGCTGGGAGAGATGGCGTTTTCGCCCATGGAGCAGGCGAAAACCGCCAGATGGTCCGGGTCCAAGTGGGGCGCGCCCACCGCGGTGCCCCGCTCATGGACATGTTCTTCGATGTCGGCGACTTGTTGGGGGCTATAGCCCAACTGATGCAGAGCCCGGTCGACCGTCTGGTTGACGATGGGCATGGTGCCGCCACCCACCAGCTTCTTGGTCTTGACCAGGCCCAAATCAGGCTCAATGCCGGTGGTGTCGCAGTCCATCATGAACGAGATGGTGCCGGTGGGGGCCAGAACCGTGGCCTGCGAGTTGCGGACGCCGACCGTGTCGCCCCACTCAACCGCGGCGTCCCAGGCGGCCCGAGCCGCGTCCAGCACCTCGGTGGGCACCGGTTCGGCCTCCAGCCTGCTCAGCGCGTCGCGGTGCATGTGCAGCACTCGCCGGGTGGGCTTCTGGTTCTCGGCGAATCCATCGAACGGTCCGAGGCGAGCGGCCATGCGCCCCGACGTCTCGTAGGCCACCCCGGTCATCAATGCGGTTACCGATGCCGCCCATCCCCGGCCCTCATCGGAGTCGTAGGCCAAGCCCAGGGCCATGAGCATGGCCCCGAGGTTGGCGTAGCCCAAGCCCAGTTGGCGGAATCGGCGGGTGGTGGCCCCGATCTGATCGGTCGGATAGTGCGACGGGTCTACCAGGATTTCTTGGGCGATGGTCATCACCCTCACTGCGGTGCTGAAGCCCTCCACGTCGAAGGCGCCGTCGTCACCGAGGAACGACAGAAGGTTAAGGCTGGACAGGTTGCAGGCCGAGTTGTCCAGGTGGAGGTACTCCGAGCAGGGATTGCTGGCGGTGATCCGGCCGGTTTCGGCCGCGGTGTTCCACCGGTTGATGGTGGTTTCGAACTGCACTCCGGGATCGGCGCACTCCCACGCGGCCTCGGCGATCTGGGTAAGCAGCCATCGGGCCGACACCGTCTCCAGCACGTCGCCGGTGGTGCGGGCGGTTAGCTGCCAATCCCTGTCCTCGGTTACCGCCGCCATGAACTCGTCGCTGAGCCGCACCGAGTTGTTGGCGTTCTGGTACTGGATGGAGTGGACGTCGGCGCCGTCGAGGTCCATGTCGAAGCCAGCATCCCGTAGTGCCCGAGCCTTGCGCTCCTCGACGGCCTTGCACCAGATGAACTCCTCTACATCGGGGTGGTCGGCGTCGAGCACCACCATCTTGGCTGCCCGCCTGGTCTTGCCCCCCGACTTGATGGTTCCGGCTGAGGCGTCTGCTCCCCGCATGAAGCTGACCGGCCCGCTGGGCGCTCCCCCGCCGCTCATCTTCTCCCGGCGAGAGCGGATGAGGCTCAAGTTGACTCCGGCTCCCGAACCGCCCTTGAAGATGCGGCCCTCTTCTCCGTACCAGTCGAGGATCGACTCCATGGTGTCGTCCACCGCCAGGATGAAGCAGGCCGAGGACTGGGGCACGGCACTGGAAACTCCGAGGTTGAACCACACCGGCGAGTTGAACGCGGCGCGCTGGTGGACCAGCAGCCAGCGGAGTTCGTCGGCAAACGCCTCAGCCTCCTCGGGCTCGGCCAGATGACCGGACTCGGTGCCCCATTCCACCAGTGTGTTGACCACGCGGTCGATCACCTGGCGCAAGGAAGTCTCCCGCTCGGGGGTGCCCAAACCGCCCCGGAAGTACTTCTGGGCCACGATATTGCCGGCATTTACCGACCAGCTCGCCGGGAACTCCACATCGATCTGCTCGAAGGCCACCTCGCCGTCTGCGCTGGTGATTCGAGCGTCGCGGCGGTGCCATTCCACCTCGTCGTAGGGGTGCACATCGGCGCGGCTGAAGTAGCGGCCCAGGCCAATCCTGGTGCGGTCAGATGCCAGAGCCATCAGCACTCCTCAAAGGAATGCGGCTCTGGGAAGCGCATTCCACCTTCGTATTCTATCGGTGACCTGTGAGGCTGCGGCGTGAGCGGCCAGGTCAAAGGAGCCTCTTCATGAGGCGTGCCTGCACCAGGCACGCCAGCCCGCCCGAACAACGGGCTGGACCCCTCAAGGAGTCGCCTGAACCCCACTATGGTCGTCGGCGTCAGCCACCATTCCGGCCACTCACACCGCAGCGATAGATCACGGTAGAGCATCGGGCCTGTGGACCGTAAGGAGGATAAGGGGGATTCCCTGTGGATTTCAGGTGAATTTCTCAAGACGTGGCGAACTGACCCGCCTGCTACCGTCGGCGGCAGGTGGATCAGCTGTTTCCTCGGTTCGTCTCCGACGTAGATCCGGTCGTGCTCTATGCGTCCGACAGCCGCACCCCACACCCCGACCGCCCGTGGCTGATGCTGAATATGGTCACCTCCGCCGACGGCGCCACATCGGCCGACGGCGTGTCGGGGCACTTGTCGAGCCCGGCGGATCGGCAGGTGTTCGCGGCCATCCGGGCGGTGGCCGACGTGGTGGTGGTGGCTGCCGAGACGGTGCGGCGCGAGGGCTACGGGCCGCCCAAAGCCGACCCCGAAGTGGCCGTTTCTCGAACATCTAAGAACCAGGCGCCTCGACCCCGATTGGCCATTGTGAGCCGATCCCTGGACTTGGATTTCACCGCTCCGATGTTCGACGACCGCCCGCCGCCTCTGTTGTTCACCGTGGACGAGCCGCCCGCCGACCGACTGGCCGAGGCCGAGGCGGCCGCCGAGATTCATCGCATGGGCGCCGACCGGGTGGACCTCGCCCAGGCGATGACCAGGATCGGCCATTCGGGCGCGGCGGTGGTGCTGTGCGAGGGCGGGCCGATCCTCAACGGTCAGATCTTGGCTGCGGGGCTGTTGGACGAGGTGTGCTGGACGATCTCGCCAAAGCTGGCCGGCGGCGACTCCGCCAGGATGGCCAAGGGCGCGCCGCCCCGGCTCCAGCAGCTCCGCCTCGACCGAGTGCTGGCCCAAGACCACACCCTGTTCCTGCGCTACCTGGCCCACTGACCGCCTCCGCCCGCCTATCGGCCGTAGGAGCTGAGCGGCATGGCAGTGTCGCCCACTATCACATAGGCCGGCTCAGCCTGGGTGTGCCCCACCGGGTTCTCGGGATTCAGCGTCCAGTGGAGCTTGGCGGCCAGCAGCGAGCTGGCCCACAGCAACAGCAACAGCACCCCCGCCAGCAGCGCTCGGCGGAACCAGTACACCGCGGCGGGCGGACGCGCCATGGCCGGGGGGCGATGCAGGGGTGTCGGGCAGCTGGCGACGAGGGTCAAGGTGGGCCGGACCGGAGGTTCTTCGCACATGGGTAAAGCCATGCGACCATTGTCCAGACCGCGGTGACAGTTAGTCGGAATACGCCTGTCTAGCTGGACGTTTACAAATTCCAGCCGGGTATTTCACCGAGTGGTGAGCAGCGCCTCCAACGCGCGGTGGTAGGCCTCCAGCGCAGCCCTGTCCACCCGCTCCTCGGCGGTGTGGGCCAGGGTCGATTCTCCGGGCCCGAAGTTGGCCGCGGGGATGCCCCGCGAAGCGAAGAAGGCCACATCGGTCCACCCCAGCTTCGACTTGATGTCCAGGTCGTTGTCGGCGATCAGCCGTTGCAGTACCGGGTGGCCCAGCCCCGGTGGGGCGGCCGGGGCGTGCTCTGTCACCTTGAAGCCATCGTCGTCGCCCAAAACCGGCGCCAACATCTCCCGCAGGATGTCCTCGGCCTCGTCGGGGCTGCGGTCGGGAGCGTAGCGATAGCCCAGCGTCACCTCGGCCCGGTCGGGCACGACGTTTCCGGCCACGCCGCCCTCCACCGCCACCGCCTGAAGCGACTCCCGGAATTGGCAGCCGTCGATCACCGGCGTGCGGGGTTCGTATGCCTCGGCCAGCCTGAGCACCGATCCCAGCCGGTGGATGGCGTTGACCCCCATCCAGGGTCGGGCGGTGTGGGCTCGGGCGCCGGCCAGCGTCACCACCGCCCGCATCGATCCCTGGCAGCCGGCTTCCACCGCTCCCCCGGTGGGCTCGCCCAGAAGGGCCACGTCGGTGGCCAGCAGGTCGGGGCGGACGTCGAACAGCTCCCGCAGTCCGCTGTCGGCCACGCGCACTTCCTCGCGGGCGTAGAACAGCCACGTCACATCAACCACAGGCTCGGACACCGTCGCGGCCAGCTCCAGCATCACTGCCAGCGCGGATTTCATGTCGGCGGCTCCCAGGCCCCACACCACGTCGCCCTCGATGCGGGCCACCGCGTTGTCGTTGGGGGGCACGGTGTCGCTGTGGCCGCCGATCAGCACCCGCTGGGGTCGGCCCAGATCGGTCCGGGCCACCACGTTGTCGCCCACGCGATCCACGGTGAGGCCCGACACCGCCCGCAGCCGCTGCTCGATGAGGTCGGCGATGACGCTCTCGTTGTAGGACACCGAGGCGACGTCGATCAGCTCGGCCGTTTTGGCCAGCAGATCAGTACCCATGGCCTGCCTCGCCAACGGTTTTCGCCTTGTTGGAAGCCGCGGGCCTGTTGAAAGGGCCAGCCTGTGGATAACTCATGGCTATGTGGCCGCGCCGTGCTCGCGCAATACGTCGTTCAGCTGGGCCTTGTCGTGGCGCTCACCGGCCTCGAGATGCTTGATCACCAGCACGCAGGGCATGCCGAACGTCCCCCCGGCGAAGGTTCGAGAGCGGGTGGCCGACACCGCCACCGACCAAGCAGGCACCGAGCCGCGGCCCAGCTCCTCGCCGGTGGCCGCGTCGATCACCGGGATCGAGCCGGTGAGCACGCAGCCCGCGCCCAGCACCACCCCGTCGCCCAGCCGGGCGCCCTCGGCCACGATGCAGCGGCTGCCCACAAGGCAGTCGTCGCCCACGATCACCGGGGCGGCCTGAGGGGGCTCCAGCACCCCGCCAATGCCCACGCCGCCCGAGAGATGCACGTTGGCGCCGATCTGGGCGCACGAGCCCACGGTGGCCCAGGTGTCCACCATGGTGTTGGCCCCCACCCGGGCGCCGATGTTCACGTAGCTGGGCATCATGATCACGCCCCGGTCCAAGAACGAGCCCCAGCGGGCCGACGCCCCGGGCACCACCCGAACACCAGCGGCCTGATAATCGGTTTTGAGGGGGATCTTGTCGGCGTACTCGAACGGCCCCAGCTCCATGGTCTCCATCTCGGCCATGGAGAACAGCAGCAAGATGGCCTGCTTGAGCCATTGGTTCACCACCACCTCGCCGTCGCCGTTCACCTCGGCCACCCGGGCCTCTCCGGCGTCGAGCAGGTCGATGGCCTCGGTCACCGCGGCCCGGGCCTCAGCGTCGCCCTCGATGATCGGAGTCCGGTCGGCCCACAGCGCCTCGATCTCGGCTTGCAGATCGCTCATTCTGTCAACCTCGCAATGCTGGTCATTTATCACCCCACGGTATCGCCGCGCCGGGCAGCCATACGCTGTTCAAGCAGGTCGATTTGGGCGTCGGGGGCCACCGCGGCGGCTCGGGCATAGCCAGCGCCTTGGGAACCGTAGAACTCGCCGGGGCTGATCAGCGCCCCCAGCTCCTCGGCCACCTGGCGGGCCAGCGACCAGCCGTCGCCGTCGGGCGATGCCGCCCACAAGTACAGCCCGCCGTCGGGAAGGCTCACGTCGGGGGCGTAGGGCACCAGCAGCTCGCGCAGGCGGGCCAGTCGGGAGCAATAGATGGCCTGCTGGGCGTCCACATGGCCATCGTCGCCGAATGCCGCCACCGAGGCAGCCTGCACGGGGCCGGGAACCAGCATGCCGGCGTGCTTTCGGACCTCCGACAGGTAGCCGACCAGATCGGGATCACCGGCGTAGAAACCGGCCCGCATGCCGGCCAGGTTGGACCGCTTGGACAGCGAGTGCACCGCCACCACTCCCTCGGGCCCCGTGCTGAGGACGCTGGCCTCAGCGGTTCGAGCGGCCTCGTCCCAGATGAACTCGATGTAGCACTCGTCGCTGAACACCGGGATGTTGTGGACGCGGCCCCACCGGGCGGCGGCGGCCAGATCGTCGATGGCGCCGGTGGGGTTGCCCGGCGAGTTCACCCACAGACACAGCGACCGGGCGATGTCGTCGGCCGCCACCGCTTCGAGATCAATGCGCCACTGGCCGTCGAGCGGTACGGGAATGGCCCGGCATCCGGCCAGCGTGGCGCCCATGGCGTAGGTCGGATAGGAAACCGCCGGATACAGGACTGTGTCGCGACTGGGATCGCGCAGCCTCAGGTAGTGGGGCACAGACGCCACCAACTCCTTGGTGCCCACGCAGGCCGCCACCGCGGCCCCGGCGGCGTCGATCCCAAACCGGCGGGCCAGCCACTCCAGCGCCGCCTCCCGATAGGCAGGCGACCCTATAGACGCCGGATAGCCCCGCTCGCTGTCGGAGGCCGAGAGCGCAGCCACCACCTCAGACGGGGGTGGATCAGACGGTGCGCCCACCGACAAGTTCACGCAGCCGCCGTCGAAGCCGTCGGCCACTGCCCGCAGCTCGTCGAGGCGGTCGTAAGGGTAGGGAGGGGGAACAAAGCCGGCCATGGTCGCTGCTACCCCACCACCCATTCGGAGAGCCGGGCGGCCGAGGCGTCGTCGAGGCGGGCCTGGATCCGGTAGCCGGTTTCGTCTGAGTCGGTGGCCAGCACATGGCCGGCCCGCTGCACCGCGGCCAGCACCTCGCCCCGGGCATAGGGCACGTGCAGCTCGAAGATGGTGGCGCTGGAGCGAAGCTCATCGGCCATGGCGGCCAACAGCTTGTCGGTTCCCTCGCCGGTGGCGGCCGACACCAAGATGGCGTCCCTATTGGCGCCCAGGGGGATGTCGCGCCCGGCTAGAAGGTCGCACTTGTTGTACACCAGCAATTCGGGGACCTCCCCGGCGCCGATCTCCTTCAGCACTTGGCGCACTGCGGCGATGTGGGCGTCGGGGTCGGGGCCAGCGGCGTCCACAATGTGCAGCAGCAGGTCGGCCTCGGCCACCACGTCGAGCGTGGACTTGAACGCCTCCACCAACTGGTGGGGCAGCTTCTGGATGAACCCGACGGTGTCGGTGAGCAGCACCCGCTCCCCGCCGGGCAGCTCGAGGCGGCGGGTGGCGGCATCGAGGGTGGCGAACAGACGGTTCTGCACCAAAACGCCGGAGTCGGTGAGCAGGTTGAGGAGACGGGACTTGCCCGCGTTGGTGTAGCCGACGATGGCCACCGCGCTCTGGGCCGAGCGGCGACGGCTGCGGCTCTGCACGGCGCGGTTCTTGGCGATGGCCCGGAGTTGGGCCTCGAGCTTGTGGATGCGCCGCTGGATGCGGCGGCGGTCTACCTCTAGCTGAGTCTCGCCCGGCCCCCGGGTGCCGATCCCGCCGGCCTGCTGGCTGAACGCCCGGCCTCGGCGTAGGCGGGGCAGCCGGTAGCGGAGCTGGGCCAGCTCCACTTGGGCTTGGCCCTCCTGGCTGCTGGCGTTCTGGGCGAAAATGTCGAGGATCACCGCGGTGCGATCGATAGCAGTTCGCCCGAGGATCTTTTCCAGGTTGAACTGCTGGGCCGGGCTCAGCTCGTCGTCGAACACCACGGTGTCGGCATCGACCTGCTCGCACACCGACAAAATCTCGTCGACCTTGCCCTTGCCGATGTAGGTGGACGGATCGGGAGCGTTGCGGCGCTGGGCCAGTCGGCCCACCTCATCGGCGCCCGCGGTGTCGATTAGCTGGGCCAGTTCGTCGAGGTCGGCGTCGGTGCGGGCCGGGTCGCCTCCTGCGAGAGTGACGCCCACCAGCACGATCTTCTCCCGGAAGGTCCGCTCGATGAACGCCCCGGACTCCCCGCCGTGGGTGCCGAATCCGCCTCGGTGGGTCTCGCTGTCAGCCATATTCCACCGTCGCGATGTACTGGGATGGCCCGGTCAACACGGCGGTTTCGCCCAACTCCACCACCACATCGCCTCCGGGCATCGACACCGAGACCACCGGTCCGACCAGCCCCCATTGGTGGGCCGCCTGGGCGGCGGCGCATGCTCCGGTCCCGCATGCCTCGGTCACCCCGACTCCTCGTTCCCACACGCGCATTTCGATTCCGCCGGCGGTGGCGCCGATGAACTCCACGTTGATCCCTCCGGCCAGGCGGGAGAGCTCCGACCCGTTCCTGGCCACGTCGATCTGGTGCACGTCGTGGACTCCCACCACCAGATGGGGGTTGCCCACGTCTGCGGTGGAGAAGTGATCGGCGAAGCCGTGATTGCGGAGGTAGTAGACCACCTCACCGTCCTCAAGGTCGGGGCCTGCGCCGATGGGCCCCATGTCCACTCGAACCTGGACCACGGAGGCATCATCGGTGGATTCAACGCTCACGGCTCGAATCCCCGCGTCGGTGCCGATGGACAGCTCGCGGTTTGGGCCGCGGTCGTCGTGTTGGACGAACGCCTGGGCCAAACAGCGGATTCCGTTGCCGCTCATCTCGGCCCGGCTCCCATCGGCGTTGAACAGCACCATGGTCGCATCGGTGCCCGCACCGGCACCGCCGGGCAGCCCGAAGATGAGCCCGTCGGCGCCCACGCCGCGGGTGCGGTGGCATGCGGCCTCGGCCATCGCCGGGGCGTCGGCGGGCAGCGCGTCGGCCAACGCGATCAAAAAGTCGTTTCCCAAGCCGTGGTGCTTGGCCAGCTGCATCGCTCCAGTCTGACAAGTTATGGACCCTGGGCCGCGCACCATTTCGACCTCAGCTCGGGGATATGTGCTCTGCCATGCAGGACAGCGCCTGATCGGCCAGCGACTCGATGTCGTCGTCGGCGTTCAGCCAGACAATGCGGGGGTCGCGCCGGAACCACCGCTCTTGGCGGCGGGCAAACTTCCGGGTGCGGGCAACGGCGAGGGCCACCGCCTCGTCCAGCGACATCTCGCCGTTGAGATGCCCCAAGAGCTCCTTGTAGCCCAGGGCCTGCGATGCGGTGCGCGACAGCGGCGGCTGGCGGTCCGCCAGCGCCTCCACCTCGGCCAGGAACCCGGCCTCCATCTGCTGGTGGTAGCGCTGCTCTATGCGGCGGTCGATCTCGGCCCTCGAAAGCGACAGGCCGATCTGGGCAATGTCGCAGGGCGGGTACTGGCCCAGGCCCGGACCATAGGAGGAGAACGGGCGGCCGCTTCCCACCGTCACCTCCAGGGCCCGCACGATCCGACGGCGGTTGGTGGGCTCCATGCGGGAGGCGGCCAACGGGTCGAGTTCGGCCAAGCGACGGTGCAGGGCTTCGGTGTCGGGCTCGTTCTCCAGAGAGGCCACCGTCTCGGGATAGCGGCCCGGAACATCCAAGTCGTCGATCACCGCCCGGTGGTAGAGCCCGGTTCCGCCCACCAACACTGCTTGTCGGCCTCGGGCCGCGATGTCAGCTCGGGCCTGGCGGGCTGCGGCTTGGAACATGGTCAGGGAGTAGTCCTCGGAGGGGTCGGCCACGTCGATGAGGTGGTGGGGCACCTCGGCACGCACCGCGGCAGGGGGCTTGTCGGTGCCGATGTCCATCCCCCGATACACCTGCATGGAGTCCACCGAGATGATCTCGGCATTTCCCAGGCGTCTGGCAAGGGCCAGCGCCACCGCCGACTTGCCGGTAGCCGTGACCCCGACAATGGCCAGCGTGCTCAGAGCGCGGCCACCGGGATCCGGGTGCGCCACCGGGGCGGGGCGGTTACCTCGGCAAGCTCGCCCCGCAGGTGGTGGGCGCCCGCTGAGGTCACGTCGACGGTTGCAAACGTGCCCGGCTTGAGCTTCTGGGGCGAGGGGAAGTGGACCAGGCGGTTCTGGCGGGTGCGTCCGGTGAGCAGGTCGGGATCCTTCTTGGACGGGCCCTCCACCACGACTTCCTCGCGACGGCCGATGCGGGCATGGTTGCCTCGGCGGCTGGATCGGTCCACCACCGCCCGGAGCCGCTCGAAGCGGTCCCGCACCTCGTCGGGATCGCAATACTGGTCGGCCATCTCGGCCGCCTCGGTGCCCGGGCGGGGCGAGAACACGAAGGTGAACGCCGAGTCGTACTCGGCCTCGGCGGCCACCAGCAGCGTTTGCTCGAAGTCGTCCTCGGTCTCGCCGGGAAAGCCCACGATGATGTCGGTGGACACGGCCAGGTCTTCTACCGCTTCGCGGGCGGCCCGCAGCCGCTCCAGATACCGCTCCGCGGTGTAGCCGCGGTGCATGGCGGCCAGCACCCGATCGCTGCCCGATTGCAGGGGCAGGTGCAGGTGCTCGCACACTGAGGGCACCTCGGCCATGGCCTCGATGGTCTCGGGCCGCAGGTCCTTGGGATGAGGGCTGGTGAAGCGGATCCGCTCTATGCCGTCCACCGCGCCCACGGCCCGGAGCAGATCGGCGAACAGCGGGCGAAGCGACACCTGCTCCCCCGCCTGGCGGCGTTCCCGCTGGAGATCGCGGCCGTAGGAATTAACGTTCTGGCCCAGCAAGGTGATCTCGGTGACCCCGCCATCCACCAGCTCGGCGGCCTCGGCCACCAACAGTTCCAGAGGGCGGCTGATCTCGGCACCGCGCACCGAGGGCACGATGCAAAAGGCGCACGAATTGTCGCAGCCCACCTGGATGGTCATCCAGGCGGCGTAAGGGGCATCGCGGCGCACCGGCAGAGCGGAGGGGAAGCTGTCGCGGTCGTCGTCAGCGGCCTCTTCCAGTATCTCGATGATGGGCCCGTCGGCCGCTGACCCAATCAGCTCGGCGGCCCGGTGCACGTTGTGGGTGCCGAACACCACGTCGACGTGGTCGGCCCGCTCCTGGATCAGCTCCCGGTCTTTCTGGGCCAGGCAGCCGGCCACCGCGATCTGCATGTCGGGGCGCTCTTGCTTGAGCCGCTTGAGGTGGCCGAGCTGGCCGTAGAGCTTGTTGTCGGCGTTCTCGCGGATGCAGCAGGTGTTGAGCACGATGACGTCGGCCGACTCCATGGCGTCGGCCGAGGTCATCCCATCGGCTTCCAGCAGCCCGGCGATGCGCTCGGTGTCGTGCTCGTTCATCTGGCACCCGTAGGTGCGGATGAAATAGCTGCGGCTCACCCCGCCAGGCTACCTGTCGGCCTCCAGTGGCCCACTAACCGGTTTGCGGGCCTTCTGGCCGGTTGGGCGGCCTTCTAGCCGGTTTGGGCGGCGGCGTCCTCGGTGGCCTCGGCAACCTCGGCGTCATCCTCGGCCGGGGGGTTCACCGCCTTCCACACCCGCTCGGTGATCTCCACCATGATCTCGGGGTGCTCACCCAAAAACGCCTTGGCCTTGTCCCGGCCCTGGCCGAGGTGCTCACCCTCGTAGGTGAACCAGGCCCCGGACTTGTCGATGATACCCAGGTCGACGCCCACGTCGAGCAGCGAGCCCTCCCGGCTGATGCCCTTGGAGTACATGATGTCGAACTCGGCCTGCCGGAACGGCGGGGCCACCTTGTTCTTGGCCACCTTCACCCGGGTGCGGTTGCCCACCACATCCACCCCCTGCTTAAGGGACTCGATGCGGCGGATGTCGAGGCGGACCGACGAGTAGAACTTCAGCGCCCGGCCACCCGGAGTGGTCTCGGGAGACCCGAACATCACGCCGATCTTCTCCCGAAGCTGGTTGATGAAGATGCACACCGTCTTGGACTTGTTCAAGTTGGCGGTGAGCTTGCGCAGCGCCTGCGACATCAGGCGGGCTTGCAGGCCCACGTGGGTGTCGCCCATGTCCCCCTCGATCTCGGCCCGGGGGGTGAGGGCGGCCACCGAGTCGATGACGATCACGTCGAGCGCACCCGAGCGGATCAGCATGTCGGCGATCTCCAGGGCCTGCTCACCGGTGTCGGGCTGTGAGATCAACAGCTCGTCTACATCTACGCCAATGGCCTTGGCGTAGATCGGGTCGAGGGCGTGCTCGGCGTCGACGAACGCGCAGATCCCCCCGTTCCGCTGGGCCTCGGCCACGGCGTGCAGCGCCAGGGTGGTCTTGCCCGAGGACTCCGGGCCGTAGATCTCCACCACCCGGCCTCGGGGAAGCCCCCCGACGCCCAGCGCCAAGTCGAGGGCTAGCGCCCCGGTGGGGATGGTCTCGATGGCCATTGTGCCCTTCTCGCCCATCTTCATAACGGCGCCTTGGCCGAATTGCTTCTCGATTTGGCCGAGGGCCATCTCTAGTGCCTTTTCTCGCTCCACATCTCCTCCTTAAGGTCATGGGTATCGCGGCTGCGAGTTCACGGGGGAACGTCGAGCCACACTCTAAAGACGACCAGTGACAGTTTGTCCCCGAGTAATGACATCAGCGTAGTTACGGGGGCGGAATTCCACAAGTACCCCGCCGTCCCAACCTGCCTGTTTCCCTCATTAATCCGATACGGTGGCACCCATGTCAGAGACCACGTTCACCGACGAGGAACTGCGCGAGAGGCTCACACCCGAGCAGTACCACATCACCCAGCAAGCCGGCACCGAGCGGGCCTTCACCGGTATGTACTGGGACTGCAAAGACGAGGGCGTGTACCGCTGCCGGGTGTGCGACGCGGTGCTGTTCTCCTCGGAGGCCAAATACGACTCGGGAACCGGATGGCCGTCGTTCTTCGAGGAGGCCGAAGAGGGCAAGGTAATCCGCCACATCGACCAGAGCCACGGCATGGTCCGCACCGAGGCGGTGTGCGCATCGTGCGGGGCGCATCTGGGCCACATCTTCCCCGACGGTCCCCACCCCACCGGCGAGCGCTACTGCATGAACTCGGCTTCGCTTAGGCTCGACCGCGATCTCACTGAAGAGGAGAACTGAAATGGGAAGACTGGACGGCAAAGTGGCCCTCATTTCCGGGGGCGCCCGGGGCCAGGGCGAGGCCGAGGTGCGGCTTTTCGCGGCGGAGGGCGCCAAGGTGGTGTTCGGCGACGTGCTCCACGATGAGGGCGAGGCGGTGGCCGCCGATGTGGGCCCCAACGCGCACTACATCCCCTTGGACGTAACCGACGAGGGAGCATGGCAGAAGGCGGTGGACGAGACCATCAACCGCTTCGGACCGCCCAACGTGCTGGTGAACAACGCCGGGATCCTCCTGTTCGGGGTTTCCATGGTGGACACCTCGCTGGACGATTACATGCGGGTGGTCAACGTCAACCAGGTGGGGGTGTTCTTGGGCATGAAATACACCGCTCCCGCCATGATCGAGGCCGGCGGCGGGTCGATCGTGAACATCAGCTCCACCAACGGCATGGCCGGCTACGGCGGCACGGTGGCCTACACCGCCTCCAAATTCGCGGTGCGGGGCATGACCAAGAACGCGGCCCTAGAACTGGGCCAACACGGCATCCGGGTCAATTCCATCCACCCCGGCGGCGTGGACACCGCCATGACCGCTCCCGACACCCTGGGCGACGCCATCTCCGACGAGGACCGCGAGGCAACCTTCGCCATGCTCCCCCTAGGCCGGGTGGGCCAGCCCGAAGAGATCGCCCGCCTCGCCGTCTACCTAGCCTCCGACGAGTCTTCCTACAGCACCGGCGCCGAGTTCATCGCCGACGGAGGCATGCTCGCCGGCACCGTCAACCCCGAGATCTAGCCGCTTCTCCCGTTCCAAGAGGGCGTCTACTGCCCAGCCAGAACCCTCATGCGGAGGTTGTTGAGGATGGAGACGGTGGTGAACTGGCGGGTGCGCTCGCGGTCGAAGGGGAACTTGACCTTGGTGGCCTCTACCTGGCCGTTTACCAGGGTAGCCATCCACACGGTGCCGGGGTCTTCGCCGTCTAGGGGGTCGGGGCCGGCCACGCCGGTGACGGCTATGGCGCATTCGGCGTCCAATAGCTTGGCGGCGCCGTGGGCCATGGCGGTGACGGCCTCTTCGCTAACTACCGGACCTTCGGGCACGTCCAATAGATCGAACTTCACGGCGCTGGCGTAGGACACCAGGCCGCCGCGGAACACGTCGCTGGCGCCGGGCACGGCGGTGAGGCGAGAGCCGATCAACCCGCCGGTGAGCGACTCGGCCAGCGCCAGGGTCCAGCCCCGGCTCCGCAGGGCGTCGAGCACGGCCGACTCCATGGTCTCGTCGTCCACGCCGAACACGATGTCGCCGATGATGCCCCGCACGATCTGCTCCTCGTTGGCCAAGATCTCGTCCACCTCGGCCTCGCTGGGGGCTTTGGCAGTGAGCCGCACCTTGAGGCCCTCCATGCCGGAGGCCAGAAAGGCAATAGTGCACTCGCCGGTCTCGTCTAAACGCTCGATCTCGGTGTGCAGCTTCTCGGCCAACCCCGACTCGGAATCGCCCCAGGTGCGCAGCGTTCGGCTCTTGATCACCGCGGTGATCCCGGCCCGGGCCTTGAGGTCGGGCAGCACGCACTCCCCCACCATCTGCTGCATCTCCCAGGGCACGCCGGGCACGGCGTACACCGCCTTTCCGTTGGTCTCCACCTTGAAGCCGGGGGCCGTGCCGGGCATCACCGGCAGCACCTCGGCGCCGTCGGGCACGTCGGCCTGGCGCAGATTGTTCTCGGGCATGGCCCGGCCCCGGCCACCGAACACCTGAGAGATGCGATCCACGATGTCGTCGCGTCGCACCAGTTCAACCCCGAGGGCGGCGGCGATCACGTCCCGGGTGATGTCGTCCTGGGTCGGACCGAGCCCGCCGCACATGATCACCGAGTCGCTGCGCTCGAGTGCCTGGTTGAGTACCGCCTGCATGCGCCCGAAGTTGTCGCCCACCTTGACCTGGTGGTGCGAGTCGATACCGGCCAGGGCCAGCTGCTCGCCGATCCACGACGAGTTGGTGTCGACAATCTGGCCGAGCAGCAGTTCGGTTCCAACCGCGATTACTTCACAATTCACGCAGGGAGGCTATACCGCCGCGCGCCCTCGACTATTGGCCTGAGGCGGCAATGGCTCCGGCCCGTCCGTCGGCCCAGTAGCGCCAGCCGGAATAAAGGGTGATGGCCACCGCCGCCCAGATGGCCAGCGACACCGCCCAGTCGACGTTCTCCAGCGGGGGCAGCGCGGCCACGGTGAGTGCCACGCCCTGCAACAGCGTTTTGAGCTTGGCCGAATGGCGGGCGGGCAATGAGAGGCCGTCTTGGGCCCATCGGGTGCGGACCGCGCTCATCAGGAGCTCCCTCGCCGTGATGATCAGCACCGGCACCCAGAACAGGCGGTCCACCGCCACAAAGCACCAGGCCGCCCCAAGGATCATCACTTTGTCGGCCAGCGGGTCCAAGAAGGCTCCCCAGCGGCTCTCACTGCCCGACGACCGGGCCACCCAGCCGTCGTAGTAGTCGCTGGCGCCCAGCACCCAGCCCACGGCCACAACCGCCCACGACGTGCCCGAGTTGTCGGAGGCGGCCAAGATCAGCACATAGAGCAGGGGCGAGAGAACTATCCGCCCCAGCGTGATGAGGTTGGCGGTCAGTCTCAGATCGGACCATGTGTAGGCCCCCACCTGGCTCACCGCGATACCTCTTCGGCCACCAGGTCGGGACCGTGGGCATCGACGATCCGAACCGGGTGGAACTGGCCGACCAACAGAAGTTCGGGCACGGAGATCACCCCGTCGATCTCCGGGGCTTCTCGATAGCTGCGGGCAATTCCGGGGGCGTCCACCAGAACTTCGACCTCGCGGCCGATCAGTTGGTCACGCTTGTTGGCGGTGATTGCGTCTTGGACCTCGGCCAGCTCCCGGCGGCGCTCGGCGGCCAGCTTGGCAGGCACCTGATCGTCGAGGGTGGTGGCATAGGTGCCGGCCTCGGCGGAGTAGGTGAAGAACCCGCACCAGTCCAACCCCACCTCTGCTACAAAGTCGAGCAGCGCATCGTGGTCGGCCTCGGTCTCTCCCGGATAGCCCACGATGAAGTTCGACCGAAACACCGCCTCGGGCCGGCGCTGGCGGATGTCGGCGATGCGGGCGGCAAAACGGTCGCCGTCACCCCACCGGCGCATCCGGGCCAACAGCGGCCGGGACACGTGCTGCAACGACAGGTCGAAGTAGGGCACATCGGTGGCGCAGATGGCGTCGATGAGCGGGTCTGTGAGATCTGACGGGTACAGGTACAGCAGGCGCACCCAATCGACCCGCTGACAGAGAGACTCCACCAGCGGGATGATGCTGCGCTCTCCTTGGCCCTGGTCGCGGCCGTAGGAGGCCAGGTCTTGGGCCACCAGCACCGCCTCTCGCACCTCGAGCGCCTCCACCTCGGCCAAGATGGCGTCGGCCGACCGGGAGCGCTGGGGCCCCCGGAAGCTGGGGATGGCGCAATAGCCGCAGCGCCGGTCGCACCCCTCGGCGATCTTCACGTAGGCCCATGGCGCCTCGGCGGGCGGCCGGGGCAGGTTCAACAGGTCGAATGAAGGCAGCTCGGGCGCCGAGGGCTTCGCCCCGATGCTCACCGGCACGCCGAACCCGGCCACCCGGTCGGCCTCGGGTAGGGCCTCGGCCAGCTCGGCGCCGTAGCGCTCGGCCATGCAACCGGTGACCACCAGCTCGGCCTCGGAGGCGGTCGAGCGCAGCGCCAGCACGGTGTCCACCGACTCCTGGCGGGCCTCCTCGATGAAGGCGCAAGTGTTCACCACCACTAGGTCGGCTTGGTCGGGGGCGCCGGCGGAAACCATCCCGTCGCGGACCAAAAGACCCGTGATCTTGTCGGAGTCCACCTGGTTCTTGGGACACCCCAGCGTCTCAATCCAAAACCGGCGCACCGTATCGAGACTACGACGAATCGAGGCCAGAACCACCAGCGCCGGCCGTCTGCTCCACCAATTCCACCGCTGGCTCAGGACCCAGAGCCTCTTCCTCATGGTCGGAGATCAAAAACGGCAGCGACACCAGGTACACGGCCAACAGGAAGGCGCCCTCCCACCAACGCTCCAAGCCGTCTCCCCGGAACATGAACAGCCAGGCGGCAACGGAGATGCCCATCATGATCCACACCGCCAAACCCGAGAGGTTCCCGTCGACCAGCGGCCCGGGCCCCACCAGCGCCACCACCGCGCTCACCAGCAGGCTGTTGAAGGTGTTGGAGCCCAAGATGTTGCCCACCAGCAGGTCGGCCTCTCCCCGGCGGGCCGCCTGCACCCCGGTGATCAGCTCGGGCAGCGAGGTTCCGAACGCCACCAGAGAAAGCCCCACGAATCCCGAGCCCAGGCCCACCTCTTGGGCGATGTCCACCGCACCGGTCACCGCCAGCTGGGCACCGACCACCGTGGCGGCCAATCCCAGCACGGTGCGGACCAGCTCGGCAGGCTGGCTTATCGGCTTGTCGGTATGGACGACTTCGGCGGCGCTGGCGTCATAGGCCGGCCGCCACAAGATGACGGTCATGGCCACCACGAAGGCCAGCAGCAAGACGACGCCCTCCCAGCGCTCCAACCCGTCTTGCACCAGCAACCAGAACAACCCGGCGGCGGCCACCGACACCACGCCCTCCCGCCACAGCGTGCTGTTGGCCACCCGGATATACCGTCCCCCCACGGCCACCGCGGCCACCAGGGCGGAAAAGCCTAGCACCAGGCTCAAGTTGGCCACGTTGGAGCCGACGATGTTGCCCACCCCCAAATCGACGTTGCCGTCGGCGGCGGCCAAGCCCGACACCAGCATCTCGGGGGCACTGGTGCCGAAGCCGATTACCAGCGCCCCGATCACAATGGGCGAGATGCCCCGGGCGAAGGCCAGCCGGGAGGCGCCGATAACCAATTGGTCGGCACCCGCGGCCAGCACGAGGAGACCCCCCGCCAAAAGCACCGCTGCTAAAGCCACAGGAGGAGACTACCGACGCTCAGCAGGCATTCATGAAGGGAGTTCGTCGGGGGTCATCAGCACCTCTCGGGCCTTCGACCCCTCTGAGGGGCCGACCACGCCCCGCTGCTCCATCAGGTCCATCAGCCGGCCGGCTCGGGCGAATCCCACCCGGAGCTTGCGCTGGAGCATCGACGTGGAGCCGAGCTGGCTCTCCACCACCAGCCTCATGGCCTGAACTAGGAGCTCGTCGTCATCGTCGCCAGCCCCGTTCGCGGCGGCCGAGGGCGCGGGGGCCAGCGGATCGTCGTCGCCGTCGCCACCGTCGGTGGTCACCGAATTGGCCGGGCTGGAAGGCTCCATGGCCGCGGCCTGACGCCGCCACGCGCCCACCACGCTGCGAACCTCCGACTCGGTCACCCACGCCCCCTGGATGCGCTGGGCGGACGTGGAGGTGGGGCTGAGCAGGAGCATGTCACCCCGGCCCACCAGGCGCTCGGCGCCCTGCTGGTCGAGGATCACCCGGCTGTCGGTTTGGCTGGACACGGCAAAGGCCAGCCGGGCAGGGATGTTGGCCTTGATCACCCCGGTGATCACGTTGATGGACGGGCGCTGGGTGGCGATCACCAGGTGGATTCCCACCGCCCGGGCCTTCTGGGCGATGCGGCAGATGGAGTCCTCAACGTCGCGGGGGGCCACCATCATCAGGTCGGACAACTCGTCCACCACCACCAATATGAGCGGCATCGGCTCTTTGGGCTCGGAATCCTCGATCCCCAGTTTGCGATCGTGGTCGAACACGCCCTGGTTGCAGGCTTCGTTGTAACCGTCGATGTCGCGGACGCCCACCGAGGCCAGCACCTCGTAGCGGCGGTCCATCTCCCGGCAGGCCCAGGCCAGGGCGTTGGCCGCTTTCTTGGGGTCGGTCACCGGCTGGGTGAGCAGGTGGGGAACATGCTCGTATTGGGCCATCTCCACCATCTTGGGGTCGACCAGGATCATGCGGACCTGGTCGGGGGTGGAGCGCATGAGCACCGAGGTGATCATGGAATTTATGCACGACGACTTGCCCGCCCCGGTGGCCCCGGCGATGAGGATGTGGGGCATCCGGGACAAGTCCATCATCACCGGCTTGGCGTTGATGTCCCGCCCGATGGCCACCTCGAGGGGGTGGGTGGCCTTGCGGGCCTCGGCCGACGCCAGAATCCCGCCCAGCGACACCACCTGGCGGTCGCGGTTGGGCACCTCCACGCCGATGGCCTGACGACCGGGAATCGGGGCCAAAATGCGAACGTCGGGCGAGGCCAGGGCATAGGCGATGTCCTTGCTCAGGCTGGTGACCCGGCTGACCTTGACGCCGGGGGCGAGTTCCAGCTCATAGCGGGTCACGGTCGGGCCGATGACCATGCCGACGAGCTTGGTCTCCACATCATGGGCGGCCAGAGCCTGCTCGAGGGCGGCGCCCTTGAGGGTGGCCTCCTCTTGGTTGGCTTGTTGGGGGTCGGACCCGCCCAGCAGCTTGAGGGGCGGGAGCTTCCACTTCGACGACTTGGAGGCTTTGGTGGCCCTTTCGCCCACGATGGCCGGAGCTTGCCAATCCGGCTCCGGATCGGGGGAAGGAGCACTGGGCTCGGGCACCGGCACGGAGCTTGCCTCCGGTTCGGGCACCGGATCCGGTTCCGGGAGCGGAGAGGGTATGACCACCACTTCCGGTTCGACCGGAATCGACTCTGTTGCCGCCTCTAGGTGATCGAAGGAGGAGGCTTCGTCTGGCATGGGAGGCGGTGCCGTGCCGGCAAATGACTGGAGAAACCGCGAGAACGCCGCTTTGAACTTGGCGCCGTCCACTCGGCGGGCCCAAGCCCGCAGCGACACCCGGGTGAGCACCACCATTCCCAGCAGGCCGAACGCGCCCACCACCAGGCTTGCGCCCCAAACGCCCATGACCGCAGCCAGCGTGCCGCCGAAGGCCAAACCCAGAGCGCCGCCGGCGCCCATCAGCCCGTCCAAATCCTCGATGCCCGGCCGGTTAATGGTGATGTGCAAAAGGCCGGTGACCGACAAGAGAGTCAATGCCGTGCCGATGCCGAGGCGAACCGCTTGCACCAAGTCGGCTCGGGCCGGATCGGTATAGGGGTTCTTGTCGAAGGAATCAGAGGCGGCCTGCGAATTCAGTTGATCAGCGCCCTCTTCGTCGGGGCGGGGACCGCGCAGCAGCACCACTCCCAGAGCCACCAAGGCGATCGGCACGGCGGCCCTGGCCGTGCCGATCAGCGCACCGACAACCACCCGGAGGCCTGAGCCGAACAGCCCGGCCACATCGGCCCATAGGGCGCAGGCCGCAACCAGCCCGGCGAGGATGAACCCCACCGCGATGATGTCGGCGCGGTGCCTAGCCCAGACCGCGGCCGATGCCTGCCTCAATCGGCTTTCCGATGAGGCTCCGGCCTTGGATTTGGACTTTGCGCTGGGCTTTGTAGGGGGCTTTCGAGCGGTTTTGGTAGCCACAACAACCACAAACGTACCATTGACAACACCAGTAACCAACGGTTTGGGCCGACAGGGCGGGCCCGGTCAGCTCTCAGAGTTCAATGATGATGGGGACGATCATGGGGCGGCGGCCGGTGTTGTGGTTGACAAATTGGCCCGCTGTCCGTCGGACCAAGCGCTCCAGGCCGTCGCCTTCTCCTGATTCCAGGTATTCCTCCACCACAGCCGCAACCTCGTCGGCCCCGGCCTGTTCCAACTCGCGAACCAGGTCGGGTCCCACCCAGCCCTTGCTCTCCAAGCGGGGGCGGGCCAGCAAGCGGCTCTCCCCGCGGCTCAATACCACCACCACGTTGACCACTCCCTGGCCTCCGAGGATGAATCGCTCGCTGAACAGTTCCCGGTCTCTCTCAATGAGCTGCCCGTTCACGTAGTAGTAGTCCCCGGAGGTGACCTGTCCGCGGTTGGCCAGGCCGCGGTCGCTCAGCTCAACCTGCTCACCGTCTCGGGCCAGGATCACCCGATCAGACGCCATGCCCATGTTCAAGGCCAGCTCGGCGTGGGCGGCCAGGTGGCGGACCTCGCCGTGGACCGGAACGAAGTACTCGGGATCGGCCACGGTGTGCAGGGTGCGAAGCTCGTCTTGTTTGCCATGGCCGGTGGTGTGGACCTCCAACTGGCCGCTGTGGACCACCTTGGCCCCCCGGCATATCAGGTTGTTGATCATGCGGGACACCCGGACCTCGTTGCCGGGAATGGGGCTGGAGCTCAGCACCACGGTGTCGTCGGGACCGATGTCGATCCAGCGGCTGTCGCCGGTAGCCGCCATGGCCAGCGCCGAGCGCGTCTCTCCCTGCGAGCCAGTGGACACCACGCACAGCTGCCCGGGGGGATAGTGCTCGGATTCGGCCACATCGATCACCGCGTGGTCGGGCAGTCGCAGCAGGCCCAGCTCTCGGGCCAGGGCGAAGTTGCGCTTCATGGACAGCCCCAGCGTGGCCACCTTGCGCCCGGACTCGACCGCGGCGTCGGCCACCTGCTGGATCCGGTGAATATGGCTGGAGAACGCCGCCACCACCAGGCGTCGGTCGGGATGGGCGGCGAAGACCCCTCTCAACACCTCGCCGATCTCGGTCTCCGACCGTGAGCTGCCGGGTATCTCAGAGTTGGTGGAGTCGCACAACAGCAGCCGAATGCCCTCGTCGTGGGCGATGGCCCCGATACGGGCGAGGTCGGTGCGGCGGCCGTCCACCGGATTCAGGTCCAGCTTGAAATCGCTGGAGTGGAGGATCACCCCCTGGGGCGTGCGAATGGCCGAGATCAACCCGGAGGGAACCGAGTGGGTAACCGGGATGAACTCGCAGTCGAACGATCCGATGCGCACCCGGTCGTGGTCGCCGATGGGAACGAGGGTGGCGCGGTCGCTCACCTCCCGCTCCTCGAGGCGGTTGCGGATCAGCCCGAGGGTGAACGGCGAGGCGTACACGGGGAACGACAGCCATTCCAGCGCCCGGGGCAGCGCGCCGATATGGTCCTCGTGGCCGTGGGTGCAGATGCAGCCCACGATGCGGTCGGCCTTGTCGCGCAGGTACTCCAGATCGGGAAGCACGAATTCGGCGCCGGGCATGTCCTCGTCGGGGAACAGCACCCCGCAATCCAACAGGAGCACCTCGCCCCCGGATTCGATGGCCGCGCAGTTTCTCCCGATGTCGCCCAACCCGCCCAGAAAGGTGATCTGAACCGGGTCAGCCACGGGCGCGAGACCTCCGGTCGGCGACCGGATCAGCCATCGGCACCGAGTCTTGTGCCGGCCAGCACCTCGGCCGCGGCCTCAGCCAAACCCTCGGGCTCGACGTCCAGTGGCGGGCGGCAGCGGCCGACCGGTAGGCCGATGAGGCGCATCATGGCCTTGGCCGGGATGGGGTTGGGCGCTGTCAATCCCGTCTCATAGTCGAACGACGGTATGAGGCTGGCGTTGATCTTGGCCGCGGTGCCGACGTCGCCCCTCTCGAAGGCGGCGATCATGTCGGCGTGCTCGGCACCGGCCCAGTGGGTGGCCACGCCGATCACTCCCACCGCCTCCACCGCGAGCAGCGGCAGGGTGAGGCTGTCGTCGCCGCTGTACACCTCAAAGCCCTCGGGGGCCTGGGCGATGAGCGCGGCGGTTTCGGCGGGGTCGCCGGCCGCGTCCTTGATGCCGACGATGTTGTCCACCCCGTAAGCCAGTTCCAGCAAGGTGGCGGTGTCCACCTTGCGCCCGGTGCGGACGGGGATGTCGTAGATGAGCATCGGCAGGTCGGTTGCCGCGGCCACCGTGGTGAAGTGCTTGGCCAGGCCGGCCTGGGAGGGGCGGTTGTAATACGGGGCTACCGACAAGATGCCATCGGCCCCAGCCTCTTGAGCCCGCTCGGTGAGCTCGACGGCGGCGACGGTGTCGTTGCTGCCCGCTCCGGCCACCACCGGCGCGTCCACCACAGAGGCGACCGTGCTAATGAGATCGATCTGCTCGTCGTGGGTCAGAGTCGGCGCTTCTCCCGTGGTGCCCGCCACCACCAGCCCGTTGCTCCCGTTGTCAACCAGCCATTGGGCCAGCGATGCGGCGGTTTCCAGGTCGAGCGAGCCATCGTCGGCAAACGGCGTGACCATGGCGGTGAGCACCTTTCCAAATCGAGCCATGGGTTCTCCTTACGCGTCAGCGGCGTCGTCGGCCATCTCGGTTGCCCGATCGATCCCCAGGGTCACCAGGAGATCCTCGTGCAGCTCGAACCACACCTCATGGTATGAATCCATGGAGGGTTTCGTAAACCAGTTAATGTCGCCGCCCTGCACTTGAGACAGCGCGTTGTCGAGCCGCCCTCCATAGTGTCCGAATCGGTCGAGGGCATCGGCCAAGTGGGCGATGATCGGCTGAACCCGCTGGTTGATCTCGGCCAGACGGGCAATGACCGCGGCGTCGTAGTCGGAATCGGTGTGGTCGTTGAGGGTCTGGTCGCCGCGCACTTGGAAATCGGTGCAGACCTCTTTCAACTGGGGATCCAGCACCCGAAACGACTCGTATTGCTCCTGGATGAGGGTTTTGGTGCCAGAACTCTCGATTTCGGCGGCCACTAGACGCTCGGCTTCGGCCCTGCCCTCTCCGAGCAGCATCCACCCCTGGGCTCGCTTCCCGTCCCGGTAGCGCACCCACCCCCGCTCGCCCAGCTCGCTCAAAACTCCCGCTGCTTGTGTCGCCGACAAGCCGGTGGCCAGGGCCACAGATTCAGCGTCGGCCATGCCCTTGGTGCGCAGCGCATAGAGGACGCGCCCCTCCATCCCAGACGAGTACGGCACCAGATCAGCCTACTTCCGCTTCTCGATCCCGGTCTCCGGGGCGGCCTAGGCGGCGCAGGATGAGGGGGTAGCCAACCGCCGTGATGGTGGCGAAGACGAACCACTGCACGGCGTAGGCCAGATGCGAGCCCTCTCCGAGATCGGGCGCCGGGACGGGGACGGGCAGGTCGCCCCCTGGTGGCGACTGTGCTTGCAGTTGCACGTACACCGGGAGCAGGGGACCATCGATCTGCTGGGACAGGCGGGCTAGGTCAACCCGGGCCATTTCGGTGAGCACTCCGCTAGAGGGATCGGCCTGCTGGAGCCCGGCGGCGGTGACCGTGGCCCGAACCAGCCCGATCACCTCCACTTGGCCGGCCAGTGGCGCAAACTGTGCGGGGGTTGCGCCAGTGCCCGCCCCATGGGGAATCCAGCCTCGGTTGACGGCCACCACCTCCCCGGATTGCAGTCGCAGCGGGGTGAGCACCCAGTATCCGGCAGACCCCTGGTAGCTGCGATTGCGGATGAGCACCTGATCCCCGGGCTGGTAGACGCCGGTGGCCCGGACCGGGCGGAACTCAAGCTCGTCGCCGGAATCGTAGGCATCGCCGACCCCCACCAGATCCTGCAATTGGACAACGGGGAGTTGGCTGCGATCGGTGATAGTGCTGTTGCGATCCCGGCGCTCAGACAGTCGGTGGAGCTGCCAGAACCCGGCGGTGATCATGGCAGCTATGGCCAGCAGCACCGCGATGCTCATTAGGAGGCGCCGAAACGACACAGCTTGGTCGCAGCTAGATATCCAGCAAGGCGTCGAGGCCGACGATGAGTCCGGAGCGGTCGGGGGCGGCTTTCACCGCGGCCAGCACACCGGGCATGAACGAGGAGCGGTCGGTGGAATCCTGGCGGATGGTGAGGGTTTGGCCCTCAGCCCCCAAGATCACCTCATGATGGGCCACCATGCCCCTCATGCGCACGGCGTGGACTCGGATGCCAGTAGGGCCCTCTGCCCCCCGAACGCCGGACAGCATTTCGTGCTCGGTGGGATCGGGGGCCCAGTCGCCCGAGGCGGCCGCCATCTTCTCCACGGTGAGCCGGGCGGTGCCCGAAGGAGCATCGATCTTGGCGTCGTGGTGCAGCTCGATCACCTCAGCGGTGTCGAAGTAGGGCGCGGCCAATTCGGCAAACCTCATCATCAACACGGCGCTGATGGCGAAGTTGGGGGCGATGATGCACGCCCGCTCTGCGGTGGTGAAGGCCGCGTGGAATCGCTCCAAGTCGTCGTCGGTGAACCCGGTGGTGCCCACCACCGCGTGGACCTGCTGTTCGGCCAGCCAGACCAGATTGTCCCGGGCGGCTTCGGCGATGGTGAAGTCCACCACGACGTCGGCGCCGGCATCGGCCACCGCTTGGCGGTCGGCAACCGAGACCATTCCGCCCGCAGACGCACCCACGCGGTTGGGGTCTACTGAGGCCACCAATTCCAGATCGGGGTCAGCGGCAACCGCCTCGCAGACGGTGGCCCCCATTCTCCCTCCCGCGCCGAACACCCCTACCCGGATCATGAACGAGACGATATAGGGCTGAACCGTGAGAATTCGGCTCAGAAAAAGAAGCGGAAGGCTGGGTTAGCGCGGCGCCCGGTCTCGGTCGCGGCCGCGACCTCCTCCTCGACGGTGCGAGCCACCGCCCGGCCCGAGATCGCCGAACTCGTCGCGCAGCTGGGACTCGAAGTCGTCTTCAAAGGATGCCGCCTGGGAAGGGCCGTCCCAGTCGCTGCGATCGCGGCCACCACGGTCGCTGGAGCGGCGGCTGTCGCGGTCGCGGCCACCACGGTCGTCGCGGCGATCATCGCGTCGGTCGTCACGACGTCCCCGACGATCATCACGATCCCGGCCACCACGGTCATCAGACCGACGGCTGTCGCGGTCGCGGCCACCACGGTCGTCGCGGCGGTCGTCGCGGCGGTCGTCACGGCGACCCCGGTCATCAGACCGGCGGCTGTCGCGGTCGCGGCCACCACGGTCGTCGCGGCGGTCGTCACGACGTCCCCGACGATCATCACGATCCCGGCCACCACGGTCATCAGACCGGCGGCTGTCGCGGTCGTCGCTGCTGTCGTCGCCGGTCAGCTTGAGGCTGATCTTGCCGTTGGGGTCGATGTCTTCCACGACAACCTCGAGGTCATCGCCCAAGGCGACCACATCCTCTACCCGGTCTACCCGGCGACCCCGGCCCAACTTGGAGATGTGCACCAAGCCATCGCGGCCCGGGAGGATGTTCACGAACGCCCCGAATGCAGTGATGTTCACAACCTTGCCGTTGTAAACCTCCCCGACATCGGCAGTGGGCGGGTCGAGGATGAGGCGGATCTGGCGCTCGGCCTCCTCAACGCAGTCCCGATCGGGCGATGAGATGGTGACAATGCCGGCGTCTTGGGCGTCGTCCACGTTCACCTCGGCGCCGGTTTCGGCCTGGATGGTGTTGATGACCTTGCCCTTGGGCCCGATGACCTCGCCGATCTTGTCCAGCGGGATCTCGAACTTGACGATCTTCGGCGCAGTGGGCCGCACATCGTCTCGGGGGGCGTCGATGGCCCCAGCCATGACCTCCAAGATCTTGAGCCGGGCATCACGGGCCTGATTGAGCGCACCGGCGAGCACGTCGGCCGGCAGCCCGTCGATCTTGGTGTCGAGCTGGAGGGCGGTAACGAAATCGGCCGTGCCGGCAACCTTGAAGTCCATGTCGCCAAAGGCATCCTCGGCGCCCAAGATGTCGGTCAGCGTGGTGTATTGGCCCTCGTGGAAAACCAACCCCATGGCGATGCCGGCCACCGGGGCCTTGATGGGCACGCCCGCGTCCATTAGCGACAGGGTTGACGAGCACACCGAGCCCATCGACGTTGAGCCGTTGGACGACAGCACCTCCGACACCAGGCGCAGCGTGTAGGGGAAATCGTCCATGGAGGGGATCACCGGGACCAAGGCCTTCTCGGCCAATGCCCCATGTCCGATCTCCCGGCGCTTTGGACCCCGCATAAAGCCGGTCTCGCCAGTGGAGTACGGCGGGAAGTTGTAGTGGTGGATGTAGCGCTTTTTGTCGATGGGGTCGATCCCGTCGATCATCTGGTCCATCCGGGCGGTGCCCAGCGTCGTGATGTTCAGCACCTGGGTTTCCCCCCGCTCGAACAGTCCGGAACCGTGAGCGGTGTCCACAACCCCGACATCAGATCCCAATGGCCGGAGATCTGCTGACCCTCGGCCGTCAATGCGCACGCCGTCTTGCACGATGCGAGTGCGGACAATGCTCTTGGTGAGCGAGCGGACGGCAGCTGAGATCTGCTTGTCAACCCCCTCGACCTCGGCAAACCGCTCGGCCAACGCCGCGGCGATCTCCTCTTTGGCCTGAGACTCGGCCTCTTGGCGCTCCGCCTTGTCGGCGATGGACATGGCCGCGGCCAGCTTGTCGGCGCCGACTTCGGCCACCGCGGCCTCGACCTCGGGGGTGTAGTCCACCTGGAGCTCGTACTCCATGGGGGGCTTGACCCCGGCAGTGGCAATCAATCGGCGCTGGAGGCCCACCGCTTCTTTGATCCACTCCTTGGACCGCTCCAGGCCCTCGGCCAGGGCGGCTTCGTCCACTTTGGGAGTTCCGTTGCTGTAGAGCTCCCAACCGGCCTCGGTTCCGTTGGCCTCCACCATCATGATGGCCACGTCGCCGTCGTCCAGAACACGGCCGGCCACCACCATCTCGAAGGTGGATTCGGCGCCCTCGGCATAGGTGGGGTGGGGAATCCACTCGCCGTCGGCGCTGTGGGCCACTCGCACCGCGCCGATAGGGCCGGCGAACGGGATACCCGAAATGCTCAGTGCCGCCGATGCGCCGTTTATGGCGATCACGTCATAGGGGTTCTCCTGGTCGGCGCCCAAGACGGTTCCAACCACGTGGATCTCGTTGCGGAACCCGTCGGGAAACGAGGGCCGCAGCGGCCGGTCGATCAGCCGACACGTCAAGATGGCCGACTCGGGGGCCCGGCCCTCCCGCCGGAAAAACGAGCCGGGGATCTTGCCCGCGGCATACATCCGCTCTTCGATGTCGACGGTGAGGGGGAAGAAATCCGCTCCCTCACGCACACGGCGGGCCGCGGTTGCGGTTACCAGGATGGTGGTGTCGCCCATGCGGGCCACTACTGCCCCGTCAGCCTGGCCGGCCAGGCGACCTGCCTCAAAGGACAGGGTTTTGTCTTCGGCACCGCTTACGGCGGCCGAGACGGTGATGGCTTCCGCCATGTTTGCTCCTCTCCGGACCATGCGAGGTCCGAGCGAGCCCACGGAGCCAGTTCCCAGTTGGAGAGGCCCAGCCTGACTCGGCCCCTTCAACTGGCAGCTGGCCTCTCTCTAGGCCCGCATATCTGTTTTCATAAGGTCGCCAGGGCGACACCCGATTCTCAGCGGCGAAGTCCGAGTTCGGCGATAATGCCTCGGTACCGCTCCACGTCGTTGTCCTTGACGTAGTCCAGCAGTCGTCGCCGACGACCCACCATCATCAGCAAGCCCCGCCTGCTGTGGTGGTCCTTCTCATGCACCTTCAGATGCTCGGTGAGGTGATTGATGCGCTCAGTTAGCAAAGCGATCTGAACCTCTGGCGAGCCCGTATCAGTGTCATGCAGGCGATGCTGTTCGATCGTCGCGGTCTTTGACAGTAGCTTCTCGGCCATCCCTACTCAGTGTGTCCGTCGGTCAGAAAACGGGCGAATGCACAGCTCCATGTTGTTTGACGCCGTGCCTGTGCCCGGGGGACCCAGTAAAGCTACCACTCCCCACGCCGAAACACCTACCTGAGCCATTTGAGAGATACTGGTGACTGTGAAGGTGGTCTCCTTCGGGAGCCTCAACTACGACCTGTCTATCTGGCTGGAACGTCTTCCCGGTCCCGACGAAACGCTGAGGGCCCAGCGAATGGAGGCGTTCTCGGGAGGCAAGGGCGCCAACCAGGCCACGGCCGCGGCCCGACTAGGGGCCGATACGCACATGGTGGGCTGTGTGGGCGACGACGACCGGGGCCGCTGGCTGCTGGATGTGCTCAACAAGAGCGGCGTGGACACCGGCCTCGTCCGCATCGTCGAGGAGCCCACCGGCACGGCAGTGCCGCTCATTTCTCCGGTGGATGTCTCCATCGTCATCGTGGCCGGGGCCAACGCCAGCACCGGGGTGGCCGATGCCGACGCCGCCGCCCAAGTGATCGCCGCTGCCGATGTGCTGCTGCTGCAAGGCGAGGTGGGCGCAGCGGGGGCCAGAAGGGCAGCTCAAGCGGCCCGTTCGGGGCAGACCACGGTGGTGTTCAACCCTGCTCCCGTGGATCCGTTCCTTGTGGAGGCCGTCGTGCCGCTCACCGACGTCTTGGTGGTGAATCGGGCCGAGCAAACCCAGATCGATGCCATCGGCCCCGAAACCGGCCATTGCGACACAGTCGTCACATTGGGCGGTCGAGGCGCCCAGGTCGACGATGTCGTGGTTCCCTCCTACCCCTCGGAGGTGGTCGATCCCACCGGCGCGGGCGATGCCTTCTGCGGCGCGCTGGGTGTCGCCCTGGCCGAGGGACGCTCCCTCATCGAGGCCGTCCGCTTCGCCAACGCCGCCGGCGCCCTTGCGGTGGGCACCCCCGGCGCCCAGCCTTCAATGCCCACGCAGGCCGCGGTCAACGCCCTGCTGGATGGCCGTCCTAACCCTTAAGGGCGGGCATCACGTGGGTGGCGGTGAGGTGGATGCTCTCCATGACCTTGTCGTGGGGGATGGCGTAGGGGTTCATCATGCACAACAGCAGATCGACGCCGAGATCGGCGAAGCCCTGGCATAGCTCGATGCACTGGTCGGGGTCGCCGGCGATGGCCACGCCCTGTTCCACCAGGTCCTCGATGCTGAACGTGGTATCCCAATCGGCGTCCGCGGTCATCCCGGGCAAATACCGGAGATAGTTCCAATCGCCGAGATCGGCGCCTTCTTCTTGGAGCATCTCGGCCACGCTGCCCACCAGCTTGAACGCCACCGTGGGGTACCACCAGAACGACTCCCGGGCATTCTCGTAGGCCTCGGCCGTGGTGGGCGCGCAGTGGTACATGGCGAAGGTGGCCACCCGGTCGTTCACGTAGCCGCCCACCGGGTTTTGGCACGCCTGCACCGCGTCGCGGTACAAGCCGACTCGCATGGCCAGCTCTTCCAGCGACACGCCGGCGCTGAACGACAGCAGGCCCATCCCCATCTCCCCCACCAGTTTGTGGGTCTCCCGGCTGCCCGTGGCGGCCCATATCGGGGGATGGGGCTTCTGAACCGGCTTGGGCAGAACCCGGCGACGGGGCATCGACCAGTACTGGCCCTCGAACTCGTGCTCGTCATTCAGCCAGCAGCCCGCTATGTGCCCGACGGCCTCGGCCCACATGGCTCTGGTTTCCCGGGGGTCGATCCCGAAACCCTCGAGCTCAGCTCGGGTGGTGGAGCGGCCGGTGCCGAATTCCACCCGTCCCCCACTGATGACGTCCAGCGTGGCCGCCGACTCGGCGCTGCGGACCGGGTGGTTGTAGGGCTTGGGAGTCAGGCGGACCCCGTAGCCCAGCCGTATCTGCTCGGTGAGCGCGGCCACTGCGCCATAGAGCACTTCGGGGTTTGAGCTGTGCGACATCTCCTCGAGGAAGTGGTGCTCCACCGTCCAAAAGCTGTGGTACCCAAGCTGATCGGCCAGAACCGCCTGCTGGATGAGCTCCTGATACCGAAGCTGCTCACTGTCGTGGTGCCACGGCCGGGGTACGGGAATTTCCGAGAAAAGAGCTAACTCCATACAAGTCAGCGGGAAGGTTCCGCCATCAAGATCTCTCGGGACAGAGCCACGTCAATGCGGAGTTGTCTAACCAGAGACTCGATGCCGTCGAAGCGGTGCTCGCTTCTGAGCAGCTCCACGAACTCGACTCTGGCTTCCTCGCCGTAGAGGTCGCCCTCAAAATCGAGAAGATGCGCCTCCAGCAGCGATTGCTGGGCGTGCTCGTAGAAGGTTGGGCGCCGGCCGATGTTTATGGCTGCCATGTACCGGGACCCGTCGGGACGGGTATACCAGCCGGCGTAGACCGCGTCGGCGGGCCAGGCCATAGCCATGGACACCGGGATGTTGGCGGTGGGAAATCCGATGGTCATCCCCCGCCGATCCCCCAGCACCACCTTGCCCCTGATCTCGTGGTAGCGCCCCAGCATGGCCGCCGCCGTGCGGACATCCCCGCCGGCCAGCGCTCGTCGCACCGCGGTTGAGGACACCGGCTCGGGCCATTTCTCATCATGATGAAGCAGGTTCACCGCGTGAACTTCGAAGCCCATCTCCATGCCGAATTTCCGCAACGTGTCGATGTTGCCCAGTCGCGCCCGGCCGAAGTGGAAGTCTTCGCCCACCACCACACTGCGGACCCGCAGCCTCTTCACAAACACCTCGCGCACGAATTCCTCCGGCATTGTGTGGGCCCGATCAGGGGAGAACTCGATCAGATACACGTACTCAATGCCGGCCGCCTCGAGCAGTTCCAGCTTCTGGTCGAGGGAGTTCAGCAGCTTGGGGGCGTTCTCGGGCCGAAGGACCAGCGCCGGGTGGCGGTCGAAGGTGACCACTGCGGGGGCCACGCCCAGCCGCTCTGCTTCGGAGAGAAGCTGATCGATGACAGCCTGATGTCCGACATGGACACCGTCGTACACCCCGATGCTGGCGGCGGTCTCCTCAATGCCTTCCAGGAGGCCAAAGTCTTCGATGACCTGCACCGCGCTGCACGGTAGCGGCCGGAGCGTCAAACTGGACAATCCCGCTCGGCCTAAGGCCGCCAACGGCGGATCAACCGGGGATGACCATCGCCGGTTTGACCATCCCCGGCTTGTGGGTTTCATAAACGGCCAAAAGCTGGCCCTGCGCCCCGAGCACGGCCCAGGGGCCGTCGCCCTCCGCGGCGATCTCTTCGGAAGTCAGCACCTGCCCGTTGGCCACCCTTCGACTGAGGTCGACATCTACCGTGACCGAGGGGTAGTCGCGCAGGGCCTTCTCCATAGACAACAGCTCTGGAGCGGCAACCGGATGGGCTTCTTCGATCGTGAACGAGCCGACTGCCACCCTCCGCAACGCCCGCAAGTGGCCCCCGCCCCCCAATGCAGAGCCGATATCGGCGGCCAGCGATCGGACATAGGTGCCCGATGAGCAGCTCACCTCGATCCGGTACACCCCCGCAGGGGCATCCACCGGGGCAACGGCCAGCTCGTGGACGGTCACCGGCCGGGCATCCCGCTCAACCTCTACGCCCTCTCGGGCCAGTTCATGCAGTCGACGGCCCCCGATCTTGATGGCCGAGACCATCGGCGGCACCTGCATGATGTCGCCGACGAATCGGCAAGCGGCCTCGGACACCTGCTGTGGAGTCACTTCGGACATGTCGTGAACCGCGGTGACCTCTCCGGACGCGTCCAAGGTGGAGGTCTCGACGCCCAAGACCAGCTCGCCCTCGTACTTCTTGGAAAGCGGGGTGAGGAACCGCAGCAGCCTTGTGGCCCGACCCACTCCCAACAACAGCACCCCGGTGGCGTCGGGATCCAGCGTTCCGGAATGTCCTACCTTGCGCGTGCCCAACACTCCCCTGGCCTTGGCCACTACATCATGAGAGGTCCACCCGGCCTCCTTGTCGATGACAGCCAGCCCGTCGGCGGTTGTCACTCTTCAGCCTCGGTCGATGACGGCCAGCCCATCAGCAATCGTCACTCTTCGGCCTCGTCGGCCAGATTCCGCAGTATCTGATCCACCCGCTCACCGGCTGAGATCGACGGGTCCAACGCAAACGACAGTTCGGGCACCCTCCGGACTGCGGCAGAGCGGGCCACTGCCTGCTTGAGCTGATGGCGATGCTCCTCCAGTGCCTCCAGGGCCTCGGTGGCCGCCTCATCGTCCAAGGAGCTGATATACACCGTGGCCCGGCTCAGCTCGACGCTGGTTTCCACGCCGGTGACGCTGGTAAGCGCCAACCGGTCGTCGTCCAGCTGGGCCAGTTCAGAGGCCACGATCTCGCGCAACAACTCCCCGAGACGGGCTGACCTGGAATAGCCGGAAGGTCGCGATGACCGGCTGCGAGCCATGCCTATTCCTCGGTGTTGAGCCAATGGGCCGAAGAGTCGACCACCTCGATTTCGGGAATCGACCACATGAACCGATCCACCTCGTCGGCCATTGTCCGGCATTGGCTGGGCTGTCCCGACACCAATGCCACTCCCACCTCGGCTCGCTGCCAGAGATCGGTGTGCCCGGTCTCCGCTACCGAGATGCCGAACTTGCGGGCCACGCCCAAAAGCACCGGACGCAAAGCCGAGCGGCGCTCCTTCAGCGACTGACAGCCCGGGATGTGCAAGTCATAAACCACGGCGAGAACGTGCATCGGATCACCCCACCCCCTGTGCTGTCAGACTCGGGCGACTTCCCGCTCCTCAAACGTCTCGATGATGTCGCCTTGCTTGAGGTCTTGGAAGTCGGACAGGCCGATGCCGCACTCGAATCCGGACTGCACCTCGCGCACATCCTCTTTGAATCGCTTGAGAGAGGAGACTGTGCCCCGCCAGATGACCGCGCCATCCCGCAGGAACCGGACTTTGGAGCCCCGGGTGATGGCCCCGTTGAGCACGTAGCAGCCGGCCACCGCGCCGACCCGGGGAATCCGGAAGATCTCCCGCACCTCGGCATCGCCGGTGACCACTTCCTCGAACTCCGGCGCCAGCATTCCCACCATGGCGTTTTCCACGTCCTCGATCAGGCTGTAGATGATCTCGTAGGTGCGGATCTCCACTTTCTCCAGCTCAGCCAGCTCTCTGGCCTTGCGATCGGGCCTGACGTTGAATCCGATGATGGTGGCGTTGGACGCGGCGGCCAACTGGATGTCATTGGCAGTCACCCCGCCAACACCTCGGTGGACGAAGGCCAGCTTCACCTCATCGCGCCCTAGGCGCTGGAGGCTGTCTACCACTGCTTCCAGCGATCCGTTCACATCGGCTTTGACGATGAGGTTCAGCGTGGCGGTCTCCCCAGCCTGTATCTGGCTGAAGATGTCCTCCAGGCGCGCCCCACCCGAAGTGGCTGCGGCGTCCCGGCCCAAGCTGGCGATGCGCTGAGAGTGCTCGCGTGTCTGGGCGACCTTGGCCGCCACCTTCTCGTTGGGGGCTACCACAAAGGAGTCACCGGCATTGGCCACGTCGGAGAGTCCCAACACCTGCACTGGCTTCGACGGCATGGCCTCTTTGATCTGGTTGCCGCGGTCGTCGAGCAGCGCTCGGACTCGCCCCCAAGATGCCCCGGCTACCACGGGGTCGCCTCGCCTCAGGGTTCCGTGCTGGACCAGCAGCGTGGCCACAGGGCCCCGTCCGATGTCCAGGTTGGATTCCAGCACCACCCCTTGGGCCCGACCCTCCGGTTCGGCTCGCAGGTCTTCCACCTCGGCCACCACGGCCAGCTGTTCCAGCAGATCGTCGATCCCCAGGTTCTGAAGAGCAGAAACCTCAACCATGATGGTGTCGCCACCCCACTGCTCGGGCACCAGCTCGTGCTCGGAGAGCTGCTGCATGGTCCGATTGGGGTCGGCGTTGTTGCGATCGATCTTGTTGACGGCCACGACGATGGGCACTTCGGCGGCCCGGGCATGGTTGATGGCCTCCAAGGTCTGGGGCATCACGCCGTCGTCGGCCGCCACCACCAGAACCACGATGTCGGTGGCGTCGGCTCCCCGGGCCCGCATCGCCGTGAACGCGGCGTGGCCGGGGGTGTCTATGAACGTCAGCGTTCGCCCTTCTTTGTCCACCTGATAGGCCCCGATGTGCTGGGTGATGCCCCCGGCCTCGCCCTCGGCCACGTTGGCATTGCGGATCTGGTCGAGGAGCTTGGTCTTTCCATGGTCCACGTGACCCATAACAGTGATTACCGGAGGCCGGATCGGGGAGTCATCGGCAAGCTCACCTTGGTCGAAGTCAGCCTCCAGCAGCTTGAGCAACTCGTTCTCCTGCTCCTCACCAGGATCGACCAGTCGGACCTCGGCACCCACTTCGGCGGCAAAGAGCTCGATCATGTCGTCGGTCAGGGACTGGGTCGCGGTGACCATCTCACCCTGCTGCATGAGGAACCGGACTACGTCGGCAGCCGTCTGGTTCAGCTTCGGACCCACTTCTAGTGGAGTGGACGCCCGCTCGATCACAACCTCACCCGTGGGAGCGGCCGCATCCGTCGGGGTGTAGTCGGGAATGTTCATGGGCTGGAGGTCTTCGGCCACCCGCCGACGCCGTCGACTCTTGCGCCGCCTCTGCTGAGGACGCTGAGGCCCTCCTCTGCCTCGACCTGCTGGGCCTCCGGGGCCGCTAGGTGGCCCTCCTAGGGCTCCCGACGGGCCGCGTGCCGGCAAGGGCGCCGGAGACCGGCCGGGTGTAGACACCCCTGGCCCCTGGGTTCCGACTGCTGGACGGACGGGACCGCGCGGGCCCCTGCGGGGGCTTGGAGACGGACCCCGGCCGCCTCTTCCCGGCGGTGGGGGAATCGGCTTGCCCGAAGAAGACATGGGCGGTCGACCGGGAGGCGGGGGAATCGGCTTGCCCGAGCGGGAAACAGGTGGACTGGTTCGAGCAGCGGCGGCCGGCTGGGCCGCGGGCGGCTCGGATACCGGCTTGGGAGCGCTTCGCGGTGGCGGGGACGGAGCGACGGAGGGAGGCTCAGCGGCAGGTTCCACCGGGCGGGGGCGGGGAGACATCCCGCCACTGGACGTGACCACCCGCGTCGGCTTCGGGGGTGGCTCGGGCTCTGGCTCCGACTCGAGCTCGGGCTCAGGTACCGACTTGAGCTCTGGTTCCGGCTCGGGCTCTGGCTCGGGCTCTGGCTCTGGCTCAGGTTCCGGCTCGGGTTCGGGTTCCGGCTCGGGCTCTGGTTCCGGCTCGGGCTCTGGCTCAGGTTCCGGCTCGGGTGGACGGATCAGGCCATCACGATGCGCACGCCGCCGGACGCGGTCCGCTTGAGCATCCACGATGCTCGAGGAGTGGCTGTTGACGCCGATCCCCAGAGTCACGCAGAGATCAAGCGTTTCCTTGTTCGTGAGGCCGAGCTCGCGGGCAAGCTCGTACACCCGAATTTTTGCTGGCAAATGGCTCTTTCTTGGTCCGTCCGCAATGCGCGGCCGACCCACACGGGTCGGGGATTTATCTTCTCACGCCCAGCCGTCGGATTTCGAAGTCAATCCGAGGCGCTGGTCTCTACCCTGTTGGAGGACCGCCTTCCACTGTTTCCCCCAACTGCTCGGCCGGGCTCCCCTCGGTGCCTTCGGCGGCCCATTCCTCCGCCGAAAGCGCGGGACCCCCTTCAGCTGGTCGCCAGACCTGCTCGCCGGTTGTCTCGTCTACCACCCATTCTCCTTCGGCCCAGTCCATCTCCTCATAGGCGGCTTCCTGGGCCAGCTGTGTTTCGCTTTTGATGTCGATTCGCCATCCGGTCAATCGAGCAGACAGCCGGGCGTTCTGGCCTTCTTTTCCTATGGCCAGCGAGAGTTGGTAGTCGGGCACGATGACCTCGGCAACCCCGGACTCCTCGTCGATGGAGACCTCTTTGATCTTGGCCGGCGAAAGCGCCTTGGCCACGAAGTCGGCCGGATCCTCCGCAAAGGGGACGATGTCGATCTTCTCCCCCCGAAGCTCGTTGACCACCATGCGAACCCGGGCGCCCCGGGCGCCAACGCACGCTCCAACGGGATCCACGTTGGTGTCGTTGGACGACACTGCGATCTTTGTTCGATGGCCGGGCTCTCGGGCACACGCCTTGATCTCCACCACGCCGTCGGCGATCTCGGGCACCTCTAACTCGAACAGCCGCCTGATCAGTCCGGGATGAGTGCGGCTGACCACGATCTGCGGACCCTTGGCCGTCTTGCGAACCTCCACGATGTAGGCCTTGAGGCGGCTGTTGGCATCGGGGCGCTCAAAGGGCACCTGCTCGGCCTGGGGCAAAAGCGCCTCCACTCGGCCCAAATCCAGCAGGGTGTAGCGGGCATCGTTCTGCTGAATGATCCCGGTCACGATGTCGCCCTCGCGCCCGGCGTATTCCTCGTACTTGAGCTCGCGCTCCACCTCTCGAATCCGCTGCATCATGACCTGCTTGGCCGTTTGGGCCGCGATGCGGCCAAAGCCGTCGGGGGTCACGTCGAACGGCTCCCCGATGGGCTCGCCGTCGTCATCTAGCTTCTGTGCGAAAACCTGGATGTCGGCCGTCTCGGGATTGATCGTGACCCAGGCGTATTCCTCGCTGTCGGGCATCCGCTTATAGGCCGATTCAAGGGCATCGGCTAGGGCAGCCAGCAAAGCGTCCACCGAGATTCCCTTGTCTGCGGCCAGCGCTTGCAGGGCTTCCAGCATGTCGGGATTCATCGGCTGCTCTTCTCCTTAGTCTTATTCTTCGGCACCGGACCCCATTCGAAAACGGTCCTGGCCTTGGTGATGTCGCTGAACGCCAGTCTGCGGGGAACTCCGTCCTCTTCTATGGTAATCCCATCATCGTCGCATTCCCTCAGCACACCCTGAATTCGGCGTTGCCCCTCGATTTGGGGGCCCAGCTTCACGCTTATGGTCTCGCCCATAGCTCGGGCATAGTGCTCAGGCCGGCGCAGGGGCCGCTCCAGGCCAGGACTGGTGATCTCCAGGTTGTAGCGGCCGGGGACGAGATCCTCGTCGTCCAGCAGTCGGGAGGCCACCTTGGAGGCGTCGGCCACCTCATCCAGGCTGACGCCGCCAGGCTTGTCCACGATGATGCGCAGCACCCCGCCTCCATAGGTGAGGTCGTACACCTCTAGGCCCCTCCCCTGGAATAAGGGCGCGAGCAGGTCATTCACATTGTCTGTTACTGACATCTCGCCCCTTTCCTAGGCCGACGGTGGACCGGTTTTCTGGCCGGTCTCCAAAGTGAGAAGGCGTGGGCACCAGCCCACGCCCAACCTGCCTATAGAGCTTGACTATTACAGAGCTCAACTATGGAGATCGACGATACTCCGCCAATCTTACCCGCTGAACGCTGGTATGTCGTTGCACAGGCGGGGCATATTTCAGTAGCTGCGGCCACATACCGCCACGAGATCGGACTCATCGCTATCTTGGGGCAACGACCCGTCGGGGCGCTGCAAACACCGCACGGTGATCGCTTCTTCGGCAAGGGCAGCTTCTCCTTCAGGCCCGAGTTTGGCCCAAGGAATGCGGGCAAATCCGGTGGCCGCCGCCTCCCGCACCTCATCTGCCGTAGTGGCCTCCGAAATCAGGGAGTCCCTCCAGGCCAGGGCATCGTCGTAGATGCGCTTTTGGATGTCGTCTAGCAGCGATTCCACCCGCGTCGGCACCTCAGAGAGCCTGACCGCCTCCTTCTCGCCGCCGATCCGGGAGACCAGAGTGGCCTGTCCCTGCTCCAGGTCGCGGGGACCGATCTCCACCCTTACCGGCACGCCCTTGAGCTCCCAGTCGGTGGCTCTGCGGCCAAACCCCGTTCCCGTCCTATCGTCCAACTTCGCCCGAATTCCGGCCGCGCCCAGCTCTTCGGCCAGTCGGCGGCAGGCATCCACCACTCCCTCGGCGTCTCGCACCGCGACGACGGCGGCTTGTATGGGCGCCAACCGTGGCGGGACCACCAATCCCCGATCGTCACCGTGCGCCATGATCAGCCCGCCCACCATTCGAGACGACACTCCCCATGAGGTTTGCCACACATGCGATTGGTTGCCCTCGCCATCCAGATACGTGATGTCGAACATGGTTGCGAAGCTCTGCCCCAGCTCGTGGGAGGTCCCCATCTGGAGGGCCTTTCCGTCGCGCATCATCCCTTCGAGGCACATGGAGTTGATGGCCCCGGGAAACCGTTCAGCCTCGGTCTTGTATCCGATTAGCACGGGGATGGCCAGCACCGACTCCATGAAGTCCCGATACACGTCGTGGAGTATCTGGGCGGCGTAGTCGCGGGCTTCCTGGCGAGTGGCGTGGGCAGTGTGGCCCTCCTGCCACAAGAACTCGGTGGTCCGCAGGAAGATCCGAGGGCGCATTTCCCAGCGGACCACATTGGCCCACTGATTGATCAGCAGGGGCAGGTCGCGATGGCTCTGAACCCACTTGGAGAAATAGGCGTTGATGATGGTCTCGCTGGTGGGGCGCACCACCACCGGCTCGGCCAGCTCGCGGCCCCCGCCCTGGGTGACCACAGCCAGTTCGGGACTGAAGCCTTCGACGTGGTCGGACTCCCGATTCAGGTAGCTCTCGGGGATGAACAACGGGAAATAGGCGTTGTCGGCCCCAGCAGCCTTGATGCGCTGGTCAACCTCGGCTTGCATCCGCTCCCAAAGGGCGTACCCATAGGGTCGGATCACCATGGTGCCCCGCACGGGCCCGTTGTCGGCCAGCTCCGCCTTGTTGAGTATGTCCTGATACCAGCGGGGAAAGTCCTCGTTCTGCGGGGTGAGCACCCCTTGCTTGGCCATCCTCACCCTCTCTTGCGGATCAACTCGATCTTCTCGCTCGCCTGGTTGGCGTCCTCGCCCTGCTCGGCCAGCAGGCGACTCCGGTCGCGCTCGGCTTCGCGCGCCGCGGCCACCGTGTCGGCCCTCTCCAGCGCGGCCTCGGCCCCATGCTCATGGATGAGCTCCGCCCACTCCACCAGCGAAGTGACCATGTTCTCCTCGGCAACGACAGCAACGTTGCGACCCTTGACGAACAGGTGACCCCGCTTGTTGCCGGCCGCGATGCCGATGTCGGCGTCGCGCGCCTCGCCGGGTCCGTTGACCACACAACCCATGACCGCCACCTGCAAGGGGATCTCCCGGTCGCCGAACGCCTCCATGGCCTGCTCTGCCACCGCGTAGACGTCGATCTCGGCTCGACCGCAGCTCGGGCAGGCGATCAGATCCACGTTCTTGCGCTCCCGCAGCCCCATGGACTCAAGGAGCTGGCGGCCGGCCTTGGCCTCCTGCACGGGATCGGCGGTGAGGCTGTAGCGGATGGTGTCGCCGATTCCCTCGGCCAACAGCGTGCCGATGCCCGCGGTCGACTTGATCAACCCCACCGGGGGCGGACCCGCTTCGGTCACCCCGAGGTGGAGGGGGTGGTCGGTGACCTCGGAAAGCTGCCGGTATGACTCGATCATGAGAGGCACGCTGGAAGCCTTGACCGAGATCTTGACGTTGTCGAAGTCGACATCGGCGAAGTAGTCGAGCTCCATCTGGGCCGACTCCACCATGGCCTCCGGGGTCACGCGGTCGCCGTACTTGCGGTAGAGATCGGGGTGCAGCGATCCCCCGTTCACCCCGATGCGAATGGGAACCCCTCGATCCCGGCACTCCGAGGCCACCGTCCGAATGTGCTCGGGCTTGCGGATGTTGCCGGGATTCAGCCTCAGACACTGGACGCCAGCATCCAACGCGGCCAGCGCCATCCGGTATTGGTGGTGAATGTCGGCCACGATGGGAACAGGAGACCGGGGCACGATCTGGGCCAGCCCCTCGGCCGCCTCGATCTCATTGCAGGTGCAGCGCACGATGTCGGCACCGGCCGCCGCCAGGGCGTATATCTGCTGAAGGGTGCCCTCCACGTCGGCAGTGCGAGTGGTGGTCATGGACTGGACAGTGATGGGCGCGCCACCGCCGACGGGTACACCCCCCACGTCGATCCGACGGGTCGGACGCCGCTCGAAAGCTGCCTCGACTTCCATGCCCTCAGCTTGGCACGCCCGGCGGGCAGCATGGGTATTCGCCTACAACCATCACATTCCTCAACCCGGAAGCTCCACCGGATCAGTGAAGTCGAGATAAACCGACCCAATGAAAACAAAGGCCAGAATCAAGATCACGGCATAGGCCACCGGCACCATCTTGGAGACGTCGGCGCTATACCGACGGCCTCGCCAGGACCGCAAGCGCTCGTAGGTCGCAATCACCACATGACCGCCGTCAAAGGGAAGAAGCGGGATCATGTTGAAGACTCCGATGAACACATTCAACAGCGCCAAGAACAACAGCAGATTCCCGTAACCGTTCTCGGTGAGGTCGGCGCCGATTTTCAGCGCACCAAAGATCGAGACCACTCGGTTGCCGTCATCTGAGGAAGCGCCGGTGGTGAATCCTCCTCCAGCAGGAGCAGTGCTCTGCTGGGTTGGCTCGTCGGCAACATCGCGGAAGAAATCATTGAGCCCGCTAGGCGAGAAGAATCTGCCGATGCCCAAGGCAGATTCCTTGACCAAAAAACCGAATTCATCCAATGTCTCAGGCACGGCCTCGAGGACTCCAACCTCCACCGAATGGCGCGACCAGGCCGTTCCGGAGGCGATGCCGATATATCCCCGGCTGGAGTCTTGAGGATGGGTGCCCAGGGTCAGAGTGCGGGCAAGCACCTCGTCTCCCCGCTCCACCCCGAGACTCACCGGCGTGCCCGGGTCGGGCAGCACTGTCACCATGTCGTTCATGGTTACCACCGGGTTGTTGTCAACCGAGACAATGCGATCGCCGGGCAGCAGCCCCGCCCTCTCGGCCGGTGAGCCGGGTGCCACCAAGCTCACCGTCCAATCCGGTGACGGCACCTCCTCTTGCTTTCCGCCGATCACTAGGAAAGAGAAGATCAAGGCCAGCGCCAACAGAAAGTGCACGGTCGAACCGGCCACCGCCACCGACATGCGCCGCCAGTAGGGTTTGCTGCGATATGTGCGGTGCTCTTCGGCCGGGGAAACCTCCTCCAAGCTGTTCATCCCGATGATCCGCACATAGGCACCGGCGGGAATTGCCTTGATGCCGTAAACCGTCTCACCTCGGCGGATTGACCACAGCCGAGGCCCGAATCCCAAGAAGAACTCGGTAACTCTCATGCCCGCGGCCCGGGCCGCGACAAAGTGACCCATCTCATGCAGGAAGATCATCCCGATTACGGCCAGCACGACAATGAGCATCGGAAGTCCCCAGACGACCTGCACCAAGGCCAGCAAGCCGACCACTAGAACCAGACCTCCCCAACCCTCGCGCGATGCCTGAGTGCTGCCGAGCGGACTCACCGGAGACTGCCCGCTCCCAGAGGATCCGATTTGATGAAAGGTCATCGCCTAAGAGCGGTCGGACTGGCGAATCACTACTTGCTCGGCCGTGGTTCGGGCCTTGGCATCGATCTCCATGACCGCCTCCAGGGAGTCGGCCTCAGTGCCGTCGTGGTCGCCTAAGACCGTCTCCAGAATCTCGGGAATTGCCGTCCATCGTATCCGCTCATCGAGAAAAGCCTGCACGGCCACCTCGTTGGCCGCATTCAACAGAGCGGGGGCGGTCTCGCCCATGCGCCCGGCGGCGTAAGCCAGCTCCAGACAGGGAAACGACTCGGTGTCGGGGGGCTCGAAGTCCAAGCGGCGCAACTCTGCCCAGTCGATTCGGCCAAATGGCGTGGCAATTCGGTCGGGATAGGCCATGGCGTAGCCGATGCACAGCCGCATATCGGGCAGGGAGAGCTGGGCAATGGTGGCGCCGTCGGTGTACTCCACCATGGAATGGACCACCGACTGGGGGTGGATCACCACCTCGATGCGGTCATACCCCAATCCGAAGAGCTCGTTGGCCTCGATGACTTCCAAACCCTTGTTCATAAGCGTTGAGGAGTCCACCGTGATCTTGGGGCCCATGCTCCAAGTGGGGTGGGCCAACGCGTGCTCCACGGTCACGTCGGCCAACTCGCTCCGCGTTCGACCTCGGAACGGCCCCCCGCTGGCGGTGAGCACGATGCGGTGCACGCGTTTCATTCCCGCTTCAGCGGTGAACACATCGTTGGCCCGGAGGCATTGGTGAACGGCACAGTGCTCGCTGTCTACCGGAAGCAGTTCGGCACCCGGAGTCTGGCGAGCCCTCTGGACGACGGGCCCGGCCGCAATCAGCGACTCCTTATTGGCCAGGGCCAAGCGACGGCCAGCATCTAAGGCAGCCAGGGTAACCGGCAGCCCGGCAAACCCGACGACCCCGTTGACCACCACATCTCCCATGGCGGAAGCCTCAGCCAAGGCGGTAGGGCCGCTGGCCACAGTGACCCCCGGCAGCGCTTCTTGGACTTCGGCCACCCGTTCGGGGTCACCCACCACAACCATTTGGGGATGAAACTCCCGGGCTTGGGCAACCAGCTGATCAACGGATCGACCAGCACCCAGTGCCACCACGTCCCAGTACCCGGGTTCAGCCCGGACTACGTCCAGCGTCTGAACACCGATTGAGCCGGTAGATCCAAGCAGGGAAAGAGAGACCATGCGCCGGTGGCCCTTGCTCAGATCACCTCGAGGGCCTGTTCAGAGCACTTCGAGCATGTAGAGCGCTTCGAACCTGAGGAGCACTTCGAGCATGGCCGGTAACGCCTGTGAGCATCCGCTCAGATCACCTCAAGCATGAGAGCGGTGAAATAGGTGGCCGGCAATACGAAGAGCAAGGCGTCTATCCGGTCCAGCATGCCTCCGTGGCCGGGCAGCAACCTTCCCATGTCCTTGACGCCCAGATCCCGTTTGAGGGCCGACTCCAGAAGATCGGAGAGCGGGGCCACCACTGCCACCACGATGCCCAGGATGACGCCGTCGGAGCGCGACCCGGGCTCTTCCCCAAAGGGGCCGATCTCCAGAATGGAGATGAACACCAACGCGACGGCAATGGTGAGGATCGTGCCGCCGATCAGGCCCTCCACCGTCTTGTTCGGACTGGCCTTCGACAAAGGCGTGCGGCCCGCGGCCCGTCCAACGGCAAACGCTCCCACGTCATGGGCCACCGTCAATATCACAGCACTCAGCAGCAGCTCTCCTCCGTCTGGCCTGTCCAATAGGAGACCCCCGAATGCCCCGGTTACACCGATATAGGTGATGCCCAGCAGCGTGACCCCGAGATTGGCGAGCGGGCGGTCTCGGCCGACTCCCCCCAAGTACCAGAGGCCGGCGCCGAACAGGGCGAAGACCAGCACCATCACCATGCCGTCGGCGCCCCGCCAAAATGCGGCTATCGGCAGGGCAACCACCGCGGCGAATCCCACCAGAGTGGGAGGCTGATAGCCGGCATGGCGAAGGGTGGTGAACCACTCTGCCGCGGCGATGAGAAGCGCTATGACCAGCACGGCAAGCGCGACCCGCTCGCCTAGGGCGATAGCGCCCAGCACGATGCCGCCTAGCAGCAACCCGACTACCACCGACCTCATCAGGTTGCCGTTGGCCGCGGAGGTCCGCGGGTGCGTTCCCGTAGAAAGCGGGGCCGAGAGGGGCGACGGGGGTTCGACCAGTTCTGTGGCCGTCGGAGAGTCGGTTACATCCAAAGACAGCACCTCGTCCACCCGGTCCACCGAGGGGAACTCCACCGCCTCGGTGGGCTCAGGGTCTTCGAAGACACTTGCGCCCTCGGATGCCGGGCCGACTTCGACAGGATCAGGCAGGTCGGCAAATGTGTGCTCGTCAGAGTCCTCGCGCCACCGGGGCGCGGCATCGGTAAGGCTGTCCCAGCCCTCATCTGCGTCGGACTCGGTGCCGGCGGGCTCATCCCAGACGGGAAGCCCGGACTCATCCTCCTCCTCGTCGAATAGAGAAGTCAGGTCGTCCAAGAAATTGGCCTGTTCGTCATCAGCCGCCTCTTCGGACTGGTCATTTGGTCGTTGGAAAGGATTGTCGTCGTCCACTGCCCCTCCAGGCTAGATCTCGAGCAGCTCTTGTTCTTTGACGCTCAACGCGTCGTTTATCAGCTGCTCATGGTCGTGGGTTAGCCGGTCGAGCTCCTTCTCGGTCCGGGCGGCTATGTCCTCTGAGACATCGCCGTCTTTGCTGAGCTGGTCGATGTCGTGGCGGCTGCTGCGGCGGGTGTTGCGAATCGCCACCCGACCCTCCTCAGCCATCTGCTTAACCATTCTGACCAGTTCGCGGCGGCGCTCTTCTGTCAATGGCGGAAAAGTAAGCCTCACGACGTTTCCGTCGTTGCTGGGGTTGAGGCCGAGATCGGCCTGGATGATGGCTCTTTCGATGGCCGCAATGGATCCCTTGTCGAACGGGGATATGACCAGCAGCTGCGCTTCCGGGACGCTGAAGCTGGCCAGCTGTTGCAAGGGGACCTCGGTTCCGTAGTACTCAACCAGAAATCGTTCGAACAGCGCGGGAGAGGCCCGTCCGGTTCTGACGGATGCGAACTGCTGGCGAGTGTGATGAACGGCAGAGTCCATGCGCCCGCCGGCTTCGTCCAACACCAAATCGGTCAACTCATTGCCGGTGGTCATTGTCCCGATTCGCTCGGACAACCTCGGCTAACGCGGCGAGATGTTTTCCGGGCCAGTCATGTTCTTGATGCCTCTGGGCATCCCTCATGACACCAGAGTACCGATCAACTGGCCGTCGAGTATGGCGCTTACGTTTCCCGGCTTCATGAGGTCGAACACGACGATGGGCAACTTGTTGTCCATGCACAGAGAGACCGCGGTGCTGTCCATGGCCCGCAGGCCCTGGGACAGCACGTCCAGGTACTGCACATCATCGAGTTTTTCGGCATTGGGATCGGTTCGAGGGTCGGCGGTGTATATCCCGTCTGTTCCGCTGTGGGTGCCCTTCAAGAGGACGCCGGCCTCGATTTCCACGGCACGCAGCGCGGCTGCGGTATCGGTGGTGAAGAACGGGTTGCCGGTACCAGCGGCGAATATGACCACGCGCCCCTTTTCCAGATGCCGAATCGCCCTGCGCCGGATGTATGGCTCGGCCACCTGTGCCATGCCAATGGCCGTCTGCACCCGAGTGGGCTGATTGAGCCTCTCAAGGGTGTCTTGGAGGGCAAGCGCGTTGATGACGGTGGCCAACATCCCCATGTAGTCGGCTTGGGCCCGGTCCATTCCCGCGCCCGCTCCGGTCATACCCCGCCAGATGTTGCCGCCGCCCACCACCACGGCCACATCCACGTCGAACTCGGCTCTAACCTTGACGATTTCCGTGGCGATCTGAGCGGCGATCTCGCCGTCGATGCCGTATCCGGCCTCTCCGGCGAAGGCTTCTCCGGAGAGCTTCAGAACAATCCGGTCCCACCGGCCTGATCGCTTGTCGCCGTGGGTGGCCATTGTTCCGCGCTAACTGCCTATGGCTGCCAGCTCGAACCGGACGATCTCGCCGTCCCCCAGGCGGGACTGCACGGTCTCCTTCTCCCCGAACATGCCCTGCTCCAGCAGCACACGCTCGGCATACCAGGCTCGCAGCCGGCCGTTTACGATCTTGTCCCAGGCCTGCTCTGGCTTGCCCTCCGCCTTGGTCATCTCCGTGAGGGCAACACGCTCCCGCTCAACCTCTTCGGGGTCAACCTCGTCGCGGTGCAGGACTGATGGCTTGGCAAAGGCAACGTGGAGCGCAACCTCGTGGGCCAGCTCTTGGCTTACGCCGCGGGCCTCCACCACGACCGCGCTGGTCCCCCGGCCATCTTGGGTATGGAGGTAGGTGTCCAGGATGTTCCCCTCAGCGGCCTGAATTCGGACAACCTTGCCCAATCGGACATTTTCCTTCTTGGCCAGGCTGAGATCCTCGATTGCAGCCTTGCGGGACTCCACCGAGTCTTCTCCCTCGGTCAGCACCAACTGGGCCAACTCGTCAGCCATCGAGGTGAAATCGTCTGCTTTGGCTGAGAAGTCGGTCTCGCATCGAAGCTCCACGATGGCGGCAGCCTCGCCGTCTGCGGCAAGGGCCACCGTTCCCTGGTCGCTGGCTCGATCCGCTCGGGCGGCGGCCTTGGCCATGCCCTTCTCGCGCAGCCACTGGGTGGCGGCCTCCATATCGCCCTCATTCTCAGTGAGGGCGCGCTTGCAATCCATCATGCCGGCGCCCGTGGAGTCGCGTAAGGCCTTGACGTCTTGGGCGGTAAACGAACTCACGCTTGCTCCTGGGATTCGGTCGATTCGGCTTCAACAGTTGGCTCGACAGATTCGGCCTCCACCGCAGCAGGACCATCCTCAGCCGGAGGCGACTCCACCGCAGCGGGAACATCCTCAGCCGGAGGCGGCTCGGCGGCTGGCGGTGCTTTGTCTTCGGCCGGAGCCTCCTGCGTCGGCGGGGATTTGGCGGCAGCATTTCCCTGGGCGATGAAGCGGCCTTCGAGAACGGCATCGCTGATGATCCGGCACATCAGCTCCCCCGACCGGATCGCATCGTCATTTCCCGGGATCACGAATTGAATTACATCGGGATCGCAATTGGTGTCCACCACCGCTATCACCGGCAGCTTCAGCTTGTTGGCCTCGGCCACCGCGATGTGCTCCTTTTTGGTGTCAAGCACGAAGACGGCATCGGGAGGTCGGGTCAGGTCGCGGATGCCGTTCAGGTTGCGCTCCAGCTTGGCCAGTTCCCGGGAGATGAGCAGAGCCTCCTTCTTGGGCATTACATCAAGCTCGCCCGAGCTGCGCATCCGCTGGAATTCCTTCATCTTGCCCATACGCTTGGAGATCGTCTCGAAGTTGGTCAGAAGTCCGCCCAGCCAACGCTCGTTCACATAGGGCATTCCCACACGCTCGGCGTAGCTCTGGACGCTGTCTTGGGCCTGCTTCTTGGTTCCCACAAACAGCACCTGACCGCCGTTGGCCACTAGATCGCGAACGTAGGTGTAGGCCGCCTCGATATGGGCGAGCGTCTGGGTCAGGTCGATGATGTAGATGCCGTTGCGCTCCCCGAAAATGAACCTCTGCATTTTCGGATTCCAACGGCGGGTCTGGTGTCCGAAATGGACTCCAGCATCAAGCAACTGTCGCATCGTCACGACTGGCGCCATGGTGTTTCTCCTCTCCCAGCGGTTCATCGAAACCCGGGGTCAGCACCAATTGGCGACCGTGGGATGCCCCGAGCGGAATTTGTCTACGGCCCGAAACTGCTCTCAGACCGGGTTCAACGATAGCCGGACGAGTGCCTAGAACCATAAGCAGGAAGCCGACCGCGGCCTACAGGCTCGCCGTGGGGAACCAGCCGCACCCGTCCCGCCGAAAGCACCAAGGCAGGGTCGAGGTAATGGTCCCCTAAGCGAACGCTGAAGAAGAACCGCTCCGACGTGGTGCCCAACAACTGACCAGGCACGACCAGATCGCCCTCTTCAACTGCTATCCAGCCCAGGTATCCATAGGAGGTGCGCAGCCCGTCACGGTGAAGCACGGTCACAAACCGGTTGCGGGCCACCGGTCCGGCGAACACCACCTCCCCCGCGGCCGCGGCCCACACCGGCTGCCCCAGACCAGGCTCGTACTCAAAGCCCCGATTGCCCGGTGCCCCTATGTGGGCCGGGGGTCGAAAGGAGTCGACAACTTCGGCCTCCACGGGTGGCCGGTATATCACGGGGGGCTGATACATCACGGGAGACTGGGCCGCCGCCGTCTCTCTCAGAGCAGGCGGCAAAGGGGTCTCCGGCGCTGGCTGAACAGGATTCAGCGTCAACCAGGCTGACACCGCGACGGCCGCCAGACCGCCGATTCGCATTCCCAGTACCATGGCTTGCCCTCGATTGTCTGTTGTCGAGGGGAAGCTGGCTCAGGCTACCGGCAAGAAGCGGTTGTCAGGCCCGAGGATGACTCTTCTCCACTACTCGTCGGAGCCGGTCACGGCTGACGTGGGTGTATATCTGTGTGGATCCCAGATCGGCGTGGCCCAGCAATTCCTGCACTTGCCTCAGGTCGGCGCCTCCGTCGAGCAAATGGGTGGCGAAGGTGTGCCGCAGTGCGTGGGGGTTGGTCTGGGTGCCAGCCCGGCGATTGACCAGCCTCCGCACAGCCTGGGTGTTCAGCGGTCGCCCATACAGATTCACGAATACGACATCGGCGGCTGCGGATGGATCAGCCATCTCCGGCCGCCCGTGGTCAATCCACTCCTCAAGCGCGCTGACCGCCGGCTCGCTCAGCGGCACGACCCGCTGCTTGGAGCCCTTTCCGTGGACGATCAGGCGCCGGCGCGGCAAGTCGATGTCACCCATTCGCATGGCGCACACTTCGCTGACCCGCAGGCCACTGCCGTAGAGCAACTCCAGCACCGCGAGGTCCCTTGCCTGTCGAGCGGGGCTGTCGTCGGCCACCGCGGCACGCGGCTTGTCCAGCAGAGTTCCCAGCTCCTCGGTGCGCAGCACGCGGGGCAGACGCCGCTCCCGTGTCGGAGTCATCGCTCCGACAGTGGGATCGGCGGCCACCCTTCCGGTGCGCTCCGCCCAGCCGAAATATCGCCTAAGCGAGGTGGCCTTTCGGGCCACCGTCTTGCGGGCATATCCCTCGGTGCTCAAGTGGGCCAGATATCTGCGAACCATGCGCAGGTCGACATCTTCGGGATCTGGATCCCGGGATTCAACCGCACCGGTGCCGCCCCGGCTTTCCGCCAGCCATTGGGCGAACACGGCAACTTCACGGCAGTACATTGCCGCAGTGTCATCGCTGACCGAAGCAGTTGACGCGGCGAACGCGTCCAAATCCCACCCCATCAACCTTCAAGACTACGGGTTGCAGGCCAGCTCACCGGGGAATGCCCACCCGCTCGATCCAGCGGCCCGATACCGCCACCCAGCCCGCAACCCGCAGTTCCTCTACCGCGCCAGCCACCTCTGACATGGTCAAACTGGTACGTCTCATGATCTGCTCGGCGTCGGCGGGCTGCCAGCCCAGCGCCTCCAGCACCTGCCGACCGGCATCGCCGGGATCGGGGCGGGTGTCCAACGGGGCTGTCTCGGCTCCGGACAGACCCAAGACCAAGAGCACATCATCGGCGTCACGACAGGGGGCGCAGCCGTCGCTCAGCAGTTCGATGCAACCATCGGACGCGGAGCTGCGGACCGGACCGGGGACGGCCATCACGCTCCGATCCCGGGCCGCAGCCTCGGCCACCGTGTGCATGGCTCCGCCCGAGGAGTGGGACTCCACCACCACCACCACATCAGCCAGGGCCGCGATGATCCGGTTTCGAGCGGGAAACCGCCACCGCTCGGGAGGGGCTCCCAATGGGGCTTCCCCCAAGAGCACTCCCTGGTCGGCCACCGCCCGCCACAAGGGTCGGTTGCGCTCGGGATATACGCGGTCCATGCCGTTTCCCACCACCGCTATCGGGGGAGCGGCTCGCGCTTGCAGTGCCCCGGCATGAGCAGCGGCGTCGATGCCCAGTGCCAGTCCGGAGACGACGCCCACGCCGGCCGAGGCCAAGTCCCGGCCCAGCTCGAACGCCACATCGCTGCCATACCGGGTACACCGCCGGGTGCCGACTATGGCCACCCGGGGACCGCCGACCACCTGGGGGTCTCCCTTATGAAACACGACCGCGGGCGGATCCATGTCGTTTGACAGGGCAGATGGGTATCCGGGGGTACCCAGGGCGGCCACCCCCACCCCGTGCTCACGGTGCCGAGCCCACAAGTCGGCCACATTCAGCCCGACGGCGGTGCGCTGCCACTGCGCATACAGATCCTGCTTGCCGGCCACTTGCGCCAACTCAGCGGACGGTGGATCTTGCAGCCGAGCCCACACCGCCGGCGGACTCCCGACCTCGAGCAGCGCTCGCAATCGAGCCGGCCCCACTGCGGGCAGGGATGCCAACGCCACAAGCCACGCCTCCACCGGCAGTTCTCCATGGTGTTCGCCATGGGGTTCGGCCAAGGAGAAGTCATCGGCGGGCATTGGCGCAGCTCCAAGGATCGTGGACCACGGTGACCGGTTCGGTCCGCATAAACAGCGCTTGAGCGACGATGCCGCCGGTAAGGGGCGGTCCCTTACCCGCCAAGTCGCCCAGAGTGAGGGCGACCCTTCGCACTCGCTGGAATCCTCGGGCAGTGAGACGGCCCTCTGCGATGGCGTGGCTGAACATGTTCTTGGCATCAGGGTCCAATGGAGCGAATTGGTCCAAGGCGTCGTCGGGCAGCTCGCTGTTGGAGGTCACCCCGCGGTTGCGGGCGACAGCTCGTGCCTGGTTCACCCTGTCCCTGACCTGCGCCGAGGATTCTCCCCGCGGAGCGTCGAACAGGTCGCTCACCTCCGGCCGGCCGACATGGATCCTCAGATCGAACCGGTCCAGAAGGGGTCCGCTCAGCCGCCGGGCGTAGCGCAGTCGGGCCACGGGAGTACACCGGCACATACCAGGCTGTCCAAGCTCTCCGCACGGACACGGGTTCATCGCTCCCACCAAGAGGAATCGGGCCGGAAACGTAGCCATGGCTGCGGCCCGGTTGACTCGAATCGACCCCTCCTCGAGTGGTTGGCGCAGCGCATCTAGGGCTTGGGGTCCGAACTCCCCCATCTCGTCCAAGAACAGCACGCCGCCATGGGCACAGCTGATGGCCCCCGGCCGCAGCGTCTGGCTGCCACCGCCGACCAAGGCCATCATGGAGGCGGAGTGGTGAGGCGCCTGCCAAGGCGCCCGGCGGATCAACCCTGCGGACGGCAAGTCCAAGCCAGCGGCGGAGTGCACCATGGTGGCCTCGATGGCAGTGTTCTCATCCAAAGGGGGAAGCAAGCCGGGAAGTCGGCGGGCCAGCATGGTCTTGCCTGCGCCGGGGGGTCCTATCATCAGCAGGTGGTGCCCGCCAGCCGCGGCCACCTCCAAACCCAGACGGGCCATGGGCTGGCCCTTCACATCAGCCAAGTCTGCGGTGTCTTCCCGCGGGTCCCCCGACCCCAGCAAAGGCGGGTCGGGCCAAGTGTCCTCGCCCCTGAGCGCGGAGACAAGCTCTCCCAGCGTGGCCGGCGCCCGAACCACCGGGCCGTTGGCCAGCGAGGCTTCCGCGGCGCTCTCCGGTGCTACGACAATGGCGTCGGTCTCCATGCAACGCACCTGGGGCAGGATTCCGGGAACCGATCGGAGCCGACCGTCGAGCCCCAGCTCAGCCAGGAAGGCCATGTTCTCCAGGGCCTCAGCGGGCAGCTGCTCATCGGCTACCAGGACTCCCATGGCTATGGCCAGATCGAGACCAGGGCCTTCTTTGCGGATTCCCGAGGGGGCCAGATTGACGGTGATGCGGCCCGGGGGCCAATCGACGCCGCTGGAGAGCAAGGCGGCGCGAACCCGGTCACGGGCCTCCCGGCAAGCGGCGTCGGGCAGACCCACCACGGTGAAGGTGGGCAGGCCTGACGATACGTGGACCTCCACGGAAACCGGGTGCCCGGTGATGCCGGCGAGAACGGAAGCGGGAATGGTTGCAAGCACGGTGCGTGCTTTCTCGAGGATGAATCCTCGTGCCTGGAGAGAGACCCGTTTCGCTGGTCACGAGCGTTTCCCCGACCATAGCCACAGGCAGCGACAATTGCACCGAACCCGACCGTCGAACGGGAGCGTTCCCCTCAGCGCACCTCATTGATGTCAAACGGGAGCGTTCCCCTCAGAGCACCTCATTGATGTCGAACGGGAGCACTCCCGTCAGAGCACCTCGGTTATGTAGCGCAGCACAGCGTCGATTTCGCCCGCGGTCAAAAGACCGCCGAAGCCCGGCATGCGATCCCGGCCGTCAGACACCACCGCGGCGGCTTCGCTGAGATCGGGGTAGGCCTGCAACAGCCGACCCCGATTCAGGCTTGGACCGTTGCGGGTTCCGCCGCCATCAGCGCCGTGGCAAGACGAGCACCGGTCGACGAACACCCCTCGTCCCGCCACCAGCACGGGATCGGGAGTCCCATCGGGACCGGCCTCCACCTCAGGGGAAGTACCCGACCCGCAACCAGCGGCCACCGCGGAGGACAAAGCCATAACCACCGCCCAAACAACAACGGCTTTCCTTGCAACCACCAGTGGGAACATACTGGGATATCGGCTTCGATCCCACACGAAAGCAGCGGCGCACCCGGTTCGACTACTGGTATGTGGCCGCGGGTGTACTGGTTTGCATAGGGCTGATTCTGTGGGCCGTGCTGGGCTAGCGGGGAACTAGAACGCGGCTTCGATAACCCTCAGCTCGCGTCCCATCACCTCGGCGACATCAAAGCGGAGCTGCACTGGTCCTGAGCGCTCCTGCTCGGCCAACCACTGGGCGGCAAGTCGGCGTATCCGCCGCTGCTTTTGCCATCCGACCGCCTCTGCCGGCGTCCCGAAGGCCAGCGACGTCCGGGTCTTCACCTCGCACACAGCAACGACCGGCCCCCGCTGCGCGATCACATCCAATTCGCCGCTGCTGCATCGCCAGTTGCGATCGAGAACCCGAAATCCCTGGCGGCGATACCACCGCACCACCCGGTCTTCTCCCCAACGGCCTAACGCCTGGTTGTATGCCATGCCCCCACCGTAAGCACGGTGGGTGACACTTTGGCCAAGGGCTTGGCTAGTGGTCCAGACGGACCGCTAAAAGCGCTTCTCCTTGACCCGGGCGGCCCGCCCTATCCGGTCTCGGAGGTAGTAGAGCTTGGCCCGGCGCACATCGCCGCGGGCCCCTACCTCGACCTTGGCGATGATGGGCGAGTGAATCGGAAAAGTACGCTCGACCCCCACCCCGAAGCTCACTTTTCGAACCGTGAATGTCTCCCGGATGCCGCTGCCCTGTCGGCGGATGACCACGCCCTCGAATATCTGGACCCGCTCGCGGCTGCCCTCCACCACTCGGACGTGGACTTTGACCGCGTCGCCGGGGCTGAACTCGGGGATGTCGGAGCGTCTGGTATCGCGGTCAACGATGTCGGTGGGATTCATAACACGCCTCTTGTGAGTACTTCAGCGCCCAACTCAGGCATCGGGGCGCAGCGAGAAATTATATCCGGCCTGACTATGGAAGGCCGAACTCATCTAGGAGCGAACGCTCCTCTTCGCTCAGACCGCCGCGGGCGTCAACGAGGTCGGGGCGCAAGGCCATGGTTCGGGCAAGGGACTGGGCCTTCCGCCAGCGTTCCACGCGACCGTGATCTCCCGACCGCAGCACCTCGGGCACCGGCCAGCCTCTGAACTCAGCAGGCCTGGTGTAGTGGGGATACTCCAACAAACCGTCGCTGAAGGAGTCCTCAGCGGCAGAGTGCTCGTTGCCCAATACACCGGGAACCAGACGGCCAACCGCCTCTATGACCGCCATGGACCCGATCTCGCCGCCGGCCAACACGAAATCTCCCAGTGACAACTCCTCATCCACGAGATGCTCCCGAACTCTCTGATCCACCCCTTCGTAACGACCGCACAGCAACGAGAATCCCTCCCGAGAGGCCAGCTCGCGGGCAATGGCCTGATCGAACCGCCGGCCAGCGGGACCGAGAAGATAGAGGGGACGGGGAGAATCGGCCTGCTCCACCGCCTTGAACAAGGGCTCCGGCATCATCACCATCCCCGCACCGCCTCCAAATGGGGCGTCGTCCACCGAGCGGTGGGGATCACCCGCCCCTGCTCGAAGATCGTGAACCCGAACTTCGAGCCGGCCCTGCTCCACCGCCCGGCCGATCACGCCGAAGTCCAAGAACACCTCGAACATCGAGGGGAAGATGGTGAATACGTCGACTCTCATGTCTCCTCGAACAGCCCGCTCGGGGCATCCACTATCAACCGATCCCCGGACTGCCCGACTAGGAAGGTGAGCGGAACCAAAGCGCCGTGCTCCGACACCAACAGATCGCTGGCCGGGTTTTGCTGGACTGCCTCCACCCTCCCCCGCTCTGTGCCGTCGGTCTCGCAGATCATCTTGCCGATCAATTCGTGAACCCAAAGCTCGTCAGGATCGAATATAGGCGAGGCCCGAAGCACCTGACCCCGCAGGGAATCGGCCGCATCCCGATCTAGGACCTCGGCAAATTGCACTATCCAACGTCGTTGGAAGGCCCGGGCCTCCACCACCGTGAGCGGACCGGAATCAGCGGTCAGCACCGACCCGGCTTCGAGTCGCTCGGTGCGGTTGGTCCAGAGTGTGACCACCGTCTCCCCTCGGACCCCGTGGGCCCGATCAATGCGGCCTACCTCGAGCAGAGGTCGCCCGCCTGACGATCAGTCGACGAATTCAACGTCGATGGGACTGCCATCTTTGCTGGCCGCAGCCCTCACCAGGGTGCGAATGGAGTTTGCCACCCGGCCTCGGCGGCCAATGACCCGGCCCATGTCCCCTTCGGCCACCGTGACCTCCAGCGTGACCGAACCCTGACGCTCGACTATCTCCACTTCCACATCGTCGGGATTCTCCACCACTGACTTGACCAGAAATTCCAACACGTTTCGAGCAGTCGGCACTTCGATGGTGTTTATGTCGCCATCCTCATCGAAGTCGTCATCCTCGTAGTCATCGTCTTCGAAATCGTCGTTCTCAGCGTCGTCGTTCTCGGCGTCGTAGTCGGTGTCGCTCACGATTCCCCATCCTCAGCCTTGTCGGCGTCCTCCTCTGAACCCTCGCCAGCCTCTGCCGACTCAGCCTCAGATGTCTCTTCGACAGCCTCTGCCGACTCAGCCTCAGATGCAGTATCGACCGCCTCCGCCGGCTCAGCCTCAGATGTCTCTTCAACAGCCTCCGCCGACTCAGCCTCAGATGCAGTATCGACCGCCTCCGCCGATGCGGCTGTGGTTACCTTGGCCGGTGGACTGCTGGCTACACCGGTGAACTCTTCCCATGCGCCCGAGATGACCAGCAGCTTCTGAACCCGCTCGCTGGGCTGGGCACCGTGGCGAAGCCAGTGCAGGGCACGCTCGTTGTCGATCTCGATCAGAGACGGCTCCTGGCGGGGGTTGTAGGTGCCCACAATCTCAATGAATCGCCCGTTCCGGGCCTTGCGGGAATCAGCGGCCACTACGCGGTAGCTGGGCTGCTTCTTCTTGCCCATCCGCATCAGCCGGAGTTTTACTGCCACTAGCCGGTCAGCCCTTCTGTCTTCCTGGGTCCATTGGGCGTCCTGAGCCCAATTGGCCCTTCATCAGTGCCGGTGCAGGCACGAACCGGCGCCGACCGCCGGAATGGGCAAACTCTACCCGGCCAAAATCCCCGTGGGCTACCTCAGGGATGAGAGATCGAATTCCCCGTCCTCCAACCCCGGCAGGGTCAACTTGGGCTTTCCCGGCTTCTTCTGCTGGCTCCCCGGCGGGGTCACCCGACTGCCCTTGCGGCCCTTCTTGGGCTTCTTGCGGCCCGAACCGGAGCTCTTGCCCCCCATGCGCTTCATCATCCGCTGCACCTCGCTGAACTGCCGCAAGAGCTGGGAGACCTCAGATGGCCGGGTACCGGAGCCAGCGGCAATTCTCTGTCGGCGAGAGCCGTCGACGATCCGGGGCGTGGCCCTCTCTTGAGGGGTCATCGAGCAGATGATGGCCTCAACCTGGGCGATTTGACCATCCTCTATCTCGGCCTTTCGCAATTCCTGAGGCGCGCCGGGGAGCATTCCCACCAGGTTTTGGAGCGAGCCCATTTTCTTGAGCTGGCGCATTTGCTCCAAGAAATCCTCCAGGGTGAACTCCCCCTCGAGCAGCTTGGCCGCGGCCTCTTCGGCTTCAGCCTCCTCGTAGACCTGCTCGGCCTTCTCAACCAGCGTCAAAACGTCGCCCATGCCGAGAATCCGGCTAGCTACCCGGTCCGGGTGGAACAGCTCGAACTCGTCGATCTTCTCACCGGTGGAGGAGAAGGCGATGGGCCGGCCCACTACCTCCTTCACCGACAGTGCGGCGCCGCCCCGGGCATCGCCGTCCACCTTGGTGAGGATCACCCCGTCGAGCTCTAGAACCTCATGGAATGACTCCGCCGTGGTAACCGCGTCCTGGCCGGTCATGGCATCGACCACCAAGAAGGTGTAGTGGGGCTTGATGGCGGCGGATATCCGTCCGACCTGATCCATCATCTCCTCGTCGATGGCCAGACGACCGGCGGTGTCGCAGATGACCACGTCGCGATTGGCTGCCTCCGCCTCAGCCATTCCCTGTCGGGCCACGGCAACGGGATCGGAGGGCTCGCTGAACACCGGAACCCCAATGGAGTTCCCCAGGGTGCGGAGCTGCTCGACCGCGGCGGGACGCTGCAAATCGGCGCCCACCAGCATGGGGTTGCGACCCTGCTGTTTGAACCAGGAGGCAAGCTTGGCCGCGTTGGTGGTCTTGCCCGAGCCCTGAAGCCCAGCCAACAGCACCACCGTGGGGGCTTTGGCCGGATGGGAGATTTCGAGGGTTTCGCCGCCCAAGGTGGCGATCAGCTCCTCATGTACGAACTTGATCACCTGCTGGACCGGGTTCAGCGCCTTGTGGACCTCGGCGCCCACACACCGCTGGCGGACCCTGTCTTGGAAGCTCCTGACCACATGGAGGTTGACATCGGCCTCCAGAAGCGCCAGGCGAATCTCCCCCAGCACCTCGTCGACATCGCTCTCCCGCAGGATCCCCAGACCCCGCATGCGCTTGAATATTCCCTCGAACCGGTTGCTCAGAGTGTCGAACATGGGTTGCCCAGACTATGCGCTGGCGCGTCGAATTGGATATCCGACACCCAGGTAGCTGCCAAGAGAACTAAGAGAACAGAGCCTCGGCGAAGGCTTCGGGATCGAACTCCACCAAGTCGTCCATTCCCTCCCCCAGACCCACCAACTTCACCGGGATGTCCAGTTCATCTTGCACGGCCATGACAATGCCGCCCTTGGCCGACCCGTCGAGCTTTGTCAGGACCACCCCGGTCAACTCGGCTGTCTCGGTGAACTGGCGGGCTTGGGCAAGCCCGTTCTGGCCCGTGCTGGCGTCGACCACCAAGAGCACCTCGGTTACCGTCCCCGGCCCTTTGCTGGCCACCCGGTGGATCTTGGCCAGCTCTTCCATAAGGTTGGCGCGATTGTGCAGCCGGCCGGCGGTGTCGGCCATGACCAGCGGAACGCCTGCCGCCGCGGCATGCTCGACGGCGTCGTAGATGACCGAGCTTGGATCGGCACCCTCGGCGCCCCGCACAAGCTCGGCTCCCGACCTCTCGGCCCATTGACCCAGCTGCTCGGCAGCCGCGGCGCGAAATGTGTCCCCCGCCGCTAGGACCACCTTGCGTCCGTCTCGAACTTCCCGAGCGGCCAGCTTGCCGATAGTCGTCGTCTTGCCCACCCCATTCACACCCACGAACAACCACACCGCAGGGTTGCCCTCAATCCCCAGTTCGAGGTCGCGGCCCCCCAGATTTTCGGCCACTTGAGATTTCAGCAGAGCTACCAAACCCTCGGAATCGGCGATCTTCTGCGCTTTGGCCTGCTCCTTGAGCTGGTCCAGCAGCGCGGTGGCGGTGTGCATGCCAGCATCGGCCAGGATCAGCGCGTCCTCGAGCTCCTCCCAGGTGGCGTCGTCGACTCCCCGAGAGGCCACTGAGGCCAAAAAGCCCGAGAATGATCCCCGGGCGTTGGCCAGCCGTTCCCGCAACGCCACTATTCCTCGTCCCCCGCGTCGGGCTCTTCAGGGATAGGCCGAGAGCCGATGACCACGGTCAGGGTGATGCGGGCGTCGTCGCGCACCACCTCCAGCTCCACCTCGGTTCCCGGTACCCGGAACTGGACCTTGGCGGCCAGTTCGGTGAACGTCGACACCGCTTCATCGTCCATCTGGACGATCAGATCCCCTTCCATCAACCCGGCATCATCAGCAGGGGTACCCGGCTCTACCTCAATGATCAGGGCTCCTGGCTCGCCGATCTCCGGATCGGTGCCCCAGACTCCCAGGTAACCGAGCTCGGTGCTCTCGCCTTGGAGGATGCGCTGGGCGATGTTCAACGCGATGTCGGAGGGAATGGCGAATCCCAGACCGATGTTGCCGGCCACCAGGCCATCGGTCTGGATTAGCGTGTTCATGCCGATGACCTGCCCGAAGCGATTGGCCAACGCACCGCCCGAGTTGCCCGGGTTGATGGGCGCATCGGTTTGGATCATCTCGACAAAAGCGCTCTCGCCCGTGCCCTCCCTGATCGCCCGGCCCACCGCGCTGACGATCCCCGACGTGACCGACTGCTGCAATCCGAACGGGCTGCCCACCGCCACTGCCAACTGCCCGACCTCGACGGTCGACCGGTCGGCAAAGACGGCCGGAGTAAGTGCCATGTCGGTGTCCACTCTGATCAAGCCGACGTCGGTGGCCGGTGCGGTTCCGACCACCACTCCCTCAGCTCGGGTGCCATCGGCGAACTGAACCCTCACCATCTCGGCCTCGCCGAGAACATGGGCGTTGGTCAGAATCAGGCCGGATGCGTCGTAGATGATCCCTGAACCCTGCCCATACCTTGGCGCACCTTCGGGGAGTTCAGACTCGAAATCAGGGGCGTCCCCCTCTGGCTCTGGGCCATCCTCCTCGAAATCGGGAAGGCCGGGATTCTCTTGGCCCACCTCATCCACGTTCACCTCGATCAGCACCACCGAAGGGATGACCGCCCGGGCTACCGCCACCACCGGATCGTCAGGCACCAAGGGGCTCGTCAGTTGGTCTGAGCCGGATGAATCAATTGGCGGAGTCTGATCGGAGGGCGTCACCGCAAGCGGAGCTTGCAGGCTCGGCGATTCGGCCGGGGCACTCACCACTTGTGGTCCAGAGACCACCACAATCTCGGGAGGGGGAGCATCCCGATTGAAGAAGATGCTGCCCACACCGATTCCTATGCCGACCAGGCCCAAGACAGCCAGCAGCACCGACGCCACCAGCATGACCATGGCGGGATTGCGGGCTTGAGGCGGTGGGCTGGCTGGGGGCATCCACGCCACCACTTCCACCTCGCGCGGCGCAGGCAGATTGCTGGCTTGCTCGCCTGGGCCTTCCAGTTCCCACCCCAGGGGATCCCACTCCGACTGGGGATCTTCGGGCTCGTTGCTCATGGTGTGTGCTGAGTCCTCAGCGGATCGTTGCTCATCCTGTGTGCTGAGTCCTCAGCCTTGTTCGAGTAACACCTTCGGTTCTGAGGCTACCACCACTCTTTCGGAAAGCACCTTCGAGCTTCCCCCCGGCTTCATGGACACGCCGTAGAGGCAGTCAGCCGCCTCCATTGTGCGCTTTTGGTGGCTCACGATGAGCAGCTGGGCGTCTGCTCGGAACTCGTCGATGAGCTGGAGGAAGCGGTGCAGGTTGACATCGTCGAGGGCCGCCTCCACCTCATCCATCACGTAGAACGGCGAAGGACGACTGCGGAACACTGCGAACAAGAAGGCCAGTGCAGTAAGCGAGCGCTCCCCACCCGAAAGCAGGCTCAAACGCCTGATGTTCTTGCCCGATGGGCGGGCTTCGATCTCCACCCCGGTATCCAGCAACGCGTCGGGTTGGGTAAGCCGCAACTTGCCCTCGCCTCCGGGAAAGAGAGTCTGGAACAGATCGGCGAAATTGCGGGCCACGTCGGCATAAGCCGACGAGAACACGCTGACGATCTCCTCATCGATCTTGCGGATCACCTTGCGGAGCTCCCGGCGGCTTTGGCGGATGTCGTCGATCTGGCCCTGGGTGAACTCAAACCGCTCCGAAAGCGCCTCATATTCCTCCAGCGCGAGCGGATTCACCGGTCCCATGATGCGCAGCTCTTGTTCCAGAGCCCTGATCCGGTCGGCGGGAGCGATGCCCGGGTCTATAGGGGGGCATTCGGCGGCCACTGCTTCAGCGGGCTCGCAATCCAACTCGCGGCGACACCGATCTGTGGCTGCTTCCAGCCTGATCCCCGCCTCGGCCAGCTCGATCTCCGCGCTTTGATCTCTCTCCCGGCACTGGCCCAGCCGCGCTTCGGCCTGGGCCCTCTGGCTCCGCAAACCCTCCAGCCGTTGGGCGGCGATTCGGGCCGCCTCTGATTCCTCGGCCCGTCGATGGCGCAGCTCCTCAAGCTGACGGCCCGCCTCTTGGGTCCGTTCAGCCACCAAGCCAACCAGGTGGTCGACGATGGCCAGACGCTGGTCGACGGCCTCTCGACGGGAGGCGGCCTCGGCACGGGCTTGGGCCATTTGCCCCAACCGCTGCTCAATCTCGTTTCGCTGCGCAGTCAACAGCCGGCGCCGTTCGTCTACCCCGGCCGCCTTCACCTGGTAGTCGGAGCGGAGGCTGCCAACCGCCTGAGACTTCTGGGACAGCTCATCGCGTTCTCGATACATGCTCTCGGCGCGGGCCCGCTGCTCGACCTCTTTGGCCTGGTGCTGGGGCAACTCCTGGTGAAGATCGCTCAGCCGGCGGCGATCCTCGTCAATCCTGACATCCAACTCTGAGCGCCGGGGGCCCAGGGCCCCAATCCCCACCTCGGCATCGCGAAGCTCTCGCTCAACCGAATTCGCCCGAGCACGAACCGCATCAAAGGCATCGAGTTGGACGCGCGCCGCCTCACGGGTCCGGGCCTCTTCTTGCCCGGCTTCCTCCAAATGCTGTTCGGTCATAGCCAGCTGGCGTTCGGCGGCATCGACCGCCTCCTTTGCCCCTGCTGACGCCTCTTTGGCCTCTTCGAGCAATCCTGTGGTAGCCCCGGAACGGCGAACGCCCACTCGCCAGCCAGAGGAGGAGAACCGGTCGCCCCGGCGGGTAACCACCACAGCGGCGGGATCGGCGACCGCGGCTGCGGCTGCCTGGTCGCTGCTGTCCAGCACCCCAACGGCGCCTATCAGTGCGTCCAGCAATTTGTCCACGCCGGCCACCGACGAACACACATGGGGACGCAAGGGATCGCCGACGGATGGATTTGCCGCCATGGGGGCTGATCCGCCCAAAGCCAAGACGGCACCGCTCACACTGTCGGCCTCAAGGGTGGCGATGGCTCTCATGGCGACCTCGGTGTCGGTAGCGATCACCGCGGCGATCGCCTCCCCGGCGGCGGCCTCGAAGGCGGCCTCCCAACCCCGATCTACTTCGACCAGTTCGAGCAGGGTGCCGAGCACGCCCTCGATGCCAACCAGACGCTGGGCCCCGGACTGATCGCGCGCCTCGTCCAATGCGAACGAAAGGGCATCCCGGCGGGCCTCCCACGCCTGAAGGTCGCCGACCGCCCTCCCGAGAGCGGCCTTGTGCTGCTCGCATGCCGCTCGAGCCTCCTGAGCAGCACGTTCTGCCAGCTCATGCTCCTGCACCCGAGACTGCCGAGCATTCTCGGCGTCATTGGCCTCGGTCCAACACCGATCCAGCTCTTCAACCAGCTCCTGTCGGCGTTCTTCCAACGCCTCCAAGTTCCGGCCCAGACGATCTGATTCAGCTTGGTCCCGTTGGATCGACGCCTCCAGAACCCTTATCTCGCCTTTGATCCGGGGCGCATCCGACGCCGAGTCCGAAACGCCCTGGTCACCCCATCGCTCGTCGAATGCCAGGCGAAGCTGCTCCAGCTCTTCTTCAGCACCGGCCACGGCAGCCGACGCGGGCTCCAGAGCTGCCGCCGAATCCTCTACCTCGAGCAGTTCGGTGGCCAGACGATTCGACTCGGACTCCAGCGTTGCCACTACATCCTCGTCTATTCCGGCGCTGCGATCCCGCTGCAAGCGGAGTCGGCGCTCCGACAGCAGGGCCTCCAGTCCTCGCAGGCGCTCGGTGATCCCCTCGAACCGCATCAGTGCGTCGCTGATGTCCTGTCCGTCGGCCGCCGACAGCTGGGCCTCGGCTGCGGCCACGTCACGATCCAACGCCTCCGCCTGCACGGTGAGCTGTTGCATCTCGCGGCGGTCCGCGGCCTGGTCTTGAGTCAGCTGGCGAACCCGTCGGCGCAGCTGATCGATCTCCTGGCCAGCGAGATAGCGGCGAAGACCGCTCAGCTCCGCCAGCAGGTCGCCGTGGCGCCGAGCGGCCTCTGCTTGTCGCTCCAGCGGTCGCAGCTGGCGACGGATCTCCCTGACCACGTCGGACAACCGAGTGAGGTTGGCCTCGGAGGCGGCCAGCCTCCGCTCCGATTTCTCCTTCCGGCGACGATATTTCAACACCCCGGCGGCCTCTTCGATAACCGACCGTCGGTCCTCGGGCCGCGCACTCAAGACCCCCTCGATCTGGCGCTGGGAGACGATCACATGTTGTTGGCGGCCAACACCGGAGTCGCTCAGCAGCTCTTGGATGTCAAGCAGGCGGCAGGGCACACCGTTGATGGCGTATGTGCTGTCTCCACTGCGAAACAGCGTGCGGGTAATGGTGACCTCTTCGAATTCGATGGGCAGGAGTCGAGATGTGTTGTCGATGCTCAACGAGACCTCTGCTCGACCCAGGCCCGCTCGAGAGGCGGTCCCGGCGAATATGACGTCGTCCATCTTGGCCGAGCGCACCGATGTCGGGGCTTGTGCGCCGAGAGCCCAGGCCACCGCGTCGACCACATTGGACTTGCCGCTGCCGTTCGGACCCACGATCACCGTCACACCCGGTTCGAATACCAGCGTGGTGGAATCGGCGAAGGATTTGAACCCCTTGAGTGTCAACGCCTTCAAGAACACCTATGCGACCCTACCCAGCGGAAGGCCGCAATTAGTGGAACTCGCGGCCCGTCGGTGCGTCGGGGTTCAGATCTGGCACTGCTCGCAGTAATACGTCCAACGACGGCGGAAGCGGTATTTCTGGATGGGACGGTGGCAGCGGGTACAAGGCCGTCCCTTCTGGCCTGCCTGCTTGAACACGTTTAGGTATTCGTCATAGCCGCCCGGCTGGCCGTGCACATCCAAATAGTGGCCATCCTCCAGCGTGGCCCCCCGGTGCTTGGCCGCATCGTGGAGGGTCTCCACCATCGCCCGGTGCAGACGCCTCACCTCCTGGGGTCCCAAGGAGTTGGGCAGGCGGTCGAATCGCAAACCCGCCGCGAACAGAATCTCGTCGGAGTACATCTCGCCCAAACCGACCACAACGCGATCATCAGTCAGCACGGCCTTCAACTTGGCGTCTTGGGCCAGAAGGATCTGGCCGAACATGCGCCAGGGCACCGGCTGATCGAGGGGGTCGATGCCCAACCCGTCCAATTCGGGGACTTCCTCAACCAGCTTTTCGGCGTTGGCCAAGAAGAGCTCGGCATCTCCCGGCTCATCCACCAGCCGGAGCTGTCCGCTCTTGGTGAACGTGATCGACAGGGCGGTATTTGGTTCGACATCGTCTCGGTTGGCGTGACGCCGCAGCTGGCCGCCGGTGCCCAAATGAGCCACAACCACATCTTCACTGTCCAGGCTCATGATCAGAAACAGCCCCCGACGCCGCACGCCGGTGATCTTCATCTTCTCCAGCCGGTTGACGAACTTCTTGGGGCCTCCGGACCGCTTGGCATACCCCGACTCCATAACCTCCACCGACTTGATGCGAAGACCAGACAGCTCCCTGTCCAGATCGCGACGGATGGTCTCGATTTCGGGCAATGCGATCATCGGATCACTCCTACTCGTACTGATGAGATCACGAGGCTGCTCCGCTGGAAGCGGCCATAGCCTCAGAGTCCAGGGTCTGCCAGGTTGAGGCCGCCGCGGCCTGCTCGGCCTGCTTCTTGGACCGTCCCTCACCTCGACCCCGCTCCGCGCCGTTCATGTACACGATGGCGAGGAACTGCTTGGCGTGATCGGGCCCCTTCTCCGACAAGCGATACTCCGGGGCATCGAATCCGCTGCGGGCGCAGTACTCCTGCAATCTGGTTTTGAAATCTCGGATACCGGGACCCTCAGCCGCCCCGGAGATGCGATCGGCCAGCCATCCCCGAACCAGGTCGATCAGGACTTCCCAGGGAGCATCCAGGTATACCGCCCCGATCACGGCCTCCATGGCGTCGGAGAGAATCGACTGCTTCTCCCGCCCTCCAGACGCCTCTTCCCCCCGCCCGAGGCGAAGGGCCTTGCCCAGTTGCAGCTCAACGGCCAAATCGGCCAGCGTTTCAGCTCGAACCACCTCTGCACGCAAGGGAGCCAATTGGCCCTCGGTCATCTGGGGGTAAGCGGTGTAGATGTGATCGGTCACCACCAGGGCCAACACGGCATCGCCCAAGAACTCCAAGCGCTCATTGGAGGTAGCCCCGGCGTGGTCAGCGCACCACGATCGATGGGTCATCGCCTCGACCAGCAAGCTGGGCTGGGTGAAGCGATAGCCGAGACGTTCGGCTAGAGCGGCGAGGTCGGGGTCTGAAGTCAGGAGCTTCGGCTCAGACGGCCGTGGACATAGTCGACGGCATCTCGCACCGTCTTGAGATCCTCCAAGTCTTCGTCGTCGATGCTGAATCCAACCGTCCTCTCGCTCAATTCCTCTTCCAAAGTCTCGACCAGTTCGATGAGCGCGAGTGAGTCGGCATCTAGATCGTCGGCAAAGGCCTGGCACTCGGAAATCCGGTCGGGAGAGATCTCCAAAATGTCGGCCAAACACTCGGTTACGAGGCTCAATACCCCGTCGCGATCCAGCGGACTCTGTTCGACATGGGTTTCGGATGGCACGTCATCTCCGGGCGGTTCAGCAGCAAGGCGCGCGAAAAGTATATGCCAGCCAGCCGCGGTTCCCACCCACCGGAGGCAGATGAAACCCCTATTCAGAAGACAGAATTCGGCGCAATGAACCCACGGTGTCGCGCTCGGCCAGCTCATGGGCAACCTGTATGGCGTTGGCCAACGCCGTAGGTGAAGAGGCTCCATGGCTGATGATGCTGACACCGCTCACCCCGAGCAAGATGGCGCCACCCACCGAATCGGGGCTGAAATCCTCATAGAGCGGTACAAGCGCCGGAGCCAGCAGTTCGGCCCCCTGACGGGCCTCATCAGAGGAGTCGAACGCGCCCAGCAAAGCGCCGATTAGCTGCTTGGCCACTCCCTCGGCGGTCTTCAGGGCAACATTTCCGGTGAATCCGTCGGTGACGATCACGTCCACGAGGTCTTCCAACAGGTCTCGACCCTCGACATTGCCCGCGAACACCGCTCCTGTCCGGGCCTGCCAGTCCTGGTCCTCCAACAGCTCGAAAGCCTCCTTGACCAGGGGCGAGCCCTTGCCCGCCTCCTCGCCGTTGGACAAGAGCCCGACCCTGGGCTCCTCGACGCCCCACCGGTCGCGGCAGTAGACCGCGCCCATCTGGGCGAACTGCACCAACCAACTGGCGCTGCACTCGGTGTTGGCTCCCGAATCCAGCAGCACATTGGGCCAGGGGCGGCCGGGAACGAGGATCGGGGTGGCGATAGCCGGCCGGGACACCCCCCGGATCCGGCCCATTCTCAACAGCGACGCCGCCATAGCGGCTCCGGTGTTTCCGGCGCTGACCATGGCCGCGGCCCGGCCGTCGCGGACAGCTTCGGCCGCCCGAACAACGGAGGAGTCCTTCATCTTGCGGACGCTGGAAGCCGCCTCAGCCCCCATGGCGATGGTCTGCGATGCGGGGATCACCTCGAATTCACCAGACCCGGTCAGCTGCTCTGGTTGTCCCACCAGCAGAATTGGTATGCCCCGCTCGGCGGCGATCCGGACACCGGCTAGCACCGACTGGGGGGCATCGTCACCCCCCATTGCGTCCACGGCGACGGGAAGCGATGTCAATTGACGCCCCTTATGTGATTGCAGAGGACGGCTTAGGCCACTTCAACCGCTTCACGCCCCGCGTACCAGCCGCACACACCGCACACTCGGTGCGGTCGCTTGAACGCTCCGCAACGGGGGCATGTGCTCAGCGCCGGCGCGGACACTCGCCAGGCCGCGGCCCGACGACTGCGTCCCTTGGCTTTGGATGTCTTCTTCTTGGGTACAGCCATCGAACGGTCCTACATGTGAGGGGAAAAAGCCGCGCCCTGATCAGAAACGGCGCGAGCGCAACGAGCAATTTTACTCCCCGGTGCGCAGCGCGTCTAACGCAGCCCAGCGGGGGTCTTTGGGACGGTCTTCGGGAGATGGCTCAGGCTGGTTCATGGGATAGGAGTCAGGCGCCGGCCCAACACAGTCTTCGGAGCAAAGTGGGGCGATAGGCAGGGCGAGAACAAGGCAGTCTCGCACCATAGGGGTCAGGTCCACTTCTCCGTCATGAATCGGATACGTCTCTTCATCGGTCGGGGCGGTGGCGTACATCTCCCGCAGGTCCTGTTGCACTGTCTGCTCTATCGGCTCCAGACATCGCCGACATGACCCGCGCCATCCAGCATGGAGCAAACCGCTCACTTCCAGGCCGCTTATGGCCGATTCCAGATGGAGGTGGAGGTCAACCGGCCCGTGTACCACCGCGTCGGAGTTGGACAGGTCGTCAAAGTGGGCCTGGAGCGAGATATCCCGTTGCGAGCCGGGCCGGCGCAGCAATTCTGCCACCGGCACGACCAGCTGGCTCGACATGGTGCCTCCTCCCGCGGCTCAGCCCAAGGTGTCCTGATCGAAGAAGCCGTCGTCGGGCTCCGGTTCCGGCTCGGGACCATAGGCCCGCACCAGGTCGGCCAGCGGATCGCCTTGAAGTCGGGTGCGGGCTTCCTTGACGGTGTTCAGGATTCGCTCCAAGGCGTTCTCGAAGCTGCCCAGCTTGGTGTCGCAGTAATCCTCGGTCTCCAAGCGCAGCCGTCGAGCGGTGGCTTCGGCCTCTTCCACCATTCGCCGGGCCCGCTGCTCGGCCGCCTTGACCACTTCAGTCCGCTGCACCATGGCCTCTGCCTGGGTTCGAGCGGCCACCAAGATCTCGTCTCCTTCCCGGTGGACCCTCTTCAAGAAGTCCTCACGTTCTTTCAGGAGCCAACGGGCCGCCCGCATCTCCTCGGGAAGACGGTTCAGGCAATTCTGAAGAAGCTCAAGGACTTCTTCTTTGTTGATCATGGAGGACGCCGACAAGGGCATCGGCCGGGCGGCGTCAATCAACTCGATCGCCCGTCGCAACAGCAGATCGAACTCGGGGTCCACAAACGTCCCGGCAGATGTTTGGTGCGTTGCCGTTGTGTTGGGGTCGATATCAGTCATCTGGGTACCTCTCGATCAGTCGTTTGGCCACCGGCGGGGGGACCATTGAGTCAATCTGCTGGCCGAAGCGGGCGAGCTCGCGAATCAGCTTGGAGGCCAGAAACGAGTGCTTGCTGGCTGAGGGGATAAACAGGGTGTGAACCCCGGAGACGGCCTGGTTCATCTGGGCCATCTGAAGCTCGTTCTCGAAATCCGATACCGCCCTGAGGCCTTTCACGATGAAATCCACACCCTCCCTCCTGGCCAAATCCACGACCAGGCTGGCGAACATGGTGGTCCGCACATTGGGCAGATGGGCGAAGCACTCCTCCAGCATCGCCTCGCGCTCATCCAACTCGAACAGGGGGGTCTTCTGCGGGTTGGCGACCGCGGCCACGATCACCTCTTCGAACAGGCGCGCCGCGGTCTCAACGATCTCCATATGACCGTTGTGTATGGGATCAAATGATCCGGGAAACAGGACACGCGTCACTAAGGGTCTCCTGGGGTCTTCGGTTGCTATCGCCGAGTGGCGATCACCACAACGGTACCCGCGTAGCGCCGCTGTTTTACGACATCCCAGTCGGGTCCGAGCTCTACTGCCCGTTCGGACTCGGCCACCACCGTGTCTGCGGGGATCCGGGACAGCAGTTCTGGCCAAGCGTCGAACCGGTAGGGGGGATCGCACAGCGCCACGTCATAGCCATCGCCCAGCCCAGGAAGCTCCTTCATGACCTCTCCGGGCACCACCCGGCAGCGGTCGTTGAAACCGGTGGCTTCGATGTTGGCCTTCAATGCGGTCAGCGCAGGCGGCGCCGATTCAACGAACGTGGCCGAAGCTGCTCCTCGGGACACGGCTTCCAATCCCAGCGCCCCCGATCCGGCGAACAGGTCCAACACATCGGCGCCTTCCAAGCAGCCCTGGCTGTGCAGCGAGTTGAAGACCGCCTCTCGGACCCTGCTGGTAGTGGGCCGCACCTCCATGCCATCTGGAGTGCTCAGTCGTCGACCTCGGGCCTCGCCGGCGATGATCCGAAGGGTCATCGTTGTCCGGGGGGGCGCGGTTCTCGGACCATGGGTGTGATCAGCACCCCGTCACCCAAGGTGAACTCGCCGATCGATTCGAATCCGTGGCGGCGATAGAAGCCCACGTTGGCCGGGTTGCTGGACTCCAGGTAGGCCAACTCCCCCGCCCGATCGCAGCGATCCAGCATCGGGGCCAGCACCTTGCTTCCCAAACCCTTGCTCTGCTGTGCGGCAGACGTGCCCAACACCGCCAAATACCAATGGGGCTCGGCCAGCCGGGCTTGGTGCATCTGGCCCAGAGCCTCCATCCGAGAGGGGGCCAGATCCCCCAAGAGATCGGTCATCATGGCGACGAACGCCCTTTGGCCTTCAGACTCTCCTCGATCGGCGTCTTCGGATCCCGTCGACGAGTTCTCCTGGCCCTGAGGAGGCTGCCAGTAGGCCACGCAACCATCGATCCGGGTGCCATGCAGCTCGGAACCGGGCGGCTGTCGGTCGATGGCGAACCCCCACCAGCGCGCCAGAGAATCGAAGCGGGCGGCATCATCGGGAAACACCCACTTCATCAACGGATCCTGCTCGAAGGCATCAGCCCAGATCTCTGCGATCTGGTCGCGCCGCTCCATTCCCATTCGCACGATCTCCAACACGGTGCCTCCCAGGGTTTCAGCTCTTCAACAGATAGTCGGCATCGTCGTCTACCAATAGCAGCTCGACTTCGGCCCGCAGCTCTGCTTTTTGTTGAAGGTCGGGGTCATCGTCCAGCATCTCTCCGGCCGCCTCACGAGCCCACACCACCCAGTCCTTGTCCCGGCGCAGAGAGGCCAGCAGCAGATCGTTCCGGCCCTTTTGGCGCTCCCCCAAGATGGTGCCCTCTCCTCGCAGCTCCAAGTCGGCCTCGGCCAGCTCGAACCCATCGGTGGTTTCCACCAAGGCCCGAAGCCGCTCAGCGGCCACCCCCACCGCATCGACAGCCAGCAGGCAGCAGGAGGATTCCTGGTCACCCCGTCCTACTCGACCCCTGAGCTGGTGAAGCTGGGCTATTCCGAACCGATCAGCATCCACGATCACTATGACGGTGGCGTTGGGCACATCCACCCCCACCTCGATCACGGTGGTGGCAACCAGCACATCTATGGCCCCGCTTCGGAACAAGTCCATTACCGACTCTTTCTCGGCTGGGGTGAGCCGACCGTGGAGCAGACCGACCCGTAGGCCGGTCAGCTCGCCGGCTTGCAAGCGCTCGTACGTCTCGGTGACGGAGCGAGCCTCGATGCTCTCTGACTCCTCGATCAGCGGGCATACCACATACGCCTGGCGACCCTTGTCCACCTCGGCTCTGACCTGTTCCCACACCTCGGCTTCCTCGGCGGCGGATCGGGCCCAACGGGTGGAAATCGGCGTACGTCCGGGGGGCATCTCATCGAGCGTGGACACATCCAGGTCGCCGTACACAGTCATGGCCGCGGTTCGCGGGATGGGGGTGGCCGTCATGACCAGCACGTCGGGAGAAGCCGCTTGGGCGCCCTTGGCCCGCAGTGCAGCCCGCTGCTCCACGCCGAAGCGGTGCTGCTCATCTACCACCACCACTCCCAGCGAGGAGAATTCCACCCCCTCCTGGATGAGAGCGTGGGTGCCGATCACGATGTCGACGACCCCTGAGGCCAGGGACTCCTGGATGTGAGCTCGCTCGGCGCCCGGCGTCTGATTGGTAAGAAGGGCCACCTTCAGAGGGCGCTCGGCCAAAAGCGTCCCGGATGCGGGCACTGCCAGATCTTCCAACAGAGAGCGAATCCCCAGGAAGTGCTGGGTGGCCAGCACCTCGGTGGGGGCCATCAACGCCCCCTGGTGCTGGCCTTGGACCGCGGTGAGCATCGCGGCCACCGCGACCACGGTCTTGCCCGCCCCCACATCGCCCTGCAAGAGGCGGTGCATGGGCACCGGACGGGCTAAATCGGCCACCACTTCGGCGATCACCCGGCGCTGGGCATCGGTGAGGGGAAACCCAAGCGAAGCAGTGAACCGGTTCACGAGTTCCCCGCTGGTGTCATGGCAGATCCCGTGTGCGGCCCGCTCTGCGGCCCGCTTGCGCATGATGAGCTTGAGTTGAAGGCGGAGCAGTTCGTCGAACACCAACCGATTTCGGGCGGTGAACTGGGCGTCTATGGAGTCGGGGCGATGGATGCCCTCTATGGCCTGATGGCGGTCGATCAATCCGTGGCGCTGCCGCAGGGACTCGGGAACCGGGTCGCTGATCCCCCGCGGCTCGGATCGCCGCAGGGCCTCGTCCACCCACCGCCTGATCTCACGGGTCTGGAGTCCGGCCTTGCCCGACTGGGGGTAAACCGGCACGATCCGCCCGGTCTCGTCGCCCACCAGATCGACTATGGGATTGGTCATCTGGTTCTGACCCCGATACCGGTCCAGCTTCCCGAACACCACCACCTCTTGGCCCTCGGACAACTGGCGATCCCGCCACGGCTGGTTGAAGAAGATCAGGCCCAACCGGCCGGTGTCATCGCGCACCGTCACTCTGACCATCGTTCGGCTGCCTCGGAGCCTCTTGGAGAACACGCTGTCCACCCGGGCCATCACCATGGCCTCCACACCATCTTCCAGGTCGGAGATGGCGGCTCGGTTCGTCCGATCGATGTATCGGCGGGGGTAGTAGGTCAATAGATCCAGCACCGTTTCCACCTCGACTGAGGCCAGCGCCTTGGCCTTGGCCCGTCCCACTCCGCTCAGCACCTCTACCTTCATGGCCTCGAAGTCGGCCATCGTGAGCGGAGGCCGACTGGCGGCTCCCTGATCAGGGCTAGCCGAGGACGGCGTGGTCACTCCACTCCGAAATAGAACGGATAGAGCGGCTGGTCTCCCTCGTGGATCTCTACCTCGAGCGCCGGATGATGCTCGGCCAGCCAGGCCGATACTTCCCCGACCTGCGCAGTCGCAGCATCGGCGCCGGCGATCACCGTCACCAGCTCATGGCTGTCGTCGATTATCTCGGCCAGAAGCCCGGTGGCCGCTTCTACCGCGCTCGGGGCCACTACCCGCAATCCTTGGCGATCCAGTCCCAGCCATTGGCCGGAGGCAATGGGACCCAATTCACTCTCGGTGTCCCTCACCGCTTGGGTGACTTCCCCGGTCACCACATCGGAGGCCGCGTCGGCCATGGCCTCCTGGTTCTGATCAGCGGTGGCCGACGGGTCATAGGCCATCAAGGCGGCCAACCCCTCGGCGATCCCCTTGGTGGGCACAACCCTCACCTCCGCATCCGTGCATTCGTCCACCCGCTCGGCCACCGGCACGATGTTCTTGTTGTTGGGAAGCAGCACAACCTCGGCGGCATCCAGCTGCTCCACCGCCTGCACGAAGTGCTCGGTGGAGGGATTCATGGTCTGCCCCCCGGCGATGACCGCTCTAACCCCGAGCGACTCGAAGATGCGGCGAACCCCCGCCCCGACCGACACAGCCACCACCGCGGTGCGAACCGGTTCACCGGCCACAGTGGTGACCGTCCCGCCGATCTCGGCTTCGATCAACGACTCGACGTGCTCCACCTGCTCGAACAAGTCGGTCACCCGTATGTCATACGGGCGGCCTACGCCGATGCCCGCCTCGATGCTGCCACCGATGTCGTTGCTGTGGATGTGGCAGTTCCAAAGACCGTCTCCGCCCACCACCACGATGGAATCACCCAAGGCCTCCCAGGCGGAGCGGAAGTCGCCGATGCGGTCGTCGTCGGCCTCCAAGAAGAACATGACCTCATAGCGGGTGCCGTCGGCGTCGTCGACACCGTGGAGATCGTCGGCCCCAGCCACGGCCGCACCCACCCCTGCCGTCGGGTCTACGGGCGGCGGGTCGGGCAACGGACGGCCGTCCATCGCGGTGGCCAGAGCGTCCAGAAACAGCAAGAACCCCGCTCCCCCGGCGTCCACCACATTGGCCCGGGCCAGTTGGGGAAGCAGCTCCGGCGTGCGATCCAGCGATGCCCGTCCGGCCTGCTGGCATCCCTCAACCATCTGGACGAGGCCGTCGACGCCCTCTTCGACCGCTTCGGCGGCGGCAGTCGCCACATCACGCACCACGGTGAGGATGGTTCCCTCCACCGGGGTCGACACCGCCTCGTCGGCCGCGGCGGAAGCCTTTTGCAGCGCACCGGCCAACACCGGCGGGTCGACATGACCGGCGGCGGCCACCGTGTCGGCCAGGCCCCGGAGTATCTGCGACAAGATCACGCCGGAGTTGCCCCTGGCCCCCATGAGCGAGCCGTGGCTTATGGCGTGGCAGACCTCGGCCATCTCCTGCCCGGCACCGGACACCTCGGTGACCACCGTTTCCAGGGTGAGCGCCATATTGGTGCCGGTGTCGCCATCGGGAACCGGGTACACGTTGAGCTGGTTGATTAAGTCTCGGTGCAGGGCCAAAGCGTCGCGGAACCACTCCATCGTGGCCCTCAACCCATCGGCTCCCAGTCGGTCTCCCGTCATGCCCCGCGATGGTAGTTACTCCACGCTTCCCGACTCGCGAACCGCAAAGAGCAGCCGTTAACCTGCCATTACCCCCGATCACCGACAGAAAGAGTCCCTGTGCAGGGTGTGATCAAGGCTTACGATCCCGCAACCGGCCTCGGCGTTGTGGTTTGCGATACCGACTTGGCCGAGTACGACTTGGCTGCCGATGCGCTGGAGGGATCGGTGTTCCGTATGCTGCGCCAGGGGCAGCGAGTGCTGTTCGACCTGGCTGAGGGGCAGGCCACCCGGCTGCGGCTGGGGTCGGAAATCGACTTGGGCACCCCTTCATTCCTCACTACCGCCGGCGACTCGGAGACCGCGTGACCCGCAAGGTCGCCGACCAGCTCAGCGTCCGCTTCGGCTTGGACTCGGTTGATGTTCGGGCCGGACTGACCCAGGATGAGCTATTCGCCGCAGCCGTAGCTGGAGATCGGGGCCGCACCCGCATTGACGGAGGAGAGCACGACCAGAAGGCGTTTCCCACCGCGCTGGGCACCGACGGGCCGCTCATCTTCTACTCCGACCCGACCTGCACCGGCCGCCCAGTGCAGGACACCTTCGCAGTGGCCTGGCCCGAGGTGGTGGACGATGTGTGGTGGAAGTCGGATTTCAACCAGTTCGACGCCGACCGCTTCCCGGCTCTGCTTGAGCGGGTTCTGGCCCACCTGAACGAGCAGGAGGCCACGCTGTACACCGCCGATGTGTTCTGCGGTTGGGATCCGGAATTCGCCATCCCCTATCGGCTGATCAGCGAGTACGCCACCCACGCCTTCTTTGCCAACATCATGTTCCCCAAGGGAGTGCGCGACGACGCGGACCGCGACGCCGTCGGCTGGACGATGATCAATGTGCCCAGCTTCCGGTGCGATCCCGACCGCGACGGCACTCGCACCGACCGGGCCGTCATCATGGATCTGCGTAATCGGCTGGGGATGGTGCTCGGGCGGGCTGACTACTGCGGCGTGGTCAAAAAGACCATGTTCACGGTGATGAACTTCGTGCTGCCCGACGCCAAGCAGCTCACCATGCACTGCTCGGCAAACGTTGGCCACGACGGCAACAGCGCCATCTTGTTCGGCCTGTCTGGAACCGGGAAGACCACCCTGTCGGCCGATCCCGACCGCAGCCTGATCGGCGATGACGAACATGTGTGGACCGAGTCGGGAATCGCCAACTTCGAAGACGGCTGCTACGCGAAGCTCATCGACTTGAACAAGCAAGCCGAGCCGGTGATCGCCGCCGCCCTTTCGATGGGGGGCACCCTGATCGAAAACGTGCCTCCTCTGCCCGGAAGAGACCTAGCCGACACCGATCCCCAGGAACTCGACCTCACCGACAACTCCATCACCGAGAACACCCGATTCGCGTATCCGCTGGACTGCAATCCCGACGTGGCCCCCGGTGCCAAGGGGCCCCATCCCCGCACCATCGTGCTGCTGACCGCGGATGCCTTCGGCGTGCTGCCCCCAGTGGCGATCCTCGACCGCGACGAGGTGATGTACCACTTCGTGATGGGCTTCACCTCCAAACTGGCCGGCACCGAGGTGGGAGTGGTGGAGCCCCAGGCCACGTTCAGCGCCTGCTTCGGAGCGCCGTTCATGTCGCACAAGCCATCGGTATATGCCGAGCTTCTGGCCCACCGCATGGATACGCACTCGGCCCGCTGCATTCTGTTGAACACCGGCTGGTCGGGAGGCCCCTACGGGGTGGGAGACCGCATGTCCATCGCCCACACCCGAGCACTGCTCGACGCCGCCCTAAACGGCGACCTCGACACCGTGGAAACTGCCAGGCTCCCCATTCTGGGACTGCGAATCCCGCTCTCGTGCCCCGGCGTGCCCGACGAGGTGCTGAATCCCCGCAACACCTGGAGCGATCCCGACGCCTACGACGAGGCCGCCATTCGGCTGCGCGACCTGTTCCGCCAGAACTACGAGGAACAGGACTACGCCTCTTTGGGCATCAAAGCGATGCTCTAGTCGCCCCGAAATCCCTGCGGATGGGTTGACTGCCAAGCCCAGGCGTCTCGGCACATGTCGGCCAGTGTTCGGCTAGCCGACCAGCCCAGTTCCCTGAGAGCTTGGCCCGGGTCGGCCCACAACTCGGGCACGTCGCCCGGGCGGCGGTCCAGCTCCTCATAGGGCAGAGGGTGGCCGGTGGCCCCTCGCAGGGCGGCGACCACCTCCAGCACAGAGACCCCTTGACCAGTGCCCAGGTTGTAGGTGTGCGTTTGCCCTGGCGAGGTCTCCAGGTGCTTGAGCGCGGCCAGATGGCCGTCGGCCAAGTCCATCACGTGGATGTAGTCGCGCAATGCTGTGCCGTCGGGAGTGGGGTAGTCGGTGCCATAGAGCGGCAGATGGGGATGGCGGCCTACTGCCACCTGGAGAAGGTAGGGCATCAAGTTGCCGGGCACGCCCTCGGGATCCTCCCCGATCAGGCCGCTGGGATGGGCGCCCACCGGGTTGAAATAGCGCAGCAGCGCCGCCGACCAGCGGGAATCGGCCCGCACCACATCGGCGATCATCTGCTCGATCATCAGCTTGGTGGAGCCGTAGGGGTTGGCCGGTCGGGTTGCCGCGGTCTCGGGCACCGGCAACAGGTCGGGCTCGCCGTACACGGTGGCCGAGGAGGAGAACACGATCCGGCGCACACCGGCCCGCTCCATCGCCGCCATCAGCACGGCGGTGGACTCCAGGTTGTGGCGGTAGTACCGAATGGGGTCGGCTACCGACTCGGGCACCGATTTGAGCCCCGCGAAGTGCAGCACCGCGTCGGGGCGGACCTCAGCCATGGCCTTGTCCAGCGCTGGTTCGTCCCGACAGTCAGCCACGTAGAGGCGAGGGCGGCGGCCGGCGATCTCCCCCACCGAATCGATGGCGGCGGCCGAGGAGTTGGCCAGGCTGTCCAGCACCGCCACCTCGTAGCCGGCCTCCAGCAGAGCGACGCAAGTATGGCTGCCGATGTAGCCCGCTCCCCCGGTCACCAGCACCGTCGCCATGTTTGGCACGTTAGCGGTGCGTCGTCGGGGCAGCGGAGCAGACTGCGGCTATCCCGGACCTCGCAACACGCGGGTCTTGCCGTACATGGAGCCGAACAGCAGCCGGCCGTCGTCGTCCACGGTCACCCCCGCCCCAATGGTGTTGAACTTGGAGCCTCCCAGCACGTAGTGGAACCGTGACTCCCCGGTGGCCCAGTCGGCTGCCTCGATCGTCCATTTCTTGTCGCGCACCCCACACGTGTACACCAGCCCGCTCTCGGTGGCCACGAAGGGAACCGAGTTAGGCGAGGAGATGTCGAGGTTCACCCACGCCTCCTTCAGCTCTCGGGCCGCCGGGTCCCACTCGTACTTGTGGAGGCCGTGGGGCTGGTACTCCGGCTTGTGGCCGAGCATGAAGCAAAGCATCCGAGCCGCCTGAGAGGGAAAGCCGTCGGGAATCGTGGCCGGCTCATTGTTCACCGTCATGGCGCCGTAGCCCGACACGGTGATCGACTGCTCGGTCTTGATCTCGGCCAGATCGGGATTGCCCATGTTGGCCGGCCCGATGCCGGCGATGCGCCGATCGGGAGCGTGGGGCAGTTGCTCCCAGTCGTCGGGGATCTCGTCTCGCCATAACAGGGTGATGTTGACCACTTCGTCGCCGTCGCCGATAACCACGAACTTGTCCTCGTCGGGACCGAAGCCCATCAGCGAAGGCGTCGTTCCCGACCCGCAGCCACCACCGTTGCGGTAGGGCACGGTCCAGCATCCGTGGGCGGGATCATCGGTGAGCTCGGATCCCGTCCAGCGCAGCTTGTGGTGGTGGTCGTTCGAAGACACGTAGATGCCGTTGTCGCTGTCCACACAAATGCTGGTGCGGACCCAGCCGTACCCCGTGTTCCCCCGCTCTGCCGCTCGCTGGGCGCAGTAATCGGCGGCGGTCTCGGCCCCTCCGGGGAGCTGGAGCGCGTGATAGGCGCTGAAGTCGCGCTCGAGCACAACAACCCAGCCATGATCGGTGGACATCACCAGCTTTCCGTCGAAGGTCATGTTCATGCCCACGAAGAAGCCCTCGATGTGGTCGGGCTTGCTCCACCGGTCCCGCTCCACAATGGACGACGCCGGATCGGATGGATCGGTCTCCACGTAGGCCACCGCGTGGTCCTTGCGGCCCAGGAACAGGGTGTGGTCGCAATCCAGCAGGGCATAGACGCCATCGAGGCCGGTCATGAACTTCATCGACAGCTCGATTGCGTGCTCGATGGCCTCCCAGCCGTCCTTCTCGTCAAAACCCCGGAGATATTCCTCAAGCTCGGCTACGGGGGTGCGCCCCTCCCCGCCCACGATCTCGTGGTCGGCCAGCACTTCCAGGGTCTCGTAGTCGAGCTTGGCGATGTTCTGCCGCCCGTTGCTCCACACCACCCGTCGGCCGTCGGGATACGGTCCCGACGTCAAATGGCCGAAATGACAGGGGCCCAACCAGGCGTATTGCAGGTCGGCCTCCTCGTCGAGTACTTCGGTGGGTCCCTCTGGCCCCCGCCAGGGAACGTTGTCCTGCTGATCGCACCGACCATGGGCGATGCCGTAAGAAGAGGAGGCAAGAAACGGATTAGCCGGAGCGCGGTTCATAGGCAGACATCTTTGCCCACCGCTAAGAAGAAAATCCCCTTAGACCTGGAATAGCCGCAAGTTGCTGGAGGTTATATCTGTTGTCCCTAATGGCATACCACTCAAGTTTTATGAAAGGACATCACCAATGCCCCGTGCAATTCCTGTAAACAGCCTGGCCAACAGCCTGTTTTCCGACTTCGATCGGTATTTCAACAGGACTGACAGCGGCTCCCAGTGGGCGGTGCCCACTGATGTGATCCGCTTCGAGGACCGGGTGGAAATCAATTTCGACCTTCCCGGTGTCTCGGTGGACGACATCGACCTCACCGTTGAGAACCGGCAGCTCAACTTGCTGGTTGAGCGCCCGGCACCGGCCTATGAGGGTGGAACCGTGATCAGCCGGGAGCGGCGCACCGGCTCGATGCACCGCCAGCTCTACTTGAGCGAGAACCTCGATCCCGACAGCTTGAGGGCCTCCTACTCCGAAGGAGTCTTGACTGTAACCCTTCCAGTAGCCGAGGCAGTCAAACCCCGAAAGGTGGCCATCTCCGCCACCCATACGGCCGTTGAGGCCTCCGACTGAGCAAACAGATCCCCCTCCGACACACCACAACACCCTAGTCAGAGTAGGTACCACAGTTCCCAGGTGCGTCGGTTTACAACGGATTTGCTCACGGCAGGTGTGTTAGTGGCCGTTGGAGGGTGATCGAGTTGGGCCACGAAAGCTGGTCGTTGGTGCGAATCGACGTTCGCTACTTATCCGTGTGCGATCGGGGCGACCGTCAGTTTGACGTCTGCCTCGGTAAGTGACGAATCGAGCCGGGACAGGGTCACTTGGCTGAAGCTGAAGAGATCGTCGCCCGTGATGGGCTGAGCACGGGCCATTCCTAGCGTGACGAAGCCGATCCGCTTGGGAAGCCAGCTTGGATCGCTGCCGGCACTCGGGACTACGTCGCGCAGTTGTTGGCGGGCCTTGCTGTCATGTCGCAGGGTGTCGGTTGCTACGAGCGCTTGTCCGATGAGGTGGCTCACGGCTGATGACCTCGGAGTGCGCTTCACGTGTATGAGCGAGCCGTCGCTGGTGATGATGTCGCAGGCCTCAAATCCCCGTGAATGCTGTGTCGTTCTTGGCAGTGGATTGTCGAGCATCACGCCGCCGAGCGCAGCGTCGGCCATGTTGTTGCATGCGCTCTCCTCCGCGTATGTAGCAATGGTCCAATCCAGGAGGCTGACAATTGGAGGTCTTGCGAAGATCTCATCGCCGTGGGCCTAGAGTCGCTGAGCGAAGACAGTGTCCATCGCATACCAGGGTGAATCGAAGAGGCAGTAGCGGATGCCGCCGAATTCGACTTCGAAGAACAGCCAATGGATCGCTGGGATGGCGGCACTCACTGGCTCGTCGCCGTCGCTCGAGATCTCGGATGTGGGCATTACGTGCTCCCTTCGTGGGCTCGGTTCGAGAGCCGCCCCGAGCCACGGGACGAAGGGAGCAAAAACGGTGGAGCCCCCATCGCGCGACAAAGAGATACGACATTTGCGGC
>JAJECA010000014.1 GCA_022822265.1 Acidimicrobiia bacterium | reverse complement strand
GACGGCCAAGGGGGCGTGGTTGTTGGCCGACATCTCCACTCGGATCTCGTAGTCGCCGGGCTCCTGGAGATCGACGTGGGCCCAGTTGGCGTATAGCCGTCTGAGCTTCACCCCGTCCACGTAGATGTGGAAGTGCCCCTCGCCGGCGACCGGTTCGGTTGAGGCCCGCTCGGGAGCCAGGGTGAATCCGGTGGTGATCACCTCGAGGTTGACTCCCGACTTCGGATCGAGGTGGGTTCTGAGCTCGATGGTGGGCACCGGCTCGTAGTCAACCTCCATCAGGGTGGTGTGATCGTGATCGTGGTCGTGGTCGTGGTCGTGGTCGTCGTCCATGGACATTTCCTCAGAGTCATCTGCGGAGGTCTCCGGGGGGGTGGTGGGGGCCGCCGTCGGCGGGGGCGCCGCGGCGTCGTCGTTGTTGCCGCACGCCGCAGCCAACAGGCATAGCGCGGCCAGCAGGCCCATAAGCAGGCGCGTGCCAAGGGTTGATCTCATTTGGACTCCTCTCGTTGAGACGTATTCAGGTCAGATGGTCAGAACACGCAATGCGGGAGGACCGCGGGGCGAGGGGAGGAGGCCGAAGAACTGTGCAATCGCGGTGGCCGGCGCCTCGGCCGGGGCGGCCAGCACCACATGGCGGGACCAGCGCCGCCGGGGGGCGTTGACGATGGCCTCGACGATGTGCTCGATGCCTCGGGCGAGCTTGGCCAGTGCCCAACCCACGGGAAGCGATAGGGCCAGTCCGGCCAATACGCCGGGCTCGGTGAATGCGGCGTGGGATTGGCCCGATGGCACCCGTTCCAGCACCTCCAGAGCGAGGAACCCGGCCATGGTGGCGGCTGACACGGCCCACGGGCGGAACTCGGCCAACGCGGCGCGGGCCGCGGCGCGAACTATTGCCGCGGCCACCAGCAGCGAGGCCAGGGGGATGACCACCCAGGCCGCGGGGCCGAAGTATGCGTGTCCAGCCATCGCCACGCTGCGATCAGCCGCACTGGAATAGGCGATCAGATAGCCGAACGCGTGGGCGATGAACACGCCGGCGCTGGCCAGAGCGCCATACCCCACGGTCCGTTCCAACCGCATAGGTTCAACCTACACCCTTAGATGGGGAGTTGGGGCAGCGGCGCGGTGACTTCGGGAACGTCGTTGGACGCCGAGTTGACGAGGGGCGACACCTCGTAGGCCTCTAGGGCGTCGTCGGGATAGGGCTCGAGGAATTGCGTCAAGGCGAGAGGGTCGTCAAGGGCGCGGTCCAGCCAGAGATCCTCCACTTCCTCGGCCAGGATCACCGGCATCCGGTGATGGATGGGCGTGAGCAGATCGTTGGCCGCGGTGGTGATGATGGCGCACGATGAGATGGAGCTTCCTTCCGAATCGGTCCACTTCGACCAGAGTCCGGCGAAGGCGAACGGCTCACCTGTGCGCATGGTGACCCTCATCGGGCGCTTGGCGTCGCCCATCTTTTGCCACTCGTAGAAGCCGTCGGCCAGCACTAGGCATCGCCGGCGCTTCAGCGAGTCGCGAAACGACGGCTTCTCAGCCACCGTCTCGGCTCTGGCATTGATTAGGGGGCGGCTGGAAGGGCCGTCCTTGGACCACGGTGGGATCAGACCCCAGCGCATGAAACCGGCCCTCCGAGGCTCGCCGCCGACCACGGTCAGCACTTGCTGGGTTGGAGAGACGTTGTATCTGGGCACGAAGCCTTCGGGCTCACTGTCGAATTCGAACCGCTGGGCTAGCTCACTCAGGCTTGAGGTCAGGCTGTACCGGCCACACATCTCCGCCCATTATGCGGGTGACGGGGGCATCCCACCACATCCCGAGTGTTGTGTCAGTGCCAGTCGTGTGACGGCGGCATGGCGACGCCAGAGTCGATGGCGCGCACGTCGGTGGCGATCACGTTCACGGTCCCGTCCCAGGTGGAGATCCGCCCGGTGACCACGATCACCTGGCTGCTCAACTCCCGGCGGCGGCGGGCGAACAGGTCGGAGTAGATGATCACCTGGGTGTCGCCGGTCTCGTCCTCGATGGTCACGAAGACGGTGCCGTCGCGCCCACGGGGGTGCTGTCTGGCCACCGGCCAGCCCGCCACCATGACTTCTTCGTCTTCTTCGCGAGCCTCGACTTCGACGGTGGGGAGAACGCCGGCGCCGAGGCCCTCCCGGAGGAACTCCATGAGATGGCCTCGGGGGTAGATGCCCATGGTTCGGTACTCGCCCATCATCTTCTCCCGGTCGGTGAAGTCGGCGAGCTGGGGCACGCGATCGTCCGTCGACAGAGAAAGGGCGGTTTGGCCGCCTCCTGAGGGCCGGTTTTGCAGTCCCGACTCCCACAGGGCCTCTCTCCGGTTCGAGGCGATGGCGTCGAACGCCCCGGCAAGCACCAGCGAGAGCACGGCCTGGTCCTTCAGCCCGGTCCGACGCACCAGATCTCCGGCGGAGGCATAGGAGCCTTGGCGCTGCCTCTCGGCCACGATGAGCTTGGCCGACTCCGCCCCCACGTCCTTGATGAGCTCAAGCCCCAGCCGCACCGAGCTGCCTTCAGGGGAGCACACCGTTCGGCTCCGGTTGACGCACGGGTTCAGAAACCGAACCCCGAAGCGCCGGGCGTCCTGCTTGAGCGTTTCCATCGGATAGAAGCCCATCGGCTGGTTGTTCATCAGCGCGGTGAAGAACTCCACCGGGTGGTAGCGCTTGAGCCACGCTGCCTGGTAGGCGCTCACCGCGAAGGCATGGGAGTGGGACTCCGGGAACATGTAGTGGCCGTTGATCTTGGAGAAAATCCTCTTGGCGGCTTCCTCGGGCACGCCGTTGAGCCAGGCACCCTCGGCAAAGCGCTCCCAGTGCATGGCGATCAGGTGCTCGTTGTTGGGTCGGGCGAAGGCGCGGCGCACTTCGTCGGCCTCGGCCGCGGTCATGCCGGCCACGTCCTCGATGAGCTGCACTACCTGCTCTTGCCAAACGATGATGCCGTACCCCCGTTCCAGGGCGCGCTTCTCCAGCGGATGGTCATAGTCCCAGTCAGCGTCGTGGCGGTAGCGCTCCACGAACTGCGACACCGCGCTGCCCTGCACCCCCACGCCGGGGCGGATGAGGGCTACCTGGTAGGCGAGGTCGAGCAGGTTGCGCGACTTCAGCCGCTGGGCCATCTTCAGCTGCGCGGGGGACTGGAGCAAGAACACCCCCTTGCACTGGCCGGCGTTGATCATGTCGTACACGCCGGGGTCCTCCGGGCTGATCCGGCCCAGGTCGGGCCGGCAGCCCTCTCGCTCCTCGATGAGATCGAGGGCCTCGTCGATCTGGTCGAGCACCGGCAGCGACAAGATGTCGATCTTGGCGAAGTTGGCGTCGGCCACGCTGTCTTTGTCCCAGTCCATGATGTAGCGGCCGTCGGTGGCCCCGGCCCGGATCGGCACCATCTCCGGGATGGGCGAGCTGCTCAGCACCATCCCGCCCACGTGCTGGCTCAGCCCCCGGGGAGCGCCCATGAGCTGGGGGGCGAGATCGAGCAGGTCCCGCCACCCGGGGGCGTCCAATTTGTCTTTGAACTCCGCCAGATCGGCCATCTCACTGCGCAGGTCGGTGGCGTGGTGGGAGTGCAGCCGCTTCGACAGCAGCCTGAGGCGCTCTGGGGGCAGTCCCAGGGCCTTTCCCAGGTCACCGATGATGCCCTTGACCTTGTAGGTGGTGATGGCCCCGGCCAACACGGCGTGCTCGGGCCCGAAGTGGTGGTGTACCCGCTCGATCAGCTCGTCTCGCAGCCCCCGGGGGAAGTCGAGGTCGATGTCGGGCAGCGTGGTCATGTCCTCGGAGATGAAGCGCTCCAGGGTGAGGTCCCACTTCAGGGGGTCCACATGGCTGATGCCGATGAGGTAGCCCACGAGCAGGGCCACCGACGAGCCCCGCCCCCGTCCCGGCGGCCTCTCCTCCAGCGGCGTGTCGGGGCCGACCTCGCCCCGCTCCACCAGGATTTGCTGGGCCAGAAGGGCGATCTGGCGGTAGAGCAGCAGAAATCCGGCCAGGTTGAGCCGCTCGATCAGGCCGAACTCCTCGGCTAGGCGACACTCCACCTCTGCGGTCACGCTCCCGTACCGCCGAACGGCCCCCTCCCGGCAGAGCTGTTCCAGGTAGCTCAGGGGCGTGCGGCCTGGGGGCACCGCCGCGTCGGGCAGGGCATAGCCCAGGTCGGTGCTGAGGTCGAAGCCGCACTGCTCGGCGACGCGCAGGGTGTTGGACACCGCCTGGGGGCACTCAGCGAAGAGGCGCTCCATCTCCGCGGGCGGCTTCAGGTGCAGATGGTGGTTGGGCCGCAGATGGGGCAGGGCTTGGTCGATGGTGGTGTTGAGCCGGGCGGCCACCAGAGCCTGCTGGAGCCGGGCGCGCTCGGGGGTGTGGTAGTGGACGTCGTTGGTGGCTACTACCCGGGCACCGGCGTCGGCGGCGAGCCTGATCAGTTTGCGGTTGCGGTCGGTGTCGCCGGCCAGAAAGTTCTGCTGGAGCTCCACGTACACCGAGTTGGGTCCGCACCAGTCGAAGTACTGCCGCAACAGGCCGTGGGCCTCGCCGAAGCGGTCGTCGGCCGCCAACCGGGACAAAGGGCCGTCGCGCCCGCCGGTCAAAAGAACCACGCCCTCGCAGTGGTGGGGCAGGCAGGAAGAGTCGAGCTTTGGGTCTTGGCGGTCGGCAGCGTTGGCCAGGGTGAACAGGCGCGAGATGTTGGCGTATCCCGCCCGGGTCTTGGCCAAAAGGGCGAGCTTTGAGCCATCGGTGAGCATCAGCTCTGCGCCGGTGATGGGCTGGGTGCCCAGGCTCTTGGCCAATCGGGCGAACTCCAGCGCGCCGCACAGGTTGGTGTCGGTCAGGGCCAGGGCCGGGTAGCCATACTGCGTGGCCTGCGCCAGCAGCTCGTGGGCGTGCGACGCCCCCTCCCCGTAGGAGAAGAAGCTCTTGGTGCGAAGCTCCACCCAGTTCGACATCAGATTCAGCGATCAGGCGTTTTGCCGGTACCAGCGGTGGTCGGAGCGGTCCCGGAACAGGGTGATCAGCCGACCGTCGCCGGGGTCTACCCGGTAGTAGGAGCGGGCCACCGGCTTGGGGAGCCACCACAAGTCGAATGTCCACCGGTCGTCGATGCGGGCCACCTTCCTCCAGCGCCGGCCCGCCCGCAGCGACCGCGGCTCGCCTTTCGAGTTCTCCCGCACGTCCACCGGCCTCGGCGTCAAAAGCGGCCTGATGGTGTCCTGGGCCGACGGGTCGAGGGGCATCTGGAGGAACCGCATCTCCGGCACCGGATGCCACGGCGCCACGCCGGCGATCCGGTACAGGGCGTGGTCGCCCCTCATCAGCGGCCGCAGCCGTCGGTCGGCCTCTACCAGCCGCCCGAGGCGGTCGCGTCGGGCGTCCTTCAACAGCGTCAGCTGGGCGACCGACTCGCCGGTGAAGTCCGACAGGGTGAGGGTCACCTCTTCGACGGGGCGGCGGGGCGGGTCGGCCTCCAGCCGGTGCCGGATGAGTTCCGAGGCCCTCTCCCACGCCCCGACGGGCTGCTTGAACCGCACGCTGTGCTCCCACGCCGGCCAGCCCGGCGCCTCGCACAACAGGTGCGCCGACCCGGCGAGGCGATCCTTTGCCTCCGGCCGGGCGAAGGCCCGCAGCAAAACGGTGTCCACCGCCATCAACAGGGCCTCAAGAGAGGGGTGCAGCGCCATCGAGATGTGCTCCACCACCGGCTCCTCGCACGGCATCGGCACCACGGGGCTGTCGTCGATGCCGTTGCACAGCGACCACGCCCGCAAGCCCTCGAGGCCGAACCGGTCGGAGAGCAGGTGCCCGCTCACCGAGGCGACTGCCCCCATGGTGTGCAGGCCGAAGCGGTGCAGGTCGCCCTTCATGGCGGCTGAGACCGGAAGCAGGTCGATGCTGTGGGGGGCGAGGAAGGAGCGCACGTCGTCGCCCGTCCCACAAGCCCCCGGTCCCCGGCGGGTCCGGGCGGCGACGAAGGCGGGGAACTTGGTGTCGGCCACCCCGACGCGGGGGCCCAAGAAGGCAGGAAGCGCGCCCATGAGCGCGGCGACCGCGCCCGATTCGCCGCCGTAGATCCCCTCCAGCCCGTCGAGGCGGACGTAGGCCGTGCCCAGATCAGCCGCCTCCACCCGGTCGCTGATTACTTGCAGGTCGGCCACCATGCGGCGGAAAGCCTGCCGATAGCAGGGCTCGTCGGCGTCCAACACCACGGCGTCGGCGTGGTGCGACATCGCCTCCTCCAAGGTCATGCCCTCCTTGACCCCGACCGCGGCTGGGAAGTAGTCGACCACCAGAGTCCTCGCCGCCGACGGATCGCCGTCGACGATCAAAACCGGACTGTCCTCCAGGTGGCGATGCCGGCTCATCTCCACCTTCGCCCGCAAATGCGTGGCCAACACACACCCAACCCTCATGCGGCACCCGTGCAAAGACCGCTGCAACTACACAGGACCACCTTATTGACAGGTGTGACACATTCGACCGGAACCGCCGCTCAGATAGTGGGTGCGAAAGCCCTCGTGCAGTGGATAGCCTGAGGGCTAGTTCGCACTACCGAGAGGGGCTATGCCCATGACCGCTGTGCCGGTGATCGGCACCGACTCCGACGAAACCGAGCAGTCTGTGACGCTCGCGGAGCTTGACGCCAGCGTCGAGAGCGGCCTCGAAGTGCCCAAGGACGAGATTGCCGTGCGCTACGACAGTGACGAAGCGCTTCTAGCGGCAATTCGGCAACGCCGTAACGGCCGCGCCACCGACTAGCTCGCGCCCTAGACCGTGCCGACTCATGACGAGACCCGCGCGTTCATTCGCGACTACGAGAGCTTGACGCACCGGCAGCAGGACAGTTTCGACCGTAAGCGTGAAGAGTTCGTCGAAGATTTGCTGGCGATGGAAAAAGACCCGCGTGAGAGGTTTCGGGCTTCTCTTCGCATCAAAAAAGTGCAGGGACAGCCAGGGCTATTCGAGATGACCTGGGCCCCAGACGGTCGGGCGACGTTCTCAATGGGCCGCCCAGTGATCGAAGGCAAACGCCACATCGTGTGGCACCGAGTCGGAGACCACAGCATCCTGCCCTAACTGGCTGCAAAGTGGAGTTTGAAATCGCTGCAAAGTGGAGTTTGAGGGGATAAAAGTCCTTGTACCGGGGCTACCCTGAGGCCTCTGAGAGAATCGCCAGAGCTGAGATGGCCAGAGGCAAAAGATGTCGCTTCGTTGCATTTGGCCTGCTGAATATGCTTCTTTCTGTGGAGCTCACCACGATGATTGAGACGAGGGCTGGTGTCCGCAGCGGCAAGCCCTGCTTCATTGGCACGCGGATAGCGGTCGATGACGTGCTGGATTATCTGGCAGCGGGTATGACGCCGTCGGAGATAGTTGGTGACTTCCCCGAGTTGAGCGAGGAGCATGTCCTCGCCGCTGTTGCCGGTTGAGCCCGCTACACCAGTGAGCAATTCGACAGCGGTCATTTGGGGACAGTTTGAGGGGCAGGCCCCTGACCTGGCCGAGCGGATTCGGTTGCGGTTTGAGAGCCATATGCATGCGGTGATGGCGACGCTGCGTCGGGATGGGTCGCCGCGGCTGTCGGGGATGGAGGCGCCGATTCGCGACGGGCACTTATGGCTAGGCATGAGCCCGGACTCGCTCAAAGCTACGGACCTGCGCCGCGACCCGAGATTCTCGCTGCACAGTTCGCCGGACACCGAGGAGCTGCTGCTCGGCGATGCCCGCATCGACGGGCAAGCCGTGTCGACCACCCCCGCCGAGGTGGACAAGTTCATTGCCGGCCACCGCTTTCCTATCGACAACCCCGACATCATGGTTCTGTTCACCGCCCACATCACCCGGGCCACCCTCACACGCGTCGAGGGACAAGAACTGGTGATCGAGACCTGGACCCCAATCGACGGTCTCCAGGAGATTCGCCGAAGCTGAAGTCTGGCTCTAGGCGGTCATCAGAGGGTTTGGGTGCCGTCTACTCCTAGGGCTATGGCTAGGACTACGGCGATGCCGCCTAGGAGGCGAGCGATCACTGAGAGCAGGGGGGTGGGGACGGCTCGGAACCAGAGGAGGGCGGCGGTGAGGGTGGCGGCTAGGACTACGCCGGCCATGGTGCGCAGGGTGCCGTCGTGGGCCGCGGTGGCCAGGACTACGGCTACTAGTTGGGGGGTGAACAACACGGTGAGGGCGATGAGCGCTACCTGGGTTCCGGCCCGGGGCTCGTCGTGGATTGGGTGGTCGGGCCACACCATCCACCACAGTCCGGCAAGGGCGAAGGGCACGGCGGTGGCCAAACGCCAGGTGCCGGTTGTAACCGACAGGCCGTCGAGGATTGGATCGGCCAGCGCGGCGATCACCCACAACGCGCCCACCGCTGCGGCGACGGCCAGCGCCACCCGGGGACGCCACTGATCACGGTTGGAGGGTCGCCAGGCCACGCTCAGCGCGCCCGCGGCCGGGTTGGCCGCGGCCAGCACCATCAACATCACCGGTCCGAGCCCGCTCATGGCAGCCGCCCTTTCGTAGCTTTGGCCTTGTCAATCGAATCGGTTGATGGCAACCCGAGCCCGCTCATGGTGTTCCTGCTTTCATGGCTTGTTTCCTCCGAGATTGAAACTGACGTCGGCCAGCAATATGCCGGAGACGGCGTGCTGCTGGTCGTCCACCCTGGTTAGGTCGTCGTAGTACCAAGCGCCGTCGGCGGCTTGGGCTTCGGCCAGGCGGGCTGCCCCGCACTCCAGCCGATCTCGCAGCGGGGCGTCGGCCAGCCGGGGCTCGTTGAGCCACAGCCACTCCAGCGCGCCCAGGCCCTCCAGGATGGTCCCGTAGCCACCGCCGCGGGGCATGGGCAGATGGGAGACCTTGGCCACGCCCTCTCGCTGGGCGTCCCAGCGGATCATCTGGCTGAACCGGCCGGCCAAGCGCTGGGCGTATTCCAGGTGGTGGTCTTCCAGGCCCCACTCGGCCATCTCGCCCAGGGTGTAGGCCGCCCACTGGTCGGGCCACGGCGGGGGCCACAGCTCTTCCAGCTCGTCGCGCTCGGTGGCCAGGTAGTCCATGATGGCCCACACCGGGGCGTCCCAGCCCTCGCCGGGGAAGGCCTCGTGCATCAGGGCCAGGCCCCAGGCGGCCTCCCCGGTGGCGAACCGGGACCGCTCTCCGGGCACCGGTGCGCCCGTCTTGGGATCCCAGAAGTTGAGCATCCCCCCGTCGGGCAGCTGCTGGCCCATCAGGAACCGTCCTAGCGCCCGCATCTCGCCGTCAAAGCGCTCATCCCCGGTGAGGATGCGCCGATGGGCCAGCGACACCAGCGTCAGCGATGCCGTCCCCGTTTTCACCGGCCCTCGGGGCGACAGCGCCGGTCCCATGCCCCCATTGCCGGTGTCCACCGCCCGCTCCAATAAGTAGTTCATGCCCCGGTCGGCGGCCTCCACAACCTGGTGGTTTTGGCCCTGCTGGGCGATGGCCAGCTGGTAGAGCGACATGGTGCCCCCGGCGTGGCGGACCAGGTTGTACCCCGGCACTGCCGACTCGGTGCGCCGGTCGTACTCGTACAGGTAGCGCCCATTTGGCTCCTGGGTGCGGACGATCCAGTCGGCTCCGGCGTCGATGGCGGTTTGTCCGTCGCCGGGGGAGTATTCCGGGCACACCTCGGGTGCGGCCAGGGTCACCCGCAACAAACCGGCGATAACCACCCACGCCACCGCCCAGGCGATGAGCCGACGCGAGGCTCGACCAGACCAGAGCCGCCGTACCCGACCGAGAGCGCTCACCGGTACCGCCAGAACCGGGAGAACAGGAAGGTGGCCGGCAGCCGGGTCCGCACGAACTGGCGGGCCTCTCGCCCCTCCAGCACGGTGCCGTCGCGATCCACCATGCACCACGATGCCCCCGGTGCCACGGTGATGTCGAACCGGGCCATCCAGTCCAGCCACCCCACCCAGCGGCTAGGGGTGACCAGGGTGCGGTCGCGGGTGGACGGAACCGCCCACAGGGCCAGGGCGCCGATGGCGATCACGCTGAATACCTGCACGTGGGAGGTCACCTCGATGCCCACGTGGAAGGCCACCGCCACCCACACCGCCACCAACCGGGTGCGGCGGAACCACAGACCGAAGGCGATGAACAGCTCGGTGGCCACCGCGGCCGGCGACAGCACCCAGTGGAACGCCCGAGCGGTGACCACCTCCAGCACCGGGTCGGCCAGCGTGTCGCCCAGGGCGTCGCGCACTTCGTGCTGGTAGCGGACGGTGCGGTCGTGGAGCACTCGCCCGCCCACCCAGTCGGGGTCGATCAGCTTGGAGAACCCCGAGGCGAAGTAGACGACCGCCGCCTCGAACCGAAGCAGCCATATCGGCCACACCAAGGCCCGGTCATCGGGCGGCGGTCGGCGAAGGGCGTCCAGCGACAGCGCCCGGCCGTTGTCGCACAGGGCCACCCCGGCCAGAAGGATCACCAGGAGCGCCCGATTGTGGTGGAAGTGGGTCTGCGACAAGAAGAGGTTGTAGGCCACCACTGCGAAGGCGGCCCAGGAGGCGGGGCGCGACCACCAGCCCACCGTCATCAGCACCGCGGCGGCCACCCCGATCCACAACAGCGCCACATACAGCCCTTCGGGCGCATTGGGATACCAGGCCCACCACGGCTGCTGGAAGCGGTCGTGGTAGGTGATGCCGTCGAGCGCGTCGGCCAGAAACGGCCGCAGGTGCCAGATCACGCACGGACCCAGCACGATGCGCAGCACGGCTGCGCCCCGCACGCTGGCGGGCTGGTCGAACACCTCGCTCAGCCACCGGTGGAACCGCTCCCGCCAATGGGTCGCCGAAGCCGAAGACGTCGTGGCCGTCACGGGCCGCCCAACTCTCGGTCGTGGCTGCGGATCACCGTGACATTGGGGCCGCGGGCGTTGCGGTAGTAGGTGACGGTGGCCTCCCAGTAGCGGGTTTCGGTGTCACCGGGGGTGTTGTCGGCCATCCAGTCCAGGGCGTGATCCAAAAAGTCCACCACCGCGTCCACCCCGGAGAAGGCGTGGCGCTGGCGCCAGGGGGACCGCAGCGGCCCCCACCCGATCAGCTCGTTCCAGTCGTAGCCCTCCCAGCGGCCGTTGGGCACCGCCACTCGCTGGCCGTCGTCCAGCACCCGCACCAGCTCCACCGCATAGGTGCTCGACTCATTGAACGGCTGGAAGGCGAAGTAGTTGTGCGCATCCCGGTAGCCGTTGGCCACCAGCGCCAGTTGGGCGACCACCACCGCGGCGGCGAACCACCTGGCCCCCCGCCTACGCCAAAGGGGACGATGCGCCCCGGATCGAGGGGCAGTCGATTCGGCGACAGCGTCAGCCGTCGTCGCCATACCTTCGCTTGTAGGCCTCCAGATCGGGCGGCAGGCGGTCGCGCTTGAGCTCGGCGAAGTTGTCGTAGGCGGTCAGCCACCGCACATGGCGCCACAGCTCCACCGCCTCTTCGGTTGTCTCGGCCGGGTTGCTGATCACTGGGCCGAACAGGGCCGGGCCTTGGCCGCCGTCGAGGCGGATGGTGGGCACGCCGAAGCTGCGGGTCTCATCGCACAAGATGGTGTGCTCGGAATTCAGGGTCTCCCAGGTGCTGTCGTCGGCCAGGGCATCGTCCACCAGGCTGGCGTCGAAGCCGGCGTCCACCGCGGCGGCCCGGATGGTGTCGAGTTCGTCCACCGACTCCACCAAGTCGAACGCCCGGTGGCCAATGGCCTGGTAGTAGGCACCGATGCCGTCGTTTCCGCCCACCTCGCGGGCCTTCACCGCGGTACGCAGCGAGCGCACCCCCACCCCTCGATCGGGGTCGAACTCGTCCATGGGCTTGTCGAAGTTGACGATGGCCAACGAGAACAAACCCCAGGTCACGCTCACCTCACCGGCGTCTTCGATCTGACGAACCCAACGGGCTGTCTGCCAGCACCATGGTCAAAGCGGGTCGAAGTAGAAGGTGATTGGCTCAGTCATGGGGTCATTATTCCAGTCTTGGGCTAGCCGAGGATGACCTTGGCGATTGTGCGCAGTTCCTCAGCGCTTCGGGCCCCCACGTTGATGCCGGTGATCGGGCTCTCCTTCCAGGCGGCCAGCCGGTCGCGTATCCGCTCCGGGGAACCCACCAGGGAGATCTCGTCGGCGAACTGGTCGGGCACTGCGGCGATGGCCTCCTCTCGGCGACCCTCGAAGAACAGGTCTTGGATGTGGAAGGCCTCCTCCTCGAAGCCCATCCGGGCCATGAGCTTGGTGTGGTAGTTCTGCCCCTTGGCCCCCATCCCTCCGATGTAGAAGCCCAGGGAGGCCTTGGTGGGGAACAGCGCCTCGGCCAACTCCTCGTCGGAGTCGCCGGTGACCTTGATGGTGGTGTGGACGGTGATCTCGAAGTCGTCGGAGCGACCGGCGATCGACTCGGCGTACACCTCGGGGCGGAAGGGGGAGTAGTACAGCGGCAGCCAGCCGTCGGCGATCTCCACCGTCTGGGCGATGTTCTTGGGGCCCTCGGCGCCGATGAAGATGGGGATGTCGACCCGGGGGGGATGGGTCATGATCTTGAGCGGCTTGCCCAGGCCGGTGTCGCCCTCCCCCTTGTAAGGGTGGTTGTAATAGTCGCCTTCGAAGGTGAGATACCCGTCGCGGGCGAACACCCGCCGCAGGATCTCCACGTACTCCCGAGTGCGGGCCAGGGGCCGGTTGCCGGGCTGGCCGTACCACCCCTCCACTACCTGGGGGCCGGACACGCCCAACCCCAGGATGAGCCGCTGGTTGGACAGGTGGTCGGCGGTCACCGCATGCATGGCGGTGGCGGTGGGAGTTCGGGCAGCAAGCTGCACGATTCCGGTGCCCAGGCGGATGCGCTCGGTGTGGGCGGCCAGCCACACCAGAGGCGAGAAGGCATCGGAGCCCCACGACTCTGCCGTCCACACCGAGTCGAAGCCGAGCCGCTCTGCCTCTTGGGTGAGCGGCACGAAGCCCTCGGGCATCCCGCGGCTCCAATATCCCCAGACCAGTCCGAGTTTCATGGCGGCGACCCTATCCCTCCTGCCAGCAGAGATTGTTGTCGAGATTGGGCGCGACTGCTCCTATCCGCTTGCCGGTGGCAGTGGCGGGGCCGGTAACATGGTTCCCTATGTCCAAGGTCTGCCAGGTGACCGGTCGTCGCCCGTCGTTCGGCAATAACGTGTCCCACTCGCACCGCAAGACGCGGCGCCGGTGGAACCCGAACGTCCACAAGCACCGCTTCTGGGTGCCGTCGGAGAAGCGGTGGATCACCCTCAACGTGTCGGCCAAAGGCCTCAAGACCATCAACAAGCACGGCATCGACAAAGTGGTGGCCCAAATGCGCCAGCGCGGGGAGAAGTTCTGAGCCATGGCTAGTGACAAGCGCCCCATCATCAAGCTGAAGTCCACTGCGGGCACCGGCTACACCTACGTGACCACCAAGAACCGCATCAACGACCGGGAGCGGATCGAGCTGAAGAAGTACGACCCGGTGGCTCGCAAGCACGTCGTGTTCAAGGAGGAGCGGTAGCCACCAACGTCGACGAGCGCAGGGAACTCCTGACGGCCGCTCTGCTGGCCGAAGACCCTGCCCCGCCGCTGTGGCAACTGGTTGACTCCGGCCTCGCCGACGAGATCGTCCCCGAACTTCCCGCGCTCCGTTTGGAGCAAGACCCGATCCACCGCCACAAGGATGTGCTGGCCCACACCATCGCGGTGGTGGCCAAGACCCGGGCTGATCTGGTTCTGCGGCTGGCCACGCTGTTCCACGACGTGGGCAAGCCCCGCACCCGCTCTTATGAGCGGGGGACGGTCACCTTCTACCACCACGAGGCGGTGGGGGCCCGGATGACCCGCAAACGGCTCACCCAGTTGGGCTATCCCGAGCAAGTGGTTGACGACGTGAGCGAACTGGTGCGTTTGTCGGGCCGGTTCAAGGGGTATGCCGACGGTTGGAGCGACGCCGCTGTGCGCCGATACGCCCGAGAGGCAGGGCCGCTGCTGGGCTATTTGAACGAGCTGGTGAGGGCCGACTGCACCACCAGGAACGTCCAGAAGGCCGCCGATCTCCAACACCATGTGGACCACTTGGAGGCCCGAATCGCCCGCTTGGCCGAGGAGGAGCGCCGGGCCGCCGAGCGTCCGCTGATCGACGGCAACGAGGTTATGGAGCGCTACGGCATCGGCCCGGGTCCAGTGGTGGGTGCAGCGCTCAAGTTCCTTTTGGAGCTGAAACGGTCCGAGCCTGACCTAGACCGGCCTGCCACCGAGGCCCGACTAGACGCCTGGTGGGCAGAATACCGCTAAATCCCCTGCTCAGGCGGTGACACGAAAGTAGGCGGTGACCGGGCTAGCCTGCGACTGGGAGTTGCAAATTGGCTCGTCGACTAGTTGTTCTCATAGTGGTTTTGCTGCTGGTGACATCCTGCTCTGACCGTTTTGCAAACCGGCCGGATTCTCAGTCGATCAGCGCCGCTGAAACTCCAATTCCCACCGAATCGAACCCTGCCCCAGTCGCAACCCCCACCAAAGCTGCCCCCGCGCCCGAGACTCCTGAGCCCAGTGCGACTCCCGAGCCAACGACGGTCCCCAAGCCAACTACAGCCCCAGAGCCAACAGCGGTCCCGGAGCCAACGGCGGTCCCGGAACCGACAGCGGCCCTAGAGCCAACTACAGCCCCAGAGCCAACAGCGGTCCCGGAGCCAACGGCGGTCCCGGAACCGACCACGGTCCCGGAGCCAACTCCGGCCGCTGAACCCGTAAGGGACGAACGCGAGTGCTCGCCTCAGGCTTCTGATGATTTCCGGTTGTCCACCACGGAGTTCGCCCCGGCCAGCGTCGAGATTTCGCAGGCGGCCTACGAGTGCGCCCACGAGGTGGGACTAGCACTGGCCAGGGACCACGCGGCCATATCCACCTTGGCGGCGCGTGGGATCCAAGGTCCACTGCTGCTGGTGGATTCGTGGTTCGATCCCACTTTGATGGATGAACTGCGGCGCCTGGCACCGCAACGAGTCGTGGCGGCCGGGTTCGCGGAGCAGGTCCTTGAGACTTCTCTGGCCGAATTCAATTTCCTTCTGGTGCCGGTAGATGAGCAGGCAACCTATGTCCCCCGGGGTGGCACCGATAGCCGGGTGTGGCTGGTGGACGGCCGCGGACCGGTTGCGACGCTGGCCGCCCTCGGCCGCCCCATCGGGGCCAGTGTGATCGTGGTGAACGGCGATCTGCGGGCCTACCCAACTGATACCAGGAAGATGATCTACGGGGCCGCCCAGGTGGAAGCATTCTCGGAATTCGGCGACGACCTAGCCTGGCAGCTGGCCGTCGTCCGCCGGGGCGACGAAATCCCCGGCGGCGGTCTGCTCATGTTCGACGGGGGCTTCGACCGCCGCTTAGTGGCCATGTACGGCCACCCGACAGGTTCGGCTCTCGGCGTGTTGGGGGAGCAGGGCGCCGAGGAGGGCGTGGAGCGCCTCCAGTCCATTATCCAGGGCTACGACGCTGACGGTTCGGTTGTGTTGCCCACCTTCGAGATCATCGCCACCATTGCCTCGGCATCAGCCGGCAGCGATGGCGACTATTCGGCAGAAACCGCTCGAGACGTGCTCAGGCCTTGGATTGAGACTGCGGCGGCCAACGACATGTACGTGGTGTTGGACCTCCAGCCGGGGCGAACCGACTTTCTCACCCAGGCCAAGTACTACGAAGAGTTCCTTCGCCTGCCCAATGTGGGCCTAGCGCTCGATCCTGAGTGGCGGCTAAAACCCGATCAGGTTCATCTGCGCCAGATCGGCAGTGTCGATGCCTCGGAGGTCAACCGGGTGGTGGAGTGGCTGGCCGGAATCGTGAGGGAAGAGGCTCTGCCCCAGAAGCTTCTGATCGTCCACCAGTTCCAGCCGTCCATGATCACCAACCGAGAGCTGATCCAGACCCCGCCGGAGCTGGCGGTGCTGATCCAAATGGACGGACAAGGCCCCATCAATACCAAGTACGGCTCTTGGAGCCGATTGACCCGGCCACCCGATGCCAGCCAGTTCCATTGGGGCTGGAAGAACTTCTACGACGAGGACATCCCCACCCCGACCGCCGAGGAGGTGCTGGCCCTCACCCCCTACCCGGCGTTCGTGTCGTACCAGTAGGGCTGGGGGACCAGTCCTAGAGCTGGTCGACGTAGGTGTCGGTGCCCACCACCGTCTTGTAGAACGGGCCGGCCCAGCAGACGTTGGCCAATCCCGAGCCATTGACGGCGTCCACGTAGCCCTGGAACGAGTCCCAGCAGCCGTCGGGCTGCTCGTCGCAGAAGAAGATTTGAAGCGTGCGGGCCTCTGTTCCGGTTCCCGAGCCCAAGTCCATGGGGGAATTGGAGGTGATCTCGTCGCGCTGGCGGGGCTTCCAGACCGAGCCGATGGCCACCGGGGAGCCGGCCATCATCTCGGGCATGGCCTTGTCGCGCAGGAACGCGTGGAGCTCGTCCTCGCTCACCCCGTCGGCCCGGTCCATGGCCACCACACCGATGCCGGCATAGCCGTGGTCGAGGGCCAGCTCGAGGGGCACCGGGTCGTTGTCGCGGTAGGCGGCCCAGCCCACGTCGGCCAAGATGGTGTGGCGGTGGGTGCGCTCGGCGAACCCCCGATCATTGGAATACAGCCAGTGAACCTGCTCGCCGGCCCACTCCCAGTGCTCATCGTCGTGGCCGTCGAGCACCCAGTACACCGCGAGGAACGAGCCTTGGCCGGCCTGCGACACCTCGCCGCTGCCGTCGGTTATGCGCATGTCCTTGAGCGACCGGGGGGCCACCCACCGGGAACCGGCGAACAGCCAGGGCCCGATCATGCACCCGGCGTAGAAGTGGTCTCGCTCGTACCAGCGGTTGTACTCCTTCTCGTGGCCCGGATTGGGGTCAACCAGGGTGAAGAGCATGCTGCCAACGTGGATGGGATAGTCGTTCACGCCGCTGAACCTAGCGGCTGCGCTCTAGTGTCGTCACAGTGAGCGATCACCCTTTCCGCGACAAGGCGGCCATTGCGGGCATCGGCATCACCGAGCTGTCCAAGAACTCAGGGGTGAGCACCCTCACGCTGGCCTTGCGGGCCATCATGGCCGCCATTGAGGACGCCGGGCTGCGCCGGGAGGACATCGACGGGGTGGCCTGCCACCAGGTGCAGGACTCCATCACTGCCTCCATCGTGGCCCAGTGCCTGGGGGTGGACGACCTGTCGTGGTACTGCGATCAGTTCGGTGGCGGGTCCACCTCGCACTCGGTGGTGGGCCACGCCGCCAATGCCGCCGCTCTGGGCCATGCCCGCCACATCGTGGTGTGGCGGTCCATCAACGCCCGCTCCGAGCACCGCATGGGGGGCACGGGCCGCCCGCCGCCGGCCATCGTGGAGTCCCAGTACCAGCACCCCATCGGCTGGGTGACCCCGCCGCAGTGGTATGCCATGTTCGCCCGCTCCCATATGAGCCAGTGGGGCACCACCTCTGAGGACTTGGGGCGCATCGCCGTGCAACAGCGGGCCAACGCTGCCCACAACGAGCGGGCCATGATGCGGGCCCCCATGACCATGGACGACTATCTGGCCTCCCGCTGGATCGTGGAGCCGTTTCGGCTGTTCGACTGCTGTTTGGAGACCGACGCAGCCGCCGCGGTGGTGATCACCACCGCCGAGCGGGCTCGCGACCTGCGCCAGACCCCGGTATTGATCTCGGGGATGACCTGGGGCGGCGGCCACATGATGCACAGCAACCGGGTGCAGGCCGACTGGACCACCTCCGTCGCGGCGAAAATGGCCCGTCGGTTATACGAGATGGCTGAAATCGGCCCCGACGACATCCAATACGCCTCTCTATATGACGCCTTCACCCACTTGGTGCTGGTGCAGGTGGAGGACTACGGATTCGCCCCTAAAGGCGAGGCCGCCGCTTTCATCGCCGAGGGGGGAACCGCCCCCGGAGGGCGAGTGCCGGTGAACACCCACGGCGGGTTCTTGTCGGAGGGCTATGTGCATGGCCTTAACAACCTGCACGAGGCCGTCCGCCAAGTGAGGGGTACCGCCGGGCGCTTCCAAGTCCCCGGCGCCGAGGTGGCCTTGTCCACCGGCCAGCCCGGCTATGTGGCCGGCAATTCCTCGGCCATCATCCTGCGCCGAGATAGCTGACTGCCTGTCGGCGAAGGCGTCAGCTACCCAGTGGGAACCGGCTCGGCTCGCTCTTGGCGGGAGGCGTACCAGGCGGCGGCTGCGGCAGCCACCAACAGCAAGGCGGCCAGTCCAGCCCAATGGCTCAGCGAGTGAAAGCCGAAGTGCTCCATGGCCACGCCCGAGGACAGACCGGCGATCGCCCCGCCACCGGTCATCAATAGATCGGCGCCTCCCTGCATCTCCACCCGCTGGGCTACCGGGAACGCCGAGGTGAGCAGCGCGCTCCCCGCGATCAGCCCGAAACTCCAGCCCAAACCCACTAGCAGGAGGCCGGCGAACATCCCGGCGCTGTCCTCGGCGCTGTTGTGGGCCGCAGTCTCCGCGCCGATGCACAGGATCACACCGCCTAGCCCGACCATGAGATAGGGGCCGATGCGGTCGACCAGCCAGCCCACGATGGGGGAGAAGGCGAACATCCCGATGACGTGTACCGAGATCACCCAGCCGATCACCCGGAGATGGTGGTCGCCGTTGTCCATGTGCAGCGGGGTCATGGTCATCACCCCCACCATCACCGCTTGGCCGGTGAGCATGGCGATCACCGCCAGCCGGGCGGCGGGCACGGTAGCGATTCGCCGTCCCACCACTCGCAGCGGTGCCGGCCGGGCCGCGGCTTTGCCCAATGTGCCCAGCACTTCCAGCGGGTCGGGGCGCAGCCATGTATGGGTGACGGTGAGCCCGATGACGAAGAGGACCATTCCCAGCAGATAGGGGCCAGACAGCTCCGGCAGCCCGAAGAACCCGGCCACCGCCGATGCAGGCCCCAATGCGATAGTGGGTCCCAATGCTGCGCCGAACGTGGTTGACCACACCAGCATCCCGATAGCTCGGGCCCGCCGGTCGTCGGGAGCCAGGTCGGCGGAGGCGAATCGGGCCGCCAAGTTGGTGGCGTTGCCCGCGCCGATGCCGACTATCCCCACCACCAACAGTGGATAGAAGTCGGCCACCGCAGCCAGAAAGGCAAGGGTGGCTCCCACCGTTCCTATCGACCACCCGGCCACCAAGCCCCGGCGGCGGCCGAGTCGGGCCATACGGCGTGCCAGGGGAACGGTCATCGCCACGCTGCCCACCTGCATCATGGCGGCGGCCACCCCGGCCAGGGTCTCGCTGCCGGTGATCTCCTTGGCCAGCACCGCAGCCGCGGCGAACCCCGAAGCCATGGCCGCCGAGGTGGGGACCACCGAGGCCATCAGCGTCCGCGACGCTCGCTGATAGGCCACTGTTCGCTCTACCGTCATCTTTGGTCTGGTGTTGGCATTTGGGTGTCCAGCGATCTCGATTGGCCTCGGCTCACTCTAGATCGGGATTGTGGCAGTCTTGAGCCGATGACCGCCGTTGACCACCCGGCCGACCAAGCCCCCAAGCCCCGGCCCTACCCAGAACGGGACTCGGCCCCGTGGTGGGAGCGCATCAACCAGCACCGCTTCGAATTGCAGCGCTGCGACGTTTGCGGGGCATGGCGGTGGCCGCCTCGGGTCATGTGCGGGCGCTGTGCCTCCTTCGATTACACCTGGGTACCGCTGTCGGGCCGGGCCACGGTGGAGAGCTGGGTGGTGAACCACCACGCCTTCCTCCCCGGATTCGCCTCCCCCTACACCGTGGTGCTGGGCCGCCTCGACGAACAGGACGACCTGTGCCTGCCCGCCACCTGGCAGGGCGACGATGAGCCCACCGGTGGCCAGTCCATTGAAATGGCCTTCGAAGATCACACCGACGAAGAAGGCCCCTTCACCCTCCTCGCCTGGCGCCCCGCCTGAGCCGATTCCCTGTTGCCATCTAAGTTAAGTTCATTTATAATAAGTGCAGTTGTATTAAGTGAACTTATTGGCTGGGAGGACAGCTAGTGGCCACGCTAGAGAGGCCAAAGAGTCTCTACAACCGCGAGGTGGAGTGGGAAGACCTGTCGCGTTTCGCCTTGTCGCTGCGGCCGGGCCTTCGACTGGGCATCGTGTACGGCCGACGCCGCTATGGCAAGAGCTATCTGTTGCGCCGCCTGGTGGAGGCGATGGGCGGGGTGTACCACCTGGCGTTGCGGGAAGAGCGCAGACCCGCCCTTGACCGGTTTGCCAACAGCCTCAGCCGACAGCTCCAGTGGGCACCACCTCAGCCGTTCCGAGACTGGTCCGACGCCGTAGAACAGGCCGTGAGCGTGCTGGGCACCCGAGGGGATCGACCGCAGCTCTTGGTGATCGACGAGTATTCCTACCTACAGCAGAACAACCCTGAGTTGGACTCGGTAGTGCAGGCCGTGATGGACGAGGCCGCGGCGGGGGCCTTGGCTGAGAGGTGGACGGCACCGGTGAGCATCGTGTTATGCGGATCGGCCATGTCGGCAATGACCCAGATCCTGAGCGGCACATCGCCTCTACGAGGCCGGGCCACCCTGGACATGCCGCTGGCCCCATTCGACTACCGGCAGGCTCGCGGCTATTGGGGGATCGACGACTTGGCCTCGGCGTTCGGGGTGGACACCGTGATGGGCGGGGCCGCGGGCTACAAGGACCTGACCGCGGATGTCGGTGCCCCAGACCGCCCCGAAGAACTACCCGAGTGGCTGGCCGCCACGGTGTTGAATCCGTCCCACGTCTTGTTCCGGGAGGACGACTATCTGCTGAGGGAAGACCCCCGGGTTACCGACGAGGCCACCTACTACTCCTTGCTCCAAGCGGTGGCCGATGGGCGGACATCACCGGCGAAGATTGCCGAAGCACTGGGAAGGACGTCCAATGACATCAGCCATCACCTCGGGGTGATGACCACCGCTGGCTTCGTCATCCGCCACGAAGACCTGCTGGCCGACAGGCGACCGGTCTACCGAGTGGCCGACCCGATTGTGCGCTTCCACCACCTGATCAACCGTCGGCACCGTGCCCGGCTGGAAGACCGCCAAGCACTGGAGGCGTGGGCCGACGCGGAAGCCACCTATCGCTCTCAGATCGTCGGCCCTCATTTCGAGTCGATGTGCCGCCTCTGGGTAGACCGCTATGCCTCAGAAGAGACTCTGGGTGGTCCTGCTGACCGATCAGCATCCGTACAAGTGAACGACCGCAGACACCGTCAGAACTTCGAGTTGGACGTGGTCGCGCTCCGGAGCAGCTCCCAAGAAGGCAAGACCAAGATTATCCAGTTGGTGGGAGAAGCTAAGGCCTACCAGCTAGGCACAGACGCCCTAGCACGCCTCGACCATCTCACCGTCCTTCTGGCCGGCCGCTCCGGGGTCACGCTGTCGCCCACCGCCAAGCGCCTCCTGTTCTCGGCCCAAGGATTCACCCCCGAGTTGACCGCCGCCGGCCAAACCCGCACCGACCTAGAGCTCGTCGACCTTCACCGTCTCTACGAGAGTGATTGAGCCGCGACTCTGGTACTGCGTGTTCTTTCATCAAGAAGTTGCATACTTGGTTGCCGGGTCACAGGGATGGTTGTGGCTTACGGGGTGACCAGAGCGGGGGTCGGTGTACTAGATTTCCTCGCGGACCCGGAAGACGATTAGGGAGATGCCGTGGAAGTAACGGTCACCATCAATGGGGACAGCCATTCGCATGATGTGGAACCGCGAACGCTGCTGGTTCACTACATCCGCGACGTGGTTGGCCTCACCGGCACCAACATCGGGTGCGACACATCCTCGTGCGGCGCCTGCACCATCCATGTGAACGGCGAGTCGGTGAAATCCTGCACCATGCTGGCCGTGCAGGCCGACGGGCAGGATCTCTTGACCATTGAGGGCCTGGCCGACGGCGACGTGCTGCACCCCATGCAGGAGTCGTTCCGCCAGTGCCATGCCCTCCAGTGCGGCTACTGCACGCCCGGCATGGTCATGGCGGCTGTCTCGCTGCTGGATGAGAATCCCGACCCCACCGAGCGAGAAGTACGCATCGGCCTCGAGGGCAACCTGTGCCGCTGCACCGGGTACCACAACATCGTCAAAGCCGTTTTGCACTGCGCGGAGGCCTCGTCATGATTCCTGCGGCATTCGACTACATCCGGGCCGGTTCGGCTGAAGAGGCGCTGGCCGCGCTGGCCGAGCACGGCGACGAGGCCAAGCTGCTAGCCGGTGGCCACTCCTTGCTGCCACTGATGAAGCTGCGACTGTCCACCCCCGCCGTGTTGGTGGACATCGGCCGCCTCGACGACCTCAGCTACATCAACGACGCCGGTGACCACCTGGCCATCGGCGCCCTCACCCGCCACCGTGACGTGGAGACCAGCGCGCTGGTGCAGTCACAGGCCGGGCTGTTGGCCGAGGCCACCAGCCATGTGGGCGATCCCCAGGTGCGCCACCGGGGCACCATCGGCGGATCCATCGCCCACGGCGACCCCGCCTCCGACCTGCCGTCGGTGATGCTGGCCATGCGGGCCACCCTGGTAGCCCGGGGTCCGGGCGGCGAGCGGGAGATCGCGGTGGACGACTTCTTCACCGGTTTTCTGGAGACCTCCCTGGGCGACGACGAATTGCTCACCGAGATCCGGGTGCCCAAGATGCCCGACGCCACATGGGGCTTCCAGAAGTTCAACCGCCGGGCCCAAGACTGGGCCATCGTGGGCGTGTCGGCCATCGTGAACAACGGCAACTCCGGTGTGGGCCTGGTGAACATGGACAGCACTCCTGTCCGGGCCGCCGGTGTGGAGGCCGCCCTAGCCGGAGGCGCGTCGGCCTCCGACGCCGCTGAAGCAGCGGCCGAGGGCACCAACCCGCCATCTGACCTGAACGCCGGACCCGAGTACCGCGAGCACCTCGCCCGGGTGCTCACCCGCCGGGCGCTCGAAGCCGCTGGACGCTAACGCCCAGCCTCTGGGCCCTCAGCCCTCTTCGGCCGCTGATGTGGCCGACGGGCTAAAGACCTGCGACTACCTGGCCGACGAGGGGTTGGCCACGGCCGTGTTCTTGGCTATGACCCTGAACCGCCCCCTGCTCCTCGAAGGCGAGCCCGGCGTGGGCAAGACCGAGACCGCCAACGCCCTGGCCGCGTGGACCGGCGGGGAGCTGATCCGCCTCCAGTGCTATGAGGGAATCGACGTGGCCCAGGCGGTGTACGAGTGGGACTACTCCCGACAGCTCCTGCACCTTCGCACCGCAGAAGCCACCGGCGGCGCCACTCGGGAGACGGCCGACGCCCTGGAAGACGAGCTGTACTCCGAGCGCTTTTTGATCAGGCGCCCCCTGCTGCGAGCCATCGCCGGCACCGAGGGTCCGCCCCCGGTGCTGTTGATCGACGAGGTTGACCGGGCCGACGACGAGTTCGAGGCGTTTCTGCTGGAGATCCTGTCGGACTACGCGGTGACCGTGCCCGAGATCGGCCGTTTCTCGGCCGCCACCCCTCCCCGGGTGATCATCACCTCCAACCGCACCCGCGACGTCCACGACGCTCTCAAGCGGCGCTGTCTGTACCACTGGGTGGAGCATCCCAGCTTTGAGCGGGAGGTGGACATCATCGGCCGCCGGGCGCCCGGGGTGAGCGAGCCGCTAGCCCGCCAGGTGGCGGCTGCGGTGGGCGCTTTCCGGGAGCTGGGCCTGTACAAGCCACCCGGCGTGGCCGAGAGCATCGATTGGAGCCTGGCATTGGGCCGACTCGGTGCCGCCGAACTGACCCCCGAGATCACCCAGGCCAGCCTGGGCGCGGTGCTCAAGTACCGGGAAGACCAGCAGCGGGTGGTCGACCAGGGTATTGCTGGCCTGATCGACCAGGCCATCGCCCGTGCGGGTTGACGAAGTCGCCGTCGGTTTCGTAAACGCCCTTCGAGGCGCGGGCATCGACGTGGCCGTGGGGTCGTCGGTCAACTACTACCAGGCCCTCGGCGCGGTAGGACTAGAGCAGCGCAGCTCGGTGTACTGGGCCGGCCGGGCCACCCTGGTGACCGAGCCCGACGACATCGAGCTGTACGACAAGATCTTCGACGCCTACTACGGCGGGCAGCAGCTGGTGGCCACCCCGGTCATGGAGGTGACCCAGCCCATCACCCTGGTGGTTGACGACGACGGCGACGATGAGGGTGAAGAGGATGGTGGGGAGGACGATTCCGGCGATCCATCCCTCACGCTGCGGTGGAGCCGCCACGAGGTGCTGCGCGACAAGGACTTCGCCGACTACAGCGACGATGAGCTCGACGAGGCCCACCGCCTCATGGCCGCCATGACCCGCATCGGCGGCACCCGCCGGTCTCGCCGCCGTCGCCGCACCCACCGCACCGCCGGACATCCCGAATTGCGCCGCACAGTTCGGGCCGCCATCCGAAGCGGCGGCGAGCCGGTGAGGCGCTGGTACACCGAGCCGGGCGAGCGGCTTCGCCGGGTGGTGCTGTTGCTGGACATTTCCGGTTCGATGGAGTCTTACGCCCGGGCGCTCATTCGCTTCGTCCACGCCGCGGTGGTGGGACGCCGCCGGGTGGAGGTGTTCACCATCGGCACCCGGCTGACCCGTATAACCCGAGAGCTGTCCTCGCGGGACCCCGACCGGGCGATAGGCGAGGCGTCTGATGCGGTGAGCGACTGGTCGGGCGGAACCCGGCTGGGCGACACGCTGGCCGATTTCAACGAACTGTGGGGCATCCGAGGCATGGCCCGGGGGGCCACCGTGGTCATCTTGAGCGACGGCTGGGATCGGGGCAGCCCCGAGGTGATGGCCGAGCAGATGGCCCGATTGCACCGGGTGACCCATAGACTCGTGTGGGTGAATCCGCTGAAAGCCACCCCCGGCTACCAGCCTCTGGCCCAGGGTATGGCCGCCGCCCTGCCCCACATCGACGACTTCATCGAGGGCCATTCGCTGCACTCGCTGGAGCGTCTCGCCGCGGTGCTGGCCGACGACCAGGCTCCGGCGGAACCGGCTCTTTTGATCGGAGCATCAGGATGAAGGAGATCTTGGCCGACCTGGACGCCTGGCGGGCCGAAGGCCGGCAGGTGGCGCTGGCCCGAGTGGTCAACGTGGAGGGCTCCGGCCCCCGAGACCCCGGCGCGGCCATGGCCGTCAGCGACAACGGCGATGTGATCGGATCAGTTTCGGGAGGTTGCGTGGAGGGCGCGGTGGTGGGCGAGGCCCTCGACATCCTCGAAACCGGCGAGCGGCGCATGGTCAGCTTTGGCTACAGCGACGACGAGGCTTTCGCGGTGGGGCTTACCTGCGGGGGCACCATCCACCTGTTCATCGAGCCGCTGGACTGGTAGCGGTGTCCGAACTCTACGACCGGCTGCGAGAAGCCATTCAAGACGAGCGGCCAGTGGCGCTGGCCACCGTTATCGAGGGACACAACGCCGGGGCCAAGCTGGTGGTGGAGCCCGACGGCGACGTCATCGGCACTCTGGGCCATCCTGAGCTGGACCGGATAGTGAGCCGCGACGCAGTGGGGGAGCTGGCTGCCGGCCGTACTGGAGTGCGCCACTACGGCGCCGAGGGACAGGCTCGGGAGACCGACGTATCGGTGTTCATCGAGTCGTTCTCGCCGCCGCCGATCATGATCGTCTTCGGGGCGGTGGACTTTACTGCCGCCCTGGTCCGGGCCGGAAAGCTGCTGGGTTTCAACGTGATCGTGGCCGACGCCCGCTCGGTGTTCGCCACCGTCAAGAGGTTCCCCATGGCCGACCGGGTGATGGTGGCCTGGCCCGACGAGGTGTTCGACCACTACGGCGATCGGCTCGGCCCCCACGACGCGGTGTGCATCCTCACCCACGACCCCAAGTTCGATGTGCCCGCCGTGCGGCGGGCGGTAGCCACCGATGTGGGCTACATCGGGGTCATGGGGAGCCGTCGCACCCACGCCACCCGCCTGGATCGCTTGCATGAGGTGGGGGTAGACCAGAAGGGAATCGACCGGCTCATGGCCCCCATCGGGCTGGATATCGGTTCCCGCACCCCTGAAGAGACCGCTATCTCGGTATGCGCCGAGATCATTGCCAACCGCACTGGCCACGCCGCTCCCTCGCTTCGCGACAGCGAAGGCCCCATCCACCGCCCACCGGCCGAGGGATGAAGCGCCTCGCCCCGCTGGTAGCGGCGGCGCTGGCGATCTCGGCCTGTGGCGGCTCCGCCTCGATTCCTGCCCTGCCCACCCCGCAGGTGATCACCGGCGGCGACGGGCCTACCGGGGATCTGGCCTACGTATCGGGTGGTTGGGCCACCGATTGGTCCACCCGCACCATTGACCTCGAAGAGCTGCGCATCGGCATCCAGGTCATCCCCATCCGCGACCGCATTCCGCCCATCGACAACCCCGAGTTCGCCCCGGTATCGGAGGCCGGATGGTCAGAACCCGAACCCGGCCTGCTTTTGGTGTTGGGCGACACGGCCCGCTTCTACCCGCTGGCCATGCTCATCGTCCACGAGATCGTCAACGACGAGTTCGAAGGCCGCCCGGTGTTGGTCACCTACTGCCCGCTGTGCAACAGCGCCCTGGTATTCGATCCGGTGGTAAACGGCCAGCGACTGCGCTTCGGCACCTCTGGACTGCTGCGCAACAGCGATCTGGTGATGTGGGACGATGCCACCGAATCGCTGTGGCAGCAGATCGGCGGTGAGGGATTGGTGGGCGCCTACGCCGGTCACCGCCTGGATGTGATCCCGTCGGCCATCGTGTCGTGGGGCGACTTCAAGGCCGGCTACCCCGATGGGGTGGTGCTGGCCCCGCCCGGTCGCCCCGCCAGCAGTTATGGCCGCAATCCCTACGTGCGGTACACCTCCCGGTCGGCCCCGATTCCCGGATTCTTCGACTCCACCATCCTGGATGAGCGCTATCCCGCCCTGGAGCGCACCGTCGGGGTGACGGTGAACGGCCATGACAAGGCCTACCCGTTCAGCGTGGTGCAGGCCAACGGGGCGGTGAACGACCTCGTGGCCGGCGTTCCGGTAGTGGTGTTGTGGTCACCGGGCACCGCCGATGCGCTGGATTCCCCCGTCACCGCCGACGGGGTGGACGTGGGGGCCGCGCTGGCCTTCGACCGGCGGATCGAGGGCGAGCCGCTGGAGTTCGTCCCGGCCGGGAATGGCCAATTCACCGATGACCGCACGGGGTCGACCTGGAACGTGCTCGGCCAGGCGGTTGACGGCGAATTGGCCGGCGCCCGGCTCGAGCCGGTGGTCCACACCAACGAATTCTGGTTCGCCTGGGCCGCATTCCACCCCAATGGCGAGGTGTTCGGGCCGTGACTGCCAACACAGAGCTGATCGAGCGGGCGAAGAAGTGACCATTGCCGCCGTAGTGTTGGCCGCGGGCGCCGGCACCCGTTTCGGGGGAGACACCCACAAGCTGCGGGCCCCGTTTAGGGGGCTGACCGTGGTCCAGCACGCCCTCGGTGCCGCGCTGGAAGCCGAGCTCGACGCGGCGTACATCGTGACCGGGGCAGTGGAGCTGCGCGACCTGATCCCCGACGGGGTGGTGTTGGTGGAGAACCACACTTGGGAACTGGGCCAGGCCACCTCGCTGAGGGCCGGGGTGTTCACCGCAGAGAACGACGGCCACGACGCGGTGGTGATAGGGCTGGGCGACCAGCCGCTTGTGGGCGCCGAGTCTTGGCGGGCGGTGGCGGAGGCCGAAGGCGACTTGGTGACCGCCGTCTATAGGGGGCGCCGAAGCCCTCCGGTGAAGCTGGGATCGGCGGTTTGGCCGCTGCTGCCCACCAGCGGGGATGTGGGGGCCAGAATGCTCATGCAAATGAGGCCCGGCGAGGTTACGGAAGTATCCTGTCCCGGAGAGCCGGTCGATTTCGACACTGTTCAGGATCTAGAAGCATGGACTTGAGGGGTTCGGAATCGAATTGAGAGATGTGAACTTGGAGGACCTGCAAGCATGGAAATGACCAACGAGATCGAAGTCAACGCCTCGGCCAGCGATGTGTGGGACGCCTTCAATGATGTGGAGCGGATCGCCCCTTGTCTGCCCGGCGCCCAGCTCACCGAGATCGAGGGCGAGGAGTACCTGGGGGTGGTCAAGGTCAAAGTCGGGCCGGTCAACGCCCAGTACAAGGGCAAGGCCACCTTCGTCGAGCGAGATCAAGACGCCCTCAAGGTGGTCATCCTGGCCGAGGGTCGAGAGACCCGGGGGCAGGGAAACGCCAGCGCCAACATCACCGCCACGCTGGAGGCGTTGGACGACAATCGGACGAAAGTGGGCGTCACCACCGACCTCAAGATCACCGGCAAGGTGGCTCAGATCGGCCGCAACCTCATTCCCGACGTGAGTGCGAAGATCATGGATCAGTTTGCCGATAACCTGGAAGCCATGCTTTCAGCTTCCACAGATGATTCTTCCTCAGGTGACGATGCCTCTGCTGGCGATTCAGGCGCTGGCGCTGCATCCCGCCCCGAGCCCGAAGCGGTTGACTTGCTGGAAGTAGCCGGCCCGCCGGCAGCCAAGAAGTTCGGTCCCATCGCCGGGATCATCGCCGCTCTCTGGATCGTGAGGAAGATCTTCAAGAGAAGGAAGAAAAAGAAGGGCTGACCCTTCGCTTGGGAAACGACGAGCAAGTCGAGGCTCTGCTGGGCCGCGCCCCCCGGGCTCCCTACGAGGTAGTGGTTAGAGCCGATGACGGCACTCCTCGGGTGCTGAGGAACGCTCCCATTTTGGATGATGGCACCCCTATGCCCACGCGCTACTGGTTGGTCGGCCCCGACGACGTGCTTCAGGTGAGCCGGCTGGAATCGGCTGGGGGAGTGCGCCGGGCCGAGGCCGCTGTCGATCCCGATGAGCTGGCCGACGCCCATCGCCGGTACGCCGCCGAGCGTGACGCCGCCATCCCCGACGGCTATAGGGGGCACCGCCCTTCCGCCGGTGTGGGTGGCACCCGCCAAGGCGTCAAGTGCCTGCACGCCCACTACGCCTGGTACTTGGCCGGGGGCGACGACCCGGTCGGCCGTTGGGTGGCTGAGAACCTGGAAGTCGAAGATCCGACGTGAGTTCGCCAGTGGTGGCCGCCATCGATTGCGGGACGAACTCCACCCGTTTGCTGGTCAGCCGGGGCGGTACCGAGACGCTGGACCGGCTCATGACAATCACCCGCCTGGGAGAGGGCGTGGATGAGACTGGCCGGTTGGCCCCAGCGGCAATTGAGCGCACCCTGGACTGCCTTCGCCGCTACCGGGAGGTGATGGATGGCCACGGAGTGGAGGCCGTGCGGATCACCGCCACATCGGCGGCCCGGGATGCGGCCAACCGTGATGAGTTCTTTGACGCGGGCGAGGCCGCGATCGGCAGTCGTCCCGAGCTGCTGAGCGGATTGGCTGAGGGGCAGCTCTCATTTCGGGGGGCCACCTCCGAACTCGATCCGGAGATGGGACCGTTTCTGGTGGTCGACTTGGGGGGAGGCTCAACTGAGCTGAGCGTGGGCACCACTGTTTGTGAGGCAGCCATGTCTTTGGATGTGGGATGCGTGCGGCTCACTGAGAAATACCTCCATGGCGACCCGCCGCTTCCCGAGGAGCTGCATGCCTGTATATCGGTGACCGGCGACTACCTCGACGACGTGGATCGGGAGATGCCCGGTGCCCGGCAGGCTCGGACGTTTGTAGGGTTGGCGGGCACCATCTCCACTGCTGCGGCTGTCGAACAGGGGCTGCATGACTACGACCGGGACAAGATCCACCACTTCGAGCTGACCAAGGCGGCGGCCGAGGATGTGTTCCGGACGTTGGCCACTGAGTCTCGGGCTGATCGGGCCTTCAATCCGGGGCTGGAGGCGGGCAGGGTGGATGTGATCGTGGGTGGGATGACGATTCTGGTGAAGATCATGCGGCACTTTGGGTTTGAGTCTTGTTTGGTGTCGGAGTCGGACATCTTGGATGGGATGGTTTTGAGCTTGTTGGACTAGCCCGCCGCCCCGCCTGCGCCTGTTCTCCCCCCCACTTTGTTTTGGGATTGGGAGTAGGTTTGCGGGTAGTGCGGACTTGGGCTCGGTTGCGGGGGACTCGGGAGGGGGAGGTGCTTCGCGGGGCTCGGGTGGAGTTGCGTCCGCTGGTGGAGAGCGACTTTGTTGAGTGGCAGGCGGTGCGCCGGGCCAATCGAGAGTGGCTCACCCCGTGGGAACCAAAGCCGCCTAGCACCCAGCCCGACGTGGTGGAAGATCGCCTGGCCTTTGCCGCCCGGTGCAGCGCTCGCGACCGTGAGCGCCAGATGGATGCCGGCTATGGGTTCGGAGTGTTCGCCGACAGTCGGCTAGTGGGGGAGATGAACCTGTCGGGAGTACAGCGGGGGCCCTTCCAGAGCGGTCATGTGGGGTACTGGATCGACCACCGCCACGCCGGGCGGGAGTATGCCCCCGAGGCTCTGGTGGTGGTGCTCGACTACGCCTTCGAGACGCTGGGACTGCACCGGGTGCAGATCAACATCATTCCCCGCAACCAGGCCAGTCGCCGGGTGGTGGAGAAGCTGGGCATCCGCAACGAGGGCATCGCTCTGCGCTACCTGGAGATCAACGGCTGTTGGGAAGACCATGTTCGCTACGGCATCACCGCAGAGGAGTGGCAGGTGCGGGGACCGGAGTTGGTGGCCGGCTGGATGAGCTAGCCGGCTAGTCCGACTTGCTTATGGCCTCCTTGAGGGCCGCCACCCGCTCTTTGAATTCGGGCTGAGCCATCGACCACGCCTGGGGATCGACTTCACGGGCTACCGCCGCCGCACTGTCGGTGACCCCGCCCATATCGTCGATGGTCTGCTTCATGGCCTTGGTGAGTCCTCGGGGGGCCCGGGCCGGACGCCGGGCCAATCGGCGGGCCTCATCCAGCAGGGCCTCGTCGTCCACGCATTTCCAAGCCAGTCCGATCTCAGCGGCCCGCGGCCCGTCGAGCCGCTCGCCGAACAGCACCATGGCCATTGCCGTCTGGCGGTCGCAGATGTTGCGCAAACGCCAGGTGTGGCCGCCGCCAGGGTGGATGGCGATCTGGAGGAACCGGCTTTCGAACATCGCACTGTGTCCGGCCAGAATCACATCGCAGGCCAAAGCGAAATTCATCCCTGCCCCCACTGCGGCACCGTTCACTGCGGCCACGGTGGGAAGCGGGGTGTGGGCTACCCGCAAGAAACCGGCATAGATGGAGCTCAGGCGCTTGGGGTCGTCAGCAGCCAGCAGCTCATCGAGGTTGGCACCCGCTGAAAACGTCGGGGGCGTGCCGGTGAGCACAACCGCTCCCACCGACTCATCGGCCTCCAAGAGGTCGAATACAACATCGAGCTCCCCGTTCATCTCCAAGCTGACCGCATTACGCACCTCTGGGTGGTTGAGGGTCACGGTGGCAACGCCGTCTTCGATCTGGCAGAGCACAAGAGCCATGCCATGACAATAGGGGTGCAGCGAATAAGTTGGCGCAGTGACCGAATCCCGACAGCCCCGCCGCGCGCGGCAAGCGCTGTCGTACCGGAATTATCGCCTGTTCATCTCCGGGGCCCTCATCTCGAACTCCGGTGTTTGGGTGCAGATGATCGCGCTGGCCTTTGTGATCGAAGACCTCACCGACAGCGGGACCTGGGTGGGGTTGGCCGCCATGATGCAGACACTGCCAGCGGTGTTCTTGGGGATGCTTGGCGGGGCGCTGGCCGATCGCTTCCCCCGGCGGATAATGCTGACGTTCACGAACTCGGCCCAAGCGCTGATCGCGCTGGGTTTCGCGGCCATGTGGGCCGCAGGCGTCGACCGGCCGTTGGCCTATATCGCCCTCGGGGTGGTGAACGGGTGTCTGAACGGCATACAGCTCCCCGCCTGGCAGGCCTTCGTCACCGAGTTGGTGCCCCGCGGCGCTCTCTTGAACGCCGTCACCTTGAACTCGGCCCAGTTCAACGCCTCTCGAGCAGTGGGGCCCATGATCGGTGGGATCGTGCTGGCGGTAGGAGGTCCAGGCTGGTGCTTCTTCACCAATTCGCTGACGTATGTGCCCGCGATCTTCGCTCTGGTGCTAATCCGGGTGCCCCGACTGGCTCCGGCGGATGGCGACAGACCCAATGTATTCAAAGATGCCGCCGCCGCGGTGCGCTACGCCGCCGATAATCCCGGCATTCGCTTGTCCATCCTGGTTGCCGGGGTAATTGCCTTTTTCGGCCAGCCGATCATCCATCTGGTGGTGATCTTTGCCAATGATGTGTTCAAGGTAGGCGAGACCCAGTACGGCATTCTGGCCGCGGCCACCGGGGTGGGGGCGATGCTCAACACTCCCTTCGTGGCTGGCAGGGGAAGTCGCATACCCCGCAGCCGTCTCGTGGGATTCGGCTGGCCGATTTATGGCATCGCGCTGTTGGGATTTGCGGTGTCGCCCTACTACTGGTTGGCGGTGGTGGCTCTGGCCGTATTGGGGGCATCGCACATCGCTACTGCCGCCACCCTCAATACCGTGATCCAGCTTCAGGTGGAGGAGGCCCTTCGGGCCAAGGTGTTGGCCCTGTATCTCATCACCCTGCTGGCCGGGCTGCCTCTGGGTGCTCAGCTTCAGGGTTTTCTGGCCGACGTGATCGGCCCTCGCATCGCCGTGGGCGGGGCCGGTGTCCTCTTGGCTGCCACCGCTTTGTGGTGGGTGATCAGCGGCCGAACCAAGGTCCTCGATCTGAATTAGTGCTCAAAGAAGAAACTGTCACTCCTATCGGGATACTGGATGCATGAGAGAAATCAAGGAAAGAGAGAACACGACGGCCGAGGTCCCAGGTATGCGGGTCATCCGCGGTGACAATCAGCGACAGGAGAGCCGAACCGGCCGGTGTCTGGCTTTTGCCGAGGCCGCCCGCCAGCTGGGGATGGCGGTGCGTGGACAGGGGCTGGTGGTGCCCAGCTTTCGCAGCCCGCCTCGGGAGGTTGGCCGCCGCCGCACGCTGGCCCGTCATGACGACGGCTCAGTGACCGTTTCGGTGATGGTTCGAAACCGTGTTTGGGAAGCCGTGCTGGCCGACATGATCGAGGGCGTGGTTGCGGCCAACCAGATGGACGGCATCGACGCCGAAGTCCTACGCGACCAGCTCTGGGAGGCCTTGGAAGGCGAGTCAGCCCAGCGCGAGGTGGCCTGACCGGCGCGCTCGAACAGCAGGAATGGACCAGGGGTGGGCCTAAACTGACCAGGCCATGCTTCTCACCGAGATAGATCACGTTGCCATTGCAGTCCACGACTTGGAGCAAGCCATCTCGTTCTATGAGAAGGCCTTTGACGCCTCGGTCGTGCACCGCGAGATTGTGGAGAATGACGGGGTGGAAGAGGCTCTGATCAAGGTAGCCGACTCCTATGTTCAGCTCACCACGGCCACCAGGGAGGACTCGCCAGTGGCGAAGTTCCTGGCCAAGCGGGGTGAGGGCATTCACCACGTCGGCTATCGGGTGGACGACTGCGCCGCTGCGCTGGAGGCCATGGTTGCTGCCGGGGCCACTCCCATCGATGCCGAGCCCCGCCCGGGGTCCCGGGGAACCACTGTCGCCTTCATCCACCCCAAAGGTGCCTTCGGCACCCTCATCGAACTGGTTCAGGAATAGTTTTCTCTCCCATTCCGTAGACTGAGCCCATGGCGATGCGTCGGACGACGCTGCTGGTAGACGGCATGACTTGCTCGGCATGCGTCGCGCAGATTGAGCGCAGCCTGAACGCGGTCGATGGTGTTGTCGAAGCCAGAGTGAACTACGCCTCAGGCCGGGCTTCGGTTGCTTGTCGTGACGGCGTCGACGATGCCGAATTGCAGGGCGCGGTCATTGCCGCCGGCTACGGCGCCCGCTTGCCCGAGGGTTTCGGCGATGGGCACTCAGCGGAGCCCACCCGGATGCATCGGCTGATAATTGCCGCGGTGATGGGTGCCCTCGTCGCACTGCTGACAATGGTGGACGCCTTGGCCTTCGACCTGGGCTTTCAGGCGTCGGACTGGCTGGCCGCGATACTGGCGGCCGGGGTGGTGTTCGGGTCGGGCTGGGGGTTCCACCGACGGGCGTGGGCTCAGCTAAAACACCGGACAGCCACCATGGACACGCTGGTGGCGGTGGGCACGGCCGCAGCATGGATCTGGTCGACGGTAGTGCTGGCCGCCCAGATTGGCGACGGCCACCTTTATTTTGAGACCGGCGCAGTGATCGTGGTGCTGATTCTGCTCGGCCGCTATCTGGAGGAACGGGCCCGCCGACGTTCTGGGGATGCCCTTCGGGCATTGGCCGTGCTGGTGGCCCCGGTGGCCCGTTTGGAGGACGGAACCGATGTCCCGGTGGCCAGCCTCCAAGTGGGCACCAGGTTCGTGGTGCGCCCGGGGGAGAGGATCGCCACCGACGGTCTGGTTGTCGACGGCATCTCCGCGGTGGACATCTCCATGGTCACCGGCGAGCCGGTGCCAGAGGAGGTCGGGCCGGGAGACGCCGTGCTGGGAGCCTCGGTCAATGCCAACGGCTCGCTGGTGGTGGAGGCCACCAGCGTGGGGGCCGACACAGTGCTGGCCCGGATCATGCGGCTGGTGGAGCAAGCCCAGACCAACCGCACCCGCATCCAGCGGTTGGCCGACCGGATCTCGGCGATTTTCGTGCCCGCCGCGGTGGTTATCGCGGTGGGCACGCTTATCGGCTGGTTGGCCGCTGGCCAGCCGGCGTCGGAGGCGTTCACCGCCGCGGTAGCGGTGTTGATCGTGGCTTGTCCCTGCGCGTTGGGGCTGGCCACACCGTTGGCGGTGATGGTGGGCACCGGGAGGGGATCTCAACTCGGGATCATCGTCAAGGGCGGTGAGATGCTGGAGGACACCCGACATCTCGACACCGTGGTGTTCGACAAGACCGGAACAGTCACCGAGGCCCGCATGGAGGTTGTGGAGATTGTCGCCCCCGGCCGCGACCCCGACGCGCTGTTGGCTTTGGCTGCCGCGGTGGAGTCTCGCTCGGAGCATCCCATCGGTCGGGCCATCGCTGCGGCGGCTGACAACGGACAGCCGATAACCGGTTTTGAGAACCACCCCGGCACCGGGGCGGTGGCCACTGTGGACGGCAGCGAGGTCCGGGTGGGCAAGCGGGCGCTCTTCGATCAGGTGCCCGAGGCCGTGGACGGAGCCGCCGCCGAGGTCGAGGCCATGGGCCGGGTAGCGGTACTGGTGGGCCGGGATTCAGTGGCCGAAGCGGTGATCACCGTGGACGACCGCCTCCGCGCCTCCGCCCCTCCGGCGGTGGCCGCGCTCAAGTCCCTGGGACTCGACACCGTGCTGTTGACCGGCGATCATCCCCGCCGGGCCCAAGCCGCAGGCGACGAGTTGGGCATCGACCGGGTGGTGGCCGGTGTAGGACCCGATGGGAAGGCCGCCGAGATTGCCCGCCTCCAGGCCGAGGGCCGCCGGGTGGCCATGGTGGGCGACGGCATCAACGACGCTCCTGCCCTCAGCCAGGCCGACATCGGCATCGCCATCGGCACCGGGGCCGACGTGGCCGCCGAAGCCGCCGACATCACCATCATGTCGTCTGATCTGAGCGTGGTGGCCGACGCCATCGCTCTGAGCCGCCGGACCATGAACACCATCCGGGGCAACTATTTCTGGGCCTTCGTCTACAACATCGCCGCCATTCCCCTGGCCGTAGCCGGGGTGCTGGAGCCGATTATGGCCGCCGCAGCCATGGTCGGCTCCTCGTTGTTCGTGGTCACCAACAGCCTGCGCCTGCGCCGATTCAACCGGACCTAGCTCCGGCTTCGTCAGATCTCGCCGGCCAAAAAGGCCAAGAGCACTTCGTTGGTGCGCTCGGGGTCTTCTTCGGGGATGAAGTGACCGCTGCCGGCAGGGCGGGCCCGGTAGTCGGGGAAGTGGTCCACGAAGGAGTCGGCGTAGGGGTTGCCGTGAGGGATGTGGTCGTCGGCAGGGAACCCGTCTTCGAACGCCTGGGGCATGAGGAACGCCGAATACAGGTACAGCGCGGGGTGAGGGTACGTGCGGCCGAGGTCTTCGGGGCCGTACACCGGAAACACGCCGAAGTCGGGGTGGTTGAAGAGCAGGCCGGGGTGGTTCCACATCTCGGCCACTTGGGCCGGGGTCCGATACACCAGGTTGCCGTCGGCGTCGGGGAAGTGGAATGGCAGGGCATCCCGGTAGTACGACACGGCGTGGAAGTGCGATCCGGGCTGGTCGAAGGCCGTTCGGTAGTGCTCCACGTCGTGGGCATTCCAATGCTGGGAAGGGTCCCAGTCGGACATGGCCCCGCCGGGGTCTTGGGCCTCGTTGTCGGCCACCGGAGCCTTCCACGGTGAGTCGGGAGGCGGGCCGTAGCTGCCCTCGACGCCGCCGAAAACCGAGTTGATGAACTCGCTGGCATGGCGCTCCCAGAATTGCTCGGCGTCGGGCTCGCACTTGAACCAGTAGCCGTGGATGCCCCACGGAATCCACACCGTGCACAGAGTGTCCACCAAGCCCAGCCGCGTGAACCGGTCAGGGTGCTCCAAGGCAGCTTTGAAGGCGATGATCCCGCCCCAATCGTGGCCCACCAGCGAGCACTGCTCGATGCCCAGGGCGTCGGCGAAGTCCACGATGTCTCGGGCCAAGAGATCGCGGGTGACCCGGACTCGGGGCTTGTCGGTGCCGCCGTAGCCCCGGGTGTCGGGGGCGTAGACCCGGTAGTGCTCAGCCAGCACCGGTATCTGGTGCCGCCACATGTGCGAGGTCTGGGGAAAGCCGTGCAGCAGCACCACCGGCGGGGCCCCCTCGTCGCCGGCCGCCAGATAGTGGAATCGCAGACCGGCGGTGTCTATGTGGTGGGATTCGATGTTCGCCTGCTCAGCCATGGCCGCTCCGATGGTGGGGGTTGACAACAGTGACAATAGAACCAGGGACCCTAGAGCCGCGCCCGGCAGCGCACAGCATCCCCGAATGGGAAAGACTAAGGGGATGGATTACCAGTACTTGACCTATGAGACGCTGGACGACGGCAAAATCGCCCGCATCATGTTGAACCGCCCCGAGGCCCGCAACGCCCAGAACCGGGGGATGCTGGTGGAGCTCAACGAGGCCTTCCTGGTGGCCGAGGCCGACGAC
>JAJECA010000032.1 GCA_022822265.1 Acidimicrobiia bacterium | reverse complement strand
GTCCATCGACGGCAGTGGCCGCGAGGCCAAGGGCACCCAAGAGGAGCTGCTGCTTTGGATGACCCACGACGAGAAGGACTTGGTGTGGAAAGCCCAATGGGACGCCCGCATGGCCCTGATCGCCGGTGGGATGAGCGTGGCCCGGGAGACCCCCACCTTCATCTACGGCGAGAGCCTGGACATGACCGGTTTCATCGACGGCACCGGCAACCCAGAGGATGAGGACCAGCCCGCAGTGGCCATCATCCCCGACGGCGAAGCCGGTGCGGGCGGAAGCTTCATCATCGCCCAGCGCTGGGTCCACGACCTGGTGGCTTGGGAGCAGCTTGATGTGCCCACCCAAGAGGTGAACTTCGGTCGGACCAAGGCCGACTCCACCCGCCTCGATGAGCAGGCCCCGCATTCGCACCTCTCCCACGTGGAGCTGCGCGACGGCGATACCGCCGATGCATCCAAGCCCAAGCGGGACGAGATCGCCCGCCGGTCTACCCCGTATGCCTTCCACGATGGCACCGTGGGCCTTTACTTCATGGCCTTCTGCAAGACCCAGGCCCCGTTCCGGGAGCGCATGGATGCGATGTACGGCCGCAACGGCCAGGTGCGCGACATGCTCACCGACTTCTCGAACCCGGCTTCGGGCAGCTACTACTTCGCTCCCTCCGTGGAGTGCCTCGACGCCAGCCTGGCTTAGTTTTTGCTGCAACCGGGCCGGCGGGTCCTGTCGCCGGAGGCCGGCCTGGCCGACGGTGCGGCCAGGTCCGCCACCGACGCCACCCCCCGGCCCTACCGTCGGGACATCTGTGGACTCAGCCATGCTGCTTGGGGGTGATTAGCAGTGTTGGTGGTTGATGCTATGAACGTGATTGGGTGTCGGCCTGATGGGTGGTGGGCTGATCGGGATGGCGCTTTGGTCCGGCTTGTTGGAGATTTGGATGACGCTGGGGTGCCGGCGCTGGTAGTTGCGGACGGCCGACCAGTGCCAAGCCTGCCTTCCGGGCATCACGGCCTAGTCGAGTTGGCCTACGCCTCGCGCCGCGGTCCCAACGCGGCCGATGACCGTATAGCCGATGAGGTTGCTGCTATGGATGATCCGTCGGCGGCCACCGTGGTCACCTCCGACCGCGAATTGGCCCGCCGAGTCCGCCACCACGGCGCCGTTGTCGTTGGTGCTCGGGCATTTCGCGATCGGCTGGATCGTCGGTTGGGGTGAACCTGAGATGAACACCTTGACTTCCTCAGCGGGGATTTGGGCTGAGGGGTAGGGTGGCGGGGACAACTGAAGCCCAGGGGAGGAGGGCCTATGTTCCCGTCTCGGTTCGACCTTGTCGTGGCTCAGACCGTCGCGGAGGCGGTGGAGGCCAAGGTGGACGCGGGGGAGGGGGGTCGGTTCCTCGCTGGGGGCCAGAGTCTCATCCCCATGATGAAGATGCGGGTGGCGTTTCCTGAGACGTTGATTGACATCAACCGCATCGGCGGCTTGGATGCCATTGAGCGGGCCAACGGGCATCTGCGGGTGGGGGCGCTGGTGCGACACGCTGATGTGGTTGCTTCGGATGCCACGTTCGGAGCTGTTGCTTCTGCTGCCCCCTGGGTGGCCGATCCACTGGTGCGCAACCGGGGGACCATGTGCGGCTCGGTGGCTCACTGCGATCCGGAGGGCGACTGGAACTCGGTGCTGTTTGCTACCGGGGCCGACGTCATCGCTCAGGGGCCCGGCGGCGAGCGGTCGATCTCTATTGCCGACTTTGTTGATGGGGCGTTCACCTCCACGCTGGGCGAAGAGGAGCTTGTGGTAGGGCTCCGCATCCCCGTTCCGTCGGGCCGCTCGGGAGGGGCCTACCTCAAGCTGGAGCGCAAGATCGGCGACTACGCCACCGTGGCGGTGGCTTCCCATCTGGAGCTGGATGACTCCGGGGCCATCTCCGCTGCCGGGTTGGCCCTCACTTCGGTCAACCCCATCAACACCAAAGTGGGCGATGCGGAAGCTCTGATGGTGGGGCAACAGCCCTCAGAGGAACTGTTTGCTGAGGCCGCCGAGCTGGCTGCGGCCGCTGCTGAGCCCCGCGACGACGTCCGGGGTACCGCCGCCTGGAAGCGCCAGGTGGTCCGCACCTACACCAAGCGGGGGCTGGCCGCCGCCGCCCAGCAGGCCGAAGGGAGCTGACATGGAAGTCAACATCACCATCAACGGTTCCGAGCACGCCAGCGATGTGGAACCCCGCACCCTGCTGGTGGACCACATCCGCCGCACGGTCGGACTCACCGGCACCCACGTGGGCTGCGACACCACCAGTTGCGGGGCCTGCACCGTTCTCATGGACGGCACGCCGGTCAAGGCCTGCACCGTGCTGGCCGCCCAGGCCGACGGGTCCGAAGTGACCACCGTGGAGGGGCTCAAGGGCGCCGACGGTCTGCACCCCATCCAGTCGGCATTCACCGATGACCACGGCCTCCAGTGCGGGTTCTGCACGCCGGGCATGATGCTGGTGGGTGCCTCGCTCATCGCCGAGAACCCCGACCCATCCGACGACGAGGTCCGCTGGGCCATCTCGGGGAATCTGTGCCGGTGTACCGGCTATATCAACATCGTCAAGGCCATTCAGACGGCGGCCGCTCGGGTGGCCGAATCGTCCAACGGAAGCTGAGGAGCGATCATGGTTGCACCAACAACACCGGCTGAGATCGGCGGCATCGGCCACAGCCTCCAGCGCAAAGAGGACGCCCGTCTGATCGAGGGCCAGGGCAACTTCCTCGACGACATCGATCTGCCCAACACGCTGCACATGGCCATCCTGCGCTCGCCGCTTGCCCACGCCCGGATCAACGGCATCGACTCCGAGGCGGCCATGGCCCTCGACGGGGTGTTGGCCGTGGTCACCGGCGATCTGATGGACCAGCACGGGCTGGCCTGGATGCCCACCCTGTCGGGCGACACCCAGGCAGTGCTGGCCACCGACAAAGTGCGCTACCAGGGCCAGGAGGTGGCCGCGGTAATCGCCACCGATCCCTACATCGCTACTGACGCTCTCGAGCTCATTGAGGTGGACTACGAAGAGCTGCCTCCCATCACCACGCCCCAGCAGTCTCTGGAGGAGGGAGCCGCGCTGATCCGGGACGAGAAGGAGGGCCAGACCGACAACCTGGCCTACACCTGGGAGACCGGCGACCAGGGCGCCACCGAAGAGGCCTTTGCCAAGGCCGACCGGGTGGTCACCCTGGAGACCCACTATCCCCGCTCGCACCCCGCCCCGCTGGAGACGTGCGGGATCGTGGCCGACATCAACTCGGTGACCGGCCAGGCCACCATCTACATGACCTCGCAGGCGCCCCACGCCCACCGGACGCTGTTCGCCATGGTGGCCGGGCTGCCTGAGCAGAACATCCGCATCGTCAGCCCCGACATCGGCGGCGGCTTCGGCAACAAGGTGCCCATCTACCCCGGCTACGTGGTGGCCACCGCGGCATCGCTGCTCATCGGCCAGCCGGTGAAGTGGGTGGAGAGCCGCACCGAGAACCTCATCTCCACCGGCTTCGCCCGCGATTACTACATGAAGGGCGAGCTGGCTGTCACCGACGAGGGCCGCATCCTGGGCCTGCGGGTGAACATGCTGTCGGACCAGGGGGCGTTCTATTCCGACGCCCAGCCCACCCAGTTCCGGGCCGGGCTGTTCCACGTGGTCACCGGCAGCTACGACTTTCCCGCCGCCCACATCGACTGCAAGGGCGCGTTCACAAACAAGGCGCCCGGAGGGGTGGCTTACCGGTGCTCGTTCCGCATCACCGAGGCTTCCTACCTCATCGAGCGGCTGGTGCAGAACGCCGCCTACGAGGTGGGCATCGACCCGGCCGAGATGCGGCTACGCAACTTCATCCAGCCCGAGCAGTTCCCCTACGAAACGGCCACCGGCTTTGTGTACGACTCCGGCGACTATCCCACCGCGCTGCGCACTGCCATGGATGAGGTGGGCTACGAGGATCTGCGCCGGGAGCAGGCCGAGGCCCGGGCCGAGGGACGGCTCATCGGCATCGGCATCGCCCACTTCACCGAGGCGGTGGGGGCGGGGCCGTCGCGCACCTACGACATCGCCGGGCTGAAGATGATCGACTCCGCCGAGCTGCGGGTGCATCCCACCGGCAAGGCCATCTTGAAGCTGGGGGTGAAGACCCAGGGCCAGGGCCACGAGACCACATTCGCCCAGATCGTGGCCGAGGTTTTGGGCATCCCGGCCAACGACATCAAGGTGGAGCACGGCGACACCAACCACACCCCCTACGGGCTGGGCACCTATGCGTCCCGCTCTACACCGGTGGGTGGGGCGGCCACTGCGGTGGTGGCCCGAAAGCTGGCCGACAAGTCCAAGAAGATCGCTGCCCATCTGCTGGAAGCAGCCGACGAGGACATCGAGCTGGCCTCGGGTGTGTTCTCGGTAGCGGGCAGCCCCGACCGGTCGGTCACCATCCAAGACGTGGCCCTGGCCGCCTACACCAACCTGCCCGAGGGCATGGAGTACGGCTTGGAGGACGTCACCTATTACGACCCGCCCAACCTCACCTACCCATACGGCAGCTACATCGTCGTAGTCGAAGTGGATCCCGATACCGGTGTGTGGCAGGTGCAGCGCATGGTGGCGCTGGACGACTGCGGGGTGCGGATCAACCCGATGATCGTGGAGGGCCAGATCTGCGGCGGCCTCACCGAGGGATTCGCCATGTCGGCCATGCAGTGGATCACCTTCGACGAAGACGGCAACTGCATTGGGGCCAATTTCATGGACTACCTGGTGCCCACCGCCTGGGAGACCCCCCGATTCGAGCTGCTGGCCACCGAAGTGCCCTCGCCCCACCACCCCATCGGGGCCAAGGGCGTCGGCGAGTCGGCCACCGTGGGGTCGCCCGCCGCGTTCGTGAACGCGGTGATCGACGCGGTGGCCCACCTGGGCGTCCGCAACATCGACATGCCGGTGCTGCCCGATCGGGTGTGGGCCGCCATCGAAGAAGCCAGCTAGCCAAGGGTGCTCGTGTTGTGAACGTCGACGTCATGGCTCGGGCCGTGGAGTTGCGCCAGCAGCGCCAGCCGTTCGTGATGGCCTCGGTGATCTGGCGGCGAGCGCCGTCATCGGGCCAGCAAGGGTCGCAAGCGGTGATTCTGCCCGACGGCTCGGTGAGAGGTTGGCTGGGCGGAGCGTGCGCTGAGCCCACCGTGATCGTGGAGGCGCTGGCCTGCTTGGACCATGGCGAACCCCGGCTGCTGTGTCTGGGCCCATCCGACGGCCGGGACCGACACCGGAATGTCGACACTGGTTCGACCGACGAGCACAGCGACGGGCTGCGCTCGATTGCCATGGCGTGTGATTCGGAGGGAGCGATGGAGATCTATCTGGAGCCGAGCCTGCCGGCCCCGCAAGTGGTAGTGATTGGGCGATCACCGGCGGTGGACGCCATCGCCTCGGTAGCCACCGCCATCGGCTGGGATGCGGTGGTCGTCGACGACGGCGGTCAGCCCGAAGACCATGAGCGCCCGGAGCTCGTGCGCACCAGCTTGGACTTGAGCAGCCTGACCGTGGACCAAGCCACCGCAGTGGTGGTGGCCACCCAGGGGCACTACGACGACGTGGCGCTGGCGGCCGCCTTGAGCACCGATGCCGGCTACATCGGCCTGGTGGCATCGGCCAAGCGGGCCGAGGCTATGAACGACTACCTCCGCACGCAGGGGTTTGGTGACGACGATCTGGCCCGAATCACCTCCCCGGCCGGTTTGAACTTGGGCCGCATTCCCAATCGGGAGATCGCGGCTGCCATCATGGCCGACCTGGTGGCGCGTAGGGCCGAGGGCCACCTCGCAGCCGACACCGAGGCCGCCCCCCAAGATCGCCCCGAAGAGGCCGTCGATCCGGTGTGCGGCATGACCGTGCTGGTGGCCGACGCCCGCTACCGCTCCATACACGGCGGCATCACCTACTACTTCTGCGCTCCCGGTTGCCAAAAGCGCTTCGAGGTTCAGCCCGCTGACTTTGTTGCCTAGTCCGCCCTGGCTTGGGCTGGTTCAGGCGGCGGGGTGGAGGACTACGTCTAGGCTGGTGGGGGAGCGGAGCACGATGCCGGTGTCGGGGGGAACGTCGCTGGCGAACTCGAATTGTTCGAAACGGTCGAGCAGGTACTCCAGGGTGCGCTCCATCTCCAACTTGGCCAAGAGCGAGCCAGTGCAGGTGTGGGGGCCCCCGCCGAAGGCCCGAACTGGGCCGATCGGGGTGTAGTTAGGGCGCTCCTCTCCCTGGAAGCGGCCCACATCGAACACCTCTGGATTCTCAAACCGAGAGGTGTCGTGATTGGCGCTTGACACGAACGACATCACCTTGCTTCCCTCGGGGATGGTGGTTCCCTCCACGGCCAAGTCGTGCTTGGCCATGCGGATGGTGACGTGTACCGGGGGCCGATACCGGAGGATCTCGGTGACCGCAGAGCTGACCAGCTCCGGCTCGTCCTTCAGGCGCTGCCACTGCTCGGGCTCCAAAATGAGGTGTTTGACCAGGTTGGCCAGCGCCCGGTCGGTGGTCTCGATGCCGGCTGACAACAAGAATGCGGTGAAACTGCGGACCTCGTCGTCGGACAGCCGCTCGCCCTCGTACTCCATGGAGCACAGGTCGGACAGCAATTCGTCGCCGGGACAGGTGCGTCGCTCCTCAATGCTGGGAGTGACGAAGTCGTAGAGCTCGTCTCGGGCCGCCTCTCCTTGGGCGTGGACCACCGGATCGCGGGTCACGTTGGAGGTCCCGGCGGCGACGATGTCGTTGTACCAGTTGCGGAAATTGCTGGCCTCGCCCATGTCCATCAGCTCGGCGATGGCCCCCAGCGGCACCGGCTCGGTGAGCCCGGTGCGCAGGTCGGCGGCCTCGGGGGCCACCGGGAGCTGCTCGCCGTACTCGTGGACCAGCCCGGAGACGATCTCCTCGATGGTGGAGCCGAGATAGCGAGGGCCGCGCAGTCGTTTGGCCAAGATGGCGTCCTTGCGGCGGTGCTCATCGCCCGACATCTGCAAGATGGCCCGGCCGAAGATGCTGGACGTGCCCGGCTGGTTCATCAGCGGGCCGTACTTGTCACCGTCCTCCAGCATCGAGGTGATGTCATCCCACCGGGTCAGCACCCACGCCTGGAGCGGCTCGACCCACAAGGCGGGAGCCTCCTCCCGCATTCGGCGGAAGATAGGAAAGGGGTCGGCCCCCACGTTGTCGGCCAGATAGGCCGTGAATTCTTCAGCGACCGAACTGGAGTCCGACAACGTGGGGGCCTTTCGATTAGTCGATTCGGCTAGCCGATCTCGATGCCGTACTCGCCGTCGAAGCTGTCGGCGTAGAAGGCGAACGGATTGGCCGGCACCATGCCGCCGGAGGCGGGATCGAGCGAGAACGCCGCGCCGCACTGGCTGTGGTTGCTGGCGCTCCAGTCGATCGGGCAGGTGATGCCCATGGTGTCGAATGTGCCCTTCAGAGCCTCGGTCAGGCTCTCGCGGCTCAGCTCGCCGGTCTCCGCAGCCCGCTCCACGGCCTGGTGGAACACGTAGCCGTTGAGGAAGCCGTGGGAGAAGTTCAGGTTCAGGTGCTCGCCGTCGTAGCCGGCCAGAGTTGCACACCGCTCCATGTCAGCCGAGGCTGCGATGTTGTTGTTGGCGGTCATGAAGGAGTGCATGCCGTAGGTCTGGTCGCTGACCGACTCCGGCCCCTCGGTCCAGATCGAGTTGGCCGCGATGCCGTGGATGCCGATGATGGGGATATCGGTTATGCCCACGTCGGCCATGCCCTGCATGACCACCAGGCCGGCGCCTGGCGAGCCGTGGAGGGTCACGTAGTTCACGCCCTGGTTATCGATGCCTTCTTGCAGTTCCACCATCTGTGCGGTGACCTCTGTGGCACCCGGCGCCACGTACAGGGTGTTGACGTAGGTGCCGCCACCCTTGAGTACCGACTGCTCGACGTAGGCGGCGAACTCGGTGCCGGAGGGCACCTCAAGGCTGATGCCCATGACCACGGCGTTCTCGATGCCGCCGACGCTGGCGGCAATGTGTCCCGCGGCCAGGTCGGCCTGGTCGCCGTAGTGGGCCAGATTGTTGAAGTACTGGTCGCCTTCGAGCTGGATGTCAATGGTCTGGGGTGGCCCGATCACCGGCAGGTTCAGGGCCTCGACGTCGGGCTGGAGCTGGGTGCTGATGTGCGAGCCGCCCAAGCCGAGCAGGGCGATCACCTTGTCGTCTTCGGTGAGCTTGGTGAAGTTGATCGCGGCATTGTCGGCGTTGAACTGGTCGTCCTCGGGCAGATAGTCGATCATCCGTCCCAAGATGCCGCCACTCTCGTTAACGCACTCGAAATAGGCCTCGATGCCGTGGCTGTTGAACGACTGCGAAGAGGCGGTCGGCCCGGTCAGGTCTCCCATCCAGCCGACCTTGATCGAGTCGGATGTCACACCGTTGTCCGGGTTGTCGGGAACCGTCATCTCCATGGGCTCCTCTTCCGCTGGGGCGGGCGCCTCAGTAGCCTCTGGTTCAGGTGCCGGTGCCTCCGTCGGGGCAGCGGTCGGTGCCGGAGCAGCCGGTGCATCATCGTCATCGTTGCCGCACGCAGCCGCAAGCAGCGTGAATGCGAATAGGGCGACGATGATTTTCAGCCAGCGTCGAGTCATGGGTAATCCCCCTCGTGATTCCTTTGTTGTCTCGCAGATCGCCTTTATTGGCAGTCCAATAGTCGGCAGTCCAACAATCGGCAATCTAGTTCGGAACCATAATTGACAATGAGCGTCAGGGGCTAAATCTGGGGCGACCTCAGTTCTCGGCCATCTCGGTTCCGAGGTAGGCGGCGATCACCCGCTCGTCTTGCTGCATCTCCGCGGGGGTTCCCTCTGCGATCTTCTGGCCGAAGTCCAACACCATGACATGGTCGGCGATCGACATCACCACGCCCATGTCGTGCTCGATGAGGAACACCGTCATGTCAAGCTCGTCTTGGGCGGCGTAGATGTAGCGGATCATGTCCTGCTTCTCGTCCACGCTCATGCCGGCCATGGGCTCGTCCAGCATCAGCAGCTCGGGCTCCATGGCCAGCACCCGGCCGAATTCGACCCTCTTCTGCACGCCGTAGGGCAAATCGCCCACCGGCTCTCGTTTGAACGTGCCCAGGTCCAGCAAATCCACCACTCTCTCTATTGCCTGGCGGGCGGCCAGCTCCCGCTTCACTGCTCGCCGGGTGAACAGGCCGCCCTCGATGAGCCGGGTGTGCTCGTGGATGTAGCGGCCGAGGAGCAGGTTGGTGAGCACGTTCTCGCCCATGAACAGGCCCAGGTTCTGGAACGTCCGGGCCACCCCCAGCCGGGCGATCTGGAAGGGGCGGTAGGACAGCAGGTCCTCGGTGGGCTTGCCCGCGGGATGGAATTGCACCTGGGCGCCGGGCAGCGGCTTGTAGACGCCGGAGATGGCGTTGACCAGGGTGGTCTTGCCCGCTCCGTTGGGCCCGATCAAGGCGAACAGGGAGCCTCGCTTGACGTGGCCGTCGATGGCATCGCAGGCCCGCACGCCGCCGAACTGCACGGTGAGGTTCTCGAAGCTCAGGATGTCGTCGCTCATGACTCAGATACCGGTGGTCGTCGGCCATGGGCTTCCGGTCGGCGACTGGGCCGCTCGATGGCGGCGTAAGAGGTGTGGGCCTCTCCGCCGCCGCCCAGATACAGCTCCTGGACCATGGGATTGCCCCGGAGCTCATCGGCGGAACCCTCGATCAGCACCCGGCCCAGTTCGAGGACATAGGCATCGGCGGCGTGCTGTAGTGCCAAGCTGGCGTTCTGCTCGATCACCAGAATGGACGTGCCCCGCCTCTCGTTGATCTCGGTGAGCAGCTCGAACAGGCGATGCACGATCTTGGGGGCCAGGCCCAGCGACAGCTCGTCGCAGATCAAGAGGGCTGGGTCCGACATCAGCGCCCGTCCCACCGCCACCATCTGCTGCTCGCCTCCCGACAGCAACCCGGCGGTCTGGTTCAGCAGCGGCCGAAGCTGGGGGAACAGCTCCAGGTTCTGTTCCAGGGAATCGTCGATGGCGTCGACGTCGGAGCGACTGGCCGCCCCGCACAGCAGGTTTTCCTTCACCGTGAGATTGGGGAACAGCTTGCGGCCCTCGGGTACTTGGGCCACGCCGGCCTTCACTATGTCGGGGCTCTTCTTGTCCAGGATCGACTCGCCCCCCAGCGTGATGCTCCCCCGGCGCACTCGGCCTTTGTGGAGATAGAGCAGGCTGGTGATCGACCGGACCAAGGTGGTCTTGCCCGCTCCATTGGCCCCCAAGACGGTGACGAACCCGCCGGGGGGCACGGCGATGTTCACGTTGTCCAGCGCAGTGACGCCCCCGTACACCACCGTGAGGTCTTCAATCCGCAGGTCGAGTCCGTCAGAGCTCATGGCCCTCTCCTTGCCAGAGAACGGCCAATCCAGCCCTTGACGTCCTTCCACAGCCCGGCCAGCCCATCGGGCTTGAACATCAAGATGATCACCACCAAGAACCCCTTGATGGCCAAGTCGATCTCGCTGGGGTAGTCGCTGAGGAAGTCGATATCCCTCACGATCCAGAGTTCCTCTCGGGCCCACTTGAACCACTCGGGCAAGAACCAGAAGAACGCTGAACCGAAGATGGCCCCCTGGATGCTGGAGAAGCCGCCGACCACGATGATGATGGCGTAGTTCAACACCGTCTGGACGTTGAAGCTGTCCTCGCCCCGAGAGCCGATGTAGAAGGAGGCCAGTACACCGGACATGGACACCACCGCTGAAGACAGTGCAAATGCCAAGAGCTTGGATCGGGCCACGTTTATGCCCAGGAGCGAGGCAGACACATCTCGGTCACGCACCGCGGCGAAGGCCCGCCCCTCCCGAGTCCGAACCACGTTCACCATGAACAGAATCGACAGCACAGTGATGGGCATGAGCACCCAGTACCACCGGAATTGACCGGTAATTATGAACTCGCCGTTGTCGTCGGGGTCGATGCCAGGCAACCAGTGCAGCCACGAGGCGATCCGCGGGGAGTTCTCACCCTTGAAGCGGATGCCGACGAAGCCGAAGTACTCCTGGAGGTATTCCCGCCACACCAGCATCATCACGAAGTGGAATCCGAAGGTGGCGAGCAGAAGGTAGAGGTGCTTGAGCCGAAGGGCGGGCAGACCGGAGATTGCGCCCACGACGGCTCCGGCCAAGGCCGCAGCGGGCAGGGCCACCCACATATTGCCGCCGCTCCACTGCACACCGACGATGCCGCCGACGATGCTGCCCAAAGCCAAGAACGCCACGTGGGCCAGGCTGATCTGGCCGGAGTAGCCCACAAGCAGGTTGAAGGCCGCGGCACCCATGGCGAAGATGAGCACCAGGTTGACCACCGCGAACCAGGTGGCCCAGGGGAAGTCCATGGGAGGGGTGAAGTCGGAGGCCAGGATGAAGGGCAGCACCAGCAGTCCAAAGGTGGTAACCGCGGCCCACGACCGGTCGCTGGGAGTGCGCCACAGCCGCATGTCCTCTCGGTGGGTTAGCTCGCCCCGGGGGGTCCACACCCAGGCCATTCGGGCCACCACGGCCAAGACCACCACCGTGATCAGCGCCTTCCACCAGAAGTTCACATTCTCGGTGGTGGAGCCCAGGATGAATGGGACTACCGCGGCTATTGCGAACGGGAGGAGCCGCCGGACGGTCGACGGGCGGTAAGTGGTTGAGTCCTGCTGGGACGGGGGGTTCTCGACAGCCGTCATTGTCCGCCTCGCAAGAATGCGCCATTCGATCCCCGGCTCATACCCGCTCCAGGTCCTTGCGGCCCCACAGACCGGTCGGGCGCACCAGCAGCACCACGAACATCACCGAGAAGGCCACCGGCTCACGCCACTTTGTGCCCAAGTGCCCGTTGGCGAACTGCTCGATCACCCCTACCACCAGGCCGCCCACGATGGAGCCTCCCAGCGAAGTGAGCCCGCCGACCACCGCGGCGGGGAAAGCCCGCAGTCCGATTGCCTCGATGCTGCGATCAATGGCGCCGGTGACGTGGCCGAACAGCAGTCCCCCAACGCCGGCCATGACCATGGCCGCGGCCCAGGTCATGGCGTAGACCTTGTCGGGGTCGATTCCCATGGCCGCGGCGGCCTCGATGTCATCGGCCACCGCCCGCATGTGCAGGCCAAGGCGGGTGTACTTGAAGAAGAAGAAGAACAGCAGCACACAAGCTGCCACCACCGCGAAGATGATCAGGTCTACGTGCCTCACGGTGGCCCCGCCCACCTCGAAGCTGCCCTGGGGCAGCAAGTCGAGTCTGCCTCGCTCCGTGGGGCCGTAGAAGATCAGCAAAAGGGCGCGGATGATCGTGGCGATTCCCAGGGTTATGAGCACAATGGCGAAAAAGCCCTGGCCCACCATTCGTCGCATGATCCCGTAGTGGACCAGCAAGCCGAAGACCAGCATGACCAGCAGCAGCACGAATACGCCCAAGAAGAAATTGAGGTTCTCGGAAATCAAGAATGACAGCGCGAAGTAGGCCCCGAGCATGAGGAATTCCCCGTGGGCCAGGTTCAACACGTCGGTGCTCTTGTAGACCAGCACGAAGCCGAGAGCCACCACGGCATAGATGGCTCCCAGTGCCAATCCGCCGATCAACAGTTGCAGGTTGACGCTTGGGTCGGCTGTGAAGTTGCCAAAGGCTAGAAGCATGGCCCCCCTA
>JAJECA010000039.1 GCA_022822265.1 Acidimicrobiia bacterium | reverse complement strand
GCAGAACCGGTGATCCTCGACGACGAGCAGCTTCCCGGGGTCGGCGCCAAAGAAATCTCGCTGAAAGAAGCCATCTCAATTGGCGGGGTGTCCACCATCGTTTTGCTGGGAGCCCTCGACGCCACCGACGCCCTTGGAATCAGCGCACTGGGACTCCTGGGCCCTGACATCCAAGAATCGCTGGGGGTCAGCGACGCCGTGCTGGGCACCATCACCGCCGGAGGCAACGTGTTCATCGTGGCCGGCGGCCTGTTGCTGTCCCGAATCGCCGACAACAGCAACCGGGCCAGGTTAGTGGCCTTCGCCACCATCTTCTGGTCGGCCATGACCTTGTTGCTCGGTTTCATGCAAACCGCGTTCTGGTTCTTCATCGTCAATTGCGCCATCGCGTTCGGCCGATCGCAGACCCATCCGGTGCAGGGCGCCATCATGGCCGACAGCTATCCCATCGAGGCCCGAGCCCGGGTGTATGCCGCCAAGGACGTGGCTGGTCGATCGGGTGCATTCATCGCTCCGTTGGCCGTCGGCGGGCTGGTCTCGTTGATCGGCGGAGACGATGCCTGGCGCTGGGGGTTCATCGCCGCGTCGATCCCCACGCTGATCGTCGGCGCGGCCATCTTGTTCCTCACCGACCCGCCAAGGGGACAGTTCGAGCAGCGCTCCACCATTGGCGAAACGCTCACCGATATGAAGCCGGGACCCATCTCGCTCGGCGCAGCCTTCCAGCGACTCTTCAAGGTGCGGACCATGAAATGGGCGTTGATGGCCGCGGTGGCCCTCGGCTTCAGCCTGATCTCCGACGGGCTCTTCCTCAATCTCTACCTCGACGAGCGCTTCGAACTCGGACCGTTCGAGCGGGCCCTGGCCAACAGCACGCCCGGGGTGATTGCCCTGTTCATGATCCCCTTTGTGGCCAAGTGGTACGACGGCTTCTACCGCCGCACCCCACCGCAGGCCATGGCCTTGCTAGGGGCGCTGTTCTTTCCAATGGCGTTTTTCACCGTGCTCCAGCTTTTGATGCCATCACCGGTGAGTTTCGCGGTGATGACCGGGCTCAAAGCGCTGTTCGCCGCTCCGGCCCTCTCGCTCTTGGGGCCGACCCTGGCCAACATCAACCCCTATCGCATGCGGGCGCTGGGCTCGGCCATTGGGACTTCGCTGGTATTCGGGGTCGGCGGTCTCGGCGGGGCCATCTTGATGGGCCTCATCTCCGATGCCACTTCGCCCCGCACCGCCCTGTTGGCCGTTGTTCCCGGAGCCATGATCGTGGGCGGTCTGTTGACCATCAACGGCGCCCGGCACATCCGGGCCGACCTCACCCTGGTGGTCGAGGAGATTCAGGAGGAAAAGGCCGAGCGAGACCGAATGAGGGCTGATCCCAGCGACATCCCGGTGCTTCAGCTCCACAACATCGACTTCTCCTACGGTCCAGTACAGGTTCTGTTCGACGTCGATCTCGAAGTGGCCCGAGGTGAGACCTTGGCCCTGCTCGGCACCAACGGCGCGGGCAAGTCAACCGCCCTGCGGGTGGCCGCCGGCCTTGGTATTCCCTCCCGGGGAGTAGTGCGGCTCAATGGCCGCAACATGACCTTGGCATCGCCCGAGCAGCGGGTGAGGGAGGGCGTCTTCTTGCTGCCGGGTGGCCAAGGAGTGTTTCCCCACCTCACAGTGCTCGAGAACCTAGAGACATCGGCGGCAGTCATCCGCAGCGGCGTTGGCACCAAGCCTGACATCGCCGAGCGGTTAGATCGGGCGTTCGAGCTGTTCCCGGTGCTCGCCCAGCGGCCCAAGGCGTTGGCTCACGACCTCAGCGGCGGGCAGCAGCAAATGCTGGCCCTGGCCCGGGTGATCATGCACGACCCGGAGGTGCTCATCATCGACGAGCTCTCCCTTGGCCTCGCTCCCGTCGTCGTCCAAGACCTGCTGACCGTGGTCCAACGTCTCCGCGACGCTGGCCAGACGATGATCATCGTGGAGCAGTCGCTCAATGTCGCCCTGACACTGGCCGATCGCGCCGTGTTCATGGAAAAGGGTCATGTGCGGTTCACCGGGTCGGCCCAGAGCCTTTTGGAGCGCGATGACTTGGCCCGCGCCGTGTTCTTGGGCCGCGACGCGGCTACCGGCCGGCAAACTGATCTGGACGAGACCTGATGCTGGCCATCACGCTGACCAGCCAGATTGTCTACCTCGGGGTGATCGACGGCTTGCTCATCGGCTTGCTGGCTCTCGGCGTCGTGCTGATCTACCGGGCTAGCGGGGTCATCAACTTCGCGGTGGGAGCGCTCGGCATGCTGTCGGCCAGCCTGCTGGCCCTGTTGGTGCTCACCTACGGCTGGCCATTCTGGCCCGCGGCCATTATCTCGGTGGTAGCGGGCGGCCTGGCCGCCGCCGCTCTGGAACTCACCGTGATCACCCGGTTGTTCCGCGCCCCAAGGGTCATACTCCTGGTCGCCACCATCGGAATCGCCCAATTCTGCGAGCTGCTCCAGGTCGCGCTGCCCGACATCGAAGTGTCGATAGCGAGCCGGTACCCGGTGGCGCTCTCCGGCCGGTGGGAGATTCTCGGGCTCCGAGTGCGTGGCGCCGAGCTGATCGTGATCATCGTTGTCCCCGTCCTCACCGCGGCCCTCACCTACTATCTCCAGCGCACGGCGCAAGGACGGGCAGTTCGGGCCGCGGCCTCCAACCCCGACCTGGCCCGGCTCACCGCCATCAGCCCCAAGATCATCTCGACCATCACTTGGATCATTGCGGGTCTGCTGGCGGCGGTGGCGTTGATCTTCGTGGCGGGAATCAACGGCCAACCCAGCGGCTTCCGGTCGCTGGGGGCGGCCACCCTGGTCCAGGTTCTGGCCGCAGCCCTGATCGGGCGGCTTCGCAACTTCCCGATGGCGATGATCGCCGGAGTGGCCCTCGGCCTGCTCCGATCGCTTCTGGTGTTCAACTGGCCGACCACCGTGGGGCTCTACGACGGATCGCTCTTCCTGATCGTCATCGCTACCACACTGGTGGCCAGCCAGCGACTCTCGGGCACCGACGAGTCGTTCTCGTTCGTGCCCACCACCCGCCCGCTTCCCCACGCGGTGGCCCGCCTCTGGTGGGTCCGCCACTCCTCCCGCATCGGCATTGGCCTGCTCATTGCGGGCGCGGCCATTCTCCCCTTCCTGGTTACCCTGGCATCGCGCCAACTCCTGTTCAGCGAAGTGCTGCTTTTCGCCCTGATCGGAATCTCGTTGGTGGTGCTCTCAGGATGGACCGGCCAGATCTCGCTGGGGCAGGCCGCGCTGGCCGGCATCGGCGGTCTGACCACCGCTGCGCTGGTGGCGGGGCGCGATATCGGGGTCGGCGTTGGCGGAACGTCGTTCACCCTCCCCCTTCCCCACCTCCACTTCTTGTTGGCCCTGCTGGCGGGCGCGGCCGTAACAGGCGCCGTCGCGGTGATCATCGGGTTGGGCGCGTTGCGGATTCGGGGCTTTCACCTCGCCATCGCCACTTTGGCGCTGGCCCTCCTGGGTCAGCAATTTCTCTGGCGGCGACCATTCCTGTCCGGCGATTCCTACACCGTTTCCCTCCCCCGAGCCACGGGACCAGTCGACCTGGCCGACCAGCGCACCTACTACTTCTTCTCCCTGATTGCCCTAGTGGTGGTGATCATTCTGGTGGCCAGGATGCGGGGCACTGGGGTTGGGCGCCGGTGGCTGGCGGTACGAGACAACAGCACCGCCGCGTCGGCGTACACGATCTCGCCATCTCGAGCGGGAATTCAGGCGTTCGTGGTTTCCGGGGTGATCGCCGGCCTCGGCGGTGGTCTGTTGGCCGGGCTGTACGTTTCCATCGGGCTGACCGAGCGATTCCAGCTCCAAGATTCCATCAAGGTTGTCGCCATCGCGGTGATCGGGGGCGCGGGCACCGTGGTCGGGCCGATTCTCGGCGCCCTGTGGATCGTGGGCCTCCCCGCGGTCTGGCCAGCCAACGACTTGGTACCGCTCTTGACGTCATCAGTCGGTTTGCTGATTCTCCTGATGTACTTTCCCGGCGGGTTCGCCCAGGTGGTGCTCACCGCACGCGACCGCTTCCTGGCCTGGTATGCCGACCGTCTTCGCGAACCCGGGCCGCCGTTCAAACGCGAGGTGGCCAGCGTGGTTTCTCGATCAGGGGCCACTCCTGCCTCCTCCGGATCGGTGCTGGTTGCCGAGGAGGTGACCGTAGCTTTCGGAGGCCTGACCGCAGTGGACAACGCCTCTATTCGAGTCGATGCCGGGGAGGTGGTGGGCCTTATCGGAACCAACGGGGCGGGCAAGACCACACTGATGAATGCCATCAGCGGATTCGTCCCGAGCTCCGGTCGAATCGAGCTCGAGGGCCGTCCCGTCGAGAAAATGGCCGCCGACCGGCGAGCTGCGCTCGGTTTGGGCCGAGCGTTTCAGCAGTCGCGGCTGTTTCCCGATCTGACCGTGCTCGAGACCCTGGCGGTGGCGGCCGAATCGCGCCAGCGAACCTCGTTCACCACCGCGGTGGCCCATCTTCCCACCGGCTATCGCCGCGACCGGGCCCAGCGGGCTCACGCCCAAGACATCGCCGACTTCCTCGGACTCGGCCCCTACGCCGACAAGTTCACCTCCGAGCTTTCCACCGGCACCCGTCGCATCGTCGAACTCGGTTGCCTTTTGGCTCTGGAGGCTCGAGTGCTATGCCTCGACGAGCCCACCGGGGGGGTGGCCCAGCGCGAGGTCGAGGCGTTCGCCCCCATGTTGTTGTCGATCAAAGACCTGCTCGGCGCCGCCATGCTGGTGATCGAACACGACATGCCCATGATCATGCAGATCAGCCACCGGATCTACTGCCTGGAGGCAGGCCGCGTGATCGCGGTGGGCTCACCCGCTGAGGTTCGCGCCGATCCTGGGGTCATCGCTTCCTACCTCGGTACCGACGAGCGGGCCATCCGCCGGTCGGGGGCAGCCGCTTCACACCAAGAAGCTCATTTCCCAGCGCCGACTACTGTTCCCAACGAAGGGGAATCATGAAAAAGCAGCTCGTTCTCTTCGCAGCCTTCGTCCTGCTGGTTGCGGCCTGTGGTGGGGGTGACTCCGGCAGCGAGGCCAGCAATAGGGCCAGCGATAGGGACAGCGCCGCGCCCGACGCCCCACCCTCGCCCCAAGCTGCCGAGGCCCCCGCGCCCGATGACGCTGGCACCTCCGATGACTCTGGCACCAGCGATAGCACTGGCACACCGCAGCCAACGGGTGACGACGGGGAGGGCGATGCCCCCGAAGACACCGCCAGCCCAGAGCCCTCCGATGATGTTTCAGCGGACGAGGAAGCGGCGGCCATCTCCGATCCAGTCTTCCAGCCGACGTGCCGGGGGGAAGGTGACTTGAGCGCCACCGCCACCGGTGTCACCGCGGAGACGATCAAGATCGGCGCACCCCAGGTTGACTACGAGCAACTGGCCAACTTGGGCCTCGCTCGGATCGACCGAGGCGGCTATGACGTCATCTATGAGGCTCTGACCGCCGAAGTCAACGCCAACGGTGGCATCTGCGGCCGCATGCTCGAGACCGTGACCTACAAGTTCCTCCCCTTCGGTACCGACACCTCGCTGGCCGGTTGCGTGTACTTCACCGAGGACGAGGAGGTCTTTGCGGTCTTGGGCAGCTTCACCAGAGTGGCAGCCGGAAATATCTGTGTAACGGAGACCCACAACACGGCACTCATTGGTGCTCCGTTCACCGCCGATGATCGAGCCCGGGCCAATGCCCCCTGGGTGAGCCTGGGAATCGCCACCGACCGGGTGCTGGAGGTGTTCGTGTCCGCCCTGGACAAGGCTGGCCTGCTCGCCGATGCCGGGAATGTGGCCGTACACTCCGGTGCCGGACGCCAAGAATTGGTTGACAACGTGCTCGTCCCCGCCCTTGAAGCCGCTGGGGTGGACGTTGCCGAGCGGACCGTGATCGATGTTCCCGCGGGCGACACCCAAGCCGGGGCGGCGGTGTGGCGTACGTTCGTGGAGATCTACCGGAACGCCGACATCAACACAGTCTTCCTCGATGGCGACAGCATCTTCGGGGTAGAACAGCTCATCCAGGGTGGCCTCGATGTCACGCTGTTCAACGCGGAACGCAACACGTTCACCTTTGGGTTGCAAGACTCCAGCGACCCCGGCTATTTCGAGGCTTACACACTCGGCTCGCCCTACACCGCCGAGGACAACAACCCGAGGATGGAAGACTGCATTCAGGGCTTTGAGCGCCAATCGGGCATTGAGGTGATTCCCAATTCGCTGTTACCGGAGGAGGAGACCAACTGGTTTATTCCGGTGCGCAACGTTTGCCAGGTATTCGACCTCTTCGTACAGCTGGCCGCAGCCGCCGGTCCCAATCTCAACAACGAGACCTTGCAGGCGGCAATCGACAGCTTCGGGCCAATCGAGCTGCCCAACGAGGCGTTCGCGTCGCTGGGTGTCGGCAAATACGACATCCGAGATGGCGTTGTTCTCATGAAATGGGATCCCGAAGCCGGTGATGAGAACGGTGGCGAGTTCGTCGTTTACTCCGACTTGATCGACACCGCGGGCTGACCGATGAAGAAAACCACACGCCCCAACGTCTTGTGGGTGTCGTTCGAGGACTGCTCGCCCCGGTTCGGCTGCTATGGCGACCCGGTGGCCCGCACCCCCAACCTCGACCGGCTGGCCTCAGAGGGCGGCCTCTGGACCAAGGCCTTCACCACTGCGCCAGTGTGCGCGCCGTCGCGCAGTGCGGTGATCACCGGCATGCACCCGGTGACGCTCGGCACCCACCACATGCGCACCAACAGCGGTCCCCATCACGGTGGGAAGGGCATTCCCCGCTACGAGGCGGTTGTCCCCCACTATGTGCGCTGCTTCCCCGAATACCTGCGAGCGGCCGGCTACTTCTGCACCAACCGCAACAAGACCGACTACCAGTTCATCCCGCCCATCACTGCCTGGGACCTGCCGGGCGGCCACTGGCGCGACCGGCCCGAACCCGACCAACCGTTCTTCTCGGTGTTCAACCTGGACGAAACCCATGAGATGGCGGGATGGGAGGGAAGCTTCTTCGGCGACAACGAAATAGGCCTCGACTCCATCGAAGTGCCGCCCTACTTCCCCGACACCCCCCGGGTGCGGGAGTCGTTGGCTCGGGTGTACACCGCCATCGAGCACTGCGACCGGCGGCTGGGCGACCTTCTCGCCGAGCTCGACGAGGACGGATTGGCCGACTCCACCGCGGTGTTCGTGTGGACCGACCACGGCCCGCTGCCCCGGGGCAAGCGGTGGCCCTACGACAGCGGCATCCACAGCCCGCTCATCGTCCGCTGGCCGGGGATGATCGAGCCCGGAACGGTCAGCGACGAGCTGGTGAGCACCATGGACTTGGGACCAACGGTGCTTTCGATTTGCGGCGCCGAAGTCCCCCGACACCTTCATGGTCGCCCGTTCCTCGGTCCTGAGGCCCACGGCGGGCGCGACTACGTCTTCGTCTCCCGGGATCGCTACGACGAGATGTACGACACCGTGCGGGCCAGCCGGGACCAGCGGTTCAAGTACATCCGCCACTACGACCCCGCCCGGCCCTACATGATGTGGAACTCGTTTCGGAACAACCATCCGATCATGCAGGAGATGTGGCGGCTGTACGCGGCCGGCGAGCTCGAGGGCCCGCCAGCGCAGGCCATGGCCGACAAGCGGCCGGCTGAAGAGCTGTTCGACACCGAGGCCGACCCCCACGAAATCAACAATCTGGCCGGCGACCCGGCCTATCGCGAAGTGCTGGAGCGCCACCGGATCGCGCTGGAGCAGTGGCAGCGTGAGGTGGGCGATCTGGGAATGATGCCCGAGGACATGATGGTGGCCCAGATGTGGCCTGGGGGCGTGCAGCCCATCACCGACGCTCCCAAGTTCATCGTGTTGGGCGGCGAACACCGCGGCACCGAGGCCAGCCCCGAGGGCGGCACGTTCAAGGGCCCGGCCATCCTCCAGCTGCAAAGCAGCACACAGGGGGCATCCATCGCCTACACGCTCAAAGACGACCCCTTGCCCGACCCACCAGCCGATCTCGACGCCCAGTTTGCCGCCGCGCTAGGCCACGATTCCCGGGGTGGCGAGCCTCCTCGCCGCCTGCTCTACCACGAACCGCTGCGGTTGCCGGTCGGTGAGACCACCATCCGAGCCGTCGCCCACCGCATCGGCTACCAGCGCAGCCCCGAGTCGGTAGCCACCTTCATCGTCGAATAAATGGCCCATACTGGAAGCACTTGGCGAAAGAAACACCTTCATGCGAATCCTCTACATCGACATCGACACCCTGCGGGCTGATCACCTGGGGTGCGCGGGCTATCTCCGCAACACCACCCCGAACATCGACGCGCTGGCCGCCGAGGGGGTGCGATTTTCCAACGTCTATGCATCGGACGTGCCCTGCCTGCCGAGTCGCACCGCCTTGATCACCGGCATGTTCGGGATTCGCAACGGGGTGGCCAACCACGGGGGAATGGCCGCCGACCTGCGGCCCCAGGGTGCGGAGCGCAGCTTCTTCTCCTCTATCGCAGCCAACTCCTGGGCGTCGCGCTTCTACTGGTCGGGGTACCACACCGCGTCCATCTCCAGCTTTCCGTTCCGCCACTCGGCCACTTGGTGGAACAGCGGCTTCATGGAGTCGATGAACCTGATGCGGGGCTTCGGCGGGGAGCGGGCCGACCAAGTGCTGCCCGGAGCGCTGCGCTGGCTCAACGACAACGCCGCCCAGGAAGACTGGTTCCTCCACGTACACCTTTGGGATCCCCACACCCCCTACAACACCCCCGAGGAGTACGGAAATCCGTTCGAGGGCGATCCGGCCCCGGCCTGGCATACCGAGGAGGTGCGGGCCCGCAACTGGCCGCTGGCCGGGCCGCATTCCGCTCAGGAACCCTGGGGGTTCAAACCCGACGAGTGGGGCCCGCCCCCGCCCCGCCAGCCTTGGAACCTGTCCACCATGGACGAGGTGAAGCAGACCTTCGACGGTTACGACACCGGCATCCGCTACGCCGACGATGCGGTGGGAACGCTGGTCAACACGCTGGCCGACCACGGCGTGTTGGACGACACCGCCATCCTGGTCTCCTCCGACCACGGCGAGGCGTTCGGCGAGCTGGGGGTGTACGCCGACCACCAGGGCGCCGACGAGGCCACCTGCCACATCCCCTCGGTGCTGCGCTGGCCGGGAATCGAGCCCCAAGTCCACGACGGGCTGCACTACCACCTCGACATCGGCGCCACCGTGGTCGACTTGGCCGGCATCGACATCCCCTTCGGATGGGACGGCAGGTCGGTGGCCGAGGATGTCCGCTCCGGCAACCACGGCGGACGGGACTATCTGGTTTTGTCGCAGGGGGCGTGGTCGGTGCAACGGGGGGTCCGCTGGGGCGACCACCTCTACCTCCGCACCTGGCACGACGGCTACCACGCGGCCTGGAAAGAGGAGATGCTGTTCGACATCGCTGCCGACCCCCACGAGACCACCGATCTGGCCGACCAGGCCCCCTCGGTGCTGTCCGAGGGGCGGGACCAACTGCTGTCGTGGACCGACGACCAGATGACCCGCAGCTACTCCCCCGTCGATCCTCTCAAGATCGTGCTGGCCGAGGGCGGCCCCTTCCACTGCAAGGGGCACCTGCCCGAATATCTGGAGCGCCTCGAAGCCACCGGTCGATCCGATGCCGCGGCAACTCTGCGAGAGCGCCACCCGGTCGACCCCACATCCACCGGCCTGTCTGGGATCCCCAAAGATGTGCTGGAGAGCCTTGGAGTCGACGACTAGTGCAGCTATTGCCTGGACGGGCCATCACAGGGATGTCGGCCATCTTGTTGCCCCATCTCGACTCGGCCACGGTGGACTGGGCCTCACTGGATGCCCACATCGCCCGCACCCACGAAGCGGGGCTCACACCGGCGGTGAACATGGACACCGGCTACGTCCAGCTACTCGACACCGACACCCGGGCGCAGGTGCTAGATCGCGCCTCGGCCATCGCCGGTAGCGATTTCGTGGCCGGGGCCTTCGTGGCCGACGAGCCAGGGGCGGCATTCGACCTCGACGCCTACCGGCGAGCCGCCGATGAGATCACCCACCGGGGCGGGCTTCCCGTGATCTTCCCGTCACATGGATTGAACAACCACGGCGACGCCGCCTGGCTCGACGCCCACGGCCAGATTGCCACCCACTTGGACCGGTTCGTCGGGTTTGAGCTCGGTCCCATGTTCGTGCCCTACGGCCGCATCGTGTCGCTGGACACCTACCGGGGGCTGCTGGAAATCCCCCAGTGCATCGGGGCCAAGCACTCGTCGCTCAACCGGGAGCTGGAGTGGGACCGGCTGGCGCTGCGAAACGAAGTGCGTCCCGATTTCATGGTGCTCACCGGCAATGACCTGGCCATCGACATGGTGATGTACGGCTCCGACTACCTGCTGGGCCTGTCCACGTTCGCCCCCGACAAGTTCGCCGAGCGCGACCGCCTGTGGGCCGAGGGTGACCCTGGCTTCCACCAGCTCAACGACATGCTCCAGTATTTGGGCCACTTCACCTTCCGCCCGCCGGTGCCGGCCTACCGCCACAGCGCGGCCATGTTTTTGGAGATGCGAGGCTGGGCCAATAGCGAAGCCGTCCCCCGCGGCGCCCCCACCCGTCCCGACAGCGATCGCGAGATCCTGCGCGACATCGGCGAGCGCCTCGGAGTGCTCTAGCTGATGCCCCGGTTCAAGCAGGTGAAAAACCTGACCAGCTTGGCCGCGCTGCGCGACTACTTGGGAGATCTCGGGATCGAGATTCCAATCGACGACGAGGTGGACCCCGCCGGCGCGCTGGCCCGGCCGATGGAGATCACCGACGGCTCGGCCGGCACCCACATCGCGCCCAATCGCTGGGCGGTGCTGCCCATGGAGGGCTGGGACGGAGAAACCGACGGGAGGCCGTCTGATCTGGTCCGCCGCCGCTGGGACCGGTTCGCGGCCAGCGGAGCCGGCTTGGTCTGGGGCGAGGCCACCGCGGTGCGTCCCGACGGTCGAGCCAACCCCCGCCAGCTGGTGCTTAGTGAGACCACCGTTGATGATCTCGCTGCCCTACGAGATCGGCTCGACCCCTCACAGGTGACGGTGCTCCAACTCACCCACTCCGGGCGCTATGCCCGGCCCACCGCGGCGGGTCCGGCCCCCAAAACGGTGTACCAGCACCCCCTGCTGGATGCGCGGGTGGCATCAGGCCCTGCCGAGGTACTCACCGATGACGAGCTCGACGAGCTGGTCGAGCAGTTCATTCACCGAGCGGTGCTGGCCCGCCAGGCCGGGTTCGACTTTGTGGACATCAAGGCCTGCCACGGCTACCTGGGCCACGAGTTCCTATCCGCCATCGACCGCCCCGGTCCCTACGGTGGCGATCTGGAGGGCCGCACCCACTTCCTGCGATCCATCATCACTGGTATCCGCGCCAAAGCCCCCACCCTGGGCGTGGCTGTGCGCCTGTCGCTGTTCGACTTCGTCCCCCATACCGCGGGCCCCAGCGGCGTCGGCACCCCCGAAACTGTCTACCCTTACCCGCTGGCCTTCGGCGGCGACGGATCGGGAGTGGGCGTCGACCTAGCCGAAACCCACCAACTGCTCGACATGCTGGGCGAGTTGGGGGTCGGGCTGGTATGCGCCTCCGCGGGCAGCCCGTACTACGTGCCCCACATCCAGCGGCCCGCCTACTTCCCACCCTCCGACGGCTATCAGCCCCCTGAAGACCCCTTGGTCGGCGTGGCCCGCCTGATCGACGCCACCGCTGAAATAGCCGGCCAGCATCCGGACATGACGGTGGTGGCCGCAGGCCTGTCGTACCTCCAGGAATGGCTGCCCGCCGTCGGCCAAGCCCTGGTGGCCGCGGGGACCGCCGACGCCGTCGGCCTGGGCCGCATGATTCTGTCGTACTCGCATCTGCCAGCCGATGTGCTGGCCGGTCGTGAGCTTGACCGCCGCCTCATCTGCCGCACCTTCTCCGACTGCACCACCGCCCCCCGCAGCGGACTGATCTCGGGGTGCTACCCGCTGGACGACTTCTACAAGCAGCGAGAAGAGCGCATCCAGCTCGCCGCCTTCAAGAAGGAGGCCAAGGCCCGCCTGCGCTGAACGCCGAGAATCAAGTCAGCCCTCGGGGGGAGGCCGGAGCGCCCCCAGGCAAAAGCCCCATAGTCCATCGAACCGGGTGTGAGTGGAGCCCACTCGACCGAGTGCAAAAATATGGGCGGCCAGCGAGACATCGAAGAAGAGATCGGACAGTTGCTCCACCTCGATGTCCGATCGGACTGATCCGTCGGCCACCCCGTCGGCGATGATTCCGGATATGAGCTGCCGCAGGGGATCCCAGGCCAGTCGCAGTCCTTCGGGCCGAGTGGCGGCCAATTGGTTGTGCAGCGTGGCCATAGAGCGGACGATCTTCGCTGGGGGCGCATCTTGGCCTCGAATGAAGTCCCACAGAGTCCGGACACAAGTCTCTAGCCTGACCAGGGGAGGGGCTCCACCCTGAACAGTGTCGGGGATGTGTTCCACAAGCTGGGTGATCAGCTCCTCGAACAGCGCCAAGACGAGGTCATCCTTGGAAGAGAACAGCTGGTAGAAGCGCCGCAGCGAGCCTCCCGAGCGCTGCACCACGTCTTGCACGGTGAACTCCACCGATCCCTCCTCTTCGAGAAGGGCTAGCGCGGCGTGAACAAATTCGCCGCTGCGAGCCAAGGCCTGGACTCGAGCGCTGTCCAGCGACCGCTCGAGCATGCGCTGCTCCCAAGTGCTGAGCGCAACCAGCTCGGAATCTTCGTTCTCTACTTGGATATCTGTGTTCTCCACACTGACATCTTTGTTCTCAGTGTCAATATCTATGTTCTCAGGCATGTCTTTCCTGTTCTCATAGTTGATATTCTAGTTCTCGCGTGTAAGAATGGGATTCTCACCAAGGAGAAGCGGGTTATGTCACCCCCCACACTAGCCACCGCGATCGACCTGACCGACATGGACATGTTCGCTGTACGCGAGCCCTACGAGGTGTACGACGAGCTGCGAGCCCACTCCCCCATTTGGCGTCATCCCGCAACCGCCACCCACGAAGAACCGTTCTGGCTGGTCACCTCCCACGAACTCATCACCAAAGCCCACCGGATGGGCCCGGTGCTCTCCCATCAAACCGGTCCGGGCCGAGACGGCGCCGGCGGCATCACTCTCCCCGACGTCGAAATGGGCCCCGGAATCATGATGATCATGACCGACCCGCCCGATCACACCCGCTACCGGAAGCTGGTCAGCAAGGGGTTCACCCCTCGGATGGTGCGCAAGCTGGAGGACTGGCTCCGCATCCGCAGCCACCTCATCATCGATGCGCTCGACGGTCGCACTGAGGGCGATTTCGTGGTCAACTTGGCCTCCGAGCTTCCACTCATGGCCATCGCCGAGATCATCGGGGTCCCCCAGGAAGACCGCCACAAGCTGTTCGAGTGGACAAATTCGGCCATCGGGCGGTTCGATCCCGAATTCCTAAACGAGCACGATCCCTACTCGCCGCAAAATGGGACGATGGACGCCTTCAACATGACCATCTACGCCCAGCAGCTCACCGAGGAGAAGCGCCGCTGCCCCCGCGACGACCTGATGACCAAGCTGGCGCAGGCCGAGGTGACCATGGCCGACGGGACGGTAACCGAACTCAACGATCTGGAGCTATCGCTCTTTTTCACCTTGCTCGTTATCGCCGGCAACGAAACCACCCGCAATTCAATCACCCACGGGCTGGTCGCCTTCCAAGAATTCCCCGATCAGTGGGAACTGCTGCGCCGTCATCCCGAGCTGATGCCTGGGGCAGTGGACGAGATTCTGCGATACGGCACACCGGTCCGGTACTTCCGCCGTACCGCGGCTGAAGACCTGGAACTGGGCGGGGCGCAGATTCGAGCCGGAGAAAAGGTTGCGCTGTGGTACACCGCGGGCAACCGCGACCCCGAGGTGTTCGACGACCCCCACCGCTTCGACATCACCCGCACGCCGAACCCCCACCTGGCCTTCGGCGGTGGTGGCGCCCACTATTGCCTGGGCGCCAACCTGGCCAAGCTGGAGTTGGAGGTCATGTTCGAAACGCTGATCAGCCGCCTGCCCGACATCGAGGTGATCGGCCCGCCCGAGCGGCTTCGCGACCTAACAATCAACGGCATCAAGCACCTTCCGGTGCGCTACGGGCCGGTGGCCAGCGCCCAAGCGGCCTAGGGCGGCCTAGCCTTCCACGCTCCCCCACCCCGATACTGTGGGGGTAGAACCTGGCAGCGAAGCAGGCGAGGGAGCTCATCTGTGCCCGACCTCCAAGTAGAAAAGCGCGACCACATCGCCATCGTCACCCTCGACCGCCCTCCGGTCAATGCGGTCAACAACGAGACATTCGTCCAAATCCATGACGTCTTCGCCACTCTGGGCGACGACCGCGACGTGCGGGTCGCCATCTTCACCGGTGCGGGAGACAAGGCGTTTTGCGCCGGTGCCGACCTGAGCCCGCCAGACGGCACACCTCGCTCGGAGCGGCACCCCCGCGACCTGACCGATCCCGGGTACTTGGCCCGAGAGGCCATGTGGGCGATCATCGACTGCGCCGTTCCGGTTATCGGCGCCATCAACGGCTACGCGCTGGGGGCCGGCCTGGCCTATGCCGCCTGCTGCGACATGCTGGTGGCCTCAGAGAACGCTCGCTTCGGTACGCCGGAGATCAACGTCGGGCTGCTCGGCGCCAGCGCCCACCTCTCGCTGATGATGGGCCGCCACAAAGCCCGGGAGATGTTCCTCACCGGCGAGCAGGTCTCCGCCCAAGAGATGTACCGCATCGGCGCGGTGAGAGAGGTGACCGCCCCCGACAAGCTCATGGACGCTGCGATGGAGCTGGCCCGAGAGCTGGCTGCCAAGAGCCCGATCGCCATGCGGATGGCCAAAGAGTCGATGAACCGAATCGAAGACCTGCCGCTGCGGGAGGGCTACCGCACCGAGCAGGACTACACCACCCGCCTGATGCGCTTCGACGACTCCCGAGAGGCTCGCCGAGCCTTCCGGGAAAAGCGCGACCCCGAGTACAAGTGGGAATGACCGCTAGAAGAGCTTGCTGTTGTCCCAGTTGAGCATCTTGCCCACCGGGGTGAGCTCGATAGTGAAGTTGAGGTTCTTCTCGTAGTAATCCGCGGTCTGCTCGGGCATCGCGCCTCGGGCCGTCCGATACGGGGCGTACTTCCCATTCAGAGCCTGAGCGATCCGCTGGGCCAGCTCCTCTGAGGGCTCGATCACCCGGCCCACGCACTCCACGTGCACGGCTCGCAACTCGGCCCACCGCTCACCTGTGTCCACCAAGAAGGAGCAGCGCTGGTCGTTGCGCACCCGCACCACCTTCTTGCCTCGGGTCACCATGTAGATCTTGCGATCGAGCACCACGTACCAAACGGGGAGGGAGATCGGCTGGCCGTTGGCCCGAAGCGTGGTGAAGACGCCATTAACCGAGGTTTCCAGCATCTCCCAGCACTCGTCGGGCGTCATCCGCACCGTGGGCTTGACCCTTTCCTCAGCCATCGACCAACTCCCGCAGCTCCCGGCGCAGGATCTTGCCCGAGGCCGACTTGGGGATCGAATCAGCAAACCGCACCTCGCCGAGGTGCTTGTAGGTGGCCGTTTGGTCGGCCACGAAGCTCTTGACCGCCTCCTCGTCAAGGGCCGATTCAGGAGCGGCCACCACGAACGCCAGCGGCACCTCCCCACTTTCGTCGTCAGGGCGGCCGACCACCGCGGCATCGGTGATCTGCGGGTGATCCAGCAGCAGCGCCTCCAACTCGGCGGGGGCCACCTGGAACCCTTTGACCTTGATGAGCTCCTTCAGCCGGTCGACGATGTACACATGGCCATCGCCGTCGATCCGGGCGATGTCCCCGGTATGAAGCCAGCCCTCTTGGTCGATGGTCTCAGCGGTGGCCGCCGGGTTGTTGAGGTAGCCCTTCATCACCTGTGGTCCGCGGATCCACAATTCGCCTTCGAGGTCGATGGGCTGGTCGTTGCCCGAGTCTGGATCGACAATCCTGGCTTCGGTATTGGCCACCGTCAGGCCCACTGAACCAGGTTTGGAATTGCCCGGCGGTGTGGCGTGGGTAATGGGGCTGAGCTCGGTCATCCCATAGCCCTGGACTACTTCGCAACCGATCCGAGCCGATGCCTCCGCGGCCACCTCTGCCCCAAGCGGTGCCGCACCCGACAACACCTGCCGTAATGACGACAGATCGAAATCGGCCACCGCAGGGTGTTTGGCCAGCGCCAACACGATGGGAGGCACCGCGAAGAACCGAGTCACCTGGTGGCGCTCGATGAGCGACAGCGCCTGGCTCAGGTCGAAACGGGGCATGGTCACCAGCGTGGTTCCGTGGTGCAGTTGGTCGTTCATGAGCACTTGCATGCCGTAGATGTGGAAGAACGGCAGCACGGCCAGCACCACATCGCTGCCCTGCGACGCCACCGATGAGGCGCACTGCTCGATGTTGTTCACCAGATTGGCGTGGGTGAGCATCACCCCCTTGGGCAGCCCCGTGGTTCCCGAGGAGTAGGGCAGCACCACCACGTCATCGCGGGGATCCACCTCAACCTGGGTTATCGGGTCGCCCATCAGCGAGTGCATCGGAATGCCTTTGGAGGGGCTGTCGCTGTCGATCACCACCACCTCGCCGGCCACCCCAGCCTGGTCCATGGCCTCTTGGGCCGGTGCGGCGAAACCGTCCGCGGCGAAGACCAGCGTCGCCCCCGAATCGGTGAGCTGATAGGCGATCTCCTCCGCGCCGTAGGTGGGGTTGACCGTGGTGACCGCTCCTCCTGCGACGGCCACCGCGTGGAACACCACCGGATACCACGGCGAGTTCGGAGCGATCAGCGCGGCGACATCGCCGCGGGCGAAGCCGGCGGCGGCCAGTCCCCCAGCCAGGGAGTAAACCGCCTGCTCAAGCTGGCCGAACGTGAGCGACCACTCCCCCGGCCCATCGATCACCGCCTCCTGATCGGCGAGTTCCGCGGCCCGTTCCAGCACAAATCCAGTGACCGGCTGCGAGCTCAGTGGCTCATCGGGCAGCGGGCTGGGGTGGACGATCATCAAGCCTCGCTGGCCGGAATGATGCCGTGGAACGGGGTTCCAGCAGCTTCATACTCCGCCAGAATCTTGAAGAACTCCTCGCCGAACGGGCTCTCGCCCTGAAGCGGCATGGCGGCCCGGACAACGGTGAAATCAAGCGGTGCTAGCTGGGCGGCGGCGTCGAAGTGCCGGGACGCGCCATCCTCGTCGCCGTTGCGGCGCAAGTGGGCGGCCAGGCGGAAGTGCAGCCGAGCGGCCACCTCGTCGTCGCTGAGATCGGCGATCTGGCTGCTGGCATCTTCGGGGACAGTGCCGTTGTGGACCCACTCCCTAATCTGGTCGAAGTGGCCCGCGCGAGTTCGACCGGTGAACTCGCTTAGCAGGTCGCTCCCGAACTCGTAGGCGTTGGGGCGGGCAATGCGACCCTCCTCGTCGATCCACACCACGGCAGGCACATTGCTGATGGCGTACAGCTCGGTGAGGATGTGGTCGGGGTCCATGAGCACTGGATAGGTAATGTTCTCGGCCAAGCTCCGCACCTCGTCGATGTTCTCGTCGATGGCCACCGCCACCACCAGGAAGCCCTCGTCGGCCAACTCGTCGTACAGTTCCTGCCACCCGGGCAGGTCGAAGGCGCATCCTCACCAACTGGAGAAGGCGACCAGCAGGCGCTTTTTGCCGGCGTAGTCCGACAGTCTGTGGCTGGTGCCGTCAAGGTCGGCGAGGGTGAAGTCGGGTGCCTGTCGGTCTCGCAGAGCCGCTTGGCGAGTGGCGTTGGGCTGGCCCAGCACCACGATGCCGGCGTCGGGATCGACCACGGTGGGCTGATCCACCGCATTGGCCACTGCGGCCAGATCGAGCTTGTCTCCAACTCTGATTGCAGAGCCATCCCCCACCAGCACGCACTGATCGTCGCGGCAGAGCCCCTCTGGCTTAAGCGTCCAGCCGACTGCGGCCGATAGGGCATCGGGCTCGACCAGCGGGCGTCCATCGGCCCACTCTCCGGTAGTTGTGGCAACCTCATCGCCAAGGATGGTGATCGTTGTCATGATGGTTACTCCTTTACTCAACAGGCTCGGTCGGAATGGGGTCGCCGACCGGCAAGTAGGTTCTGACTTCGGGGAAGTACTCGTAGCGGCGCACCAATGATCCGGCCGAGTGCTTGTCGGGCGAAAGGCTGGCGTTCATCATGGCGGGAAGATCGAAGGTGCCAAGACCCTCAGCGGCGGCCTTGAACGTCTCCGGGGTGATGTTGCCGCCGGCGGCCTCCAGGATCTTCACGGTGAGGGCGAAGGCCCGGCAGTGGTTGACCACACCGTTGACGATGTCGTCGTTGGTGGTATCCAGAGGCTCTCCACTGGATCGCTCCTCAAATATGGCAAGGCACTCCTGCACACCGGGGTCGGCCAGCGCTTCCTCGCTGGTCGGCTTGTTGGTGGTGACGGCAAAGGTGCGGGCCATGTACTCGTCTTCAAGGCCTTGATCATCGGCAATGGTCAGTCGGTCGGCCGCCTGTCCATTGGTGTGGGCAATGCGCACCTCCCAGCCAATGCGCTGCACCGACCCGATGATGCCGTAGACGTTGGAGAGGTTGAGAATCAGATCAACTCCGTCGGCCTCCATTCGGGAGGAGATGTTGTCGACATTCTGTTCGTTTTGAACGGTGTCAGTGGTGGGAGCACCCGGGGAATAGACCCCGACGACGTTGATGCCCGCCTCCTCCAACAACGGCTGCACCGCATCGGCATACTCCTTGTCGGGGGGTGCCTCGTAGAAAATGCCCACGCGGTGGCCTTCGAGGTCGCCGGCCCGGATCATCTCGGTGGTCCCGCCCACCCGCTGGCGGGTTTGCTTCATCTCGGTGGCGAAGAACAGGCCGTTGGACCGCTCTTGGCGCTCGGTGTTCTCCCCGAAATGGCCTACGTAAGGATGACCGTGCAGCTCGGTAATGCACAGGGCGTTGTCCTCGAGGAACTGGCCGATCACTGCGAAAACCCTCTTGTCCTCCATCAGCTCGGTACACACCCGCTCGCTGTCGGCGGTTCCAATGGGCAGAAAGGAAACCACATGGACAACAACGTTGCGGCCGTGGATACCGCCCCGCTCATTGAGGTCTTCGGACAAAGCGGCATATAGGTCTTGTACCGGGAAGATGCCGATGTCGATGCCGAACATCTCATTGATCTGCACCGGATCGATGGCGGCCACCCCAATAGCGATCTCGCTTTCGGTCACCCCCTGGTAGCTGGCAATCAGCTCCACCGGTGTGGGGGCCGGCGTCGGCTCCGCGGGGGTCTCAGCCGGCTCGTCGGCCGGTTGCTCGGCGGGCTCCTCCGCTGGTTCGTCAGCCGCCTCCTCCGCGGGTGCTTCGGCCGGCTCCTCGGCAGGTTCCTCGGCGGGCTCCTCAGCCGGTGCGTCCGCCTGCTCTTCAGTCGCGGCTGGCTCCGGTGTGTCGGCCGCGCCGTCATCGTCGTTACCACCGCAGGCCGCGGCCACCAGCGCCAAAACGACGAGCAGCCACCACCATCTCCTCGCGATCCCAAAACTCCTGTTCATGACGGGCATGCCCTTCCTCCAATGCTGTGGCCGGATATCGGTGGTTGCGTCATTTGAGCCCCAAACGAGCGTATTGCTCATCGGGTGCGTCTACATCGTTGAGCGCGGTGTGAAGCAGATCAACCATCTCTGCGGCTAATGACTCGCGGCTGCGGTTTTCCTGTTCACTCGGGTCGACGTCGAGATCGAACAGGAAGTGGCGGTCGTTGCAGGCGTTGACCGTTATCCACAGCGGCAGCTTGTCGCCCGGCTCGTAGGGCTGGCGGATCACTGGCACCTCTGAGCCTGGCATTTTGTCGAGCCAGGCCCGGTGGTCGGGCGGGGGCAGGCCGGGCATGCCGATGTCGCCGAACGGCATGGTGGACCACCGGTTGGACCACATGGAGATGGGGAAGTTCTCGCCCTCGGCTCCCCGGGCGTACTTGTGCTGACCGTCGGTCACCTGCACCCAGCCGCCGAACACCCCGCCCAGCGCCCACTCTCGGATGGAGTCAGCCTCGCCGCTCAGCAGCGGGGCCATGGAGTGGCCGTGGGTGGTCTGCTTCACCTCGGCATCGAAGATGTCGGCCACGGTGGCGAATATGTCCACGTTGGTGGTCAGCGCCTCACAGGTTCCCCCGCCGGGTTTGCCGGGCCACGAAATCAACAGCGGCGTGTGGCCCAATGGCTCGTATTGGGGCACACCCGGCTTGCCCCAGATGTCGCGGCCCTCCCGCTCGTCGCCCAGGTAGTGGCCGTGATCGGTACACACGATCAGCGCAGTGTCTTCCCACAGGTTCTGTTCGTCGAAACGATTGAGGATCTGTCCGAACCAGTGGTCGATCATCGACAGCTTGGACCCGTAGTTGGCCCGCACGTGGCGGCCCTCCTTCTCGGAGAAGTGGCCTGAGGCGATGCCCCCGTCGATGTAGGGGGGCCAGATAATCCACTCCTCTTCTCCCCACGGCTCGTCGTGATATCGGCCGGCCCACGGCGCCGGGGTGTCGAACGGCTCGTGGGGATCGAACTCGTCCACAAACATGAACCATCGGTCGTGATGGGGCGTGTCCTGGGACAGGAACCGGGCCGCCGCGCTCATTGTCATCGGCCCGGGATAGTCCTCCTCGTCCCGGAAGAACGTGCGCGACCGGTCGTAGGCCCGGTCCATCTCCTCAAGCCCCCACATCTTTGACCACCACCAGCCGCCCTTGCGGGCCGGCATGGTCGGCGAGCCGGCCCAGGAGGGGTCGTAGTACGTGCGCCACGGATCGCCTTCATGGCCCCGCAGGTAGTCCCAGCAATGGAAATCGGTGTGGTAGTTCTCTCCGCCGGTCTCGAACAGGTGGGGGTGGTCGGTAACCAGTGCGGTGGTCACGCCTTGATGGCGCAGCACCCGGGTGATGGGCTCCTCCCAGAGCTCAATCGACCCCCACGGCTTCCACAAAAAGTCCAGCGCCCCGCACAAGATGTCGTGGCGGGCCGGCATGCAAGGCAGCGATCCCGTTACATGGCGGGTGAACCGAGTAGCCCGCTCAGACGCGAACCGGTCCAGATTCGGCGTCTCGAACTCGGTGCCCCCGTAGCTCCCCAACATGTGCCGGTTCAGCGAATCCAGCAAAACGACCGCGACGTTGGAAGGTCCGCTCATCACATCTCCTGGCTTGGCTCTGGTATCGAGTCGATCCGGTCACGCTAGTCTCATGGGCCATCGCAGGCGGAATAAGCCTGTTCAATTCGGGGGGACCGTTGGCCGAAGAACATGCCCAGGGCGAATCAATAGACGCACTGGCCACAACGGTGCTCGAGGGCGAGGCTGCACGGCGCGATGCCCAAAAGGCCGACGTGTTGTTCCCCGACGACTTGCTGCCCGGAGTGGGGGGCGAGCAGACCACGCTCAAGGAGGGTTTGCGCAAAGGCGGATTCCAGACCTTCGTTGTGCTTTTGGCGCTGAACAGCCTCGACGAGCTGGAGAACAGCGCGGTGGCCATCTTGGGCCCCGATATCGGCGAGAGCTTCGGGGTGAGCGACGGTGCAATCACCGCCATCAGCACGGCCTCGCTCATGTTCTTCGTGCTGGGCGCCGGCCCAATGGGCTGGCTGGCCGACCGCTTCCGCCGGGGTCCAATCGTGGGCATCGCCAGCGGCGCCTTCGCCGCGTTCAGCGCCCTATCGGGGGCGGCGGTGAACGCCCTGATGTTCTTCTTCATGCGGTTCTTCGCCGGCATGTCCAAGGCCAACACCATCACCGTGCATCCGAGCATGCTGGCCGACACCTACCCGCTCCAGACCCGGGGCCGCATGTACGCCACCAACGCCGGAGTGGGCCGGGTGTTCTCTGCCATCAGCCCGATCCTGGCCGGGGGCATCGCGGTGTGGATTGGAGGAGGCGACGGGTGGCGGTGGGCGTTCTACCTGCTCGGACTGCCCACCGCGGCTTTGGCGATATTTGCGTTCTTCTTGAGAGAACCGCCCCGAGGCCAATGGGAGCAGAAGCACGTGCTGGGCGCAGGGCTCAAGCAGGACAACAAGATGCCCATCTCAGTGGAGGCCGCCTTCGCCCGCATTTGGAATATCGACTCCATTCGCAACATGACCATCGCGTTCGCCGCCATGGGCTTTGCCCTCTTCCCGGCCGGTTCGATTCAGTCGTTCTTTTTGGAGGAAGAATTCGACCTCGACGCCTTGGAGCGCGGCCTGGCTGTTGCCCCCGCAGGGTTCGGGCTTATCTTGTTCTTGCCGTTTGTCGGGCGCCGGTTCGATGCCACATTCCGCAAAGATCCCAATCGAGCGCTGCTGTTGATAGGTGTGTTGTTGGTACCCATCGGGGTGCTGGTGCCCATCCAGTACGCGATGCCCAACCTGGCGCTCTTCATGGTGTTCTCCGCGATCAATTCCACGCTGCTGGGCGGGGCCTTCGCCATGGTGCAGCCGGCAATCCAGGCCGTGTTCCCCTACCGCTTGCGAGGCATGGGCACCGCCATCTTGACCTTCTTCATGGTCATGGTGGGCGGTGTGGGAGGCAGCATCATCGCTGGCTTCCTCCAAAATGAGCTCGGCGAGCAAACCGCTATCACCATCATCACTGCGATAGCCATGCCTGTAGGCGCCTACTTCGTGCTGCGGGGGGCCGGCCGGCTGCGGCGCGATCTCTCCCTGGTGGTTGGCGAGCTGAGAGAAGAACAAGAAGAAGAGCGCCGCCAAGCTGAGACCGACCCCGACGACATCCCGGCCATCCAAGTGGTCGATGTGGATTTCAGTTACGGGCAGGTGCAGGTGCTGTTCGACCTCGGCTTCGAGGTGCGCAAACAGGAGACGCTGGCCTTGCTGGGCACCAACGGCGCAGGGAAGTCCACCGCACTCAAGGTGATCACCGGCCTGGTGACCCCCGAGCGGGGAGTGGTGCGCTTGCACGGTCAGACCATCACGTTCGCCACCCCCGAGCAGCGGGCGGCCATGGGACTGCACATGCTGCCCGGCGGAGCCGGGGTGTGGAGCGACCTGACGATCCGCGACAACTTGCTCATGGGGGCCTACGCCTACCGTGCCGACCCTGACGACCGGGACCGCCGCATCGAGAGGGCCTTCGAGTTGTTCCCCGACCTGGCTCATCGGCCCAAAGAGCGAGCCGGCAACCTATCCGGCGGCCAGCAGCAGATGCTGGCGCTGGCCCGGGTGATGCTGCATGAGCCCGAGGTGCTGATGATCGACGAGCTGTCGCTGGGTTTGGCCCCGGTGGTGGTGCAGTCGCTGCTGGAGACCATCGAAGAGCTCAAAGCCCAAGGCCAGACCATGATCATCGTCGAGCAGTCGCTGAACGTGGCACTGGCCATTGCCGATCGCGCCGTCTTCCTGGAGAAGGGGCAGGTACGCTTCGAGGGACCGGCCCAAGAGCTGGCCGAACGCGACGACTTGGCCCGGGCGGTGTTCCTGGGTACCGAGGGCGGCTGATGGCCTACGCCTCCGCCTCAGTGCTTGGAACCTGGATTACCCAGCAACTGGCGTTCGACGGGGTGGTCAACGGGCTGGTGACCGGGCTGGTGGCCATGGGCATCGTGCTGATCTACCGCTCCACCCGGGTGATCAACTTCGCAGTGGGCAACATGGGGATCATCTCCGCCTCCATGATGGCGTTGCTGATGCTGAACTATGGCTGGCCGTTCTGGCTGGCCCTGGTGGTCTCGCTGACGATGGGCGTGCTGTTCGCCGCCGCGGTGGAGCTGACCGTTATCCGCCGCCTGTTCAAATCACCCCGGGTGATCGTGCTGGTGGCCACGGTGGGCATCGCCCAACTGGCCCAGCTCGTTGTCTCCCAACTCCCCGACATCGAGGCCGCCGGGCAGAGATACCCGGTGTTCATAGGCTCGATCTGGGAGGACGTCTGGTTCACCGATATTCGCGTGCGCGGCCCGCAGCTCACCATCCTCATAGTGGTGCCGCTGCTGGCCATGCTGCTGGGTTGGCTGATGAACCGCACCACATTCGGCAAGTCGGTGGCCGCCTCAGCCAACAACCCTGAACTCTCCCGCTTGTCGGGAATCAACCCCAAAACAGTGTCCACCTTCGTGTGGGTGATGGCCGGGCTATTGGCCTCGATTTCGATGGTCATGCTCTCGGGGTCAACCGGGCAAATCGCTGGCCTGGCCAATCTCGGGCCCCAGACCCTGGGAAAGGCGATGGTGGCCGCGGTGCTGGCCGCCATGGTCTCCTTCCCCCGGGCCATGCTGGCCGGGGTGCTGATCGGTGTGCTAGAAGCCCTATTCCGCTTCAACTTCTTCACCGAGACCGGGCTCATTGACTTCGTCATCTTCTTGGCCGTGCTGCTGGCGGTGTATTTCCAGAGCCGCAGCCAGGGCGAGACCGGGGTCTTCTCCTTCACTCCCAAGATGCGGCCCATCCCCGAGCGGCTGCGGGAGGTGTGGTGGTTGCGGCATCTTAACCGAATCGGGCTGGGCGCGCTGTTGGTGCTCGGGATCGTGCTGGTGCAGCTTCCCGGCATAGCCGACCTGCCGTCTCGCCAGCTTCTGTACGCCACCGTGCTGTGCTTTGCGGTGTGCGGACTGTCGGTCACCATCATCACCGGGTGGGCCGGCCAGCTCTCCCTGTCGCAGATGACCTTCGCCGGCATGGGAGCCCTATTCGCCGCCGGGCTCAAACGAGGCCTGTCCATGGACTTCACGGTGGGAACCGGGTTCTTGCCCGGCGATGCCTTGTCGTACGACTTCTTCGATGTCCAATTCGAGGCCAGCGGCATACCGTTCATGGTGGCCATCCCGCTGGCCGGCTTGTTCTCCGCGCTGATAGCCGCAGTGATCGGAGTCGGATCGCTGCGGGTACGCGGCCTCTATCTGGCGGTGACCACGTTCGTATTCGCGCTGGCCGCCCAGCAGTACCTATATCGACGGCCGTTCTTCTCCGGGGGCAACTCGTCGTCGGTCTCGTTTCGCCGGGGCGAGCTGTTCGGGCTGGAGCTCAGATCGCAGAAGACCTACTACTACGTCTGCTTGGCCTTCTTGGTGATCGTGGTGATCATCGTCAGTCGACTGCGCCGCACGGGGGTCGGCCGCACCATCATCGCGGTGCGCGACAATGCCGACTCGGCGTCGGGTTACACGGTCGGGCCTGTGCGCTCGAAGCTGTCTGCGTTTGCTTTGGCCGGGGGCATCGCTGGGTTGGGCGGTGCCATGTTGGCCGGGCTGGTGCAAAACGTCCCCATTAGCGAGCGCTTCTTCCAAGTCGAAAATTCGTTGCAGATTGTCGGGATGGTGGTGATCGGCGGGCTCGGATCGTCAATAGGCGCGGTGCTGGGGGCGATCTGGATCCACGGACTCCCCAATCTGTTCAACAACGCTGAAACGGTTGCGCTGTTCTCCTCCAGCATCGGGCTCTTGCTGGTGCTCATGTACTTCCCCGGCGGGCTGATTCAAATTGCCTACAGCGCCCGCAACGGCCTCATCGGCTTGGCCGAGCGGCGATTAGGCCCCGACCCTGGGGGCAAGACCGTGCAGGCCGCGCCCACCAGCCTGACGCGACTAGAAGACCCCCGGCCCTCAACCGACCCCATGCTGGCCGGACGCGATATCTCCGTGCACTTCGGCGGGGTGGAGGCGGTGTCGGAGGCCACTGTTGTGGTCCACCCCGACGAGATAGTCGGGCTCATCGGGACCAACGGCGCGGGCAAGTCCACCTTCATGAACGCGGTGGGCGGTTACGTCCCGTCCAGCGGCCGGGTGGAGTTGTTGGGCACCGACATCACCAAATTCTCGGCACCCCGGCGAGCCCGAACCGGTCTTGGGCGCACATTCCAGACCGCGGCGCTGTTCCCGGAGCTGACGGTGCGCGAAACAGTGCAGGTGGCCCTAGAAGCCCGAGGCCGCACACCCATTCTGAGCACTGCGCTGCACCTCCCCCATACATTTGCCCTGGAGCGGCGACGGCGGGCCGAGGCCGACGAGCTCATCGACTACCTAGGGCTGGGGCGCTATGCCGACTCCTACATCAGCGATCTGTCCACCGGCACCCGCCGGATCGTGGAGATCACCGGCCTGTTGGCCCTGGGCACTCGGGTCCTGTGCCTCGACGAGCCCACCGCCGGGGTCGCCCAGCGCGAGACCGAGGCGTTCGGGCCGCTCATTGTCAACATCCGCCGGGAACTGGGCGCGGCCATGTTGATCATCGAGCACGACATGCCCCTGATCATGAGTATCAGCAACCGGGTGTACTGCCTGGAGGCTGGCAAGGTCATCGCCGAGGGATCACCCTCCGAGGTGCGCAACGACCCGCTGGTGATCGCCAGCTATCTCGGCACTGACGAACGGGCCATCGCCATCAGCGACGGCTGATTTGGCAGGGCACAGACTGGCACCTGGAGAGGCCCCAGAACCGCCATTACCCCTGCCCGCCGGGTTCGAGTCCCAACACCACCTGGCTTCCATCCCGCACAGCCGATGCAGCGAACGCCGGAAACTGAAGCGCCACAAAGAGATCCCGCAAGCGGCGCTCGATGGGATTGGCCCGCATGGCAGCCGGGGTTCCCACTGCATGGAACAGCCGCTGCACGGCGTCGAGCGAAGTCCGGCCGGCATGGGCATAGAGCAGGCGAGCCTCAGCCACCGCTGAAGCATCCTCGGGATCGTCCCACGCCCGCTGGGTGGCATCGATCACCCCGGCACGGGCCGCGCCCACCGCAGCCGTTGCCTCCCCCACCGCGGCCTGCAAATCCGGGCGATCTCGCAAGAGTTTGTCCGAGCCGCTCGAACCGGATTTGGCGGCGAGGGTCACCACGCCATCGATGGCCCCTTGAGCCAGACCCACTGCCACCGCGGCCACTGGGGCATGGGTGGCCATCCGCAGTAGCCGCGGGTGGTATAGCCGCAGGTCTTCTTCGGGCAGACCTTCCCCGGTGGCGGACCGCACGCCCGGCACGAAGACGTCGCGAGCCACCACGTCGTGGCTGCCGGTGCCGGCCATTCCCATTACCGACCAAGTCCGTACGATCTCCACCTCATCGGCGGGAACGAACATGGCACGAGGCGCGGTCTCGCCCTCCACCGAGCACGCCAGCATGGCCCAATTGGCGTGCTCGATGCCGCTGCAGAAGTCCCACCGACCGTTGATCCGATAGCCGCCGGGAACCGCGGTCGCCGTCCCCAGCGGTCGGAACGACCCCGCCACCCGGAAATCGGCGGGAGACCCAGCCATCTCGGCCAGCACGCCGGCTTCCAGCCAACCGGTCAGATAGGCAGTGGTGCTCGACACCATCACGCACCACGCGGTGGATCCGTCGCCTCGGGCGACAGCCTCCACACAGTGGTAGGCGACCATGGCGTCCTGGCCCGGGCCGCCCACCGAATCCCGCAGATACAGCTGAAGCAGCCCGGAGGAGATGAGATCGTCGACGAGCTCAATCGGCAACGACAGATCTTGTTCGATCCGGTCAGCGGCCATGGCGGCCCGTTCGCCGATACGGACTGCCGAGTCGAAATAGGGGTTGTTGATCGCGCTCAACTCTGCCTGCCTCAAGTGGGGTACCGGGGGTTGCGGGGGCCGAAGAACAGGCGCTCAGCATTGGCGTAGAGGTACTTGTCGAGCACGCCGTCGCGCAGGTCCAGATCCCAGGCCTCGGCGATGCAGCGCCGCATATCCAGGGCCGGATGGTCGGAGGCGAAAATCACCTTGTCTTGGCCCCGGGTGTTCATGAAGTGGACGAACTCGGCCGGGAGCCGCTTGGGGCTATAAGCCGAGGTCATGAGGTGGAGGTTCTTGTACTTGATCATCAGGCGCATGGCCACCCCCCACCACGGGTCGGCACCATGGGCCATGCACAGCTTCAGATCGGGGAAGCGCAGGCAGATTCGGTCGAGCAGCATCGGGTCTTGGCCCTCGCCGGGCATGGGCGGGCCGGGGATGCCGGTGTTGATGGACAGCGGCAGATCAAGCTCGGTGCACTTGGCGTAGAGCGGGTAGTACACCGGGTCGCTGGGGGGAACGTCCACACCGAACGGCACTACCCGGGCCAGCGCCACCGGATACTGCTTGACCATTTCCTCCAGCTTCCACAGCACCGGCATCATTCCCCTGGGGTCGAGATGGAGGGCCAGCGCGAACCGCTCGGGGTAGCGCTCCACGAAGTCGAAGGGACGGGGGTTGCCTTCGCCGACCGTTGCCTGAATGATGGCCTTCTCCACTCCGAGCTCGTCCATGAGCGGCAGCAGCTCCTCGGGGGTGAAGCTGCGGAAGAAATCGGCCCCGCCGTGGAGGTAGTCCTCTTTGACCCGAATCAGGTATTCGGGGGGCTCGTAGTCGCCCATGTTCACGTTCACCCAGCAATCAATTGCTCTCGGCGGCATGGCCCGACGCTATCTCGGCTGGGTGGCCCGTCTGGACTCGATGGAAACTCTGATAGGTACCTCGCATGGCCAGGAACAAGAATGAGGACCAGAAAGGAACCCATGAAGATTGACCCCACCCGCAGTTGGACCGCAGTCGAAGAGCGCTTGGCCGCCACCGACGATCCCCGGCACCGCCAACTCCTTCAGGTGCTGCTGGATCACCTCCAAGCCGAGGCGACTGAGGACTTCGATCGGCTGGTGTCCACTTTGTCGGACGATCCCCAGTACCACTTCTGGATCCCCGACGCCGGTTTCGACGCTGGTCCCAAGGGCTACGAGGCGGTGACCGCCCACTACACCCAGCTCTACGAAGAGGGCCGCAACGTTGTGCAATACGACATCGAGCGGATCGTGGTGGACAACTACTGCATCGTGACCGAGGGCGTGTTCCACCAGGTGTACCCCGGGCGGGTGCTGGCGGACCGAGGCATGGATGTGGATGATCCCGATGGCCCTTATGCCCTCACCATGCGCCTCGTGCTGTTCTGGCCCTACGACGAAGACGGCAAGCTAACCGGAGAAGACAGCTACTCCGACGGCTTGATGTTCACCCCCGAGCGCATCACCAAACTCACCCCCCAAGACCTCCCCGAAACCTATGTGGGCTAGGAGCTTCCAAGGCACCAGAAGGAAGCCATGACTACCGCCCTAGAGGGGATGAGAATTCTCGAACTCGGCTCGGGAGCGGCTGCGGGAATTGCCGGGATGGTCTTGGCCGAGAACGGGGCGGAGGTGGTCAAGATCGAATCGCCCGACGGTGACCGAGACCGGGGGAGGCCGGGTTTCGCCGTGTGGCACCGGGGCAAGAAAAGCGCAGTCCTCGATTTGGCCGATTCCGGCGACCGGGACCGCTTCCTTGAACTGGCCCGGGTGGCCGACGGGGTGATCGAGGCGTTCCGCCCATCGACCGCCGCAAGGCTCGGCGTTGACTACGAAACCCTGCACAAGGTGAACGACCAACTGGTGTACGCCGTTATCACCGGTTTCGGTGAAACCGGGCCGTGGCGAGACCTTCCCGGCTACGAGCAGATCGTGGCGGCCAAGAGCGGACGCATGACCACCTACGACGGTGTGCGCCCCGGCCCGGTGTTCACCCCGGTGCCCATCGCCTCCTTTGGTGCGGGGATGCTGGCCGCGATGGGGTTGATGGCCGGGATCTGGGGCCGACCCCGCTTGGGTCGGGGACAGCGGGTCCACACCAGTCTGCTGCACGCTCTGAGCGTGTACGACATGACCAGTGGATACGGGAATCGCACCAACATCCCGCCGGAGCCGGGAAAGGTCTACGGCATAATGCGAGTGCCGTTCATGACCGCGCCCACCAAAGACGGCCGCTTCATCCAGATGTGCAGCCGCCAAGCCCACCACTACCGCCGATGGCTGGCCGAGCTAGGGCTAGAAGGACTGTTAGACGACCCCGATCTGGCCAATGCCCCCGACCTGTGGCCCAGCGAGGAGCGGCTGGCCGACGTCATCGAGGCCATCCGACATGGAATGGAGCAGCGGACTGCCGAAGAGTGGATGGACTTGTTCTCGGCCAAAGACATCGGGGGCGATCCGTTCCTTGCTCCCCAAGAATTCCTCGACCATCCCCAGTGCATTGAAAACGAGCGTCGCCAAGAGGTATTCGATCCTGAGATGGGACCGACCGTGCAGATCGGCCCGCTGGGGCTGTACTCCGAAACGCCAGCGATAGTTGGGCCACCTGCTCCCGGCCTTGGCGAACACACCGACGAAGTGATCGCCGTCTGGCCCTCTTCCGCTTCCCCCGCCTCCGGCGTGGGCCGGGCCGACCTCTCTCCCGACCTGCCTCTGGCCGACGTGACCATCTTGGACGTCGGCTACTTCTACGCCTGCCCGTTCGCAGCCACGCTGCTGGCTGAGGCAGGTGCCCGGGTGATCAAAGTGGAGCCGCCCACCGGCGATCCCGGACGGCGCAACTGGACCACCGACTACGTGAAGTCGCTGGTGGGCAAAGAGTCAATCGTCTTAGACCTCAAGACGCCTGAGGGGCTCAACATCCTCTACCAGCTGGTCGACAGAGCCGACGTCTTCCTGCACAATTTCCGGCCAGGGACTCCCGAGCGGTTGGGCATCGACGCTGAGTCCGTGATGGGCCGCAATCCCCGCCTGCTTTACGTGTACGCATCGTGTTTTGGCAGTCGGGGGCCGTGGGCCCACAAGGCGGGATTCCACTCGTCACCCAATGCCATTGCCGGCGCCGGGGTGGTGGAGTCGGGTGACCAGAACTCGCCCCGCAATCGCACTTACGGCGACCCCACCGCCGCCTTGGCCACCGCGGCGGCCATCATGGCCGGCGTGTTGGCTTGCCGCCGCATAGGTCGAGGCCAGAAGCTGGAGACCACCATGCTCACCGCCACTGCTTACGCCGTGGCTGAGTGGGGGATCCAACACTCGGGTCTTCCATCGCCCGTGGTGGACTCCGGACAATACGGCTTCCACGCCTACCAGCGGCTGTACGAGACCGGCGATGGGTGGCTGGTGCTGGATGTGCATCGAGACCGCGACCGACAGGCATTGGGCGCGGTGCTTGGCATCGAGCTTCCCGAACTGCCCTCCTCGGAACTCTCAACCCAGCTAACCGGAGTGTTCAGTACAGACTCGGCTGAGGCTTGGGAAAACCGGCTGCTGGCCGCCGGAGTACCCGCGGCCCAAGCTGATCGGGGTGACTTCTTGCACAACATGCTGAACGAGGACCATATGCGGGCCAGCGGCGTGGCCGTCGAAGCCGAACAGCACGATCTGGGCTCGTACTGGAGGGCCGCGCCGACCATGCAATTCTCGTCTGCCCTCACTCCACTGGCCCCTACACTTCCCCTCGGTTGGGCCACAATGGAGATATTGGGTGAACTTGGTATCGATGATGAGGAAGCCACTCGTCTTCACGATGCCGGGGTGACCAAGCCCATCGGACACGGCCTACCCAGCTAAAGGACCAATGAGCGAATCTTCTGAACTTCAGACATCCGTGTTGGCCTGCATGGATCACCGACTGGACCCTGTTGCCATCCTGGGGATCAATCCCCACGAGGCCCATATTGTCCGCAACGCTGGGGGCTATGTGACAGACGACGCCATCCGCTCCATTTGCCTGTCGCAGCAACTCGTCGGAACCAACCGAATTGTGGTGCTCCACCATACGGATTGCGCGGCATCCACGCATTCTGCCGAGGGCTACCGGGCGTTGGTGGAAGCCGGTACCGGCGTCTCACCGAACTGGGATGTGGAACCGGTCGGCGACCCCCGCGAGCGGGTCCTGGCCGCGATGGAGCAGCTCCGGGCATCACCCCTGCTGGACACGTCTTACGTGGAAGGCTACGTCTACGACGTGGATGACGGCAGCCTGACCCCGGTGAAGTAGCCGTCTACCTCGACGACATTGGGAGCATCTCATCACCGGCGATGCCTGCCGACGATTCGCTCATCGACGACACGATGGCCCCCCGGTTGTGGGGAGTGAGAATGAACTCACTGGCGGCCCGGTTGTGCTCGCCAACCACATAGGTCGGCCCGTTGTGGAGGTTGGCCAGCGCTTCATCGGCGACATCTGAGGCCTCCATTGGGCTGTGCGCGCTCAAGTCGGCCCCCATCCGCCGGTGGGAGGGGGTATCTGTGGCCCCGATCACCAAGGCGATGGCGTCCACCCCGTAGATTCCGAGCTCTCTCCACAGCCCTTCGGCCAGAACCCAGTCATAGGCCTTCGAGGCGTTGTACACCGACTGGTGGGTTGAGCCGGCAAACCCGGCCACCGAGCCAACCAAGACGAAGCCGCCCCGTCCCCGCTGGATCAGCCGAGGGGCAAACCGGTGGGCGAACAGCGTCGTGGTGCGACAGTTCATGTTCACCAACGCGAGAAGGTCTTCCTCGGGCCATTCGGGGAAGTAGTTGAACCGGATGGTGGCCCCGGCGTTGAAGATCACCAGTCCGACGTCGAGGTCTTCGGTCAACTCGGCCGCCATGGCCGCCGCATCGGCGTCGCCCAGGTCTACCGAGGCGGTTCGAACCTCCACGCCGTGCTCGGCTCGGATATCGGTGGCCAGAGCATCGAGCGGGCCTTGGCGGCGAGCCAGCAGCACCGAGTTGATCCCCTCGCGGGCAAGGCGCCAGGCAAAAGCCTCCCCGGTGCCCTCCGACCCTCCTGCAATAAGAGCCCATGGGCCGTAGCGTTCGGAAAAATCAGCCGGGAGTTCCCAATTCATGGCCGCAGACTACTCATTCGAAGATGCCGTCTTGGCAGCCTGGATGGGCACGGCGCATCCATGTCGTCGAAGGGCCACTAACCTCGCCCCGTGGATTTAGGAATCAGCGGACGACGGGCGCTGGTGGCGGCATCATCAGCCGGACTAGGGCTGGCCACCGCAGTGGCACTGGCCGACGAGGGGTGCCGGGTGGTGATGAACGGGCGCAACTCCGATCGCCTCAACGACGCGGCCGGTGGTGTGCCCGGTGCCATTCCCATCGTGGGCGACGTGTCCGACGCGGCTGGGGCGACGGCATTGGTCGACGCCGCCACCGAGGCCTTGGGCGGCATCGACATCCTGGTGACCAACGCCGGCGGTCCGCCCGGGGGCAACTGGACGAGCACCGACGTCGACCTCTACCCGGCTGCGCTGGAGCTGAGCCTGTTGTCGGTGGTGGCCATGACCAAGGCGGCCGTACCGGCCATGCAGGCCCAGGGCTGGGGCCGGGTGCTGGCCATCACATCGGTTTCGGTCCGCCAGCCGCTGAACATGCTCATCCTGTCCAACACGGCTCGGGCCGGGGTCACCGGCTACCTCAAGACCATGGCGAACCAAGTGGCGGCCGACGGTGTGACCGTGAACTCCCTTCAGCCCGGCTACCACGCCACTGACCGGCTCCGGCAGCTATTCGGCGACCAAATGTCCGACCTGGAGTCCACAGCCGCCACCCGATCAGTGGGCGAACCCGCCGACTTCGGCCGAATCGCCGCATTCTTGTGCTCTGAGCACGCCCGATTCATCACCGGCACCGCCCTCCCCGTGGATGGCGGACTCTGCGCCGGACTGCAATAGGCCAAAGGAGAAGACATGATCCGCCACGCTGTGATGTTCAAGTTCCGAGACGACGCCGACGAGACCCAGCGACAGGCGGTGCGCGACGCCATCGCCACCATGCCCGAGGCCACCGGGGTGACCGAGGCCTACACCTTCGGACCGGATCTGGGGCTGGCCGAAGGGAACTTCGACTTCGTAGTCGTCGGAGATTTCGCCGACCAAGAGGCCTATTTGACCTACCGCGACCACCCCGAGCACCAGCGAATCATCTTCGACATCATCCGCCCAGCCATCATTGACCGGGCCGCCATCCAGTTTGAGATCCCCTAACAGATCCTCGGAGGATACCGAGCGCCGTAGCTTCCCTCCGTCTTCCAACTACAGCGGCCTCGAAGGTAGCGTTTTTCGAGCAATATGACGGCAACTGCGGATAACCCGCTACTTCCTCCCTTTCCCGAGGGCTGGTACTTCGTCGCAAGTCGCCAATCGCTGGAAGAAAGCGCCAACCTCATCCGAAGGACCTGGATGGGTGAGGAGATCATCGTCTGGTGCGACGACGACACTGGTGTCTGCGTGGCCAACGCTTACTGCCCGCACTTGGGCGCCGATCTAGGGCCCGACGTCGGAGGGTGTGTCCGCGACGGCCGGCTTGTCTGCCCCTTCCACGGATTCGAATACGACACTGGTGGCCAGTGCGTTGCCACTCCATTTGGTCCGGCACCCAAGGCCGCTCGGCTACGGGTCTATGAAACCCGGGAAATCGCTGGCTTGATCTTCGCTTGGTGGGGACTAGGGGGACGGCAGCCGCAGTGGCACCTGCCTCCGGACGAGCTGGACCGGGCTGGTTGGAGCAACCACCACATTTGGATATCCCACTTTCCCGGCCACCCCCAGGAAACGACGGAGAATTCCGTGGACTTGGTGCACCTCAGCCACGTCCACGGCTACGACAGCGTGAGCCGCGTCGACCCATTGGAGATAGATGGGGCCTTCCTAAGGAGCCGCTTCGACTTCTGCACCACGCGACGAATTGCCAAAGTTGCCAGGATGAGGCTTGATGTCGCCGCCAACGCCCTCATCTACGGGCTTGGCTACTCTTTCGTTGAAATCCGCGAGCGCTCTATTGGCTTGGACATGCGCATGTGGATTTTGGCCACTCCAATCGACGGCGAGGTGATCGAACTCTCGATCGTGTCGCAGACCGGACCGGTACACAGTCCGAGCCGCAAGTTTGCCGGGCTGGCTTTTCTCCCCGTGAGGCTGCGAGCCCCCATCGTGAATAAATTCATGGCGTATTTCCAAAAGCGCGATGTGCTTCAAGACGTGCCCATCTGGAGCACCAAGCAGTACCGCCGCCGCCCCCGCCTGTCGCGTACTGAGGGCGAGATCGGTCAGTACCGGGCCTATTGCGCCCAGTTCTATGCCGATGCCCTTACCGCAGCAGAATGCGAGGCAACGGTCGCCGACCAGCCTGCGGCCAACTAAGGGAGAAGGACGACGAAAGTGGCCAAGGGCAAGACTTCTAGTGCGCAGCAAAAGATCGCCATCGTCGGCGGCGGCATTTCGGGGCTCGGTGCCGCCTGGGGACTTCATCATCAGCCGGACCGCTTTGATTTCCGACTGTTCGAGGCCCAAGAACAGCTCGGCGGCAATGCGATCACCGTGAACATGCCCCAAGACGACGGCAGCTCGATTCCCTTCGACATCTCAGTCACCGCCTGCATCCCCTCGGTGTACGACCACATCTTGCTGTTGATGAAGCAGTTCGACATCGAGCTGCTCGACACCAAGTTCAGCTACAGCGTGAAGTACGACGGGCAGATTTATGCCCACGATTTCGATTCCGAAATCAGAGAGCAGCTGCAACCTGAGATTGACAAGTTCCAACGCCTCCTGCGACGCCTGCACCGGTTCGGATGGCTCACCAATTCCCAGTCGAAGGTGCTGAGCCTGCTGAACCCGTACAACTACGTGAGCATGGGCACGCTGTTGAACCTGGGCGGGTTCTCGGGCGACTTCCGGTACAAGGTTCTCAAGCCCATGTTCGTCAACTTCCTCATGGCCACGAACGTGTTCGACATGCCGGCATCCCTGTTCGCCCGATACCTGGAGTTCTTCGATATCGAGTCGGCCACCCCTATGCAGACGTGGGACCAGGGAACGCAAAACGTCTACCGGCACCTGTCGGCTGATTTTCGAGACAAGATCTATCTGAACCGCCCGGTGCGAAAGGTGTACCGGTCGAAGTCCGGCGTTGTGGTGGAAGACTCAGCCGGGGTGCGGGAGGAGTTCGACGAGGTCATCTTCGCCTGCAACGCCAACCAGACCATGATGATGCTCGACAAGCCCACCGCCCTTGAGCGCTATCTGCTTTCGTCGATCCGCTATGAGAGCGAGCTCCACAACCACACCGTCGTCCACTACGACTCCTCGGTGCTCCCCGACAACGAGGTGAAGCCGCTGACCACCCGCAGCAACCACATCGAGCAATACGGCGCCCGACCGGACAACTACGAGATCACCTACATCATGCACAACCAGCAGCCGTGGGCCAACCGGTCGGACAAGCCCTGCCTGGTGACCTACAACGCCATCTCGCCGATCGACGAGGACAAGATCGTCAAGAAGTGGTGGTTCCAGCACATCGTGCACGACGTGCGCCACGTCGCCTGGCTGGTCAACCTGTTCCGCTTCGTCCAGGGCAAGCGGCGCACATGGCACTGCGGCGCCCACACGCTGATCAACAGCCAGGAGACCTGCTTCATCACCGGGCTCGCCGCGGCAAGACAGCTCGGCGCCGACTACCCCTTCAACGATCCCGCGGCGAGGCGCGCCTTCAACTTCTACGGGAGCCTGATGTACGGCTGGCGCTTCAAAAAGGCGAAGAGGCGCTGAATCTGGGCTCTTGGCCGATCAGAGTTAGAAGGGCAGGTCGTGTCGCTGGCCGGCGACGCGGAGCTTCAGCTTCTTGTTAGGAGACATTGACGGCAATGCGCTGATCTTGAACTTGTAGTTCTTGGGGGCGATCTCCAGGTCGTAGTAATGCACCATCATCAGCAGGTTGATCGCCAGCTGCATTTCCGTCCACCGAGTACCGAGGCAGGTGTGCGTACCCAGACCGTAGGGGGCGTATTGGGTGCCCACGTGTTCCTTGCGGGGCGCCTCGTACCGGTCGATATCGAACTTCAAGGGGTCGGGAAAGAGGTCTTCCATGTAGTGGGTCGCCGTTTGGGCGATGAATACCCGGGCCCCTTCCGGCAGTTCGTAGCCCTCTACCACACAGGCATTCATCACGTTTCGCACCGATACCGGGGCGATCGGATAGAGCCTCAAGCACTCCATGATGAAGCGGCGAGTGATATCGGTGCCTTCCCCGGTCAGCGCCTCGCTGTCGGGATCGCCTTTGGCGAACAAGGCATCGGCCTCCTCGCGGATCTTCTCATGGAAATCCGGCTGGGACAGCATGGCGTAGACGATGAAGCAGAGCTGATCGCCCACGTACATGCTGGCAATCAGCGGCGCGGACAGCACAAACCGCAAGTTCGACTCCGGGAGGAACTGCCGATCACTGGAGTGCATGTTGAGGAGTTCGTCGGCGAGGTCACGAGGACATCCCGCCCGCTGGGCGGGAGTGTGGCTGCGCAGCACCCGGTCCACCACCTCGCCAACCAGCTTCGACCGCCGCCTCATGGACGGGGTCTTCAGCATGAACTTGGGGAGCACCTTGACGAGGTGCGTCAACAGCGCCCTCTCCTTGAACTTATGCATGTCGTTGGCGACATCTTGCGAGTCGATGCTCAACGACAGCGGCGACAACTCGGAGTTGACCAGCATGCGGCACATGGTCACCGCACCCCGCGCCTCTCCTATGTTCCAGGTGGCTAAGTTCTCGCGGGCCTTGGAAAAGACTAGGTCCAACTGCTCCTCCAACCTGGCCCGGGAATAGCCGGGCTGAATCGACTTTCGATACCGGAAGTGGTCGGCACCATCGAGTGCGGGCAGCAGTCCTGCACCCCCGTAGACTTTTTCGAAATCCTCCAAATAGTCCCTGGCCCTCAGATGCATGCGGCCGTTTCGGTGCACCCAGTGGTTGGTGTCGGGTCCCGTCAGAAAGATCATGCGTTCCTGGAAAGGTGGCTTGAGATCGAACACTGGGCCGTATTCTTGGTGGAGTTCCGCAAAGAGCGCGGGGATGTTGCCGCTGCGAATGTGCTTGCTCCTCACCATCTTGCGCAGCTTGACCCGGGGAATCTCCTTGGTCAGAGCGGCCCGCCGAAAAATCGAACCGGAGATGTTCTCGCTGACCGCATCGGCAATGGAGCGACCGATCAAGTCCATCTTGAGAATCTGCTCGACCCGCTGCTCTTGTTCCTCTTCGATATCGAAGATGTAGCGCAGCACTTCGCAGGTTTCGATGAGGCAGATGATGATTATGTCTCGGGGACTGGGTATCTCGTTGGTGAAGATCGCCTTGCTGATACGGGTCTTGACGAACTCGACAGCCGTGCCCACTTCAGATCTGGTGTGGAGTCCCGACATCCAGGCGCCCTGGGCCAGCGACCAGAAATCGCCTTCGTGATGTTGAAGGATCTTCCGGTCGACCAAGCGGTCTAGCGTCGTGTCGATGATCCCATCAGCTTGGGGAGCGAGCCGCTCGATCCAGAATTGGGCGTTGTGCTGTCCCGGTTGCGACGCAATCTCGGCGAGGATGGGGTCGAGAGCAGGGTCGCCCGTTTTTGACTTATCCAGCAGGGTCAGTGACTCCAGGTCGGTGTCGATGCGGTAGATGAGCGACAACTCGGCCAGCGCTGCCCCGATAACGGCGCAATTCAGGTTCCAACCCGGAACCTGGCGAAAGTAGCCGCTCTCCTCATTCAAGAGCGTCAAGACAAGCTCATCCAGCAGAGTCAGCTGGGTGGCTGTCTTGTCATTATCAACAACCGTCATATGTGTTCTCCCCGTTTCCCACGCTGTGGACCCAATACGTCAGCGCTTTGAACGACAATCACCGAGCGTTCGCTATTGGGCCGTCCGAGTGCCGAATGTCCCCTCGAAATTATAATTATTCGTACTATGTCAATCAGAGAAGGGGCATCTTTGCCTGATTCGCCGTAGGAAGGCCATTTGGGGCGGACTATCGCTTCGGCAATCCCGCCGAGAGACGCTCCCCAAACTTTTGGGACGCGCGGGTGGGTGCACCGATGTCTCGTGAATCTCGACGATCCGCGGTGATCGCGGCGCTGAATCCGGCCTACACGCGCGACCCTTAAGGGAGCCGCGTGTACTGGTGGCGGTTCAAGAAAGCGATGCGCTACTTGGGGGATCAACTCGCGCCGCCGACCGGCGATGTGGAACTTCAGTTTCTTGTTCGGAGACATCGACGCGAACGGGGCGATCTTGAACTTGTAGTTCTTCGGGGCGACTTCGAGGTCGAAATAGTGGGCGATCATCAGCAGGTCGATCAGCATCTGGAGTTCGGCCATCCGCCAGCCCATGCAGGTGTGGGTGCCCAAACCGTATGGTGCGTAGGTGGAACCGAGGTGCTCCTTGCGCGGCGGCTTATAGCGGTCGATATCAAAGGTGAACGGATCGGGAAACACATCGTCCAAGTAGTGGGTGGCCGTGGTGGCGATGAACACCCGCACTCCCTCTTCGAGCTCGTACCCCTCGACCACACACGCATTCATCACGTTGCGAACCGACATCGAGAGTGTCGGCCACATGCGCAAGCACTCCATGATGAAGCGGCGGCTGATGTCAGCCCCCGGCCCGGTGAGCGCCTCGACGTCGGGATCGCCGTCGGCGAACAGGGCATCGGCCTCCGCCCGGATCTGCTCGTGGAACTCCGGCCTGGTCAACATGGCGTAAACAATGAAGCTCAGCTCGTCGCCCACGTAAATGCTGGCCAGCAGCGTGGAGAGCACGAACCGAAGATTCGACTCCGGTAGGAACTGCTTGTCGCTGGTGTGCATGCTCAGCAGATCGTCGACCAGTTCCCGGGGGCAACCCGCCCGCTGGGCGGGGGTGTGGACTTTCTGGACCCGGTCAACCACCTCGTCGATTGTCTTCCCCCGGCGCCTCATGCCCGGGGTCTTCAACATGAACTTGGGGAGAGACTTGGCAACATGCGTTTGGAGCGCACGCTCCTTGAACTTCTGAAGATCTTCGATGATGTCCTGCGACTCAATGCTGGCCAGCAGTGGCGACGTTTGAGCGTTGACGAAATTCCGGCACATCGTGACCGCAGGCAGGGTCTCACCGACGTTCCAAGCAGACATTTCCTTACGCGCGTAGCGGTAGACCACGTCGAGTGACTCTTCCAGCCTGGTGCGGGAGTACGCGGGCTGGATGGACTTGCGATAGCGGAAGTGGTCGGCACCGTCGAGGGCGGGCAGCAACCCAGCACCGCCATAGAGCCTCTCGAAATCCGTGAAATAGTCCCGAGCCCTCAGGTACATGCGGCCATTGCGGTGTACCCAGTGATTCATCTCCGGTCCGGAGAGGAAGATGCTGCGCTCCTGGAAGGGAATGCGGACCTCGAACACCGAGCCGTGCTTTTCGTGAAGCTCCGCGAACAGCGCCGGAAGGTTGCCGGAACGAGCATGCTTGCTGCGCAACAGCTTGCGCAGCTTGACTACGGGAATCGGCTTGGTGAGGGTGGATCGCCGTAACAGCGGGCTGGCGATGTTCTCGCTAACTGCGGCCGCAATGGAGCGGCCGATCAGGTCCATCTTCAAGATTTGCTCGACGCGCTTCTCCGACTCCTCATCGATCTCGAAGATGAAGCGCAAAACGTCACAGGTGTCGATGAGGCAGACGATGACCACGTCTCTTGGACTCGGGATCTCGTTGTAGAAGAGCGCCTTGCTGATTCGAGTCTTGACGAACTCGACGGCGGTGCCCACTTCAGAACTGGTGTGGAAACCCGACATCCAGGCCCCTCGGGCCAGCGACCAGAAATCGCCCTCGTGGTGTTGCAGGATCTTCAGATCGACCAAGCGGTCCAAGGTCCTATCGATGATCGACTCTGCTTTGGGAGCGAGCCGCTCGATCCAGTACTGGGCGTTGTGCTGCCCGGGCTCCTGCGCGATTTCGGACAGGATGGGGTCGAGACAGGGGTCTCCCGTCACCTTCGTGTCCAGAAGAATCAAGGACTCCATGTCGGTGTCAATGCGATAGAGGAAGGAAAGCTCGGCGAGCGCGGCGCCGACAACCGCGCAATTCAGTGTCCACCCGGGTACCTGGCGGAAATAGCCGCTCTCTTCATTCAACAGCGTCAAGACGAGTTCGTCGAGGAGGCTCAGCGGCGTCGCGTTGGCCTCTACTTCGGTTTCGACGCGCGTCATGAGTGAACTTCCCTGTGTTCCACGTCACGAACTCTAATCTCTAGCGTTCTGAACGACGATCACACTGTTGTTGTCACAAGGCATTCCAAGGTTCATTAATCTCTCCGTTTTCTACCAGCAGGGGCCACAGGGGTAGCGTTTTCCGAGCCACTGAGAGAGGTAGACATGAGCACGCAGCAAGCAGCAGTCAGCGGCAACGGGGGACGAGACCTGCGGATCGCCATCATCGGCGCCGGACCGGGCGGTTTGTGCGCCGCCATCCGGCTCCGCCAGTCGGGGTTCGAGAACTTCACCGTGCTGGAGAAGGGCAGCGGCGTGGGCGGCACCTGGTACCACAACCGCTACCCGGGCTGCGCTTGCGACATCCAATCTGAGCTCTACTCGTTCTCCTTCGAGGTGAACACCACGTGGACCCGGCCCTATGCCCGCCAGCCCGAGATCCTGAGCTACATGGAGCACTGCGCCGAGAAGTACGAGGTGCTCCCCCACTGCCGGTTCAACGACGCAGTGACATCGGCCCGCTGGGACGACGATGATGCCACTTGGACGCTGACCACCGAGTCGGGTGCCGAGGTGATCGCTGATGTGGTGATCAGCGCACTGGGCATGTTCAACGACGTGCCCCTGCCCGACATCGAGGGCTTGGACTCCTTCGAGGGCAAGACCATCCACTCGGCCCGGTGGGACTGGGACCACGACCTCACCGGCGAGACCGTGGGGGTGATCGGCTCGGCGGCCAGCGCGGTGCAGCTCGTCCCCGAGATCGCCCTCGAGGTGGGCCAGCTCCACGTGTTCCAGCGCACTGCCAACTGGGTGCTGCCCAAAGAAGACGACCCCTACACCGACGAGGAGATGGCGGCCCGCCAGGCCGATCCCAGCATCGTGATGGCCCGCCGCGACGAGCTGTTCGAGCAGGTGGACACCGGCATGGCCTTCAAAGACCCCGTAAGACAGGCCGAGATGGAGGACATCGGCCGCCGAGCCCTCGAGGCGGTGACCGATCCCGAGCTGCGGGCCAAGCTCACCCCCACCCACATGTGGGGCTGCAAGCGGCCGCTGTTCCACAACGAGTACTTCACCACCTACAACCGCTCCAATGTGGAGCTGGTGACCGACGCCATCGAGCGCATCACCCCCAAGGGGGTGCTCACCGTGGACGGCACTGAGCGGGTGATGGACACCATGGTGCTGGCCACCGGTTTCTCCACCACCAAGTACCTCTCGGCCATCGAGGTGACCGGCCGGGAAGGCTTGGACATCGAGGATGCCTGGAACGACGGTGCCACCGCTTACATGGGCATCACCACCGCCGGGTTCCCCAATCTGTTCATGCTGTACGGCCCCAACACCAACAACGGCTCGATCATCACCATGATCGAGTACCAGGTGGACTACGCCCTGGCCCACATCCAGCGCCTGGCCGCAGAGCGGCTGGCCTGGGTGGATGTCAAAGCCGACACCATGGCCGACTACAACGAGTGGGTGCAGGAGGGAATCTCCGAGATCAGGCCCTGGAATGCCAGCTGCAACGGCTACTACCGCAGCCCCAGCGGCCGCATCGTCACCCAGTGGCCCCACAACATGACCACCTTCAAGGACCAGACCGCCGCCATCGACGACGACGCCTACGAGGTGGCCTCGTTGCCGGCGGACTGAGCCGCTGTCGGAGCGCAACCAGAAACCACCTAAATCGATAGGGACCAAGCGAATGACCGGAAGACTTGAAGGAAAGGTGGCGCTCATTACTGGCAGCGCCCGAGGCCAGGGCGAGGCGGAGGCCCGTCGATTCGTAGCCGAGGGGGCCAAGGTGGCCATCACCGACCTGCGAGACGTGCTGGGCGAGCAGCTGGCCGCCGAGCTGGGGCCCGACACCTTCTATCAGCAGCTCGACGTGACCCGAGAGGACGACTGGGACGCCGCGGTGGCCGCCACCGTGGAGCGGTTCGGCAAGCTGGACATTCTGGTTAACAACGCCGGCATCGGGGCGTTCGGCACGCTGGAGGGGCTCGATCTCAAGACCCACCACGAGATGACCGACATCAACCTCCACGGTGTGTATATGGGGATGCGGGCGGCCAAGGCCGCGTTGGTGGCCACCGGGAACGGGGCCATCGTGAACATCTCGTCCATCGACGGCATCGTGGGCGTGCTGGGCATGACCAGCTACTCCGGCGCCAAGTTCGCAGTCACCGGCATGACCCGCTCGGCTGCCATCGAGCTCGGGCCATTGGGGGTACGAGTCAACTCCATCCATCCCGGAGTGATCAACAGCCCCATGGTGCAGGAGGCCCCGCCCGAGACCCTGGCCCGGCTGAACCGCTTGATGGACATGCAGCCCATCAGGCGCATGGGCGAGCCCGACGAGATCGCCTCGCTGGCCCTGTTCCTGGCCAGCGACGAGGCCAGCTACATCACCGGTGCCCAGTTCGTGATCGACGGCGGGCACCTGGCCGGCCCGTGGCGGGAATCGTTTGAGGAGTAGGGAGGGGCTGAGCCATGACCGACACCCTGCCCGACCGCGTCTCCGCCCTAACCCCAGTCGACGGCTTCGAATACCCGCCCCTCCCCGCCAACCTCGCCTACAGCGACCTCCCCGCCCAAATCACCTGGCGCTAAACCCGACCGTCCGCCTCAGGTCGGACACCAACGGCTGTTGCATAACCACTTGCCCCTGGTTTATGTCCAGATAAACTACAAACTGCTGGAGGTGTCCAATGACGATTGCCGACTCGAAGCATTCTGCTGAATTCGAGACAGTCGAAGACGTACTCGACGGGTTCGATCTCACTCCCACCGAACGATCTCGAATCGAGGCCAAGACCTCTGAACTGCTTGCCCTGGATGCCTGCCTCAAGGAACTCCGAGTCGCCGCTGGCATCAGGCAAAAGGACGTGGCGCAGGCCATGGGAGTGACCAAGTCTTCGGTCGCCCAACTTGAAGCCCGCGGCCTAGCCGATGCCAAACTCAGCACTCTCGCCCGGTACTTTGCCGGACTCGGATACAGGCTCGACTTCGCACTCACCCCCATCGAAGCCTGAACCCACGTTGTGGCTGCATCGCCTGGGCATGCCCAGGTACTACTCCCAGGTGGGGTTCCAGTGGTTGTAGGCGGTTACTTCGGTTGCGGGGTGGCGGAGGGCGGGGCGGAAGTTTGTGCCGATGGTGTAGGCAATGGGGAAGAGGCCGGCTTGGATGTGGGTGTCGTAAGGGATGCCGAGGAGGTCGGCCATTTCTTGTTCGCGGTGGACGTGGATGGTGGTCCAGGCGCTGCCCATGCCTCGGCTGCGGAGGGCCAGCATGAAGCTCCACACCGAGGGGATGATCGAGCCCCACTGGCTGGCTTGGTGGAAGGTCTGGGCTTGACCGCTGCGCAATACGCTGAACCGGTCGGCCAGCACCGGGATAAGCATCGCAGGAAGGCGGTGCATGTTGTCGCGCAGGTAGGCCACCGACTCCGACATCTGCTCGGCTCGCACGGTCTGGCGCTCGTAGTGCTCTCGCCCTGCGGCGATGTCGGCTGAGTACTGAGCCATGGCCGCCCGGTAGATGTCTGCCGCTTGGCCGATCACCTTGGGATCGTCGAGCACGATCCAGTGCCACTGCTGTTGGTTCGACCCGGTCGGCGCCTGCAGCGCCAGATCCAGACACTCCTCGATCACGGCTCGCTCGACGGGCCGATCCAGGTCGAGGCGCTTCCGCACCGCCCGAGTGGTGGTCAGCACTTCATCAATGGTCAGGTCAAGAAGCGTCATAGGGGCATCGTAGGATCATCGCTATGAGCGATGCGGTGCGGGCGATGGTGCAGGTGGGGCTGGAACAGGCCGCAGATGCCGTACAGACCCTTGTCCAAGCAGGCATCCACAAAGCCGTCTCCATTACCGTTGAGCCCTAGAGAGTCCTAGAAATCACATCAGAGGAACACCATGAACCCCGACGACCTCATTCTGATCAGCGTTGACGACCACATCGCCGAACCGGCCGACATGTTCGAGGCCCATGTGCCTGAGAAGTACAAGGAGCACGCCCCCAAGGTGGTGACCGACGAGAACGGGCGGGAGCAGTGGTATTACGGCAAGCTGCCTGGCCGGAACCTCGGGTTGAACGCAGTAGCGGGCAAGCCCCGGGAGCACTACAACATCGATGCCAGCCGCTACGACGAGATGCGTCCCGGCTGCTACGACGTACACGAGCGGGTGCGCGACATGAACGCCGGCGGTCAGCTGGCCGGGCTGAACTTCCCCAACTGGACCGGCTTCTCCGGCCAGGTGCTCAACGAAGGTCCCGATCCCGACCTCAACGAGATCATGATCAAGGCCTACAACGACTGGCACGTCGACGAGTGGGTGGGGGCCTACCCCGACCGGTTCATCCCCTGCGGCATCCTGCCCCTGTTCGACGTCGACCGGGCGGTGGCCGAGGTGAAGCGCCTGGCCAGCAAGGGCTGCTACGCAGTGACCTTCTCGGAGAATCCGGCGATGCTGGGCATGCCGTCGATCCACTCCGGCGCATGGGACCCGCTGTTCGCGGCGTGCAGCGACTTGGGCACCGTGCTGTGCTGCCACCTGGGTTCGTCGTCTCGCTCGGTCGGCGCTTCGGCCGACGCTCCTCCCAGCGTGCCCATGACCCTGTCGTCGGCTCTCACCATCTCCACGCTGGTGGAGTTGGTGTGGGCCGAGTTCTGGGACCGCTTCCCCGACCTCAAGTTCTCGCTCACCGAGGGCGACATCGGCTGGATCCCCTACTTCCTGTGGCGGGCCGAGCACGTGCAAGACCGCCACTCGGGCTGGACCAAGCACGAGTTCGGCATCGACGGCAGCCCCACCGGCGTGTTCCGCAACCACATCCTGTGCTGCTTCATCAACGACCGCATCGGGGTGAAGCTGCTGGATGAGTTCAACGTGGACAACCTGTGCTGGGAGTCGGATTACCCCCACTCCGACGGCACCTGGCCCCAGGCTCCCGAATACGTGGCCAAGTTGATGGGCGAACTGCCCGAAGACGTTGTGGCCAAGATCACCCACCAGAACGCCATGCGCCACTACCGGTTCGACCCCTTCGCCCACCGCCCGCCGGAGAAGTGCACCGCGGCGGCCCTGCGGGCCGAGTCCCCCGACGTGGACGTGGTGACCCATGTCGGTCGCCCCGCCGATGAGCGCGACGCGGCGTTTTGGAACCAGATTCAATCCGGCGGCTGGAAGCGCGAGTAGCCAGCCTGAGCAGTTACGCCAACGGAAGGGCGAAGAAGGCGATAGCCACGTAGTGGACGGCCACTGCGGCCACCACTAGCAGGTGGAAGATCTCGTGGTAGCCAAACCAGCGCGGCCACGGGTCAGGACGCCGAACGGCGTAGATGAGCGCTCCCAGCGTGTACAAGCCGCCCCCAATGAACAAGAGCGTCGACCCGGCGACGCCCAAGCCTCGCCAGACATCATCGATGACCAACAATGCAGCCCATCCCACCACCGGGTAGGGGGCGATCAATATCAACCGAGGGGCGTTGAGCCATGCCACCCGTCCGACCACGCCGAGCAAGGCGCCGGACCACACCACGCTCAGCACGAGCCGAGCGGCGCCGGGGTCCAACGCGAAGAAGCCCACCGGGGTATAGGTGGCGGCGATGAACACGAAGATCATGGAATGATCCAGACGCCGGATCACCGCTTTGACCTTTGGCGTCCAGTCGAACCGGTGGTAGAGCGCGCTCACCCCGAACACCCCCACCACGGCGATGGCGTAAACAGCCACCACCGCCCGGTCGCCCCCGCCGGGCCCCAGTGTGATGACGATGGGGGCGAGGGCCGTCGCGGCGAGCGCGGCAATGGCGTGGGACCAGCCCCGGAATACCGGCTGGGGAAGGGCAAGGGGGCTAGCGACAGTCAGGCCGCCCACCCTATCCGGGGAAGGACGAAATAGCTGTTCGGCCCTACGGGTTCAGCTCGGCGGCCTCGTACTCCAGGAGACGGCCGAACAGATCACGCAGCTCCGAGCGCCGGGACCGGTCGTTGGCCAGGTTGACCAGCTCGTGGGGGTCGTCGGCCAGGGAGTACCACTCGTGGTCGTGATCGTCGAAGTCGGCGTCGGTGTCGAACAGCTTCGGCTCGGGGGCGGGGTTGCCGGTGCGGTCGATGCCGCCGCCCACGCCGTAGTAACGGGCGTACTTGGTCTCGCCGTCGAAGAATCCCCGCACCGCATAGCGGCTGTGGCGCAGCAGCTCCGACTGGGCGCTGTCCTGGCTGAACAGCACGTAGTCGCGCACCGATGTCGATGGGTCGGCCAGTGACGGGGTGAGGTCCTTGCCCGACAGGGTGGGCGAGCTGTCGATGTCCACCCCACCAATTGCCGCGATGGTCGCGGCCAGATCCACGTGGGTGGCCAGCGCATCGGTGGACACTCCCTGCGGAGTGAGCCCGGGGGCCTTGACAATGAGCGGCACTCCCATGACCTCCTCGTACACGCACGGCAGCTTGGCCCGCAGCCCGTGCGAACCGCAGGCGTCGCCGTGGTCGGAGGTGTAGATGACCACGGTGTCGTCGTAGGCCCCGATGTCGTCGAGGGCCCCCAGAATCGACGTGACGCTGTGGTCGAGCAGCTCGTGCAGCCAGGCGTAGTAGTCGAGTTGGCGAAGCCAGGTGTCGACGTCGTCAAGGGCCATGTGGCCCACCATGTGCTCCCGATTGCGGACATGGCGCCAAGCTCGCTGGACCTCGGGCTTGGTGTGGAGATCGTCGTCGAAGTTGTCGGGCAGCTGGGTGAAGTAGCGGGGGTAGATCTCCTCCAACGGCTCAAGGTCCACCTTGCCGCCCAGCATGTGCTCGTGGAGGAAGTCGAACAGGGGTACCAAGTCGGGATGGGCCTCTTGGTATGTCGGATGGTCGAGGGGATACCACATGATGTCGTGGGGGTTCACCAGCGCCACGGTCAAGAACCACGGGCCGACGGAGGGGTCAGTGCCGTGGGTTCGCAGCCAGTCCACCGCCTGCTCCGCGATCACCGGGTCGAAGTGCCGGCCGGTCCACGGCCCGCCGACGTAGTGGCGGTCGTCGCCCTGCCAGCCGCTGTAGCCGAAGGCCTCCATGTCGGGCATCGGCTCGTGGGTGAGGTGGTATTTGCCCAGGTAGGCCGATTCGTAGCCCACATCTCGCATCAGCCGTCCCACGGTGGGAATGGCCGGGTCGAGCGCGGTGTGGGCCGGAAAGCTCACGTTGTCCACCACGCCGTGCTCGGCCAGGTAGCTGCCGGTATACAGGCTGGCCCGAGAAGGCGAGCACGGCGAGGAGTGGGTGTAGTAGCGGTTGAAGTCCAGGCCGTCGCGGCGCAGTCGGTCGTGGGCGGGCATGTCGACCACCCCGTCCAGCCACGGGTTGCGGCGCTCCTCGTCGGACACGATCAACAAGATGTTGGGCTGTGCAGATGACATGGCAGTTACCCTCCGTAGGTTTCCCGGAGCTCCTTTTTGAGCACCTTGCCCACTGGGTTGCGGGGCAGTTCGTCGACGATCTCGAGTTGCTCCGGGATCTTCTGGTTCATCAACCCGACTTCCTTGCAGTGCTCAACCATCTCGCCGAAGCCGAATGACTGACCGGCCATGGGCGCCACCACCGCGCAGCACCGCTCTCCCGATACCGCATCGGGCAGGCCGATGACGGCCACATCGGCCACCTTGGGATGGGAGAACAGCACGTCCTCCACCTCTTTGGCCGAGATGTTCTCTCCCTTGCGGATGATCACATCCTTCTTGCGCCCGACGATGGTCACGAACCCCTCACCGTCAACCTCGGCCAGGTCGCCGGTGAAAAAGAACCCGTCGTCGTCGAAAGCGGTCTCGTTCAGCGCCTCGTCCAGATAGCCCCGGCACAGCGTCGGGCCCTTCAGCAGCAGCTCTCCGTCGATCAGCTTCCAGTCGGTGTCGTCCAGAATCCGCCCCTCGGTGCTGGCCAGCTTGTCGTCGGGATCATCGAGGAAGCAGTAGGTAACGATGGGGCATTCGGTGAGCCCGTAGCTGGAAATGATCCCCACACCGCCCATCTCGTTCTTGACCTCCATGTGGAGGCCGGCCGGCTTGGGGGCGCCCCCGCCGATGGCCGCCCGCATCTTGGGGAAGATGGGCTGGTCGGGGGTCTTGCGCTGCTCGGCCAGAAAGGCGATAAAGAACGGCGTGCCCGAGCCGGCCAGGGTCAGGCCGTGCTCCCGGAAGAAGCGGGTGTCGGCTTCAGGGCTGAAGCTCTCCACCATCAACATGGCGGTGCCGCACACCAGCGTGGCGATGAGCAGGCTGATTCCGCCGATGTGGGTGTAGGGGAAGGCCAGGGGCCACACATCGTCAGCCCGCAACTCCAGGTTCTCCCACACATGGCGGGCGGCAGCGATCACCGAGTCGTCGCCGTGCTTGGCCCCTTTGGGATCGGCGGTGGTGCCCGACGTGTAGTAGATCCACCGCACCGGGAGTCGTCCCTCGTCGTCCAGGGGTGCCTCGAACGGGGCCAGCGTGGCGGGGTCCCCTTCGGGGAGGTCGCCGTCGCACACCAGCACGTCGCAGTCGTCGGTGGTGGCCACCACGGTGTTGGCCATGGCCTGGTAGTCGAAGCCCCGCCACACCGACGGCACCACAAGGAGCCGGGCCCCGGTTTGGCGGACCACAAAGCCCACCTCTCGCTCCCGATAGATCGGGATGATCGGATTCTGGACAGCCCCCAACCGGGCCAGCGCGGCCGACAAGATGAGGGCGGCGCGGCCGTTGGGAAGCTGCCAGGACACCCGGGTGTCTGCGGCCACACCCATCGCGGCCAACCCGGCGGCAACCCGCTCGGCGGAATCCCGGAACCCGGCGAAGGTCATCACCGTGCCGTCGTGCTCGATGGTGAGCGGGGCATCGGGGGTGGCGGCGGCCCGGGCCTCGATCGCCTCCCAATAGGTTCTGGGGTTTCCAATCACCGGGTCATTCTCCCAGGTCGGTGGTCGGAGTTTCGAAGCCCACCAGCAACTCCACGAGTTGTCCGGCCGGGGTGCGGATCATCACGGCGACATCCCACAGGCGGGTGTCTTCCAGCACTTCGCCGCCATGGGCTCGGACTCGTTCGAGAGCGTCGTCCATGTTGGAAACATTCAGCGAGAGGTGGGTGAGGCCGGGCTCGTTCACCACCCGGCTCGGTCGATCCACCAGCCCCGCACCGCGGAACTGCAAGAGCTCAAGCACGAAATCGCCTTTGCGCAGATACACCGCCCGCAATCCTGGCCCTTCCAACCCCAAGAGCTGGCCAGTCGACGCGTCATCGGCATCCAGAGCCCCGACCCGCTCGAAGTCCAGGGCCCCAGACCAGAAATCAACCTCGGCATCCAAGTCGGCCACTGCCAGTCCGACGTGGTTGACCTTCTCGCTCATCGAGGCTCACCCCCCATCGGCCATGCAGCGTAGGCTGGCTGCTAGTCGCCCGACGAGAAGAAGAACGAAGTGCTTTAGCTAGTCGCGGTCGAGGCCGTAGGCGGCGGCGGAGACCCGCTGGTACTGGTACGGGCCCCACTGGGTGGTGTCGAAAGCCGGTTCGGGGTTGTCGCCCAGGATGGTGACCCGGCTGATGGCCCGGGCACCGTCGAAGTCGTTCACCGCAAAGTGCTGGGTGGCCCGGTTGTCCCAGATGCCGATGGTGCCCTCGCTCCAGCTGTAGCGGCAGGTGAAGTCGGTCTTGCAGGCGTGAGCGGTGAGCAGGTCCAGCAGAGTCTCTGATTCATCCCGGCTGAGCTGGGGGATGCGCCGGGTGAATTGCTTGTTCACGTATAGCGACGGTCGGCCGGTGCGGGGGTGGCGGCGCACCACCGGGTGCTCGGCCTTGTGGTCGGGCTGGCCGTAGTTGGCCGCAGTGTGGATAGCGGTGAGCCCGTTGATCATCTGCTTCATGGGCTCGGCCAGGGTCTCATAGGCCTTGTACATGTTCGACCACATGGTGTCACCACCTGCGGGTGGCATGACCATGGCATTGAGCACCGAGCAGATGGGCGGAGAGTCCTCGAACGTGCAGTCGGTGTGCCATACGTCGGCCACATAGCCCGACTCCCCCTTCAGCACCACGATCTCAGGATGGTCGTCGTCGAGCTTGGGGATGTATGGGTGGATCTCCGGCTCGCCAAAGCGGATGGCGAACGCCCGATGGTCGTCGGGGCTGAGGTGCTGGTCGGGGAAGAACAGCACCAAGTGCTCGTCCAATAGCTCTTGGATGAGGGCGAATTCTTCGTCCGACACCGAGGCCAGCGACAACCCCCGAACTTCGGCACCCAGCGCGCCCGCTACCCGGCGCACATCCAGATCAACAGCATCGATGACAGCCATGGCCGCAGCCTACTCTAGAGAAATGTCTGATCGAGATGCCCTGGCCGACCTTGCCGCTGACTATGCCCGTTGCGTGGACCGAGGCGATCCCGAGGGGGTAGCGGCCTGCTTCGCGCCCGACGGGGTGCTGCGCCGCGTGGACCTGCCCAGCGGGGGGACAATTCTCAGCGAGCGGACCGGCCGGGACGAGATTGCCCGGGCCATCTCCCGGATGACCTACGACGCCACTTTCCACTTCCTGGGCCAGCAGCAGACCGATATCGCCGGCGACACCGCCACCGGCGAGACCTACTGCATTGCCCATCACCTGACGGTTCCCGAAGACGGCTCCCCGGCCACCGACTTCATCATGTTCATCCGTTACCACGACCAATTCGTCCGTTTGGATGAAGGCTGGCGTTTTGCGGTGAGGGAACTGAAAATCGACTGGACCGAGAACCGACTGGCCGAGGGGGTCTAATCGGCGATGGACGACATCGCCCGCTTGCTGGCCTATGAGGAAATCCGACAACTCGCCTCTAGATACGCGGTGGCCGTCGACCGACGAGATATAGATGCTCTCGTTGAGCTGTTCATCGACGACGTGCGGGTGGGCCGGGACACCTATGGCCGGGACGCTCTGCGGGCCAACTTCGAGGAGTCGCTGGGGGCCATAGGCCCGTCGATCCTAAACATCGGCACCCATCAGATCGACCTCATCGACGACGACCACGCCACCGGCCACGTGTACTGCAAGGGAGAGGTTGCCGACGGCGACCGGTGGATCCACCAGGCCATCCGCTACGACGACACCTACGAGCGCCGCGACGGACACTGGTACTTCGTGCGCCGCCTCCACAAACTGTTCTACGGCGCTGAGGTGGGGGTGAACCCGCTGGGCCTGCCACCCGCCAACTGGCCCGAGAACCACGACGGCCTCGGCACCCTCCCCTACGAGGAACCCACCTGGCAGGCCTTCAACGACGGCTAGCCCGCAGGGCGGAAGCCCAGCAGGGTGGTGTCGTCCACGTCTTCGTAAGCGGCCTCTACTGCCATCCCCACTGAGATATCGGCAGCGTCGCAGTCCACCATGTTGCCTACCAGGCGGGGACCCTCGTCGAGGTCTACCAAAGCGATGGCGAACGGAATGCGGCTGGCCAGGGCCGGGTCGTGGCCGGCCCGGTCCACGGTGAAGGAGTACACCGTGCCCCGGCCGCTCAACTCGCCCCATTCCCAGTCGTCGCCCAGGCAAACTGGGCATCGACCTCGGGGGTAGAAGAAGTACCCATGGCGGGGACAGCGCTGAAGCAACAGCCGATGTTCCCGGAGGCCGTCGAAGTATGGCGCGGTGATGGGGGTGGGGGTGGGCAGCGGGCGGCCGTCGGTGGAGAAGTGAACCATCAGGCCCCCTCCAAGACGAGGGCCACCTGCTCGGCCAACATTCCCCCGGTGCCGTTGGCGTAGGCGATGTTGCAGTCGGGCACCTGGCGCTCGCCGGCCCGGCCCTGCACCTGGCGCACCGCCTCGGTGATGTGGCTCATGCCCCCGCCCAGACCGGCCTGGCCCATGCCCAACTGCCCACCGTGGGTATTGAGGGGCCAGTCGCCGTCGTAGCGCAGGCTGTGCTCGTCTATGAACCGCCCACCCTCGCCCTTGGGGCAGAACCCGGCATCCTCAATGGTCAACAGCACGGTGATGGTGTAGCAGTCGTACATGGAGGCCATGTCCACCGCGTCGCGCGACACACCGGCCATGGCGAACGCCCGGTCAGCGGCCAGCCGGATGGGGGTGTCGACGATGTCGGGGGCGTAGGTGATGCTCTTGTGGGTGAGGTGCTCGCCGTAGCCGCTTACATACACCGGACGGTGTGGGCCACGGGCGGCCCGCTCGGCGCTGGTCACCAGCACTGCCGAGCCGCCGTAGCACGGCATGACGATCTCCAGCAGCTTCAGCGGGTCGGCCACGTAGCGGGAGCTCATCACGTCTTCGACGGTTATGGGCTTACCGTAGAACACCGCAAGGGGGTTGGCCTGGGCGTTGTAGCGGGAGTCCACCGCCACTTTGGCCAGCGTCTCCTCGCTCACTCCGTAGGCGGCCATGTAGCGCTGGGCGGCCATGGCGAAGCTGGGAGTAGCGGCCACTAGACCGGCGGGAATCTCGAACTGGCCCTGGGGGGAGCCCCAGACCTCGCCGCCCATGTAGGCACCCATCTTCATCTTCATAGGGCCGCCGTTGGCCCCCGGCTGGGGTGGGGCCGGCACCGATGGGGTGAACACCAGCACGGTCTCGCAAATCCCCACCTCGATGGCAGCCGCGGCCCGCCACACCATGCCGGCCGGAGTGGCCCCGCCCAGGTCGACCACTTCATTGAAGTTGCTGCGAATGCCCAGGAACTCGGCCAGTGCAGAGGGGGCGAACATCGGCGACTCCCGCAGGCCATTGATCACCAGCCCGTCCACCTCGCCCTTTTCCACCTCGGCATCAGCCAGCACCTCGGCCGCCAGCCGGGCGCACGCCTCCATGGTGAACATGGGCTCGTCCCACACCCGTTTCGGCGCCCACTCCGTGAGCCCCACAATCGCCGCCGCTCGCTTTCCCATTCGGCTCACACTAGTGGTGGGCAATTGGTTGAACTAGGTCAGTCGACCTCGGCAGTAGGGGGGATCTTGCGCTCAAGCAATGCGTCGTAGCGGACCTGTAGCTGGTTGGAGTAGCTGGGCTTGGTGGGGATGAGGAAATCGCCTGCTCTGATTCCAGCCATGACCGGACCGACCACCTCGCTCGGCGAGATCCCGGACGCGGTCATCGTGGACAGGGATTCCACCACGAAGGCGTTGTCCTCGCTCTCGTCGGTGCCGTAACGGTCGCTTCGCACCCGGGCGGTGCGGGCAATGGCGGTGTCGATGGCGCTGGGTGTCAGCACCGAGGCTTTGATCTTGGCTCCCACCCCGGCCAGATCCAGGGCCAGGCACTCGGTGAGCGAGAAGGCGGCGCACTTCGAAACCACATAGGGGCTGGAGAATCCGCCGGCCACGAAAGCAGCCACCGACGCGGTGTTCACTATGTGGCCCTCGGTGTCCTGGGCGATCATCCGGGGAACAAAAGCGGCAACCCCGTTGATTATGCCGTACACATTCACCCCGAGAACCCAGTCCCAGTCGGCCTGGGTGCGCTCCCACATGAGCCCGGCCTGGAACACCCCGGCGTTGTTGAACAGCAGGTCTACCTGGCCGTATGCGTCCCAAGCGGTATCGGCCAGCGCCTCGACCGATGACCGGTCAGCAACATCTACCTCGACTGCCACCGCATTGTCCCCGATGGCGTCGGCGGTGGCGGTTGCGCCCGAGAGATCTATGTCCGCGGCCACCACCTTGGCGCCCTCGGCGCTGAATCCAGCTGCCAAAGCCGCGCCGATTCCGCTGGCCGCCCCGGTTATCACCGCCACCTTGTTGTCAAAATCCTGCATGGTCCCATGCTGGCACGACTCTGCCGCATATGTCGGAGCGGAGAGTCTTGGGATTACGGGCCAGTTCCTGCTTCAGGCCAGATCTCAGGGTCGTGGACGCCGTCGCCCTCCCGTACGCAGTCGAGGTCGCGATCTTCGGCCAACATGGCATAGATGCGGCAGGCAGACAGCGCCACCCATTGATTGGTCAGGTCGTAGAACTCCCCCCGGGCGCTCATGATGGCCAATGCAAACCAACTGCCGTCAGGAAGCACGATGATTCCGGAGTCGATCATCTGCCGATATTCCGCGGGACAGCAGTTCGGTCGGAGCCATCCCGCCTTGTGAAGCGACGACTCAGCCACCTCAGGAGGCAGCCGATCAAGCAGAACACCGTCGAGGTCTCTGGGTGAAGTCAGCGAATGCGAAGTGTCCAGAAGCCACTGCTGAAGGGCTGCGTTCTCGTCGGGACCCAAGAGCTCACCCTTGTAGAGCCGGGCAAAGAACAGGGCCATGTCAGCCATGGTGGTGCGGTTGCCCAGGGGATTCTCGGGCTGGAAATTGCTGGCCACCCGATTGGGGTCTTCGAATCGCCATGCCTCCAGACGGGTGTCGTCAAGCCCGGCCTCATTCCTGGTCCATGCGTTGACCGCGTCTACCCCACCGGCCAGATCGATCAGCCTTCCCCCCGCCAGGTTGTCGGACAGGATCAATGCGGAATAGGCGAAAGGTCTCGCCGCCTCCACCCCGGCCGCGTCGAGCGCGGCTGCGGCCCACAGCGGTTTGACCGCGCTAGCCGAGATCCGGGACACAGTGGCTTCGTAACTGTGGAGTGTTTCGTCGGGAAGCACCACCGCAATCGAAATCCGGCTGTCGGGATTCCATTCTTCGGAGACCTCGGCCAAGAACTCGAACTCCTCGGCCAGCACGAAATGGAACTCCTCAGCCAGGGACTCCAAGAACTCCTCGGCCGAGCGATCCGGAGTCGGAGTTGGCTCAATGGTTGGTTCAGGTGTGGCGGACACCGTCGCTTCAATAGTGGGACTCGGGGTGGGTGCCGGCGTCGGAGGGATCTGCGTGGGCACCGCGGTAGGCACCGTTGTCGGCACCGGCGTGGAAGCAGCCTCTGGCCCCACTGAGGTCACCTCCAACACCACCTCGGATTCGCTGTCGCAGCCCGCGATGCCGACTAGCAAGCCGACTACCAGCAAAGCCCCAGCCCACTGCACCGGGATCCCCGTAGTGATCAACCGCACTCGATATCTTCGGCAGGCAGCTCTAAGTCGATGAGATAGCTGTCTGCTACATCGTCGACGCATTGGTGGAGCCCATAGCTGGTGTGGCCTGTGCCGTTGTAGGTCAACAGCACCCCGGTCTCCAGCTCCTCAGCCACCGCTACCGCCCTTTCGTAAGGAGTGGCGTTGTCGCCCCGGTTGCCGATCACCAGCACCGATGCCGCGTCCGGCGCCCTGATCGGCTCGTGGGGTCGTGCCTCGGTGTCGGGCCAGTACACGCACATACGGGCCTCAGCCGCCGCGCCCCGGCCAAAGTCATCGGCCTCTCCAACCATCCGCTTGACAAACCGGTCTAGGTCCTCCTCGCTCATCCGACCACCGTCGGTGCAGCTGATGCTGAAGAATGAGCCAAGATCTGCGGCCTCCAAATAGCGCTGGGCCAAGTCGTGCATCTGCTGGCCGTCTCCTTCCCAAGCAAGGGCAAAAGCCTCAAAGAACAATGGCCAGTACTCGGCAGGAAAGTAGGAGATAATCACCAGAGCGAGCTGTACCTCGCCCGGTCCCACCAGGACATTGCCCTCGGCATCGAGTATCGGGTTTCTCTCGACTTCTTCCATCAACTGGAGGTAGGCCGACTTGGGATCGCCGACAATCGGGCATGCCGAATCTTGAAGGCAAGCGTCGAATACCGCGTCGACAACTCTGGCGAAGCCTCTGATCTGCTCCACCAGAACGTCATCGTGGGTCAACGAAGTGTCCAGCACGCCGTCAATCACCACCGCCCGGGCGTTGGGACCGTACCGATCGGCGTAGAACTGGCCCAGCACTGTGCCGTAGCTGTAGCCGAAGAAGCTGATCTGATCCTCCCCTAAGGCCTGTCGGATCAAATCCATGTCGTGCACCGTCTGCACCGTGCTGATGAGCTCGGCCCGTCCTCCCAAACCGGCCAAACAGGCTTCGGCGGTTCGCTGGGCCACCTCGGCGATCGCCGCCTCGTTCTCGGGGGTGTCCGAGAGCGCACCGATCACCTGGAGATCCTTGGCCTCTTCGTGGCAGTCGGGGTACAAGCTGGCCGACACTCCCCGGGGGTTCCACCCCACCACATCGAAGCGGGCTAGCAACCGCTCCGAGAGCCCGGCACCGTTGCTCAAGAACCCCTCAAAGCCCCCGCCAGGACCGCCGGGATTCACCAGCAGCGCCCCGATCCGGTTGTCCGGGTCGGTTGCCGGGAGCATTCCGAGTTCGAGTGTGATGGTTCCCGCGCCCGAGTCGTTGTGGTCGGCAGGAACCTCCAGGTCAGCGCAGAGATAAACCTGCCCGCAGTCCCGGAAGGCCAAGGCTCCGGGTTCCGGTTGAACATCGGTGGTCGCAGGCTCTTCGGCAGGAACGGGCTTTTCGGCAGGAACGGGCTCTTCGATAGGGACGGGCTCTTCGGTAGGCGCGGGTACGACCGCGGCCGGCGTTGCCTCATCGGCGGGAACAGGAACCGTGGGTTCTGGCGGTACTTCCGTCGCAGTGGCGGGAATCTCCGTGGGCTCGACATTCGATGCCGAAGGCACGTCGTCGCCGTCGGAGCATCCCGCCAAAAGCAGGGCTGCAACCAGCAGCACGCCCGCTCCAACAATCACTTTCGGATGCCTCTTCATAAACCTTCCCTGGTAGCGGCCTAGGCGCCTCAAGATACCTGGGACCGGTGACGGTTCCGCATCATCTACGACGAAGCCGACTGCGGCCGGATCTGGCAATCAGCGGGTGTCGTTGACCCAGGTCATGTTGGTGCTCTCACCGGCTTCCAACAATGGGCCGTCGTAGTTAGGGGAGGTCATGACCGAGGCGTCGCGGCGGTAGTTGATGAAGTGGACGCCGTCGTTGCCGCTGTAGAGCTTGTAGCGGCGGTCGGCGGCCACCCAGAGGGTGTCGCCCTCGCCGACGACCCGACGCCCCACTCGGATCTCTCCCCGCAGCACGTGGATCAACTCGTCTTGGGAGTGGCTGTGGGCTGACGACTCGAAGTACTGAGGCCGGTCGGAGGCCAGCAGCCACAGACGATTGGTGGGTGACGATGCGTCGGAGAAAAAGCGGGTGCGCTGGGTGTCGTCCACCGTGGCCCACAGCCCGTCGGGACCGACTACCCGCACTCCCCGGCCCTCGGTGTCAGCCGGCCCCCTCAAACCGTCGGACGGGGGGACAGGATCGGCGGGTCCCACATGGACGATGCTGGTGTCGGACTCAGCAGTCGCGGTCGCTGCCACCCCGGCCTCCACCACTATTGCCCCATCAGCGGGGCATACCCGCCCATCTATGGTCAGGCTCCCAAAGCGCACATATACCGACTCGTCGCCGTGTCCAGTGCCCCATCTCAGCTCGGCGCCAGCGGCCAGGTGGGCGGTCACCAGCCACAGCGAGGCCCCGTCCGGACTGACCTGCCGTGCCGTGCATCCGCCAACCACCTCGGCTGTCGGTGCGGGATACCCGTTCCCCATCGGCCTCTCATCAGCCAAAACAACGTCAACCGCGCTCATAACCCCTCATCTTCCCACCCAAGGTGCGACTACGGCGGGCCGCCGCCAATTCGACGGCCTCATCCATGGCCGTCTGCATAGCCGCTCGCAGTTGGGCGGTGAACTCGTTGCGCTCACTGGAAGACAACCTCCCGTTTTCGCCGACGGGGGGTAGGAGCGGTTCGCTGACCACAATGGAAACC
>JAJECA010000002.1 GCA_022822265.1 Acidimicrobiia bacterium | reverse complement strand
CATGTCGGTTGCGTTGGCAGTGGCAGGGGAAGTCAACGTGGTTCCTTCGTTCGACAACTCAAGCATGGTACCTCCCGACCGCATACGGTAGATGTTGACCATGGCCGCCAACTTCCCGCACCCGCTTCCGACCGGCTGGTTCGCGGTTGAGTACAGCGATGAGCTCGCGGTTGGAGAGGTTCGCCCCCTCGAGTTCTTCGGCCGCGATCTCGTGCTGTTCCGCGACGCCGGCTGCTCGGCCCACGTTCTCGATGCGCACTGCGCCCATCTCGGTGCCCATCTGGGCGTCGGAGGTGAAGTGGCCGGTGCTTGTATCCGGTGTCCCTTCCACGCCTGGGAGTACGACGGAGATGGCGAGTGCACCAACGTGCCGTACGGCCATGTGCCGCCCAACGCCCGAGTTCGGTCTTGGCCGATCTGTGAACGCAATGGCTTGGTCATGGTGTGGTACCACCCCCGCAACGAGCCACCGAGCTGGGAGGTACCCTCGATCCCGGAGGCGACCAGCCCGGAGTGGTCCGACCCCCAGCGATTTGAGTGGACGGTAAGAACCCAGCCCCAGGAGATCGCGGAGAACGTCTCAGACAGCGCCCACTTCCGGTTCGTACACGGCACTCGCAACGTCCCCTCCACGGAGTCGACCTTCGAGGGTCCACTCCGCCACAGCCACAATCCCGTCTCGCTCGACACACCGAGAGGGCCGGTAGACGGAGCGGTCACATCGAGCGCATTTGGGCTCGGGCTTGTCACCGTGCGGTACCAAGGCATCTGTGAGACGCTTCAGGTCGGCTCGGTAACACCCATCGACGAAGAGACCGTGCTCATCCGAAAGTCGTTCACCCAACTGCGCGTCGACGGCGAGAACCCCTCCGGCGGTGTGGCCGAAGCGATCCTGCGCAACGTCGTGGGTCAGCTCGAACAGGACATTCCGATCTGGGAATCAAAGGCGTATCGCGAGCGCCCGCTGTTGACCTCAGGCGACGGACCCATCATGCCCTTCCGTCGCTGGGCCCGGCAGTTCTACGACGACTAGGCGGTCGTGACCGGAGAGGTGGTCTAGGTTGTTCAGTCGGCTTCTTCGCGTTCGGCGATGAGGGCGGCAGCTTGGGTGGGCCACTTCCACTTGCTGATGCGACCGGGAATCTCCAGAGCCGCCTCTAGTGCTTGCACTCCGGCTTCGTCGAGAGCGGCCAGATCTTCATAGGTGGCTATTCCGTGCTCGGGCAAGGCCCGGGCCAAGGCGGGGTCGGTGCCCATAATGCGGGTGAAGTCGTCCGTTGGGCCGGTGGGTGCCACGGGCTTTAACGCAGGGGCAACCGCTTCGGGTTCGGACTCCTTCTGCGGTTCGGGCTCCGGTTCGCCCTCGGACTCCGGAGCCGGGGCTTCTTCAGCTTCTACCGGGGGTGTCGCCCTCTCGGCTTCGGCGTCTGCTTCGACGGCGGTCTCCACATCCACGACGACCTGTGGCTCAGCCACCGCGACCGCCGCGGGTTCGGGAGTCCGAGTGCGGATGGTGAGCAGTTCGGATTGGCGAGCTTCTTCTACGGCAGCGTCGCGGTTTTCCAGGGCCTCCAGCAGGTGCATGGAGATGTCGCCCACCACCACGTCGTCGTCGGCCCCCTCAGCCTTGATGCCGTCGTCGATCATGATGTAGCAGAACGGGCAGGCGGTGGCGATCCGGTCGGCCCCGGTGGCCAGCAGCTCTTGCGAGCGCTCCACGTTCACCTGTTTGCCGATGGTCTCCTCCATCCACATGCGAGCCCCGCCCGCCCCGCAGCACATGCCCTTGGTGCCGTTGCGCTCGGCCTCCACCACCTCGACGCCGCCCAGCGATCCCACCACTCGGCGGGGGGCCAAGTACACGTCGTTATGGCGACCCAAATAGCACGAGTCGTGGTACACCACTCGCTCATCGAGGCGGGCGCCGGTCATGTCCAGGCGTCCGTCGTCGATCAGCGCCTCCAGGAACTGGGTGTGGTGGACCACCTCGTAGTGCCCGCCGAGCTGGGGGTACTCGTTGGCCAGCGTGTTGAAGCAATGGGGGCACTGCGTGACGATCTTCTTTACCCCCATCTCGTTGAGGGTCTCGATGTTCTGCATGGCCAGCATCTGGAAGATGTACTCGTTGCCCGAGCGCCGTGCCGGGTCGCCGGTGCAGTTCTCGGCCGGCCCCAGGATGGAGAAGCTGATCCCGGCTCGCTGGAGCAGCTTGGCCACTGCTTGGGTCACCTTGCGGTTCTTGTCGTCGAACGATCCGGCGCAGCCCACCCAGTAGAGGTACTCGGACTCCAGCGGGTCGCCGCCGTCGAGCACCGCGATTCCCTCGAACTCGGTGGCCCAGGCGCCGCGGTCGCCCTGGGACATGCCCCACGGATTACCCGAGTTCTCCATCGACCGGTAGGCCTGGCCCAACTCGGTGGGGAAGTCGGACTCCATTAGCGACAAGTAGCGGCGCATGTCGAGGATCTTGTCGAGGATCTCGATGTTCACCGGGCAGATCTCGTCGCACGCCTTGCAGGAGGTACACGCCCAGATCTCCTCGCCGGTGATCCGCTCGAACAAAGAGTTGGCCTCCACCTTGATCTCCGGAACCGTGCCCAGCGGCGGCGTGGTGGCCGGCTCGCCGGTGGCGGCCATGACCTCGCCGGTCTTGAGCACGATCTCCCGGGGGTCGAGGGGCTTGCCGGTGGCGTGGGCGGGGCAAACCGACGTGCACCGCCCGCACATGGTGCACGCGTCGGTGTCCAGCAGCTGCTTCCAGGTGAAGTCCTCCACGGTGGCGGCGCCGAACGTCTCCAGATCGGTCTCCATCAGATTGGGCATGGGCTTCATGGCGCCCTTGGGCCGGTCCTTGTCCCTCAGGTACATGTTCAGCGGGGAGGTGACCATGTGGCGCAGCATGGTTATGGGCAGCAGCACCAAGAAGGCCACAAAGGCGACCACGTGGCCGGCCCACCAGAACTGGTGCCAGTGGTCGAGCCCCTCGAGTCCCCGCATCTGAGTGGCCACCTGGTATCCGAGCACCGACCACTTCTCGAAGTCGGGCACGCCATGGTCGGCGATGCGGAACACCTCGGCGCCGAATCCGGTGACGCCGATGGCGAAGAACGTGCCCAAGATCACCGCGTGCTCGGGCCGCGACTTGATACGGATGCGGTAGGGGCGCAGCCGGCGGGGGCCGTACCGGCGCACGATGGCCCACATCACCCCGACCAGGAAGATGGCCCCGGCGATGTCGCCCACCGCGGAGTACACCTGATAGATCCGGCCGTGGAGGAACTTGGCCCCGTCGGGGAGCTGCTCGTCGATCTCCAGGGTGGTGGTGACCCCCAGCAAGATGATGAACCCCACGTAGATCATGGAGTGCATGATCCCGGCGCCGGGCTCTCGCAAAAGGGTGCGCATGTACATGCCCCGACGGAGGTCCTCTAGGCGGGTCTTGGCGTTGGCCAGGGTGGTGCGGCGGTTGTCGGGGCCGCCCCGCTCCCAGTTCTTCACCCGCTTGGCGAACTCCCAGGAAGCCCACACCAAGAAGACGGGGATGATGGTGTAGAAGGCCGCCTTCCACCCGTTGGGGATGTTCTCCCACGGATGGCGGGTGATCTCCGCCGGGTTCTTGAACTCGGTAACAGCCGAGGCGATGCCCGAGGCGATTGTGAAAGCGGCGAAGCCCAGCCCAAGGCCGAGCACGATGTGGAAGGGACGCAAGCGCTTCGGGTCCATGGCGACCCCAACCTAGTGGCCGACACTGCCCGATTCCGTACTCAAACTGGCACTACGAGATGGGCGAAGCCTGCTTGAAGTTCACAGCGCAGAAACAATCGTGAAACTTGGACTTCCTAGCTTGTCTGCGATTGCACCGGGGCCGCAGTGGCGCGGGTGCAGCCCGCGGCGAAGGAGGGCCGTCAATCATGAGAAGGAAATTCGGAATAGGAGCACTGATTGCTGCGGTAACGGTGCTCATCGGAGCTGTTCCCGCAGCAGCCCAAGATGGCGGCGCCGAGGCCGTGCAAGTCGTGTTAGACAACCTCTGGGTGTTCATCGCCGGAATCCTGGTGTTCTTGATGCAGGCCGGTTTCGGCATGGTCGAGGCCGGGATGACCCGGGCCAAGAACGTCGGCAACATCATGGCCAAGAACCTGGCCGACATGTGCATCGGCGCGCTGGCCTTCTTCGCGTTCGGCTACGGCATCGCCTTCGGCACCGACGGCGGGTCGCTGATCGGCACCGACGGCTTCTTCTTGAGCGGCACATTCACCACGTTCGGCGACGGGCTCAGCACTCCCACCTTCTTCTTCTTCCAGGTGGTGTTCGCGGCCACTGCGGTGACCATTGCCTCCGGAGCCATGGCAGAGCGCACCAAGTTCACCGCCTATCTGGTTTTCAGCTTCTTCATGACCGCGCTGATATACCCAGTGGTGGTTCACTCCTTCTGGCACGGCGACGGGCTGCTGTCTGATCTGAAGATCGGCGACGCCCGGTTCGGCGACTTCGCCGGCTCCACCATCGTGCACAGCACTGGCGGCTGGGCCGCCCTGATGGGTGCGATCTTCCTCGGACCCCGCATCGGCAAGTACGACGAGAACGGAAATCCCCGGGCCATGCCCGGCCACAACATCGCCTTCGTGGTGCTGGGCGTGTTCATCCTGTGGTTCGGCTGGTTTGGATTCAATCCCGGCTCAGAGCTGGCCGCGGATGACTTTGTAATGCGGGCTGCGGTGACCACGCTGTTGGCCGCGGCTGCTGGAGGGGTAACTGCCGGGACGGTCATTTGGCGCAAGGCGGGCAAGCTGGATGTGGCCATGACCGGCAACGGCGTGCTGGCCGGCCTCGTGGGCATTACCGCCGGCACCGGCACAATGAACCCCCTAGGCGCAGTGGTTACCGGTGCTATTGCCGGGGTAATCGTGGTGTACTCGGTGCTGTTCTTCGACCGGGTCCGTATCGACGACCCGGTGGGGGCCATCTCTGTCCACGGCGTGTGCGGTGTGTGGGGGACTCTCGCAGTAGGCCTGTTCTCCCGCTATGACGATGCGTTCGTGGGCCAGGACAATGCCGGTCTCTTTTACGGCGGAGGCATCGACCAGCTGGTAGTGCAGCTCATCGGTGTGGTGCTGGTGTTCGTCTGGGTGACGGTCACCACCGGCATCCTGTTCGCCGTCATGAAGAAGACGATGGGTCTACGGGTGTCTCGTGAGGAAGAGATCGGTGGTCTCGACCTCCACGAGCACGGTGTTCCCGGCTACGGCCCGGACACCTCCGCTTCTGTGGGCTGATACTCCTACAGCCCGACAGGCGCTCAGCCCGCTTGTTTGGCCACCGCCGCGGCCGCTTCGGCTGCCGCGGCGGGGTCGAGCGAGCGGGCGAGCGTCGCCTTGGCCTCGAGAGGCATCATGTCGGATCCCAGCTCATAGGCCAAGGGCATGCCGGTGGGGATGTTGAGCTCGGCGATGGCGTCGTCGTCGATCCGGTCGAGGTGCTTGGCCAGGGCCCGCAGGCTGTTGCCGTGGGCGGCGACCAGCACCACCTGGCCGGCCCGCAAGTCCGGGACGATCCCCTCGTGCCAGTAGGGCATCAGCCGCTCCACCACATCGGCTAGGCACTCGCTCTTGGGCAGCAGCTCCGGTGGAATATGGGCGTAGCGGGGATCGGTGTTGGGATTCCAGGGATTGTTGTCGGATATGGGCGGCGGCGGCGTGCGATATCCCCGGCGCCAGGCGTGGAGCTGGTCTTCGCCATAGCGCTCCCGGGTTTCGGCCTTGTCCAGTCCGGTTAGGTCGCCGTAGTGGCGCTCGTTCAGCCGCCAGTGCCGCTTCACCGGCACTCCAAATCGGTTCATCTCAGCCAAAGCCAGTTCGGCGGTGCGGATGGCGCGGGTTTGCACCGAGGTGTGCACCACGTCGGGCAGCAGTCCGGCCTTGGCCAGGGCGACACCGCCGGCTCGGGCCTCGGCCTCTCCCTTCGGGGTCAGATCGCAGTCGAACCAACCGGTGAACTGGTTGGAGGCATTCCACTGGCTCTGTCCATGGCGTAGCAGGATCAGGATCGAGGGGTTCACTCCGGGCAGCGTAGCGGGTCATACCCTTAGTGGAGACCACTCAAGTTTTGGGATATGACGATTTGAAGGGTAGCCTGGCCATAGAAAATAATTCTGGCAAAACCCAGACAATCAACCAGACAAACAAGGAGTCAATAACGATGGGAAAGGTCGTCGGCATCGATTTGGGCACCACCAACAGCGTGGTTGCCGTGCTCGAAGGCGGTGAGCCAACCGTTATCGCCAACGTCGAAGGTTCTCGCACAACCCCGTCGGTGGTGGCCTTCTCCGCCGACGGAGAGGTGTTGGTGGGCGAGGTGGCCAAGCGCCAGGCCATCACCAACCCTGATCGCACCATCCGCTCGGTCAAGCGCCACGTGGGCACCAGCTGGTCGGAAGACATCGACGGCAAGGCCTACAGCAGCCAGGAGATCTCAGCCCGGGTCCTTCAAAAGCTCAAGCGGGACGCCGAGACCTATCTGGGCACCGAGGTCGACGAAGCGGTGATCACCGTGCCGGCCTACTTCGACGACGCCCAGCGCACCGCCACCAAAGAGGCCGGCACCATCGCCGGGCTGGAGGTGCTGCGGATCATCAACGAGCCCACCGCGGCCGCATTGGCCTACGGGCTGGACAAGGGCGACACCGACCAGACCATCCTGGTCTTCGACCTGGGCGGGGGCACCTTCGACGTGTCCATCTTGGAGATCGGCGACGGGGTGTTCGAGGTCAAGTCCACCAGCGGCGACACCGCCCTAGGCGGAGACGACTGGGACGACCGGGTGATCGGCTGGCTGGTGGACTCGTTCCGCAACGACCACGGCGTGGACCTGAGCAAGGACAACATGGCCATGCAGCGGCTCAAGGAGGGCGCGGAGCGGGCCAAGATCGAGCTGTCGCAAACTCAGAGCACCAACGTGAACCTGCCGTTCATCACTGCCACCGACGCCGGTCCGCTCCACATGGACTACGAGCTGAGCCGGGCCAAGTTCCAGGACCTCACCAGCGATCTGCTGGACCGGTGCCGCAAGCCGTTCGAACAGGCCCTTTCCGACGCCGGGCTGTCGTCGGGCGACGTGGACCACGTGATCTTGGTGGGAGGCTCCACCCGGATGCCCGCGGTGGTCGATTTGGTGACCGGTATGACCGGGACCCAGCCCCATCAGGGGGTCAACCCCGACGAGGTGGTGGCGGTGGGTGCCGCGGTGCAGGCCGGCGTGCTCAAGGGTGAGGTCAAAGATGTGCTGCTTCTGGACGTGACCCCGCTGTCGCTGGGCATTGAGACCAAGGGCGGCGTGATGACCCGGCTCATCGAGCGCAACACCACCATCCCCACCCGCCGCACCGAGGTGTTCACCACCGCGGACGACAATCAACCCACGGTGGAAATCCATGTGCTCCAGGGCGAGCGGGAGATGGCGGGCTACAACAAGACGCTGGGCAAGTTCCAGCTGGTGGACCTGCCGCCGGCGCCCCGCGGCGTGCCTCAGATCGAGGTCACCTTCGACATCGACGCCAACGGAATCGTCCATGTGTCGGCCAAAGACCGGGCCACCAGCAAGGAGCAGTCCATCACCATCACCGGGCAGAGCTCTTTGGACAAGAACACCATCGATCAGATGGTCGCCGACGCCGAGGCCCATGCCGCCGAGGACGCCCGTCGCCGGAAGGAGGCCGAAGCTCTCAACAATGCCGACAGCCTGGTGTACCAAGTGGAGAAGCTGCTGGCCGAGGCCGGCGACTCGGTGGACGCCGACCAGCGCGCCGACGTTGAGGCCAAGCTGGGTGAGCTGAAATCGGCCATCGACGAGAAGGATCTCGACCGCATCCGCTCGGCCACCGAGGAGTTATCGGCCATCAGCCAGCAGATCGGGGCGGCCATGTATGAGCAGGCTGCCGCGGCGGCTGGCGATGCCCCCGGGGATTTCGATTCCCCGGGTGACTTTGATGCTGGCGGCGCCTCAGACGATGACAGCATCGTCGACGCCGAGATCGTCGAAGACGAAGATGACGGAAGCTCCCAGTGAGCGACGAGGCTGCGGCTGATCTGGCCGACGAGGAATTGTCCAACGAGGAGGCCGCTGAAGGTCTAACGGACGCAGAGGCCGAACCCCCTGTTGCGGAACAGATCGAGGAAACTGGGGAGCTGCCCTCCTTTGAGGAGCTGCTTTCTCAGCGGGACGGCTATCTCAACGACCTCCAGCGGGTGACCGCCGAGTTTGCCAACTACCGACGCAAGGCGGCCGAACGCCAGCAGGAGACGAAGGCCATGGCTGCGGCTGACATCGTGGAGAGAGTGCTTCCGGTATTGGATGCCTGCGATGCCGCGGTGGCCCAAGGGGCCACCGATGTCGTCCCCATTCGGGACGCGCTGTTCGGTGCGCTGGAGAAAGAGGGATTGGCCAAGCTGGACGACCCCGGCGCGCCGTTCGACCCCAACTGCCACGAGGCCGTCGTACACGAGCCGGGAGAGGGAGAGGCGGTGATCGCCGAGGTGTTGCGGGCCGGCTACGAGTGGAACAGCCGAGTGCTGAGACCCGCCATGGTGAAGGTCCGGGGGTAGGACGGAGGCGAACACAGCATGGACGTGAAGCGGGAATGGCTGGAGACTGACTACTACAAGGCCCTGGGCGTCTCCCCGTCGGCCTCAGACAAAGAGATCACCAAGGCCTACCGCAAACTTGCCCGCAAGCTGCACCCCGACGCCAACCCCGACGACGCCAAAGCCGAAGAGCGGTTCAAGGAGGTGACGGCCGCCTACGACGTGCTGGGCGACGGCGAGCGCCGGGCCCAATACGACCAGGTGCGCCACATGGGGCCAATGAACTTTCAGGCCGGTCCGGGCGGCTTCACCATGGAGGGCGATCTGGCCGACATCTTCTCGGCATTTATGGGCGGCGGCCGCTTCGACCGAGGCGGACCCCCGTTCAGCGGCCAGACCCGCCCGGTAAGGGGTCACGATCTCAACGCCCACCTGACCCTGGACTTCGCCGAGGCGGTGCGGGGCACCACCACAGACTTGACACTGAGGGGCGACACCGCACGATCCGGACGCACCATCTCTGTTCGCATCCCTGCTGGAGTAGGAGACGGCCAGAAGATCAAGTTGGCCGGCAAAGGGGAGTCGGGGGTCAACGGTGGCCCGCCCGGCGACTTGTATGTGACGGTCAAAGTCAAAACTCACCCGGTGTTTGGCCGTCAAGGCAAGAACCTCACCGTCACCGTTCCAGTTTCCTTCGCCCAGGCCGCACTGGGCGCGGCGATCTCGGTGCCCACATTTGAGGGCGACCCGGTGAAGCTGCGCCTGCCCGCCGGCAGCCAGCCCGGAAGAGTATTGCGAGTACGGGGGAGGGGCGTTGAGACCGCCAAGGGAACCGGCGATCTGTTGGTGACAGTGGACCTGGAAGTCCCCACTGAGCTGAGCGACGAACAGCGCCAAGCTCTGGAAGCATACGAAAAGTCGATGGAGGCGTGAACATGATCGATCCTCGAGGCCGCGACCGGGCGGTGTACGTCATCTCGGTGGCCGCTGAGTTGGCCGGGATCCATCCCCAAACCCTCAGGATCTACGACCGCCGGGGCTTGGTGCAGCCAGCCCGCACCGGTGGGGGGAGCCGGCGCTACAGCGATGCCGACATCGAGAAGCTCCGCCGGGTGCACGAGCTCACTAGCGAGGGTATGAACCTCGATGGCGTGGAGCGGGTGCTGGCCCTGGAGGAAGAGGTGGTCAGGCTCAAGGCCCAAGTGGCGCGCCTCACCCAGGAACTGGAGTCGAAGCGGGCCGACATCGTGCTCTATCGAAGAGTCTGAGATCGGAGAAACCAAGTGGAGGCGGGTAAAGTGCAAGCCCTGCCGCTCTTGTGACTGTGACCCTCGCCTCCGACCTCTCCGACCTTTTGGTGGGCTACCAGACCGTCCGGTCCTACACCGACGCGCTCGCCAACCCCTTGAGTAGCGAAGACCAGTGCATTCAGTCGATGCCCGACGTCAGCCCGACCAAGTGGCATCGGGCCCATGTGACCTGGTTTTTCGAGACCTTCCTGCTCAAGACCCGATTGGAGGGCTATCGCGAATTCCATCCGGCGTTCGGCTTCCTGTTCAACTCGTACTACGAGGCTGTGGGTGACCGACACCCCCGGCCCGAGCGGGGCAACCTCTCCCGACCATCGTGCGAAGAGGTGGCCGCCTATCGATCCCATGTGGACCAGGCGATGGCCGAGATGCTGGCTCGCCCGCTAGACGATGCCACCGCCGAGTTGGTGCAGTTGGGCCTCAACCATGAGCAGCAGCACCAAGAGCTGCTGCTCATGGACATAAAGCATGTGCTGTCGACCAACCGGGCGCTGTGGCCCGCTTACCACGATCTTCCCCCCGAGCTGGCTGAAGTGCCAGAGTCTGATGTGCCAGCCAATGGTCAGCAGGCGGCCAACTGGTCCAGTTTCGACGGTGGAGAGATTTGGATTGGCCACGACGGCGACGGCTTCGCCTTCGACAACGAGAGCCCTCGCCACCGGACCATCCTCCCCCCGTACCGGTTGGCCAATCGCTTGGTGACATGCGGCCAGTGGCTGGAGTTCATGGCCGACAGCGGCTACGACACCCCTACCCTGTGGCTTTCCGACGGCTGGCACCAGCGGATGGAACATCGCTGGGATTCGCCCTCCTACTGGGATTTCCACTCCGACGAAGGCTGGCGGGTGTTCACCCTCCACGGTCTTCAACCGCTTTCGCCCGATGAGCCGGTTTGCCACCTGTCCTATTACGAGGCCGATGCCTTTGCCCGCTGGGCTGGCGCTCGGCTCCCCACCGAGGCCGAATGGGAGCACGCCGTCTCTGATCAGAGGCCAGAGGGCAACCTGGGCGGCCAGGGTCGCTGGCATCCCGCCCCCGCTCCTGCTGGCGATGGCCTGCGCCAACTCTTCGGAGACGTGTGGGAGTGGACCTCCAGCCCCTACGGTCCCTATCCCGGGTTCCGGCCCGCACCCGGCGCGGTGGGCGAGTACAACGGCAAGTTCATGGTCAACCAATTCGTGCTTCGGGGAGGCGCCTGCGTGACCCCGCCGGGGCACATCCGGGCCACCTACCGCAACTTCTTCCATCCCCAAACCCGCTGGCACTTCTCCGGCGTTCGCTTGGCCCAGGACGGGTAATGACCCAGCCGGTAGTCGACATCCACTTGGACCGCGCCTGGATCGATCGGGCGCTTCGGGCCGATGTGTCCGAAGGGCTCTCTTCCCAGCCCAAGGAGCTTCCCCCCAAGTGGTTTTACGACGATCGGGGCAGCGAGCTGTTTGATCAGATCACCCGCCTGCCCGACTATTACCCCACCCGGCGGGAGCGGGAGATCCTGGAGCGGGAGGTCGACGTGATTGCCGAGCGATCCGGGGCCGACACCGTGGTGGAACTCGGTTCGGGCACCTCGGAGAAGACCCGGATCGTGCTGGACGCCCTCGCGGCTACCGGTCGGCTCCGCCGCTATGTGCCGTTCGACAACAGCGAGGCCACCCTCAGAACCGCAGCCGCCGAATTGGCTCAGGCCTATGAGGGGTTGGCGGTTCACGGGGTGGTGGGCGATTTCGAGCACCATCTGGAGCACATTCCCGTAGGCGGTTGCCGGCTTCTGATGCTCTTGGGAGGCACGATCGGCAACTTCCCGCCGGCGCCTCGCAAGGACTTCCTGGCGGCCGTGGCCGACGCCATGGTTCCAGGGGATACCTTCTTGCTGGGCTTCGACCTGGTCAAGGACCACGATCGGTTGATCGCGGCCTATGACGACCCCGAGGGTGTGACTGCGGCATTCAACCGCAACGTGCTTTCGGTGATCAACCACCGTCTCGATGCTGACTTCGAACTGGACCAGTTTGAGCATGAGGCCCGCTTCGACCCGGATGAGGAGTGGATCGAGATGTGGCTGCGGTCGCGTGGCGCGCAACGAGTGACCATCGGCGGCTTGGGCATGACCGTGGACTTCGCCCAGGGTGAGCGCATGCGGACCGAGATCAGCGCCAAGTTCAGACCCGAGAACATCGGCCCCGAACTGGCCAGCGTGGGCTTGGCCATGGAGCGTTTGTGGACCGACGCCCAAGGCGACTACGCGCTCACCTTGTCCCGCATGGTGGCCGGGCACTGATCCTCTGGGCTTTGCCCGTCCAATTGCCCTTTATTGCTCGTCAATCCCATGGGGGGCGCGAGTAGTGTCAGTTCGTAAGCCACGCTGATGGGGTAGTGCATTGCCAGCAACCGTGGTCGTCGGGACGCAATGGGGTGACGAGGGCAAGGGCAAGTTCACCGACCTCCTAGCCCGCGACATGGACATGGTGGTGCGCTACCAGGGCGGCCACAACGCTGGTCACACCCTGGTGGTAGAGGGCCAGACCTTCAAGCTCCAGCTCGTACCGAGCGGAGTTCTCTATCCCCACGTGACCCCGATGATCGGCAACGGCGTGGTGATCGACCCCAGGGTGCTCCTCGACGAAGTGGACCGTCTGTCGGCGGCGGGCGTCGACTGCGGGCGGCTTAAGATCAGCGGAAACGCCCACCTCATCCTGCCCTATCACCAGACGCTGGACGTGGTGGCCGAGCGGCATCTGGGGCGCAACAAGCTGGGCACCACCAAGCGGGGGATCGGCCCGGCCTACGCTGACAAGGCGGCCCGGGTGGGGCTACGAGTGCAGGATCTGCTCGACCCCAAGATCTTTCGGGAGAAGCTCGGCGTGGTGCTACACGAGAAGAACCCGCTGCTGGCCAAGGTGTACAACCGGCTGCCGTTCGACATCGAGACACTGGCCAACCAATACCTGGAGGAGTGCCGGCCCCGCCTGGAGGCCCACATCGCAGACACAGTGGGGTTGGTCCACGATGCCCTGGAGGGGGGCCAGAACGTGCTGTTTGAAGGGGCCCAGGCCATGTTCTTGGATCTGGATCACGGCACCTATCCGTTCGTCACCTCCTCCAACCCGGTGGCCGGCGGGGTTTGCGTAGGGGCGGGGGTTGGCCCTCGCCACATCGACCGGGTGATCGGGGTAACCAAGGCGTATATCAGCCGAGTGGGGTCGGGGCCGTTCCCCTGCGAGCTGACCGACGAGATTGGCGACCACTTGGTGGATGTGGGCCGGGAGTACGGCACCAATACCAAGCGCCGCCGCCGCTGTGGCTGGCTGGACACGGTGATGTTGCGTCACGCGGTTCGGGTGAACTCCCTGTCGGATCTGGCCATCACCAAGCTCGACGTGCTCGATGCCCTCGATCCCATAAAGGTGTGCGTGGCCTATGAGGTGGATGGCGAGCGCCGCGACTCGATGCCCTACCACCAGTCGGAGATCCACCGGGCGGTGCCGATATATGAGGAGTTGCCGGGGTGGTGCACCGATCTGAGCGGGGTTGGGGATCGCGCCGCGCTTCCCCGGGAGGCTGAGGACTATCTGCGGTTCATTGAGGAACAGGCCGGTGTGCCCGCCTCCCTGGTCGGCGTGGGTCCCGGGCGGGACCAGTTCATCTCTTTCAGCCCGGTCTCGTGAGGGTCTGCGTCGTCGGCCAAGGGGGCCGGGAACACGCCTTGGCCCATGTGCTCGGCCGATCGTGTGATGTGGTGGTCACCCCGGGGAACCCCGGCATCCCCGGTTCTGTTGCCGCACCAGCAACCGAGATCATTGCCGACCTGTATGTGATCGGCCCCGAGGCTCCGCTGGTTGTTGGTCTGGCCGATGAATTGAGAGCGGCAGGTCGGCTGGTGTTTGGCCCTGGAGCCGACGGTGCCCTCTTGGAGGGCTCCAAGGCGTGGATGAAGGAATTGCTGGTGGCCGCTGGGGTGCCCACCGCGGGCCACGGCACGTTCACTGAGCTTGAGGCGGCTCTCCGCTTTCTTGACGGCATGGGCGACTTGTTCGTTATCAAAACTGACGGCCTAGCCGCGGGCAAGGGGGTACTGGTCACCGAGGACCGGGCTGAAGCCGATGACGCGGTGAGGTCCTACCTGTCGGGGGAGGCCTTTGGCGACGCCGGGCGTCGGGTGGTGATCGAAGAGGGCCTCACCGGCCCCGAGCTGTCAGTACTCGCGGTGTGCGATGGCCATCGCGCTGTCCCGCTGGCGCCGGCCCAGGATTTCAAGCGCATCGGCGAGGGCGACGTCGGCCCCAACACCGGCGGCATGGGGGCCTACTCACCGGTGCCGGTGGCCGGGGCTGGCGTAGTAAACGAGGTCATGGACCAGGCCGTGCTTCCCACGCTGGCCGAGCTGGGGCGACGGGGCATCGACTATAGAGGCGTGCTCTACGCCGGGCTCATGCTCACCCCCCAAGGCTTAAGGGTGCTGGAGTACAACGTGCGCTTCGGCGACCCCGAAGCCCAGGTGGTGCTGCCCCGGTTGCGGTCGGACCTTGCCGACCTGCTGGCTGGCGCGGCCGCCGGATCGCTCGAGGACGACCCGGTGTTCGACGATGACGCCGCGGTGACGGTGGTGTGCGCCTCCGAGGGCTATCCCGTTTCCCCCCGTACCGGTGATCCAATTGCCGGCATTGAGTCGGCCAACGCGGTAGAGGGCGTGACGGTGTTCTGCGCAGGCGTGGCATCGGCTGCTGAAAGCGGAGTCGGTGCTGTTTCTGCTGGTCTTAACGGTCAAGAGCTGGTCACCGCCGGGGGTCGAGTGCTGAACGTCACCGGGCAGGGACCCGATCTGTCCTCTGCCCGAGAAAGGGCATATGCCGGGGTCACCCACATTGATTGGCCGGGCCGCTACGTTCGCTTTGACATCGCCGCTGAGGCGGTTGAGGGCGCATCACAGAGGGATTCAGCATGAGCTTAAAAGTGGCTGTCATCATGGGATCGTCGAGCGACGAGGACACCATGGCACCGGCTCGTACCACGCTTGAGCAATTCGGCGTGGAGTGCCACTGGGAGGTCATGTCGGCCCACCGAACCCCCGAAAAGGTCCGCCAGTTTGTGTCCGGGGCCCGCGAGGCTGGATTCGGCGCCATCGTCTGCGGCGCGGGCATGGCCGCCCACCTAGCCGGAGCGACCGCGGCCCAGACCACCTTGCCGGTGATCGGCGTGCCCTTGGCCGGCGGAGCACTGAACGGGGTGGACTCCCTGTATTCCACTGTGCAGATGCCCAAGGGCATCCCAGTGGCCACTGTGGCCATCAACGGGGCCATGAACGCGGCCCTTCTGGCCATTCAGATTCTGGGAGTGACCGACACGGGGCTGGCTGAGAGGCTGGCTGCCCATCGCGCTGAGATGGCCGGTGGCTGACAAGGACCAGATCCCCGACGTTTTGGCCGACCGCTACGCCAGCGCGGCTTTGGCGGCCATCTGGTCGCCAGAGGGCAAGGTCAAAGCCGAGCGTCGCCTGTGGGTGGCGGTGCTGGAGGCCCAGCGTGACTTCGGCATCGAAGTGCCCGACGGAGTGGTCGAGGCCTATCGGTCGGTTATCGACCTAGTGAACTTGGAGTCCATTCGAGAGCGGGAGCGAGTCACCCGCCACGACGTCAAGGCCCGTATCGAGGAATTCTGCGCTTTGGCTGGCCACGAGCACATCCACAAGGGGATGACGTCGCGCGACCTCACCGAGAACATCGAGCAACTCCAGATCCGCGATTCATTGCGATTGGTGCGGGACAAGCTGGTGGCGGTGGTGTGCGCTCTGGGGGCCCAGGCTGACACCCACTCTGAGTTGGTCATGGTGGGCCGGTCCCACAATGTGCCCGCCCAGGCCACAACCCTGGGAAAGCGCTTCGCCAACTTCGGCGAGGAGGCGCTGGCTGCCTTGGGTCGAATTGATGACCTGCTTGACCGCTACCGCCTGCGAGGGCTTAAGGGCCCGGTGGGCACCCAGCAAGATCAGATCGATCTATTCCTCGGCGGAACAGACAAGGCTGTCGAGCTTGAAACCCGGGTGGCTGCCAGCCTCGGATTCGCCGACACGATGGCCAGCGTGGGGCAGGTTTATCCCCGCTCCCTGGACTACGACGCGGTAACCGCATTGGTGCAGGCGTCGTCGGCTCCCGCCAACTTGGCCCGGACCATCCGGCTCATGGCTGGACAAGGCTTGATCACTGAGGGCTTTCAGGCTGGGCAGGTGGGCTCTTCGGCCATGCCCGGCAAGCGCAACGCCCGCACGTCCGAGCGCATCTGCGGACTCTCGGCAGTGGTGCAGGGCTACGCCGACATGGTGGCCGCCTTAGTGGGCGACCAGTGGAACGAGGGCGACGTGAGCTGCTCGGTGGTGCGCCGGGTGGCCCTGCCCGGCGCGTTCTTCGCTCTCGATGGACAGCTCGAGGCGGTGCTCGTCGTGCTCAAGGAACTGGCTGTGTTCGATGAGGCGATCGCGGCGGAACTGGCCGTCAACCTGCCGGCGCTTGCTGCCACTCGAGTTTTGATGGCCTCGGTGGCCGCCGGAGCCGGCCGGGAAGAGGCCCATCGAATCATCTCTGAGCATGTCCCCAAGGGAGACGAGTTCTTTTCGTCTATTGCCGATGACGACAGGTTGCCGATATCGGCCGTCAATGTCGATGAAATAAAGAGCCAGCCTTTGGCGCTGACCGGGGCTGCTGCTGATCAAGCGCGGGCCTTTGCGGCCCGTGCCCAAGAGTTGGCCGCCCAATATCCCGACACAGCCCACTACCAACCGGAGTCGATCCTGTGAGCACGAAGAACATCAACCTGCCCCCCGTTCATTCCGGCAAAGTCCGCGACATCTTCGACGCGGGCGACGGCCGGCTGCTGATGATCGCGTCCGATCGCATCTCGGCCTTCGACGTGGTTATGGACGAGCCCGTACCCGAGAAGGGGCGGGTGCTGACCGCCATGTCGGCCTATTGGTTCGAGACCTTGGCCGATGTGCTGCCCAGCCACCTCATATCCACCGATGTGGCCGACTTCCCCCCCGAGGCCCAGAGCAACGGGGTGGCCGGGCGGACAATGCTTTGTCATCGGGCCGAGATGCTGCCCATCGAGTGCATCGTGCGGGGATATCTGAGCGGATCGGCTTGGAAGGAATACAAGAGCCAGGGCACCATGCACGGCCAGGCCCTTCCCGCCGGGCTCCGGGAATCCGACAAGCTGCCCGTGCCGGTGTTCACCCCATCCACCAAGGCCGAATCGGGCCACGACGAGAACATCTCCTACGAACAGGCTGTGGAGTTGGTGGGCCGTGATCTGGCTGAACAGGCCCGCGACGCGTCTTTGGAGTTGTACAGCCGGGCATCAGAGGCGGCCGCCAAAAAGGGCATCATCATCGCCGACACCAAATTCGAGATGGGCATGGTGAATGGAACCCTGGTGGTGGCCGACGAGGTGCTCACCCCCGACTCCTCCCGCTTCTGGCCGGTTGATGGCTGGGTGCCCGGAGCTACGCCCCCGTCGTACGACAAGCAGCCGGTTCGCGACTACCTCAATACCTTGGATTGGGACAAGCAGTATCCTCCGCCGCCACTGCCTGACGAGGTGGTAGAGGCCAGCGCGGCCCGCTACGTCAGTGCCTACGAGATCATCACCGGACGCAGTTTCGCCGACTGGCCCGGCAGCTCATGAGCAAAGAGTTTGATGTGGTCGTGGAGGTTAGCCTCCGCAATGGGATTGCCGATCCCGAGGGCCTGACCATCGAGCGGGCGCTACCCGCGCTGGGCTTCAATGGCGTGAGCGATGTGCGAGTGGGCAAGAGTCTGAGGTTTGTGGTGGAGGCTTCTGATGAACCCGAGGCCCGTAGCCAAGTGGAGTCAATGTGCGAGCGCTTCTTGGCCAACCCAGTGATTGAAGACGTGGAAATCACGCTGGGCCCATTGACATGACAGTGCCCGCGGCCGACACCGATGGGGAACTCGTATGACCACCAGAGTGGGTGTGGTGGTATTTCCCGGTTCAAATTGCGAGCACGATGTGGTGGAGGCTGTCGACGCGGTAGGAGGTTCCGGCGAGCTTCTCTGGCACAAAGACAAGTCTTTGGGCGGTGTCGATGCTGTGGTGCTGCCCGGCGGATTTGCCCATGGCGATTATCTCCGCACCGGGGCGATGGCCCGGTTTTCCCCGATCATGGATGCAGTAACCCAATTCGCCCAGGACGGCGGACCGGTGGTGGGCATCTGCAACGGGTTTCAGATTCTCACCGAGGCACAATTGCTGCCGGGAGCTCTCTACAAGAATCAAGGGCTGAAGTTCTTGTGCCAGCCATCGGTGTTGAGGGTGGAGTCAACCGACTCAGTGTTGACACGGCGATTGAATGTGGGCGACGAGCTAAATGTTCCCATCAACCACTTTGAAGGGAACTACGTATGTTCTGAAGAAGTACTTGCGGTATTGCGGGAAAACGACTCAATCGTGTTTACCTACCAAGACAATCCAAATGGGGCAACCGCTGATATTGCAGGGATTCGAAACGAAAACGGCAACGTGGTGGGGCTTATGCCCCACCCTGAGCGCGCCGCTCACCCGTTACTGGGGAGCACCGATGGTGCTCTAATGTTGAAAGGACTGATCGGTATTGACTAGTCAGTCGAGCGTGTGCGGGCTACCCCGGCTGCTTTCAGCACGCTGGCCGGCACCCCAACCTCACGCCAAGCCGCATAGGAAATACCCTTGCGCTCACTGTAATCAGCGGCGATCGTGATGAATTCACCCTCAATCGCGCTGATATCCACCGTTACCTCTTCTTTGGCAAGTTCGGCTTCCAAGTCCATGAGCTCTTGGATCAAATGAACCCGCTTCAGTGGCTTGGCTTGGGCGATCTCGCCCGGGAGCTCCGAGATGCGAGCCTGCATTCTTTCCCGAGAGCGTTGCCGACCCCTCTTGGGCTTGGTGGAGTCAAGCGCTGTCAGATAACGGCTGACCGTGCGACCTTGAGCTTGTCCAGCGGCCCGCGCGGCCTTGGCTTCGTCAGATACCATTTTTTCTCCTTGGTCTGGTTAAGGAAGAGCTTTAGATATTCCTATAGCCCCATATATACAACTATATTCGCCCCTCTATTTCAAACTCCTGTTTCAAACGTTTACATTCGCAGCGCCTACAAGCCTATAGATAATAAGGGCTATTTGGGATGAACAAATCGATTCATCAGTCCCTTGGGCTGACAGATGACGAAGCAAGAGCCATCGAGAAGATATTGAATCGTCCACCAAATCATCTCGAATTGGCGATGTACGCAGTCATGTGGTCGGAGCATTGCTCATATAAATCTTCTCGGATTCACTTGCGCCGACTCCCAGCAGAGGCACCTTGGGTTTTGGTCGGCCCGGGAGAAAATGCCGGAGTGGTCGATGTCGGCGATGGCATTGCCGCCGCCATTCGAATTGAGAGCCACAATCACCCTTCGGCCATCGAGCCCTATCAGGGGGCGGCCACCGGGGTGGGCGGCATCCTGCGGGACATCTTCACCATGGGGGCTCGCCCGATTGCGGTGATGGACTCACTGCGGTTCGGCCTTCCCAGCGATCCTCGCAGCCGCTGGATCGCCGAAGGGGTGGTGTCGGGCATCTCCGGATACGGCAACGCCGTTGGGGTGCCCACGGTGGGGGGCGAGACCGTCTTCGACGAGACCTATACCGGCAACCCCTTGGTGAATGTGCTCTGCCTCGGCCTGATGCCGGCTGATCGACTGGTGCTGGGCCGGGCCAGCGGCGAGGGCAACTTGGCGGTGCTCCTCGGCGCGTCCACCGGGCGCGACGGCATCGGAGGGGTGAGCGTGCTGGCCTCGGCGTCATTTGGCGACGAGGAGAAGGAGGCTGAGAAGCGGCCCAGCGTGCAGGTGGGCGATCCGTTTGAGGAGAAGCGCCTCATCGAGGCCTGTTTGGCCTTGCTGGATGCCGGCCTGGTGGTGGGCATCCAAGATCTCGGAGGGGCCGGACTCACCTGTGCCACGAGCGAGACCGCTTCTCGGGGCGGTGTGGGAATGGACGTGGACGTGGCCGCGGTCCCTCGCCGCGAGCCGGGGATGGAGCCCTTCGAAGTTCTCACCAGCGAATCGCAGGAGCGGATGCTGGCCATCGTGTCCCCCGACGGTCTCGACGATGTGCTGGCCATCTGCGACCGCTGGGACGTGCAGGCCTCAGTGGTGGGCCGGGTGACAGAGGGCGGGCTGCTCCGGGTAAGGGACGGTATGGACGGTCAGGTGCTGGGAGAGTTGCCGGCGGCCTCCCTGCACGAGGACGCGCCCTCCTATGATCGGCCGCGGCGTCCTCCGGAACAATGGGAAGCGGCCAAGGCCGATTCAGCTGACAGTCTGTCGCCCCCCGCCGACGTGGGTGCAGACCTGCTCGACCTGCTGTCCAATCCGTCGTGGGTCTACCGCCAATACGACCACATGCTCTTTTGCAACACCGTGGTGGGTCCCGGGGGCGATGCCACCGTGCTGCGGCTCAAGCATCCTGCCACCGGTGCCGACACCGGCCGGGCATTGGCCCTCACCACCGACGGCAACAATCGCTGGTGCGCGGTCGACCCTCGGGCCGGCACCGCTTTGACGGTGGCCGAGTCGGTGCTCAACCTGGCCTGTGTCGGGGCCCGACCGCTGGCCTTGGTCAATTGCCTGAATTTCGGAAACCCCGAGCATCCTGAGGTGATGTGGCAGTTCTCCGAGGCGGTGGACGGGATGGCCGAGGCCTGTGACGCCTTCGGCATTCCGGTGGTAGGCGGCAACGTGAGCCTCTACAACGAGTCCAACGGCCACAACATCGATCCCACCCCGGTGATCGGCCTGCTCGGGGTGATCGATAGCTTGACGCGGATTCCCCCCGGGTTGGCGTGGCGAGACGGCGACCGAGTGATCGTGCTGGGCGAGGCCAGCGCCGGGTTGTCGGGCTCGCTATGGGCTGCCGCCACTGCCGGGCACAAGCGGGGCCAGTTGCCTGCGCTGGATTACGAGCAGCATCGGCGAGTGGCGGGCCTGGTGGCCGGCCTGGTGGCCGACGACCGGCTCTCGGCCGTCCATGATGTGTCCAGCGGCGGTTTGGGAGTGGCCCTGGCCGAGATGGCTGCTGTGTCTGGAGTGGGTTTTCGTGGGGCTCGCATTCACGGCCACGCTGAGCTGTTCAGCGAAGCGCCTTCTCGCGTGGTGGCGGCAGTGAACCCCGAGCTGCTGCCCGAGGTGGAGGCGGCGGCTGCGGCCAACGGTGTGGCGGTCGCCCGAATCGGGCTGGCCGCCGGTGATCGCTTGGCAGTCAAAGGGCTGCTAGATCTGGGATTGGCCGCGATTGCAGATCGCTGGGGGTCCCCCATGCCAGAATTGACTAGTGGCTGATCCCATGGACGACTCTCCCCGGGAGGCCTGCGGGGTCGTTGGCATCTTTGCCCCCCATGATCCCGTCGCCCATCTGAACTATCTGGCCCTCTACGCGTTGCAGCACCGGGGCCAGGAGTCGGCGGGCATCGCGGTGAGCGATGGCGACAACATCACCGTGGTCAAGGACATGGGCCTGGTAGCCACCGTGTTCGACGACCGCACGCTGGCTACCCTCGACGGCTGCCTGGGCATCGGGCACACTCGCTATTCCACCGCGGGCACCAGTTCTTGGCGCAACGCACAGCCCGTCTTTCGCAGCGCGGGTGACCACCAGTTTGTGCTGGGCCACAACGGCAACCTCACCAACACCGCCCAGCTCGCTGAGGAGACTTCGATCTTGCCCGGCATGGTCGGCTCAGACAGCGACCTGATTGCCGAGCTGCTGGCCATCGAAATCGGGCAGATGCCCCCGTCGATCCGAGCCGATGGCAAAGTCTTGGAGGAGGCCCTGAAGAGGGTATTGCCCCGCCTGGAGGGGGCATTCTCGCTGGTGTTGGCCGACGAGAAGCGGGTCATCGGAGTGCGAGATCCCAACGGGTTCCGTCCTCTGTGCCTGGGTCGGCTGGAACGGGGTTGGGTGTTGGCGTCGGAGACTCCCGCGCTCGACATCGTGGGCGCCCACCTGTTGCGTGAGCTGGCGCCGGGCGAGATGGTGGTGATCAACGGCCAGGGAGTGAATTCGGTTCACCCATTCCCAGAGGAGCGGGTGGATCCCCGCCTTTGCCTGTTTGAGTTCGTGTACTTCTCCCGTCCCGACTCGGTGATCTATGGCCAAAGCGTGCACCACGCCCGGGTGCGGATGGGCGAACTGCTGGCCGAGCAATCGCCGGTGGAAGCCGACTTGGTGATGGGCGTGCCCGAATCGGGACTGCCCGCGGCCGAGGGTTTCTCGCGGGCCAGCGGCATCCCCTATGGCCAGGGGCTGGTGAAGAATCGCTACATCGGGAGGACATTCATCGCCCCGAGCCAGCAGATGCGGTCGATGGGGGTTCGCATGAAGCTCAACCCCCTGCGGGACAGCATCGAGGGCAACCGCCTGGTTGTTGTGGACGACTCCATCGTGCGGGGCACCACCACCAGAGCCCTGGTATCCATGCTGCGGGAGGCGGGTGCCGCCGAGGTCCACCTTCGCATCAGCTCGCCGCCCTATCGCTGGCCCTGCTTCTTCGGCATGGACACCGGCGACCGCACGGAATTGCTGGCCGCCCACCTCGGCGTGGGGGAGATGTGCGACTACGTGGGGGCCGACACGCTGGCGTTTATCGACATGGAGGGTTTGACCGAGGCCACCGGGGCGGTGGGGGCCGGATTCTGCAATGCCTGTCTCACCGGCGAATATCCGGTAGAGGTGCCGGTGGCGTCGCCCGGCTCGATCGCCTATCAACGCAGTGCTGCGCAGTTCGCTGACGCCGACGAAGAGTCCGCACCGTCGCTCTGGGCCACCGGCGGCGGCTGAGCTTTCGATGGAGAGGGTGGCATCCGCTGATGGTTGAGACCTACGAGTCGTCAGGGGTGGATATCGCCGCGGGCGAAGAGGCGGTGCAGCGCATCAAGGAACATGTGCGCTCAACGTTTCGTCCGGAGGCAATCGGCGAGATCGGCGGGTTTGGAGGGCTGTTCGACTTCACCCGTCACGACTACAAGAAGCCGGTGTTGGTTTCGACTACCGATGGGGTGGGGACAAAGGCGTATGTGGCTTCGGCGGCGGGCCGGTACAACACCATCGGCATTGATCTGGTGGCCATGTGCGTGGACGACCTGGTGTGCCAGGGGGCCGAGCCGCTGTTCATGTTGGACTACATATCGGTACACAAGCTCGACCCCGATCGGATCGAGCAACTGGTAGTGGGGGTGGTGGAGGGCTGCCGTCAAGCTGGGTGCGCGCTCATCGGGGGCGAAATGGCGGAACACCCTGCCAGGGAAGACGAGTCGGGCAATCAGTTTGAGCTGGTCGGGTTTGCTGTGGGGGTTGTGGAGCGGTCGCGGCTGATCACCGGGGCCGACGTGCGCCCCGGCGACACGCTGATAGGGCTGCCGTCGCCGGGCTTGCGGAGCAACGGCTATTCCTTGGCCCGCCGTCTCTATTTCGAGGTGGCCAAGAAAAGACTGGACGATCCTGCCTGGGAGGGGAGCTCCAACTCAGTGGCCGACGAGCTTCTGGTGCCGTCGGTGATTTACGCCCCTGCGGTGCGAGCCATGCTGGCCAAGGTGGACGCCCGGGCCATCGCCCATGTGACCGGCGGGGGAATCCCCGGCAACCTGGCGCGGGTGCTGCCCGACAAAGTCGACGCGGTGCTCGACCGAAGCAGTTGGGAGCAGCCGCCGGTATTCACCGAGTTGCAGCGCATCGGCGACGTGGCCGATGAGGAGATGGCCAAGGTGTTCAACCTCGGACTGGGCATGATTGTGGCGGTGCGGGACCGAGACGCCACCAAGGCCATCGACCTGCTGCGAACTGGCGGCCATCGGGCCACCGTCGTGGGAGAGGTGGAAAAAGGCGACGGCCAGGTTCGCCTCGTGGGCGAGCCTGATCTGGCTGAGGGAACTTAGCGGGCTCTCACTGCCACCCGGCAGGGTCCCGCAGCACGGGCGACACCCCCGATTTGGTCGGGACGCGGCTGGGGATCATCGAACAGCGGTTCTAGATCGTAGGTGTCGAACAGCCGCTCCATCACTCGGGACATCGCCGTAACCGAGAAGGGCCGGGCCGGACAGGCGTGGGGACCGACGCCGAAGGTAATGACCAACTCGGAGGGCACCCCCGGCGGCGACACCAGGCGGGGGCCCTTCCATCGGTCGGGGTCGTAGCGATCCAATCCGGGCCCAGAGTCCATGTTGGTGAGGGGCAGGAACGTGGCCAGGGTGGCGCCGGGCGACACTTCGTAGGTTTGTGAGCCGTTGTCGATGGTCACTGGTTCGAGCACGGTGCGAAGCATGATGGATCGCTGGCCGATCCGGGTGGATTCCAGCGCGCAACGCGACACCAAGTCTTGATCGTCGCCTTGGCCGGACCGCACCCGGGCGAGCACATCGGGGTGCTGGACCAAATGGACCAGCGACCATCCGAGGGCGGCGAACAGGTTTGACATCGACCCGAGGTGGACCAAGATCACGTCCCGGGCCACCCCGGTCAGCCGTTCGGCATCGGGGGCGTCGGCCCACCGTTCGAGGATCGTGTCCAGCAGGTCGCCGACAGGCTGGCTGCGGGTGGCTATGGAGTCGGACAAGATCTGCTCGGCTTTGGCCATTGCGGCATACTCGACGGCCTTTCCCGACTGCGCTACTTCTCGCATCCGGGTGGGGGCCACGAATGCCTCGGAGCCGTCGAGCTCATCTAGCGCTTCTATCAGTTCCTCGAATCTGTCTGAGCGCAGGATCTCGCGGCCTCCCCAGCTGGCCAGGCCCATCCGGTGGCCGAGGCGGCGGGTGAAGTCGAACAGATCGATTTCGTCGCCCGGGCTCAGCTCTGCCAGTTGGATCGAGATGGCCTCTTCCAGCGCCTCCAGGTAGCTGGCCACGTTGGGTCGGGTGAACAGCTCGTGGGGCAGGGTTCGCCGACCGTCGAAGAGCTCGTCGGGAAGCTTGCGGATGAGCATCTTCCAGTCGGCGATGCCCTTGCTGGCCTGCTGCTCGGGCACCGCATAGAAGTCCCTGAGGCCGGTCGGTGAGAACAAGAACAAGTAGCGATCGTCGCCGCTGTCAATCACAAAGGTATCGCCGCAGGCGGACCGGGCGGCACCGATGGCCGCCACAGTGTCGCTCACCGGCCCGTCCCAGGGGAGCACGCAGTCGGCGACCGTGGGCATCGGGGTGATCGGAGGCAGATCGGCCATGGAGACAGTTTCTATCCGCTTCGGGCCTGCTTTCCTACCTTTGGAGTTCAAAGCGTATTGTCGTCCCCGATGCCGCTCAGCAACTCCGACGAGTACCTCCATACCCCGCCGCCGGGAAGCGACGCCCTGTGGAGCGACAATTTTTGGTTCTCGGTGTGCGACCGGGAAGCCGACGTTTACGGCATCAACCACATTCACGCCAGCCTGTCGCACGGATACTTGCGGGCCAGCGCGTACTACGTCATCGACGGTGTCCCGGTGCAATGGGCTTCTCGTCAACCTCTTACCGATGAACTGGAGTTCTCCGTTCTGGGCGATGGCCGGGTGTCCTACTCCGTGGAAGAGCCGTTCTCGCGATATCGCTGGGAGCTGGATGCCCCCCGCTTTGGTTTTGATTTGGTGTTCGAAGACCGCTTTGGCGTGTTCGACTACAACGACTGCTTCGGGGGGAACCCCCTGGGGGCTTACGAGGGTTATGGCGGGCACTACGAGCAGGCGCTGGTGTGCCGGGGCGAGTTCGAGTCTCGGGGCGGACCCCGGGCGGGGGAGCGGCGGGCCATCGAGTGCTGGTCGCACCGGGATCACTCCTGGACGCACCGGTTTGAGCGGCCCGGGCCTTGGGATGTGCGCCATCGTCGAACCCAGGCCGAATCGTGGGGGCATTTCTGGCCCTCGGTGCAGCTCCCCGACCGGCATCTGAACTCCTTTGGCTGGATGAGTCCAACGCAGCCGCTGCCTGGCGACACCTCTTCGGTGGGCGGGTGGATTGGCGACGCCGACGGCACCCGTGCGCTGCGGTCGGCCACCTGCGTGCCCCGCCTGGAAGAGGACCAGCGCACCGCCATGGCCTTCGACATGACCTTCGAGACCACCGACGGCGAAGTGCTCACCGTGGTTACCGGCCGCAAGCACGCCCACACTCGCAACGGGCTCATGCGGGATGAGAACGACGCCGAGGTTCGCCTCGACTGCCACGAGCCGTTCTTCGACTTTGAGGTGTTGGAAACCGGCGAGCGGGGCTACGGGGTGGTGGAGTACTCAATCCATCCGCCCTGGCCCCGGTATCGGTACTAGCTGATTCGTAGGCTGATAGCCGTGGGTATGACCAGCGGGGAGCTGACTCCATGAAGTGGGGCATCCACCTGCCTCAACTCGGGCGGGCTGCCTCGCTTGAGTTGCTGGTAGAAGTTGCCCAGCAGGCCGAAGCCGCCGGCTTCGACGATGTGTGGACCGCCGACCATGTGGCCGTGCCGGTGGACTTGGAGGGGATGCCGTCGTTCTTCCCCGAGCCGGTGCCGTTGCTTTCGGCCGTGGCGGCCCACACTCAGAGGGTTGGACTGGGCACGTCGGTGCTGATTCCCGCCTACCGGAATCCCATGCAGTTCGCCAAGCAATGGGCCACCCTCGACTGGCTGGCCCCGGGCCGCACCATCCTCGGGGTGGGGGCCGGGTGGCTGGAGCCCGAGTTCGAGGCCTGCGGCGTGCCCATGGTGCACCGGGCCCAGCGCTTGGACGATTACATCGCCGGCTGGCGGGCCGCCTGGTCGGGGGCCACTGAGTTCCAGAGCGAGTTCTTCAGCTTCACCGGTGTGAGAATCAACCCCCAACCCGCGGCGCCGATCCCTATTTGGATCGGCGGATCATCCCCCGGGGCCCTCCGCCGAGCCGCCCGCTGCGACGGCTGGATGGGCACCTGGGCTCCCCCCGAAGTCTTCGTCCAGCGCCTTGATGTACTACGAGCCGAACAGGACCGCCTCGGTCGCGGTCCCGAAGACACCACAATCTCCATCCACATGGAGCTAAGACTCGGCAACCCGCTCGACAGCGCCGGCCGCTGGTCAGTAGTAGGCGACGGCTACGGCGACCGAGAAATGGTCATCGGCGATATCGACCACGTAGCCGAAACCCTGACCCCCTACCTAGAAGCCGGCCTAGAGCACGTCCTCCTAGTCCCCCTAGCCCTCTCCCCCGAAGAGTGGCACCACCACGTCGATGCCCTTGCTGAGTTGATCAGCTAATTCCCCGTTCGCGCATGACTGAGCGGCGGGTTCTTGCGGCAGGCGAATCGTTAGGCCGAGATGGCTTTGCGGAGTGACTTCACCGCTTGTTTGTCGGTGATCTGTTGTTGGGATGTATTCGGCTGAAAGACGAATTCTTCGCTTCCGCAGCGGATGGTCATAGATGACCCTGGTTGCAGGATACGAAGCAGATCCCCAACCGTGGTTGACGGGGTTGTAGGTAGATCGTCTCCGTCGTCTTGGCCAGTTGCAGATTCGACAGCAATCCAACTGAGCACCAGCTCGTTCTTCTTCTGGGGTGGAGTGGCCGTAACGAGCACTCCAGATCGGAGGCCCTTGCTGTGGATGACTGAGATGGACTCGTTGAGACCGTCGTTCGGAAGAACGGGCACGATGAGCAGGTCTTCTCCTGCTCGCGCTGCCCATTCGATGAGGTGATCATCAGGGCCGCTCAGAGAGGCCATCCGGCCAATGAGATGTCGCAGGGCAATCTCGTTCATCACATGATCTCCCTCGTGGCTTGGTCCCAAGCGTAATTCTTAGCCCATTCCCAGGCCAGATCAATGTCGCGGCGGCACTCTCGAGGTACAAGAGTGGTGTCGTGCACATCGCCCCCGGCCTCTGGTCGGTGGACGTGCACAACTCGGTGGGCGGTGTCGATCCTCACAAGATCGTCCCAGTCGTTGCCGTTTCTGCTGACCTGGAGAATCACCGCAAAGTCTACAAGTTGCCCGTTCGATTCCCTTCGGGTCTCTCGTTGCACGATCTGAGCGCTGATCGAGGGGTCAGAGGAGGGGACGTGGCTAATCACCGTAGTTGGTTGACGCCGTTCTCTAGGTGGGGGCAACTCAGGCAAATCTGGCTGAGGTGGGATCTCCATGGATGGGAGCCGATTCGCTCTCGGAGGTCGTTTGGCCACAGTGCTGCCCAAATTCGCTTGCGTTTGGAGCCTCAGAAACTCTTCTGGCCGGGTTAGCGCAGCCAGATGCTAAGGGAAGCGTCGTCCAATTCGTCAGCTTCCACTGCGTCGACATACACGCCAGCGCCAGCCTTTTCCCTGGTCAGCAGCCCAAATTCCATGCATCTAGCCTATTGAAGCCAGTGACAACATCTGATGGAGAGGATGACAAGGGAATGACACGCCGGGCCTGATGGTCAAGCCTTCAGAGACGTAGTCATCCGGGAAACGCGTCAGTTCACTGGGTGTTCCGTTTGGCATCGTGGTGATTGGTCGAAGGAGCCGCATGGAAATTGGATCTGTCCTAGGTATTGCAGAAATAGCGCGAGTGGCTGGTGATCTGGGGGCAGTTGCCAGGATCGGTATCGATGGGCCGGGGGCTTCGGGGAAGAGCACGCTTGCTGTTCGGCTGGCGGAGGCCTTGCCTAAGGCGGTTCTCGTGGAGGGGGATGACTTCTACCGGCCCGAGTCGGATGCGGGTCGGTCGGGATCCGAAGCTGGTGGCCTATTCGATCTTTCACGACTCGTTTCTCAGGTCCTACTCCCTCATTCGCAGGGTGAAGAAATCTGCTATCAGCGCTTCAACTGGGATACCGGAGATCTTGGCGGTTGGATTAGCAGGCCAGGTGGCACGCCGCTCATTGTTGACGGCGTCTACTCAACTCATGAGGCGTTGCGAGACTTCTATGACCTGAGGATCTGGGTAAACGCGCCTCGAGCCGTCCGACTGGCTCGAGGGCTCCAGCGCGACGGAGAGGAGGCGAATAGCAAGTGGGCTGACGTTTGGATGCCGGCTGAGGACCGCTACGTCGCAGACCAAGCCCCCCAAGACCATGCCCACATAGTTCTCGACGGCACCGGGGCAATGGCTGAACAGGGAGACGAAGCCTCGCTCACGATTACGGGAGGCTTGCTCTCAGAGGGGCCTTAGACCGTCGACTGCTCCGGGCCCTACTTCGCCATCCTCGCCCACTTCAGAAGACTCGCAGGGTGAACGGCGCCCAATTACTCCTTGCGGCCGCCTCGAGAGGACGTGCCCAGTTTGCGCAAATCCCGCCGTTTCCAGGGACCGGGCTTGTTCAGGTGCTTGTCTCCCGCCCACACCACGCCCCCGTGGGCCATGGCTGTGGCCGCAGCATGAGCATCAGCCCAAGGGATGCGGCTAGTGACCACCAGCCTTGCGGCGCTGCGGGTCACCTCCAAAGTGGGTGCTTCGACTTGGGCGCTCGTGCAGAAGAAGTCCCAGATGCTGTCCGCAGTTGCGAAACCTCTGCGGCGGGCCAATGTGTAGTGGACCTCACCCAGATTGATACTGCAGACGATGATGGAAGCTGGCCCTCTGAGCAATCCCTCCAGTTCCCTCACGATCTCGGGTTCCCCGTTCGCGTAGCGCACGATCGGCCATGCGTCGAGGACGACAGGCGGACGATTCGATTTCAGGAATCCGCCTCTTCGCCGTCGGGCAAGAAGTACGACGATCCGTCCTCTCGGAATACCCGCATTTTGATAATCCCGGCGCGCCCTAGGTCAACCAGGGTGTTGGGGTATATCTCCCTCAGAGCTGCCCGTTCCTCGAGGTACGCAGACGTGATGTCGTCGCCTGAGCCGATGTTCTCCTCGCAGAATTTCCTGAACTCGGCGATTGCAGCCAGTTTTTCCTCTAGAGGCCGAAGATGGGGCGGCACTGGTTCATTAACAGCGGCATTTCCCTGCTCGACCTCCACGGGTGCCGTCTCTTCCATGCCTCCTACCCTACAGGACTTTCATGCTATTGCAACCCCTTTTATTTTGCTGGTCTGCCTGTCTGTGTCATCGGGGTGAGTTATCTCAAACTATGAGCTGAGGGACGGCTGACCAGCCGGATTTTTCGGGGGGAGGGATGGTGTGGTGGGGGGTGGTGGCTTGGCTGGCGTGGCTGTTGGCGATGGCGATGCTGATGGAGGCGGCTTCTAGCAGTTCGAGGTCGTTTACTCCGTCGCCGATGGCGGCGAAGTCAAGCTCGTGTCCTTTCCATTGGCAGAAGGCCTCTACTCCGGAGACTTTGGATATCCCGGGGGGTGACACTGTAAGGCGGCTTCCTCCGTAGAGGGGGTCGGGTTCGTCGACGCGGGCGATTCCCAGCGACTTTGAATGGACCTCCTTGGCCGCTTGGTGGGCTAGGTCTGAGGGGAGGCCGGTCAACACAAGCTCCAGAACATCGGCCTCGACGTCGGCGGGGCTGAGGGCGTGGTTGACGTCTTCTTCGAGGAACTCCAGATGGGTGGGTTCGCTGGTTGGGTTCTCGGGCAGCACCACGTCCCCGCCGGGCTCGCCCCGGTCGTCTATGTATAGACAGGGACGGATGCCGTGGGTGTCGAGGGTGGCCAGCAGCTCCCAAAGGGCAGTGGGGTCGAATGCGATGCGGTGGAAGTGCTCCTTGGTAGTGAAGTCCATTCCGATCGATCCGTCGAGAGCGACGGTGGGCAAGAGGAGACCGTTCATATCGAACAGTCGGGCGATGTTCCGCAGTCGACGACCGGTAGCCGCCAAGACGACATACCCGGCCGCCTCCAGCTTGGCAAGCGCCTCCAAGTGGGTTGCTGGCGCAACGCAGTCCAAGCCCCAGAACGTTCTATCCAGATCGGTCACAACCAGCTTGGGCATCGCTTCCTTTCAAGCAGCTGGCCGGGCTAGTCGCCGGGGTTGAAACGGCGCAGGATGCCAGAGCGGACCCGCCACCGGGAGAGCTGGCGAACCAGGGCGGGCGGCATGTTCGACTGGGTGCCGGGTGCCGCACCCGCCGAGATAATGCCGGCGCGGCCTTGGTAGGGCTGGTCGTCTTCGCCTTGGCCCGACCACACCACTACCTGCGGGAAGGCGATGGTAATGCCCGCGGCGGCGAAGCTCTGGTGCACCGACAGGATCACGTCGTGGCGGGTGGCCAACTCGGTCGGCACGTCGCTCTTGTGCCAGTAGTAAAGCGTGAAGTCGATGCTGGACGATCCGAAGCGGGTGAGCAGCGCCTGTGCGGCCGGCTCAGCGCTCACCCGCTCTACTTGCTCGAGCGCCTCGGTCAAGCACTGTGTGGCTGCTTGCAGGTTGGTGTCGTAGGCCACGCCTACTTCCAACTCGCTGCGTCGCAACGACTCGTTGGTGAGATTGATGATGGGCCCGGCGGCCACCTCGCTGTTGGGAACGCGCACCGCAGATCCATCGAGGCCGCGCAGCACGGTGGTTCGGGAGTCGATGTCGGTGGCGACGCCCAGATGGTCGCCCAGCAGCACCGTGTCGCCCACTCGGAAGGGCCGGCGAGCCTGAAGGATCAACCCGGAAAAGAAGTTCTCCACCAGCTTCTGCAAGGCCAGCGCCAGCACCAGGCCGCCCAGCCCGATGGCGCCGATCAGCGGTCCCACCTGCACCCCGAGGCTGGTGAGCGCGTAGAACAGCCCGATCAGGAAAAGGAGATAGCCGACCAGCCTGGCGGTCACGATCGCCGCAAAGCCCGACCCCACCACGTGGATCAGCACCCTCCGCACCAGTCGGGCAACCAGCACAGCCACCACAATCGTGGCGGCCACGATGATCCCGGCCTGTATCCAGTCGGACACGGTCAGGGCCTCGTCGATGATGGAGTCATCAGACGACTGCGCCAGCAGGTCGGCTGCGGCCAGGGCTGTCATCGGAGCACTGTTTTGATGTCGGCGGTCACGGTTTCGTCATGCTAGCGATGCACTACCGATGCAGCAGCAGGCTGGCGGCTTGGGGGCAGGGCATGCCGATCTCGACGCCAGCGCCGGCGGCAAGGGAGTTGGCGGCCGAGATGATGCCGTCGTGGTAGTGGGACAGCCCGCTGCCCATGCGGGCTCGGCGGGCGTCCACGGTGGCGCCGGCCAAGCCGTCGGCCTCCACGATGTAGAGCCCGGCCATGCCCGAGTCGTCCATGCCCCGCCCGCCGTCAGAGCATATGAACCCGAACGGTCGGCAGCGGCGCAGGTAGGGCACCGCCGAGCGGCCGGTGTGGCCCGCGGTGACCAGCACGTTGCGGTCGGTGTCCTCGGCAGTTCCGAAGGCGATGGAGTCGGCGGCCACCACACAGCGCCCGTCGGGGGCAGTCTCCATCACGGTGCGGTTGGTGATCTCCGACGCGGCCGCGCCCGCCACCGGGTCGTTGGCCAGCAAGGCCGGGGCCGCGTCCCGCACCGCCATGCCCGTGATCACCCCGCAGTCCAGGGCCAACTGGTTGACGAAGCTAACCACGCCATGTTCATACAGGTGCACGCCGTCGCCCAGATGGGCGGTCATCACATCGGCCACCGCCGCGGGAATGCCCAGCGCCTCCAGATACCACAGCCCGGCGATGGCCGAGCCCTCCGGCCCCACGCCGCAGTCCATGCCGATGGCCGCCCGGGGCCGGTGCTCGGCGATGAACCGGGCGGGCAGCACCCCGCAATACGACGAGTTGACGCACACGTCCCGATCTCGGTTGGTCTCGTCCACGTCATAGGCCGAGTCCATGCACATCACCCGGCCACGGGTCGAGGCCAACACCTCGGTTTGCTTGTCTGCGTTCTGGCTCATCGGCGCCCTCCTGGGCTCATCGGCAACAGCCCGGTCCCGCCCATACCGCCGCTCATCGGCGATCCTTCGGCCGGCCTACGGGCCCCCGGTCGAAGGTCTGATCGTCCACCCCCTGCTCTCGCAGCTCTATCTTGCGCACCTTCTCCGACGGGGTTTTGGGCAGCTCGGGCGTGAAGCGCACATATCGGGGCACCGCGAAGTAGGGCAGCCGACGATCGGCATAGGCCCAGAAGTCATCGGCGCTGAGCTCAGCATCGGACTCCGGCACCACCGCGGCCAGCACCTCGTCCTCCCCGGCTTCCTGATCGGCGGGCACCGCCACCACCGCCACCTCGGCAATGGCCTCATGGCCCATCAGGGCCTGCTCCACCTCGAACGAGCTGATGTTCTCCCCTCGGCGGCGGATGGCGTCTTTGAGGCGGTCCACGAAGTAGTACCAGCCCTCGGCATCCCGGCGGAGCCCGTCGCCGGTGTGGAACCACAGATTCCTGAAGGCGTCCCAGGTCTGCTCGGCCATGCCGTAGTAGCCCATGCAGGTGGTCCACGGAACCCGGGAGCGCACCACCAGCTCGCCCACCTCGCCTACCGCCACCTCCTCGTCGGTGTCGGGGTCGACGAGTCGGATGTCGAACCAATCCCGGTTCAAAAGCCCGGCGGCCCCCGCCGGGCGGTCCTCTCCGTAGGGCGTGAGGATCGGCATGCACGTCTCGGTCAAGCCGAATACCTCCACAAACGCCTCGATGCCGAACCGGGCCTTGAACTCCTCAAGCACGCTCGACATGGTGGGGGCGGCGAACACGCACCGGAGCTCGTTGTCGGCATCTGCTGCGGTGGGGGGCTGCTGCCAGACGAAGTCCATCATCACACCGACGAAGTTGGTCACGGTGGCTCCGCACTCTTGCACCTGCTCGAGCCACTGGCTGGCCGAGAACCGCTCTTGGAGTACATAGCGGGCCCCGGCGATTAGCGCCGGATAGGCGGCCAGGAAGTTCGAGTTGCCGTGGAACAGCGGCCCGCACGACATGTAAGTGTCGGCGTCGGTCAGCCGGGTGAGCGACACGCACTCGTCGGCGAACAAGTGCATGTGGGCGTGGGGCATCATCACCCCTTTGGACAGCCCGGTGGTGCCCGACGTGAAGAAGACCGACCCCAGGTCCCGGTACGACACCTCGGGCAGGGTCTGGTCGGCGCCGTCATCGCTCAGCAGGGCGTCCCAATTGCGCCACCGGAGCCCGGCCTCGTCCAGCACTCGCCCCCCCTTGGCGATTTCACCGGCGTCGCCCAGCAGGTAGAAGCAGCCGATGGTGCTTGTCGCCTCGGCCAGTTCGGTGAAACGGTCGGCGTAGTCGGCGTGGATCACCGCGGCTGTCGGCGACACCGTGGCGGTCTGGTGCTCGAGGAATGATCCCCGGTAGGCGGTGTTGATCGGCACCTCGGCCATCCCGGCCAGCGCCGATCCGAGCCAGCTCCAGATGTAGGCCGCCGAGTTGGGCGCCATGATCAACAGCCGGTCGCCGGGAGCGGCCCCGCCGGCCAGCAGCCCCCGTCCCACCCGCTGGGCGATGTCGTAGCTCTGGGCGTAGGTGAACCGCTCCCCGGTCCAGCCCACCTCCAGGTAGGTCTTGTCGCCATGGGTGCGGGCCCGCTCGGCTAGCACCGCCGGTGCGCTCCACAGCGCCTTGTCTTCAAAAGTGGGCCGATACTGGTCGTAGTAGCGGGTCATGGCATGGGCCTGAAGCTCGGGCCGGGTCTGCTCATCGGGCGGTTCTCGGGGGGAACTCCGGGCGGCGCTTCTCCATGAACGCGGTGGCCCCCTCGATCATGTCGGGTGACCCAATGGCCTGGGCCAGCATCCCCAGCCCCGAGGCCATGTTGTCCCTGAGCTGGTTCCAGTACACGTTGGAGCTGATCTTGGCCGCCTCTAGGTAGCGGGGGCTCATCTTCAGCAACTCCTCGCACCACTGCTCGACTTCGTCTTCCAGCTCATCGTCGGGCACCACCGTGTTGATCCACCCCATCTCGCAGGCCTGCTCCGCGGTGTACTTGCGGCACAGGAAGGCCACCTCCTTGGCCCGCTTCTCCCCGATGGTCATGGCCAAAAGGTTGGTGCCTCCTAGCACCGGGGCGCTGCCCACCTTGACCCCGGTCTGGCCCAACTCGGCCGATTCCGCGGCAATGGCGAAGTCGCAGGCCACCACCAGCTCGTTGCCGCCCCCGAAGGCGGGGCCGTTCACCGCGGCGATCACCGGCATGGGAGCGTTGCGGATGGCGTCGAACAGCTCCAGCGAGCCGTAGAACATGGTCCGCAGCTCATAGAAGTTCGCCTCGGCCAGGTTGGCCAGGTAGCCCCCGGCGCAGAACGCCCGGCCCTGTCCGGTGATCACCACCACCCCGGCGTCGACGTTCTCTCGGAACGCGGCGATGATCTCGTCGATGGTGGTGCGGTCGTAGGAGTTCAGCCGCTCGGGCCGATTCAGCCGCAGCCAGACGACTCGGTCGTTTCGCTCCACGATGATGTCGCTCACGGTGGTGTCCTTTCCCCGTACCGCATACTGTCCAGCATCGTATGGCGTTCGAGCTTGGCCCTGACATCCTGGCCATCCAGCAGGAGGCCCGGGCGGTGGCCCGCCAAGTGGAGGCGTTCGCCGCGGAAGCCGACGAGTACAGCCACGTCCACCAGCCCACCCTGGATGTGCTGCGGGCCAGCGGTCTCAGCTCGCTGATGGTGCCCGCCGCCTACGGCGGTCGCCACGAGCGGGTGGACCCTCTGGCGGTGTGCGTGGCCCGAGAGGCGCTGATGCGGGCCTCGTCGCACTTGGATTCGCTGTTCGCCCTTCAGGGCATCGGAAGTTACGCCATCGCAGTGGCCGGCACCGACGAGCAGCGGGAAGAGTGGCTGCCCAAGGTGGCCAACGCCGAGGTGTTGGCTGCTTTGGCCCTAACCGAGCCGGTGGCCGGATCCGATCTGCGGGGCATCGAGACCACGCTGGTTGACGACGGCGACGAGGTGGAGCTGAACGGGGTCAAGTCGTTCATCTCCAACGGGGGAGCGGCCGGCTTCTACACCACCATGGCCAAAGAGGAGAACCGGTTCTCGCTGGTGCTGGTGCCTGCCGATGCCCCGGGAGTCTCCATCGAGCCCTCCCCGGAGATCATCGCCCCCCATGTGCTGGGCGAGGTGACATTCGACCGGGTGCGCCTGCCCGCCTCCGCCCGACTGGGCGAGCCCGGCGCCGGGTTCCGCCACGTGCTGGCCACCCTGTCGGTGTTCCGCATCTCGGTGGCCGGAGCCGCCGTTGGGCTCATGGACGGTGCTTTGACCTGTGCCGCCAACCACGCCGCTACCCGAGAGCAGTTCGGACGGCCGCTGGTGCGGCTGGGGCCGGTGGCCGGGCTGTTGGCCGACTCCTGGGCCGAGCTGGAAGCCACCCGGCTGCTGGCCTACGCCACCGCCGAGGCAGCCCGGGAGGATCCATCGGCCCATCTCGACCGGTCATCGCTGGCCAAATTGGCCGCCACCGAGGCCGCCAGTCGGGTGGTGGACCGCTGCGTGCAGGTGATGGGTCGATGGGGGCTCATCCGGGGTTCCGACATCGAGCGCTACTACCGCCAAGCCCGACCCATGCGCATTTACGAGGGGGCCTCCGAGGTTCTTCGGCTGGGCATTGCCACCCGGCTGTGCGATGAGGTGGCAAACCGGGAGGACGAGGAGTAAGGGCATGGCGGTGGACTGGGGCTTGGACGGCCATGTGACGGTGGTGACCGGGGCCAGCCGGGGGCTGGGGGAGGCCGCGGTGCGGGCCATGGTGGCCGAAGGGGCCCGAGTGGTGGCCGCAGCCCGATCGGCCGATGCATTGGCTGCGCTGGCCGACGAGTTGGGCGACGCGGTGGCCCCGGTGCCGTGCGACATGCGGGATCGGGCGGCAGTAGCCGGACTGGTGGATGAGGCGATTGCGCGATTTGGCCGTCTCGACTCGGTGGTCAACAACGCGGGCATCGCCCCTGCCGCCAAATTCGTCGACCAGCCCGATGAAGTGTTCGACGAGGTGCTGGCGGTGAACCTGGCCGCCCCGGCGGCGCTGGCCCGACGAGCCGCCTCATACTGGATCGACACAGGCCAACCCGGCTCGGTGGTCAACGTGGCCTCCACCTCTGCGCTCAAGGGCAAGCCAATCCTGGCCGCCTATTCGGCGTCCAAGGGCGGGCTGCTGCGGCTCACCGAGGCCCTGGCCGGGGAGTGGGCCCGCTACGACATCCGGGTCAATGTGATCGCCCCCGGCGCGTTCGAAACCGACGCCCAAGCCGCAGTGCTGGGCGACCCCGACACCCTGGCCGCCCGGCTGCGCAAGATCCCGGTCCGCCGAATGGGACAGCCCGATGAGCTCGGACCGTTGGTCTGTTACCTAGCATCGGAGGCGTCGGGGTTCGTCACCGGCGCCTGCTTTGTGATCGACGGCGGTGAGGTGTCCAAGCTCTGACGATAAGACTCTGGCAATGAAGCCCTGACAATGAGAAAAGCCAAGAGAGGCAACAAATGACCATGCAAGCCACGTCCAACAACGCGGTCCACAGCGATCTGGGCAGCCCCGCGCTGTCGAGCGGCGAGCTGGCCGCCATCTCGCCCAAGTTCGCCGAGGGCTATGCCCGCATCCGCGACGTGACCGACCGCGACGGCGCCTGCCCGGCATGGGCCAAGGCGCTGTACATGGCCTGTGCGGCGTCGGTGAGGGTCCAGCCTGAGCTAGCCCTTCGCGAGCTGGCCCGCTCCCGCGAGCTGGGGCTTACCCTGAGCGATGCCCGAGGCGCGTCGCTGGCCGTGCTCATCTCCCGGGGCGAGGCCACCTACAACGCCTTTGCCCGGGCCGTCGACGAGGCGTTCGACATCCCCGCCGAGCAGTCCACCGAGCCGATCCCCGATTTCTCCCTCGACCGCCAGGCCGCGCTCGACTACTTCCAGAGCTATTTCGGGTTCGTGCCCGACTACATCGAGGTGATGGCTGACAACGCCCCCCGGGCCTTGGAGGGCTACGTGCTCATGCGGCAATGGTCACTGGCCGAGAACAAGCTCGACGCCAAGCATGTGGAGCTGCTGCTTTGCACCATCAACGCCGCCGAGTTTTCTAGCCGGTTTGTGAACATTCACTGCAACGGTGCCCGCAACGCTGGGGCCACCGAGGCCGAGATCACCGAGGCAGTGGTGTGCGCCATCCCCATCTCCGGCGTGGCCTCCTGGCTGCCCGGCGCCGACGGGATCATGGAAGGCCGTTGACAGGCCTTATCGACGTCCACGCCCACATCGTGCTGGAGGGCACGATGGGCGCGGCCGGACCGTGCGGCCCCGAGATCGGTGCCCACGACGACGGCACCCCCTGGTTCCGAGTAGGCGGCTACCAACTCGACGGAGTGGCCTACCGAGGGTCGCTGTTCATCGAGCTGGACATGCGCTTGGAGGCCATGGATGCCCAAGGCATCTCGGTGCAGGCCCTTTCGCCCAACCCGCTGACCTACCTGCACTTCATCGAGCCGCAGCTGGCCGTCGACTTCTGCCGCCGCCACAACGATGACCTGGCCGCCGCGGTGGCCCTGCACCCCAACCGCTTCGTCGGTTTGGCTGCGCTGCCCATGCAGGATGTCGACGCCGCCTGCGCGGAGCTTCAAAGGGCAGTGCGGGAGCTGGGCCTGCTGGCGGGCTACACCGGCACCGACTTCGGCACCCCGCTCGACGACCCAGCCCTCGACCAGCTCTGGTCGCTGTGTACTGAGCTCGACGTCCCCCACTTCTTGCACCCCACCCAGTCGGGCATCGACGGCCCGCTGCTCGACCCCCGGCTGCGCCGCTGGGACCTCGATTTGGTGCTGGAGTACTCCTACGAGGAGACGGTGGCGGTGGCCACCCTGGTGTTCGGTGGGGTCACCGAGCGCCATCCCGACCTCGACCTGTGCCTGTCCCACGGCGGCGGCACCACCCCGGTCATCCTGTCGAAGCTCCGCAAGCTGGCCGAGCGCCGCCCCGCCGCCCCCGAGTGGATCAAAGAACCCGGCGCCTTCGACCGGGCCCTCAGCCGGCTGTGGTTCGACTGCCACATCACCGGCGATGCCGAACTCTCCCTGGCCCTGGAGCAATACGGCACCGATCGCCTGGTCTACGGCACCAACTTCGGCGGCTGGGACCGAGGCACCGGCCCCGACGTCGCCCACCTAGCCGACACCCTCAACGCCAACGCCACCCGCCTCCTCCGGCTCTAGCCGCCTTCCTGCTGGCGGGCGGCCCAGCGGGTTTGGGAGAGGGTTTCTACTTCGGGGTTGCCGTCTAGGAAGTTCTGCTCTAGGAGGCGGTGGGCGATGCGCCAGCCTTCGGGGGTGCGGACCATTTGGTCGATGTACTTGCCGCCCACGATGAAGGTGTCGCCACCGGGGACATCCGCGATGTACTTGGTAGCGATGAAATAGCAGCCGGCGATGGCCTTGTCGCCGTCGATCTGGGCCCAGTGGCAGCCGTTGAGGTGCTGGCTGGCGTCGGCCGGCTCCAATGAGGAAGCGCACTTGGCCACGATGGCCTCGAGCCCCTCGAACCGCTCGCCCCGATAGTCGGCCACCGCGTCGGGCAAGAAGACCTCCTTGAGCGCCTCCCAGTTGTGGTTGTCCAGGCTCCAGGCGTAGCGAATCTGGATGTGACGGATGGCGTCGCGGTCCAAGAGGTCTTGGATTCGATCCACGTCGAGGGCTTGGGCGTCTTCTGATCTGGTCTCCATAGGCCGCTCAGGTTACGGTGCCGGGCGCAGTCGATTCACAGGAGGCAACGATGAGCGGACGACTTGACGGACGGGTGGCGGCTATCACAGGGGCGTCCAGCGGCATCGGCCGGGCCGCGGCTGAGCGATTCGCCGAAGAAGGCGCCAAGGTGGCCATCGGCGATATCCAAGACGACGCGGGCCGGGAACTGGCCGATTCACTGGGCGACGCCGCAATCTACGTCCACTGCGACGTGACCTCTGAACACGACGTGTCTGGGCTGGTAGACGCCGCGGTGGCTGAGTTCGGCCAACTCGACGTGATGTACAACAACGCCGGCATCGTCGGCGCCGTCGGTCCTGTCGACACCACCCCGGCCGACGAATGGCACGCCAGCATCGACGTGCTGCTCCACGGGGTGTTCTACGGCATCAAGCACGCCGCCCGGGTGATGAAGCCCCGGATGACGGGCTCGATCATCTCCATGTCGAGCACCGCCGGGGTGATGGGCGGCCTCGGCCCCCACACCTACGCCGCCGCCAAGCACGCCGTGGTCGGGTTGACCAAGAACGCGGCCGCAGAGCTGTGCCGCTTCGGCATCCGGGTGAACTGCATCGCCCCCGCGTCCATGCTCACCCCTATGGTGGCCTTCGCCCACACCGGCGATCACACCAACATGGACGGCGCCCGGGCCGAGCTCGCCGCCAACTCCCCGCTGATCGGCCGCCCCGGCCTGGCCACCGACGTGGCCAACGCCGCCCTGTGGCTGGCCTCCGACGAGTCGGGCTACACCAGCGGCCACACCCTGGCCACCGACGCCGGCTTCACCACCGGCGCAAGGGCTGACGCCCCCGGCTTCGCCGACTACGCCCCCATGATCCGCGAGGCCGGTCGCACCGGTCTGTAGGGGCAGCAGACTGGAGAGGTCGGAACGAGAGAAACCAAGGAGTAACGTCGAATCGTGCCTGAAGAAGCCCCATTGCTGGCCAACGAGGAGGATCACCCCCAGGAGGTGGTCTACACCGACGGCGACCGCCGGATCGTGACCATGGACTCCGCCCGGTATGTGGATGCCCGCAACCGGGACAACGACGTGGTGGTGCCGTCGTCGTATCTCGGCGTGCTGCCCGCCCGGCTGATGGCCCCCCATCGGCCTAAAGGGGTGATCGGCCACGACGGCTGCATCGGCAAGGACGGCGCGGGCATCTCCGGGCTGTGGTTCTTGGAGGCGCTCGGCATTCCCGCCGCCACCGCCGACGGGATGAGCGCCGAGCTGGGCAACGGACTCGATCTTTATGAGACCGGAGTCATCTCCCGGCTCAACATCTACGCCGAACGCTGCGGGGTCACCGAGGGCATGGCGGTGTCAGAGGCGGCCAAGCTGCTGTTGAACAACGATCCCGGCGAGGTGGACGAGGGCACCAAGATCCGCCGCGAGGTCAAGGCCACCACCGACAGCGGACGCCAGATTGTGGTTACCGACTCAATCGTGTTCGCCCTGCCCGAGGACTCCCGCAACGTCCTGGTCACAGCGGGCCACACCGGGCGCAGCGGGGCGGATTTCCTGCTGGAGGTGAGCCCGCATGGCTTCATCTGCTCCGACGGAGGCCGCAGCAAGAACGACGCCGGCATCGCCGGGTTGGCCATCACCGAGGCCCATGGACTGGCCGGAGCGTGCTGCGACGCGTGGAGTGCCCCGGTGGGCGATGCCTTCAAGGCGTACGATGAGGGGATCATCAGCGCGTGCAACCAGCCGGCCCGCGACCGTGGCGTCGAGGTGGGCATGTCCGTCAAAGACGCCGCCGCGGCCCTGCTGGGGGACTGAAAGGGGCTGAGCCAGATGACCGAGCCGACGCCAATCCTGATCACCGGGGGAACGGTGATCGACGGCACCGGTTCCCCGCCCCAGCCCCACACCGCGGTACTGCTGGAAGGCGACCGGATTGTCGCCGTCGGCCCCGATGCGGGCGCCGATCAGTCCGGCGCAACAGTGATCGACGCCGCTGGATGCACGGTCATGCCCGGACTCATCGACGCGCACGTCCACTGCACTTTCGACGATGTGCAGTCCAACGATGAGCTGTTCTTCCACCGCGACCACACGCTGGCCGCCCTGATCGCCGCCCAGAACCTCCAGAAGCTGCTGATAGCCGGGGTCACCGGATTCTGCGACCCCGACACCTTGTTCTCCATGGGGCCATCGCTGCGCGACGCCGTGGACGCTGGCGTAGTGGAGGGCCCCCGCATGGCCACCGGGGTGCAGGCCCTGGTCACCGCAGTGGGCGGTACCGCTGGGCGGCTCATCCCCGACACCGGGGTGGTGGGCTACGCCCAGGTGGTGACCACCGTCGACGAGATGATCCAGATGACCCGCCGCCACATCAAGTACGGGGCCGACTGGATCAAGATCCACGCCACCGGGTCGATTCCCCGCCACAAGGGCGAGCTGCTGGCCTGGAAGCCCGAGGAACTGAAAGCGGTGTGCGACACCGCCCACGAGCTCGAAACCCCGGTGATGGCCCACGCCCGCTCGGCCCACAGCACACAGGCCTGTGCCGAGGCCGGGGTCGATCTCATCTTGCACGCTTCGTTCATGGACGACGCCGGCCTCGAAGCGGTGATCGATGCCGGCGCCGCCCTAATGCCCACCTTCACCTTCCTGGCCAACCTGGCCGACTACGGCCACCTGGTGGGTGCCGGGGCCGGTATGCAGGACGTGTTCCGGGGCGAGATCGAGGCCACCGCCAAGATGATGGCCAAAGCCCACGACGCCGGGGTGCCGCTGCTGTGCGGCTCGGAGTCGGGATTCGCCCTCACCCCCTATGGCCACTGGCACGCCCGGGAGATTGAGGTGCTGGTGGAGTCGGTGGGCCTGAGTCCGCTTCAGGCCATCGCCTGCGCCACCGCCAACGGCGCCATCGCAATGCGCATGGAAGGCGAGGTGGGCACCCTGGCCCCCGGCATGGCCGCCGACGTGCTGGTGGTGGACGGCGACCCGTCCACCGACGTCACCGTGCTGGCCGACCGGGCCAACCTCCGCAGCGTGATCAGCCGCGGCCAGCCGGTCGACCTGGATCGCCCCTGGCCCACCCGCGCCCCCATCTCCGGCGAAAAAGTGGCCAACTGGGCCGCCCAGATCCTCACCAGCGACCTACTCGGCTAGAGCTTGAGATCGCAGCGATTGGGGTTGCCAGTAGGGATTATGTACGTATAATACGTACATGCCCAATAAAACGATCAGTGTGCCGGATGACGTTGTGCCCATAATCGATAGCCTTGATGTGCCATTTTCAAGGTGGGTAACCGACCAGCTCCGACGCCACTCGGCTTCCTCGACTCTGACATTCGCCCAACAACTCGTGGCCGATGCCGCGTTGGCAGATGGAGAGCGCTTGAGCGAGCAGGACGCGCTGGCCGTCGGTGAGCGGATGGAGCGCTCTGCACCGTGGTAGCGCGAGGCGGGGTGTATTGGGTCAACCTCGACAAGCGACGACCGTGTGTCGTTGTGTCATCAAACGATGTTCTGGGCGTTGATATCTGGCAGACGCATGTCGTGCCCTTGACCTCGAAACTCGAAAGAGCGGGCCTCGCCGGCAATGTGCTGCTCACCGCATCGGCCACGGGACTGCCAAACGACTCCGTAGCCGTGCCGCTCGGCCTGGAGTTGGTAGATCGGTCCTGGCTGACCGATCGCGTGGGACAGCTGCCCGCTGCCCTTATCGACGCCATCGACGACGGGATTCGAGGCATTCTGGGTGTGTAGACGACCCTTCTGGCCCTACGGCTCACCAGCCGCTGTTCATGGTGTGAACAGGATTGGGTAGCGGCCGAAGTAGGGGCGGGTGGTGGAGGCGTCCATCTCGGGCGGGTCGTCGGGGTCGGGGCGGCAGCCGTGATCGAACAGGGTCTGCACCGCTGCGGGCACCAGTCCGAACAGGTGGGCGTCGACGTCGTCGCCGTCCTCAAACGTGACCCCTGAGGCCAGGTCTTGGCCGATGCAGGCGTGCATGCCCTGGCCGAAGCTGAGTCCCCACGGGGCGACGCCTTCGGAAAGCATGCGGTCGGGGTTGAAGTCGGCGGCGTCATCGCCGAACACCGACGTATCCCGGTTCACCGACAGGAGATCAAGCGTGACCCGGTCGCCCTTGGCGATGTGTACGCCGCTCGACAGGTCGATGTCATCTAGTGCCCAGCGCATCCCAGTGTGGCTGGAGGGCTGGAGCCGGATGGTCTCGTGGGTGCACTTCTGCACAAAGAGCCGATCCTCGCGCACACGGTGCTCGTCTTCGGGGTGGTCGGCCAACCAGCCGAAGATGTTGTGTACTACCCGGTTGAAGGCTGTGGCCGATGTGTGGGCCCCGGCCAGCATGTAGAAGGCGATCTCCCGCCGGATGGTCTCGTGGCTCAACTCCAAGCGGTCTTGGTTGTGCATCAGCACCATCAGCACGTCCTTGGGGAGCTCGTCAGCGTCGATCTCTCCGGCTTCGAGCTGATCCAACATCGCTTGGCGCCGGTTCATGCCCGGGGTGAGGAACTCTGCGTCGAACGCCTCTAGAGCAGCCTCGATCTCGACAACTTTGGCCTCTTTGTCGCCGGTGTAATGGGCCAGAGTGGCCCCCTCGATGAAGGTGGTCAGGTAGTCGTACAGCCGGAAGGTCTCCTCGGGTGTGCCCTGGGGCCGATCCACCCCTGCGGTGAACGCAGCTAGATTCATCATGAGCTGGTGGCCGAGCTTCACCAGCTCGGCCTTGCCCTCGGCCAAGTGGGGGGCCAGCGTCGACTCGATGATGGGCGGGAACAGATCCTGCTCGTACAGAGTGAACGTGTCCCGGCGAAAAAGCCGGTTCTCCAGTCGGCGGCGATCCCGGTGCTCGTCGCCGTGGAGGTTCACCACCACATCGCTCATGATCACCTCGCCGGCGTCGTACAGCGCTTGGCGAAGGTTCTTGTTTCGATAGCACTCGCGGGCGTCGGCGAACGTGGTCACAGTGATTTCTGCCATCTCCGGCATTTTGTCACAGAAGAATCTCTGTTAGGGTCCCGAACTTGTGTACGTCCGATCAGTGCACGTCCAACGAAACGGAGGGGATTCCATGTCCAAGCTCTTGAAGGTTCTTGCGCTGCTGTTCGCGGTAGCCCTGATAGCGGCCGCATGCGGCAACGACGATGACGACGACGGCGGCGCTGCGCCCGCTCCGGCAGCCACCGAAGCGCCCGCTCCAGCCGCGGACGATGACGATCACCAAGAAGACGACGACCACGACCACGAAGAAGACGACGACCACGACCACGAAGAAGATGAAGAGATGGCCGACGAGATGCCTGGCGTGGTTGAAGACGAAGAAGACGACATGGCCGAAGAGGACATGGCCGAAGAAGAGATGGTTGACACCTGTGGCGCCAACACCGACGGCGACGTCCGAGGCGTTGACAAGGAGAACGGTGTGATCACCATCGGAACGTCCCAGCCGTTCACCGGCCGGGCCGCAGTGGCTGGCGAAGGCCTGCTGGGCGGTATCCAGATGGCAGTTGACGAAATCAACGCCGCTGGCGGAATCGACGGCTGCACCTTCGAGTTGGCTTGGGAGGATGACCGCTTCGAGATCGAGCAGATGGTCACCAACGTTCGCAAAATGATCGAGCAAGACAACGTGTGGGCGTTTGTGGGCACCGCGGGCTCGCAGGCCATCCCGTCCACTTATCCCGACATTGAGGCCGCCGGCACTCCGCTGTGGGGTCCGGTGTCGCCCGCCGACCAGGACATCCAAGAGGTGTACCTCACCAACCCGACCCGCACCGAGCAGGGCCGCATCTGCATCGACTACTTCGCCGAGCAGGGCGTGACCAAGGTGGCCGCCATCGGCCAGGACAACGAGCTGGGCGAGGAGGCGTTCAACGCCATCGACATCCAGGCACCGGTCAACGGCATGGAGATCACGGCCAAAGAAGAGGTCGAAGTGCTCTCCGACGTGGTTGGCCCAGCGGTGCTCGCCGTGATCGATTCCGGCGCCGAAGCGGTGCTCACCGCATTGGACAATGCTCAGAACGGCCTGGTGCTCGACCAGTTCCATGAGGCCGGATTCGACGCCCTGGTTTGCTCCGATGCCGGTTCCTCCGGTGCCGGTGGCCAGAACACTGTGGGCTTGGCCAACCCCGAGGCCGCCGACGGCTACCTCGGTGCCCTTCAGGTGGCGCTGCCCGACGGCGACCACGAGTTCGTTCAGCACTGGAGCGCGCTGTGGGACGCCTATGACGGCCCCGGCAAAGAAGGCGGCGCCCCCAACTTCAGCCTCCAGACCTATTCGATTACCACCGCGTTCTTCGAGCTGTTCGACCGCCTCGACGGCGACTATTCCTATGAGAACTTCCACGCTACCGCCGAGGCGTTGGCGGGCGACCCGATCCTGGTGCCCTCCATTCCGCCGGTGGCCTGCGGGCCGCTGCCCGGCGGGCACAGCTGCGCATCCGGCGCAGGCGTGGCCCAGTACGACGCCGACACAGAGTCGTGGTCCCAGGTCCGCGGCTTCCAGCAACCGAATTCCTGATCTACTAGTGCAAGCCTTGGGGCTGGCCAATATCAGCCAGCCCCAAGGCTTTGCACAGTTGCGGGACTTGGGCGAAATGCCTTAAACGGCTGAGGGGGAACAGGAGTGGATCAACTCCTCCAGCAAATTGTGGTTGGCTTGGAGGCCGGCTCGAGCTACGGCCTCATCGGCTTGGCCATCGTGGTCATCATGAAGTCGACCGACGTGCCCAACTTCGCCACCGCGGAGATGGGCCTGGTGGCCGCCTACATGGCTTGGTTCCTGTCCGCCGATCCCGAAAAGGGCGGAGTGGGCTGGCCGTTTTGGCTGGCCATCGTGATTGCCTTGGCCTTTGCCGGAGTATTCGGGGCCATAACCCAGTTCTTCCTGGTCCGTCCATTGACCGGCCTGTCAACCCAGCCCTTGGCGGCGTTCTCCGCTCTCGGTCTCGGCTATATCAGCATTGACTTCCTGAACAATGAGGGACTTCCCACCTTCCTGGACTGGTTCCCGGTCACCAGTGAGGGATTCCCCTTAGCGGTGGCGGTGATCCTGGCCATCATCACCGCGGTATTGACCTACCTGATGATGCGCTACTGGGTGAAGCCCCTCAGCAAAGTGGATCACTTCCCACTTCTGCTTCTGACCATCGGCTTGACATTTGCGCTGGGCTCATTGATCGAAAACCTGTGGGGAGCCACCCCGCAGCGCTTCGACGCTCCTTGGTCTGGTGAGACCTTCGACATCGGCAGCACTCGGATTGGCTGGGATCAGGTCGTCACCATCGTGGTGGGGTTGGCCATCGTGGCTGGCTTGGGGCTGTTCTTCCGATCCAAGTGGGGCGTGCGAATGAGGGCCATTGCCGAAGACGGCCCCACCGCCCGCATGCTGGGCATAAACGCCGGTTCAGTCTCGCTCATTGCCTGGGCCATCGGAATCTTCGTGGCCGGGGCGGCCATGATCCTCAACACCAGCTCCACCGTTCTGGAGTTGGGCAGCGCAGAGGGCCTCATTCTCAAGGGTTTCATCGCCGCGGTGCTGGGCGGCTTTGTGTCGATGGGCGGAACATTCGCGGGTGGTCTGCTCGTTGGATTGGGGGAGGCCTTGGCCGGTGGCCAGATCTCCACCAGCCTCCAGCCCACCATCGCGCTGTTGGTGGTAGTGGTCGTGTTGTTGGTTGCTCCCGGTGGGTTCAGCCGAACCGCCCGGACTAGGGAGGTGTAGGCGATGACGGTTGCCACCGCACCCTCCCGTCCTCTTTATCCCCCGAAGCCACCCGGCATTCGCCGGTATCGGGAGCAATTCACCACCTTCGGGGTGTTTGTATTCCTGGCGTTTTTGCCGTGGATCCCCATTCTCGGCTGGACCGACATCTTCGACAGTGGCAACAACTTCGGTCGGGGCAACCTGGCATTTGTCTTTGCGTACGGTGCGGCTGCGGTGGGCTTCAACCTGCTGGTGGGTTATTCGGGCACCCTGGGCCTGGCGGTAGCCGGCCTCTTCGCGTTGGGGGCCTATGGCACCGCGGTCCTATCCGCCCCCAGCGATGCCCGAGAAGCACTGGCTGGGTACGACTGGCCCTTCTTCTTGGCTCTGCCGGTGGTGTGCATCGCCGCGGCCATCATCGGTGTGCTGGTGGGCTTCCCAGCCGCTCGGCTGAAGGGCTTCTTCTTAGCCATCGCCACATTGGCCCTCGGAGAGCTGATTGTCACCATCATCCGGCTAGACGACGATGTGTGGAGCGGGCTGAAGACCAACGGCGGCACCGGAAAGCAGGTTCCCCAGTTCCTCATCCCCGGGCTCGACCGCATCCTCAGCGTTTACATGCTGTCGCTGGGCGCACTGGTGCTGATGATGCTGGCCTACATCGTGCTGACCAACCGGCGGCTGGGCCGCACCCTCAAAGCGGTACGCGACATCGACATCGCCACCGGTCCGTTGGGCATCTCCTCTACCTACTACAAGCTGGTGGCCTTCGGGCTGTCGGCCTTCGCCGCGGCGCTGGCCGGAGCCATGTGGGCCCAGAACAGCTCTTTTGCCAACCCGCAGACTTTCCGCACTCGGTTGCTGGTGTTCTTGCTGGTGGTGCTGATTGTAGGCGGGCTGGGGCGCAAGTGGGGTCCGCTGATCGGCGCGGTGTTCTTCGTGTTCCTTCGCCAGAAGCTTCAGGACACTCAGAAGCTTCTGTTCTTGATATTGGGCATTGCATTGATTCTGGCTGTGCTCGTACTGCCCAACGGGATTGCAGTTTTGCCCAAGCAAATCCGTGACAGCCGTTGGGTGAAAGACCTCCAGCGAAGACTGGAGTCGTTGTTGGACTTTTCGACATGAGCATCGTAGAAGCCTCTCCGCCGGGGGCCAATCCCACTGAGGGTGTCGCTTCGCTTGCCGTTGACGACCTGCACGTGGCGTTTGGTGGCAACCAGGTGCTCTTGGGAGTCGACCTGCAATTCGACCCCGGTTTCAACGGGCTCATCGGGCCCAACGGGGCTGGGAAGACCACTGTTTTCAACGTCGTCTCCGGCTACGTTCGCAGAAGCCAGGGCGCCGTTCGCCTCCACGGCGAGGATGTGCTGCACATGTCCCGCACCCAGCGGGTGAAGGCGGGCATCGGGCGCACTTTTCAGGCGCCGCGGCTGATTCTTGACGCCACGGTGATGGAGAACACCCTTTTGGGCCGTCACCACCTGTTCCGCTGGGGGCACTTTGCCGAGTTGTTGCTGTTGCCGCAGCAGCGCCGGGAGGAGACCGAGGCCCGCCAGATTTGCATGGACATGCTTGACCGCTTCGGTTTGGCCGACTTGGCCCACGAGGAGGCTGGGGCGCTGTCGTTGGGCTCGCAGAAGCTGGTGGAAGTGGCCCGGGCCTTGGTGGCCGACCCCACCGTGGTATTGCTCGATGAGCCCGCAGCCGGGCTGGGCGCCGACGACGTAACGGTGTTGCTGCGGGGTTTGCGGGAGATCCAAGCCGAGCGCAACCTGTGCGTGATCATCATCGAGCACGATCTGCAACTGGTGACCAGCCTTTGCCCCAAGATCAGCGTGTTGCACTTCGGCGAGATCATCTCTGAGGGCAGCCCCGAGCACGTGACCACCGATCCCGCGGTGATCGAGGCCTATCTGGGCCATGGTTTCGAGGCTGAGGAAGGCGGCGATATCCACGAGGTGGAGGGGCCGCTGTCGGAGCACCATCACATCGACCACGTCGAAGAGGAGAGCACCCTGGAAGAGGTGTGGACCGAAGACGACGCCCCGGAGCAGGAAGAGCCTTCGTGATGCTGCTCGAAATCAACGATCTGGTATCGGGCTACGGCCGACTCGAAGTGCTCCACGGCGTATCGCTGTCGGTGGAAGAGGGCGAGATCGTGTCGGTGCTGGGGGCCAACGGAGCGGGCAAGACCACCCTGCTGCGGGCCATTTCCGGCGTGCTCGACACCTGGTCGGGATCGGTGGTGCTCAATGGGGAGAACTTGGGCAGCCTGGCCATCGAGCGCCGGGCCATGCGGGGCCTCGGCCACCTGCCCGAGGGTCGGGGGATCTTCCAGAACCTGTCAGTCAAAGAGAACATGGAGTTGGGCCTTGGGCTCCGCTCTGACGGTGCGGCGGCAATTCGCCGTGACCGCGACCGCCTCTTGGACCTGCTGCCCGCGCTGGCCGAGAAGATCGGCGAGCAGGCCTCATCGCTGTCGGGCGGACAGCAGCAGATGCTGGCTCTGGCCCGGGCCATGATTACCCGGCCCAAGCTGCTGATGATCGACGAGTTGTCTTTTGGCCTGGCCCCGAACCTGGTGGACCAGCTGTTTGAGCTAGTGGTGGACTTGCGAGACGAAGGCGGCACGACCTTTTTGCTGGTGGAGCAGAATGCCGGGGTGCTGGAGGTTTCCGACCGCACCTACGTGCTGCGCACCGGCAACAACGACATCAGCGGGCCGTCGGCCGAACTCCGGGCCTCCCACGATCTGGTGCGGTCCTATTTGGGCCACTAAGCGCTGATGCCGGGTCGGGTGCTGGTTACCGGCGGGTCATCTGGCATCGGAGCGGAGACTTGTCGGGTACTGGCGGGTGAGGGTTGGGATGTGGTGGCGGCTGACGTGGTTTCGGCTGAGGGTGTGATGTCTCTCGACGTGACCGATGAGGCCGCTTGGGATCGGGTGCTGGAGGATGCCGGCCCGCTGGCCGGGTTGGTGAACTGTGCTGGTATCCGCACTCGTAGCTCGATTGTGGACACTGAGTTGGATGATTTTGAACGCCATTTGCGGGTGAACGTGGTCGGAACGTGGCTGGGCATCCGGGGTTTCCTGCGCCAGCACCAGCCTGGCAGCACCGGAGCCATCGTCAACCTGTCTTCAGTGAACGCCGAGATCGCGGTGCCTGATCAGGCCCACTACGTGGCCTCCAAAGGAGCGGTGTCGGCGCTGACCCGGGCGGCTGCGGTGGAAGCTGCGCCGCTGGGAGTGCGGGTCAATTCGGTGGCGCCGGGGCCGGTGCGCACCCCCATGACCGCAGAGCGGCTGGGCGACCCGGAGCAGGCCGCTTGGCTGGATGCCCGAGTTCCGATGGGCCGGGTGGCCGAGCCCGCCGAGATCGCCGAAGTCATCTCGTTTCTGCTCAGCGAGAAGGCGTCCTATATAACCGGCGAAGTTCTATTCACCGATGGAGGGTGGCACGGAAATGCCTGATTCAACATCCCAGTCGCTGGCGGGGCTGGTGCCCCTCGACGACTTCTACCACTTCGGCGTCGTAGTCACCGATCTTGATGCGGCCATGGCCGAGTGGACCTCCATCCACGGATTTGAATGGGGTCCCGTCCAGAACCGGGAGTTCATGGTCCGTCAGCCCAATGGGCTGGTGCTGGCTGAGTTCCAGTTCACCTACTCCACTGCCGGGCCGCCCCACATCGAGCTCATCACCGGCACCCCGGGCACCGTGTGGGATCCGTGCACCGCTGGCGGAGTCCATCACCTGGGCTACTGGAGCCACGACCTGGTGGCCGACGCCCAACGGCTAGCCGACGCCGGCTATGAGCCGCTGGCCTCCTATGAGGCTTCCGACGGCCGTCCGCTGGGCTTCACCTACCACTGGCTTCCCACCACCGGCCTGCGAGTGGAGTTGGTGGACGCAAACCGCCGCCAAGACTTCCTGAATTGGCTGGCCGGCGCCGACTTCCCCGCCGCCACCGACCGATAGCGGACAACCACCGTTAGCCTGAAAGTGCGATGGAAACCTTCGATGTAGTCGTCGTAGGAGGCGGGCCCGGAGGGGCGGCCTCCGCTCTAGCCGCCGCCCGCAGCGGCGCCTCAGTGGTCCTCTTGGAGGCCGACAAGCAGCTCGGCGGCAACGCCGCTCGCTCCACCGGCTATGTGGCTTTCGCCGACTTCGACATGCAGGCCGACAACGGGACCGGCGACAGCCCCGAGCAGTACTTGGCCGACATGAAGGCTGAGATCGACCGCCAAAAGCACCGCTACGGTCTGATATTTGACGTGGACTTGGCCCGGCGCTACGCCGAGGACTCGGCAGAGACATACCGGGAGCTCATCGAGTTGGGCTTTCGGTTCGACCGCTTCCTGCCCCGGCCGGTGCAGCACACCGTGGATCGAATGGTGAGCGTGGCCGACACCGCAATGTTCACCGAGTGCTTCGCGTCGGCCTTGGCTGAAGCCGGGGTGGAGGTTCGCTACAAGACTCGGGCTTTGCGCCTGCTGAAAGATGGCGACCGGGTCTCAGGAGTGGCCTCCGATACTCGTCGGCGCTTTGGGGCGGCCAATGGGGTCATCTTGGCCGCAGGCGGCTATCAGGCCAACTCAGACCTGCGGTCTCGGTTCCAGCCCGAGGCCAAGGCGTCCACCCCCTACCTGGGCAGCGAGCTTTGCCGTGGAGATGGTCACCTCATGGGTCTTGCGGTGGGGGGCGACCTGATCAACATGACCATGATCCCTCCGCTGGTAATGGTGGGATCCGCTCTGGTTGAAGATGCGATTGCCGTGAACCACGAGGGCCTTCGCTTCCACGACGAGGCCGGTCCTTACGACGATCGAGTTGCGGCCCTGGAAGCCCAGCCTGACCAGCAGGCCTGGTACGTGTTCGACAACCGGATCGCCCAGGAAAAGGCCCAGTTGGTGGCAGAGATGCCCGAGTCGGCGGTGTCTGGAGCCGACGCGGCCGAGCTATCGGCGGCGATCGGGTGCGAGGCCAACAGTTTGTCTCAAACGCTGGGCCGCTGGAATCACACGGTGCAGTCAGGTACTGACCGCGATCCCGAATTCGGCCGGGTGATCTTCGGTGAACCCCGAACCGGCATCGTGGAGCCGCCGCTGTGGGCCGCCCCCATGGTGGTGGGCATCAACTTCCCCGCCGGAGGCTTCCGGGTAAACGCCGACATGCGGGTCCTAGACGTGTTCGGCGATGCCATTCCCGGCCTCTACGCAGTAGGCGACTGCGTGGGCGGAGTCAGCCCCGCCATCGGCCTCGGCGGTGTGAAGATCACCGCGGCCCTAACCCTGGGCCGCGTCGCCGGCCAGGTTGTCGCCAACGGCCGATAACAGCTATCGAAACCGCATTCAATGTGGTTTGAAAACCTGTAAACCCGCACTAGACTAAAATCGGCTTACTTTCCCGATTCCCAGGCACCGTGAAATTGCCGAAGGCACAGCCCAGGCAATCATGAAGCGGTTGGCAGAGCACTTGGAAGATCGAGGAGGAGAGAGCAGATGACGGAAACGGTCTACGAGGTGAATGCGAGTCGGTCAGGTGATTGGTGGTCAATCGAAGTGGTATCTGGGCTTCCAGAAAACGTGCTTGGCGTGAGTCAGGCTCGTCGACTGAACAAGGTTTCAAAGGTTGCTCGCCGGCTGATCTCGGAGCTTACTGGAGTCGATCCCAGCGACATTGACGTAGAGGTCAGCGTATCGATGCCTGAAGGTCTCGAAGCTGCGGTAGACCGGGCCCGACGGGCCGCAGTCACTGAGGCCAAGGCGAGGGCAGATGCGGCCAGAGCCCGCCGGGACGCCGCGACAGCGCTCTTGGGTGCCAATCTAACGATGCGAGAAGCTGGTCAAGTCCTGGGTGTCTCCCATCAGCGGATCAAGCAACTGGCCGACCAAGCTGAGTGAATTACCCCAACGAGGGGCTATCAAAAGTCTCCGCCGTCGAGGATGACCGTCTGGCGGACAATCATGCCGTCGGCCACCTCAAAGCGGTCCGTGCCCGAGGTCCCGTCGCCGGGGCCGCCCACCAGCGTCCAGGCCACCGCCACCAATGCTCCCTCCAGTCGGGGCTCGGCGAACCTCACCCGGCCGTCGCCCAGCCGCTCGGGCACGGTGGTGAAGTAGTCGGCGATGGCGTCGCGGCCCTGATAGACCACATCCCGCACCAATACGGCATCTTCGGTGTAGTCGGCGGCCATGGCCTCGGGATCGCCGGAGTGGACCGCGGCCAAGTGGTCCCGAACCACAGTCAACCGGTCGCGCATGGGTCAAGCGTTGGTGATGCCGAGGCTCAGTCCGCCGTCCACCGTGAGCACCGATCCGGTTGCCCATTCGGCCCCGATCAGGTACTCGAATGCCTCAGCGATCTCGGTGACGGTGCCGATACGGCCCAAGGCGTGGGCCGGACCCAGCCCGTCCAGGCGGGCCTTGGCCTCCTCGTCGCCCATCAGACCGGCCCGCTGGTTGATCTCGGTGAACACGGCACCGGGCCGCACGCAGCCCACCCGCACTTCCTGGGGGCCCAGCTCTGCGGCCAGTACCCCGGTGAGCGCCTCCAGCGCCCCTTTGGTGGCGGCGTAGGGGGCCACGCCGGGAAAGGCCCGCTGAGTGTGTACCGACCCCACGAACAGCACGCACCCCTGGCGTACCCGCAGGTGGGGCAGCGCCTCGCCCACAAGCATCATGCCCGCCACCACGTTGGTGTGGAACACGTCGAGCAGGGCTTGCTCGTCCAGCTCGTCCACCGGACCCCGGTACATGTTTCCCGCGTTGCTGATCAGGGCGTCCAACCCGCCGCCGTGGTTCACCGCGGCTTCGATCATGGCGGTGCGGTCGGCGGCCTCAGTTACGTCTCCAGCCACCGCCCGACACCGGTCGCCCAACCCGGCCGCCACCTCGTCCACCCTGTCCTGACGGCGACCGGTGATGGTCACCCGCGCCCCCCGGCCAGCCAAGTGCTCCGCCGCTCCCGCGCCGATGCCCGATCCGCCCCCGGTGATCAACACGGACATGCCGTCGATTGGCTTCATCGACTTGCGACCTTACTGGGCAGCCGTCAAACCATCAGGGTCATGAGATGGCTAGGGTCATGCCATGGCCTATCGGGTGGAGATCGACCAGGACGAGTGCATGAGCTCGGGAAGATGCGTGGCCGACTATCCCGCGGCGTTCGCCTTCGACGACGACGAATTGGCCACCGTGCAGTCCACCGCGGGAAATCTCACCGATCAACAGCTCCTCCGGGCGGCCCGCAATTGCCCCTCCCGGGCCATCCAGGTATTCGACGACAACGGCAATCTGCTGGAGTAGCTCCGGTTACTGCTGCTCCAAGCGACCTCCTCTGAACGGCAGGCGGAACACTAAGGTTTGCGCTCGTGACGAAATCGATCATTGTGACCGGAGCAGGACACGGCATTGGAGCGGAGATCGCCCGACAGGCGGCGGCGGGCGGCTATCGGGTGGGGGTGTTGGACATCAATTCCGATTCCGCCGATCAGATTGCCCAGTCTTTGCCCGATGCGGTGTCCCTGGTGGCGTCGAGCACCGACTCCAGCGCCATCGAGGCCGCGCTGGATGCCTTCGGCACCCCGGATGCGCTGGTCAACAACGCGGGCATTGTGCGGTTCACCCCGCTGGTCGATCATTCGGAGGACGATTGGCGGGCGGTGGTGGACGTGAACCTCACCGGCCCGTTCGTGTGCGGTCGAGCCGTGGCCCGCCGCATGATCTCCGAGGGCCGCAAGGGGTCGATAGTCAACATCTCTTCCATCAACGGCATCGCTCCCGCCCCCAACTCTGGGGCCTACAGCCCCACCAAGGCCGCCGTGATCCAGCTCACCCGGCAGATGGCCATCGAATGGGGTCCAGCCGGCATTCGGGTCAATTCGGTGGCCCCCGGCATCATCGACGACGGTATGTCGGCGCCCGTCCTGGCCGACCCGGAAGTGCGGGCCACTCGCTCAGCCCGCACCCCCAGCCAACGCCTGGGCACCGCCGGCGACATTGCCAAAGCCGTGATGTGGCTATGCTCCGACGACGCCGAATACGTCAACGGCCACAACCTGGTGGTGGACGGCGGTGTGGTCTCAACCGTGCTGGCCGGAATGCCCCGCCCCGCGTCCATCGACGGAATCGACGAATAGAGCCAGACGACACAACCCGATTTAAGGAGAGGACACACGATGGCCGAGATCACCCTTACCCGGTTCGACGAGGTGCGCGACGCCTACCGGCAGAAGGGCCTCAAGCAGGCGCTATACGACGCGGCCGGGGTGATCATGGCCGACACCCTGCTCACTTTGTGGGGAGACGATCACCGCCGTCGCCGCCGGCTGGAGAATCGGCTGTTTCGCCGGGAGACGTTCGAGCACTACGAGCGGGATCTGCTCCCGCTTGCGGTGGACGCGGTGCTCGACCCGGCCGCCGCCGATGGGCGGGGTGACGTGGTGCCCTTAGCCCGGCGCATCGTGGTCAACCTCACCGCGGCTGCCGCCGGAGTGGACTACTCAGAGGGCACCGCGGAGGAGACCGATCGGCTGTTCTCCTACGCGGTCAAGTTCAGCGAAGGGGCCACTGCGGTCCACAGCACCCGGGACCCCGAGGAGTTGAGGGCCGAGGTGGCTGAGGCGCTGGAGCACTGGGACGAGGAGTTCTTCGCCCCTTCGCTGGCCCGCCGCACCGACCTCTTCGAGCGGTTCGTCGCCGGCGAGATCGCCGAGGACGACTTGCCCAAAGATGTCCTCACAGTGCTGGTCCGCAATCAGGACTCCTTGGATCTCCCCCGCGACGTGGTCCGCCGGGAGGTGGCCTTCTACATGCTGGCCGGAATGCACTCCACCGGGGCGGCTACAACCCACGCCGTTCACGGCGCATTCGGATGGTTCGACGACCATCCCGACGACCGCAACCGCATGATCGAGGATCCGGTGTTCCTCCAGCAGTGCGTGCATGAGTCCATGCGGCTGCACCCGGCCAGCCCGGTGGCCCGCAGGGAAGCGGTGGAGCCGGTCACCCTGCGCGACGGCACCGAGATGGCGATGGGAGACTTCGCGGTGTTCGACCTGTGGTCGGCCAACCGCGACACCGAGGTGTTCGGGGCCGACGCCGACAGCTTTAACCCACTCCGCTCGATCCGCGACGACGTGCCCCGCTGGGGCCACACCTTCGGCGGAGGACGCCATGCCTGTATCGGCATGGAGCTTGACGGCGGTGTGCCCGCCGACGAGAACACCGGGGCGCCCATCCTGTTGGGCACGGTGGCGTTGATCCTGCGGGGCCTGCTGGTGCGGGGCGCCCAGCGCGACCCCGACAATCCCCCCCAGCAAGACCCCAACATCGCCCGGGTCTGGTGGGGGACGTACCCCGTTCTGTTCTGATAGGCAGATCACCTATGGAGGGGCTGACTGGCGAGCTTGAAGACCGGAGCCTGCGCCCGCTGACCGGGGAATTCTGGGCCGCGGTGAACCGGGGTGAGTTGGTTAGACCGGTGTGCAATGACTGCGGGAAGAGTTTCTTCGTTCCCCAGTTCGCCTGCCCCTACTGCCAGAGCACCAACTGGGATTATCAGCCCAGCAGTGGCCGGGGCCGGGTGTACAGCCACACCACCGTCCATCGGCCTCCCACCCCGGCGTTCGCTGCCCCATACGTGCTGGCCGACGTAGATGTGGAGGAGGGGTGGCACCTGCTGACGTGGATCGTGGACTGCGAGCCCGAGGAGGTGGCGATCGACATGCCGGTTAGCGTCCGCTTCATCTCCGGCCCCGACGGCCACCGGCTTCCGGCATTCGCCCCTGACGAGGCAGCCCGGTGAACGTCGGATTGGCCTTCGCCCGCAACGCGGCCCGCCATCCCGCCGACCCCGCCATATTCGGGGAGCGGGAGCTGAATAACCGCCAGCTCGACGAGCGCACCAACCGCATCGCCAATGCCCTGTTGGAAGCCCATCGCCTGGGCAAGGGCGACCGGGTGGCCCTGCTGGTGGCCAATCGTCCCGAGGTGGTGGAGGTGCTTGGCGGCATCACCAAGGCCGGCGGCTGCTATGTGGGGCTCAATTTCCGACTCGGCCCAGTGGAGCTGGAACAGGTGTTCGACAACGCCGACCCGACCCTGGCCATCACCGACGCCGAGCACCGCGACCAGCTCGGCGGGTTCGACTTGCCGGTCATCGATATCGACCGCGACCTCGACGGGTTGGCCGCCGCCGCCTCGGCCGAACCACCCGACACCCTCCACCAAGTCCGCCCCGAAGACGATTTCTGCATCGTGTACACCAGCGGCACCACCGGGCGGCCCAAGGGGGTCCACTTTGACCACGCCAGGGTGCTCCAGCACGCCACCGTGGCCTGCCTGGAATACGAGATCGACCGCCACAGCCGCTACCTCATCCAGATCCCCCACAACTCCAGCGTGAACATCACCATCCTGCCGTGCCTGATCATCGGCGCGGCCCAAGGGTTTGTCGACAGCCGCAACTTCGATCCGGTGCGCTACGCGCGACTCGTGGAGGAACACGGGGTCAGCCACTCGTTTCTGGTGCCCACCCAGCTCATGCGCCTGCTCGACCGCTTGGAGCGGGCCGACGACCACCGCCTGGGTTCGCTGCGCACGTTGGGCTACGGCTCGTCGCCCATTTCGCCCGACCGCCTGGCCGATTTGGTGGATCGCTTCGGCCCGGTGTTCAACCAGCTCTACGGCATGGCCGAGATCGCCTCAATCGGCACCATCCTGCGCAAAGAAGACCATGTGCGGGGCTTGAAGGAGCGGCCCGAGATGCTGTCGTCGTGCGGGCAGCCGTCGTATGCGGTGGACGTGCGGGTGGTGGACCCCGACGGCCGGGACATCGCGGTAGGGGAGCGGGGCGAGGTGATCTTCGGCGGCCCCCACGTGATGAAGGGCTACTTCCGGGATCCCGAGCGCACCGCCGAGGCATTGCGAGACGGGTGGATGCACAGCGGCGATGTGGCCGAAGTCGACGAGGAGGGCTTCATCTACATCGTCGACCGGATGAAGAACCTCATTATCCGCGGCGGGCTCAACATCGCCCCCACCGAGATCGAGAACGTGCTGTACCGCCATCCCGCCGTGTTGGAGGCGTCGGTGATCGGCGTGCCCGACCCCGAGTGGGGCGAGGCCATCGTGGCCGTGGTCGCCCTCAAGCGGGGGGCGTCGGCCGACGACCAAGAGCTGCGACTGTGGTGCCGCCAGTCGGAGCTGACCTCCATCAAGATCCCCGAGCGGGTGGAGTTCACCGATTCGCTGCCCAAGAACGCGGTGGGAAAAATCGCCAAGGAGGAGCTGCGAAGCCGCTATTGGGGAGAGGGCAGACAGGTATGAGCCGAGCCCGCTATTGGGGAGAGGGCCGGCGGGTGTGAGCGGCGCCCATCCGCTGCACCGAGTGGCAATCGTCGGGGCCGCGGCCACCGAGATGGCCCGCCAGCTCGACACCACCTCGGCGGAAATCTCTATGCGGGCTGCGCTGGCCGCCCTCGACGACGCCGGTCTGACGGTGGCCGATGTCGACGGGGTGGCCGCCCGCTGGCCCGGGCCAGGGGGCACCGTGTTCCAACCCGGCTCGGCCGACTGGGCCGAGGTGTTCGGCCTGCCTCTGCGCTGGGTGTGCGACACCTATCCCCAGGGAGTGCCCGGCGCGCTGGACGCCGCGGCCGCGGTGGCCGCCGGTTTGTGCGAGACAGCGCTGGTGTTCGGCGGCCAGGCCGGGGTCATGGGCGGGTCGGCGGTGGCCGACTACACCCGGCCCGACAACGAGTTCATCGCCTGCTGGGGCTCGCTCACCGCGGCGCAGTTCGCCCTGGTGGCCCAGGTGTACCGGCATCGCTTCGCCCCCGACCCCGAGCAGGTGGCCGCCATCGCCGCCGCCATCCGCAACGCCGGGTCGGCCAACCCCGCGGCGGTGATGGCCGGGCGGGGCCCCTACACCGCGGCCGACGTGCTGGCCTCACCGATGGTGGCCGAGCCGTTCCGGCTGCTCGACCTGTGTTTGGCCACCGAGGGGGCCGCGGCCATGGTGGTCACCACCGCCGAGCGGGCCCGGGATCTCCCCCAGCCGCCGGTGGCCATCCTTGGTGGGGGCGCGGAATGGCACCGTCAGCAGTACGTGAACCCGCCCCGCTACGACGAGGTGTGGGGCCTGGGGGCTGACGCCGCTCACCGGGCGTTCGAGCTAGCCGAGTTGAGCCCCCAAGATGTGGACGTGTTCGAGCTCTATGACATCAACACCTACGAGGTGGTGCGCCAGTTCGAGATGCTGGGCCTGTGCGCCGAAGGGGAGGGGGCCGACTATCTGGCTGAGGCGGGCATCGGCATCGACGGCCGCCACCCCCTCAACGCCGACGGTGGCCTGCTCAGCTACAGCCACATCGGCTGGGGCGGCCCCACCCTGAAGATCGTCGAGGCCGTGCGCCAGCTGCGAGGCACCGCCGGCCCCGGCCAAGTCCCTAACGCCGAAGTCGCCCTAGTAACCGGCGCCGGCTCCGGCGCCCAGTACCACAACATCATGATCCTGGGCCGGGGCTAGCTAGTCCGCGGCCCAATCCAATTCTGTCTTCATGGCGTCTTCGCCGCGGCGGCCTATGGTCAACAGGCGGGGGTCGTGGGAGCGGCCGTCGAGCCAGGCGCGGATGGCTCGCATCGATGCGGTGAAGGAGCGGACTCGCTCGAATCGTGCGGCATATTCCAGTCGCTCCTGATCGAGGGGGTGGCCGTAGTCGGTGGAGTCCTCGATCAAGCACCAGCCGGAGAAGCGTTGGGTGAAGGCCACATCGCACATCGGGTCGCCGGGCCAGGCTCGCTCCCAGTCCAAGATGCCGCCCAGTTCGCCCGGTCCGGTCCAGCTCAGGTTGGCGAACCGAAAGTCGCCGTGGCACCACACCGCAGGCTCGTCGCAGTCGGGTAGATTCGCCCCCAGCCAAGCCAACGCAGCCTCGAACTCGGGGTGGCGGTCGGGAGCAGCCCGCCGGTAGACGGCCTCGGTGCGGTTTAGTTCGGCGTCGTAGCCCTCGGCCACCGTCATTGGCGCCTTTAGCTCGTGGAGCTGGCCCAACGCCTGGGCCGCAGCCGTGGTGTATTCCGGGCGGCGGTCGGTCACGTCCCCGAGTCGCAGCACCCTGCCCGGCATCCGGGTGTGGACGCCAAACGGCCGGCCGATGGGATTGTCGGGGTTGGGCTGCACGGCCAACACCCGGGGAGCGGGCACAAACCCTTCCACCCGGCGCAAGCTGGCCGCCTCCCCCTCCGGGTCATAAGGGTCGAGCGGGCCACCCAGCGGGGCCACCCGCACGATCACATCGTCCACCCCCAGCGTTATCCACGAGAAACCTCGGTCCAATCGCTCGATGAGGGGATGGGCGGATGCTCCTTCGCACACCTCAGATACCGCATTTCCCACGGCTTCGGGCGACAAGTCCACCAGCCGAGCGTACCGGGCCGCCCATTGCCCTCTGACCGCGAGACCGGTACCGCCGCCCATGGGCGTCTGATCGCTGGACCGGTTCCACTGCCCAGTAACGTCGCCCGGAGTGGTGAGTGGACGCAACGTATGACACCAAAGCAGGAGGCTGGCCGCGGACCGGCAGTGGTGGTGGCCAGCATGATGGTGCTGGGGTTCGGATCGAGCCTGGGTTTTTTCCCGGGTTATTTCGTCGCCGCGTTGCGCGACGACCTGGGGGTATCCCGGGCTCAGGTAGGACTTCTGGTGAGCCTGCATTTCGGGTGTACTGGATTGGGCTCGATCATTGGCGCCCGGATCACCGAGAAGGTCGGAACCCGGGCCGCAGTGGTGGCCGACCAGTTGATCGTGGCCGTTGCCGCGTGGACCGCCGCCCTCCTCGACAGCTACGCCGCGCTGGTCGGAGCCGCAGTATTCGCCGGTTTCGGCTATGCCCTGGCCAACGCGGCCACCAACGAGGCGGTGGCCGCCGCGGTGCCCGAGTCCCGCCGAACCCTGGCACTCTCGGCCAAAACTTCCGGGGTTCCGATGATCGCATTGATCAGCGCCACCCTCGTGCCCTGGGCGTCCGACCGCTGGAGCTGGAACCTCATCTTGATGATTGCCGGGACAGCGGCGGGGGTCAGTGCAGTCATCGCATCGGCGGTCATTCCCGACATCCGCGCCACCCACCAGGATTCCCGGCCCGGTGCCTCGGTGCTTCCCAAAGGGTTCTGGTGGTTCGCGGTGGCGGCATTCTTTCTGGTCGGCTCGGGGCAGCCGCTGTTCTCATGGACCGTGCCGTATCTCGACGAAAGCTTGGGCACCTCCAAACCGGTAGCCGGGGCAATCGCGGGCGCATCTGCCGGCTTGGGCGCGGTGTGCATGTCGTTGACCGCGTTGCGGGCCGACTACCTCGGCCGTGCCCGGCGCGTGCCGCTCATCGTCGGGTTGTGCTCTGTATTGGCCGCGTCCATTTTGGTCATCATGAGCGGATTGACGCTGGGCGTGGCCATTGCCGCCATCGGGATGTTTGTCGGCTTCATCGCCCAGCTGGCGGCCATCGGCATCATGCACGCCGCGGTGGTCGACCGGGCACCCCATGCCGTGGCTCGGGCCACCGGCGTCACCATGACCGGCTACTACCTGGGCGCCCTGGCCACGCCGGTCACATTCGGCGCGCTGGTCGACTGGCTGGGTACCTACACCTGGGCCTGGCTGGCCATGGCCCTGTCCTGCGCGATTGGCGCCGCCTGTTTCGCCCGTACCAACCGAGTGGGCAACGTTGTTCCTTGACCGTCGAGTTACCGGCCGCCAAGCTCGCTGACGGGCTTCCCAAGGTGGGGCAATGAGCTACGAACACGTTCTGGCGCCGATTGAGATCAATGGGCTGGAGATCAAGAACCGGGTGGTGCGCACCGCGCACGGCACCAACATTGGCCAAGGGCGGATTACCGACGAGCTGATCGCCTACCACGAGGCCCGAGCCGCCGGCGGATGCGGACTCACCATCTTGGAGGCGGCGTCGGTCCACCCCACTGACATGGGCACGCTGTGGCTGCACGATGGGTCGGTGGTCGACGACTACCGCCGGCTGATGGCTCGACTGGCGCCCTACAACATGACGGTGTTCCAGCAGCTCGGCCATTTGGGCTACGAGGGGGTGACCGCCGACGGCGGGCCACCGTGGTCAGCCTCGGAGCTTCCCGGCCCCAGCATCCGCCGTCCGGCCAAGGCCATGACCGCCGACGACATCGCCGAGCTCACCGATGCCTTCGCCCAAGCCGCCCGCTGGAGCGTCGAGGGGGGTGTCCACGGGGTGGAGGTCCACATCGCCCACGGCTACCTGCTCCAGCAGTTCATGTCACCGTCCACCAACCATCGCACCGATGACTACGGCGGCTCGTGGGAGAACCGCATCCGTCTGGCCCGCGAGGTTGTCGGTGCGGTGCGGAAAGCCGTCGGCCCCGAGATACCGCTGGGAGTGCGGATTGGGTCAGAGGCCGTGGGCGATGGGGGAGTCACCGAGCACGATTGCGCCGAGTTGGTGAGGGTGCTGGCCGACGACGGCCACATCGACTACGTGAACCTCACCTACGGCAGCTGCCTGCGGCCCCACAAGGTTATGGGCGGAATGCACGAGCCACCCGGCTATGAGTTGGAGGCCGCTGCTCCGGTAGTGGCCGCGGTGGATCTGCCCGCCATCGTGACCGGCCGGTTCCGCACCCTGGCCGAGGCTGATCGACTGATTGCCGGCGGAGTGGCCGACATGGTGGGCCTCACCCGAGCCCATATCGCCGACCCCGACCTGGTGGCCAAAAGCATCGACGGCCGAGAAGCCGAGGTCCGCCCCTGCATCGCCGGCAATGACGGCTGTGTCGGAGGCCTCAACCGAGGCCGCCTGTCGTGTGCAGTCAACCCCGCGGTGGGCCGCGAGCTCAACTTTCCACCCGCGGACCCGAGCCCCCAGCCCCGACAGGTTGTGGTTGTTGGCGGCGGACCCGGTGGCATGGAAGCCGCCCGACTGGCGGCCGAGCGGGGTCATTCCGTGGTGTTGTTCGAAGCCCGCGACCGCTTGGGCGGCGCCGTCCGCCAAGCCCAAGAGCTGCCCACCCGGGCCTTGCTGGGCGACATCTGCGACTGGCAAGAGCGAGAGCTAAGCCGCCTCGGCGTCGACGTGCGGTTGAACCAAGCCGCCGATATCGAGGCAGTCACCGCGGCCCACCCCGATCTCGTAGTGGTGGCCACCGGCGCCACCGGCGCCGAACTCCCCAACATCAGCACGATGCCCAAAGGCGCCACCGCCGTGGTCGACGACCGCTTCGGCGGCTACGAAGCCCTCGGTCTCGCCGAGTGGCTAGCCACCCAAGGGCTAGCCGTGACCGTGACCACCCCCGGCCGCCGGGTAGCCGCCAACGCCCTGCTCGACCTAGTAGTCCAACCCGCCCTTGAGCGCCTCCAAGCCCTCAACGTCAATATCCAGACCAAAGTCGAAACTCCGCACCTGGCCGACCTCACCCTCACCGTGGCCAAACACCCCCACGACCCCCTATCCACCGATCTCACCAGTGCCGGCCTCACCGTCCAAGTAATCGGCGACGCCCAAACCCCCGGCACCATCCTCACCGCCATCACCGACGCCCACAGCATCGACTTCAGCGACTGAAGTCCTATTGGAAAGAAACGAATACTGAGTTGGGGGTGAGTTCTAGGACTTGTTCTGGGGTGGCCATGGGGTGGTCTTCGTCGTAGAAGTTCTTCCAGCCCCAATGGAATTGGTCGGCGTCGTCCATGGTGGTCAGGGCGTTCCAGGTGCTGTATTTGGCCCCCAAAGAGCCTTGGCCGTCCATGTGGATGAGAACCGCCAGCTCGGGGGGAGTATCAATGGCGCCGCGGTTGGTGATCATTGAGTAGCGGAACTGGTGGACGATCAGCAGCTTCTGGGGGAGGGCGTGCTCGCGCACCAGTTCGGCCAACCACTCCACCACCTGGTTGATCTCGGCCGCGTCCACTGTGCCGATCTGCTGTAGGTGTACCTCGTGGGGCTTGAGCCTCCACTCCGGATCAAGGGCCAGACCCACGTGGGGGAGGCGGAGGAATTCCTCGTACACCTTGGCCTGCGACAAGAAGTCGCTTCGCCCTGACTGGAGGTCCAGCACCACGTACATCCCATTGGCGGCCGCGGTCTCAATCCACGGCCTGATCGTGTCCCGAGCGGTCATCGCCGAATAGTCCCCGTCTGATCCGGCGCTGGCCGACGCAACCGTGGCAATGATCTCGAAGGTGGGCAGGATCACAGATCCGTCGGCGCCGTATCCCTCGGCGATGGTTCGGAGGCGCTCCGCGCCCTCCTCGGGACCCTGTTCACCCAGCACGCCAAGGCTCGATGTAGAGGGGTGCCCGTAGATGGCCACCATTCGGCGATCAATGCCGCCATCGAACATGAGCAGGCCGCCCCCCGGAATTCGATGACCTCCGAATATCGCCTCAAGCTGCCACCGTGCGTCGTCGCCGAGGCTTGGATCCACCACAATTTCTGAGGCGTCGAGGATGGTCTTTATCGCCTGCGGGGAAAGCGCCCGGAGGTCGTCTGTGGCGACGATCACCGAGTTGCCCACCTGGTGGCCGTTGGCCGCCAGCGTTGCGGCTTGCTCGTCATTGGCCACCAGCCATACGCGCTCAGGCACTGCTGTGGGGGAAGGGGTCGGGGGCGGTGCGACCGCCGTCGCCAGCGCGGGGTTGGGATTGACCAAGGTGCCGGGGTCGTTTCCTTGATCGAATCCGACAGGGGTCAATCCACCCCTGGTTGCCGATGAGGCCCCGCGCGTAGTAGCCAATGCCCCGACGAACTGCGAGGCCTGACTCGAACCGTTGGCCAGGCCGTCTTCAGAGATGGCCGACGTGAGCGTGTCCGTCGATGCATTCCCCACCGGCAAACACGACGGTGCCAGCGCAGCCAGCGCTATAACAATTTTCCAGTAGGGGCGAAAACGGATTCGCAACTGAGGCTCCTTCAGATTTCCCCAGGCCTTGGCACCTAAAAGCGCAGAGCCTGTTATGAAATCCGCATGCCCTGGTCCGAACCCGAATTACCGGGTAAGTACCCCCTACAAAGCGGCAGGGATCATGCTAGCGCAACAACAAGTATCTCGGAAGGGCAATCCCCAAGATTCCCAGCGTGTGCGCAGCGCGGGCGCTCTGACGCGGGCGCGCTGGCCTGAGTGTGCTGGCCGCGTGGAGTGGTGCCTACTGCTCGGCGGTGCCGAGGTAGGAGGCTTGCAGGTCGGGGTGGGCCAAGAGGTTCTCGGCGGTGTCGTCGAGCACCACCCGGCCGGTTTGCAGCACCCAGCCCCGGTCGGCAATCGACAGGGCCATGTTGGCGTTCTGCTCCACCATGAACACGGTCAGCCCGGCTTCGTGGATCTGCTGGATGAGCTCGAAGTTCTGCTGCACCAGTGCAGGGGCCAGGCCCATAGAGGGCTCGTCCATCAACAGCACCCTCGGGTTGGCCATCAGCGCCCGGCCGATGGCCACCATCTGCTGCTCGCCGCCCGACAGCGTTCCCGACTTCTGGTTGATCCGCTCTTTGACCCGGGGGAACAGCTCGAAAATCTGCTCCATGTCGGCCGCGATCTGATCGGAGTCGGTGCGCAGGTAGGCGCCGAGGTCGAGGTTCTCGCGCACGGTCAGGCGCTTGAACAGCCGGCGGTTCTCGGGCACCATCGTCACCCCGAGCGCCACCCGCTCGCGGGTGGGTTGATGAGTCACTACCTGCCCTTCGAGCACCACATCGCCGGTGGTTGGCGTCACCAAGCCGAGAATGGTCCGCAGCGTGGTCGACTTGCCGCTGGCGTTTCCGCCCAAAAGGCACACCAGCTCGCCCGAGTAGATGGCCAGGTCCACGTCTTTGAGGATGTGGACCGCGCCGTAGTGGGTGTTCACCCCCCGCAACTCCAGCACCGGCTCAGCCCGGGGGGACGCAGGCTGATCCGAAGCCGGTGTATTGGTGGCGGGCACATCCGGGCTCATCGTCTGCTCAGTTCCCGTCGGCCGCCCGGCCCAAATAGGCCTCGATCACCTGCGGGTCGGCCGACACCTCGGCGTAGGTGCCCCGGGCGATGGCCTCGCCGTGGTCCAACACCACCACCCGATCGGATATGTCCCGCACCACCGACATGTCGTGCTCGATGAGCACAATCGTGTAGCCCATCTCGTCGCGCAGCTTGCCGATTAGCTGGGTTAGTTCGGCCGACTCCACTGGGTTCATGCCGGCCACCGGCTCGTCCAACAGAAGCAGCTTGGGGCTGGTGGCCATGGCTCGGGCGATCTCCAGGCGGCGGCGGTTGGCGTACGACAGCACCGAGGCCGGCTGGTCGAATCGGTACCCGGTGAGGCGGGTGCCGAAGAAGCCCAGCACCTCCTTGCCCCGAGCGCGCACTTGCTCTTCTTCCCGACGGAACCTGGAGGTATAGAGCAGGGCATCGAGCATCCGCTGGCGGGTGCGGCAGTGTTGGGACACCATCACATTCTCCAGCACGGTCATGTTGGCAAATAGCCGCACGTTCTGGAAGGTGCGGGCTATACCCCGGGCTGTGATCTTGTTGGGGTCGAGCCCGAGAAGTGAGCGGCCCTCAAAGTAGATCTGGCCCTGGGTGGGCTTCACCATGCCGCTGACCACGTTGAAGAAAGTTGTCTTGCCCGCTCCGTTGGGGCCGATCACCGCAACGATCTCGCCCTCCTCCACGGCGAAGTCCAGATCGCTCAGGGCGTGCAGACCGCCGAACACCACGTGCAGCCCGGCGATCTCCAGCATGGGAGGAGAGCTCATGGCCGCGGCCCTTGTCCATCTAGAACGCCGGGGTTGCTTGCATCATCAGCCTCATCTGCTTGAGCACGCAGCCAGGCATCCTGGTTGAGCTCGTCGGTATGCAGTTCGCGGGCCCTGCGCACGCTGGGAATCAGCCCCTCGGATCGCTGAAGCATCATCCACACCAGCAACGCGCCGTAGATCAAGATCTTGAACTCGGCAAATTCTTGGAGCAGCCCCGGCTGGTTGGGCCCGCCCAACACCCCGATGAGTACCGCCGCTCCTGCGATGACTCCCGCGATGTTGCCCATGCCCCCGAAGATCACCACCACAAGAATCACGATCGACACGATGATGGCGAAGCTGTGGGGGAAGATCGACCCCACTTTGGCCGACAAGATGGCACCGCTGAACGATCCCAGCACCGCGCCGGTGACAAATGCCATGAGCTTGGCGCTCACCGTGTCCACTCCCATGGCCTCGGCCACGCTCTCGTCCTCCCGAATGGCCATCCAGGCTCGGCCGATCCGGGAATTCTCCAGCCGCCACGAGACGTAGATGGCGATGGCGCAGAAGAACAGCACCAGGTAGAGCACCGACCGGGGCTCGAACCCCCGCACCGTGGTTAGTCCGAATATCTCCACGCCGGGAATGTTGATGATTCCCTGGGCTCCGTTGAATGTCCCCGAGAGCCAGTCCGACAGCAACAGGATGCGGATGATCTCGCCGAATCCCAAGGTGACCACGGCCAAATAGTCGCCCCGCATCCGGATCACCGGGGCGCCGATGAAAAGTCCCACCAGCCCGGCCAACAGCATGGCGATGAACAGAGCGCCAATCCAGGGCATCTCCGGGCTGAATCGGGGCGATCCCGGTGAGGTGAGCACGGCCACGCTGTAGCCCCCCACCGCGAAGAAAGCCACATAGCCCAAGTCGAGGATTCCAGCCAGCCCCACGATGATGTTGAGGCCTAGTGCCAGCAAAATGAACAGCCCCACATTGGCCAGCAACTCGTTGGTCAGCCGGCCCAAGAACAGGGGGAGCACGATGACGGCCGCCACAGTGAGGGCGAAGCCCGCCAGCCTCCTTGGAGAAAGCCGACCACCTCTGGTCGATCCCGACTCGGTCGGGGACGCTTCGGCCGCACTGACCAGTCGGTGAGCCGCTCTCGCTCGAAGGGCCGAGATTGCGTTCACCGCCAAAATGGTGGCTCCGGCCACTACTGCGGCGGCCGGGGAAGTGAGTCCTCGCTTCGGTGCGTAAAGCCAGTTCGCAACCGCCTCGATGTGGAATCCCTGGGCCAGGTCGGTGATCACGCTCTCGAGCACCGCCGCGCTGGACACCGCGGCAATGACCGTGATCACGGTTCGTCTGTTTCGAGCCCCCACCCAGTGGAGACCCCCGCCCGCCGCCCCGGTGGCGGCGCCAATGCCCAGCCAGATCAGCGCACCGAACCAAACCGACTGCTCGAATTCCAGCAGTTCGAGAAGCTGCGGACTCCAGTTGACCAGCGGATCGCGGATGTCGAAGTGGGTGATGCCCACCACCAGCAAGGTGAGGCCGAGATTGCCCAACACACCGGTTATTGCGCCGGCCAGCACTTCCCGTCCGCCCTTTGTATAGGCCATCATCCCCTCCAACGCCTGCTCGCGGCCCACTGCGTAGCCCACCACCAGCGGCAGCCACAGCAGCGACAGATAGCCGAGGCTCAGTATCGGGTCGATGATGAGGCGCCGGTCGAACGAGACCGGCATGCCAGACAAAGCGATAAACACTTGGCCGACCATCAAGATGGCCCCCACCTTCAACAGCTCTCGCCAGTTTTGGTCCAGCACGCGCCGCCGCCGGACTGTCTCGGGTACCGTGTCGCCGGTCGATGCAGCCATGGGGTCGGCAACCGCGGTCATGTCCGTTCCTCCGAGGGGAGGCGCTCGCCGAAAATGCCGCTGGGCCGCACCAGCAGCACGATGATGAGCACTGAAAAGGCCACCGCATCACGGAGTTGCGAGGGTCCGCTCACCCCCAGCGGCTCAAGGATCACCAGCGGGCCTAAAGACTCGGCCACCCCGATGGTGAGGCCTCCGGCCATCGACCCTCCCAGGTTGCCGATCCCGCCCACCACCGCGGCGCTGAATGCCTTGATTCCCGGCAAGAACCCGGCAGTGTGGAGCACGCTATTGAACAACAGCCCCCACAGGATGCCGGCCACCCCCGCCATGGCCCCGCCGACGGCAAATGTCTTCACGATCACCCGGTTCACGTCGATCCCCATGAGCGAGGCGATTTCGGCGTCCTCAGCTACCGCCCGCATGGCCTTTCCGGTCTTGGTCCGCTCCACCAGATACCACAGCCCCACCATGGCCACCGCCGCCGCCGCCAACACCAAGAGCCGGGTGCCCTGGATCTCCAAAAATGTCCGCTTCTCGGTGAGCCATTCGGGCATTCTCGGGTAGGTCTTCGTGCCAGGGCCGAGCAGAACCAAGATGAAGTTCTGGAGGAAAAACGACACCCCGATAGACGTGATGAGCGGGATGAGCCGGGGTTTTCCCCGCAACGGGCGGTAGGCAACCCGCTCCATGATCACCGCAGTGATCGTGCAGACCACCATTGACAGCACCACCACCAGCAGGAGGCAGAGCACGAAGTTGTCCTCCCAGGCGCCCGCCTCGGCCAGCTTGCTGGAGGTGATCGCCCCGGTGACCGCACCGATCATGAACACCTCACCGTGGGCAAAGTTGATGAACCCCAGCACCCCGTACACCATCGAGTAGCCCAGGGCGATGAGTCCGTACATGGCCCCTTGGGCCAGACCGGCCACCACCAGATCCCGGAACTGCCTCCCGGTCAGGTTGATGGCGTCGGGGTTGGCCCAGCGGGCAAAGGGGTTGTTGCTGTCCACCACCTGGGCGACGAATGCCACCAGGCCCGCGCCGATGAGCACCAGCGCGGCAACCCGCAGGATGGTGAGGAACCAGTCGACCCGAGTGCGTTGCTTGGCAGTCAGCTGCATCGAGCCGCCTAGGGCACCTATCCGCGCATCACCCTAGGGGTACGCGTAAACGACGTTGTTCTTGCTGGCCTCGATGTCGGCCGCGCTTTCGTGGTGGATCACCGTGATCTTCTGGGATGCGCAGTCGCCGAAGTCGTCGCAGCTCAGCGATCCGGTGACGCCGCTGTAGCCGCTCACCTCGCTGAGGTACTGGCGGACGCCAGCTCGGTCGATGTGCAGGTCGCCGTCTTCCACCCAGGATGCGGCCGCGATGGCGTCCAGCAGCAGGGTGGCGGCGTCGTAGGAGTGGCCCCAGAAGGCAGCAGAGGGCAACTCGCCATAGGCCGCCTCATAGGCGGCCAAGATCTGGTCGGCGTTGCGCCCAGTGCCCTGGTTCACATTGGAGCCGAACCTGAGGTCGGGACCAGAGAAGTACATGCCCTCGGAGTCGGCCAGCTCCAGGAAGCCGTCCACAAGCATGCCGTCGGCGGCGAGCAGCTGGGTGCCCTCCAGGCCCGAGACAGTGGGGGCTTGCGCGGCCACGTGGTCGCCTTCGGGCGGGAAGATGGGGAAGAACAACGCACCGGGCGATCCGGTGGCCAACTCGGTGAGGGCGGGCACCATATCGGTGTCGCCCTTGTTGATGCCGACGATGCCGGTGGTGGTACCCCCGACTTCCTCGTAGGCGTTGCTGAAGGCTTGGGCTAGTCCCTGGGTGTAGGGATCGCCATCGTGCAAGGCGGCGGCGGCGGATATCCCGAGCTCCGAGAATACAAAGTTGGCCATGGCCGCGCCCTGCACCAAGTCGTTGTGGGCGGTGCGGTAGTAGCCAACGTTGTAGCTCTCACCGGGATTGCCCTCGAAGTCGGAGGTGAGTGCGGGAGAGGTGTTGGACGGCGAGATCATGACCATGCCCGCCTGGGTGACCAGCGGGGAGGCGGCCACCGCGGCCCCGCTGCACGAGGTGCCCACCACACCGATCACCTGCTCGTCGGCCACAATCGTTTGGGCCGCAGCCTGACCGCCCTCGGCCGAGCAGAGGTCGTCGAGGGGGGTGCCGAGGTCCACGGAAAAGCCGTGGATATCCCCATAGTCGGCAATGGCCAGCTCGACGCCTCGCTGGTTGGGGAGGCCCAAGAAGGCAACCGGGCCGCTGATGGCGTTGAGCGAGCGGATCTGGATGCCCTCGCCAGTGGAAACGGTGACAATGCCGAGCGAGCCGTCGCCCAGAGCATCGCCCCGGGGATCGGGCGCAGGCGCTTCGGTGGGCTCAGGGGCCGCCGGTGCTTGGGTGGCCTCTGGTGCCGCAGTGGCCTCCGGGGCCGCTGGCGCATCGTCATCGTCGTTGCCGCAACTCATGGCCAGAAGCGAGAACACCGCCAGCAGCGCAAGTAAAAGCGGGATGCCGCGCCGCTTTTGGCGAGCCTTAGTGAGAATTCCAAATCGGTTCATTACAGGCCTTCCCCTCAAATGTTCTTGAATTTTCGCCAATCAGCGTAGCGCGGCCAGTCGCTGCCTTGGCGGTAGCAAATGCCGGAAGTTCGCCGGTCTATTTGGCCACCAGATCGGGGCCGATGTCGTCGAAGCGGGGGCGGCCCACCAGGGCCAATGTGCGGTCGATGTCGGCGCGGTAGATGTCGAGCATCCGGGCCACTCCGGCCTCGCCGGCTGCGGCCAAACCCCAGAACCAGCTTCGCCCGCCCATAGCGGCCTGGGCGCCCAGGGCTCGTGCCTTCACCACGTCGGCGCCCCGCTGGCAACCGCCGTCCACCAAAACCTCGGCTTTGTCGCCCACCGCCTCGGCTATCTGGGGGAGCACGGCGAAAGCCCCCGGCACCGAGTCGAGTTGGCGCCCGCCGTGGTTGGACACGATCACACCGTCGGCCCCCCAGTTCACCGCAGCCTCGGCATCGGCCACCGAGATCACGCCTTTGATTAACAGCGGGCCGTCCCACTCCCGCCGCAGCCACGCCAGGTCGTCCCAGGTGCGCGACGGATCAGCCAGCTCCCGGTCCACATAGGCCCCGATGGCACTGGCGTCGTCGCCGATGCCCAGCTCCACCAGGCTGCCGAAGGTGATGTCGGGGCCGGTAACCAGTTGGCGCAGCCACCGCAGCCGCCGGGCCGTGTCCAGAGCGCTGTTCAACCGGATGCGAGGGGGAAGCGACATCCCATTGCGCAGGTCGCGCTCCCGCTTGCCCACCACCGGCACGTCCACCGTCAGCACCAATGCCTCATAGTCCGCGTCTCGGGCCCGATTCACCAGCGACTGCACCACCTCGGGGCTTTTCCACAGATAGAGCTGGAACCACCGCCGGCAGTTGGGGGCCGCCGCCGCGATGTCCTCCAGGGAGTAGCCCGAGCCGGTGCTCACCGCGAACACGGTGCCCGCCGCGGCAGCTGCCCGGGCTGCGGCCAGCTCGCCTTCGCGATGCACCAGCGTGGCCAGCCCGGCCGGAGCCAACAGGAATGGCAGCGACACCGGCTGGCCCAGCACGGTGGTGGACACGTCGCGGTTGGCCACGTCCACCAGATAGTTCGGGGCCAGATCCACTTTGTCGATGGCTGACCGGTTGGCGGCGATGGTCAGCTCGCCCTCGGCACCGCCCTCCACAAACTCGAACACCATCTTGGGCAGCCGCCGCCGTGCTTCCTCTCGAAAGTCGGCGTAGGTGTGCCACCGGGCCGCACCCTTGGGGGCTCGGGCCAGCATCCGGCTCAGTTCTCGCAGCTTCATCTGCTCGTCATCCCCCTGGCGTGGCCGCGGTGAGCAGCCGGGTAACGGCCCGCAGCGTGGGCACTTCGAGCCCGTGGCCATCGGCGATGGCCACCAAATCGCCGAACACCGCCTGCACCTCGAACGGCCGGCCTCGGTCGATGCTCTGCAATATAGATACCCGCACCTCGGTCTCCCCGGCCGCCTCCATCCGTTCGCCCACCGCAGCAAGCCGCTTATGGGCCTCGGCCCGGCTCTCCTGGGTAAGCGCCCTGATCTGGAACGGCCCGTGCCCATCGATCAATTCCACGCCCTCGGCCGCAGCAATTGCGGCCCCCTCGCAAGCCAGGTCGTAGAACACATCCCGAGTCTCGGGCATCAAGAAGATCCGGTGGTACACCAGCCGGGTCAGCCCCACCACTCCCATGGCGGCGGCGGCCAATACCCCTTTGGACCACAGGGCGGGCGAGATGTCGTCGTGTACCTCCAGTTTGCGCCCCGGCAAGGCCTCGGCGATGGTCGCCGACGTACCTGGCGCGGTAGTGGCCAAGTCGCCCAGCAGGGTGGGGCCGTCAAAGGAGTGATGGGCGTGGCCGGGCTCGCCCAGCGTGCCGCCCACCAGCGAAACGCAGCCCACCGCGGCCGAGCCGAAGCGGGCCACCAGCGGCTCAGCTTGGCGCACTCCGTTTTGAACCGAGAAGGCGGCTTGGGCCGACCCTCGGTAGCCGCCCAGCAATTCGGGGTTGTCGAAGGCCTTGCTGGCCAGCAGGAGAATGTCGCAGTCGCCCGCCTCGGCCGGATCAGTGATCGCTCGGACCTTCACCGGAGGCCGTTCGTCAATCCGCAGCCCGCTCCGGTTCACCGCACCGGCGTGGGCCGGTCGCGCCACCAGCATGACCTCGGCGCCTGCCTCGGCGAACCACGCGCCGTATACCGACCCCAGGGCCCCTGCGCCCAGCACAACGACAGTCGTCATTGACGCTGCCCGCGATAGGGGCCGCTATCGCAAACCCCCGAGGTCTCATACTGGCGCTGTTCCATTGATGCCGTACTCTAGGGGCCATGAGCACCACCGAGAGCGAAGCCAGAGAGATTGTGGACGACATCGTGTTGGCCTGTCGGGCCTTGACTGTGAGGGGGTGCGACACCGGTATCGGCGGCCATGTCAGCGTGCGGGCACCAGGGGAAGACGCCTTCTGGATCAACGCCTTCGACCGGACGCTGGGCGAGATCACCCCTGATGACGTGATGAAGCTCGACTACCAAGGCAACTTGCTGGAGGGTGACCGGGAGGTGAGCCTGGGCTTCGAGTTTCACGCCGGGGTGTACGAGAACCGCACCGACGTGAACGCCATCGTTCACAGCCACGGCCGGTGGATCACCGCGCTGGCTTCCCTCGCCCGGCCGCTGAAGATGCGCCACAACCTGTGCTGCATCTTCCACGACGACCAGGTGCTCAGCCCCGACGACCGCTTCGAGTCCATCGGGCCGGCCATCGAGACCAATCACACCGTGATCATCCCCTGGCACGGCGCCATCTGCGTGGGGGCCACCCTGGCTCGGGCTGCCGCCCTTCACGCCACCCTGGAAGACCAAGCCCAGCTCGACGTGCTCCTCGAGCCCACCGACGCCCCCGAGATTCCCGAGCACCTGAGGCTCGGCCTCAAGAAGCTGGTGGACGACCAGGCCGGCTACTTGGAGCAGACCTGGACCCTCATGCGCCGCCAGGGCCAGCGCCACCTGGAGGCCCATCCCACCGGCTGAGCGCGGCTAGCCGCGGCCAAGCCAAGTCCATCGGGACGGTCGCTGAGTTCAACGACAATGCCCGCGAATTCGTCGCCGACATCGACGATCTAGAGCACCCTCGGTAGCACCGGCTACCGTGCCGCCATGGCTTTGATCACCGACCCGTTCCATACCGGCATCGTGGTGGCCGATGTCGAGGAGTCCATGGCCCACATCTCGGCCGCCACCGGGCTCACCTGGCACTCCTTGCAGTCCCTCGATCTCGACCTGCTGATAGACGGCGAGGTGGTTTCTACCAGCGTGCAGTTCTCCTACACGGTGGAGGGCCCGGTGCAGCTCGAGCTGGCCGCTGGCCCCAAAGGGTCATTCTGGGATTTCGACCTCTACGGCGGTCTGAACCACATGGGCTATTGGACCGAAGACCTCCACGCCGACATCGCCTCGCTCCAAGCCGGGGGGTGCGAGCTGATCTACGGCGGGGCCAGCGAAGACGGTGGGCTTCAGGGGTTTGCCTTTCTGGTTCCGCCCACCACCGGCCTGCGGATCGAGCTGATCGACGTGGCCATGCGCCCCGCATTCGACAGCTGGTTCGCGGGCGGGGAGTTCGGCTGATCTCATTCGGAGGGCCTCAGATATGACCGCTACTCTGGACAGCGTGACCGCTCCGGCTGCCTTCGATCAGATCCCGGTGGTGGACCTCGGCCCGCTGTCGGGATCGCCGGCCGAACGCGAGGCCCTGGCCGATGAGCTATGCCGGATCGGCCACGAGGTCGGCTTCCTGCTGGTGGTGAACCACGGGGTCTCCCCCGACCTGAGCGACAACATCTTCGCCATGCTGCGGAAGTTCTTCGCCTTCTCCGAAGAGCAGAAGAAGTTGATCGACAAACGCAGATCCCGCCACTTCCGGGGCTGGGAGCCGGAGGGGGCCGAGTACACCAACAACCGCCCCGACATCCGAGAGCAGATCGACTGGTGGACCGAGTGGCCCGCCCATCCCGTTGATGTCGAGCCCTACTACCTGCGCCTTTTGGGCCCCAACCAGTGGCTGCCCGATGGGCTCTTGCCCGGCCACCAAGAGCTCACCAACCAGTGGTTCGACGAGCTGGGGGGCTTGGCCAACCGCCTCTTGGGGGCGCTCTCGCTAGGACTGGGGCTGGGCGAGGATTACCTGGAGCGGTTCTTCGGCACCCAGACCATGTCGCTGGCCAAGTTCATCCACTATCCCCCCACTCCCGAAGGCGCAGCCGGGGTCAACGCCCACCGTGACACCGGTTTTTTGACCGTGCTCGACCCCGGCCCCACCGCCGGGCTTCAGGTGCAGAACCAGGAAGGCCAGTGGATCGACGTGCCCTCGGTGGAGGGGTCGTACGTGATCAACCTGGGCGAGACGCTCCAGGCCATGACCGGCAACTACCTGGTGGCCACCGCCCACCAGGTGATCACCACCGAAGAGCGCTATTCGGCGGGCTACTTCCACGGCCCCTCGCTCGACGTGACCCTGGCACCGCTGCCCCTAGATGAGAAATTCGCCGCCGCGGTGGCCGCCAGCCCCCACCACAACAGCGCTGGCTTCATGGCCAGCATCGCCGAGACCCAGGCCGGCGTGGCCGACATGTCCAGCTCCTATCGCCCCTCCACCTACGGCGAGCAGCTCTGGAACTACTTCTACCGCAGCTACCCCGAAAACGTCGCCGCCCACTACGGCTAGCAATTCGGGACTTGGTTCCCGCTATTAGGGCAGAGGCAAAGACACCGCACAAAGGGTACGGCCCGGAGCGGGGTTGGGCTTCGCTCCGGGCCGTGGGGGGGGGGTGGGTGGTGGTCGGGACCGGCGTCGATCCGGTGACCTTCCGCTTTTCAGGCGGACGCTCTGCCAACTGAGCTACCCGACCATGTTCTGTTGTGCGGTCCCGACGGGATTTGAACCCGCGACCTCCGGCTTGACAGGCCGGCGTGCACTCCAAACTGCACCACGGGACCTTGTTATCGCTGCCCCGGCGGGGCAGATTTGTCGCCGCCCGCTACGAAACGAAGCGCCGAACTAGCACCCCCAACGGGATTCGAACCCGTGTTACCGCCTTGAAAGGGCGGCGTCCTAGGCCGCTGGACGATGGGGGCTCTCGACCCGCGAGGGCCGATTTACGTTAGCAGCCCTCCTTCGGGGAACCGCATTGAAAAACAGATACCATGACCATGAACGCGAGAGGAGCATGAAGTGGAGAACGAAGTCTGGCGCTGGCTGTGGACGTGCTCCGCGGTGGTCTTCTCCCTGGCCGAGGTGTTCACCGCCGGGTTCTTCCTGCTCCCCTTCGCCATCGGCGCCGCCGCGGCGGCGGTTCTGGCCTGGGTGGACGCCCACATCCTGTGGCAGTGGCTGGTGTTCTTCGTGGGCAGCGCAGTCAGCTTCGTCTACTTGCGCCGGTTCGTCAGCCGCCTCGACAAAGACGAGCAGCCCCGGGTGGGGGCCAGCCGGCTCCTCGACGCCCACGGCAAGATCATTGAAAGAGTGGACGACGACGCGCAGACCGGCATGGTGCGAATCGGGGGCGAGGAATGGCGGGCCTCCGCCGCTGAGCCCATTGAAGTGGACACCCGTGTCATGGTCACCCAAATCGACGGCACCCGTCTGGTGGTGGTCCCCGTCCCCCAAGATCAACCCACCGAGAGCACAGAAAGCTAGGTAGCAGTCATGGAAGCCGTGGTCGCCCTATTCATCATCATTGCGTTAGCGCTCATCCTGATCGCCGCGCTGGGAATCCGGATCATCCGCCCCTATGAGCGGGGCCTCATCGAGATGCTGGGCCGCTACCAGCGCACGGTGGACTCCGGCTTGCGCTGGATCCTCCCGTTCGTGCAGCGCATCAGCAAGGTGGACATGCGGGAGCGGGTGATCGACGTGCCCCCCCAAGAGGTGATCACCAAAGACAACGTGGTGGTAACGGTGGACGCGGTGATCTTCTTCGAGGCCACCGATCCGGTGAAGCTCAAGTACAACGTGGGCAACTTCCAGTTGGCGGTCACCAAGCTGGCCCAGACCAACCTGCGTAACGTGGTGGGCGACCTCGATCTCGACGCCGCCCTCACCTCCCGGGAGCTGATCAACGGCAAGCTGCGCCAGATTCTCGACGATGCCACCGACAAGTGGGGCACCCGGGTGGTGAGAGTAGAGATCCAGCGCATCGAGCCGCCGCCCGACGTCACCGAGGCCATGCACCGCCAGATGAAGGCCGAGCGCGACCGCCGGGCCATCGTCACCGAGGCCGAAGGCGACAAGCGCTCAGCCATCTTGCGCTCCGAAGGTCTCAAGCAGAGCCAGATCCTCGAGGCAGAGGGCGAGGCCGAGGCCCTCATGCGAGTGGCCGACGCCGAGCGCTATCAGTTCGAGACCGTGGCCTCCGGTGAGGCCAACGCCATCGAGCTGATTTTCGGCGCCATCCACACCGGCGACCCCACCCCCGACCTCATCGCCATCCGCTACCTGGAAGCGCTGAAGAGCGTGGCCGACGGCCAGGCCACCAAGATCTTCCTGCCCCTCGACACCAGCGGCCTCACCAACGCCATGGCCTCCCTCTCCGAGATCGCCCGAGCCGGCCAAGGCGAACCGGCGGCCCGGGCCGAAGAGGAGTAGCCAGCTACAGCTCGGAGGCCGACGCCTCCACCAGGTGCTCGAGCAGCCAGCCCAAGTACCAGTAAGCCGACCGGGCCACTGATTCAGGGTCGTCGACCTCGGGATCGTCGTCGAACTCGTCGTCTTCGGTGACTCCCAGGCGAGTGCCCAGCACCAGCCGGATGTCGTTGACACACCCCAGCCAGGCGGCCAGCTGCTCCTGATCCAACACGGTGGCCTCGGCCAGCTCAGCCACGATGTCCAAACGGCTGAGCCTCTTGGTCACCAACTCGTCTCGCACCATGCCGCGGAACTCGGCCTCGGCCTCGGGATCGTCGGGCCGAGCAGTGGGGAACAGCCGGGTGAGCATCTCGTCGTTGGGGTCGTCGGCCAAAAGCCCCCGCAGGTCGGGCACGATGGCCGCGATCAGCGCTCGCTCCTCCTCCCGCAAATCCAGGGTGTAAGTCCCGTCCCCGTTGGGCATAACCGGTTGCCTCGGGGCCATCAGTTCCCTTTCCCAAGCGCAGGCGCAGACAAGTAGCCCATCAGTCGTCGTGCTCCATAGTGGCCCACAGGCCGTGCTCGTGCAGGCGGAACACGTCCATCTCCGCCTTCTCCTTGGGGCCGTCGGACACCACCGCCCGGCCCTTGTAGTGGACGTCGAGCATCAGCTGGGCGGCCTTCTCCTTGCTGTAGCCGAACAGCTTCTGGAAAACGAAGGTCACATACGACATCAGGTTGATGGGGTCGTTCCACACGATCACCTTCCAGGGCCGGTCGGGCCGCACGTCGGTGTCGCTGGTGGTCTGCCTCACCTCGGAGGGCGCGATCTCCACCGGCGCTGCGGGGCTCATGCCGGCACCGCCTGGGCGATGTCGGCGTCGGCCCGCACCAGCGGGCCTCTCACATTGAGCCAGAAGAACACGGTGGCTATCCACAGTAGGGCGGCGCCGGCGATGTGCGCGCCCACCAGCAGCACCGGCACACCGGTGAAGTACTGCACGTATCCGATGAGCCCCTGGGCCAGGGCCACCCCCAGCACTGTCCTACCCCACAGTTGAACCCGCTCGGGTGCGCCCCGGTATCGCAGCCACCACACCGCTGCTGCCAACACCACCAGAAGCACTACCACCGTGGTCCCGTGAATCTGGGCCACGTCTCTCACGGCCACGTCTATGCGCTCGGCGTCCTCATCTCCGCTGTGCGGCCCGGCGCCGGTGACGATGGTGCCGGTCACGATCACCACCGAGGTGATGGCCACCACCCCATTTCCCAGCCAATGGGGGCGAGGTCTCGGCTCGCCTTGGCGCTCATATTCCTCCGAGGCCCGCCACAGCAGCACCACGGCATTCCACAGCAGCACCATCGATAGCAGGAAGTGGCCGATCACCAGTGCCGGGGGCAGCTCGTAGAGCACCACCATGCCGCCCAACACGATCTGGGCCAGCACCCCGGCCACCAAGCCCCACGACAGCCACACCAAGTCGGCTCGCCGAGGCTTCCGCCAATGGGAGCCCAGCACGGCAGCGATGACAATGGCCGATACCAGCCCGGTGATGAGCCTGTTGATGAACTCGATCATGGCGTGGGTTTCCAGCGGGGCCACCAACTGGTCGTTGTCGCACGCCGGCCAGTCGGGACAGCCCAGCCCTGATCCGGTGAGCCGGACCGCGCCCCCGCTCACGATGATCAATGCCAAAAGGACCAGCGCCCAAATGGTGATCTTGCGGTAGGCGGCGGGAGAAACCCGGGGTTGGATCACGCCTCGAATTGTACGGGTCGCCTGTGACAGCCGGTCATCCCAAGCAGGTGGTTTTCGGGCCGGTCGCAACGGGAAAAGCGACTTCCCGATACCTTGGCCTGCCCTGCGCCGAAACCGTACTCTGAACAGGTCATGGGTGTTGCCCAGCTGTCTCCTCGCGATCGGACGCGCACGGCGCGGGCCTACATTGCTCTCACCAAGCCCCGCATAATCGAACTGCTGCTGGTGACCACGGTGCCCACCATGGTGGTGGCCGACCGGGGCATCCCCTCGGTGTGGTTGATGGCGGCCACCGTCATCGGCGGCACACTGGCCGCTGGCGGAGCCAACGCCATCAACATGTATGTAGACCGCGACATCGACCGGCTGATGGAACGCACCAAGAACCGCCCCCTGGTCACCGGCGAGATCGCCCCGATTCGGGCCTTGATATTCGCCGTAGTCCTTGAGGCCATGGCCTTCGTCTGGCTCTGGGGGTTCGTGAACCTGCTCAGCGCGGTTCTGGCGGTGTCGGCCACCGCGTTCTACGTGTTCGTTTACACGCTGTGGCTCAAGCGCACCTCCACCCGCAACATCATCATTGGCGGGGCCGCCGGCGCCGTGCCCGTGCTGGTGGGTTGGTCGGCGGTCACCAACAGCCTCGATTGGGCGCCGCTGGTGCTGTTCGGCGTGATCTTCTACTGGACTCCGCCCCACTTCTGGGCGCTGGCCATCCGCTATCGGGACGACTACCGGGCCGCCAATGTGCCCATGCTGCCCGCAGTGGCCAGCACCCGCACCACCGCGGTGCGGATGATTGGCTACACCGTGGTTCTGTGGGGGCTGTCGTTGCTGTTCAGCGCGGTGGGGGAGATGGGCCTGGTTTACCTGGTGAGCGCGTTGGTGCTGGGCGCCGTCTTTCTCTTTTACGCAGTTCAAGTGCTGCGCACCCAGGCAACTGCGTCGGCGATGCGGCTGTTCTCCTACTCCATCACCTACATCACGCTGCTGTTCGCGGCGATGGCCGTAGACCAGGTGGTTCGCACTGGTGTTTGATGCAGATTTCCGCCGATCCCCGGTGCCCATTGGGCAGAGTGGTCTGATGCGAGAACGAGCCCAGGCGATGTGTAAAGTTCGCACGCACACTTGCCTTCGTGGAGCACGATGACCCTCACAGAATCGAGGCCAGAAGCAGAAGCGGTCGCGGCAGGCGACGACGTGAGGCCGGCGACCCAGTCGTCGGCCCCCCAGTGGACCCCTCCCACCGGCTTGGCCCGCTTCTTGAGCACCGGCGACCACCTGACCATCGGCCAGTTGTATGTGGTCTTCTCGCTGGTCCTGACGGGGCTGGCCCTAACCCTGGGCATGTTGATCGGCATCGAGCAGGCCGACATCGACGGAGGCTTCGGCGTCTTCTCCAACGCCAACGAGGTCTTCCAGGTGTTCGGCCTCTACCGGACCACCCTGATTCTGTGTGGACTGGTGCCGCTGTTCTTGGGCCTGGCCACTGCGCTGATCCCCCGCCAGCTCGATGCCTCTTCGGTGGCCTTCCCCCGGGCTGCGGCAGCAGCGTTCTGGACTTGGCTGGTGGGCGCCGTCACCCACATCGTGGCCACCTTCTCCTACGGCGGGCTGGGCTCCATCCAAGCCGGTGCCGCCCGCGAACAGTCGGTGGAGCTCACCGTTCTCTCCCTGGCCCTGATCGGCGTGGGCCTACTGGTCGGTTCCGGTGTGGTGTTCACCACCCTGGTCACCCAGCGCCCCGCGGGGATGGACCTGCTCCAGATGCCCGCCTTCTCGTGGTCGATGCTGGTGGCCACCGGGGTGTGGCTGTTCTCCTTGCCGGTGCTGTTGGCCAACCTGGTGATCTCCTGGGTGGACATGCGGGGGGCAAACGCCCTGGGCTTCGGCGGCGGAGGCGCCCCCTTCGAGCAGGTTGCCTGGGCGTTTGACGCTCCCCAGGTGTTCGCCTGGACGATCCCGCTGCTCGGCATAGCCGCAGAGGTGTTCACCGCCGCCCACCGCAGCAGCCCCAAGATGTTCGAGCCCATGGCCTTCATCGTGGGCGCCTTCGGGTTCTTCTCATTCGGCGCCTGGGCCCAGAGCTTCTTCGACAGCCCCGACCCGAATGCCGTCGATGCCCACATCGTGACCAACGAGGTGCTGTTCACCGCGTTCGCCCTGGCCATCGCCCTGATGGTGGCGGCCTACGGCGGTTGGCTGGCGTTCAACGCCTACTCGGCGGGGCAGCGCCCGCAGATCACCCCGCAGTTCGCCCTGGTCACCGTCTCCGGAGCCCTGCTGACCGCCGCGGCCGCAGCCGGTGTGCTGCGGGTGGCCGAGCCCGCGCTGGGCGTGCTGCGGGAGGCCGATGACGACATCTGGCGGGGATTCTTCGACGCCATGGACGACCTCGAGGCCTCCAGCCTGGTCAACGGGATGATGAACCTCGCGATACTGGGCGGGCTGTTGGCCGCAGTGGCCGGGCTATTCCACTGGGCGCCGCGACTGCTGGGCCGCACCCTCAACGCTCCGCTGGGCTTCTTGTCGGTGCTGCCGCTCGCCGGAGGAGCAATCCTGGTCGGAGCCACCGACGTGCTGAGCGGATTCTTCGACCAGCCCCGCCGGCCCTTCGAAACCGCCGGCATCGGCCAAATCGACGCCCTCGGCTTCGTGGAGGCCCTCAATGTGATCGGGCTTATCGGCTACATCGCCGTGCTGGGCGGTTTGGCGCTGGTGGCGCTGAACGTGGCCCGCAGCCTGATGTTGCCCGCCTCCACAGAGGCCGACCAAGGGGAGGATGCCTGATGGCCGATATCGCTGTCGGAACGCCCCTGGCCGCCCCGCTTCCCCGCCAGCGCACCCTGCTGGTGGGCACCGTGTTCGGCACGGCCGCCACGCTGATGTACTTCGCCGCCCTGCTGGGGGTGTACCTGCGTGAGCGGGCCGATGCGCTCTCCGGTGGCGGGGAGTGGATCCCCTCGGGGGCCAACATTCAACTGGCCCCGCCCACGGTGGCGGCGTGGACCATGCTCATGTCGGTGGTCACCATGCAGTGGGCGGTGTACTCCATCGCCCGCGACGACCGCACCCACGCCATCATGGCCACCGCGCTGACCACCCTGTTCGGCCTCTCAGTGGTGGTCACCACCTCGTTCCAGTACACCGAGATGGGCTTGGTGGCCGACGAGTCGATTGCCGCCGTGTTGATCTACGCCATTTCGGGGTCGCACCTGGTCATGATCGCCATCGGCTTGGTGTTCTTGCTCCTGATGGCCTTCCGAGCCTTGGCTGGCCAGTACAGCAGCCGTCAAACCGACGGCTTCGTGGCCGCGTCCATCTACTGGTACGCCGTTGTATTCGTCTATGTCGTCATCTGGACGGCGATCTTCGTGCTGAAGTAGGCGCTGGTGCAGACGATTCCCATGAGACGCCGCAGCCGAAACCAGGCAGGTTTCTAGTGTTCACCCCTGGCTTCCGATTGTTCTTCGGCTTCACTCTCACCGCGGTGGCCGCGGCCGCCGTATACGGCGTGGCCAGCGGCAGCGCAGGCGAAACCGAGTACTTCGCGGTGCTCAACGTGGAGACCTGGGTGGGCGTGCTCAGCCTGGGCTACAAGGGCGGCATCGGCGACCACGTGGGCTATGTGGTGCTGATGGGCTTCGCGGTTCTGTCCGCGTTGGTGGCCCTGTTCTTGGTTGCCTTCCGCGACGCCGACGCCGAGTCGGTGGGCGAGCTGATGGACGACGGCCAGACCCCCGAGACTCAGGCCAATCTGGAGGCCAACTACTGGCCGGCCGTGGCCGCCTTCGGAGCGGGGGCGATGATCGTGGGGCTGGCCACCCACGCCACCATCTTCGTGGTCGGACTGGTGATCGTTGGAGCGGCGCTGTTCGAGTGGATGCTCACGGCGTGGGCCGACCGGGCCACCGCCGACCCGGAGGTAAACCGCAATCTGCGCAATCGCATCATGCGGCCCATCGAGTACCCGGTGACCGCAGCGCTCGGCGTGGCTGTGCTGGTGCTGGCGCTATCCCGGGTGTTCTTGACCGTGTCCAAGTTCAGCGCGGTGATCGTGGCCGGGGTCTTGGCCACCGTGATCTTCTTGATCGCGGTGGTGTTCGCCGTCGGCCCCAAGATCAGCCGGTCGGTTATAGCCGGCACGGTGGCGCTGGTGTGCGTCGGTGTGCTGGTGGCCGGTGTGATCACCGCCGCCATGGGCTCGCGAGAGTTCCACCACAAGGGGCCCGCCGCCGATCACGGCGCTCCGGCGGCCGAAAGCGGAGGTCACTAGTGGGGCCGCAAACACCGATGAGGGGCGCAGCCCGATGAGCAAGCGCCTCAAGGCCCTTGTGTGGCTGACCAGCCTTTTGATCACGGCCGGCACTGTTGTGCTCATCGTGGTCAGCATCGTGGTCACCGACGACCACCCGCTGTCCACCCTGTCGCCGGTCGGTCGCCAGGGACGCGACATCGCCGAGCTCATCAACCCCATCTTCATTGTGGCCGGCGTGGTCTTCTTTTTGGTTCAGGGAGCGGTACTGGCCCTGTGGTGGCGCTACCGGGTGGCGGGCTCCGACAGCGGCGACGGCGAATTCGGCTATTACGACGACGACGAGTTCCCCGAGCAGACCCACGGCAACAACCGCCTCGAGATCGCCTGGACCATCGTGCCCACCGTGTTGTTGGCCGTCATCTCGGTGTTTACCCTGGTGGCGCTGTTCGCCCTCGACGATGTGAAGGCCTCCGACGAGGATGTGGTGGTCACCGTGATCGGCCAGCAGTGGTGGTGGGAGTACCAGTACCACCTGGACGGCAACACCGACTCCCCGCCCGACTTCGTGACCGCCAACGAGCTGGTCATCCCCGTCGGGGTGGACATAGCCCTGGACATCAAATCCCGCGACGTGATCCACTCCTTCTGGATCCCCAAGCTGAACGGCAAACGCGACGCCGTTCCCGGCCGCAGTCACGACTGGGTGATCCAGGCCGACGAGCCCGGCCGCTTCCGGGGACAGTGCACCGAGTTCTGCGGCCTGTCCCACGGCTACATGAAGATGGTGGCCGTGGCGCTGCCAACCGCAGAGTTCGCCCAATGGAGAGACAACCAGATCACCCCGGCGGACATACCCCAAGAGGGCACGCCGGCGGGCGATGGTTGGGCCACCTTCAGCCAGCAGTGCGCCAACTGCCACGTGATCAACGGGGTCACCTCAGCGGCCAACCGCGGCGGAGACCCCGACTCGGCACCCGACGGCTGGGACATCTACGGCGAGTTCAACGGCCCCAGCGCCGGCACCTACACCGACGAATTGGTGGCCGGCGCGGCCCCCAACCTGACCCACCTAATGACTCGGGGCACGTTCGCCGGATCGGCGTTCGATCTCTACTTGAACGCCGGCGACCACGTCCCGTATCTCAACCTGGCCGACCAGGCCACGCTCAACCGGAGCGAATTGGAGGCCTGGATCTACAATGCCCCCGAGCGCAAGCCGGCCGACGCCGACGACCTCCGGGGTATGCCCGCCCGCACTGGCCTAAGCCCCGAAGATATCGACGATGTCGTTGCCTTCCTGTCCACCCTCGACTGATTGTGATCGCTCCGATGACCATCACCAATCCAGCGAAGACCGCTGATCGGAAGAGTCGATGACCATCACCGACCGCACGATCACCGCCCCCGAGGAAACCCTGGCGCTGCCGGCCGGTCCGGCCATCGCCCATCGTCCCCTCGGCGTCTTCACCCGGCCTCAGGGCAGCGAGGGCTGGAGGAGCTGGCTGTTCACCGTCGACCACAAGCGCATCGGCATCATGTACGGCGCGGCCGCCCTGTTCTTCTTCCTCGTCGGCGGGGCCGAGGCCCTGTTCATCCGCCTCCAGCTCGCCACCCCCAACGGCTCGGTTATCGGCGCGGGCACCTACAACGGCGTTTTCACCATGCACGGCGTGACCATGGTGTTCCTGGTGATCATGCCCATGGCCGCCGCCTTCGCCAACTACCTGCTCCCGCTGCAAGTGGGGGCCCGAGACGTGGCCTTCCCCCGCCTCAACGCCTTCAGCTTCTGGTGCTTCCTAGCCGGCGGCATGCTGTTGACCTCCTCGATCCTGGTCGGCGGTTGGTTCCAGAACGCCCCCGACGGCGGCTGGTTCGCCTACGCCCCCAACACCGGCCTGCTCTTCTCACCCTCCAAGGGCATCGACTTCTATGCCGTCGGCTTGCAGATACTGGGCATCGCGTCCTTGGTCAGCGCCATCAATCTGATTGTCACCGTGTTGAACATGCGAACGCCGGGGATGAGCTTCTTCCGGATGCCGGTGCTCACCTGGATGCTGCTCATCACCCAGTTCCTGTTGCTGTTCGCCCTCCCGGTGATCACCGTGGCCCTGTTCTTGTTGATGTTCGACCGACTGTGGGACGCCAACTTCTTCAATGTGGAGGCCGGGGCCGACCCGTTGCTGTGGCAGCACCTGTTCTGGATATTCGGCCATCCCGAGGTGTACATACTGATATTGCCCGCCTTCGGGATCGTGTCGGAGATCATCCCGACGTTCTCCCGCAAGCCGCTGTTCGGATACCACTTCATGGTGGCCTCCGGCATCGCCATCGGCTTCATGGGCTGGGGGGTGTGGGCCCACCACATGTTCACCTCCGGCGTCGGGCCGCTGTCGGTGGCCGCGTTCTCGGTGTCCACCATGTTCATCGCCGTGCCTACGGGGGTGAAGATCCTCAACTGGCTGGCCACCATGTACCGGGGTCGATTGCGATTTACCACGCCCATGCTCTACGCCGTGGGCGTGGTGTCGATGTTCACCATCGGCGGCCTGTCGGGGGTCACGCACTCCATCGCGCCGTCCGACACCCAGCAGACCGACACCTATTACATAGTGGCCCACTTCCACTATGTGATATTCGGCGGGGCGCTGCTCGGTTTGTTCGGAGGCTTCTACTACTGGTGGCCCAAGGCGTTCGGCTACAAGCTCAACGAGGGGTGGGGCAAGGCCAGCTTCTGGGTGATGCTCATCGGGTTCAACTTCACCTTCGGGCCCATGCACATCCTCGGCTTGCAGGGGATGTCGCGGCGCATTGCCACCTATCGGGCCGACGAGGGCTTCGCGCTGTGGAACATGGTGGCCACCATCAGCTCGTTCGTCATCGCTCTGGGCGTGATCATGTTCTTCTGGAACGTATACGTGAGCACTCGGAACTGGAGGCGGGCCGGCCGGCCCGATGTGGGCCCCGACCCCTGGGATGCCCGCGGCTTGGAGTGGATGACCGCCTCCCCGGTGCCCGAGCACAACTTCGATGAGGACATCGAGGTGGACCGCCTCGACCACTTCTGGCACCGCAAGTACGGCAAGGATGAGAACGGCCGCATAGTGCGGGCCGCTCCCACCTCAGAGATCGCCCACGACGGCAGCAACACCAACGTGCACCTGCCGTCCCCGTCGTACTGGCCCATCGTGCTGGGCGGGGGCATCCTGCTGGTGGGTTACGGCATCATCTACAACCTGTGGCTGGCCGCCGCCGGACTGGTGTTCTTGGTGGCATCCATCTACGGCTGGATTCTGGAGCCGGCCGACGACCCCGACGCCGGCGGGCACCACGACGACCACGGCGACGATCACGGCGACCCCGACAGCAACGGCGGGCCCAGCGGCAACGGCGAGTTGGCCACCGCTGACGAGCCGGCAGAAACCGAGGAGGCGACCGTTGGCTGAGACAATGACCGCCGAGGCGCCCGGGCACACCCCAGAGCACCACGACGGAGAGCACCACACCAGCACCGGCCTCTCCAACGAGAAGCTGGCCATGTGGGTGTTCCTGGGCTCGGAGTGCCTGCTGTTCGGTGGGCTCATCTCCACCTACATGTTCAACAAGGGGCGCATCGGCCCCAACGATGTCGGACCCGAAGACGTGTTCGACATCCCGTTCACCTCGGTCAGCTCGTTCGTGCTGTTGATGAGCTCGCTCACCATGGTGTTCGCGGTGTCGTCCATCGCCCGGGGCGATCTGCGGGGCAACCGCATCTGGCTGGCCACCACCGCTGCGCTGGGCGCCACCTTTGTGGCCGGTCAGGTGTACGAGTTCACCGCGTTCTACAGCGAGGGCCTCGGATTCACCACCAACCTGTTCGGGTCGGCCTTCTACGCGCTCACCGGGTTCCACGGGGCCCACGTCACCATCGGCATCATCATGCTGATGTCGCTGCTGGTGATGTCGATGCGGGGCAACCTCGGTCCGGAGCGGGCCGAGACCGTGGAGATCATCGGCCTGTACTGGCACTTCGTCGACATCGTATGGATCGTGATCTTCACGATCGTGTACCTCTTCCCGCAGTAGGGTTCTCTATGGCCACCGTCACTCCCGATTCTCCCGACACGGCCCACGCTCCCGACGAACACGCGTCGGGCGGCCGTCACGCCCATCCCTCCAATTGGCTCTATGTCAAGGTGGCCATCTACCTCGCGCTGCTCACCGCGTTCGAGGTGTTCACCTACTTCGAGACGGTGCACGGGTGGGGCGACACCGCCATCATCGTGATGCTGATCATCATGATGCTGCTGAAGTTCTTCTTGGTGGTGGCCTTTTTCATGCACCTGAAGTTCGACCACCCGATCTTCTGGCGATTATTTGTCTTCGGTCTGATATTGGCCATGGCTGTATACATGGTCATGCTCACCGCGTTCCGCATCTGGTAGATGGCTGATGGCCTTCGCGGCTGACACCGATATCTGGCGGTACCAGCCCCACGCCGAAGTCTGGATAATCCTGCTGGCCGCGATAGCCATGGCCTGGTACGCGGCTCGGATCATCGCCCCCAAGGCGGCGCCTGTCGGCGAAGCGCCGTTTGCCCGCCACCACAAACTGGCCTTTGTCGGGGCGATGGTGCTGCTTTGGGCAGCCAGCGACTGGCCAATGCACGACATCTCCGAGGAGTACTTGTACTCCGTCCACATGATCCAGCACCTGCTCATCACGCTGCTGGTGCCCCCGCTGCTGTGGGCGGCCATTCCCCAATGGCTGGCCCGGCTGGCGCTCAGCGGCGACGGCAGCGTCGGCGTCTGGGTGCGGCGGCTGGCCCGCCCGGTAGCCGCCGGGCTGCTGTTCAACTTCATGGTGGCGGTGAGCCACATTCCCTGGGTGGTCAACACCTCGGTAGAGAGCGGTGCCCTGCACTACTTCGTCCACCTGCTGCTGTTTGGCTCGGCGATGTTGATGTGGCTGCCGGTTTGCGGCCCCATCCCCGAATTGCACATGCGCCCTACCGGCAAGATGGTCTACTTATTCTTGATGTCGGTGGTGCCCACCGTGCCCGGCGGGTTCTTGACCTTTGCCCAGGGGGCGGTTTACAGCGCCTACGACCACGATGTCCGCCTGTGGGGCATCGGGCTCCAGGCCGACCAGCAGGCCGCCGGGCTGATCATGAAGCTGGTGGGCGGGATGTATCTGTGGACGTGGATCGGGGTGCTGTTCTTCCGCTGGGCCGGCGCCCAGCAGCGGGCCAATACCCAGATGCGGGTGGTGACCACCGTTCCATCCGGCCCCATCGCCGCCGACACCCGAGTGCCGGTCACGTCGGGCTCCAACGGCTCCAACTCCACCAACGGATCTCGATGATCGACCTGCGCCTGGTGCGCAACGACTACGACGCGGTGCGGGCCGGGTTAGCCCGCCGGGGAATCGATCTTTCCGAGCTGGAGCAGGTGGCGGCCCTGGATGAGCGCCACCGCTATCTCACCACCGAGCGCGATGCGATGCGCCACGAGGTCAAGGAGTTGTCCCAGAAAGTGGGACAGCTCAAGCGCGATGGCCACGACGCTGAGGCCGACGAGGCTGCCGCCCGGAGCCGCACGCGGGGCGAGCAGGGCAAGGCCCTGGCCGAAGAGGCCGACTCGGTGGCCGCCGAGATCCACGACTTGCTGCTGCACATTCCCAACCTGCCCGCCGCCGATGTGCCCGACGGCGAAGATGAGGGCGACAACCCGGTGCTGCGGGTGGAGAACTTCGACCCCGATGCCTACGGCGAGCACCAGCGGGTGCCCCACTGGGAGTTCGCGGTGGAGGCCGGCTGGCTCGACATGGAACGCGCTGCCAAGCTGTCGGGGTCCATGTTCGCCATGCTCCGGGGGCCAGGGGCTTCGCTGGCCCGGGCCATGGTCCAATTCGGGCTGAACCGCAACGCCGACCGCTATGAGGAGATTCGCCCGCCCACCCTGGTGCACAGCGAGGTGATGGTGAGCACCGGGCAGCTCCCCAAGTTCGCCGACGACGCCTACTGGCTGGAGCGTGACGACCTGTGGGCCATCCCCACTGCCGAGGTGCCGCTCACCTCGCTGGCCTCCGGCGAGATTCTCGACGAGGCCGACCTGCCCATGAGGATGATGGCCTACACCCCCTGCTACCGCCGGGAGGCCGGCGCCGCGGGCCGCGACACCCGGGGCCTGCTGCGAGTCCACGAGTTCGACAAGGTGGAGATACTGGCCTACGCCACCCCAGAGCAGGCCCCCGAGATCCACGCTGAGATCCTGGAGCGGGCCGAGGCCGCGGTGGCCGAGTTGGGCTTGGCCTATCGCATCGTGGACATTTGCACCGGCGACCTGGGCCAATCCCACCACCGGTCGTGGGACGTGGAGGTGTACGCCCCCGGCGCCGACCAGTGGCTAGAGGTGTCGTCGGTGTCCTGGTACTCCGACTACCAGGCCCGCCGGGCCAACCTGCGCTACCGGCCGGCAGAGGAGAAGGGCACCCGCATCCTCCACACCCTCAACGGCTCCGCCCTCGCCGTCCCCCGAGTATGGGCCGCCCTAGTGGAAACCCACCGCCAACCCGACGGCTCAGTAACCATCCCCGAACCCCTCCGCCCCTACCTCGGCCGCGACGTCCTCTGAGCCAGCTCAGCTCGAAATGGCCAGCCCGCCTGCCGCGGCGGCGAGGCCCAAAGTGAGGCTCAGGGCGGTGTAGGCGATGGCGCGGGGGCGGGTTAGGTCGGTTAGCTCTACGGCGAAGGTGGACAAGGTGGTGAGGGAACCCAGACCGCCGATGCCTATTGCGGTCATCGCCGGGTTGCCCGCTCCGGCCAGCAGGCCGAGGGCGAAGCTGCCGAGCACGTTGACTCCGAGCGTGCCCCAGGGCCAGGTGGGGGAGTTGAATCTCTGGGCGGTGGCGGCCCGAAGCAGTGTTCCGGCCACGGCCAGCGCAACGAAGCCGAGGGCGGTCACTGGGCTTGCCTCATTTGGGTTTTGCGCAGCGCGCCGCCGATTACGGCCAACGCCAGGCCACCGGCCACCGAAGCGGCCAGGTAGCCGACGGCATGACCCCAGTCGCTGTCGCGGGCCATTTGAGCCACGTCTACGGTGAGCGCAGAGAACGTGGTGAGGCTGCCGCAGAAGCCGGTTCCGAGACCGAGGGTGATCGGCAGTTCGGCCCGGGCCGACCAGGCGGCCGCCGCCAGATAGCCGAGCACAAGACAGCCGACCAGGTTCACGGCCAGCACTCCCCAGGGCCACACGTCGGCGCCGGGCAGCGCTTCGACCAGCGCCCAGCGCGTGCCCGCTCCGGCCAGCCCGCCTATTCCGACAGCAGTTGCGGCCCGGGGTGTAAGCGACAAGCTATGCGCCACCGCTCTCGGCCAGTGGAGAGCCGGGGTCGCTGCGGGGTCGGAAGCGGATCCACAGCACGATGCCCACGATCACCGCGAGCAGCACCTCCCACAGCACCGGCCAGCGGCCTGGGTCGGTGAACCAGTGGCCCACCCGCTCGGGGATCGCGGCGATGGTTCGCAAGATCGGCAGCACCAACAGGTCGCCCTGGTATTGGATCGCCTCCGACAAGGCGTATCCCACCGCCACCACCGCGGTAGCTACCTGGAGCCATGGCCGGGGGATGCGTCGGCGGAACGCCCACAGCAGCAGGGCCAGCACCAGGATCGCAGTGGCCAGGCCGAAGCGGTTGCCGCCAACGTCGATGATCCAGTTCTCCAGTCGGACCGACACCCGATTGGAGGCCTCCACGAAGGGGTTGTTGGCATCGAAGTCGTCGCGCAGTAGCACCTGGACCTCCCACCAGCCGTAGAACCCGAGCACCACGCCGGCCACTACTAAGAATCCGCCGGAGATCTTGTTTATGTGGGGCAGCAGGCGGCGCATGTGGGCGGTGACCCCCGAGCGCCCCATGGCCACGGCCAGAGTCAAGAACGTGATGACCAAACCCATCCCCAGGGCATAGGCCAGAAATCGCAGGGTTCCCTCCCACACTCCGTCGGTGCTGAACGAGCCGCTGACGGAGCCGAAGAACACCGGGCTGGCGCATCCCAGCGAAACCACCGCATAGGACACCCCGAACAAGAACATGGAGAGCAGCCCTTGGCTGTCGCCTCCCTTGGACAGTCGGGGTACAGAGATCTTGGGTTCGAAACCGGCCAGCATGGCGATCCCCAGAACCACCATGAGCCCGCTGATTACCAGTGTGATCCACGGACCACGGTCGGCGATGGTGGAGGTGGAGATGAGCGAGGAGGTGAGCGCGCCGATTATGCCGAAGAAGGCCACGAAACCGGCGGTAAGGGTGAGCCCGACCAGCAATCCTCGAAGCACGTTTCGCCCGGTATCAGTCGACTGGTCTTGGCTGCCGATTCCCAGGAAGTAGGCCAAGTACGCCGGGAGCATGGCGAACCCGCACGGGTTGACTGCGGCCACCAGACCGGCCCCGAATGGAACGGCCAGATCGAGGTCGAACACAACTTGAAGGTTACGGGGTCAGATGCGCGTTTATGTGTTCGGTGATCTGGTGAGCGGTCAGGCCCCCGGTGTGTTGATAGGCGATCTCGCCGTCGGGGGTGATGAACAGTGTGGTGGGCATCCCCAGAATCTCGTAGGCATTGCCGATGGCGGAGTCTGGGTCAACACCGGTGGCATAGGTCACCCCGGTGTCGACCACGATCTCCCGGGCTCTCGTGGGGGTGTCGTTGTAGGCCAAGCCGACAAAGGTGATGTCGGGGCGCTGTTGGTGGATGGACTCCAAGGCGGGCATCTCGGTTATGCACGGCGTACACCATGAAGCGAAGAAGTTGAGCACGACGGGACGGTCCAAAAGGGTGTCAATCGTGGCCGAGCCCCCATCCAGCAGCTCAAACTCGATTTCCGTCGCTTGGACATCGCCACCGGCGCCTGACCCACAGGCGCCGGCGACGATGACGATCAGCGCCGCAGCGACAGCCAACGCTGCCCGGCGGCACCACCCGGCCATCAGGCCAATCCGGCTGTCAGGCCGAGCGGAGCCGCTCACGCAGGTGTACGGGCACCGGCACCTGGACGAACTCGTCCTCGGGGCGGGGCACCTTGGCCGGACGACCCCGACGGCGCTTGCTGGTCAGCACCTTGCCGTTGCGGAACAGCTGGCCGCCCCACACGCCCCACGGCTCGCGGCGAGCGATGGCGCCTTCGAGGCACTCGGCCATTACCGGGCACTCGGCACAGATGGCCTTGGCCCGGGAGATGTTCTGGAGCTCGTCGGAGAAGAAGATCTCCCCAAGCGAGGCGTCGATGGTGCGGCACGCGGCCTCCAAGCGCCACGGTGCGTTTTCAAAGAGCAGGGCCTCCATGTTTCTCTCCTTTCGGGGGTCTTCGGTTAGGTGCTTTCAGACGGTTGGTTGGTGGGTGGGTACAAACTGAAAAGGCCGCCGGATTTTTCCGGCGGCCTCGGTGAGTATTTGATCCTTGTAGGTGTTCTACGTGGATCCTCCCCGAGACCTGGTGCCGGCAGTCTTCTGGCCAAACACGCATGGTGTGTGATTGGTCAGCCAATAGCCGGGGTGAATTCGGGCCATGTCAGCCATGGCTACGCGCGCGGCTCGGCCTTGATGGCCGATTGCGAGACAGCTCTTGGCGAACATGACCACTACTCAACAGTGTATTGAGTGCGATGTCAATTTATTTCCCGATCATTTTTCGGGGGGACGGCTATAGCCCTGGCTTGATCTCAAAGGTCAGCAGGCCATCGGAGGTGACGTCTTGGCTCGCTTCGCCGATCAGCTTTAGGTGTACAAGGTGGGCGAACGTCTCACTGGCAGCCATGTCGCCCCAGGCCCGCTCGCTGAACAGCACCCGCATGAACTCCTCCACGGTGGCGCAGCCCAGCTGGCCGCTGGAATGGCGAAGCACATTCAATCGCTCGTGGTGGTGGTCGCAGATATGGTCGGCTCTGGCGCCGATATCGGTAAACGGGTGCCCGTGGGCGGGCAGGGCCAAGGTGGCCCCCTCCAGGGTCTTCATGCGGTCTAGCGAGTCGAAGAACTCGGCCAGCGAGTCATCGGTGTCGCTGCGCCCGCCGATGTGGGGCGTGATGGTGGGCAGAACGTGGTCGCCGGAGAACACTGTGCCGTGCTCAGGGTCGTAGAGGCACAGGTGGTCGCCGGTGTGGCCCGGGGTGTGCAGCGCCACCCATTCCCGACGGGCGAAGCGGACCACTTGGCTGTCCACCACCTTCACCGACGGCTTGGGGGTTTGGAACCAGCGGGCGTGGATGTCGTCCTTGACTCGGAACCGCTGGATGTGCTCCCGGCTGGGCGGGGTGCGCTCGGTACCCCACGGGGTGAGCGAGCGGAAGCTCTCCTCAATTCGCTCGAAGATCTCCTCGTCGGAGGGATTGTCCTCGGCATCGTGGGTTTCGGTGGTCTCGCGGCGGTCCCATATCGGGCGGAAGCTCTCGTGGGTCAAGATGTCGGCACCCGACTCTTCTCGCAGTCGCTCGGCCCCGCCGAAGTGGTCGAAGTGGGAGTGGGTGATGATGGCGGTGTGTACGTCGCCCACCTTGTAGCCGGCCCGGTTGAGTCGGTCGACCAGGGCGCTCCAAGATTCGGGGCCGGGCAGTCCGGGGTCCACCACCGCCACCCCTCGCTCATCTTCCATTACGTAGCAGTTCACATGGCCTAACCCGGGCAGGTTGATCGGCAACATGGTGCGGAGCACACCGGGAGCTACCTCAGTGATCTCGGTAGTGGCTTCCTCTTGCTCCTGTTTGCGGGGCCGCTCGGTCATCCACCCGCCTCTGTTGGACCAGCCTCTTTTGGACCAGCCTCTTTTGGAATGGCAAAAAACGAATCCCGGTAGTGGCGCAGCTCTTCGAGGCTCTCGCGGATGTCGTCGAGGGCCCGATGGCCTTTGGCCTTCTTGGGCGCTTGGCGAAAGACGTCATGGTTCCATCGCCGGGCCAGTTCCTTGACGGTGGAAACATCGATGGAGCGGTAGTGCAGAAAATTCTCCACCTCGGGCAATTGGGCGGCCAAGAAGCGGCGATCGACTCCAATGGAGTTGCCGCACAGAGGCACGGTACGGGGCTTGTCGATGTGCTCCTTGAGGAAGGCCAAGGTCATCTGGCCTGCGTCTTCCAAGCTGAGCGTGGACTCCCCTATCGCCTCCAGCAGCCCGCTGTTGGTGTGCATCTCCACCACTACTTCTTGCATAGAGTCCAAGGCTTCTTGGGGTGCCGAAACCACCAGGTCGGGGCCTTCTGCCACCAATTCCAGGTTGTTGTCGGTGATGAGGGTGGCGATCTCCACGATCACGTCGGTAGCCGGGTCGAGGCCCGTCATCTCCAAGTCCATCCAAGCCAGCATCTTGAGGCGAGGCTAGAGCCTCATAGGGGCCAAACCCACACCGGCCGGTAATCGGCACAGATAGGGAGAAGTGTGCGCTCTGGCCAGGTAGTGTCACCGCCGTGTTGGAGATTCCCATTGTTCGCAGCCGTCCTGACCTGCCATTTCCCCGCTACGCCACCGAGGGCGATGCTGGCGCCGATCTAGTGGCCAGCGAAGACGTGGAGCTGGCCCCGGGGGGTGGGCGGGGCCTTGTGTCCACCGGAACGTTCATCGCCATCCCCGATGGGTATGCCGGCTTTGTGCAGCCCCGCAGCGGGCTGGCGCTGCGCCACGGGGTCACGTGTCTGAACACCCCCGGACTGATTGATTCCGGCTATCGGGGCGAGTTGAAGGTGCTGTTGGTGAACACCGATCCAGCCGAGCCCTTCACCGTGCGCCGAGGAGACCGGATCGCCCAACTCGTGCTGCAAAAGGTGGAACAGGCCGACTTCGTCGAGGTAGAGGAACTGCCCCCCACCTCTCGGGGCTCGGGGGGATTCGGCTCGACCGGCCTCTAGCGCACGCCTGTGGCTGACTTTTGTAGCCACAGGCGGTGCTCATCGGGATCGAGCTTCCACGAATCCACCAGCGGCCCAGCGGTGGACTCGAACCGATCGATCCGACTGTGGGGGATGGGCCTGCATCCCCGGTCATCCAGTTGGGCCTCCACGGTCACAATCCCCGCCTCGCTCTGATAGTCGAACGAGATTGAACCGTCGGGCATCTCAGGATCCAAGAGCAGCAGCACCGCCTCATTGATGGCTTGGCTGAGTTCGGCCACTTCCTCGGAGGGGAATCCCTGATGGGTGGCAGCGTGGACGGCAGCGATTTCCGCCATTCGGCCATAACGCTTGAGCGCTGGCACCCGGACTCGCACGTCGCCGCTCATGGTTCTCAGCCTGCCATCACCGCCGGTCCCATGTCTTGAGGGTACCAATCGGGACATCAATTGTTGCGGGCAAGGCAGATATCCTGACTCGATGCTACGAGTGGGTCTGATCGGTTGCGGGGCCATCGGCGCCGTAGTGGCCCGCGAATTGTCGCAAGGGGCAGTCGATGGAGCCGAGCTTTCTGCGGTTTTCGATCTGGTGGTTGACCATCCTCTCCGGGTCGACGATTTGGAATCGCTGCTGGCCCGATCGGACGTCGTGGTGGAGGCGGCCGGCCATGGGGCGCTCAGGGAGCACGGAGTTGCGGTGAGGGAGGCGGGCACCGACCTGCTGGTGGTGAGCATCGGCGCCTTGGCCGACGAAGACCTTGAGAGTCGTTTGCGGCGGGCCGAGGGCGGGCGCCTTTTGCTGTGTACCGGCGCCATCGGCGGGTTCGACATCCTGCGGGCGGCCATGCTCTTTGGGCCGTTGGGGGAAGTGGCCATCACCAGCACGAAGCCCGCGGCGGCGCTGAGTCGGCCGTGGATGGACGAGGCGGTCAAGGGTGCCCTGGCCGGCGGGTCCGAACCGGTGACGGTGTTCGAAGGCTCGGCCCGAGAGGCCTGTGCGCTCTTCCCGGAATCGGCCAACGTGACCGCAACCTTGTCGCTGGCCACGGTGGGATTCGACCAAGTACGGGTGCGAATGGTGGGCGATCCGGCGGCAACCCGCGTGCGCCATGTGGTGACCGCTTCGGGAGTGGCGGGCACTTACGAGCTGTCTTTCGAGAATGCCCCGTCCTCCGACAACCCCCGCACCAGCGCGGTCACCGCTTTTTCGGTGCTGCGAGCCATAGGAGACTTGCGTCGGCCCCCGGTTGCTTTCCTCTAAGCTCAAGCGATGGTTGAGCTCCCGGATCAATTCATCTTCAACACCTTTGCGTTCTTGATCTGGGGTGCGTTGGTGATGTGGATGTGCGCGGGCTTCACGATGCTGGAGTCGGGCGCGGTCCGCACCAAAAACGCCTCCATGATCTGCCTCAAGAACATCGGCATCTACTCCATCGCCGGCTTGGCGTATTTCATCATCGGCTACAACATCATGTATGTCGATGTGGGCGATGTGATCGGCACGTTCGACTTCCTCTACGGGCCGTCGAGCGCTGAGAAAGCCCTGCTAGACGGGGATCTGAGCGCCGTCGGCAGCGTGGTGGACAACGGATACGCCGTGATGTCCGACTGGTTCTTCCCGATGGTGTTCGTGGCCACCGCCGCCTCCATCGTGTCGGGGGCCATTGCCGAGCGCATCAAGATGTGGTCGTTCTTCGCATTCACCCTCGTGTTGACCGCGTTCATCTACCCCATCGTCGGCTCCTGGACCTGGGGAGGCGGATGGCTGGCCCAAGAGGGCTTCCAAGACTTCGCCGGCTCCACCATCGTCCACGGGACCGGCGGCTGGGCTGCCCTGGCCGGAGTGCTGGTGGTGGGCCCCCGCTTGGGCAAGTTCAAAGCAGACGGCAGCGTGAAAGCGACCCCGCCCTCCAACGTATTGGTGGTGACGCTGGGCGTGTTCATCCTGTGGCTCGGATGGTTCGGCTTCAACGGCGGCTCCCAGCTTGCCCTGGGCACCCCCACCGACGCAGTGGCGATGACCATCGTGTTGGTCAACACCAATCTGGCCGCGGCGGCCGGGGTGATCGCCGCCCTGGCCGTGTCCCGTTCGATATTGGGGAGGATCGACCTCTTCGCCGGGCTGAACGGGGCTATCGCCGGGCTGGTTGCCATTACTGCTGGCCCCACCATGGTGGATCACTGGTGGGCGATGATTATCGGCGCCATCGGCGGCCTGCTCTGCACCATCGCCATCAAAGTGCTGGAAATAGTCAAGGTGGACGACGTGGTCGGCGCCATTCCCGCCCACCTGGTTGCCGGCATTTGGGGGACCTTGGCGGTCACCATCGCCGCCGGCGGCCGATTCCACATTCAGCTCTTGGGCATCGTGTCCATCGGAGCCTTCGTGTTCGTCGCCTCATTCGTGGTGTGGAAGGTGCTGGACGTGGTGATGGGCCTGCGGGTCTCAGCCGACGTTGAGCGCATGGGCCAAGACGTCGCCGAACTTGGAATCGAGGCGTACCCCGAATTCGTGCTGATGCCCGAAGAGCTGGACTAGCTCGAAGGGATCAGGCCAAAAGGGATCAGATACCGATCAGGTGCAGGGCTCCCCAGGGGCGACCGCGGGGAGCCGTCCGGCCCGCATCGAGGTCACCGACGTGCCGTCGGTTTCCCAGATCACCCGGTAGTCGACATCGGCCTCGTCAACCGGTACGTACTGGATGGAGTTGCCGCTGCCGTCGGCATAGGGGGACACCACGAGTCGCTCCCCGAACAGCTCATGAAGCTGGGCTTCGGTGCTGCCCACGCTGGCCCCCGACCGGGTGGTGATGCTCGGGTTGGTGACGTCGATTCGCTCGATGCTGCTGTTGTAGATGGTGAGCACCACGCCCGATGGTCCGCCCGCCGGGGCCAGCAGATAGCAGCGGGCGGTGCCTTCCCCTGGACCGCCGGTCCACAGGGTGGTGACCGCGTCGGACGCCTCGTCTGGGGTCATGCCGAAGTAGACCTGGCCGAGGCCCACTGTGCTGAGCTTGTCGGTGCTGTCGAAGGCCGGATCGTCGTAGTTCTCCGGTTCGGGTCGTTCCACGGGTTCGGAGGTCAGCACGGGCACCGGCGTGGGCTCCTCGACCGGAGCGGGGGTGGGCTCATCCTCTGGCGCCGGCTCGGGCTCATCCTCGGCGGGCTCCTCGTCTACGGGCTCCTCGACCGGAGCCGGTGTGGTGACAGGTGCCGGTTCTTCGGCGGCAGTTGGTTCCGGCGTGGCCTCATCGGCGGAATCGTCGTCGTTCCCGCAGGCCGCGAAGAGCAGAACCAAGATGGCGATCAATGCTATAGAGCGTCGCATGGCCATCAGCGTAGTAGGAAGATTGCTGTGAGTCTTGTAGGCCGCCTGGGACTCGAACCCAGCACCTTGAGATTAAAAGTCTCCTGCTCTACCTGATGAGCTAGCGGCCCGCCGTCACTGTATCGCCCAGACGCTTTGGCGCGGTCGGTAATATGCCCCACGGTGGAAGCCTGGGAAGCCCTGCTTAGCGACGTGGAGAGCGAGTTGATCGACGTGGAGGCCGTGCTGGCCGACCTCGAAGACCTCGACGTATTGCGCCATCGCATCCAGGCCGCCGAAGCCGACGGCAGCATCGAACGCCGCCCCGTATTGCAGCGCTGCGCAGAGCTGATCCAGAGCTGATCCGGCTACAGCAGATCCGCGGCGGGGACTTGGATGTCAACTCCCTCTAGGGGGTTGACTCGTTCACCGGGAACCAACTGTCCATCTGTCATCGTCACCCATCGGCCGCTCATGTTGGTGACCCGGTCGGGCGGGCAGCCCAGATGGTGTTCCAGGGTGTAGATCACCCCGCCGTGGGTCACCACCAACGCAGACTGGTCGCCGACGATGCCGGCCAATCGGTTGAGTCCGGCCAGCACCCGGGCCAACAGGGCGTCGTCGTCCTCCCAGCCCGGCGGTCGTCGGCCGTCTTGGAGAAACCCGGGGAACTGCTCTTCAATCTGTGCTCGGGTCAGACCTGAGAATTCCCTCACATCCCGCTCGATTAGTTCGGGCACCGGTATCGGCGGGTCGCAGCCCAAGTGCTTGGCGATGATCTCTGCGCTGGTCTGGGACCGTAGGAGGGTGGAGGAGGCCACCACATCCACCGGTTCCAGTCGAGCCGCGGCCTCGGCGGCCTGTTGGTGCCCAAGCGGCGACAGAGGGGGATCGGCCTGGCCCTGCCAGCGCCGCATGGCATTCCATTCCGACTGCCCATGGCGGATCAGAAGCAGTCGAGACACGGCTGACAGGGTAATGGCCAGCGCATTCCCGCCCATGGCAGAGGCCCGAGATTCCCGTACACTTTCGACCATGGCCACGTTGCGCCTGTTCGCCCACGTCAGGGAGGCGGCGGGTACCGGCAAAGATGAGATCCCCGGCGCCACCGTTGACCAGGTGCTCGCCACCGCGGTCGACCGCTACGGTGCGGCGTTTGCGGAGCAGCTTCAAATCTGTCGGGTTTGGCTCAACGGCGAACCCGTTACCGGCTCGGAGTCGGTGACCGACGGCGACGAGGTGGCCGTGCTGCCTCCAGTCTCCGGCGGGTAGCCTTTTTTGGCGATGTCCTTTTGCAGATTGCCGAACTTTCACGCCGTGAATCGGAGCGTGAGGCCATGACTCAGAATGTGGCCGTGCTGTCACTGCACACTTCGCCGCTGGCGCAGCCGGGCGTGGGCGACAGCGGGGGCATGAACGTCTACGTGCGGGAAATGGCCGCGGCGCTGGCTCACGGCGGCAGTGAATGCCGGGTGTACGTGCGCCGGTCCCAAGACGGCCTGCCCGACGAAGTGGCCATCGAACCCGGCGTGACCGTTGTCCACATCGACGCCGGTCCCGTCGATCTGCACAAAGAGGATCTCTTCAGGACAGTGGACCTATTTGCCGACGGCGTGTTGGCCGACTTCCGGCGAAATGGACTGCCCGATGTAATCCACGCCAACTATTGGCTGTCCGGGATTGCTGGCCACCGGGTCAAGCACGCGGTGGGAGTGCCGATGGCGGTGACCTTTCACACGTTGGCCCGGGTAAAGGCAGCCACCGGCGACCCCGAGTCAGAGCAGCGGGCCCAAGCCGAGTCTGAGGTGATTGGTTGCGCCGATGTAGTTGTCGCCTCATGTGAGCCGGAGGCCCAGCAGTTGCGGAGCTTCTACGATGCCCCGCCCGAGCGAATAGAGCTGGCCCCTCCGGGGGTGGAGCATGCGCTGTTCTCTCCCGGCGACCGGGAAGGAGCTCGGGCCGCGCTGGGCTTGGGCCCTGGTCCGATTCTGCTTTTTGTGGGTCGGATCCAGCCGCTGAAGCGGCCCCTAGTGGCGGTGGAGACTTTGGCCCTCCTAGAGCAACAGGACGCTCGCCTATTGGTGGTCGGCGGCCCCAGCGGCACCGAGGGTGAAGTTGAATACCAGCGCTTGCAAGACCGAATTCAGGCGCTGGGATTGGCCGATCGGGTGGCGTTGATCCCACCCCGTCCCCACCACTGGCTGTCTACGTACTACCGGGCTGCCGATGTGGTGCTGGTTCCCAGCCGCAGCGAGTCCTTCGGGTTGGTGGCCCTCGAAGCGGCCGCCAGTGGAACCCCGGTGGTGGCTGCTCCGGTGGGTGGGCTGCGCTCGGTGGTGGATCACGGCCGAACGGGGTTCCTGGTGGACGATGCCAACCCGGAGGCATTTGCCGTCCAGGTGGCCGCTCTGATCGACAACCCTCTGCTTGCCGCAGAGATGGCCATGGACGCGGCTGAACGAGCGCGGCTGTTCTCCTGGACGGCCATGGCCCGATCGCTTCAAGCCACCTATCGCCGGGTCCAATCTCGAGTGCTTGTCGATTGCACATGACGCTGCCCATGGCCTGTAACCCTGTCGATTGCACATGACGCCGCCCATGGCCTGTAACCCCGTCGATTGCGCATGATTCTGCGGGCCGAAGAGTTGGCCGCATTGGAATCGGACATCGACGCCTGGCTGGACGATCAGCTTCAGACCAACCCGACCGTGCTGACCGTGGACCGGGGAGAGCCTGGCCAGCGCCGCTGGTACGTGCGGATGGTGGGGGAGGAGAAGACGGTGTCCACCGTCTGGTTCACGCTCGGCCAACGACAACTGCATTGCGAGTGCCATTTCATGCCCGCACCCGAGGAGAACGAGGCCCAGCTTTACGAATACCTGCTGCGGCGCAACCGCGAGCTGGCCGGTTTGCGCTTCGCCATCGGGGTGGAAGACGCCGTGTTCTTGGTGGCCGAGATGGCAGCCCACACAGTTACCGAAGCGGAGATCGACCGGCTCTTGGGCTCGTTCTACGCCTATTCGGAGCGGTGGTTTCGCCCCTGCATGAGGATTGGCTACGCCACTCGGTTCAAAAATTAGGTTGTTTTACCTAATGTCCATTGATTTCAATATATTTGAATTGTAGATTTCTCGTTTAGAGCTCCTGGTCGGTGGGGGTGATCGGGGAAGTCCTCCCACCGGCCAGAGTTTTTTTGACCTATAACACCCCCTCTGGCCTGCTATAGCAGGGAGGTGGCACTTCGACTGCAACTCATCGGCGGGGGTCGAATGGGCGAGGCCTTGCTCGGCGGCCTTCTGGCCGGCGGGTGGGCTCAGCCCGGCGAGCTCGCTGTGGTGGAAATGATCGCTGATCGGCGGGCGGAGTTGGCCGATCGCTACGGCGGTGTGACGGTGACCGACCATCCGGTAGAGCGAGCCGATGCGGTGCTGGCGGTCAAGCCCGATGACGCCGCTTCTGCAGGAGGCAGCCTCAACGAGGCCGGGGTGCACCGGGTTCTCAGCATCGCTGCCGGGGTCACCACCGCATCGTTGGAGGCCGTTCTGGGCGACGGCGCCCGGGTGGTTCGGGCCATGCCCAACACTCCTGCGTTGGTGGGGGCCGGGGCGGCGGCTATCGCCCCGGGCCACTTAGCCACCGAGGAGGATCTGGTTTGGGCCACCGGAATCCTTGAGGCGGTGGGCACGGTAGTGGTGTGCGAAGAGCGAATGCTCGACGCGGTCACGGGGCTCTCCGGCTCCGGGCCCGCCTACGTGTTCTGGTTGGCGGAGACGCTGATGGCCGCAGGAGCAGAGGTTGGCCTTTCCCCCGACATGGCCGATGCGCTCACCCGCCAGACCCTTCTCGGGGCGGCCCGTTTGCTGGCCGAGTCGGGGGAGCATCCCTCCGACCTGCGGGCCGCGGTCACGTCGCCGGGGGGCACCACTGCCCAGGGGATCGCCGAGCTGGAAGCCCGCGGGGCGGCCGCCGCGTTCATCGCCGCAGTGGTGGCCGCCACCGAGCGAAGCCGCGAGCTGGGCTCCAGCTAACACGCGACAAGCACAGCCGAGGACGGTTACCACAAGGTAAATCCACGATTTCCTTGTTCTTTCGGAAGCGGGGTGGCACTGCACGGGCAGGGCCGCGTAAGGTGAGCGGCGCACAGCGGAGTGAGGGGTGTGTTGGCATGGCAAAGCCAGAAGGGCGGGACAAACTCATGACCGTGGCAGAGGTTGCTGCCCTCATGAGAGTCTCAACGATGACGGTGTATCGGCTGATAAAGGCCCGAGATCTTCCCGCTGTGAGGATCGGCAAGTCGTATCGATTGCGCGAGGGCGACGTCGACCGCTATTTGGCCAGTCGCTACACGCAGGCAGGCTGACGCTGCCACTCTCTCTTGGCCTCAACACAGTGGTGGCCAAGCGATGACTTTGCGATACGACACCATCTCGTTCCTCTCGGACTACGGGTTGGGCGACGAGTTCGTCGGCGTTGTGAAGTCGGTGATCCGCTCCATCGCCCCGGAGGTTGCGGTGGTGGACATCACCCACGACGTCGCCCCCCACGATGTGCGGGCAGGGGGCTTGGCCTTGGCCCGTAGCGCTCAGTATCTGGTGCCCGGAGTCGTGCTGGCCGTTGTCGACCCTGGTGTGGGCAGCACTCGGCGAGCGGTGGCGGTTGAGGTGGGCGAGGGAACCTCGGTGCTGGTCGGCCCCGACAACGGGCTGTTGGCCCCGGCCGTGGCCATGGTGGGAGGGGCCTCTCGTGCGGTGGAGCTCACCGCCGAGAGCTATCACCTCCCTTCTCCCGGTCCCACCTTCGCCGGGCGCGACGTGTTTGCCCCCACGGCTGCCCACCTGTGTCTGGGCGCCGATCTCGAAGAGGTGGGGACCCTGATCCCGGTGCATTCCCTGGTGCCCGGGGTGGTGCCGGTAAGCCGAACCGAGGGCGAGCAGATCCACGCCGAGGTGCTGTGGATAGATCGGTTCGGCAACTTGCAGCTCAATCTGGATCCCGCCGAACTGGAGCCGTTGGGGAGTGCCCTCCGGCTCACTGCTGGCGACATCGGCCGCAACTCTCGTCGGGTCAACAGCTACAGCAGCCTGGAGAGTGGTGAATTGGGGGTGCTGGTAGACTCCTATGGCTTGGTGGCCATCGCCGTCAACCGGGGATCAGCAGCTATGGAGTTGAGCTGCGTAGAGGGAGACTCCATCACCGTTGAGTCCGGTGGGCCTGCTCCGGCCACCCCGGTCCAATTGCAACCCAAACGATCGGACGAACTGGCATGAGACCAGGAACAACCATCGCCATTGCCATCTTGTTGTTGGCCATTCTCATCGCGGCGGTCATCCAGCTGTTCGTGCTGGCCCGTTAATCGGCCATGCCCATCGATGAGGTCCTTTATCCGGTGAACTTGCGGGTTCGCGGCCACCGCTGCCTGGTGGTGGGAGGAGGACAGGTGGCATTGAACAAAGTCGATGGGTTGCTCGAAGCCGGGGCTGTAGTCGACGTGATCGCCCCAGACGCGGTTCCCGAACTGGACGACCGTCCCGGCGTCACCGTTTATCGCCGTCCCTACCGTTCGGGCGATGTCGAGGGCTACCGGCTGGCGGTGGCGGCCACTGGTTCGGCGGGGGTCAATGCTGAGGTCTACCGCGACGGCGAGGCAGTCGGGGTCTGGGTGAACAGCGCCGACGACCCTGACAATTGCTCGTTCACCCTGCCCAGCAAATTGCGTCGAGGGCCGCTAATGATCACCTGCTCCACGGGGGGTCATAGTCCGGCGTTGTCACGATGGTTGCGCCAGCGCCTGGAAGCTGAGATCGGCCCCGAATACGAGGCCATGTTATGCCTGCTCAGCGAAGCGCGAGAACGGATTCGAGCCGCAGGGATGCACACCGAGGACCGGGCTTGGCAAGATGTACTGGATTCGGGAATGCTGGAGTTGATCCGCTCCGGTGAAACCGGACGGGCAAAAGCGATGATCGACCAGTTGGTCGACAACCCTTGATGAACCAGTGTCAGTACTTGCGATAGGCCTCAACCACCGGTCGGCACCGCTCGGCCTTTTGGAGCGGATGACCATCGATGAGTCCAACCTGCCCAAAGCGCTGACCGACCTGATCGGTCGAGAGCATGTTTCTGAGGCAGTGGTGCTGTCCACCTGCAATCGCATCGAGGTCTACGTCTTTGCGGAGACCTTCCACGGGGCGTTCCAGAACGTGCGGGATTTCCTCTCTGAGAGCGCCCACGTGGCCCCTGAGCAGTTCGGCGATGCGCTCTATGCCCACTATGAGGCCGACGCCGTGTCGCACCTTTTCTCGGTGGCGTGCGGCTTGGACTCAGCCGTGCTCGGCGAGAACGAGATCCAAGGGCAGGTCAAGAGCGCGTGGGAGACCGCTCGGCTGGAAGGCACCTGCGGCTCGTCGCTGAACAACCTCTTCCGCCACGCCACAGAAGTGGGCAAGCGGGCCCGTACTGAGACCGGCATTTCCCGTCATATCACCTCGGTCTCTCAGGCGGCGGTGGCCTTGGCCACCGAGCGGCTGGATGGTTTGGCCGGCCGTCGTCTGATGGTGCTGGGTGCCGGAGACATGGGTGAAGGCATGGCGGCCAGCCTGGCCAAGAGCGAGGCGGCCGAAGTTGTGGTGGCCAATCGCACCACCGGTCGGGGCGAGGAATTGGCCCAGCGGATCGGAGGCCGAGCAGTGGGCCTCCACGAGATGTCCGCCGAGTTGGCGGTAGTGGACGTATTGCTCACATCCACCGGTGCGTCGTCGATGATTCTGGAGCATTGCGACGTGGCCGAGATCATGGCCGAGCGGGCCAACCGCCCGCTCTTGATCGTGGACGTTGCGGTGCCCCGCGATGTGGATCCCGCGGCGGGTGATCTGGACGGGGTGACCCTGCTGGACATGGACGATCTGAGGGCTTTCGCTGATCGGGGATTGCGAGAGCGCCGCGCCGAGTTGGACCGGGTGCGGGGCATCATCGACGACGAACTTAACCGCTATCTGGACCACAGCTCGGCTCGCGAGGCGGCCCCATTGATCGCCGCCTTCCGGACTCGGGCCGAGATTCTGCGCAAAGAGGAGCTGGACCGCCATTTGAGCGGGTTGTCCCCGGCCGAGCGGGAAGCGGTGGAAGTGGCCACTCGGGGTCTGGTGGCCAAGCTTCTGCACGAGCCCACGGTGAGGCTGAAAGACGCCGCCGGATCACCGCGGGGCGATCGTCTGGCCGAAGCGCTCCGGGACCTCTTCGATCTCTAAGCTTTCCCCCATGCTGCGCGCCGCCACCCGAGGCAGCGCCTTGGCCCGCTGGCAGACCGCCCACATTGCTGAACTGTTGGGCCGCGCCGCCGATGTCCAACAGGTTTTGGTCACCACCACCGGCGACCAGTTGGCCGACGAGCCCATCTCGGCCATCGGCGGCAAAGGGGTTTTCGTCAAGGAAGTGCAGGCCGCGGTGCTCGACGGCCGAGCCGACATCGCCGTTCACTCGGCCAAGGACCTGCCGGCGGCCACTCCCGACGGGCTGGTGATCGCTGCGGTGCCTCGCCGAGCCGATCCCCGAGATGCGCTGGTGGGTTGCCGCTTGTCCGATCTTCCCGAAGGCGGGTTGGTGGCCACCGGCTCAGCCCGTCGCCGGATCCAGCTTCGGGAGCTGCGCCCCGATCTGCGCTTCGCCGAGCTGCGGGGCAACATCGGTACTCGGCTGGCCAAAGCGGCCGACTACGACGCCATAGTCATGGCCCAGGCCGCATTGGATCGCTTGGGCGAGCATCCCCCGGTGGTCGACGTACTGGGCTGCGACCTCATGGTGCCCCAAGTGGGCCAGGGCGCCCTGGCGGTGGAGTGCCGAGCCGATGATGGCCGGGTGCGCGAATTGCTGGGCGCCATCGAAGACCCCACCACCCGCAGGGCGGTCGACGCCGAGCGGGCCTTTCTGTCCACCCTGGGCGGCGACTGCACGCTGCCTGCCGGTGCCCACGCCCACGTCGAGGGTTCCACGCTGGCCATGCGGGCCGTGCTGGCCGACGGTCCCGACAGCCGGTGCCACACCGTGGCGGGTGAAGGAGAAGACGGGGAGGCTCTGGGACAGCGCTTGGCCCGCCAGTTGCTAGAGGCGGTGGCCTCATGACCGTCTACTTGAAGCCGGCTTGGGTGGCCTCATGACCGTCTATCTGGTGGGCGCGGGGCCGGGCGACCCAGCCCTATTGACCCTGCGAGCGGCAGAGGTGCTGGCCACCGCCGATGTGGTGGTTTACGACCGGCTGTCGGTGGCGTCCCTGCTCGATTTGGCCCCGGCCGACGCCGAGCGCATCTCGGTGGGCAAACAGCCCGGCGGGCCCCGCACCTCCCAAGAAGACATCAACGCCCTGCTGGTGGCCCGAGGCCGGGCCGGACAGCAGGTGGTGCGCCTCAAGGGCGGCGATCCCTTCGTGTTCGCCCGGGGAGGCGAGGAGGCCGCCGCGCTGGCCGCCGCCGGAGTGGCCTTCGAGGTGGTCCCTGGAATCACCTCGGCGGTGGCCGTTCCGGCCTACGCCGGGATCCCCGTGACCATGCGGTATTCCTCCACCTCATTCACCGTGGTCACTGGCCACGAGGACCCGGCCAAAGGAGAGGGATCGGTCAACTGGGAAGCGGTCGCCGCTTTGGGGGGCACGGTGGTGGTGCTCATGGGTGCGGCCCGTTGCCGCGCCATCTGCGACCGGATCATCGCCGGGGGCATGGACCCCGACACCCCAGCGGCCGCCGTGCGGTGGGGCACCCGCCCCAACCAACGCACGTTGCGGGCCACCCTGGCCACCCTGGCCGACCTCGATCCCCAGCCACCGGCCACCATCGTCATCGGCGAGGTAGCTGCCGCTGATCTGGCCTGGTTTGAGAACCGGCCCCTGTTCGGCCGCCGCATCGTGGTGACGCGGGCGCAGCCCCAAGCCGCCGCGCTGGCCGCAGATCTCCGCCGCCGGGGAGCAGAAGCCACCGAGTTGCCCGTCATCGCCTTCGAGCCCCCTGAGGACGTCGGCCGACTGGAGAGGGCCGCATCCGAGGTTGGCCAGTACGACTGGGTGGTTCTCACCTCGCCCACCGGGGTGGCCCGGTTCTTCGAGCAATTGCGCGACGCCCGCAGCCTCGGGGGCGTGCGGGTGGCCGCCATCGGCCCCGGTACCGCGGCCGCGCTGGCCCAGCGCAACGTGGTCGCCGACCTGGTCCCTGAGCAGTACGTGGCCGAGGCCCTTCTAGAGGCCCTATCTGATGAGGTTGGGCCTGAAGAGGCTGGGCCCGGCGGGCCGGGCCGGGTGCTCATCCCCCGGGCCGAAACCGCCCGCGATGTGCTGCCCGACGGTCTGGCCGCCGCCGGCTGGGACGTGGACGTGGTTCCCGCCTATCGCACCGTGGCACCGGCAGCCGATCCCGACGCGGCAGCCCGGCTGGCCGACGCCGAGGTCATCACCTTCACGTCGTCGTCCACCGTCACCAACTTCGTGGACGCCTACGGCGCCGACGCGGCCCCCGAGGTGGTGGCCACCATCGGCCCCATCACCACCGCCACCGCCCGCGACCGAGGCTTGGAGGTGGCGGTAGAGGCCGCCGAGCACACTGTCGACGGCCTGATCGCCGCCCTCGAAAACTTCTTCACCCGCTGAGGCCCACCGGGTTCTCGCTGCCGAAATGGGAGAACTCAAACTCTAGGATCGCAGGCATGGTCACCAACCGGGGGTTGTTCGAGCGGGCGCAGCGGGTGATTCCCGGAGGAGTCAACTCTCCGGTGCGCTCGTTTCGCTCGGTGGGGGGCATCCCGTACTTTGTGGCCCGAGCCGAGGGGCCATACGTGTGGGACGTGGAGGGGCGCCGCTACATCGACTACGTGCAGAGCTATGGCCCCGGCATATTGGGCCATGCCCACCCCGCGGTGACCGAGGCGGTGGCCAAGGCCGCGGCCGACGGCACCAGCTATGGAGCGCCCACCGAGCGTGAGGTGCTCTTGGCCGAGGTGCTCTGCGACCGCGTGCCCGGAATGGATTGGACCCGGCTCACGTCCAGCGGCACCGAGGCGGCCATGGCCGCCATCCGGCTGGCCCGGGGCGCCACCGGCCGCACCAAGATCATCAAGTTCGCCGGCTGCTACCACGGCCACAGCGATGCCCTCCTGGCCGCCGGCGGCAGCGGAGTGGCCAACCAGGGGCTGGCCGACTCGGCCGGCGTCACCCCGGGAGCGGTGGCCGACACCGTGGTGGCCCCCTACAACCAGGTTCCCGAAATGGACCACGATGTGGCCGCGGTGGTGGTGGAGCCGGTGGCGGCCAACATGGGGGTGGTGGCCCCGGTACCCGGTTTCCTGGAGGGGCTGCGAACAGCCTGCGACCAAGCTGGCGCCCTGCTGGTGTTCGACGAGGTCATCACCGGATTCCGCTTGGCCCCCGGCGGGGCCACCGAGTGGTTCGGGGTGACCCCCGACCTGTGGTGCTTCGGCAAGGTGGTGGGCGGCGGCCTGCCCATCGGCGTGTTCGGCGGGCGAGCCGATCTCATGGAGCACCTCGCTCCTTTGGGCGGCGTGTACCAGGCCGGAACCCTCTCGGGGAATCCCCTGGCCACCGCAGCCGGTTTGGCCACCCTGGATCAGCTCACCCCCGACGCCTACCGCACCCTCACCGGCACCGCGGCCCGCCTGGCCGACGGCATGACCAAAGCAGCCACCGCCGCCGGCACCGCCTGCATTGTGCCCCGGGTGGGGTCGCTGCTCGGGGTGTTCTTCTGCGAAGAAGCTCCAACCGACTTCGACCAAGCCAAAGCCGCCGCGGAAAACGGTGTCTACCCCCGGGTGTTCCACGCCCTCCTCGACGCGGGCGTGGCCTTCGCCCCCGGCCCTTACGAAGCCCTGTTCCCCAGCCTGGCCCACTCCGACGACCACATCGACACCACGGTGGAGGCCTTCACCGCGGCGCTGGGAACCTAAGAGCCTGAGGCTCTTCCCCTCACGGCGAAGCGGCCATGGAGACCCGGGCGGCTGCCTTGTAGATGTACTCGGCTGGACCGGGGTCGTTGGGGTCCATGAGGTTGGCCATGATCCGCAGAGCCCATTCCATGGCCGGGCGAGATTGCATGCCGATCCGGGTGAGCTCCCGCAGCAGCGCGGGCTTGCCGATCAGCCGGGCGAAAATCCGGGCCACCCGGAAATACGCCCCGTAGTTCTCCTCCAGCAGCTCCGGGTATTGCCAGATCACCCCGCCGTCGCCGGTGGCAATGGCCTCGGCCACCAGGTCGGCAGCCATCTTCCCGGTCTCGTAGGCGTAGTCGATGCCCTCGCCGTTGAACGGATTCACCGAGCCGGCCGCGTCCCCCACCACCAGGTAGTTCGGCCCCACCTTGGGGTGCACCGATCCGGCCATGGGCAGGCGCCCTCCCACCGGCTCCATGAGCGGCCGGTCGGGATCGATCTCCCAGTAGGCGGGCAGGGTGGCCGCGAACTCCCGCATCAGATGCGAGGTGTTCACCGAGGTGTAGTCGCGGAACGTGGACAGAAGCCCCACGCCCACGTTCACGCAGCCGTCGCCCAGCGGGAAGATCCAGCCGTAGCCGGGCAGCGAGTTCCCGTTGCGGTCCCGCATGTCCAGCGCGCTCTCGATCCACGGCGTGTCGTGCAGCGGGCTCTCGAAGTAGGTGCGGATAGCCATCCCCTGCGGGTAGGCCCGGTCTCGGGCGGTTCCCAGAGCCCGGCCGAACCGGGAGTTGGCCCCGTCGGCCACCGCCACATAGCGGGCCCGGATCTGGCTGGTGCGCCCAGTGGTCTTGTCCACCACCTCGGCCCCGTCGAGCAGCCCGTTGACCAGAATCGGCTGGGTGGCCTCGGTAGCCAGCAGCATCTCAGCGCCGGCGGCCACCGCGTGGTCGGCCACCATCTGGTCGAGTTCCCGGCGTCGCACCACATAGCCGTAGTCGGGAAACTCCGGGTGCAGGGGCCAGTCGAGTTCCATGGTGCGCTTGTGGGCCACGGCCCGCAGGCCCCGATAGCGGTGGTAGCGGGAGAGCTGGTCTTCCAAACCCATATCGCACAGCGACTTGACTGCCCGAGGGGTCAGCCCGTCGCCGCACGTCTTGTCGCGGGGAAACTCCTTGCGCTCAACCACCACCACGTCGAGGCCGTGGCGGGCAGCCCAGTAGGCGGTGGCTGCTCCTGCCGGACCGCCGCCGACCACCAGCAGGTCGCGGCGAGGCGTCATCGACAACATTCGCGGTTGATCACGCCGCCAGCTTGGCTCGCGAGAGGATTATCCCGCTCCGATCCCGGCGCTGGCCATAAGCCCGTTCAACGTGCTGGGAAAGGTCCCTCCGATGTCGAACTGATTGGGCAGCACTGCCTCGGCCTCAAACAGCTCTTCAAGGTCGTGCAGATCGGCCTCGGCGGCCCCGCCCAGCTCGACTCGCTCGAAATAGGTCACGGCCAAGATCTCCCGGGCGGAAAGCTTGTCGCCGTTGGAAGGCATGCCTGCGGTGGAGACTTCGCCCTTGTCGTTGTACACCTGTCCGGCGGGGGGCGAGCCGTTGACCACCCAGATCACGTGGTTGCGCCAGTCGACGAAGGCGCTGAGGACTTGGCCGTCGACCAGTGCCGGGCCGATCCCGCCACCGCCGTCGGCCCCGTGGCAGCCGGCGCACCCGCCGTTGCCTTCGTAGACCTCCCGGCCCATGGCGATGATCTCGCTGTCGTGCTCCGGCGATTCCAGCGTGCCTGCGAAGATGATGGCCCAAAACGGCAGAAAGATGAGCACCGGCACGGCCCACACCGGGATCTTCTTGCGGGTCAGCGCGGCTTGAACCCACGGCTTGACCGGCTCGGGCTGGGGTTCGGGCTCGGGCTCTAGATCGGGAAGCTCGGGAAGAGTCGGTGCCGCCGCAACCTCAGGAGCTTGGGCTTGAGCCACCGCAGGAGCGGCGCTGGTTTCCGATGGCGGAACCTCCGCGGCCGGTTCGTCGCCCGTGGTCGCGCCGAGATCACGGCGACGATCTGCCGATCGTTGCAGCAGATGCTCGGGTACTTCTACCAACGCTCCTCCGGTATGACTCTGGGCCGGATCAGCCTCCGGCCCCGTGCCACATTACGCTCGCTTGACGCTAGCGGCCTAACCATTGCCGGCAGTGGTTTTGGTCGGCCAAAACGGGGGGTGAGGAGCGGTCACTTTGATGTGTAGAAGTGCAGGGTGGGGCTACTACTATCAATCGCGACCGCACCCATAAAGGGAGGACCGTGGCCGCGCAAAGGCCCATAGACATCGCCGTCACCAATTTCTACAAGGCCCTCGGAGGATGCTTCGTCCTCTACTTGGCCCTGTGGGCCTTCATCGCCGTCCACCAGTACGACGAAGGCTTGGGTGCGCCGTACTTCAATGTGGCCCTCACCGCCTCCTTGGTGGTGTCCGTGCTGGGCATCGTTGCCTTCTTGGAGTACGCCCGCCGCCGGCCGGTGGGCAAGTACCACACCTGGGGCGAGGCCATGTTTGGCGCCGCATTGGTCTTCTTCCTGTTGTTCTGGATCTATGGCGTGGTGCCCCACCAGTGGCTGGTGTACGCCGACAGCGAGCTGGGCTGGCGCAAAGACCGCTTGATTGAGGGTTACTACGTGGGCAACCAGGGCATCATTTCCTGGGCCCTGCCCTTCGACCTGCCCTATTTGGTATTGCGCGATGTGGTGGCGGTGTTGATCTACGGTTTGGCGTTGGCCGGGAACATTGCCGGCTGGATGGTATGGCAGAACCGGGGCAAGACCGCTCCGGTCGAGGTTGAGAAGTCCGAATATGGACGACCGATCGTGAGAGAGGGGGCGACAAGCTAATGGCCAGCAGTGATGCCAACCCCCCCATGCCGGAGTTCCGCGATGACTACGTGTTGGTCGAGGTGGACAACGACTACCTCCAGAGCAAGGTCAAGCCCAAGCAGTTCATCCACATCGACCAGTCCGAGTGCATCATGTGCGAGGGATGCGTGGACATCTGTCCGTGGAAGTGCATCCACATGGTCACTCCCGAAGCGGTCGACGTGGCGGTGGGCGCCGAGCAGCCCGGCATCGACCCCAGCGACCATGTGATCTTCACCATCGACGAGGACGCCTGCACCCGCTGCGCATTGTGCGTGGACCGGTGCCCCACGGGCGTGATCACCCTGGGTCGGCTGGGCGATCCAGGAGGCGATGGCGACCCCCATCAGCGAATGACCAGCTACGGCTACGGCTACGGCATGCGGTTGACCTAGAACTTAGGCCCGGAACGGATAGAGAGACATGGATCAGTCACCAAGAGCAGAAACCGTCAGGCTTTAGCAGGACCCCAGGAAGAGGACTCAGGAGCAACGTGGCAAAGCAGCCCAGACCACCGGCAAGCGAGCGAGCCAAGCAGGCCGCGAGCCAAATGATGAGCGACGTCCAGGGATCGCAGGCCTGGTCGTCCATCTTCCGTCCGGGGTCGATCTTCCGCAAGGGATACAGCGACAGCCCCAGGAATCGCAGCTACGTGATCATGAACAGCGTGCTGTACCACCTCCACCCGGTGAAGGTGAAGCGCCACGCGGTGAAGGTCAGCTACACCCTGTGTTTGGGCGGCCTCAGCTTTTTCTTGTTCATCCTTCTCACGGTGACCGGCATCTTCTTGATGTTCTTCTACCGGCCCACCGCCGCGCAGGCCTGGGACGACATCTACACCCTCCAAACCTCAGTCGCCTTCGGGCTGCTGGTGCGCAACATGCACCGATGGGCCGCGCACCTCATGGTCATCACCGTGTTCTTGCACATGGCCCGGGTCTTCTACCACGGGGCCTACAAACCACCCCGGGAGTTCAATTGGGTCATTGGCGTCATACTGCTGACCCTCACCCTGCTGCTGTCGTTCACCGGCTATCTGCTTCCCTGGGACCAGCTGGCCCTATGGGCGGTGACGGTGGGAACCAACATGATGGGGTTCACCCCTGTATTCGGCGATCAAGTGCGCTTCGTATTGCTCGGAAGCGTGGAGATCGGCACCGACACGCTGCTGCGATGGTATGTGCTTCACGTGCTGATGCTGCCCTTTGTGATCGTCATATTCATGGCCATCCACTTCTGGCGAGTAAGAAAGGACGGAGGCATATCCGGGCCGCTCTAGAAGCGACGTCGCAACGACGCTTCTTGCCCGATCTGAGAGTCCATGGCGGAAGTTCCTGAACACCTCCTGAAGCGAGCCCAAGAGGCCCGTGAGCGCGCCGAAGCCCAACAGGGCGGCGGCGGAGCGCCCGCGCCCGAATCCTCTGGCGCGGAGTCGGCCGAGGCGTCTGGTGAAGGGGATTCGGGCGGTTCCAAGATCCCCGACCACCTGCTCGACCGGTCGAAATCGGCCCGCGATCAAGCCGCAGCGGGGGGCGGTGTTCAAGCAGCCGCCGCGGTGGCCACTGCGCCGATGCCTGCTGGACCGGCCCAGCCCGAGCCCACCGGTCCCGGCGGGGCCACCCAGCGATTGCTCACCGTGGTCAAGTCGGGCTCCATCCAGGACGTCAAGGCCACCCCCACCGACAAGGTCCACGTCTGGCCCCACCTGCTGGTGGTGGAGTTCGTGGCCGCGCTGATTTTCACCGCCTTCACCCTGATCTTCTCCATTTTCGTGAACGCCCCGCTGCTGGAGCTGGCCAACTTCAACGAGACCCCCAACCCGTCCAAGGCCCCGTGGTACTTCCTCGGCCTCCAGGAACTGCTCACCATGTTCCACCCGATGGTGGCGGGGGTGACCATCCCCGGAATTGCGCTCTTCCTGCTGATCTTGGCTCCCTATGTCGACCGCAACCCCAACAAGAAGCCCGAAGATCGCAAGTTCGCCATCTCGCTCATGACCATCCACCTGATGTTCTGGGCGATCCTGGTACTGATCGGCTCGTTCTTCCGAGGCCCCGGATTCAACTTCGTCTTCCCGTGGGAAGTCGGCCTCTTCTTCGATTTGTAGGGACTGACTATGGGCGTCGCACTCTCCATCGCCATTCCCATCATCGTGGTGGCCGCAGTGATCGTTCTGATTGGCGCGGCCCGACGGCGGGAGACCATGGCAGCCGAAGGCCGTTTGACTCGGGAGACCCGCCGGAGGGACCGGGGTCGGGTGGACATCGAAGACCCGGCCGGAGCGCCCGACGCCCCCACTGGGCGAGAGGTGGAGCGGGCTGCGGTGTTGGACCGTCAGACCGCGGGCACCGAGTTGGTGGAGGCGGCCGATGCATCGGTTGAGGAGTGGACCCCACCTGATCCCGACGCCGTCGGAGTGAGCCGCCGCCAGTTCTTGAACCGCAGCACGGTGGCCATGATGGGCTTCAGCCTCACCGGCTTCGGCGCGGCCTGCGTGGCGTTTTTGTGGCCGCCGTTCGTCACCGGATTCGGCGCCGACGTGAATGCCGGTCTGGTGGACGACGTGAAGTCGAAGATCAGGGACGAAAACGGCTTCCTGTACCTTCCCGAGGGCCGCGCCTGGGTCACCGAATATCCCGCGGCGGCCCTGCCCAAAGCACAAGCCACCTACAGCGCCCCAGAGCTAACCGGCATGGAGGCGGGGCTGGTAGCCCTTTTCCAGAAGTGCCCCCATCTGGGATGCCGGGTGCCGAATTGCCTGACCTCGCAGTGGTTCGAGTGTCCCTGCCACGGTTCCCGCTACAACCAGGTGGGGGAGAAGCGGGGCGGACCCGCTCCCCGGGGCATGGACCGGTTCGCCATGTCGGTGAACGCCAAGGGCGAGTTCATCATCCGCACCGGCACCGTCATTCAAGGGCCGCCCATCGGGGTGAACACCACCGGCCAAGAGCCTGAGGGTCCCAGTTGTCTTGGGGGAGCATCGCACTGATGCACCTGCTTGCCGCCTCAACCCAGCGCAACCTGGGCATGGCCATCGCGGTGGTGGCCATCGTGGGCTTTGCCATCTACCTCATCTACAACGTGTTGTGGGCCGGCCGCGGCGAGAAGGGCTCAGAGGTGGATCTGGCCCCCAACCGCAAGCCCTACCTGAGCGACGAGGAACTGGAGACCTCCAAGCTCGACCTCGCCCTGGTCAGCGGCCTGGTCACCCTGGTGATTATCGGCGTGGCCCTGCCCCTGTACTGGTTGGGCGAGCCCGGCCGCCAACAGGGCTACTTGGAGTTCTCCCGCGACCAGTTCACCAGCCGGGGTGCCGGGCAGTATGAGGAACGTTGTGCCAGTTGCCACGGCGGCGGCGGTTTGGGCGGCACCACCGCCACTTCGGTCACCGACGACGCAGGTAACTTCATCGCCGCCATCGAGTGGGAGGTTCCCGCTCTCACCACTGTTCTCTACCGCTTCTCTGAAGAAGAGGTGCGCCACATCCTCGACTACGGCCGGCCCCCCACCCCCATGCAGGCTTGGGGCGCCCCCGGCGGCGGTCCGCTCACCACCCAGCAGGTGGATGAGCTCATCCAGTACATCCAGAGCATTCAGCTCGATCCGCACGAGGTAGAGCAAGAGGTGTTGAACGGCCTCGTTGTCCAAGTGCGCGGCGATGTCTTGGCCGCCAATTCTGATCTGGCCGATCGCCTTGATGCCGCCAACGCCGCGGTGAGCGCCGCGGGGGCCGACGATGCCGCCGCAGAGACCGCCGCCCGGAACCTTGCCGCGGTGGAGCAGGAGATCCGGGAGACCAGCGAGCAGCACATCCGCGACCTGGCATCGCCCGACCGGGGTGAGCTGCTGTTCAACAACGAGGAGTACGGCTGCGCCCGGTGCCACACTCCGCGGGACTCGTGGCGATTCACCGGACCCGAGGCCACCCCCGGCGCAGGCCCAGTGGTTTTGGCCAAAGGCTCCCCCGAAGAGGCCGCAGAGGTCGCCCGGCTGGGCAACTTGATACCGATTAACATTCCCGGCGGCGGGGCGTTCGGACCCAACCTCACCAATGGGGCCACCCTCCGGCAGTTCGACTCCGCCGAGGGCCACGCCGGTTTTGTCACCATCGGCTCGCAAGAGGGCATCGGCTACGGCAACTTCGGCCAAGGCGACGGCGGCGGCCAGATGCCGGCCTTCGGGGTGTGCGTGGGCGACCGGGACTCCAGCGAGCGCAGCGCCATCCATGGATTCTGCACCCTGGAAGACGGCAGCGTTAGACCAGGCATGCTGACCGCCGAGCAGATCGCCGACATCGTGGCCTACGAGCGGGGGTTGTGAGCATGGGCTCGGTTCTCGCCGCAGTGAACACCCTGGCCGCCATCTCGTTCGACAACGAGATTCGCGGCCTTCTGACGGTGCTGTTGGGCTCGGCCATCCTCATGGGGTCGGTGTGGCTCATCATCTCCACCAACACCGGCTTTCGCCTGGGAAGCCTCATCGCCATCTCGGCCATCTTCGGGTGGACGGTGATGATGGCGTTCATCTGGTCGTTGTATGGCATAGGCCTCCAAGGGGCCCGGCCCACATGGGAGGTGCAGGCCATTCACATCGGCAACCCGTCGGTGACCGACAACGAGGCCAACCCGCCCCCTGAGATCCTCGACGATCTCCCCAACCCGATCACTTGCGCAGCCTTGGGCGACCAAGACTGCCTGCCCAAGGCCATCCAGATCGTCCGAGTGATGGGCAACAGCGCCCAGAAGGCCGAGCTCGACTCCATCGACGCAGGGGCCATTCGCGCTGAGATCACCGCCTTCAACGACGCTTTGGCCGCCGACGACCCCCGCAAGCTCAGCGACGACGAGGTCGAAGAAGAAGTGGATCGCCTGGCCGAAGAGGAGCGCATCCGAAACGAAGACCTCACCCTGAGCGAGTTGAAGGGCGTTGCCCCCGAGTTGACCGATGAAGTTGAAAGTCGAGGGTGGCTGGAATTGGGCGACTGGAATCTGGAGACTACCCAGGCGGCCGGCGAGGCCATCACCGCGGCCAGCGACTATCTCAGCAATGCCAACTTGGGCTTCGGCACCACCGATGAGCAGAGCAACACCTTTGTGGTGCTCGACGCCTTCCAACAAGGAGGCAAGCCCGACCGGCTCAACAACGGGGTGTGGGAGCGGGTCAGCAACAAGGTCATCACCAGCGCCATGCCCCGCCACCCCACCAACTACACCGTTGTGCAGGTGCAGCGGTCGATCTACGAAGCCCCGGTGGCCGGACAGGCCCCACCCCCGGCCCAGGTCGATCCCAACGAGCCGGTCATCTCCGTGCTCTTGCAGCGCAACCTGGGCCGCTTCCGGCTGCCCAGTATCCTGGTGACCATCGGCTCCGGACTGTTGTTCTTGGCGTCGCTGCTGATGCTCCACACCCGCGACCTGGAAGTCCGCCGTCGCCTGGAAGGCGAGGGTTCGGGGTAGACCGCGATGACCGGCCAATACCTGCCGATCTTCGCCCTCGGGGTCTTGGCCGTGCTGTTCGCCGCCTTGAGCTTCGGCGCCTCCCGTCTGCTGGCCCCCCGACGCCAGACCAAGGCCAAGATCGCCCCCTACGAGTGCGGGGTGGAGGAGAGCACCGACGCCCCGGAGCGATTCGGGGTCCGGTTCTTCCTCATCGCCATGATCTTCATCGTCTTCGACATCGAGATCATCTTCTTGTACCCCTGGGCGGTGTCCTACCGGGGACTGGGGTTGTTCGGACTAGTGGCCATGGGGATATTCGCCCTGGCGGTGTTCGAGTCGTTCGTCTACCTCATCGGCAACGGCGCCCTCGACTGGGGTCCGTCCCGGCCAATGTGGCGGCGCGACCCCCGGGTGTCGGCCCGCCGCACCAGCGACACCACCATCCGCCGAGTGGGACTCGACGGACGAAGCGCCCCGGAGGAAGCAGCATGAGATTCCCGCGGTGCCGGCAACGACGGTGGGGCCACAAATGAAGCTGCCATTGCTGGGTGATCCCAAGGCCGTCATCGACCAAGGGCTCGAGGGGGTCGACCACAACTTCGTGACCGGCAAGCTCGAGGACCTGGTCAAGTGGTCTCGGGCCCGGAGCTGCTGGCCGGCCACCTTCGGCTTGGCCTGCTGCGCTATAGAGATGATGGCCACCGGCGGGGCCCACTACGACTTGGCCCGCTACGGCATGGAGGTGTTCCGGGCCTCTCCCCGCCAAGCCGACCTGATGATCGTGGCTGGCCGGGTGTCCCAGAAGATGGCCCCCATCCTGCGCCGCATCTACGACCAGATGATGGAGCCCAAATGGGTGATCTCCATGGGGGTGTGCGCCTCCAGCGGCGGCATGTTCAACAACTACGCCATCGTGCAGGGGGTGGACCAGATCGTGCCGGTTGACGTGTACGCCCCCGGCTGCCCGCCCGGCCCGGAGACCCTCATGCACGCCATCTTGACCCTCCACGACAAGATCACCAGCGGGGAGATCACCCGCCGCCGCGACGAGACCGGCGCCGGGGCCAACCTCACCGTCGACCAACGCGACGGCCAAACCTCTACGGGCGTGGTAATCCGTAAATGACCGACTCAGTGCTGCATGTGTCCCGCGACCAGCTCACCGAGACGGTGGCCGGCTTGCGCGACGAAGGCTATGTGTCGGTCCTCGACGTGACCGCGGTGGACTATCTGGAGCACCCCGGCCGCACCGACCTGCCCGACAAGGTGGCCCCCGAGCGATTCGAGCTGGTGGTCACCCTCATCTCCCACACCGCTCCGGGCCGCACCAGGCTGAGGGTTCAAGTGCCGGACGACGATCCCACCGTCCCCACCCTGTTCGACCTGTATCCCGGCACCGAGGCGCTGGAGCGGGAGGTGGCCGACATGTTCGGCATCGTCTTCGAGGGCCACCCCGACCCCAGTCGCATCCTCATGCCCCCCGACTGGGAAGGCCACCCGCTGCGCAAGGACTTCTCCGTGGGGCAAATCCCCGTCCAGTTCAAGGCCACCCGATGAATTCCATCGCCACCGACGAGGCTGTTCGGCGCCGCGACGACAGTGCGGTGCTACGCATCGCCGAGGACGACGGCGAGCGCTTGGAGGCCGAAGCCGGCACCAGCGACACCAGCATGGTCATGAACATGGGGCCCCAGCACCCCAGCACCCACGGCGTGCTGCGGCTCATGCTGGAGATGGAGGGGGAGACCGTGATGCGGTCCAAGCCGGTCATCGGCTACCTCCACACCGGCATGGAGAAGACCGCCGAAACCCTCACCTACCTCCAGGGTCCCACCAACGTCACCCGCATGGACTACGCCTCCCCGCTGTTCAGCGAGCTGGCCTTCTCGATGGCCACCGAGGCGCTTTTGGGCCTGGAGGTTCCCCCTCGGGCCACATGGATCAGGATGCTGATGTGCGAGCTGAACCGCATCAGCTCGCACCTGCTGTTCCAGGCCACCAACGGCATGGACATCGGCGCGGTGTCGATGATGATTTACGGCTGGCGGGAGCGGGAGGAGGCCCTACGCCTGCTGGAGACCATCACCGGCTTGCGGATGAACCACAACTTCATCCGGCCCGGCGGCGTGGCCGCCGACCTGCCCGACGGCTGGCGCGACGAGGTGCTCACTCTTATCGACGCCCTGCCCGCCCGGCTCAACGAGTTCGACACCCTGCTCACCGGCCAGCCCATCTACCGGGAGCGGCTCCAGGGCGTCGGCGTCATCAACACCGCCGAGTGCCTGGCCCTGGGTGTCACCGGACCCATCCTGCGCTCCACGGGCTACGCCTGGGACCTGCGCCGGGACATGCCCTACCTGGCCTACGACCAGGTGGACTTCGACGTGGTGGTGGGCACCTACGGCGACTGCTTCGACCGCTACGCCATCCGGCTCAACGAGATCAGGGAGTCGATCCGCATCTTGGCCCAGATCCTGCACCAGATGCCCTCGGGCGATTACCGGGTGCAGGACAAGAAGGTCACCCCGCCGCCTCGAGCCCGTATCGACGAGTCGATGGAAGCCCTGATCCACCACTTCAAGATCTTCACCGAGGGGTTCAAGGTGCCTGCCGGCGAGGTGTACGCCGCGGTGGAGTCCCCCCGGGGCGAGCTGGGCTGCTACATGGTGTCGGACGGCTCGGCGGTGCCCTACCGCATGCACATCCGCGGCCCCAGCTTTGTGAACCTGCAAACCCTGCCCCACATGATGCAGGGCGGCATGGTGGCCGACGCCGTGGCCATCATCTCCTCAGTCGACCCCATCATGGGGGAGGTGGACCGCTAGCCATGGCCCGCCTCAACGCCAACAACCTCACGGTTGCCCAGGAGATCTTGAGCCGGTATCCGGTTCCCCGCTCCGCGCTCATCCCCCTGCTGCACTTGGCCCAAGAACAAGACGGCTACGTAACCGAGGACGCCATGGCCCACATAGCCGAGCTGGTGGGGGTCACCCCGGCCGAGGTGATGGGCACGTGCAGCTTCTACGAGATGCTCAAGCGGGAGCCGGTGGGCCAGTACATGGTCAACATCTGCAACGGCATCTCCTGTCATCTGCTGGGCTCGTCCGATCTGATCCACCACGCCGAGGCCACCCTGGGGGTGAGGCCCGGCGGAACCACCGACGACGGCAAGATCACCCTGGAAGCGGTGGAATGCATCGCCGCCTGCACCGAGGCCCCCTGCCTCCAGGTCAACTACCGCTACCGCAACCAAGTCACCGCCGACGACTTCGACCAGCTGGTTGACGACCTGCGGGCCGGAACCGCCGGAGTGGCACCCCACGGCCAGTTGGCCAAGGTGCGCCAGCACATCGGCGACGATCGCCGGGCCGGAGTGTCGCCCCCCGACGGCCAGGGCGAGCCCGCCTGGATGGCCCGCAATCCCTCCGACAACGGGGACGGCCCATGACCGCGCCCGCTCCCCAAGACCTGCGTGTCATCACCTCCCGCTTCGCCATCGAAGACGGCCACACCCTGGCCGGCTATGAGCGCACCGGGGGCTATGCCGGGCTGAGGCGGGCGCTGGAGATGGCCCCCGCCGACGTCCACGGCGAGGTTCGCACCGCCAGCCTCCTGGGCCGGGGCGGCGCCGGGTTCCCCGCCGGGGTCAAGTGGGGGTTCTGCCCGCCCGGCGTGTGGCCCCGCTATTTGGTGGTCAACGGCGACGAGTCCGAGCCCGGCACCTACAAAGACCGCCTCCTCATGGAGCGCGACCCCCATCAGCTCATCGAGGGCTGTTTGATCGCCTGCTACGCCCTCGGGCTCTCCCAGTGCTTCTTGTATGTGCGCGGCGAGATGGCCCACGCCCAAGAGCGGTTGGCCGCCGCCCTCAACGAGGCTTACGAGGCGGGCTACGTGGGCGCCAACGTGTTGGGCGCCGAGGACTTCTCGGTGGACATAACCCTGCACTGGGGGGCCGGGGCCTACATCGTGGGGGAGGAGACCGCCCTCATCGAGAGCCTGGAGGGCGACCGGGGTATGCCCCGGCTCAAGCCTCCTTATTTCCCGGCGTCCATCGGCCTATACGGCAAACCCACCATCGTCAACAACGTGGAAACCCTGGCCAACCTGCCGTGGATCGTGTCCAACGGCGGGGAGGCGTTTGCCGCTATGGGCGCCGACAGCTCCACCGGCACCCGGGTGTTCGCGGTGTCGGGCCATGTGGCCAACCCGGGGGTGTTCGAGGTTCCCTTCGGCACCACCACCTTCCGCGACATCATCTTCGATCCCCTCTACGCCGGCGGCATGCGCCCCGGCCGCACCCTCAAGACGTTCATCCCCGGCGGCGCGTCAGCGCCCTGGTTCTTCGAGGAGCACCTCGACCTGCCCCTGGAGAAGACCACCGTCGATCAGGCCGGGTCGATGCTGGGCTCGGGGGCCATCGTGGTCATGGACGACACCACCGACGTGGTGAAGGCCTGCCACAACGTGGTGCGGTTCTTCGCCCGGGAGTCTTGCGGCAAGTGCACGCCGTGCCGGGAGGGCACCTCCTGGCTGGAGAAAATCCTCAGCCGCATCCTGGCCGGCCAAGGCCGTCCCCAGGACCTGGACCTGCTCATGGATGTGTGCGACAACATCAGCCCCGGCATCGCCTGGCCGCCCCGCCAGACCACCATCTGCCCGCTGGGACCTTCGGCCGTATCGCCCATCGCCTCGGCTTTGGAGCGGTTCCGCGGTGAGTTCGAGGCCTATCTGCCTGCCACCGCGGTGACTGTTGCGGGGGTGGTGTCGTGAGCGAGAACGAGACCGTGGTCAACATCACCGTCGACGGTCAGCCGGTGCAGGCTGAGCCGGGCGAGTGGGTCATTGCCGCCGCCGAGCGGGCCGGGGTGTACATCCCCCACTTCTGCTATCACCCCCGCATGAATTCGGTGGGCATGTGCCGC
>JAJECA010000049.1 GCA_022822265.1 Acidimicrobiia bacterium | reverse complement strand
CCACGGCGACCAGGATCGCCAGATAGTTCAGATCGCCGAAATCGATGTTGTCCATGCCCCCATAATGCCTCAGCTCTTGAACAGCGCGTCGGCGATGGCGGCGGCGATGCGGGGCGGGTCTTGCAGGGGGCCGAAGTGGGTGAGGTTGTCGTAGCGCACCAGGGTGGCGTTGGGCAGCGCCTCGGCCACCAAGGGGGCGGCCATGGCGGGCGGGTCGGTGTCGGTGCCTACTGCCACCGTGACCGCGGTGGCCACCTCGCCCAGTCGGGCAAACCCCTCCAAATCGGGGTTCTCGAAGATCCTCGCCTCGGTGTCGGGCGCGCACTTCAGCTCAACCGTGCCGTCGGGCAGATCCCGAAGGCCGTGGTCCACATAGGCCCGAAGCGCCTCGGGGGCGAACAGGCTTAGCGGCGGCTTGGAGGCGTAGCGGTCATAGGCCGCTTGGCGAGATTCGAACTCCGCCCGACGCATCCGAGCGATGGCCGCCAGCATGTTCACGCCGTCTCGGGGAACAGTCCGGCCCGGAATGGTCACCGGTTCGAACACCCAGGCCCGGTCGAAGGTCCCCGGTCGGGCCTGCTCGGCCTTCAAGATCGACGCCCCGCCCAAAGAGTGGCCCGCGGCCAGCCGGGGCGCGGGATCCAGCGCATCCACCGCGGCCAGCACGTCGTCGGCCATGCCGTTCCAGTGGTAGTCCTCATCGGGGCCCGACACGCTGTCGCCGTGGCCCCGGAAGTCCAGCGCCCAGCAGTGGGCCACCGATGCCAGCTCCCGGGCCACCGGCTGCCACATCGGCCCGCAGAACCCGTTGGCGTGGCAGAACAGAACCGTCGGTCCGTCGCCCTCCAGATCGTGCAGCGCCACCCGAGCCCCTTTGGTCGAGGGGATCAGCACAGGGCCGCACATGGCCGAAGAACTGTGGCCGCTGCGGTAAGAGCACACATCGGCCCGCAGGTTACGGTTGGCGGCCATGAGCGACAACATCGTCCTGATCGACAACCCCCGCCCCCACGTGCGGCGAGTCACCATGAACCGCCCCGAAAAGCGCAACAGCCTCATCCACCCGTTGCGAGGGGCTGTTCTCGAAGCGCTGGAAGAGGCCGATCGAGACGACGACGTCAAGGTGAGCATCGTCTGCGGCGCCGGCCCGTCGTTCTCCGCCGGCTACGACCTCAGCGGGGGCAACGAGGGCTACGAGCTGCCCTTCTACACCCCCGGCGGCGAGGGCCAATGGCCCCGCCACGTGACCGAGGGCTGGATGAGCATCTGGGACCTGGCCAAGCCGGTCATCGCCCAGGTCCACGGCTACTGCCTGGCCGGGGGCAGCGAGCTGGCCACCGGCTGCGACCTGGTCTACATGGCCGAAGACGCCAAGATGGGCTATCCCGCCGTGCGCTTCGGCGTGCCCGACATGCACTTCCACCCCTGGTTCTTGGGCATGCGCAAGGCCATGGAGATGATGCTCACCGGCGACTACGTGACCGGCGTCGAAGCGGTGGAGCGGGGCTGGGCCAATGCCTGCTATCCCGAGGACGAGCTGGAAGACGCCGTGCTGGAGGTAGCCGAGCGCATCGCCCAGGTGCCCGCCGAGCTGCTCCAGATGAACAAGCGGGTAGTCCACCGCCAGATGGAGCACATGGGCATGCGGGCCGGCATCCGGGCCGGCACCGAGCTGTGCGCGTTGGGCACCCACACCCAGGCCATGGCCGACTTCGTGGGTTCCATCAAGAAGAAGGGCCTCACCACCACGCTGTCTGAGCGGGACTCCAAATTCGGCGACTACCGCACCAGCCACTAGGCCGTTCCCGACCGGCTCTTAGTGGTGCCGCCCCACTTCGGCTAATTTGACCGGGACATGCGACAAGGGGGGACCTTGATGACTGCTCGTTTGTGGAAGATGCTGCTTGGCGCGCTCGCCGTGCTGGCTCTGGTGGCCACGGCCTGCGGCAACGCCGGCAACGACGACGAGGGCGCCCCCGCGCCCACCGCCGCGCCCGCCCCGGCCGATGAGCCCGACGACGAGCCCGCGCCCGCCCCCGAAGAGGCCCCCGACGACGAACCCGCCCCGGCCGATGAGCCCGACGACGAGCCCGCGCCCGCCCCCGAGGAAGCCCCCGACGAAGAGCCGGGCGATGACTCCGCACCTGAGCCGGAACCAGAGCCCGAGGAGCCGAAGGACCCCGAGCACCGCCACACCTTCGTGCCTATCGAAGGCGTTCCCGGGGTGAACGACGACGAGATCAAGGTCACCTCCATCGTCACCATCAGCAACAACTCGCTGGGCACCAACATCGCCTCCTACAACGACGGCATCGAGGCCTACTTCAACTTCATCAACGACACCGGCGGCATCTACGGCCGCGAGCTGGTGCTGGCCAACAAGCGCGACGACCAGCTGTTCCAGAACCAGCCCCAGGCGCTGGCCATGGTGGAGGAGGACGACTCGCTGGCTGCTTTCGTGGCCACCCTCTTGTTCTTCGGGGCCGACACTCTCAACGACGCCGGGGTGCCCACCTTCGGCTGGGGAATCCACAACGAGTTCGCCGACCGGCGCAACATCTTCGGCCATGTCGCCCCGAATTGCATCGGCTGCATTCACCAGCTGTGGCCCTATGTGGCCAGCCAGGTAGGGGCCACCAAGGCCGGAGTCTTCGGCTACGGCAACAGCGAGAACTCAAAGATCTGCGCCGAGGGCACCCGCGACTCCATCGAGCGCTACAGCGCCGAGGCCGGCGGAATGACCGTGGAGTTCTTCGACACCTCCATCGAGTTCGGCCTGGCCGGAGGCGTTGCGCCCCAGGTGTCGGAGATGAAGGACAAGGGCGTCGACATCATCTACACCTGCCTCGACCTCAACGGCATGCGCACCATCGCCCAAGAGCTGGTGAAGCAGGACTACCGCGACGACGTGGTCATGTATCACCCCAACACCTACAACCACGACTTTGTGGCCGCCAACGCCGACCTCTTCGAGGGCGACTTGGTGTTCACCCAGTTCGTCCCGTTCGAGGCCAACATCGACAGCAGCCTTCAAGAGGCGTTCTTCGAGTACACCGCCGACATCAAGGTGGAAGAGCAGACCATGGTCGGCTGGCTCAACGCCCATCTCTTCTATGAGGGCCTCCTGGCCGCCGGCCCCGAATTCGACCGGGCTTCGCTGGTCGACGCTTTGCGCACGTTTGACGACTACAGCCACGACGGGCTCACGAATCCCGTCGACTGGAGCCGCCAGATCACCCTGCCCAACAACGATCCCAATGCTGACTACCAGTACCGCTGCTTGACCGGCGTCCAGATAGTGGATGGCGACTTCGAGCAGTGGACCGGCGAGCCCGGCAAGCCGTGGCTGTGCTGGGAGACAGTCCGAGAAGACTGGCACGACCCCGAGGCCCTCACGTTCGCAGGCTGACGGTCAGCTGAGCTGAGGCTGAGCCCGCAATGACCGCCAGCGTCCTCGCCGCCGGGGTCTTGGAAGACACCATTCGGGCGTTCTTCCAGGGCCTGCCCATCGGCGCGGGGTTCGCCCTGGTGGCCATGAGCTTCGTGCTCACCTACAAGACCTCCGGGGTGTTCAACCTGGCCTTCGGGGCGCAGGCCTTCATCAGCGCGGCCACCTACTTCGAGCTGCACGTGCGGCGCGATTGGCCCATCTGGGCGGCGGTGCTGGTGGCGGTGGTGCTGGTGGCCCCGGTGCTCGGGCTGCTGTTGGAGCGGCTGATATTCCGCCACGTCCACGCCTCCTCCGCGGTGGCCAAGCTGGTCATCTCGCTCGGCCTGCTCGTCGCATTGCCCGAGCTGTTCAAGCTCATCGTCGACTACAACCGCGAGCAGCCCTTCGGCGCGGTGGGCATCATCCCCGACGGCACCACCATCTACCGGCTGTTCGGCCGCTACCCCGTGACCCGCGACGAGATCGCCGCCTTCGTCATCGTGGTGGCCGCCGCGGTGGCCCTGGCCGCCCTGTTCCGCAACACCCGCTTGGGCCTGCGCATCCGGGCCGTGGTGCAGAGCCCCCGCATGACCGAGCTCAACGGGGTCAACGCCGACTGGGTGTCGTCGGGCTCGTGGATGCTGTCCAGCTTCTTCGCCGGTTTGGCCGGGGTGCTGCTGGTGCCCACCACGTCGTCGCTGGGCACGGTGCTGGAGCCAACCGGCTACTTCCCGATCGTGATCTCCGCGTTGGCCGCCGCCGCGCTGGGCCGCCTGGTGAGCCTGCCCGCCGCCCTGTTCGGCGGCCTGTTGCTGGGGGTGGTCACAACCCAGATGCGCACCCACGTGCCCCGCGACAACGTCATCCTGGCCGAGTTGCAGGGCCCCGCGCTGCCCTACGTGATGCTGTTCGCCATCATCGTGTTCTGGCCCGCCATCCGCCGCCAGGTGGCCGGCGCCGATCCGCTGCTCGGGGTGTCGCCGCCCCCGCCCGCGCTGGCCGCCACCAGCCGCAGCCGGGGCATGACCATCTACACCCGGATCATGGCCCTGGCCTTTTTCACCGCGGTGGGCATCTTTACCTTCGGCTACGCCAACAACTTCTGGATCTCCCGCATCACCCACTCGGTGATCTTCTCCATCATCTTTCTGTCCATCGTGGTGTTCACCGGCCTCGGCGGCCAGATCGCCCTGTGCCAGGTGACCTTCGCGGCCATCGGGGCGTTCGGCGCCATGCAGTTCGCCCAGCGCTGGGACATCTCGGTGATGGTCGGCATGCTGGCCGGCGCGGCAATCGCCGCCGCGGTGGGGGCAGTGCTCAGCATTCCGGTGATGCGCCTGGGGGGCATCTGGCTGGCCATCGCCACCCTGGCCTTCGCGCTGTTCTTCCACGACGTATTGGTCAAGTACAGCTGGGTGGGCGGATCTCTGTTCCACGGCCGCGGCGTCCCTCGGCCCGAGTTCTTGGGCGTCGACTTCTCCAGCCGCGAGAACTTCCTCATCTTGTGCGTCGCCATCTTGGTGCTGGTGGGGGTGCTGGTGATCCTCATCCGCGAGTCCAGCACCGGCATGGCCCTGCGGGCGCTGCGGGGTTCGGAGACCGCGGCCGAGTCCATCGGGGTGATCTCGTGGCGGAGCCGGGTGATCGTGTTCTCAGTGTCGGCCGGCATTGCCGCCATCGGCGGGGGGCTGTTGGCCATGGAGGAGAGGCTGGTGGGATACGAGGCCAACTTCGACCCCCAGACCGGGCTGTTCTGGCTGGTGATCGTGGTAGTGCTGGGCACCCGCACCGTGGAGGGCGGCATCCAGGCCGGCGTGGCCTTCGTGATCTTCCCCGAGCTGGTGCTCCACCGCTGGCTCGGGCTCGACGGGGCGTGGCGATACGTGCTGTTCGGCTTTGCCGCCATCTCCTTCGCCCGCCATCCCGAGGGCCTGCTCGAGCACGGCAAGCGCCGCTCGCAGGCCTTGATGCAGAGCATGTTCGCCCGCCGCCAGCCGGCCATGGCCCCAGCCGGTGCCGGAGCCGGGGCCACAGCCGGTGACGGGCCGCCAGCCGACGCCGGGGCCCACCCAGGAGATGAGCCGTGAGTTTGCTAGCGGCCGAAGGCATCACCAAGCGGTTCGCGGGCATCACCGCCCTCGATGACGTGAGCATCGCGCTCGAAGAAGGCGAGCGGGTGGGCCTCATCGGCCCCAACGGCGCGGGCAAGACCACCCTGTTCAACTGCCTGTTGGGCCTGCTGCGCCCCGAGGCCGGATCGGTGAGCTTCGACGGGCACGACATCACCCGACTGCCGGTCTATCGCCGGGCCCGCCTGGGCATCGGGCGCACCTTCCAGCGGGTGGAGCTGTTCAGCGGCTCGTCGGTGCGAGATCACCTGCTGTTCGCCCACCGCATCCGCAGCGGCACCGGCGCCCTGTGGAAAGACGTGCTCGGCCTGGGCCTTCCCAAGCCCGCCGAGATCGAGAGCTGCGACGCCCTGCTCGAGAGCCTCGGGCTGGGCGGCATGGGCGACGAGCCCATCGAGGCCCTCAGCCTGGGCCAGAGCCGGCTGGTGGAGGTGGCCCGAGCGCTCATGACCCAGCCCCGGGTGGTGCTGCTCGACGAGCCCTCCTCCGGGCTCGACCGGGCCGAGACCAACGCCCTGGCCGAGACCCTGGCCCGCATCCAGCTAGAGCAGGGGTTCGGCCTGCTGCTGGTGGAGCACGACGTGGAATTGGTGGCCTCATTCACCGAGCGCACCTACGTTCTCAACTTCGGGCGCCTCATCACCAGCGGTGACACCCCCGAGGTGATGCAGGACCCCGAGGTGCGGGCCGCCTACCTGGGCGACTTTGTGGCGGGCACGCAATGAACGGCCCCGCTGAGACCGCCGCTGCCCCTGTGGCCACCCCCGCCCCCCTCGAGATCCCCGTGCTGGAACTGCGCCATGTGAACGCCGCCTACGGTCCGTTCCGCGCCTTGTTCGACGTGTCCCTCACGGTGGGAGAGGGCGAGACCGTGGCCCTTCTGGGCCGCAACGGAGCGGGCAAGACCACCGTGGCCCGGGTGGCCAGCGGCCTGGTGGAGCCCACCGAGGGCGAGGTCATGGTGGACGGGAACGACTTCACCAAGGTGCGGGCCCACCGCTATGCCAAAGCCGGGGTGGTGCACGTGCCCGAGGGCCGGGCCGTGTTCGGTGACTTCACCGTGGAGGAGAACCTCACCCTGGCCTTCTCCCGCACCCACGACCGCTCCGGGGTGCGAAACGCCCTGACCCGGGCCTTCGAGCTGTTCCCCCCCATCGCCCAGCGCCGCCGCCAGATCGCCGGCACCTTGTCGGGCGGCGAGCAGCGCATGCTGGCCATGGCCCGGGTGCTGGTGGAAAGCCCCCGGCTGCTCATAGCCGACGAGCTGTCTTTGGGCCTGGCCCCCATAGTCACCGACGAGGTGTACGCCGTGCTGGGCCGCATCCGCGACGCCGGCACCTCTTTGCTCATCGTCGAGCAGCACATGGGCCACGCCCTGGCCCTGTGCGACCGCGCCGTTCTGCTCGACCACGGCGCCATTTCCTGGCAGGGACCCACCGAAGAGGCCGCCGAGGCCATCGGAGCCGCGCTGTTTGACGCCGGTGCTCAATAGTCAATAATGGGGCCCATGAGCACGAAGACCGTTGAGTTCGATCCGTTCAGCCGGGACTTCTTCGACGATCCCTACGACACCTACGCCGACCTGCGCGACCACGCCCCCTGCTACTACAGCGAGCAGTACGACTTCTACGCCCTGAGCCGCTTCGACGACGTGGTGGCCGGCCACCGCGACTACGACACCTTCACCTCCACCCACGGCCAGACCTACGAGCAGCTGGCGTCGGGGGAGCCCAGCGACACGGGGATGATCATCTCCATGGACCCGCCGCAGCACACCCGCTACCGCAAGCTGGTGTCCCGCTCGTTCACCCCCCGCTCCATCGGCAACTACGAGTCGCTGGTGCGCGAGGTGATCAGCGGCTTCCTCGATCCGCTCATGGGCCGGCGCCAGTTCGACATCCTCGAGGAGTTCGCCGCCCCGTTCCCCGTCGAGATCATCTCCACCATCTTGGGCGTGCCCCCCGAGAACCGCCAGCAGATAAGGCATTGGACCGACGAGATGCTCCGCCGCGAGGAGGGCTCGGCCATGAGCAGCCAGGCCTCACTGGAAGCGGGCATGGCCCAGGGCATGTACCTGTTCCAGCTCTCCCAGCAGAAGCGGGCCGCACCGGCCGACGACATGCTCTCCGCGCTGATCGACGCCGAGGTGGAAACCGATACGGGCGAGCGCATTCAGCTCAACGACGCCGAGATCGCCGAGTTCGGCACCCTTTTGGCCGCGGCCGGCTCCGAGACCGTTACCAAGCTGGTGGGCAACGCGGTGGTGCTGTTCGGTCGCAACTCCGACCAGTGGGCCAAGGTGCTGCACGATCCCAGCGTCATCGCCAACGCGGTGGAGGAGATTCTCCGCTACTGGGCGCCCTCGCAGTACCAGGGCCGCTACTCGGTGGTCGACTCCGAGTGGCACGGGGTGACCATCCCCAAGCACAAGCCGGTGTTCCTCATCACCGGGGCGGCCAACCGCGATCCCCGCCGCTACGACGATCCCGACAGATTCGACATCACCCGCGACCCCGGCCTCGCCGTCGGCCTGGGCCACGGCCTGCACGTGTGCTTGGGCGCGGCCCTGGCCCGCCTGGAGAGCCGGGTGGCCATCGAGGAGGTCGCCCGCCGCTGGCCCGCCTTCGAGGTCAACGAGGAAGGCCTGCGCCGGGTGCAGATGTCCAACGTGGCCGGCTACTCCTCAGTGCCGATCACCGTCTCCTAGCCCACAAACGCCAACGACCCCCGCCCGACAGCAGCCGGACGGGGGTCGCTTCGGTCTAGTCGGCTATTGGCCGAAGGTGCCGGTCTCGCCTTCGAAGGCGATCACGTCGCTGATGGGGATGTAGCGGGCGCCGTCGGCGTCCACCACCAGCTCCTCGATGCGCCCGGCTTCCACCATGTAGGAGTCGTTGGCCCCGTCCATGGTCCGCAGAGCGTTGCCGATCGCCCCGCGAGAAGCGAAGTCCATCTGCCACATGGCCCGCATCACGTTGGTCCGGTTGATGCCGCCGTCCATGTCGGCCGCATCCAGCAGAACCTCGTGGAGTATCTCGCCGAAGATGTAGCCCAGGGCGTGGGAGGCGGCCTCGGGGTCGACGCCTTGGCCCTCGAGCGCGCCCCGCACGAACTGCACCCACTCATCGTCGGCCAGCGAAGAGTCGGCCATGTCCTTTTGGGTGTTCACCAGCCGGATGCCGTTGGCCAGCGGCCCGATGGGCACCCAGAACAACGAGATGCTCTGGCATCCGTTGGCCACCAGCACCAGCGGCTCCCAAGGCAGACTGGCCACCGTGGCCACCGCCTGCGGGCAGAATGCCCCCGAGGAGGCAACCAGCAGCACGTCGGCGTCGCTGGCGGCCAGGTTGATCACATCGGCGCCAACAGAGTCGGCCTGCGGGTCGTGCTTGACCTCTTCTACAACTTCGAGGCCGAAATCGGGGGCGCATTCGTTGAACGCCACCCGCCAGGCCTCGCCGGCATCGTTGCCCAGCGACAAGATGGCCACCGTGGCCCCCGAGCCGACCTCGTCGGCGACGTGGGTACACCAAATCCGGGATTCGGTTTCATACGACATAAGCGCGCCGGTGGTCCACGGGTAGTTGGAGGGATCGCCCCACTCGGGCAGGCCGGTCAGGTTCAGAAGCTGCGGAATGCAGTTCTCGTTCAACAGGTCGTGGACGGCCAGGTTGTTGGGGCTGCCCAGAATGCCGGCGAATCCCAGCAGATTCTCGACATCGATCATCTCCTCCACGTTGGTCAGCGTTCGGGCCGGCACGTAGCCGTCGTCCCGGCTCACCACCACCACGTTGCGCCCGTCAATCGGGCCGACGTGGTCGAAGTAGAGCTGCACGCCGTCGCTGATGGTGCCGAACCCGGCCAGCGACCCGGAGCGGGGCAGGCTGCTGCCAAAGCGGATCTCGCTGTCGGTCACCCCTTGGTAGTTGTCCCACTCGTCGGGGCACTCGGCAATGTCGATCACCGCGCCGCCGCCCAGCTCCACGATGTTGGGATCGCCGGCCGGTTCGGGCTCGGGCGCAGGCTCATCCTCATCCTCGGGCTCGGGCGCGGGCTCGTCCTCATCCTCAGGCGCGGGTGCGGGCGCCGGCTCGTCCTCATCCTCGGGTGCGGGCGCCGGCTCTTCGGGTGCTTCGGTGGGAGCGGCTGGTGCGGGCTCGCTTACCGGCGCATCATCATCGTCGTTGCCGCAGGCGCTGGCCACCAGCGCCAGCACGGCCACAAGTGCGAGCAAGATTCGCCAAGACTTCGACATTGGGTCATTCCTCCTGAATTTCGCTCTCTGTTAAGAGCAGCCCCGATACCCTACGCGCCCCCAGCGACAATTACACCCCCGGCTCTCAGCCGCTCGGAGGCTGGGGCGCCACCGGCATGAGCCGGGCTTTTATGCGGCGGAACCCGTGGGCCGTCCCTCCCGGAAGAGCGAAAATAATGATTATCAGCAGACCGCCCAGAATGGCGGTGCCGTACGGCCCCTCCAGGGCCACGTCGGTGCCCGGCAGGGTCTGGGTCTGGCTCGACCACACCGGCACGAACTGGATGGCCAAGCCGCCCACCACCGCGCCGTGCAGCGTGCCCGAGCCCCCCACGATCAGCCCCACAATCAGCAGTATCGCCATCGAAAAGCCGAACTCGTCGGGCCCCACGAACCCCGAGTGCATGGCCAGCATGGTCCCGGCCACCCCGCCCACCGCCGCGCTGATGCCAAAGCTCAGGGTCTTGTAGGCGGCCAGGTTCACCCCATTGGCCGCGGCGCCCAGCGGATTGTCCCGGATGGCCACCAAGGCCCGGCCCACCCGGCCGGCCAGTATGTTGCGCACCAGCCAGAAGCACACCGCGGCGATGATCACCAGCAAGAAGTACTTGTACACCGCCTCCTCCTGGCGGCCGGTGAGCCCGTCGGGCACCCGAGAGCCCACTCCCGGAATGGCATGCAGCCACTCGGTCACCGTGCCCAGAGGGGCCCAAGTGGGCGCCTCCAGGTCGCTGTCGATCAGAAGCCCGTTGCTGCCCCCGGTGCGGTCGGCCACCTCGTCGAGTCGGATGATCGACGGGAACACCGCCGCCACCGCAAACGTCAACAGCCCCAGATACAGCCCCTGGATGCGCAGCGCCGGGATCCCGAACAGCACCCCGAACACGAACAGCCCCGGCACCACCACCCCGAGCGTGGCCATATACGACCAGTGGAACTCGTTCACCAGCACCGCGGTGAGGTACGCCCCCGACCCCACGAAGAAGCTATGGCCCAAAGAGAGCTGCCCGCTGTAGCCGGTGGCGATGTTCAGCCCCAAAACGGCCACCATCAGCCCGATGGCCTGGCTGAGGTTGCCCAGCCCGAACGTGTAGCGGTTGCCCAGGATGGTGGGGCTGTAAGTGTCGGCGATCAGGAAGGGAATCAGCACCACCACCAGGGCGAATAGCGCCCATCCGATGATCTGGCGCCGCCGGTGCTGTCGGCTGCCCGCCGGTACTGCCGCGCTCATACCCGCTCCACCCGGGTCGATCCGAACAGGCCGGTTGGCCGCACCAGCAACACCACCAAAATCACCGCCACCGCGGTGGCCAGCGCCAGCTCGCTCAAGTCCAAGAACGTCACCAGCAGGTTGCGGGCCAGCCCCACCACCAAACCGCCGATCACCGCTCCCACCATGGAATCGAGCCCGCCCAGAGCCGCCGCGGCCAGCGAGAAGATCAGCACCCGCAACATGATCGAGGGCTCCAACAGCAAATCGGGCACCACCAGCGCCCCGCCCAGGGTGCCGATGGCCGCGGCCAGCGCCCATCCGAACCCCAGCGTGGGCCCCACCCGGATGCCCACCAGCCGGGCCGATTCCAGATTCGACGACACCGCCCGGAAGGCCAAGCCCACCTTGGTGCGCGACAGCAGCAGATACAGCAAACCCACCACCGCGAATACCGTGCCCAGATTGCCGATGGTGCGCCAGGTGAGCTGGGCGATGCCCCACTCGATGGGCGCCCCGCTGGGGAACATGCTGGGCAGGCTGCGGGTGCGGAACCCCCACACGATCCCCACCGCCGAGTCGATGATCAAAAGCAGCCCCAGCGTCACGATCACCAGCGGCAGCACGTGGTCGGGCGGGAACGGCCGGATGAACACCCGTTCCACAAATGCCGCCACAACTGCGCTGGCCACCATGGCGCACACCACCGCCACGGCCACCGGCAGCCCCTGCTCCACGCTGAAGATGTAGGCCAAATACACCCCCAACAGGGCCAGCGAGCCCTGGGCGAAGTTGATGAACCCGGTCGACTTGTAGATCATCACCAGCGCCAGCGCCACCGACGCATAGGTGGCCCCGTCGCTCAGCCCCCTGAAGAACTGCGCCAGCCACAACTCCCCGTTCGACAGCTTGTCGAAGGAGACATCGAAAACACCGAGCACCGAGACCAAAACACCCATCGCTCAGTACCCCAGGTACGCCCGGCGGACGTTGTCGTCGGCGGCCAGCTCATGGGCAGGGCCCGACAGGGCCATTTCCCCGGCCTCCAGCACGTAGGCCACATCGGCCACCCCCAGCGCCAGGGCGGCGTTCTGCTCCACCACCAGCATGGTGGTCCCGGCTTCTTTGTTGATGGCGGTGAGCTGCTCGAACAATGCCCGAGTGATCATCGGCGCCAACCCCAGCGACGGCTCGTCCAGCAGCAGCAATGACGGACGCAGCATCAGCGCCCTGGCGATGGCCAGCATCTGCTGCTCGCCCCCGCTCAGGCTGCCCGCAGCCTGGGTGCGCCGCTCGCCCAGCACTGGGAAGGTCTCGTACCACTGCTCGATGTCGGCCCTCACCTCCGCGTCTGAGCGCACGAACGCCCCGGCCATCATGTTCTCCTCCACCGAGAGCTCGGGAAACGTCCCCCGCCCCTGGGGCACGTGGGCCACCCCCCGGCGCACGATGTCGGCGGTGCGCTGGCCGGCCAGCTCCTCGCCGCCCAACCGGATCGATCCCTCGGTGCTCACCATGGCGCACAGCGCCCGCAGCGTGGTGGTCTTGCCCGCCCCGTTGGCCCCCAAAATCACCGCGATCTGCCCCTCGTCCACCGAGAAGTCGATGCCGTGCAGCACCTGGATGTCGCCGTAGGCCGCCCTCAGCCCGGCCACCTCCAAATACGCTGGGCTCACTGCTCGGCCCCCAGGTAGGCCTCCACCACCGCCGGGTCGTTCTGCACCTCGGCGGGGGTGCCCTCGGCGATTTTGGCCCCGAAGTCCAGCACCACCACCTTGTCGGACACCCCCATCACCATCCCCATGTGGTGCTCCACCAATAGCAGCGTCAGCGTGTGCCGCTCGGCCAACCCCACCAGCAACTCGGCCAGCTCGCCAACCTCGGACTGGGTCAGCCCGGTGGCCGGCTCGTCCAGCATCAACAGCCGGGGCCGGCCCACCAGCGCCCGGGCCAGCTCCACCCGCTTCAGGGTGCCAAACGGCAACCCGGCGGCGGGGTGGAAGGCCACATCGGCCAACGAAAGCTCCTCCAGCGCATCCCACGCCGCTCGGGCCAGATCGGCCTCCTCCCGGCCCGACCCCAACCGCAGCGCGGCCCGCAGCGCCCCGATCTTGGAGCGGTGATGGGCGCCCACCATCACGTTCTGGAGCACGGTCATGCCCGGCCACAGCGCCAGGTTCTGAAAGGTGCGCCCGATGCCCAAACCGCTGATGGCATGGGCTGGGCGGGCCAAAAGGTCGGCCCCGTCGAAGCCCACCGCGCCCTCCTGGGCGTCGTAAACCCGGCTCACTACGTTGAACAAGGTGGTTTTGCCCGCGCCGTTGGGCCCGATCAGCCCGCAGATGCTGCCCTCGTCCACGGTGAACGACAGATCCCGCAGCGCGGTGACCCCCCCGAACCGCACCGTGACCCCCGCCACATCCAACAACGCCATAACCCTCCCGACCCTATCTCGCCCCGCTGACAGGGCCGGGAAGCCTCACCCCCCGATCAAGCTGGCGATGGCCCAGATCACGATCACCAGGCCCACAACGATCATCACCATGCTGCGCCCCACTTTGGGCTTCGCCGCATCATCGGGGGCCCCCGGTGGGGGAGGTATGGCGTCTCGGCGCTTGCGGGGCCCCTCGGGATTGATCAGCGCGGCAATGTTCCCCACCGCCAGCGCTCCTCCCAGAGCCAGCAGCAAAAACGTGATGATCTCCGGCCCACCCAGCACCCGCCCATTCTCGCGCCTAAGTACGCCTATGTAGAGGTGTGCACCGACACGGCGTAGTCCCCGCCCGTCCACGCTCCCCGTTCCCAGGTGGAGTACCGCTCCGACAGCGCCAATCCCGCCGCGGCGCAGTCGGCGTCGTAGCGATCCAGCCCGTAGCCCCCGCCCCGCAGTTGGAACCCGGCCACCAGCGCTCCGCCGGGGGAGAGGTGGGCGGCGCAGCGGGCCACTACGGCGGCCTCAGTCCCCGGCACGGTAAACAGCAGCACGTTTCCCGCCATCACCACCGCGTCGAACGCCTCCCCCAAGTCGAATTCAGTCAAGTCGAGCTGATGCCACGCCAGCTCCGGCGCCTTGCCCCGAGCCCCCGAGATCATCTCGTCGTCGACATCCACCCCAGCCACAACAAAACCCCGCCGAGCCAGCTCAACAGCCACCCTCCCAGTCCCACACCCCGCATCCAGCACCCGCCCCGAACCGCCCAAGAGCGAGTCCACAAAATCAGCCTCCCCATGCGGATTGCGCCCCTCGGCCTCCATCTGCTCCCACCGAGCGTCATAATCCCGCCCCGAAACCCGCCCACCCCAGGTAGATCCCACTTGCGCCACAATTGCCGCTCAGCCCGAGGCCTGCTCAGATCGACGGGTAGCGCGGTCCATTAGGTCCCTGGCCCAGGCCTTGTCTGCTGGAGACGGCTCTCCAACCTCTTCGATCAGGTCCGCCAAGTACTCCTCACCGGCCTTGATCAGCTCAAGCCGGCGAATCTCCTCCCGAACGGCCTTCTGCAACATCTCGGAGGCGGGGAAGCCATGCTCTTTAACCGCTACATGTAGGTCCTTTGGCAGGTAAACCCGCAGTTTCGGCATAAGCAAAATGTACACAGATCAATCTGGGGTTCTCAGCCATTTATCCCGGCTGATTTCCGCTTGCTTCAGTATCTCGTTGATCAGGCCTGGGCCGATGTCTCCGCGGTGTCCAGGATTCGGGATGGGCACCTTCTGCTTTCCCCTGCGCATCACTTGGTGCCGCTTACCGGGAATGGGTCCCTCCCACCCCAGTTTTCGCAGGCGATTGATCAGGGTTCTTCGGCTGACCGGGACCAGCTTGCCGGTCATGGGGGTGGGGTGAGGTGAATGCCTTTCATGGGGGGAATGTCGTCGTCGCCGTCGGCGAGTTTGATGGCAGCCCAGTCGCGCAAAACTGAATCCAGTTCGACGATGGCCTGTTCCTTGGATTCCCCGAATGCCCAAGGACCTGCCAGCCCGGAGATTGTGGCCACGAAGCCGTCCGGATCCTGAATTGCCTCGACAGTGGCACAGGAGACAGCTGCCTCTGCCCATTGGTCGACCAGCTTCTCAAGGGAATCTCCTTCAGCAGCTATGGATCCGATGTCGGTCTGGCTCAAGACAACCTCCACAGCCCACTATACGCACCGCAAAGTGGCATTTGGCTGGGGCGCCTGTCCATTGAACCTGGAGGGCGATTAGGCGGCAGTCAGTTGCTCAGCGGAGGGCGGGGGTCTTGGGGGCGGGGTCTGGGCTGTGGGGCTGGGGCGGGGTGGGGGTAGGAGGTGATATCGGCGGGTCTGGGGATCGAGGTGGATGTGGTGAGCGTGCTTGTGGACCTTTTTGTGGCAGCGGGGGCACAAAAGCACCAGGTTGGTGATGTCGGTGGGGCCGTTTTGGTCCCAGGGCACGATGTGGTGGGCGTCGCAGACCTGTGGTCGGAGGCCGCAGCCGATGCAGCCGCGATCTCTCTTGTAGAGGGCCAGTTTTTGCGATTTGGTGGGCGCTCTTTGAGCTTTGCCCAAGTAAAGGGGCTGGGCGTCGGCGGAGAAGATCATCGGCACGATGTCGGCTTCGCAGGCGATGCGACGGAGCTCGTCTAGATCGATGGGCGTGCCGTCGATCAGCCCGGCGTTCTTCAGCCGGCCCTCGATTGCGTCGTACTCGGCAGAGACCACCAGCACAGTCTTCTGCGGGCGGATACCGCACTCCGGTCCGCCTGCCACCCCGGCAGCTACCTCGTCGGGGGTGGCAGCGGCAGGCTGCTGGGTGATGAGCGCCAGCAGTGCATCGGCGTTGCGCTGCTCGAAGGTGCGGATCGGGTCGAAGGCGACGTCGTCGGCGAGCATCTTGGCGCTCATGGCGCCCAGCGCGGTCTTGACCCTGTCGCCTGCAACCTGGTCGAACTCGGCGTGCAACACGACCATGTCGCCGGTGCCGTCGAACACCTTGGCGCTGCGGCGGGCTTGCTGGCGCTCAGCGCGGGTCATGCCGTCGGCGGCAAGTCGCTGGTCCTCGCGCGCCGCCACGGTTTTTTTGAATTCGTCGTGGCCCTGCCAGCCGCCCAGCTCCAACAGCTCTTGTTGGTCTTGGGTGCTCATCGGCGCCCGCTCGTGTGACTCGGCCACCATCCCGGCCTGATCCGCGGATATCCGCCCGTCTTGGACCGCGCCCAGATACTCAGACATGGCCGGCATGGCCGCCACGCCCCGGGCCGTCTTGGCCAACCGGCGGGCCCGATAAGCGCTGATACCGAACTGGTGGCACACCGTCGCCGCCGCGCCCGGGCCCTCCAGCTCCCCATAGCGCACAACCAACCCCACCAGATACCCCTCGGCCCGGCGTCGCAGCAGATCAACCTGGCCCATCAACCCCAACAACTCCGAAGCACCCGCCTCAGAGAAATCAGGGAACTCAAAACCCCAGCCAACGCTGGCATCGGCTCTGTTGGCACCGGGCTGTGTGCCGGGATTCAACGCAACTTCCATGCACTAAATTGTACGGACGCCAGTGACACTTACTCCCCGAAACCCCCAGGTCAACCCAACGAAGACGCTCTGGTTGAGGCGACAACTCAACACGAGTAGCTCATGTCCCTTGGTTTCGGATCGATGTCGAGGTTGATCGGCCACTGGTTGTCGGGGTCTATTGCCGTGGCTTCGGCGCGAAGTCCGGCAACGCGTAGGTGTATTAATTCAACGCAGCGTCCCCAGCGGTCCAGATCTTCTTGGGTCACGGGCATGCAGTATTCCTCTTCAATTTGGCTGGCCGATATCTCGGCGGCTGGCGGCGATACCAGTCCCATGACTGCTCGGCATCGCTCGATCCACGTCCCGTTGGGGAACGGGTCGAGCTGGGAGCTGCACACATCGGCCCATCCGACGATGCGGGATGGGTCATACGGCAGGGTCAAATACTCTCGCCCCTGCTCATGCGCACAGTCGGGGTCGTCGACAAGGGCGTGGTCTATTGCCCAAGTCGCTGACCTGACCGTTGTTGAGCACAGCGCCAAAGAAACACCGAGCGGATCGGCCAACACAGCGTCGCCGAGTTCCATGCAGGCTCGCAGTGCTGCGAGGTTGTCTCCCCGGCTCGGAGCATACGGCTGTACGAAAGGCTCCAGATGCGGCGCTTCCGCGATGATCTCCGCCACCAGCATCACCCTCGAATCCGGGATTGATGTCGGCTGGCGTTTAAAGACCGGAGGCGGGTCGGGCGCTTCCTGTCCGTACTGGTCCCTGCCCCAGCAGGCAGCGGTGCCGTCAACTCTGATCCCGCACGCATTGAAGACATTGGCGTTTACGGCAGTGAATCGGCCTTCGGGCGGTTCGGTTAGGCCGTCCCGATTGTCGCCCCAACAGGCGAGAGTCTGGTCTGTTCTGATCGCGCACGCGTATCTGTAACCGGCCTCAATGGCGGTGAACTTGCCTTCGGGCGAGTCGGTTTGTCCGTGACTATTGGAACCCCAGCAGGCAATGGTCTGATCGACTCTGATCCCGCAGCCAGATGAGATCGTCAGACCGATGGCGGTGAACTCGCCCTCAGGGGGGCTGGTTTGCCCAAGGTCCGAGCCGTTCTTGTTTCCCCAGCACACCAGGGTCTTATCGACTCTGATTCCGCAAGAGAATAAGCCATTGGAATGGACCGCAGTGAACGTTCCGGGCGGCGAATCGGTTGCACCGGAGGAGTCCGATCCCCAGCAGGCGAGGGTCTGATCGACTTTGATCGCGCACCAAGAGAGGGTGACCTCTTTTGTTAACGCCGTGAACTGGCCTTCGGGCGGTTCGACATCTGGCGTTCCTGGATATCCCCAACACGAGATGCCGAGATCGGCGGTTCGGATCGCGCAGGCATAGGCGACGAAGGGGAGGCCCAAGACGGCGATATCGGTGAATCGGCCTTCCATGTCCGCGACAGTCCACCTATAGCTGCTGGTATTGCCGCTACTTGAGGGCTTGTAGTCGCCCCAGCAGGCAATGGTTTGATCGGTTGTGATTCCACACCCGAACCTCGAGCTGACGTGAAGGGCTGTGAATTGGCCTTCGGGCGGGTTGTCCGCTCCGTAGGAGCTGGTTCCCCAACAGGCGATAGCACCGTCGGTTTGCAGGCCGCAGGTTAAATTGTCGAAGAAGAACCGCAAATCGGTGGACGAAACCAACTCTGTGAACCTCGGATGCACAGGCACGGTTGCGACAGCCCCGTCGGACAATATGCAGCTCTCAGCCACGCCGTCGCCGTCCTGGTCTGACGGATACAGCTCAAGGCCCTCCAACTCGCCGCACGCGTCAGGGCCATCCACCAAACCCGAATAGAACAGTACATCCTCAGTAGGGGGAACGAACGGGATCGCGGGCGCACCGTCCCAACAGCCGCCGGGAACAATCTGGGTGTCCACATCGAACAAGCAGCGGTACACGTTCAACAACGCCTCCTGATTCGCTATCAGCACATCTCGCTGCGCGACCTCCTCAGAAGAAGGCGTGCCGGTGAACGGCCCGGCCTCCGCAGCGGGCACAGTCGGCTTGCCGTCAGTGCAGCCGCCCGGAACGATCGCAGTGTCCACACCGAACAGGCAGCGGTACACGTTCAAAAGAGCCTCTTGGCTCGCGATCAGACTGTCCCTGGACTCAACCTCCTGAACAGTCTGGGCAGAGGCGAAAGGGGACAGCAGCACCGCAACCAAAGACACAGCGACAATCGACACCGCAAGGCGGGGAGTTTTCAGCGTCATCCGCACCCGCCGATCCTGTCACAGGGTGCCGGTAGTGTGGCGGCGTGGCTTCCCCTTCCAGTGCCGCGGCTGTTGAGCCGGGTGTTTGCGCCGATGTCGGCTATGGGTTTCATCCGGCGGTGGGGGCTTGGTTTTCCCAGCGGTTTCCGGGGGGGCCTACTGAGGCGCAGGCCCAGGGGTGGCCGGCTATTGCTTCGGGGCAAGACACGCTGATTGCCGCGCCCACCGGGTCGGGCAAGACGCTGGCCGGGTTCCTCATCGCCATCGACAACCTCTACAAGCGCCACGCCGCCGGCCAAACGGTGGCCAAGACCAGCCAGGTGGTGTACGTGTCGCCGCTAAAGGCCCTGGCCACCGACATCGCCGAGAACCTGGAGCGCCCCCTGGCCGAGATCGCCGAAATAGCCCGCCAGCAGGGCTTCGAGCCCCCGCCGCTCACGGTGGCGGTGCGCACCGGCGACACCCCGGCCCACACCCGGGCCGCCATGATCAAAAAACCGGCCAACTTCGTGGTCACCACCCCCGAGTCGCTCTATTTGCTGGTGACCGCGGCCAAAAGCCGCGAGGTGCTCCGAACCGTGGAGACCGTGATCGTCGACGAGATCCACGCCACCGCCCGAGACAAGCGGGGCAGCCACCTCGCCCTCACCCTCGAGCGCTTGGAGCATGTGGCCAACATCCGCCCCACCCGCATCGGCCTGTCGGCCACCCAGCACCCCATCGGTACCATCGCCGACCTCCTCACCGGCATCCCCCCCAATCGGCCCCCCAGCGGAGCCGACGCCGCCAGCGGAGCCAACACCACCCCAAACGCCGAGCCCGGCGCCCGCTGCACCATCGTGAACACCGGCCACCAGCGCAACCTCGATATCGCCCTAGAGCTGATCGACGACGAGCTCGAAGCGGTGGCCTCCCACGCCCAGATGGATCAGATCCTCGACCGCATGGCCACCCTCATCGCCGAGCACCACACCACCATCGTGTTCGTCAACACCCGCCGCATGTCCGAGCGCATCGCCCACCAGCTGGCCGAGCGCCTGGGCGACGACGCGGTGGCCGCCCACCACGGATCGCTCTCCACCGAGCGCCGCATCCGCACCGAGCACCGCCTCCGAGCCGGCGACCTCAAAGCCCTGGTGGCCACCGCCTCCCTTGAGCTGGGCATCGACATCGGCCCGGTAGAGCTGGTGTGCCAGGTGGGCTCGCCCCGCAGCATCGCCACCTTCCTCCAGCGGGTGGGCCGCTCCAACCACAGCCGCCACGGCACGCCCAAGGGCCGCCTGTGGCCCCTCACCCGAGACGAGCTCATCGAGTCGCTCGCCCTGATCCACGCCGTACACCAGGGCCAGCTCGACGCCGTCTGCCCCCCCGAGGCCCCCCTAGACATCCTCATCCAGCAGCTAATCGCCGAGGCCGCCGCCGACGACATCCACACCACACACGGCCTCTACGACATGTTCACCAAGGCCGCCCCCTACGCCAACCTCACCAAAGAACAGTTCGACGAGGCCATCGAACAGGCCGCCACCGGAGTGGTCACCGGCCGGGGCCCCAGGGGCGCCTACCTCCACCACGACGCCATCAACCAAGAGGTGCGGGGCAAAAGGGGCGCACGCCTCGCTGCCCTCACATCCGGGGGCGCCATCGGCGAGAACGGCGACTACCGGGTGGTGGCCGAGCCCGACGACACCTTCATCGGCACTGTCAACGAAGACTGGGCCGTGGAGTCGATGGCCGGCGACATCTTCCTTCTGGGCTCCCACTCCTGGCGCATCAAGCAGGTGGCCGCCGGCACCGTGCGGGTGATCGACGCCGGCGACGCCCCGCCCACCGTGCCCTTCTGGCTGGGCGAGGCCCCCGCCCGCACGGCAGAGCTGTCCCAGCAGGTGTCCAACCTGCGCGCCTATATATCTGGGCTGTTTCCCAACACCCCTGGCGCCGACCCCCTGAACGACGAATCCCTGGCCCAGGCCACCGAGCAGTTCGCCCAATCCCACGCCACCACCAAAGAGATCGCCGAGCAGGCCGTGACCTACGTGGCCGCCGCCCAAGCCACCCTGGGCACCGTCCCCACCCACACCAACATCGTGTTCGAGCGCTTCTTCGACGACACCGGCGGCCAGCAGCTCGTGGTCCACTCCCCATACGGCGGGCGCATCAACCGGGCCCTCGGCCTGGCCCTGCGCAAGCGCCTGTGCCGCCGCTTTGACTTCGAGCTCCAGGCGGCGGCCAACGACAACGCCGTCATCTTGTCGCTCGGCCCCCACCACAGCTTCCCCCTGAGCGACGTCCCCCAGTTCTTGCACCCCGATTCGGTGGAGGAGGTGCTCACCCAGGCCGTGCTGGATTCGCCCATGTTCACCGCCCGCTGGCGCTGGAACCTCAACCGGGCCCTGGTGGTGCTGCGCAGCCGGGGCGGAAAGCGCAACCCGCCCCCCATCCAGCGCATGGAGGCCGACGACATCATGGCCGCCGTGTTCCCCGGAGCGGCCGCCTGCCAGGAGAACGTCGCCGGCCCCATCGAGATCCCAAATCACCTGCTGGTGCGCCAAACTCTCCACGACACCCTCCATGAGGCCCTCGACGTGGACGGCCTCAAACAGCTCCTCACCGATATCCGCTCCGGCGAAGTGAGTACCCACTTCTGCGACACCGCCGAGCCCTCCCCGCTCAGCCACGAGATAGTCAACGCCCGCCCCTACGCCTTCCTGGACGACGCCGAGATCGTCGACCGCCGCACCAACGCCGTCACCGTCCCCCGAGGCCTGCGCCCCCGCCAAGACCGCCAACCCCCCACCCTCGACCAGCACACCCTCGCCCAAATAACCCAAGACGCCATCACCCAAGTAATAGAAGAAATAACCCCCGACCCCCGCAACCCCGACGAACTCCACGACCTGCTCACCACCCAAGTAGTCACCCGCCCCACCCCAGAATGGCAAGAGCTCTACGAAGCCCTGGAAGCCAAAAGCAGGGTCCGCACCATCGCAAACCCCGAGAACACCCCCCTCTGGACCACCACCGAACTAGCCGACCAAGCCCTCAATCCCAACATGGCCATCGAGACAATAAGAGGCCACCTAGAGTCCACCGGCCCCACAACCCCCAAATCCCTAGCCCACCAAACCACCCTCCCCATACCAACAGTCCAACAATCCCTAGCCGCCCTAGAGCAAGAGGGCACCGCCATGCGCGCGGACCACCTACCGAACCGCAACCCCCCCCACCAACAAAAAAAGGGGGTTGCCCCAACGGCAAGCGCCGAGACGGTAGGCGTGGTGGGGGGTGGCGCCGAAGGCGGACCTGGCCGCACCGACGGCCAGGCCGCCGTAGGTGACAGGACCCGCCACCACGCCGGTGGATCAGAGCAAGCATGGTGCTCAAGACGCCTGCTCCAACGCATGTCCTACCTAAGCCGAAGCCAAAAACGCGCCTCAGTCCAAGCCGCCACCCCCCAAGACTTCATGCGCTTCCTCCTAGACCACCACCACCTAACCCCCGACAACACAGTCAGAGGCCGCCCCGGCCTAACCAAAGTCCTAGAGCAGCTCCAAGGCCTAGACCTCCCCGCCGGCGCCTGGGAGAAGCAGATCATCCAAAAGCGCCTGCCCGACTACCAGCCAATGTGGCTCGACGAGCTCTGCTACCGCGGCGAGCTCGCCTGGCTCCGCCTCACACCCCCCACAACGCCAGCCAAGGCCAACTCCATGGCCCCCCGCAAAGCCACCCCCATCACCCTCGTGTTCAGAGAAGACCTCCCCTGGCTCCTCCCCGCCGCCCGCACCACCAGCCCCGAGCCCCCAGAATCAGGCCCCGTGGAAGAGATCGCCGAGCTCCTCAACACCCAGGGCGCCAGCTTCCTGCCCGATCTGGCCGACGCCACCAACCGCCTGCCCGACGACATCGAAAGGGCCCTGTGGAACGGCGTCGCCCTCGGCCTGTTCACCGCCGACGGGTTCGCCGCGGTGCGAGCCCTGCTCAACCGCACCGGCCGCCGCCCCGCCCGCCACCGCCCCGGCCA
>JAJECA010000020.1 GCA_022822265.1 Acidimicrobiia bacterium | reverse complement strand
GGCCGCGCCGATATCGCCGTCGCGTTCCTGTTCGGCCACCTTGATCTTGGCCTCGTTGATGGCCCGGGCGGCTGCCTCGCGCCCTAGGGCGTCGATGTAGCCCGACTCATCGGTTACATCCTGGATGTTGACGTTGATGAGTCGCAGCCCCACTTTGCGCAGCTCGATTTCCAGCGACTCGGTGATGTTGGTGATCAGCTTCTCCCGGTCGGCGTTGATTTCCTCGATGGGCATGGTGGCGATCACCACCCGCATCTGGCCGAAGATGATGTCTCGGGCCAGGTTCTCGATCTCCACAAGGCTCAGCCCCAAAAGCCGCTCGGCAGCGTTCTGCATGACTCCGGGCTCGGTGGAGATTCCCACTGTGAACGTGGCCGGCGTGTTGACCCGGATGTTCTGCTGCGACAGGGCGCCTTGGAGCTTGATCTCGATCGGCAGCGGCGTGAGGTCCAAGAAGGCGTAGCCCTGGATAACGGGCCACACCAGGGCACCACCGCCATGGAGGCATCGGGCCGACTGGCCCTGTCCTCCCACCCGGCCGTAGATGACCAGCACTCGGTCTGATGGGCAGCGCTTGTAGCGGGAAGAAATCCACAGCAGGGCAATGAGAAGAATGACGATTAGGCCGGCAACAAGGGCTATAGCAGCCATCAAAGAGTCCTTTCGGGTCTAGGAGAGATGAGTTACAAGGGTTTGACGAGGACGGTGGATTGATCCACCACCGACACCACGGTGACGCGGGTCTGAGCCGGAAGGTCGTTGTCCGAGCTGGTGTAGGCGTCGATCACTCGGAGCCGTCCCTGGATGAGGATTTCAACCTTGCCGGGCATGGAGCGGTTGGCCGGGATCGGCAGGTAGACGGTGCCGATAATTCCGACCGCGCTCTGGTAGTCGACCGAGCCGCTTTCCTCCATTTGGGAGAACTTGCGCCACATGTAGGCCACCGCGAAGAACACCGACAGCCCCACCGCAATGGCCACGATCACCGAGACCGGGGTGGAGCTGTCCGCTTCCTTCATCAATACGCCGGTCCAGCCGAAGGCGAAGAAGAACGCCGTAAGGCTTCGCAGGGACAAGAACCCTGTTCCCGCGCCATCGTCATCAAGGTCGATGTCGAGGTCGGAGCCGACGCCGAAGCCCAAGAGCAGGAGCTGGAGTATGAGGAAGACGCCGGCGATTGCGCCGATCAGATAGAAGACCTGGAGGTCGCCGGTCAGGCCGTCCCACCAGTCACCCATCTGTTTTTCCTCCCGTCTATCTCGTTATCTCACAGTCCAGCGCGCAGTCTGGCGCTCAGTGTGGCGCTGGCCTGCGGTTTGGGCCTCTATTACGGTCACCCTACCGGCTTTTTCGGCCCTTTCCCCCTTTGCCCTTTCCCTCTAGCCTCTTGCTGGGCAAATGCGTTTTGAATGACCAAATCACATGCTGGGCGTGGCAAAGTCTCTGGGTGGCTGAAGCCAAGGTTCGCTGGACCCACCAGTGGAAAGAACTCTACGAGGAGGTCATCGACTCGGGGCTGTGCACCGGCTGCGCAGGCTGCGTGATCGCCTGCCCCCACGATGTGATCGGCTACAAGCACGAGCCCGGCCAGTACAAGCCCTTCCACCTAGAAGATGAGCTGGGCCTGTCCGACTGCATCCACGGCCAGAAGGGGTGCACCTCCTGCACTCGGGCCTGCCCCCGGTTCCGCACCTGGGAGGCTGAGGCCGACGAGCACCTGTTCGGGCGCATCCGCACCGAGGAAGAGGTCTCCGGCATCTACAGCGACATCCTGCTGGTACGGGCCTCCGACGACTACGTGTACGAGGTGGGCCAGGACGGCGGGCTGGTGTCGGCCATCTTGATCTGGTGCCTGGAGAACGACGTGATCGACGGGGCCCTCACGTCATTTCTGGAGGGCGGCGACGCCGACGGCTGGAAGGCCGTGCCTGGCTTGGCCACCAACCGCGAGGAGGTGCTGCGGGGAGCCGGCAGCCGCTACACCTACTCGGCTAACCCGCTGGCTTACCGAGAGGCCAAAGAACAGGGGCTGAAGAGCCTGGCTCTGGTGGGAATGAGCTGCCAGACCTCCATCGGCCCGGTGATGTGGAACCGCAAGGTGGGCAAGGTGGGCCGCCCCATCAAGCTGAACATCGGGCTTTTGTGCTCCAAGAGCTTCGACGACTCCATGTTCGAGGAGCTGTTCTGGGTGAAGTACGGGCTTCCCACCGACCAGATCGCCAAAATGAACATCAAGGGCGTGTTCCAGGTGTGGATGAAGAACGGCGACTACCACGAGATCAACCTCAAGGAGTGCCACGCCTGGACCCGGGAGGGCTGCAACCTGTGCCCCGATTTCGCCGCTGAGCACGCCGACATCTCCACCGGGGGCATCGGCGACGCCTCCGACTGGACCCTCACCGTGATCCGCACCGAGCTGGGCCGGGCGGTAATCAACGCCATGCTGGAAGACGGCGTGATCCAGGCCCGTCCCGGCGACGACGATCCCGGAGCGGTGGCCCTCATGCACAAGCTGGCCGCCAAGAGCCGCCAACGCTGGCCCGACTGGGCTGAAAGCGCGGTCAAAGTAGGGGTCTGAGGGAGGATCTGACCCGGGCGGGCTGCTAGCCGAGCCCCGATTCCTCCAAGATGCACTGGCGCATGATCTGGCCCACCTCTTCGGTCAGGTCGGCATTGATGTTGCTGCGCAAATCGTCGTCAAGCTCTTTGAACTCCTCGAAGCTCAAGCTGTCCCTTATCCTGTCGAAACCGCACTTGCACACATCGTCCAAGTTCTCTTGAACCTGCTGGTCTAGATCGTCTTTGCCGGCTTCCCTGCATCCATCGCGGAAGTTCCGCTCGGGCTGGCCCACGTTGGGCTCGCACGGTTCCCCGGCGTCCGGGCAATAGTCGTCGGGGTTGTCTTCCCATGAGGTGGGCGCGCCGGAGTTGCCGCAGGCGGCTGCCACCAAGATCAGCGCAGCCACAATCGCCAGCAGGCGGGTCTTCGTCACGGGCCCAACGGTATCGCCCGATTCCCCGGAGTCGCGAACCAATCCAGGGCCTACAACGCGTCGGCCAGCGCCAGGGCCCGGGCGAACACCTCGTCGAGCATGGCTTCGGTGAGCCGGCCGGTGAAGGTGTTCTGCTGGCTCACGTGATATGAGCACACCACCGTCTGCCCGCCAGGAGCAGGCGCCTCCATGCCGTGGGCGAACTTGGGCCGGGGCCGCACTCCCAACTCGGCGGCCACCGCCCCGTAGCCGATGGCCCCCAGGGCGACGAACACCCGGGCCCGACTAAGCAGAGCCAATTCCCGGTCCAAGAACGGGCGACAGGCGTCTCTTTCGGCGGGCGTGGGTTTGTTCTGCGGCGGCGCGCAGCGAACCGGGGCGGTGATGTAGACGTCGCTCAGCTGCAACCCGTCGTTCACATCGGTGGAGTTGGGCTGGTTGGCCAGCCCCATCCGGTGCAGCGAGGCGTATAGAAAGTCGCCCGACCGGTCGCCGGTGAACATTCGACCGGTGCGGTTGGCGCCGTGGGCGGCCGGGGCCAGGCCCACCACCACAATGCGGGCCTCGGGGTCGCCGAAGCCGGGCACCGGCCGGCCCCAATAGTCCCAATCCCGATAGGCGGCCCGCTTTACCGCAGCCACTTCCTCCCGCCAAGCGACCAGCCGGGGGCAGGCCCGGCAGGCGGTAACATCAGCGGCCAGTTCGTCAAATGTGTCTGCTGAGCCCACTCCCGGCAAGATAGAAGACAATGGCTGGGAAGGCATGTACTAAGGCAACGACAACTAGAAGCAGATTCCAGAGAGCAAATGGCCAGTAAGACCCGCAAACCCACCCTGGTGTTGTTCGTGCGCCACGGCCAGACCCCCACCACCGGCGCAGTGCTGCCCGGTCGGGCGCCGGGTCTGCACCTCAGCGACCGGGGTCGAGAGCAAGCCGAGCAGGCTGCCGCCCGCATTGCCGCCCTGGGCCCGAAGCGCATCGGAGCGGTGTACGCCTCGCCCATGGAGCGGGCCCGTGAGACCGCCGCCCCCATCGCCCGGGCGGTGGGGCGACGGGTGCGAGTGCTCGACAGCCTCAACGAGTGCGATTTCGGCCGCTGGACCGGACGGCGCCTCAGCGACCTGCGCCGCCGCCGCGACTGGCGCCAAGTGCAGCGCACCCCCAGCAGCTTCCGGTTTCCGGGAGGAGAGTCGTTTTCTGAGATGCAGACCCGGATGACCGACGCGGTGCAGTCCCTAGTGGCCCGCCACCCCGGTGCGACGGTGGTGGCGGTTTCGCACGCCGACACCATCAAGGCGGCGGTCTCGCATGCCTCGGGTGCCCACCTGGACATGTTCCAGCGGATCGTGGTCTCGCCCTGCTCGATCACCGCCATCCTCTACAGCGACGACGGCCCGCTGGTTCTGGCCGTCAACAGCACATCTGATTTGAAGGCCCTCGTACCGTCATGAGCGCGTCATTCGACCTGAACGATCTTGAGCACTTCACGGTGGGCACCATCGGCCCTCCCGGCCAGCGGGTGTTCTATCTCCAGGCCGGAGTCACCGGCACGCTGGTATCGCTCAAGGTGGAAAAGCAGCAGGTGGCCGCCCTGGCGGAATACCTGGACGGAGCGCTTAAGGAGATCAGCGACGATCCCGACTCCATCGTGCCGGAGGCCGACATCGGCCTCATCGACCCGTTGGAAGCGGAATGGACGGTGGGCGAAATCGGTATCGGCTATGACGCCGATGCCGATCGCATGCTGATAATGGCCACGGAGATGCCCTCCCAGGAGGACGACGACTTGGCCACCGCCCGGTTCCGCATCACCCGAAGCCAGGTGGCTGGCTTCGTCGCCCGGGCCCGACAGGTGGTGGCCTCAGGTCGCCCGCCGTGCCGGTACTGCGGTGCTCCGCTCAACGACGACGGCACCTGGTGCCCCTGCTCCAACTGATGAGCTCCCCCCAGCCGGATGCCGAATCGCCGTTTCGCGAGCGGCCCGAGCTCGAAGACGCCGACGCATTCGAAATCCTGACCTCGGGCGAATTGGACGTTCTGGGGCGGATGCCCTGGAGCTCCAATATGACGTTTCTGGTAGACGTCCACTCCCCCGAATCCCCCATCGTCCAAGGGGTTTACAAGCCGGTGAAGGGCGAGCGGCCTCTATGGGACTTCCCCGCCGGGCTCCACAAGCGGGAGACCGCCGCATATGAGCTGTCCCGCGCCCTGGGATGGGATCTGATTCCGCCCACGGTGCTCAGAGACGGTCCGCTGGGCGAGGGCTCGGTGCAGCTCTATGTGCCCACCGACTACGACGAGCACTACTTCACCCTGCGGGAGGAGTCGGCCCACCATCGGTGGTTCCAACGGCTGTGCGCGTTCGACTTCATCATCAACAGCACCGACCGCAAGGGCGGCCACATCCTGTTGGGCCATGACGGGCGGCTCTATGGCATCGACAACGGCCTGTCGTTCCATTGCGAGTTCAAATTGCGCACGGTGATCTGGGAATGGGCCGGAGAGCCGCTGCCCGACGATCTGGCCGAAGATGTGGTTCGCCTTCTGGACGATGGCCTGCCCCCCGAATTGCGGGGCCTGCTCACCTTGCTCGAACAAGACGCACTGCTGACGCGGGCAGCCGCTCTGGCCGGCGAGGGCCGTTTCCCCGTCGACCCCAGTGGCCGCCGCCACCCCTGGCCCTTGGTCTAGCGATCCCTGTCGGGTGTACGCCGCCGGAGCGGCGAGCCCGGCTCAGCCTCGAGCTTGCAGGGCCTCAATCAGCTTGGGCAGCACCTTGTGCACATCGCCCACCACACCGAGGTCGGCAATCCCGAAGATGGGCGCCTCGGCATCCTTGTTGATGGCGATGATGTTCTTGGAGCCCTTCATGCCCACCATGTGCTGGGTGGCACCGGAGATGCCGCAAGCCACGTAAACGTCGGGCTTGACCACCTTGCCGGTCTGGCCCACCTGGTGGGAGTAGGGAACCCAGCCAGCGTCCACAATGGCTCGCGACGCGCCCGCCGCGCCGCCCAGGATGTTGGCCAAATCCTCGATCATGGAGTACTTCTCGGCTTCGCCCAGTCCCCGGCCGCCCGAGACCACCACGCCGGCCTCGTCCAGCTTGGGACCCGAAGACTCCTCGGCGAAGCGGTCCACCACCCGGGCCGCACCGGTGGCGCCCAAATCGGGCACCGGAAGAGCCGACACGGCGGCCGGACCACCGCCAGACTCCTCAGCGGCGAACGACTTGGGTCGGACCAAGAACAGCCCGACGCCCGACCCGTTGAACCGGGTGCTCACATTGACGGTGCCGCCGAAAACCGGCTCGGTTCCGACCAGAGAGCCGTCGGCTTGCTCCAGTTCGACGATGTTGGTGATGACTGGGGCGTTCAGCTTCACCGAGAGCCGACCGGCCACGTCACGGCCGTCGTAGGTGGTGCCGAACAGCACCGCGTCGGGGGCGGCGCCGGCCTCGATAGCCGAGGCAATGGCCGAGGCCACTGCCGGTCCGGCCAGGCCGCCGGCCAGATCGCCGGTGGCGTGGACCGTGGTCGCCCCGTGGGCGCCGAGCTCGGCGGCCACCAGCTCGCCGTCGCCGCCCAAAACCGCTTCCACGGTGTCGGCCAGCTGGCGGGCCCTGGTCAACAACTCCAGGCTGATCGAAGCGACTTTGCCGCCCGAGGCCTCTGCATAAACCCAAATGGTTCCCATGATGTCTCCTAGCGTCCCGGCTCTTAGACGATCCGAAGCTCTTCGAGCAGGGCGATGATGCGCTCATGGGCGTCGCCCTCGTCGGTGATGATCTCGCCGGCCTCCCGCTCGGGAGCGGGGCTGACGTCGGTGATTTCCTGGCCGCCGCCGGCCCAGCCTACCTGGTCGGGACTGATGCCCAGGTCGGCCACGCCCACCTGGTCCATCGGCTTGGACTTGGCCGCCATGATGCCCTTGAACGATGGGTAGCGGGGCTCAACCACCCCCGCGGTAACCGAAACCACCGCGGGCAGCGGGCACCGCACCTCGTCGTAGCCATCCTCGGTTTGGCGCTTCACCACCACCTCGCCGCTCTCGGCCTGGATCTCTTTGGCGAAGGTGACCGACGGCAGGCCCAGCAGTTCGGCCACCTGCTCGGGAACGGTGCCGGTGTAGCCGTCGGACGACTCGGTGGCGGCCAGAATCAGATCGGCCTGAGCCCGGCCGATGGCCGCGGCCAGCACCCGGGCCGTTCCCAGGGCGTCGGTTCCGGCCAATGCCTCGTCGCTGACCAGGATGGCCTTGTCGGCCCCCATGGCCAGAGCGGAGCGCAGACCGTTCACCTCTTCATTTGGCGCCATCGATACCAGAGTCACCTCTCCCTCACCGGCGGCATCGCGCAGCTGGAGGGCCATCTCCACGCCGTAGGAGTCTGACTCGTCCAAGATGAGCTTCATGTCCCGCTTGAGGGTTTTGGTTTCCGGATCAAGCTCCCCTGGATCGGCAGGATCGGGGATTTGTTTCACACAGACCACAATGTCCATAGCGTGCAATTCTCCCACCCGTCCCCAGCAGTGCAAAACCAAACGGAGCCGAAGAACTGAGGCGAATTCCGCCAATCGCGTTTTATCGACTTCAGGGCGAAGACGGTAGCGTTTAAGGCCTGAAAGTCCTCCTCCTCGTAAACCCTCACGCTTCGTCGGTCACGGCCCGGACTCAGGTTGTCATCCAAAAAGCGCTGGCCGCCGACCACGAGGTGACCCTGGCCGCCACCCATCGTCGGGGCCACGCCTCGCGCCTGGCCCACGGAGCGGTGGCCGACGGCTGCGACGCTGTGGCGGTGCTGGGGGGCGACGGGACCCTGAACGAGGCCATCAACGGTTTGGCCGGCTCCGATGTCGCGCTGGCGCCCCTGCCGGGAGGGTCGACCAACGTGTTCGCCCGCACCATCGGCCTGCCCGACGATCCGGTGGAGGCGGCCGCCATGCTGTTGGAGACGCTGGCCGCCGGCCACATCAAGCGAGTGGGCCTGGGGCAGGTGAACGGCCGATATTTCCTGTTCCACGCCGGCGTGGGGTACGACGCCGCCGTGGTGCAGCAAGTGGAGCGGAGAGCCGGCCTGAAGCGCTATGCCAACCACGCCCTGTTCGCCTTCGCCGCGGTTGACACCTGGCTGCGCCACTACGACCGTTCGCGTCCCCGATTCACCGTCTACCACGCCGACGGCGAGGCGGTGACCGGCCAGTTCGCCATCTGCCTGAACACCAATCCCTATACCTACCTGGGCTCGCGCCCCTTCGACGTGATGCCCGACACCACCCTGGATGTCCCCCTATCGCTGGTCACCGTGCGCTCGCTGCGAGCGAGCAGGCTCCTTCGGACGGCAGCCAGCGCCCTCGGCTACGGCCCCCCGGTCACCGCCCACCGCCACGTCCACTCCCGCAACGGAGTTACTAGCGCCGTGGTGGCCAGCGACACCCCCTTCCCCTACCAGCTCGACGGCGACTACCTAGGCGAAACCACCCGCCTAGAGTTCCACCACGCCGCCAACGCCCTGGCCCTAGCCCTGCCGCTGGGCTATTAGCATCGAAGCTCATCAGGAGAACGTGTCGTTCCGCAGGGCGGGTTGTTGTCGCACTGTTGTTGGTGCTGATAGGAAGCACTGCCTCAATCGCCACCTGGTCGGCACCGGTTGCCGCTCACACCGAACTGGAGTCATCGAACCCGCCTGACGGCGACACTGTCGTCGAACCGGTCTCGCAAATCTCGCTCACCTTCACTCGTCCTGTTGAACCAGTCTCGGACGGCTTTGTCGCATTTGATGAGGAAGGACTCGAGCGCACTCCGGCCACCGTGGAATCAACCGATGGGCAGACCTGGCTCATGCGCTACGAAGCACCGCTGCCCACCGGCATAATTGAGGTGTATTGGCGGGTAACGGCCGCCGATGGCCACATCCTGGAGGGCACGTTCGCGTTTACGGTCCTCCAGGCCGTGAGCGGACCCACGATCGCGCCGTCTCCAACAGCAGTGCCCGCAGAACCCACCGCCGAAGCCCCCAGAACCTCCTCCGTAGCGGGGCGCAGCAATACGGCAGCCACGGGATCCCACCGCTTAGCTGAAGTAACTCGAATCCTGATCTTCCTGACCACAATGGGCGTAGTGGGCGGGCTCGCCTTCTTGGCCTTCATCGTCCGTGGCGAGCCGCTGGACTCAAACCGGGTGCGGAGATGGGTGAGCGGGAACGGCATCGTGCTTGCCGCCGCCGCGGCAGTAGCTGCGCTGAACCGGGCGGTGGTCATCGAACAGGAGTGGTCGGCCTTCTGGTCACTTGACGCGATAACCGATGCCCTGTCTACCAACTTCGGCGTGGCAGCAGGGCTTCGCCTGCTCGGTGGGCTCGTCGTAGTACTGGCCCTATTCCGTGCCGTGGCGAACCCACCGAGGATGCGGACTGTTGTGACCGCGCTGATAGGTGGGGCGCTCGTCATTGCCTCGTTTGCCTACGACGGTCACACGGTTACCGAGGGACCGAGGTGGTTGCATTCCATTGCCAGCGTGAGCCATGTGAGCGCCGCAGCGATCTGGAGTGGCGGAGTCGTGTTGCTGGCCGACCTCCTGTGGCGTCGACACCGCCGCGGTGCAGACATATTCCGGCCGTTGATGCGATTCTCCCGAATGGCAGCCACCGCGCTTGTGCTGGCCGGCGCGGCCGGCACGGTCATGGCGATTCTCGTGCTCAACCGCTTCGCCGACCTGTGGTCAACCCCGTGGGGCCGCCTGCTGCTGGCCAAGATTGCCCTCGTCGCCGTGGCCGCGGCCATTGGCGGCCACAACCGCTGGGTACTCATCCCCGCGGTCGAACAGAACGAAAGCGCCACCGTTAATCGGCGGCTGCGACGAGCTGCATCCATCGAGGCAATTGCCCTGGTGTGCGTCGCCGTCGTTACCGCTTTCTTGGTGGCGGCATCCGCGGCCTAGCAGTGGAGTGGCTAGCTCTTGCCCAGCACTTCGCGGGCGACGTCGGGGACGTCGGTTATGACCGAGTCGGCGCCTATGGCGGCGAGTTGGGCGATTTGGTCGGGCTCGTTGACGGTCCACACGTTGACCTCGATGCCGGCGGCGTGGGCGGCGTCGACGAGGGCTTTGCTGGTCGAGGCGAAGTAGGGGTGGATAGCGCTGTGGCCGGCCGCGATCACCCGGTTCACCAGCAAGTCAGGGGCCAGCACCTCGAAAGTCAGGTAGGCGGTGGGAATGCTGGGGTCGATGGCCCTGATCCGGTTGAGGGCCTCGATGTCGAACGACGACACGATCACCTCTCCGAGGTGCTCTCCGATCCCCCACCCCATCACCAGCCCAGCCACCGCGGCTGACACTTGGTGCTCGGCGTCATAGTCGGGATCATTCGGCGCGCTCTTGATCTCGATGTTGATCACGAATTCCCGCTCTGAGGCCGGGTCCCGGCAGACATCCATGACCTCGGCCAGCGTTGGCACCCAGTCGGGCAGCTCGTCGTCGTGCAGATCGATGATGGCCCGGCCGTCGGCTAAGTGGGCGTCGTGGTGTACCACCAGCACGTCGTTGGCTGTGCGCCTCACGTCCAACTCAACTCCGTCGGCATGGAGCGCGACGGCGACGCGGAATGCCTCCAGCGTGTTCTCTCGCTCAGCTTGCGAGGCTCCCCGATGAGCGATCACCCGCATGAGAACTCCCCCACAACCACAACACGATTATCAGCAATAAACATGTTCACCATAAGCCCCTCTTGCCACACCAGTAGACCACCCCTATCCTTGTGCCCGCGTGATATCGAAGACTTTGCTGGAGAGATTTGAAAACGGTGCGGATGATTGGCGGTGCCAAGCCGCCTGTCGCGACACCGATCCCGACCTGTTCTTCCCGGTAGGCAGCACCGGGCTGGCGCTTGAGCAGATTGAGTCGGCCAAGGTGGTGTGCCAGGCCTGCGACGCCAAAAGCGACTGCTTGGAGTTCGCATTGGCCACCAACCAAGACTCGGGCATCTGGGGCGGAACCTCTGAAGATGAACGCCGCCTGCTCCGTCGCCGCTGGGTGGCCGAGCAGCGCGAGGCGGCCATCATCCTGGCTTAGCGCTCTGTCGAGGAGCGGCCCCCAATAGGGGAATGGCCACCTCCACAACGGTTCCACAACGAGGCTGATCTCCCTCACCGTTGCTCATGGTGATGCTCCCCCGTAGATCGGCACTCACCAGATTCCTCACGATGGCGATTCCCAAACCGTCGGCGCTGGCTACGTCAAAACCCGGTGGCAGGCCTACGCCGTCGTCGGTAACCCGAACCTCCACCCGATCGCCGTCGTTGTCCAACTCGATCCGCACCTGTCCGCCGGGCGGCTCGGGATAGGCGTGGTCCATCACGTTCTGCAAGCACTCGTTCAGCACCACCGCCAGCGGCGTGGCCACGTCGGCGGCCAGCTCACCGGCATCACCGCTCACCTTGAACTCCACCGGCCGATCAGGACCGGTCAGACCCTCCTCCACCATGCGAACCAGCGATCGCACGATCTCCACGAACGGCACGTCGCTGCTGGCATCGCGCGACAGAATCTCATGGACGATGGCGATCGCCCGGATGCGCCTCACCGACTCCTCGATGGCGTCCCGGGCCTCGGCGGCGATCGCCCGGCGCCCTTGCAGGCGCAACAGCGAGGACACCGTCTGAAGATTGTTCTTCACCCGGTGGTGGATCTCGGCAATGGTGGCGTCCTTGGACATCAGCAGCCGGTCCCGGCGGCGCAACTCGGAGATGTCCCGCATCAGCACCAATGCGCCGGTCACCTCTCCCCGGCCGATCAGCGGAAGGCAGCGCAGCACCACGGTGCCCCGATCTCCGTGCTGGATCTCCTCGGTCTGGGGCAGGCGGGAGGCGAACGCGGCCCGGATGGCCCGCTGCTCCAAGCCGATGTCCACCAGCCGGCGGCCCTCCACGTCGCTGTGGAGGCCGATGCGGTGAAGCGCCGAGGCGGCATTGGGCGATGTGAGCTGAACTCGGCCCGAGGCGTCGAGCAGCATCAGCCCGTCTCCCACCCGGGGAGACTCTTCGGTCTCGATGTCGTCTACCGGGAACGGGTACTCCCCCTCGGCGATCATGGTCGCCAATCGCCGGAACAGCTTGAAATAGCTCATCTCCAGCTCACCGGGGTTGCGCTGGGTGTCGGGGTCGAATTCCCGGGCCATCACCGCCACCACCTCGCCATGGCAGTTCACCGGCACGGTCAGCGTGCGGATGCGCGGCTGGTCGGTGTAGCCGATTCGCCCGCCGTCGGTTATCCGCCCTTCCCGATAGGCCACGTCCACCAGCGGACGCTGCTCAGGGGTGTACACCTCCCCCACCAGGTTGTTGCGATGGATCGAGCGGGCCGTGGTAGGCCGAATCTGTCCCGCGATGGCGTAGTTGGCCGGGATGTCTGTGGTCTGGCCGGCGGGCACATACAGCAGCAGGTCGGCAAAGGAGATGTCAGCCAGCGGCGCCCATGTCCGCATGAGCCGCTGGAGGTGATTCAGGCGCGACTTGGCCAGACCGGGGGCCAATTCCTCCAGGCTCGCCATTGCCTGAGTCTACGGCCCGGGCCGAATCAGCCTCCGAAGCCGATGGACCGACTGGCCGATGAGGGGTCGAGCTCCACGTAGGCCACGCTGGCGGCAGGCACCCCCACCTCGCGGCCCCGACTGTCGGTGAGCCAAAGCATCTCGCCCGATGCCAGACCCGTGGTGATGGCCTTCTTCACCGACTCCAAATCGGAGTCGGGGTCCATCTCCACCTCGATCTCCTTCTGGCTGCGGATCACGCCGATACGGACGTTCATTGATTCACTCCTTGGACTCGAATTAGTTGATCTTGAGCTCTGGGCGGTAGATCCGCCGGGGCGGGGGGTTGTCCACCAAATGAGCGGCCATGGCCGAAAATGCTCGACCGGCTTCGGAATCTGGAGCCTCTGCCGCGATTGGCCGGCCTTCGTCAGCCCCCTCCCTCAGGGCAGGAATCAGCGGCACTTGCCCGATCAAAGGCACTTCAAGCTGGTCGGCCAGTTCTTGGCCTCCCCCCGCGCCGAACAACTCATACCGCTTGCCGTCGTCGCCAGTGAACCAGCTCATGTTCTCTATAACCCCGCGCACGGTGAGATTGACCTTCTCAGCCATATACGCGGCCCGCTGAGCCACCCGCTGAGCGGCTGGTTGGGGGGTGGTAACCACGTAGACCTCAGAGCGGGGCAGGAATTGGGCCAACGAGATGGATATGTCGCCGGTGCCCGGCGGCAGGTCCACCAGCAGGAAATCGGGATCATCCCAGGCAACATCGGTGAGAAACTGCTCCAGCGCCTTGTGGAGCATGGGGCCCCGCCAAATCACCGCTTGGTTTTCTTCGGCAAAAAACCCCATGGAGATGCATCGCACGCCGTGAGCCTCAGGAGGCGCGATCATGTCGCCGACCATTTGCGGCTCTTGGCCGATGCCCAGCATCCGAGGCACGGAGAAGCCCCACACGTCGGCATCCACCACCGCGGTTCGATGCCCGGCGGCGGCTAGAGCCACCCCTAGATTCACCGTGACCGACGACTTGCCCACGCCGCCCTTGCCCGAGGCGATCAGCATCACCCGGGTGGTGGACTCCGGATCGGCGAACGGGATGGTCCGGGGCGGCGGTTGGGGGGTGTCGCCTGCGGCAGCCATGCCGGTAGATTACGGCATCGACTCAGAAATCCCTGTGCCGTGACCATCCCGGTGCGATACCCAAATCCAGTACCGTGACCGGTCGCCACTATCTCGACCACGCCTCCACCTCGCCCATCCGGCCCGAGGCACTGGCGGCCATGAATCAGTGGTGGGCCGCCGACCATGGCGACCCATCCCGGATGCATGCCGAGGCGCTTGCGGCCCGCTATGAGATCGAACAGGCCCGCCAACAGGTGGCCGACTGCTTCGGTGCCCGCTCCCGAGAGGTGGTGTTTACCAGCGGCGCCACCGAGTCGATCGCCGCCGCGGTGCAGGGGGCGTCACATCGGGGCGCCCACCAGGTGTTGAGCGCAGTTGAGCACTCCGCGGTGCGATTGTCGGCCCAGCGGCTTGAAGCCCAGAAACACCAGATCACCGTGGTCGGGGTGGACAGCACCGGTCGGGTGAACCCCGATGAGATGGCCGCGGCTGTCGGGCCCGACACCGCCGCGGTGCACTGCCAGTGGGCCAACCACGAAGTGGGCACGGTGCAGCCGGCGGCCGAGGTGGTGGCCGCCTGCCGGGAGCGATCCCCCGATGTGCTGATCCACGTGGACGCCGCCGCGGCCGCGGGGCGGGTCCACATCGACTTCGCCGAGGTTGGCGCCGACTTGATGTCGATCAGCGCCCACAAGTTCGGCGGGCCGCCGGGCATCGGGGCCCTGATGGTGCGCCGCGGTTTGCGCCTGGTGCCGCTATTGGAGGGCGGGGATCAGGAGCGGGCTCGGCGGGCCGGGCTGGAAAACGGCGCGGCCATCGCTGGCTTTGGAGCGGCGTGCGCGGCGCTGGAGGACGGCGGCTTGGAGCAGGAGGCTGGCCGGGCACAAACCCAAACCGACAAGCTGCGCGACCTGGCTCAGAGCATCGAGGGCGTCGTGGAGTACGGCCACCCCACCCAGCGCCTGCCCCACCTGGTGTGCCTGGGAATCAGCGACGTGGAACCCCAAGCTGTGCTGATTGCCCTGGACCGGGCCGGTGTGGCCGCCCACTCCGGCAGCTCGTGCGCCTCCGAGTCGCTGGAGCCGTCCCCGGTGCTCGCAGCCATGGGAGTCGACGCTCACCACTCGCTGCGTCTGTCGGTGGGTTGGTCGACAACCGACGAAGACGTGGAAGCCGCTGCTCAGGCGCTACAAGAGTCTCTAGCAGAGCTCCGTAAACTGCGGGGCTAGCCCAGCCAGTCGAAGAAATCCGATCCTTGCAGCGCGCTGGAAACGCCGTCGAGTTCCTCCACGTGCAGGAACTCGAATCCGGCCGCCTCGGCGTAGTACCGGTCGACGTCAGTGTCGCCGATGTGGATGTAGCGGCTGGCCTCAAACTGGTTCCGCACCTCGTCCAAATGGTGCTTGCCCCCCACGAAGTCAACATCGATCCCGTGGATGTCCCACAGCCGCTGCTGGTCGGACCGCACCCGGTCAGACCCACTTCCGATCACATAACCCCTGGCCTTGGCCTGCCGCATTGCCTCCAGCAAGATCGGCCCCGGCGGATCCCCGCACTCCAGCGTGCCGTCAATATCAAACGAAATCAGGATGCCGGCAGATTACCGAGACGCCAATCTGATTGAGAACCCCACCGCAACATGGAGCTCAAGGTCTGCAAAACAGAATCTGCCCCCAACCGCTTCACCCGGTAAACCGGGGAGAGGCTGATGGGGGCGTACGTACTTACTGTACCGTGACGCTCCGTGGCTGATCAACCATTCGCCTATGACGAAAGCGAAACTGCTGCTCTCATCTCAACTATTTCTCCGACTCGTTTTTCTACCTACCGCCAGCATGTCGGGAGTGATGCGGAGGCCTTGCAGATCTACACCTGGAACACCGCCGCGGCCGCTGCCTTCTACGGCCCCCTGCAAACACTAGAAGTCACGCTCCGCAACGCAGTCCACGATGTCTTGAGCAGATCCCACGGCACGCGCTGGTTCGACAACGGGGGTCTACTTCGCCAAGCCGAACAAGACAAGGTCGAGGCTGCAGTCCAAAAACTCAATGAACTCGGGAAGCAGCCGACTGCTGGTCGAGTGATCGCAGAGTTGCCCTTTGGATTCTGGGTGGCATTGTTCGCTAACGCCTACGACACGACGATCTGGCGGACGGACTTGCACCTCATTTTCACGCCTCGTGTCAGGAACCGAGGGGGGCTCCACGACGCTCTAGACCGACTTCGCACGTAGAGGAACAGGATCGCCCATCATGAGCCGATCTTCCAGCGCATTCTCCAGGATGACTACAACAGAATCTGCAACATCACCGGATTTCTCAGCACGCCGACGCTTGCCTGGCTTAGACACCACAGCAGGGTGCCCAGTGTTCTCGCTGTCCAACCCGATGCTGTGCTTGAGTACTAGCCGTCTCCCTCTCCACTTCTCTCCCCGCCTCATTGGGGAAGAGACTCATCCCTTCCCCAAGCTGTGATTTCACCAAGACGGCACGTCGCTCTTCGTCATCCAGGGGCACACGGAGGGCCACTAAGTGAGACACATCGATCCCACCCTCATATCATCAGATGTAGTTGGAGGTGGTCGTGACTGACATCTTGATCCGAGACGTCCCAGATGAGGTGCTCGCGGCAATCGATGCTAAGGCGAAACGAGTCGGACTCTCTCGTAACGAGTACCTCCGCCGAACACTGGAGCGAGAGCGCGTCGCTGCCGCCCGGCCGGTCAGCGTCGAGGACCTCCAACAATTCGCAGCCCTCGTCCAAGATCTCGAAGACCCTGCCCTCATGACTGACGCGTGGTCTTGACGACCTGACTTTTCGCTACTTTCATCAGCTTCAGTTGGCTCGGGAGGGAGGACTCGAACCCCCAATATCGGGACCAGAACCCGGTGTGTTGCCAATTACACCACTCCCGAAAGCAGCGGCCAGTGTACTCCCCCATCCCGGCGGGGGGGCAACGCTTTAGAGGCGGGAGCGGGTGGTTTGTAGGCGGCGGAGGACTTCTTGGCGGGTTAGGTGGTGCACCATGGGTTCGAAGAGAGGGGGGCCTACCGAGCGGCCGGTGACGGCTACTCGGACGGGGGCTTGGGATTTGGAACGGTTGACGCCGTGGGCTTCGCCGGCGGCGAAGACGGCGTCTTTGACGGTGTCGGGGTCCCAAGAGCAGTCGGTGAGGGCGGCGATGGTGGCGTCGAGGATTTCGGGGGCGGCTTTGCCGCGCACGACGGCCTTTTCCCACGACTGCTCGTCGATGATTGGCTCTTCGAGGAAAAGCCAGTCCACTTGGGGGACGATGCCTTCGAGGGTGCGGAGCTTCTCCTGAACCAGGGGGACCATGGCGGCGGTCACGTCGGGGCGGTAGCGCTCGGGGGTCCAGGGCACCTTTTCGCTGGTCAGATGGGGTTCGAGGGCGGCCAGCAGTTCCTCAGCGTCGAGCTCGCGGATGTACACCCCGTTGAAGTGCTCCAGCTTGGCGACGTCGAAGAACGCCGGTGCTTTGTTCACGTCTTCCAGCCGGAATTGCTCGATGATCTCGGCCATAGGGCGGATCTCCACCCCGTCGCGCGGCCCCCAGCCCAACAGGGCCAGGTAGTTGGCCATCGCCTCGGCCAGGAATCCCCGCTGCCGGTAGCTTTCCAACGACACATCATCGCGGCGCTTGGACAGCTTCTTGCGCTGCTCGTTCACCAGCAGGGGCAGGTGGGCGTATATCGGCGGGATCGCCCCCAGCGTCTCGGCCACCAGCACGGCTCGGGGGGTGCTCGACAGCAGATCCTCGCCTCGGATGGCGTGGGTGATGGCCATGTCGGCGTCGTCCACCGCGTTGGCCAGCACGAATGTGGGCGAGCCGTCGGAGCGCCAGATCACGAAGTCACCGAGCTGCTGGTGGTCCACCGCCACCTCGCCGCGGACCACATCGTCGATAACCGTGGTGCCCTCAGGGGTTCTGAACCGGACCGCTCGGCCGTCGCCCATTTCAGTGCCGGGTAGCTCGTTGTCGTCGGCGTCGCACAGATAGGCCCGGCCGCTGTCCAGCAACTGCTGCACAGCCTCCCGATGACGCTCCCGGCGCTCCGACTGGTAAAACGGCCCCTCGTCGTAGTCGATGCCCAGCCAGCCCAGGTACTCGAAAATGGCGTCGGTCAGATCAGGGCGGTTGCGGCTCTCGTCGGTGTCCTCAATGCGCAGCACCATGGTGCCGCCGGTGGAGCGGGCGTACAGCCAGTTGAACAGGGCCGTTCGGGCCGAGCCGACGTGGAGATAGCCGGTGGGCGACGGTGCGAACCGAACCCGTGGCGAATCAGCCGAGGTCTGTGGCTCAGCCGGAGTCACCGGTTGATGCTGACCGCGAACAGCTCAGCTCTGTTGTTGAGGCAGGCGGCCTCGACCTCGCTGAGAGGCAGCCGCAGAGCCGCCTCGGGAACAAGGTCCACTATGTGCCGGGCCTCGGCATAGTGGTGGGGATGGCTGACACCGGCGAACAGTTCTTTGCGCCAGGCCATCAACGACTCGTCGGGGACGGGGGGCAGGAAGCCGAACACCCTGAAAGCCACCTCCAGATCGGCGGCCACCGGTGCCCGTCCGAAGACGGCTGCTCGCTTCAACGCCACGCCCACGCAGCCCGCGACGGCGTCGGCGGCGTGCTCGCCGGCGTCCAAAACCAACTGGCCCTCGAAGCGGCGGGCCAGCCGCAAGGCGTACCCCTGGTCGGGTCCGGGCACGCCCAGGCCGGCACCCATCGGCTGGCCCTCAGTCAGCTCGCCGGGGCGATCGGCCAGCCACGGCTGGGGGCGCCGGGGCGGCGACACATAGTGCCGATCGGCCGCTGCGGTCTTGTTGGGTACGTAATCAGGTGCAGCCAACGTCATCCTCCGTCTTCGCTGTGGAGGAGCCCGAACACCAGGCTGTCCACCAGGGCCTGCCAACTGGCCTCCACGATGTTGGTGGACACGCCGATGGTGGTCCAAACCCGGTCACCGTTGGTGGAGTCGATGATCACCCGGGTGACCGCCGCGGTCCCTGCCGCGGTGTCAAGCACCCGCACCTTGTAGTCGATGAGCGAGATCGACCGGAACGCGGGATAGCGATCGCCCAGCGCCGTCATCAGCGCGGCGTGCATGGCGTTGACCGGGCCGTTGCCCTCCCCGGTGGCCACAATGCGCTCACCGCCCACGTGAAGCTTCACGATGGCCTCGGTTTCCATCTCAACCGCTACTTCGTTCCAGGCTCGGGCTCCGGTGCCCGACCGGTGCTCGGTGCCCACCTTGAACGACTCCAGCTCGAAGTACGGCTGCGCCCATCCCGACGCCCCTCGCATCAGCAACTCCAGGGAGGCGTCGGCCACCTCGAAGTGATAGCCGGCGTGCTCCAGCCTTTTGAGGGTTTCCACAATCTCGCCCACGGCTTTGCCGTCGAGGTCGAGGCCCAGTTCTTCGGCCTTGAGCTCCACCGTGGAGCGCCCCGCCATCTCTGACACCACGAACCGGGTGCCGTTGCCCACCGCCGCCGGATCGATGTGCTCATAGGCATCGGGGCGGCGGGCGATGGCACTGGTGTGGAGGCCGGCCTTGTGGGCAAATGCCGATGATCCCACGTAGGCCTGCTGAGGATCAGGCGTGAAGTTCACCAACTCGGCCACATGGTGCGACACCGCGGTAAGCCGCTGTAGGCGGTCTGGAGGAACGGTTTCCACACCCATCTTCAGGCTGAGGTTGGCGATGATCGGCACCAGGTTGCAGTTGCCGGTGCGCTCGCCGTAGCCGTTGATGGTGCCCTGCACCTGGATGGCCCCGGCTCGCACGCCGGCGAGGGCGTTGGCCACCCCACAGCCGGTGTCGTCGTGGAGGTGGACTCCCACCGGGGTGTCCAGGTAGTCGACCACCGCGCCCACGATGTCCTCCACCCTCGACGGCAGCGAACCCCCGTTGGTGTCGCACAGCACCAGCCGGTCGGCACCGGCCACCGCGGCCGCCTCCAGTACCGCCAGGCTGTATTCCTGATTGTGGTGGAATCCATCGAAGAAGTGCTCGGCGTCGAAGAACACCTGCATGCCGTTGTCCTTCAAGAACCGCACCGAGTCGGCCACCATGGCCACGCCTTCGTCCAGGGTGGTCCGCAGGGCCTCCACCACGTGGTAGTCCCAACACTTGCCCACGATGCAGGCCACTTCAGTACCGGAGGCCACCAGGTTGGCCAGGGTGAGATCCTCGTCGGTACGCCCCTTCACCTTTCGGGTGGAGCCGAAGGCCACCAGGGTGCTGGTCTCCAGGGCGAGTTCATCGCGGGCTCGGGCGAAGAACTCGTCGTCTTTGGGATTGGAGCCGGGCCAGCCCCCCTCGATGTAGTGGACGCCGAGGGAGTCGAGCTGACGGGCGATGCGGAGCTTGTCCTCCACCGTGAGGGAGATCCCCTCGAGCTGGCTCCCGTCGCGAAGGGTGGTGTCGTAAATCTCTACCGCGGCGGGCAGAGAACGGGAACCGGTGGCCTCAGTGGTCGACATGCTCGTTCCAGTGCCGATACTGGGCCTGTCGACCCCGCACCGCGTCGTGGAACACCTCTTGGATCTTGCGGGTGATAGGACCGGGGTCGCCGATCTCGCGGTCGTCCACCGACCGGATGGGAACCACCTCGGCCGCCGTACCCGACAGGAACGCCTCGTCGGCCAGGTACAGGTCGCTGCGCAGCAGATTGTCGGTTGTATAGGGAATGCCCAGATCAGAGGCCATGGTGCGGATGGCGTCTTGGGTGATCCCCTCCAGCGCCCCCACCGAGGTGGGCGGGGTGACGATGGTGCCGTCGCGCACCACAAACAGGTTCTCCCCGGTGCACTCGCTCACATAGCCCTGGGGCGACAGCAGGATCGCCTCGTCGTAGCCGGCCTTCAGCGCCTGCACCTTGGCCAGCTGGCTGTTGATGTAGTGCCCGCAACCCTTGGCCGCGGTGGGCATCGAGTTGGGGTCGTGGCGCTGCCAGGAGCTGACCATGAGCCGCACGCCGTTCCTAATTCCCTCGTCGCCTAGATAGGTGCCCCACGGCCACACCGCTATGGCCACGTTCACCTCACAAGACAGCGGGTTCAGCCCCATCTCGCCGTAGCCCAGATAGGCCAGGGGGCGGATGTAGCCGCTCTTCAGGTTGTTGACCGCAACGGTCTTCTTGGTGGCGGCCACCAGCTCGTCCACCGTGAATGGGATGTCGATCTGGAGGATCTTGGCGCTGGCAAACAGCCGGCGGATGTGGGGGGTGAGCCGGAACACCGCGGTGCCCTCGTCGGTCTCATAGGCCCGAATGCCCTCGAACACGCCGTTGCCGTAGTGGAGCGTGTGGGTGAGCACGTGCACGGTGGCGTCGGCCCAGTCCACCAGTTCGCCGTCCATCCAAACCTTCTCGGTGGTCTCGATTGGCATCGTGCTCAGTTCCTTTCTGCGCGCATTGCGTAGATCATTGGGGGCTCACACCCGCTCTGCGATGGCGTCGCCGATCTCGGTGGTGGTCCCATATTGAGTTGTAGGATCGGCGCAGGCGGCCCGTATCCGGTTGGCGGCATCGACCTCGCCGAGGAATTCAACCATCATTGCGGCCGACAAAATCGCGGCGGTGGGGTTGGCCCGGCCGGTCCCCACAATATCGGGTGCTGAACCGTGGACCGGCTCAAACATCGACGGCCCCGTGCGGTCTGGATTCAGATTGGCCGAGGCGGCCAGCCCAATCCCCCCGGATACTGCCCCGCCGAGATCGGTGAGGATGTCGCCGAAGAGGTTGTCGGTCACGATCACGTCGTAGCTCTTGGGGTCTTCCACGAAGTAGATGCACGCCGCGTCCACATGGTTGTAGGCGGTGGCCACATCGGGATAATCCTCGGCCACCTCGTTGAACGTGCGCTCCCAGAGGTCACCGGCGAAGGTCAACACGTTGGTCTTGTGCACCAGGGTGAGGTGGCGCCCCGGGCGGCTGCGGGCCAGCTCGAAGGCGTAGCGAACGCACCGCTCAACGCCGAAGCGGGTATTGACCGATCCCTGTGTGGCCACCTCCTGGGGGGTGTGGCGGCGCAGGAATCCGCCCTCTCCGGCATACGTTCCCTCGGTGTTCTCCCGGATCACCTCAAATTCGAAGGAGCCGTCCGATGCTCGAAACGGCCGGCGGTTCACATACAGGTCGAGCTCGAAGCGCATCCTCAGCAACAGCCCCCGCTCGATCACTCCGGGAGGAACGTCGGGAGTGCCCACCGCCCCCACAAAGAGGGCGTCCAACCCCCGCCACTCCTCCATGATCTCCTCGGTCAGCACGGTGCCATCGCGCAGATAGCGAGCCCCCCCGAGGTCGTAGGGCACCGTGTCCAGTTCTACGCCGGCCGCGTCCATCACTTTCAGGCCCTCGGCTACAACCTCGGGCCCGATGCCGTCGCCGCCTAGAACTCCGATCACATGGGCCATAGCCCATCAGAATACGAATACAGCCTCACCGAAGGCGAACGCTAAAATTGTTCCTTATGCCGGAAACCCATGAGCTGTCCCAGACGGCACACGACCGCCTGCGGGCCGAGTTCGAACAACTCACCACAGTCGGACGGGTTGACATCGCCCGGAAAATCGAAGCGGCCCGCGAGTTGGGAGACCTGAGCGAGAACGGCGACTACCACGCGGCCAAAGACGAGCAGGGGAAGATGGAGACCCGCATCGCCCAGCTCAGCGCTCTTCTGAACAACTGCCGGATCGTGGAAGCGGGCGACGGGACGACGGTGGCGGTGGGGTCGGTGGTCACCGTGGCCCACGACGGCGATCCCGATGACGTCGAGACCTACCTGGTGGGATCGATCGAGGAGCGCCACGACGGGCTCGACGTGATCTCCCCGGCCTCTCCGATGGGAGCGGCCATCATCGGGGCGAGCATCGGCGACACCGTGTCCTTTGAGAGCCCTGCTGGAGGGACTCTGTCCGTTCAAATCGTGTCCCTTGAGCAGTAGCGGCGACCTCACCCGAAGATCAGGTCGGACGGTCTCCCTTGAGCAGTAGCGGAGCACCGATAGGCCCCGCCCTGCCGCCGGGCGAGTTCATCGACCTGCCCGGGCGGGGGCAGGTGTTGGTTCGCCAGGCCGCGGGTCCGCCGGGCTCGCCCACCGTCATGTTGCTGCACGGCTGGACGGTTACCGCTGATTTGAACTGGTACCCGGCTTTCCAGCCGATTTCGCAGCGGGCCTCGGTAGTGGCTTTCGACCATCGAGGCCATGGCGATGGACTTCCCACTCGGCGCTTCAAGTTCTCCGACTGCGCCTCTGATGTCCTGGCCGTGGCCGACGCCCTGGGCATCGACCGCTTCGTGTGCGTGGGCTATTCGATGGGAGGCGCCATCGCGCAGCTGGCCGCCCGGCACGCCCCCGATCGGATCGCCGGTCTAGTTCTGGGCGCCACCTCCACCAGCTTCCGAGGCCGAGGGCTTCGGGCCATCCGCTTCTCGCTGCTCCCCGTTGTGGCCGCAGCCTCCCGCCTGGCCCCTGTGAAACTGCGGTACTGGGGCTGGGAGCAGACCGTGTTCAACGTCATCGGCACCAATATCGGAAGATGGGCCCAGACCGAGGTGCTCAAGGGCGACCCCCAGGCAATGCTCGACGCTGGCACTGAGCTGTTCAACTTCGACTCATCGGACTGGATTGCCGAGCTGCCCATGCCCATCGCCCAAATCCGCACCCTGGGCGACAACGTGGTGCCCGACTACCTGCAACAAGAGCTGGCCGACGCCGTTGCCGATATCAGCGTCTACTCCTATCGGGGCGGACACGCATCGGTGGTCACCGACTTCGACAGCTTCTGGGACTGCCTTAGCAAGGCCCTCGACTCCGTTGGCGTGCCGGCCACATCAGAAACCGGGAGCGCTATCGCTTCCGATCCATCGTCTTCTGAAACCAGCCGATAGCCTCAGTTCTACCCCGCTGGCCTCAAGAAACCGGAGCGAAAATGGGCCAAACCCTCAGTGAAAAGGTCTGGGACCGACACGTAGTTCACCAAGCCGACGGTGAGCCCGATCTGCTGTTCATCGACCTGCACTTGATCCACGAGGTGACCTCCCCGCAGGCCTTCGACGGTCTGCGCATGAACGGTCGGTCCGTTCGGCGGCCCGACCTCACTGTGGCCACCGAGGACCACAACGTGCCCACCGACAACATCGCCTGGCCCATCGCCGATCCCATCTCCCGCCAGCAGGTGGAGACGCTGCGGACCAATTGCGAGGAGTTCGGCATCACGCTTTACCCCATGGGCAGCCCTGGCCAGGGCATCGTGCACGTGATCGGCCCGGAGATGGGCCTCACCCAGCCGGGCATGACCATCGTGTGCGGCGACAGCCACACCTCCACCCACGGCGCTTTCGGCGCCTTGGCCTTCGGCATCGGCACCAGCGAGGTGGAGCACGTGCTGGCCACCCAAACCCTCCCCCAGCAGCGCCCCGGCACCATGAGTGTGACCGTTGACGGCACACTGCCGGTGACCTGCACGGCCAAGGACGTGATCTTGGCCATTATCGGGCGCATCGGCACCGGCGGGGGCATCGGCTCGGTGATCGAGTACCGGGGATCGGTCATCCGATCGCTGTCGATGGAGGGGCGCATGACGGTGTGCAACATGTCGATCGAGGCCGGGGCCCGGGCGGGTTTGATCGCTCCCGACGAGTCCACTTTCGAATACCTCCATGGTCGGCCGGGCGCACCCTCGGGATCGGCATGGGACGCCGCCCTCGACGACTGGCGCAACCTGGGTACCGACGAAGACGCCACATTCGACAAAGAGGTGGTGATCGACGGATCGGAGTTGGTACCCCACGTCTCATGGGGCACGAATCCGGCTCAGGTGGCGCCCATCGATGGCGCGGTGCCCCACCCCGACGGTTTCGCCGAGAGCAGCGGGCGGGAGGCAGCCGCCCGCGCGCTCGACTACATGGGCCTGGAGCCCGGCACCCCACTCAAGGAGATCCCGGTGGACACCGTGTTCATAGGCTCCTGCACCAACAGCCGCATCGAAGACCTCCGAGTGGCGGCCGCCGTGGTTGAGGGTCGCCGGGTACGGCCCGGCGTGCGCACCTTTGTGGTTCCCGGCTCCGGTGCGGTGAAAGCCCAAGCCGAGGCCGAGGGGCTCCATGAGGTGTTCAGAGCGGCCGGGTTCGACTGGCGGGAACCGGGCTGCTCGATGTGTTTGGCCATGAATCCCGACAAGCTGGCCCCCGGCGAGCGGTGCGCCAGCACCTCCAACCGCAATTTCGAGGGCCGCCAGGGCAAGGGAGGCCGCACCCACCTGGTGTCGCCCGCAGTGGCTGCGGCCACTGCGGTGGCCGGCGCCTTCGCCACCCCCGGTGACCTGTCATGAAGCCGGTGCGAACTATCACCGCCACCGCACTGCCGCTGGACCGCAGCGATGTGGACACCGATCAGATCATCCCCAGCGACTGGCTCAAGCGGGTGGAGCGCACCGGCTTCGAACAGGGCCTGTTCTCCGAGTGGCGGGAAGACCCGAACTTCGTGCTCAACAACCCTCGCTTCGCCGAGGCCCGCATCCTGGTGGCCGGCCCCAACTTCGGCACCGGTTCGTCCCGGGAGCACGCAGTTTGGGCCATCCAGCAATACGGCTTCGAGGCGGTAATCTCCCCCCGCTTCGGCGACATCTTCCGCAACAACGCCACCAAGAACGGCCTGGTCCCCGTGCTGGTGAGCGAAGAAGTGGCTCGCACTCTGCTTGACGCGGTGGCCCACAACCCCTCCATCGAGATCACCGTCGACGTCGAACAGCTCACCGTGTCGGCCCCCGCCGCCGGTGTTGGCGCCGAATTCCCCCTCGACGGCGCCGTCCAGCACCGCCTGCTGAACGGCCTCGACGACATCGGCCTCACCCTGGCCCACGCCGACGCCATCGACACCTTTGAGTCAAACCGCCCCGCCTGGATGCCGTCGCTGGCATAGATTGTTCCAATCGAGTATTTCCTTCGATCTGCGGGAACCAACCTGCCGGGTCAGACCGTCTTAGTTGCATGCTGAAGCTTCGATGTACCGCACTTGCCCTGTCTGCTATGGCCGTTGCGCTGGCCATGCTGGCTGGGGCCTGTTCGTCTGACGGTGGAGACTCTCCGGGGATCACGGGGGGAATTTCCAGCGAGTCCACAGTAGAGGCCCCAAGAGGGCCCGCAGGCGAGCCAGATGGCACTTCGGAACCTTTGGTGGCATTGGACGACGTTGAGCTTTTGTCGGCGCTTCGCAGCTTTGGAGATTGCGCCACGCTGTTGGACTACCTGCGGAGTGAGACGGTCAGCAGGGTAGGACCCTATGGGTTGGACGAGGGGCCTCGCTTCGGCATCCCCGAGCCGATGATGGTTGAAGAATCTGAGATGATGGCCGACGATTCCGGAGCCCCGGCCCCGGAGGCCGCGCCAGCTACCAGCGACGGCGGCGAATTCTCTTCGACCAACGTGCAGGTGGCTGGGGTGGACGAGCCCGACATCATCAAGACCGACGGAAACCGCATCCTGGCCGTGGCCCAGGGGCGGCTGCACTATGTGGACGTCTCCGGCGACCAGCCCCGGTACCTGGGCAGCGTCGATCTCGTGGGCGAGTCGGACTCGGGCTGGGGACAGGAGATCTTCATCCGGGACGACCGGGCCATGGTGTTCTCCACCAGCTACGCCGACTGGCTGGAGCCGGTGGCGGCCCGCGACCTCGAGGGCGACCACGTTGTCGCCGACGACATCATCTTCCGGGGCAGCCCGGTGTCGCTGATCCAAGAAGTGGATTTGTCCAGCCCGGCCTCCATGGAGGTGGTGTCGGAGCTGCGGGTGGAGGGCAACTACCTCAGCGCCCGCTCTGTGGGTGACGTGGTGTGGATGTCGATGTCGAGCTACCCGGCGCAGTTCCAATTCGTGTACCCCAATGGCCCAGACGCCGAGGAAGCCGCCGAGCGGGTCAACAAAGAGATCGCCTCTACCGCCAACCTGGGCGCCTGGCTGCCGGCCTACCGCTTTGACGGACCCGACGGCACCCGAGCCGGCCTGCTGCCCGATTGCGACCAGCTCTACACTCCCGCCGAGTTCGACGGGTTTACCGTGCTGTCGGTACTGAGCTTCAACCTGGCCGAGCCGCTGGGCACCGGCGACGCCGCCTCGGTGCTGGCCGACGGCCACACCCTGTACGGTTCCGGCCAGTCGCTGTTTTTGGCTGGCAGCACCCCGGTATGGGCCGAGCCCGTCGAAGACGACGACAGCTCGGTGAGCATTTCGGCGCCAACGGAGTGGACCACCACCGTCCACAAGTTCTCGGTGTCGCCCGACGGACCGGCCCGCTACGAGGCCACCGGCAATGTTGAGGGCCACCTGCTCAACCAGTTCTCCATGGACGAGCACAACGGCCATTTCCGGGTGGCCACCACCATCGGCGAGCCATGGGACACCGAGACCTCCGAGAGCCAAGTGGTGGTGCTGGAGCAGCAGGGCCGACGTCTCACCGAAGTGGGCAAGGTGGACAACCTGGGCCGGGGTGAGCGCATCTTCTCGGTCCGCTTCGCGGGCGACATCGGCTATGTGGTGACCTTCCGCCAGGTTGATCCCCTCTACGTGCTCGATCTTGCCAGTCCCACTGCACCGTCGGTGGCGGGCGAGCTGAAGATCCCCGGCTTCTCCACCTACCTGCACCCCATAGGCGATGGCCTCCTCATCGGCGTGGGCCAAGACGCCGACGACACCGGCCGCACCCGCGGCACCAAGGTCTCTCTGTTTGACGTGGGCAACCCGGCCAATCCAACCGAGCTCGACGTGATCGTGTTCCCCGACGCCCACAGCGAAGCCGAATGGGACCACCGGGCCTTCCTCTACTGGGCGCCTGAAGAAATGGTGGCCATACCCCTCACCCGCTACGACTACGACGATAACGAGGAGGGCTTCTTCGGCGCAGTTACCCTGCGGGTCAACCGCGACGGCGTGGCCGAGCTCGGCCGGGTGTCACACCGCGAGCAGCAGATCGTGTTCGAAGGCTGCCGCCCGGTGGACGACTCCGCAGTGGCCCAGGTTTTTGGCGGTGGCGGAAGCATCGCCCGCATTTGCCCCCTCGACGCCCCTGAGCGCTATGGCAACCAGGAATGCGAGCCCATCAAGACCGAGTGGGCAAGAGAGGATTTCCCCTCGCTCGACATCGCCGACGACGAGAAGCTCATCATCTGCTGGATCTGGACCCCGCCAATCCAACGCCTGCTAGTGATCGGCGACACCCTTTGGACCATGTCCGAAAACGCCCTCCAAGCCAATGATCTGGACACATTGGCTTACGAAGACCTGTTCGAACTGAACTCAAACTGAGGGATCAGCCCAACCCGGCGCAAGCCCGGTTCAGCGCGCTCACGATGGCCCGCATTGAAGCCGTGGTGATGTCGGTGTGGATGCCGCAGCCCCACAGCTCGCGGCCATCCACCAGCAGCTCGATATAGGCCACCGCCTCGGCGTCAGTCCCGCCGCCCCGGGCGTGCTCGTGGTAGTCCACCACCTTTACCGGGGTGTCGATGATCTCGTTCAGCCCGGTCACGAAGGCGTCCAGCGAACCGGCGCCTTCGCCGTGGACCACCACCTGGTCGTCGCCGGCGGTGAGGCGAGCGGTGACCACGGTGCGGTCGGCGCCTCGGGCGTTTTGGGCCGACTCGTAGCCGTTCAGCCGGTAGGGCTCGTCCAAGTCGAGGTACTCGGTGGCGAACTCGCTGTGGATCTGGTCGGCGGTGATTTCCTCGCCGGTTTCGTCGGCAATCTGCTGGATCACCCGGCTGAACTCGATCTGCATCCGCCGGGGCAGGTCGAGCTGCACCTCGGCCTGGAGCAGGTACGACACCCCGCCCTTGCCGGACTGGCTGTTAACCCGCACCACGTCTTGGTAGGTGCGGCCCACGTCTTTGGGGTCGATGGGAATGTAGGGCACCTCGAACAGGGTCTGGCCGCTCTCCTCCATGGCCTCGAACCCCTTCTTGATGGCGTCCTGGTGTGACCCTGAGAAGGCGGTGTACACCAGGTCGCCCACATAGGGGTGGCGGGGGTGGATGGGAAGCTGGTTGCAGTCTTCGGCCACCCGGCGCAGCCCGTTGATGTCGGAGATGTCCAGTTCGGGGTCCACCCCCTGGCTGAACAGGTTCATGGCCAGGTTCACCACATCCACGTTGCCGGTGCGCTCCCCGTTGCCGAACAGGGTTCCCTCCACCCGGTCGGCGCCGGCCATGAGCCCGAACTCGGCCGCGGCCACCGCCGTCCCCCGGTCGTTGTGGGGGTGCAGGCTGAGCACGATCCGGTCCCGGCGGGCCAGGTTGCGGTGCATCCACTCGATCATGTCGCCGTAGATGTTGGCGGTGGACATCTCCACGGTGGCCGGCAGGTTGATGATCACCGGCTTGTCGTGGCCGTCGGCCAAAATCTCCACCACCTCGTCGCACACCCGCTTGGCAAACGGCAGCTCGGTGCCGGTGAACGACTCGGGCGAGTACTCGTAGTACACCTCGGTGCTGGGCACCTGCGGCTCCAGCGAGCGGCACCACTCCGCCGCCCGGGTGGCGATATCGGTGATGCCGTCCATGTCGAGGCCGAACACCACCCGGCGCTGGACGGTGGAAGTGGAGTTGTACAGGTGGACAATGGCATCGGCCGCGCCGTCGATGGCCTCATAGGTACGCTCGATGAGCTCTTGGCGAGCCTGGGTGAGCACCTGGATGCGCACGTCTGAGGGGATGGCCTTCTGCTCGATGATCTCCCGCACGAACCGGAAGTCGGTCTCCGATGCGGAGGGGAAACCCACCTCGATCTCCTTGAAGCCGGCTTCCACCAATGCGGTGAACATCTTCCACTTCCGCTCGGGGTTCATGGGCTCGATGAGGGCCTGGTTGCCGTCCCGCAAGTCCACCGAGCACCACCGGGGCGCGCCGGTTAGCACCGCGTCGGGCCAGGTGCGGTCGATCAGCTTGACCGGCTCGAACGCCTGGTACTTGTGGGTAGGCATTCCCGACGGCTGTTGGGGGTGTAATCCGGTTTTCATGAAATGGCCTCGATTGGAGTTGACTCACAAAAAAACCCCCTGCCCTTGCGGGTTCAGGGGGTCGGGGCGAGCACCTCTGGGTGCTCGCCCTACAAGAGCAGCAGGTGGGTGTGGATGCGGCTCATCAGGTTAATCCTAGGCCAGCCCTCGGCATTTTCCAAACACCCGGGCGGTCCCCCGTGCTCGATCACTCTTGGGCCGGAGCCAGGCCCAAATAGCGGGCCGCCTGTACTCCGTCGATGGCCACCAGCGCCTCGGCCACTGCCTTGGGCACCGGCTGGGAGGTGGCGATCACCATAGAAGCCCCCTCCCCGGTGGGCGCCCGGCCCACGTTCATGTCGTTGATGTTGATCCCCGCGCCCCCCAGGAGGGTGCCCACCGCACCGATCACACCGGGATGGTCGTCGTTGGACAGCAAGATCATGTGATCGGCGGGCGGCATGTGGATGGCGTGGTCGTCGGCGAGCACCAGCACCGGCTCTTGGCGAGCCCCGGTCAGCCGGCCGCCCAGACTGTGACCCGCGCCCCGCACGGTGAGCAGGTTCACATGTTCTTTGGATGTGGGCGTGCTGATGGCCCGTATTTCCATGCCCTTCTCTTTGGCCACATCCATCGCGTTCACGTAGCTGACCTGCATGTCCGATACTGCGCTCAACAGCCCCTTGACCACCGACATCACCGCCACCGTGTTGTCGGGCTTGCCTATCTCGCCAATGAGCTCCACTTCCAGAACCTCGGGCAGCCGTTCGCATAGGTTCCCGAACAGGCGTCCGAGCTGCTCGGCCAGCGGGATATAGGGTCGCAGCACGTCGGGGACGTTCTTGGCTGGCACGTTCACCGCCGCGGGCACGAACTCCCCGGCCAGCGCCAAAAGCACCTGGCTGGCAATGGCATCGCCCGCCTTGCTCTGGGCCTCTTCGGTGCTGGCCCCCAGATGGGGGGTGACCACCACCGAGTCGAGGTCGAAGAGCGGCGACTCGGTGATGGGCTCTCCGTCGAACACGTCGAGGGCCGCCCCGGCGATGCGCCCCGACGCCACTGCTTCGGCCAAGTCGGCCTCGTCCACGATCCCGCCTCTGGATACGTTGATGATCCGAAGATTGGGCTTGGCCAGCTTGAGCAGCTCAGAGTTGAAGAGGCCGACGGTCTCGGGGGTGCGGGCCACGTGGATGGTGATGAAGTCGGACTGGCCCACCAGTTCCTCCAGCGAAACCAGCGCCATCACGCTGTGAAGGGCCATCTCCTCCGACACGTAGGGGTCACTGGCGATCACCCGCATGGCGAACCCCAGCGCCCGCTCGGCCACCAGCCGGCCGATGCGGCCCAGCCCGACGATGCCCAGCGTCTTGTCGCTCAGCTCGATGCCCTCCCAGCGGCCCCGCTCCCACCTCCCGTCGGTGAGGGCAGCATGGGCCTGGGGGATGTTCCGGGCCTGGGACAAGATCAACGCCATGGTGTGCTCGGCGGCCGAGATGATGTTGGATAAGGTGTCGTTCACCACCAGCACCCCGTGTTCGGTGGCGGCGTCCACGTCCACATTGTCCAAACCCACCCCGGCCCGGCCCACGATCGCCAGATCGCTGCCCGCGTCGAACACCTCGGCGGTCACCTGCGTAGCCGACCGGATAATCAGCGCGTGTGCTCCCGCCACTGCCTCCAGCAGCTCGCCGGGGCTCATCCCGGTGCGGACGTCAACCTCGTGCCCCGCGTGGCGAAGCTTGGCCACCCCGATGTCGGCGATCTTCTCTGCTACCAATACCCGGGCCATCGGCCCTCAGAATAAACCGCGATCCATTACCCCCATGGGACCAATTGGCAACATCGAAGTGAACTCCATGCGGCGCGGCCATCGAGGATATTGCCGACGGGGACCCACCAGGATGGGGTTAGGGGGCGGGTTTGGTGGTGCAGGTGAATTCGTGAGTGCCGACCGGAGGGCCGGTACGGGTGTGCCACCAGTCGCTGGTGAAGGTGTAGGCGGTATTGGGCATGACGTTGGTACTGCCGAAGCTATAGAGGACATGGGAGGGTGGGAGTTGCACGCTGAGCCCAAGATCTGCCTGCTTCAGCGTCCGGTGGTATTGGCCGGATACTGCCTGCTTACAGTGCTTGCGCCAAATCATATGTGCAATATGTAATCGATCTATAGTGATTTTGTGGGTTCCTTCATGGGTGGAAGGCTGCTGGTTTCGGGCCGCACCCGATCAAGGCTGCACAGAGCCGTGGCAGTCGTGGCTGTCAGCCTGGTGGTGGGGGTGCCTGCGGTGTCGGCTTCGTCGGCTGTTGCTGCACAGTCTGTGGCGGACGGGGCGGGGTGCGCTGGTTTGTTCCGCTTCGCCCACGGCCCGGTGCCCGTCGCCAAGACCGCCGACGGCCAGACCACCCTCGCCACAGTCCAGTGGGGCTACAACGCCGCCCACAACCTCTGCTATTTGGTGCTCGACGACGCCGCGGTGGCCGTATTGCGGGCCAGCGCCCCCCAGGGGCGCGTTTCCGCGTCTGGGGACCAGGCGTCGGCTGAGCGGTGCCAGCGCGCCTACAACCCCGATCGGGGCTTCGCCGGCCAGCCCGTGCCCGTCGCCAAGACCGCCGACGGCCAGACCACCCTCGCGACGGTGCAGTGGGGCTACAACGCCGTCCACAACCTCTGCTATTTGGTGCTCGACGACGCCGCGGTGGCCGCCCTGCGGGCCGCAGCCCGGCCAGCAGCCGAGGCGGGCGGTTATGTGGGCGACGCCGGTCTGCCTGCGATCCTGTGGGCGGGTGCCGGGGAGGACGCGGGGCTGGTTTCGGTGTCGGCCCGGGCCGACCGGGGGCTCTGGTGCGGGCTGCGGGGCGACGGCATCGCCTTGTGCACCGACGAGAATCGCGACGTCCGGTTCTTGACCGGCGAGCACGGCGCTCCGGGGGGCCGGTTCACATCGGTGTCCGCGGGCCGCCGGCAAGCATGCGGGGTGCTGGCCAGCGGCGGGGTGCTGTGCTGGGGTTACGATCCGCTTTTCTCACCCGCATCTTCACCTCAGGGCCGGTTCACATCGGTGTCGGCGGGCATCGGGTTGGACGTGTTCGCCTGCGGCATCCGACAAGACCAGACGGTGGACTGCTGGGGCGACAACAAACACGGCCGCCTAGACGCGCCCGACGGCCAATTCAGATCGGTGTCGGCGGGATTCTGGTTCTCCTGCGGCATCAAAGACGACCGGACCGCGACGTGCTGGGGCAACAACCTTCGCCGCGGCTACAACGCCCCCCAAGGCCAGTTCCAAGCGGTCTCGGCCGGCCAGGGCCTGGCCTGCGGCCTGCGCCCCGACGACACCGCAGTGTGCTGGGGGCCGCCCGGCGCCGGCACATTCGGAGAGCTCGACACGCCACCGGGCCGGTTCGCGTCGGTGTCGGCCGGCACCGGCCAGGCCTGCGGCCTGCGCCCCGACAACACCCGAGAGTGCTGGGGAGCCGTTCTAGAAACGAAATGGCCAGCACCCTGTGCTCTCTCAGAGTCGCTGGCCGCGCTGTGCTGGGACAGCGCCGCCACCCCATGGACCCAGCCGAGCAAATACGACGTGTACGTGTTCATCTGCGCCGCCCAGGGCAAATACACCCAAGCCGACCTCCAATTCGAGACCGACCGGATGAACGACATCGTAACAGCCTTCTACACCCGAGAGTCCTCCGGGATCGCCGACGTCAGATTCCTTCCCGCCGCCGTATCGTCCCCCGACATCGACTGGGACACCGCCACCATCAACTCCCTGTTTGCAGAGCTAACGAGTCCGGGAAAGTCCCCTCCCTGCGCTCAGTCGGCCGAGCACGGATACCCCGGAGCCCGCTTCCAGCACAAGCTCGTCCTCGCGGACATCTCACCCAGAGATCACAACGGCGACTGCCCCAGCGCCTGCGCAGGGCACGTGGTCCTCATACCCACCGTAGAGGCACTCTATGCCAGCCGCCGCATCTGCTCCAAGGATGTCTCGCCCTGGTTGGTGCGTGATCTTCCCAGTCCCAGCAACGCCTCTTCCGGCAAAGACACTGAAAGCGGCAACATCCGGGCTGGCCACAACACCAGCTGTCGGGACCTTGCCTACTGGGTCTACGACTACGTCGTTGCCCATGAAATCGGCCACGCCCTGTTCGGATTTGGCCACCCGCCCGACTGCTCGATCATGAGCGGCAATCCGTGGGCGTGCCCGGCAGTGCGCGCCCAGAACATGGACGACACCCTCAGGAGCCCCAATATGCTGCAAACCGCCTACGTCGGCTGCGCCGATCGCCGCCGAGCCGGCTGGCCCCAAGACCCGAACCGATGCCCCCAAGACCCCTGAGGGCCGAGACCGCAGCCAGGCGGCGCTGGGCTGGTGTTCTTGTGGTTGTCTGCCTGCTGGTGGGGGTGCCGGTGGCCGGGGAGTCTGTGGCGGGTGGTGCGGGGTGTGCTGGTTTGTTCCGCTTCGCCCACGGCCCGGTGCCCGTCGCCAAGACCGCCGACGGCCAGACCACCCTCGCCACGGTCCAGTGGGGCTACAACGCCGCCCACAACCTCTGCTACCTCGTCTTGGACAACGCCGCGGTGGCCTCCCTGCGGGCCAACGCCCCCCGAGCCTCCGCGCCCGCGCCGGGCGATCAGGCTGCTGCGGAGCGGTGCGAGCGCGCCTACAACCCCGATCGGGGCTTCGCCGGCGAGCCCGTGCCCGTCGCCAAGACCGCCGACGGCCAGACCACCCTCGCCACGGTGCAGTGGGGCTACAACGCCGTCCACAACCTCTGCTATTTGGTGCTCGACGACGCCGCGGTGGCCGCCCTGCGGGCCGCACACCGCGCCCCGGTGGACTGCTCGGGGTCGCAGCATTGCCTTGTTTCGCTCTCGGGGCGGAGCGCCAGCGGGCGGTGGTGCGGGCTGCGGGACGACCAGACCGTCATGTGCACCGACCCCCACGGCTACGCCCCGCTGTCGTGGGCAGACCACGGCCCCGCCAAAGGCCGGTTCGCATCGGTGTCGGCCGGACGCAACCTCGCCTGCGGAGTGCGAGTCGACCAGGCCGCGCAGTGCTGGACCTACAACTGGCAATTCGAGTCGGCGTCCTCGCCCGAGGGACGGTTCACATCGGTGTCGGCGGGCATCGATTGGTCGGACTTCGCCTGCGGCATCAGAACAGACCGAACCGCGGTGTGCTGGGGCGACAACAAACACGGACGCCTCGACGCACCCGACGGACGGTTCACATCGGTGTCGGCAGGATGGGAACACGCCTGCGGCATCCGAGAAGACCACACCCTGGTGTGCTGGGGCGACAACACCCACGGCCGCCTCGACGCACCCCAGGGACAGTTCACATCGGTGTCGGCGGGGTTCTGGTTCTCCTGCGGCATCCGACAAGACCACACCGCGACGTGCTGGGGCAACAACCTCCGCCGCGGCTACAACGCCCCCCAAGGCCAATTCCAGGAAGTGTCGGCCGGACAGAGCCTGGCCTGCGGGCTGCGCGACGACAACACCGCAGTGTGCTGGGGACCGCCCACCGCCGGAACATTCGGAGAACTAGACGCGCCGCCCGGCCAGTTCGCGTCAGTGTCGGCGGGCGCCGCCTCCGCATGCGGACTGCGCCCCGACGGCACCGTCAAATGCTGGGGCGACACCACCGCCACCACATGGCCCACATCCCACGCCTCTTCTATCTCCTGGTGCTCCTGGTGCAGTGGCCCCGCCAAGACCACCGGCAAATTCGAAGTGCACGTGTTCTACTGCGCCCGCCAAGGCAAATACACCCAAACCGACCTCGAACACGAAACCGCCCAATTCAACCAGACCATTGCCCCGTTCTACGCTCAAGAGTCCGGCGGCCTCGCCCATTTAGAGTTCATCCCTGCTGGTATCGTCAGCCCCGACATCGACTGGAGCACCAAATCCACCTCATCGGAACACTTCCTCAATCCCCGAATCGTTATGTGTTCGTCGGAAATCCAACAGGAACCCCCACAATCCGACCTTTGGCACGTACTCGTCCTCATGGACGCCACAGTTGACGAGGCCTTTGGCTATGGATACGGCCGAGTCTGGCTGACAGACGATAACGGCGTTGGAAGGGCCGCCACCGTCGCCGAGGCAGCCACAGTCGAATCGCTCTCCGATTGGTTCGACAGGAATCGGTGGGCTTGCCTGTCGGGCGCGAACTGCCGCCAATTTGTCTTCTGGCGCTATCTCGCTACCGTCACCCACGAACTCGGCCACAGCCTGTTCGGATTCGACCACCAACGTGACTGCTCGCTGATGTCAATCGGCGATGACGTCGGATGCCAACCAGTCTCCTGGGAAACGGCAATGCAAACCTCAAACCCTCTACAGACACGCTTCTTCATCGGCTGCGCAAACCGCCAAGAGGCGGGCTGGCCCCAAGACCCGAACCGATGCCCCCAAGACCCCTGAGGTCCAGAGTCAATCCCACCTCCTCCCTCCGCGCTCTGCGTGGACCACGGCACCAGCGAGCCCTCAGGGCTTGAGGTGGGTGGTTGGGCCTTATGAAGGGTGAAGCTGCAAACGTCCTGTTTGGTTCGCCCAAGCGATGATGCGCCTGTCGAATGTGGCCAGTGGCCAACCGCGGTTGATGGCTGTAGCTGCGATGATGCGATCCATCGGATCGCTGTGGAAACCCGTGTCTCCCAGTTCCACCGAGGCTATGAACACTTCCGCGGTCGGTGTCACATCAATGAGACCTCGTGCGAGCAACCGCTGTCGCACCTCCCTCGTCGACCAAGACGACGACACGCTGTTGGCGGGATCCCGCCGGGCATGCTCCAGTTCCCAGAATGTCACCGACGATACGGCCGCCGAGCCTTCTCTAATGGTCGCATCCAACGCTTCCAGCTTCTCCGCGTCGAGCTTTGCCGTGTTCTGAGAGGCCACCCAGATCAACACATGGGTGTCGAGAAGGATCATGGGCGGTCGCGGCCCTAGACGGCTGTGGTCCGGTCTGCGGCGAACTGCGCCCACTCCTCCTCGCTAAAGGGGGAGTACTCAGGGTCGTCCATAAGCCCCCGCCATTCCGGGGCGCATCCCAAGATTCCCAGCGGACTCTCGTTCGTGGGGATTATGTGAACAATGGGGTGCCCGTGGCTGGTCACTGTGAGGGGTTCGCCGGTCTCTGCGACTTCCTTTAGCAATCCCAGACTCCGGTTTTTGAACTCGGTTGCGGCAATACGCCGGGTGGGCACAGGATCCATATGCGTACCCTACCCTGCCCTAAGGCAAACTGGCCAGAATATGGCCAGTAATTGGCCATTTCCCCCTCAAAAAGGCCGTATCCGAAGATTGGTAGACGATTGGGCCGTTGTTTGGATGCGGTCAGCGGCGGATGGCCACGGGCGGGATGTCGTCGGCTGGGTCGAATTCCAGGATCTGGGAGAAGAATGAGAGCTCGGCTTCCAAAGCGGTCACGATGTTCTCGGCTTGGCGGAATCCGTGCTGTTCGCCTTCGAACAGCAGGTAGGCCACCGGGATCGACCGCTGCTCGAGGGCGGCCACGATCATCTCGGCTTGGTTGGGGGGCACCACCACGTCTTCGGAGCCTTGGAGCACGATCATTGGCGCCTCGAAATCGTCCACGAAGTGGATGGGTGAGCGAGCCTCGTACACCTCGGCTTCCTCTGGGTACAGCCCTACCAGGCCGTCCATGTAGCGGGCCTCGAACTTGTGAGTGTCCACAGCCAGCGCGGCCAGATCGGCGATTCCGTAGCGGCTGGCTCCGGCGGCGAACACCTTGTGGAACGCCAGTGCGCACAGCGTGGTGTAGCCGCCGGCGCTGGAGCCCCGGATTATGAGCCGATCGCCGTCCACCTCGCCGGTGCGCACCAAGTGGCGGGCCGCGGCCACGCAGTCATCCACGTCGCTCACTCCCCACTGGCCTTGGAGGGCCTCCCGGTAGGCGGTGCCGTAGCCGGTGCTGCCCCGGTAGTTCACGTCAACCACCGCGATTCCCCGGCTGGTCCAGTACTGGATGCCGAGCTGGAGCTGGCTGCGGGCTGCGCCGGTGGGGCCGCCGTGGCCCAGCACCAGCAGGGGCGGCTTCTCACCGGCCGGGGCTTGCGCGCTCGGGTTGGCCGGCGGGTAGAACAGCCCGTGAGCCTCCGCGTTGTCGGTGGTGGGAAAAATGATCGGGCGGGGAGAGGACAGGTAAGCGGGATCGACCGCGGATCGAGCCGGAGGACGGATGACCTCTTGCGTGCCGCCGGCGACGTCGATGCGAACCGCGGTGGGTTCCTGAGTGGGCGAGGCGGCGATGGCGCATACGGCATGGGGTCCAGCGGGGCGGATGCTGGCGCACGACGTCCAGGGCAGATCGAGCAGCTCAGGCTCGGAGCCATCGGGAGGCAAGGCCCACAGCTCAGCCAGCGACCCTCGCATGGCCGCCACCACCACCGTGTTGTCGTCGCACACAGCGTAGCCGGGGTCGTCGAATACCCAGGCCGGACGGTGCATCTCAGCGTCGAGCTCGAACACCGGGGTGAGCTCGTTCCCATCCAGGGCATACAGATTCCACCAGCCGTTGTGGTCGCTCACCACGTAGAGACGACCATCAGAACCCCACTGGGGCTCCACCACCGAGCCGATGCCCGACACCGCGCACTGGCCGTCAACCCACAGCTCGGTTTGGTCCCAGGGCATGTTCGGGTGGTTCCACTGGACCCATGCCAGTCGGCTCCCGTCGGGGCTGGGGCGGGGCCAGGCGTAGAAGTCGGCCCCGGTGGCCACTATCTCCGGCTCGGCCGATCCGTCGCCGCTCACCCAGATGATCTCATTGGCCTCCTCGCCGCCGTGCTCGCGGGCGACCAGATGGCTTTCTCGCACACATACGGTGCCATCCCCATGAGACCGTCCGTCGGCATAGCGCAAGCCGTGGGCGAAGGCCGGATCGGGCGACACCGGCTGCGCCTCTCCCTCAGCCGACACATGCCAGAGGCGACCGTCGGCGTCGTCGCAGGCGTACACCCCATCGGCGCCGTCGGGCCACCAAGCGCCGCCGCCGTAGCTGTGTACCCGGGTCCGAACCGACGCCGAGCTCCATAGATCGCGTCCGTCGCACACCAGTGCGTTGCGGCCTGATTCGGCCGGGCGAGACTCGGTCCACCACATCCGGCCCCGCTGGCTCCACAGGCTCACAGGCACGGCCGCGCCGGCCACCATCGACTCGGCGGAGATGGGCGACGGCCAACTCCCGTAGGCGAGGGTTCTCGGATCGCTCACTCTTCGGTTACCTCATTCGGGCCGGTCACGGCGACAGGTCACCCACCTAGTAGATCGGCGATGCGGCCGATGCCCTCGCCCAGATCGTCGTCGCCCAGAGCGAACGACAGGCGGGCATAGCCAGGGCCGGCGAAGGCCTCACCAGGCACGATGGCCACTTGGGCCTCGTCCAAAATCCATCCGGCCAGGTCCGCAGTGTTGTCAGGCACCCCCGGACGCCCCAGCACCCCCTCGAAGGACGGGAAAGCGTAGAACGCCCCCTGGGGCTCGAGGCAGGTCACCCCTTCGATCCCGTTCAGCATCTTGTGCATGGCTCGCCGCCGCCGGTCGAACGCGGCTCGCATCTCGGCCACTGCGTCCAGCGGCCCGCTCACCGCGGCCAGCGCGGCCCGCTGTGCCACATTGGCCACGTTTGAGGTCTGATGCGACTGGAGGCTCACCGCCGCGGAGGCCGCGTCGGGCGGCCCGATCAGCCAGCCCACCCGCCAGCCGGTCATGGCATAGGTCTTGGCCACGCCGTTGAGCACCAAGCACCGGTCGGCCAATTCGGGCACCACCACCGGCATGGAGCAGAACTCGTGGTCGTCGTAGGTCAGGTGCTCGTAGATCTCGTCGGTGATCACCCACACGTCGTTTTCCGCGGCCCACCGGCCGATGGCCTCCACCCGGTCGCGGGGGTAAACCGCACCGGTGGGGTTGGACGGCGACACGAACACCAGCGCTTTGGTGCGGTCGGTGCGGGCCGCCTCAAGCTGCTCCACGGTCACCATGAACCCGTCGTCGGCCGTGGTGGGAACCTCCACGCTCACCCCGCCGGCCAGGGCGATGGCCTCGGGATAGGTGGTCCAGTACGGCGCGGGCAGCAGCACCTCGTCGCCGGGGTCCAACAGCACGGCGAAGCCGTTGTACACCGCGTGCTTGCCCCCGTTGGTCACCACTACCTGCGACGGCTCTACTTCGTAGCCCGAGTCGCGCATGGTCTTGGCCGCGATGGCCTCCCGAAGCTCGGGCAGGCCCCCGGCCGGGGAGTAGCGGTGGTTCTTCGGGTCGTCCACCGCGGCTCGGGCCGCGTCCAAGATGGCCGCCGGGGTGGGAAAGTCGGGCTCGCCCGCCCCAAAGCTGATCACCGGCGCTCCCTGGGCCTTGAGTGCCTTGGCCTTGGCGTCCACCGCCAGGGTGGCCGAGGGGGCGATCGCGGAAATGCGCTGGGATATGCGAGCCATGAGCGCAGCTTTTCACACCGCTGCTGGGGAGTGGATGTTCATTTCGCGCCGGGCCAACAACGCCGATCCAACCCTTTGCATCGGTATCGTGGGGCTTTGTGAGCAATGTTGCCCAAACCCCCGCAATCACCATCCCCTCCGACCTGTTGCCCGACGACGGCCGCTTCGGCAGCGGGCCCTCGCGGGTGCGTCCGGAGGCCGCCATCGCCCTGGCTGAGGCAGCCGACAATTTCCTCGGCACCAGCCATCGCAAGTCCAACGTGAAAGACGTGGTCCACCGGCTCCGGGCCGGGGTGGCCGAGCTCTTCTCCCTGCCCGATGGCTACGAAGTGGTATTGGGCAACGGGGGCACCACCGGGTTCTGGGACGCCGCCATATTCAACCTAATCGAAGCCCGCAGCCAGCATCTGAGCTTCGGGGCGTTCTCGGCCAAGTTCGCGGCCGGGGTGGCCAACGCGCCCCACTTGGACGAGCCCGAGATCATCAGCTCGGAGCCCGGCACCCATCCTGAGGCGATGGCCGACCCTTCGGTAGACGTCTACGCCCTCACACACAACGAGACCTCCACCGGGGTGTCGATGGAGCTACGCCGCCCAGCCGCCGACGGCTTGGTGCTGGTGGACGCCACCTCGGGCGCCGGCGGGCTGCGCTTCGACGCCGCCGAGACCGACGTGTACTACTTCGCCCCCCAGAAATGCCTGGCCGCCGACGGCGGGTTGTGGCTGGCCTGCTGCTCGCCCGCCGCAGTGGAGCGCATCGAGCGGATCGCGGCATCCGACCGCTGGATCCCTCCGTTCTTGGACCTGGGCATCGCGCTCAACAGCTCCCGCAAGGACGAGACCTATAACACCCCGGCGCTGGCCACCGTTTTCCTGGCCGTACACCAGGTGGAGTGGATCAACGAGAACGGCGGCCTGGAGTGGGCCGCCACCCGCTGCGACCAGTCGGCCGACGTCATCTACACCTGGGCCGAGAGCCGCAGCTTCACCACCCCGTTTGTGTCCGACACCGCTATCCGCAGCCATGTGGTGGCCACCATCGATTTCGAAGAAGTTTCAGCCGACGAGGTGGCCGCCGTGCTGCGAGCCAATGGCATCGTGGACGTGGAGTCGTACCGGGCACTGGGTCGAAACCAGCTCCGAGTGGCCCTGTTCCCCGCCATCCCCCCATCGGATATCGCCGCGCTGTGCGGCTGCATCGACTACGTGGTGGAATCCTTGTAGTTATGGCAGAGGGGGCTGACACCACCGGAAAGCTGTTGGTGGCCACCCCGCTCATCGGCGACGGGAACTTCGAGCGAACCGTGGTTCTGATGCTGGCCCATCAGGAGGAGGGCGCCGCCGGTGTGGTGCTGAACCGCCCGTCGGGGATGCTGGTAAGTGACGCCCTGCCCCAGTGGGCCCCTCATCTCGCCCCGCCGCTCACCATGTTCATCGGCGGGCCGGTGTCCAACGAGTCGGTGGTGGCCCTGGCCCGAGTGCGACAAGACCCCAACGAAGGGTGGTGGACCCCCGTGCTGGGCTTGGTGGGCACCCTCGACTTGGAAGCCGACGTCGACGAAGTGTCCGGCGCCCTTGACGGAGTCCGCCTCTTTGCCGGCTACGCCGGTTGGTCGCCCGGCCAGCTCGAGGATGAGATCGAATCCGGCGCCTGGTTCGTGGTCGACGCCGACCCCGCCGACCCCCTCACCGAAGAACCCGGCGACCTCTGGCCCGCCGTCCTAGCCCGCCAACCCTCCCCCATCTCCTGGTTCACCCACTACCCCACCCACCCCAGCCACAACTGATGCTTGGTTGCTGCTCAGCCCAGCCGGGCGCGGAGGTCGGCGGAAAGGCGGGCGATTTCCGGGGAGGGGTTGAGGGTGTCTAGGTGGTTGAGGTCGGCGATGGCCTGGTCGGTTTGACCGAAGCCTATGGACAGCCAGGCTCGCCAAAGTCGGGCTTCGGGGTCGTTGGGGGCGGCTGCTACTGCTTGGTTGAGGCGGCGGGCGCCTTCGGTGATCTGATCGCCGAGGCCGGTTTGGGTGAGCATTACCCCGCTGTAGGTCAGTGCCCCGGCGTGGTCGGGATCATCGGCCAACACCGCCTCATACACCCGCAGCGCCAGCGCCGGGTCGCCTAGGCCGGGGGTGGTGGGATCCCACAGGGCGCGGGCGCCGGCCACCGCGTCGTCGGCGGCCAGCCCCAGGTCGGCCAGGGTTCGGAACTGCTCCTGGGCCTGCAACGCAATCTGGCAGAGGGCGATGTTGGTCCGCAGACCCTGGGTTTCCACCAGTTGGGAGATGAACTCGGGGGGATCTGAGGCATCGAACGCAGCCAACTCCCCCGCCGCGCCAAAGCAGTCGCCGGTGCGATATAGCAGGATGGCCCGAAACGCCCGGGCGTCGGGATAGTCGGGGGCGACAACCACCGCATCGGCCAGCACATCAGCAGCCTCGGCCTCTCGACCCTCCAATGCCAGGAACCACCCCTTGTAGGCCAGCGCCGTTGGGTTCGAAGGCGACCGCTCCAGCACCCGGTCATAGATGGCAATGGCCTCGGCCAAGTCCCCAGCCGCCGCTGACTCCTCGGCGTTCCTCAGCAGGCCGGGCACGCTGGTCACCGCATCGTTGCCGGTGATGGTGTCCCCCGAATGACGCGACCCCACCGCCCTGGCCAAGAACACCCCGGCCACAACCCCCACCACCACCAAGGCGGCCACCACTGCGATCAACTTGGCCCGCCCACCGCCTGGTGGTTCCTCGGTTCGCTCATCGCCGCCCCGAAGCGCCTCAGCCGCCTTGCGGGTATAGCTCCGGCTTAGAACCCGATGGTCCTCCGGTTCCAAGTCCCCCGCCGCCAGCTCCTCGTCAAGGTCGTCAAGCGACTCCAGCCAGAACTCCCGCTCCTCATCCATCGGGCCGCTCTCTCATACCGGCGCGGGCCGTTTCGACCAATGCACGGTCCTCATCCGACACTTCCTCATCAGAAGCGCTCGCCCGCCGCCACCGACTCAGCGTCACCCCCAGCAGGCCCACTCCCACCACCAGTCCCACCACAGGAATGACCCAGACCAGCCCGCTCACCCCTGACCGTGACGGAGTCAATACCACCCAGTCTCCGTAGCGCTCCGCGAATCGGGCTCGTATGTCGTCGTCGCTGTGCCCGGCCACCACCAGCCGTCCGATCTCCGCTCGAATCTCTCGGGCGATGGCCACGTCAGACTCAACCACCGACTGCCCAACGCACTGGGGACAGGCGATGGTGGCCCCGATGTCGTGGGCCCTCTCGGCATTGGTGCGATCGTCGCGGCCGTCCACCACCCCGAACGCCAGCATGGTGGCCACCGCCACCCCCACCAAGAGCCACGACAAGATCACCTTTCGCCGACGCGACATCACAGCGGCGCCCCTGCCCGCACAAGCTGGGCTTCAAGCCCGGCCAGCGTTACGCCGCCGGTGAACTTGGTCACCACCCGGCCGAGGGGGTCCACCAGATAGGTCTCCGGCACCGCGGTCACGCCGAAATCGATGGCGATCCGACCGGTGTTGGTGGTCACCACCGGCCAATCGCCGCCCCGCTCGGCGAAAAACCGGGCGATCACGTCCACCTCGTCTTGGAAGACCACGCTCACCAGCCGGACATTGGCATCGCCGCGATAGCGGTTTTGGAAGGCCACCAGCTCGGGATGCTCCACCACGCATTGCACGCACCAGGTGGAGAAGAAGTTGACCACCACCCACCGGCCTCGCTGCGCGGCCATGTCGAAGCTGCCCCCGTCGAGGGTCTCACCGGCGAACTCGGGGGCGAAGTCGGGCACTGGCGGCCCCCTCCGGTCACGCTCAGATACTGCGAACACCACAACCAAAGCCGCAACCAGCACGCCGACGGCCAGCACTACCCACCGAACCGTTCGCAGCCGCGGCGGCTGATCGGGCTGATCGGAATCGACCGGTTGGTCGGCGGGCGGAGACGGCTCAGGCAACCGGCACCTCGCGGTCTCTAAGAGGAACTCCCGGCACCGGGGCCTCGCGTTCTCGAAGGGGAACTCCCGGAACCGGCGCCGACACCGGCTGGGTGGGCGAGCGGCGGCGGCCGGGGAAGGCCGAGAACGCCGCGCCCAGCAGCATGATCGCGCCGCCGATCCACAGCCACAGGGTCAGGGGCTGCACGGTCACCCGCAGCCCGGCGGGACCATCGGGGCCATCGGGCAGGTCCAGCACCGCCACTTGGATATCCCGCACCGGCGAAGACTTGGTTCCCGGCGTGCGCACCACGCCGCCGTTGGCAAACCGGCTCACCCCCGGCCGCACCACCGAGCCGTCCACCAGAACCACCGCTTCGACTTTGGTCTTGTTGTCGAACACCTTCTCCTGGGTGCCCACATACACAATCTCGTGGCCGCTGACGTAGGCCATCTGCCCTGGCTCGATGGTGAGTTCGCTTTGGTGCAGGTAGCTGTTGCTGGCGGCCAGCGCCACCGCAACCACCACCACGCCGATGTGCACCACCATTCCGCCGTTGGCCCGCCCCACCAGGCCTCGCCAGCCCTGCCGTCGGGTGGCCAACACCAGCTGGCGAACCGCCGCGCCGCCAGCGAACCCGGCCAATCCGAACGCCAGCAGCGGGGCCAAGCCCCTAGCCCCCACCAGCAGGGCCACCAGCAGCCCTGCCACCGCCGCCCATCCCGGCCACATCAGCCGCTCCGACAGCCGCTCAGCGGTGGTCTTGCGCCACGGCAGCACCGGGGCCACCGCCATCAGGAACAACAAAAGCAGCCCCACCGGCATGGTCATGCGGTCGAAGAACGGGGTGCCCACACTGATCCGGTCGCCGTTGAGCGCCTCCACGATCAACGGGAACACCGTCCCCAGCAGCACCACGAAGGCGAACACCCCGAACAGCAGGTTGTTGGCCAGAAACGAGGCCTCCCGCGACATCGCCGAGTCGATCTGCCCCGGCGAGCGCAATCGGTCGCCCCGCCAGGCGATGAGCCCCACGGTGGCCACCACCACGATGGCGAAGAACACCAGCAGCGCCGGTCCCACCGCATCGGCCGAGAAGGCGTGAACCGAGTCGACCAGCCCCGAGCGGGTCAAGAATGTGCCCAAGATGGTGAGCGCGAACGTGGCGCACACCAGAGACAGGTTCCACACCCGCAGCATCCCTCGGCGCTCCTGCACCATCACCGAGTGCAGATAGGCGGTGCCGGTGAGCCACGGCAACAGCGAGGCGTTCTCCACCGGGTCCCAGCCCCAGTAGCCGCCCCAGCCCAGAACGTCCCACGACCACCACGCCCCCAGGATGATCCCCGCGGTGAGGAAGGCCCAGGCGAACAGGGTCCAGCGCCGGGTCTCCACCAGCCACCCCTCCCCCAGCCGCCCGGTGGCCAGCGCGGCCACCGCGAAGGCGAACGGCACGGTGAACCCCACATAGCCCAGGTACAGCATCGGGGGGTGCACGGCCATCAGCCAGTGGTTCTGCAGCAGCGGATTGGGGCCGGGGCCGTTGTAGCCCGGCGGCACGTCCACCCTCCGGAAGGGCTGGGCCAGGTCGAGGTTGGGCCAGTTGAACATCAGCACGAAGAAGAAGAGGCACACGATGAACAGCACCGCCATGGCCCACCCCACCAGCGGATCGTCAAGACGGTGGCGGAACTTCACCGCCACCAGCACCAGGTAGCCGGCCAGGATGAGGGCCCACAGCAGGATGGAGCCTTCCAGCGCGGCCCACAGGGTGGCCACGTTGAACAGCGCGGGGGTGGCGTGGCTGCCGTTCTCGGCCACATACGACACCGAGAAGTCCCGGGTGATGAGGGCCCGCTCCATGGCGAACACCGACAGCGCTGCCCCGCCCAGCACCAGCCAGGCGCAGAGCTGCACCCGCTCCAGCCGGCGGGCCGCCACCATGAACACCCCGATGGCGGCCGAGGCCATGGCCACCGCGATGCCCAGAACCCCGAGGGTTATGTTCACCGCCTCAGCTCACCCTTCGGGAGGGAGCGGCCGCGAGTCATTCGTATTGCCCGCGCTCTTCGGCGTCGTCGATGCGGTCTTGGTTGTCCACCCGGTAGTCGTTGTCGTGTTTCACCAGCATCCGGTCGCTGGCGAAGTACCAGCCGTCGTCGGCCAGATTTGAGTACATGACGCTTCTCACCCAATGGCCGTCGATCACCACGGGCACCTCGGGCTGGAATTGGTCCGACGTCGCCCCGGTGTGGACCACATCGGCCACCACCCCATCCAGGGTCACTGAGAAGGCCACCGCCGGGCGGCCGTCGCTCAATGTAACCTCCTGCACCGAGCCGCTCACCGGCGAGCCGATCATGCGGAAACGGTCGTCGCCCAACTCCTCCCGGCGCTCCACCGCATCGTCCACCTCGCGGAACACCAAGGTGGCGTCGGCCAACACCCGCCACAACACAATTCCGATCACCACCGCCACAACAGCCACTACCAAAACCGGCGCCCATCGGCGGATACCCCGGCGGGGCGGCCGGGCAGGACGGGGGCTGAGATCCATGGCCTCGCCAGGATCGACTGTGTCCTCGGTGGGTGCGTCAGTCATCGGGCATCATCCAGCGGCGGCGATTCTCGGGCACCCGTCGACTCAGCGACCGACCTCGCACCAACACCCATCCGGCGTACGCCACCACCGCGGCCACCGAGATGCTCCAGCCGGCAATGAGATAGCCCACATGCGTCATGACCGACCCTCCGGAGTTTCGGAAATCCCTGCTTCGGCCCGGCGCTCCGCGAGAGCCTCGTTAACCTCAAGTTCTTCGATCTGGCTCTGAAGGTAGGCCGTGCGGAAGCGGTGCAGCAGCAGCCAGGCGAACAGCACCATGCCCACCGCGAACGAGAACGACAAAGTGAACAGAGTCTCGTCGCGGATCTTGCGGGCGATGAGGGTGGACTGCTGGTGAAGGGTGCGGTTCTCCCACCAGTCCACTGAACGATTCACAATCACGATGTTCACCGCCCCCACCAGGGCGATCACCGCCGAGCGACGGGCCTTCACCGCAACGTCGGCGGGAATGCGGCGCACGGCCAGATAGCCGATGAACACCAGCACCATCACCAGGGTGGTCACCAGCCGCACATCGCCCCACTCCCACCAGGTCTGCCAGGTGGGGCGGCCCCAGATGGAGCCGGTCACCAGGGTCAGGACCCCGAACAACACGCCGATCTCGGCCGAGGCGTGGGCCATCATGTCCCACCAGTCGGTGCGCCACCGCAGATAGGCCAGGCTGGCCAAGAAGGTCAGCGCGAACCCGGTGTAGGCCAAGATGGCCGACGGCACATGCACGAACATCAGCCGCACGGCGTCGAACTGGCCCACCACGTCGCCCTGCTCGGTGATGCGGGTGTCTTCGGGCACCCAGGCGAAGGCCAGCGCCACCAGCACGGCGAACCCAGCCAGCGTCAGCCAGCCCAGCACTTTCGTCGCCTTCGACGAGGTAGTCGCCGGGATACCTTCGGTGGTACTCGTCGACTCGGTGGTTGCCGTGGTCACGCTTCCTCCAAAAGAGCCCCGTAGCTGAGGGCCCCGAATACCCCATAGATTGCGGCGAAACCGGCCAAAAGGCCCAACCAGGCCCAACCTTCGGCGCCGGCCACGCCGAACGCGTCCTGGAACGCCCGAGTGGCGCCGATGAGCACCGGGGCCACCACCGGCAACAACAGCACCGGCAAAAGGGTCTCCCGCACTCCCAGTCCGGCCACCAGCGCCCCATACAGCGTGCCTGCGGTGGCCACCCCGGCGGCCGCGGCCAACCCGGCGCACACCAGCAGGCCGTACCGGTGCACGGTCACGTCGAACAGCAGCACTACGCCCGCTCCCAACAGCACTTCCAGCACCACCAACTGCACAGCGATGGCCGCTGCCTTGCCCCCGAACACCGCGATGGGATCGATGCCCGATAACAGCAGCCGGTCGGCGGCCCCGTCGGCCAAATCCACCGCGAACGAGCGGCCGATGGCCAGCAGCGCGGCCAACAGCACCGTCACCCAAAACAATCCCGGCGCATATGTGCGCAGGGCCTCCTGGTCGGTGTCCAGCGCGAAGGCGAACAGCACCAGCACCGTTACTGCGAACGGCACGATCTGGTTGAGCCCCACCCGCGAGCGCATCTCGATCCGCAGGTCTTTGCCCGCGATCAGCCACACATCACGAAACACGGCGGTCGTCCTCTGCCTCGGAAGAGGGGTCCGGGCTCTCTGAATCAGTCGGGTCGTCATCGGCTCGCACCACGCCTCCGACCACACTCACCACCCGGGGCTCCAGCACCGCAATTCGCTCCAGCTCATGGGAGGCCAACACCACCGTGGCGCCCGCCGCAGCCGCACCTCGCACCAGTGTGTCCACGGTGTCGCGGGTCTGCTGATCCAAGCCAGCATGGGGCTCGTCCAACAGCCACAGCTCGGGCCGCCGCACCACCAACGAGGCAATCGAGGCTCGCCGGCGCTGACCGGCCGACAGCCGCGCCACCCGGGTGTCGGCCAGCCGCCCGGTAAGGGAGAGCCGCTCCATGGCCTCGTCCACGTCGGTGGAACTGGCCCCCGCGGCCTGAGCCCAGAAGCTCACGTTCTCGATCACCGTGAGGTCGTCGTACAGGCCGGTGCGATGGCCCAACAGCGCCACCCGACGGCGCACCATTCGCCGCTCGGAGTTCAAATCGTGGCCAAGCACCCAGCCCTGGCCGGTGGACAGCGAGCACAGCCCGGCGCAAAGGCGCAACAGAGTGGTTTTGCCGGCTCCGTTCGGTCCCTTGAACAGGACGATCTCCCCCGGGATGATGTCGAGATCAACTCCGGCCAAGGCGGGAAACCGCCCCAACAACGTCACAGCGGCCCGGAGCCGGACAGCAGATTCCACAACTCCACTCAGGCTACAGGGGTGCTCTCACAACGCAGAAACCAAGAAAACAGCGGCATCTGTTTCCCCAGCTAGCCAAGATCTCCCTAGAGATCGAGACAATTTGAAAGATCAGAAAATTCGCTTGCCCACCGCAAGGTGTCGGGCTAGCTTTCGGAACTAGCCCTGATGGGCGGGGAGAGTGGACCTCCCCGCCCTAAGGCCCGCCCAGCAATGCCCTAGCATCAATCACGTGTTCGCGCTGGTCACCGAGAAGGCCTATGGGCAGCACCGGTCCCATTTCGACGCGCTGGATGATGAGGGTCACGGCCTCCAGTGGCTGCGCTTGGACTCCGACGGCGAACTCCACGGGCCCTCCGACGCCCACCCCGAGGTGGGGTGGCTGTCGAGCGATGTGTTCTTCGGCGGGCTTATCGAACGGTTCTTCGAGATCGTGGAGGCCGCGCCGGATTTCCGCTGGCTCCAGTCGGCCGCCGCCGGCGTAGACCTCGAGGAGTACCAGCGGCTGATGAGCCGAGGGGGTCGGATGTGCAATGCCCACCTCACCGCTATTCCCATCGCCGAATATGTGTTGCGTTCGGTGCTCGACGTCTTTCAAGACGCCGAGCGCTGGCGGGCCGCCCAGGCCGATGGCCGCTGGCAGCACCACAATTTCCGGGAGGTGTGGCGATCCCGCTGGCTGATCATCGGCCTCGGGGCCATCGGCGCCGAGACCGCTCGCCGAGCCCAAGCGTTTGAGGCCCACATCACCGGCGTGCGCCGCCACCCAACCGGCGACGAGCCGGTGGACGCCATGATCTCGCCCGCCGAGGTGCCCGCGGCCCTGCCCGAGGCCGACGTGGTGGTGCTGGCCGCCCCCGCCACCCCTGAAACCGAGAACCTGGTGGACGACGGCTTCCTCTCAGCCATGAAACCGGGATCGGTGCTGGTGAACATCGCTAGAGGCAAGCTGGTGGACGACGAGGCCCTGCTGCGGGCCTTGGACGGCGACCGGTTGGCCGCCGCCGTCCTTGATGTGTTCAACACCGAGCCCCTGGAGTCAGACCATCCTTACTGGACCCACCCCAGGGTGGTGCTCACCCCCCACTCCTCCGGCGGGGGCATCGGGCGCTGGGATCGAGGCGCGGAGCTGTTCTGCGACAACCTCCGGCGCCTGCTGGCCGACGATCCGCTGGTCAACGAGGTGACGTCTATGCAATTGCTAACCACCGACCTCCCCTTCGCCTTGGGCAGCCAATGACCCAATCCGCAGGAGCGCTGGCCGGCCTTCGGGTGCTGGACATCTCATCGTTTCTGGCCGCGCCCCAGGTGGCCACGTTCTTAGGCGACTTCGGTGCCGACGTCATCAAGATCGAGCCGCCGTCGGGGGAGGCCTTGCGGCGCATCGGCGCCAGCCGCAACGGGGAGTCGCTGGTTTGGGCCATGGTGTCGCGCAACAAGCGGGTCATTACCTGCGATCTGAACCAACCGGCGGGCCGCGACATCCTCCGACAGCTCGTGGCCCAAGTGAATGTGCTGGTCCACAACTACTCCCCCGCCATGCTGGAGCGCTGGGACTGCACATGGGAGCAGCTGCGGGCCATCAACCCCGGGCTGGTCATGGTGTCGGTCAGCCCCTACGGGCACACTGGCCCGCTGGCCGACCGGCCCGGTGCGGGCACCATGGCCGAGGCCTTCGCCGGCCTCACCCACATGACCGGGGAAGCCGACGGCCCGCCCATGCTCACCTCCATCCCCCTGGGCGACACCCTCACCGGGATCTTCGGCCTCATCGGGGCTCTGGTGGCCTGCTACGGCCGAGATGTGAACGGCCTCGGCGGCCAGCACGTGGACGTGTCGATGTATGAACCCATCTTGACCCTGATGGGCAGCACCCTGGCCGCCTGGGATCCCGACGGTGACCACCCTCCCCCCGCCCGATTCGGCTCCCGCTTGGAAACCGGCGTCCCCCGCAACATCTACCGCACCGCCGATGATCGCTACCTGTGCCTGTCGGGCACCACCGACCGCCAGGTGGAGCGCATCCTCACCCTGACCGGGCGTGACGGCCCCGAAGACCAGGCCAAGTTCGCCCGCATGGCCGATCGGCTGGCCCACAACGACGAACTCGACGCCCTGGTGGCCGACTGGATCGCCCAACGCCCCTTAGAAGAGGCCATCTCCATGTTCGTCGAAGCCCGCATCCCAGTGGCCCCGGTCCACGACCTGCCCGGCCTGCTGGCCGATACCCAAGTGCAAGCCCGCAACAGCGTCATCCTGGTGCCCCACGAAGCGCTGGGATCGGTACCCATGCCCTCCCCCACCCCCATCCTCAGCGAGACCCCCGGCACCATCGCCCACCCCGGCCCCCCCATTGGCGCCCACAACGCCGAGGTCTACGCCGAACTGCTCAGCTGGGACGCCAACCGCCTCGCCCAAGCCAAAACCGACGGCCTCGTCTGACTATTCTTCATCCACTTCGTTAGGCGCTCGCCGCGCCAGTCCCAAGAAAGGCCCAAGCAATGACACCAGAGGAAGTGGCGGCGGCCACTGCGCTCCCTATCGCCAGTTTCGGACGCAAGTACTACTTCAGCGAGACCACCAATGCCGCTCTGGCCGAAGCCGGTTTTTCCGGGTTGTCCGGCTATGTGGGAGGCCGGGGCGGGGTCTTGGGTGATGTGGCTACCGACGTGGTGGTCTCAGCCTTCGCCCTGTTCAGCCCGTCCTTTATCGAGATGGGCTGGACTCAGACCAAGGAGCAGGGGAAGCCTGCGGATGCGGCGGCGGCCTTTGCCGAGGGCTTGGGCCGGTGGGCCTCTGAGACGTTCGGCCATCTCGACGGATTGGCCGACTTCGCCGCCGCGGCCCGCGCGGTGTTCGATGTCACCATTCCGATGAGCCAGCCGCTGTATGCCGGCTGGCGGGCCATGCCCGTGCCCGATGATCCAGCCGCGGCTACCGGCCTCGCACTGAAGATTCTGCGCGAGCTGCGCTTCGGATTCCACATACATGGGCTGAGCGCGGTGGGGATGTCCCCGGTTGAGGCCGTGGTCGCCCAACTCGGGCCCGAGCAGGCTCAGATGTTCGGCTGGGCCGGGCCGTTCCCCGACCCTGAGCCCCTCAAGCCAGTACATCAGCAGGCTGAGGAGATCACCACAGCCCGGATGAACGAGGTCTACGAGGCCATCGACGCCGACCAGCGGGCCCACATGGCGGCCACTGTGAAAGCCATCGCCGCAGTCGTTCTGGGTTAGGCGCCCTCGGCTAGCGAGGCCGCCCAGGCCTAAACGTCCAGCACCGACAGCCGGCCCCGGGCCTCGAACTCGGCCCTGATGGCCTCGGCATCCCCCGGCCCCATCCGGCGATAGCCCTCGCCGTCCAACACCCAGGTCTCGTCGTCCGACTCCCAACCCTCCCGGCGCAAGGTGCGCTTGAGGATCTTGTTGGTCTCGGTCTGGGGCAGGGTGTCGGCCCAGCGAACATAGCGAGGCGCCCACTTGGTGCCCAGGTCGTCTTGGCCGGCTAGGAACTCCGCAAATCCCTCCGGGTCGAAGCCTGATCCGGGCCGGCGCACCACCGCAGCCATCACGTCGTCGCCCACCGACGGACTGGGCACGGCGTACACCGCGGCCAAATCGATGTCAGGGTGGCGCACCAGGATTCGCTCCACCGGGGCGGCGGCAAAGTTCTCCCCGTCCACCCGCAGCCAGTCGAAGTTCCGCCCCGCGAAGTACACGAACCCCGCAGCGTCGCGATAGGCCAGATCGCCCGACCAGTAGATGCCGCCGTGGGTGCGCTCGTCGTCGGCCTCGGGGTTGTTCCAGTAGCCCTCGAAGGTGGGCGCGGAGGCCATCGACACCAGCTCGCCGATGGCCTCGTCGGGATTGAGCAGTTTGCCGGTGTCGTCGAACACGGCCAATGGCGCCTCTTCCCCGGTGTCGGGGTCGAGGATCTTCACGCTCTCATCGGCCCGCCCCAGGGCATTGGACGGCGTGTCCGGCGTGCGGCTCACCGATACACCCCCCTCGGTTGAACCGTAGGAGTCTTCCACCGGCACTCCGAATCGGCGGGAGAACCGCTCTAAGTCGTGGACCGCACCCTCGTTGCCGAACACGATCCGCAGGGTGTTGTCGGCGTCGTCGGGCTGCTCAGGGGTGGCCAGGATGTAGGTGAGGGGCTTACCCACGTAGTTGAAGTAGGTGACACCGAACCGCCGCACATCGGGCAAAAAACCCGAGGCCGAGAACCGGCGCCGGAATGCGGCAACGCCGCCCGCAGTCAGACACGGTACCCAGCCGGCCATCAGCGCGTTGGAGTGGAACATGGGCATGGCCTGGTAGAACACGTCGTCGGGCGTCAGCTTGCGCATCTCGGTGATCACCTCGCCGATCCGGGCCAGCCGGGCCTGCGAGCAAATGGCCGCCTTGGGGTCGCCGGTGGTGCCCGACGTGAACAGCAGCAGGTAGGGGGCCAGCGGGTCGATGTCAGCGGCCGGGGGCTCGGCACCGCTATAGGAAGCGAGCGCGGAAGTCCACTCCGGCGAGTCGACGTCCAGTACCCGGCCGTTGGCCGCCCCAAGATCCAGTCCCTCCAAGAGCCCCTGGTGACGGCTCTCGGTGACGATCAGGCCACAGTCGGCATGGGTGATGTCGCGGGCCAGCTCCGCGCCTTGCCGGGTGGGGTTGATGCCCACCACCGCCGCCCCGGCTACGGCCGCTGCTCCCAGCAGCATGGAGTATTCCGGACCGTTGTCCAAGAGCGCACCTACATGGAACGGCCCCGCTCCCCGGCGGTCCAAAAGCAGATGGGCTCGGGCAACGCAGCCGGCAGTGAACTCCCGGTAGGTGTACTGCTCTTCTTCGAACAGCATGGCCGGGCTGTCGTCACCAGCCCGGCACAGCACTAGATCTCGAACGGTGGGGAGGGTTTCAGCAGAGGCGTCCACAAGGGGGGATCGTAGACAGGCAGACGGTGCCCGCTAAAACGCAGACGGATCCAGCAAGATGGGTTCGAAGGGCACGGAGAGGCCAGAGGCCATTCCGGTTCCATCTCGAGCCCGCAGTGAGCGGGAGACAACCACCGGCTGGCTGGCTTCCACCAGCAGCGCGAAAGAGCCGCCGTCGGTCAGCTGGTCCACCGGCACCACCAGGCGGCTGTAGGGGGACACCTCTCGGGGATTGAGCAGGTCGATGGGCGAGACCGTCCCGCCGGTCACCGTCGAAACGGTCACACGCGCGATGGAATCGGGCGAGGGGTTGACCACAACCAGCGACACATCCGCGCCGTCGGCCCAATTCCAGGCAATCAGGTGGTTCCTGGCGCTCACCGGCGTGCCGACGGTGGCCGCCACCCCCGCAGGAGTCGATGCCGCCGGAGCGGCCACCACCCGCTCGGCAACGATCGGAACCCCGTTATACACCTGCACCGCGGCCCAGAAGCCGACTCCCCCGTCCAGAGATTCCCCTGCGTTATAGGCGAAGGGCGCAGAAGGCAGGGGGTATTCCCCCTGGTTCCCGAATACGAGGGCCACCTTCTGCTGGGCCGGCACCCTCATCTCAAATGGTGGCAGGGCATCGCCGAGCCCCGATGGGTCCAATCGAACGCTGACGTCGGCGGCCGCCTCACGATCAGTTGGGTTATACAAGACGATGTGTTCGGCAACGCCCTCACCAGCCGGCCCGGTGGGAAATACCCATTGCGTCTGGGCCTCCGGCACTCCGGGACCGGCGGTAAGCCCTTCCAGCCCCTCGCTGCCATCAAACAGTTGGAGCCTACCGGCCACGATCCGCCCGGCCTGGGCCTCCACGGTTGTGGAGACTGACGAGAATCGGGGCACCAGATCGGTGGCGTTCACCACCACGAGCGCCCGGGCCGGCACCAGTACGCCGCGCAGGGCGTGCGGTTCCCGGATCCCCTCATCGGTCGAGAAGGTGAACTTCACTACCGCCCGCTCAGGGAAGGGGTTGAAAAGGGTGAAGACCAGTCGGGCATCCCGCCGAGTCGATCCGGCAGCGAAGTACCAGGTCTCCGATGAGCGAGAGGCACAGGGGACGACATCCATGCCGGTTGGCCCCTGCACCCGTTGTTCAACCACGGCCGAGCCGGAGTCCATCTCCACCAGCGCGGCGGTGTACTTCGACTCGACAACCTCGGCTAGCCGGATGGAGGACTGCGAACCGGCCGGAACGCTCAAGCGCACACTCTCGGGAATGGCCAGCGGAGACACCCAGCCGATGGGCGTCGCCGGGAAGACCGACACCTCCGCGGTAACCGCAACCCCGGTCGGATTGGCCACGATCACCGTGTGGTCGGCGAACTCGCCCGGCGACGACGTTCCCTCGGAGCAGTACCAAACACCCCCCTCAGCATCTGAGCCGGGGGCCGCGCTGATTGCCTCCTGATTGGACCCGACCTCCCCGACATCTGGGCCGTCGTCGCTTCTTTCGGCCACCGCCAGCCCAATCACCGTCGCCAGCGCCACCACCACCAAGGGCCAGCGCATCACCCGGCCGGTCATCAGGCGGCCGGTCATCAGGCAGCCCTCTGTTCAGGCTGTCGGCGACCCCTTTCGCCCGTGCTAAGGCGGGCTATCCCCACAAGGGCAACTACCCACAACACGATCTGTACCGCCAGCAGCAACCGGGTCAATGCCGAGGCCCCGTCGTCGGGAGAGGGACCGACAGCGGCTCGAAGAGCCTCGGGACTGGCCGCTGTGTTGTGATACGTGTCGATGCCCGCGGTGAGCCCGCCCGCCACCAGATCGAGTTGGCTGTCGAGCATGTCGAACAACCACTCGGGAGCAGGCTGTGACAACTCTCCGTATGGCGGGGGGGCCAAGCGCTCCGCCACCAGGATCGTCCCGATTCCCCATTGGAACAGTTCGGCGCCCAGACGGCTGGTACCCGTGTCCGGCGCTTCCAGCACGGCATCGGCCACTTGGCGGCTGCGGTCGTCCAGTCCGCCGACCCAGCGCTGGGCCACCGAGGGGAAGTCCCGGCTGTCGGAGACCGCAAACGACAGGTGCCCGTCCAGATTCCAACTGGCCGGCGGCAGCACGTCGGGATGGCCGAGCCAGAGAACCCGATGACCCGCTGCCCCATCGTCGTCGGAGAACGGAGCCACATCGGAGTAGTCGTCGCGGGTTGCGTTCCAGTCGCCACCCGAGACGACTGCCAGAGCCGGAAGCATTCCCGCCACCAGTGCAGCGACGGCGGTGAAGGGCACTACCTGGCGCCACCCGAAACGATGTCGGCGGACGTCCACCAAGAAGGCGGCCACGCCCATGGCAACCGCGATGGCCAGGCCCACTGCGCCGGGGATCTGTATCACCTCAGGCCGGGGCAAGGGCACCGGCGACCAGTCCTGCTCGGCCACGAGGGCCACTGCTGCGCTGCCCAGATAGAGAGTCCACCCCCGCACCGCCCATGCCAGCCGGGAGTCGTGGGCCAATGCGAGTGGAAGCACGGCGGCCACCGGCAGGGCCCAACCAAGCCGATTGTCGCCGAATGGCCCGGTGTCGAACCGCAGGATCTCCGCCCAAGAGTTCACCCCGTTTCCCCCCGGCCGATCACCGAGCAACGTCGGCAGGCTGTCGGCCAGCCAAGGCAGGTTCAAAACCGCGGCTACCGCCGCTCCGGCCACTGCCACTGCCAACATGCGGGTCATTCCCTCAGCAGTACCGGCGATTAACGACCCCAGAACCAGACCGGCCAGCAACAGTCCCATGACGATGAGGGCCTCCGGGGCCAATGCACCGGCCAGGCCCAGCGGCAATCCCACCGCCAAGGCCTCCCGCAAGAAAGACGGGGGGCGCAAGCCCGGCCCGGAGCTACCCCCCACCGTCCCATAGGGGGCCAGGCCCGATCCGGCCAGCACAGTGCGCATGAGCCAGGGCGCCGCTCCATACATGAGCAGGGCGCTCCACACCCCATTGGCCAGCGCGTTGTAGGGCACCGGATTGGCCACGTACACCGCCAACGCCACGCCTTGGATCCACAGGGAGTCGAACGGGCGCATGAGCCGCCACAGCCCCAGCGCACCCAGCGGAACCATGCCGACGATCAAAACCGTGCGGAGCAGATCGGTCTGGCCCAAAAAGACCCAGCTCAGCAGGGTCAGCACTCCAAAGCCGGTGGGGGCGAACCCCTCCTGGCCCAGCCCCGCGGGCCGCGAATCGCTCCACCAGCTGTTCAAGAGATCGGAACTCGACCCCAGCCGGGCCATGTCGCCTACCGCGGGAATGCTCCCGGCGATCAAGTCCCGAGCCCCGAGCAGCACCAAGATCAAAACGGCAATCCCCACGAGCACCGAGACCCGCGATCGACTCAATCGGGCCAAAAGGGTGCTACGCGTCGAGGACCCGTCTCCCGCATTGCTCCTCCGGCTCGCCAAGAAGGAGGCCAGCCGAGCAAAGCCCCGGGCCTGTGAAAGGCGGATGTGGGAATCCCCCACCTGGCGGGATTGCCCGACGGCCTGACGTTTTCGCCGTATCGAACCCGGTCGAATCAGGTTGTATCCCCAAGATGCCCCGATCTGACGGGCCTGACTCAGATGCCCGGTGGCCAGCGCGACCAGCAGCTCGACAGCAGAGAACACCATCGCCTGGGGAATCACTCGGACCGAGTACCAAGCCCCGTATACCGACAGAAGGGTGCGGATCCGATGGCGACGAAAAAGCCCCTCGGTTCGGGTCCGGGAAATGCGATCGGCCAGCTGCTGACGGTGGCGGACCACAGCAGTTGGGGCCACCATGACCCGCGCCCCCACTGTGCGAGCCCTCCAGCACAAGTCGACATGCTCGTAACAGAACGACATCTCCGGGTCGAAGCCGCCGACTGCCCGAAAAAGGTCGCCGCGCACCAGCACGCATCCTCCGGGCACCGCAAACATCTCTTGGACAACATCGTGTTGTTCCTGATCGAGTTCGCCGTCCTCAACCGTGGGAATCGGGACCCCGGTCTTGTCCACCAAAAGGCCGACTTGGAGAATGCGGCTGGGGTCGTCCCAGTCCACATACTTTGGACCGACAATCCCCGCGTTGGACCGCACCGCCTCATGGGCCAGCAATCGCAGGGTGTTTGGCGCCAACGCCACATCATCGTGGCAGAACACGTAGAAGTCGGGCGCCGGGTCGGAGTTCATCAGCACTCGGTTGGCCGCTGGGCCGTATCCGGGATTTGAGTCAACTCGGTGGACTTCAGCTTGGGGCAAGAAGCGCTGAACCCGGGCGGTGGAGTCCGACTCGCTGCCCGCGTCGAACACTGTCACATCCACGAGGGGATGGTCTTGCGCGGCGATCGATTCCAGCATCTCGTCGAACCACAGACCGGGATCGTGGCTCACGATCACCACGTGAATCCTGGGGTCGGCCTTGGACTCCATCAGGTTTCGTCGGAATTGCGGCTGACGAATTCCCGCAGCGCCTCGGCGAGGGCCGGGGCCTGCTCAACCGCGTCTGAGAGCACGGTCAGCACCGACCCAGGTAGCTGGCCGGCCAAATCAGCCACCGCGTTGCGCACGTCCTCAGGCACTTGATCGGCCAGGTCGGAGAAGGCGTCTCGCAACTCCTCGGGCAGCTGTTCGACTAAATCCATTCGGGCGGCCTGAACGCGATTTACAACCAGCAGACCGAGTCCCACCGCGGTGTAGATGCCGTTGCGAATGCACTCAACCAGCGGGTCTTCCTCCGGCGCTGGCTCCTCATCTGGCTGCGGATCGCCCACCTCAACACCGTACCGGCCCGCTCTGCAACAAAAGAGGCATGGCACCTGGCTCTGGGCGACTCGCCACCGGGCACAGCAAATGCCCGTGAGAAGTGGCACACTCGTTGCGATGCGAGCCCTGGTCACCGGGTCGCGGGGTTTTGTTGGGACACACCTGGTCGCTCATCTGAATGCCTGCGCCGACGACGTAATCGAGGTGGATCGGGTGATCGGCAGCCCTCCCATCGAGGACGCCAGCGCCATCGCCGAGCTGATCGCCGAGACCAAGCCAGATGCGGTGTATCACCTGGCCGGCCAGAGCGACGTGGCCGCCTCCTGGGGCGATCCAATGGGCACATTCCTCGTCAACGCCGACGGCACCCTTCATGTGGTACGAGCCTGCATCGACGCTGGAGTCGAGCGCCTGCTGGCCGTCACCAGCAGCGACATCTACGGAATGGTCGGTCCCGACGAGCTGCCTATCACCGAACACGCCCCCCTCCGGCCGGTCAACCCCTATGCCGCCAGCAAGGCCGCCGCCGAAATGGTGTGCATCCAGGGATTCCTGGGCCACGGACTGGGGGTGATCCGAGCCCGAGCCTTCAACCACCTGGGCCCCGGCCAAAGCGAGCGCTTCCTGGCTCCGGCCCTGGCCGCCCGCATAGCACGCAATGAGCAATCCGGCAGCTCCGCGGTCCCGGTGGGGAACCTCTCGGCCCGCCGAGACTTCACCGACGTGCGCGACGTGGTCCGGGCCTACCGACTGCTGGTGATCGACGGCGAGCCCGGTGAGGCCTACAACGTGTGCTCGGGCCGCGATGTGGCCGTATCCGATATCGCCGAAGTCCTGCTGGATTTGGCCAAGTTCCCCATGAGCCTGGAACAGGACGACCGCCTTTTCCGCCCCGTCGATCTGCCGGTGCAGCGGGGCGACAACGCCAAGATCCGGGCGACCACCGGCTGGGTCCCAAAAATCGACTTGGTCGACACCCTGACAGACACCCTCGAAGATGCCCGCAACGGCCAAACCAGCCAAACTGATGAGTCCAATGACTAGACCACAGCCCTACGAAATCGCCCCGACAGCCAGGATCACCGGCCAAAGCAGAAAGTCCAATGACTGAGCAACGGGCACTTATCACCGGGGTCACCGGTCAAGACGGCTCCTATCTGGCTGAATTCCTGCTCGAAAAGGGATACGAGGTGGTGGGACTGGTCCGGCGGTCCAGCATGGTCAGCTTCGAGCGCATCGCCCATCTCCAGAATCAGATCACCATCGCCAGCGGCGACCTGCTGGACGAGGCATCTCTCATCGAGGCGCTGCAACACCACCGCCCCACCGAGGTGTACAACTTGGCGGCCCAGTCGTTCGTGCAGACCTCGTTCGGCCAGCCGGTGCTCACCGGCGAGACCACCGCTTTGGGAGTCACCCGCCTGCTCGACGCCATCCGTATCGTCGACCCTTCCATCCGCTTCTACCAAGCGTCCAGCAGCGAGATGTTCGGCAAGGTGCGGGAGGTTCCCCAAACGGAGGACACCCCCTTCCATCCCCGCAGCCCCTACGGGGTGGCCAAGGTGTACGGCCATTGGATCACGGTCAACTACCGGGAGAGCTATGGGCTTCACGCCAGCTCGGGCATCTTGTTCAACCACGAGTCCCCACGGCGGGGCCTGGAATTCGTCACCAGAAAGATCACCCACGCGGTGGCCTCGATATTTCTGGGCCGCCAAGGCGAACTGCGCCTCGGAAACCTCGACTCCAAGCGCGACTGGGGATTCGCCGGCGATTACGTGAAGGCCATGTGGTTGATGCTCCAGCAAGAAGAGCCCGGCGACTATGTGGTGTGCTCGGGAGAGACCCACTCGGTTCGGGAGTTCTGCGAGCTGGCCTTCGCCCACCTGGGCATGGACTACCAAGAATACGTGGTGATCGACGAGGCCTTTTTCCGCCCTGCCGAAGTCGACATGCTGGTGGGCGATCCCAGCCGGGCTACCTCTGTTTTGGGATGGCACCGAGAGGTTGGGTTCCAAGACTTGGTGGCCATGATGGTGGACGCCGATCTCGACCTGCTCCAGGGAAAGCTAAAGGGGATTTCTTGACTGGTCCCCCTCCCGACCTTCTTGGGGAGGTCTTTTGACCCAAAGCGTGGTCACGCTGGCCGGAGGGGTGGGAGCAGCCAAACTGCTCGCCGGTCTGGTCCGGGTCCATCCCCCCGGCGACCTGCTCGCCGTGGTGAACACCGCCGACGACACCGTGCTGCACGGCCTGCATGTGAGCCCCGACTTGGACACCGTGGTCTACACGCTGGCCGGTGCGGTCAACCCCGACACCGGTTGGGGCCTGGCCGGCGAAACCTGGCAGGCCATGGACGCCCTGGACCGCTACGGCGGAATCACCTGGTTCCGGTTGGGCGACCGCGACCTGGCCACCCACTTGTACCGGACCCACCGGCTGGGGCAAGGGGCCGATCTGGCCGCGGTCACCGCGGAGATCGCCGCGGCCTGGGGCTTGGAGCTGGCCATTGTCCCGGTCACCAACGACCGGATCGAAACGCGGGTCACAACTGCTGATGAGGGCGAGATCGGTTTCCAGGACTATTTCGTGCTCCGCCGCCACAATGTTGCGGTCACCGCCGTGAGGGTGGCTGGTTCGCAGACCGCCCATCCCACGCCGGGACTCATCAAGAGTCTGGCCGCCGCCCGAACCATCGTCATCGCCCCCTCCAATCCCATCGTCTCCATCGGGCCGGTGCTGGAAGTGCCCGGCGTGCGCCCGGCGATGGCCGCCCGTCGGGACTCAGTGGTGGCGGTTTCGCCCATCGTGGGCGGCGCTGCCCTCAAGGGCCCGGCCGACCGGCTCATGCGGGAGCTTGGCCATGAGTGCTCGGTGGTGGGGGTGGCCCGGCTATACCGGGATGTAGCCGCCACTTTGGTGATCGACGAGGTCGACGCCCACCTGGCCGACGATGTGGAATCCGTCGGGGTGTCCTGCGTGGTGGCCCCGACCGTGATGCATGGAGTCGAGTCGGCCGCAGATTTGGCCCGCATTGTCTTGAAGTGCGCCGATGGCTAGGCCCATGAGGCTCGAGATATTCGGGGTAGAGGGATTGCCGGAGATCGAGGCGGGAGAAGACTTGGCCGGGTTGATCGCCGAGGCAGCCGACTTGGCCGACGGCGACGTGGTGGTGGTCACCCAAAAGATCGTCTCCAAAGCCGAGAACGCCATGGTCACCGTTGACCCCGATGACCCCCTGTCCCACAAGCCGGTGGTGGAGCAGGAGTCGGTACGGGTGCTGCGACGGCGCGGCGATCTCATCATCAGTGAGACCAAGCATGGTTTCGTGTGCGCCAATGCCGGGGTAGACCGCTCGAACACGGCCCCCGACGAGGTTGCACTCCTGCCCGACGACCCCGACCGCTCGGCTCGGCGCATCCGCGAAGGGATCAGGGCCCGCACCGGCGTGGAGGTAGGGGTGGTTGTCTCCGACACCTTCGGGAGGCCTTGGCGGCGCGGGGTGGCCGACGTGGCCATCGGCGTGGCCGGGGTCCGCCCCATACTCGACCTGCGGGGCACCCCCGACGCCACCGGCCGGGAGCTCCAGGTGACCGAGGTGGCCATCGTCGATGAGCTGGCCGCCGCCGCTGAGATGGTGATGGGCAAGGCCGAAGGCGTCCCAGTCGCCGTCATCCGGGGCGTCGATCCGGCCTGGCTCGGCCCCGGCAGCATCCAAGCGGACATCATCCGACCCCCGGGCGAGGACCTATTCCGCTAATCCGCTATTCGGTGAAGATCTGTTCCGCTATTCCGCTAAGTGGTGATGTGGTGGTCTGGGGTGATGATGGCCCCAGTGATCTCAGAATTCGCCTGGACAGAGCTGTAGGGAAGCAACACGGAGTCGGCCACTCGGGCATCGGCGGCAACCACCGCGTGTTCCATTATCACTGAGTTGGTTATTTGGGCGGTGGGTGCGATCTCGGCAGTGGAGTGGATGTGGGTGCCGCCCGCGAGGGCCATCTGGACCTCCAGATATGCGGCAGGAGTGCCCGCGTCTATCCAGAATCCGTCACGGGCCACCGCATAAAGCGAACCCTCTTGCACGAGAGCGGGAAAGGTCTCCCTCTCGATTGACACAGGGCGGTCTTCGGGGATCAAGTCGAGCACCGAGGGATCGAGTACGTAGATTCCGGCGTTTATCCACTGGCTGGGCGCCTCATCGGCAGGCGGCTTCTCGACGAAGGCTTGTACCCGACCTTCGGGGTCGCACACCACCACCCCGTAGCGGGAAGGGTCGTCCACCGGGGTCAGGGCGATGGTGGCCGCCGCGCCTCTGACGCGATGGGCGTCGAGCAGATCGACCAGCGGAAAGTCGCTCATCACATCGCCGTTGACGGCAACGAATGTGTCCTGCACATCGGCCATTCGGGCCGCGAAAGCGATGGCCCCCGCGGTGTCCAGCGGCTCGGGTTCCACCGCGTAGAACAGCTCAACGCCGGCGCAGTAGCGCTCAGGGTAGGCAGCCTCGAAAGCATCCGGCCGGTATCCCAAAGACAGAACCGCTCGGGTGATCCCCTGCTCGCCGAGGCGCCCCACCACATGCTCGATCATGGGCCGGTCAACTACCGGCAACATCTGCTTGGGGCGGGTCAGGGTCAGGGGCCGAAGTCTGGTGCCGAATCCGCCGACCAGAACAACCGCGTCCATATAAGTGGTCCCCCCGGCTCAGCCGTTGTCTTCCACCCTGACGCCCGGAACGTCCTCATCGAGGTTTTCGTCGAACTCAACCGGCCCTTCGGGCTGGGAGAGGTCGGCCACCAGCGATGGCGACACCGCGAGAAGATCGTTGACCGTTGGGGGAAGCGGCACCACGGCATCGCGGGGCGCCAAGGCGATAGTGAAGGCCTCGCCGTCCTTTTTGAAGCGGACATCGCCGAAGTCCTCGTAGATGCGCTCATCGGGTTCCGCTTCCACCGCGGTAAGGGCGCTGGACCAGCGCACAATCTGCATCACCGCGGGCTGGCCGTCGCACACCGCGTCCACCGCGCTGATCACCCCGAACTCGGCCGCGGTGATCCCGTTCTGATCCATGGTCACGAACATCGACTCGAAAAACTTGGCCATGACGGCGTCCTCACCGGCGGCATTGGCGGTGAACGGGTGGATGTGGATCAGCCCGTCGGAGTGGGAGTGGATGCCCTCGGGGTCGTAGGGATAGCCCTGGCTGTTCCTACGGCCCTCAAAGATGGGCTGATGCGCCCCGCCGTCACCGTCGGTGCAGTCCCACACGGTATAGGCCGAGTGCCAGTGGTCGCTGAGGCCGGGTCGAGACTCGGCCTCGCGCTGGGTGCGGGCTATGGCCACCACCGCGATGCCGACCAGGATGATGAGCACCACCACGGCGGGAAAGCCGATGATCCGGCGCTGCTGTCCCAACCCGCCCATCGACGCGGCCCGCGCCACCTTTCTAGACCCAGAGGCTCTTGCCACGGTTCACAACGCTACCCGGCCCGAACCCCCAACCCACACCTGTAGCCGGAGGCCCACCGCTCCTACTCCACCAGCTTGTTGAACAGCTCCAGGTATCGGTCGGCGATCTCTTTTGGCCCCCCGGCTTGTTCGGCAAATGCTCTTCCCCGCTGGCCCATCTCCACCAGGCCATCGCGATTCGCGACCATTTCGGCCAGCGCGGCGCAGAAGGCGTCGGGGTCGTCGGGATCCACCGTCCGGCCCGCACCGGAGTCGGCCAGCAACTGCTCAACCTCGCTCCCCCGGTCGACGCTGGCCAGCACGGGGCGGCCCGCGGCCAGCACCGAGTACACCTTGGAGGGCACGCTGGTGGTGCCGAGTCCCTTCCGCAAGAGAACCACGTGCAGATCGGCGGCGGCCAACACCTCACCGAGGCGGTCAGGAGGCTGCCAGCCCACCAAGTGCAGGTTCTCCAGCCGCTCAGCGGCGGCCGCCACCGTGGAGCGGGCCACGCCGTCCCCGTTTACCACGAACTGCACGTCAGCCCGACCCTGGTCGGCAAACCGCTGGGCCGCAGCCAACACCAGCTCAAGAGGCTGGGAGTGCCCCAGGTTGCCGGCGTACATCACCACGGTGCAGTCGGTGCTATCCAGCCCGAGATCGGTCCGATACGAATTGAGGCGATCCGCCGGATGTATGCGGCCCGCGTCGGCCGTGTTGGGGATGACCACCACCCTGTCCCCGTCAGCACCGGAGCCAAGCTTGGCCCTCACGTTCTCGGCCATACCCTCCGACAGAACGGTGACCCTCGCGGCCCGCCGATATAGCCAGCGCTCCAGTCGGGAGGCCGCGGCCGCCACCCGGGCGCTGCGCACCACTCCCGTCTCCACCGCCGCGTCGGGAAACACATCCTGCACGTTGAAGACCAGCGGCGCCCGCCCCCGCCAGGCAGCCGCCCACCCTGCGGCGCCCAGGGTGATGGGCGGCGACATGGCGAACACCACATCGCAGCGGCCCGCCGCGAACAAGGCATCGATGCCGGCCAGCGCGGTGAACCCGGCAAATCCGGCCGCCCTGGCCACCAGCCGACCCTTGTTGGAGGGAAACGGGTGCCAGCGCCGGATCCGCCCCCACGGCTCCTTTTGGGTCCGCACCAGCCGCCCCTTCCAACCCTCGGACACTGCGTGGTCCCGATACCACGGCAGGCTGGTGATGATCTCCACCCGGTGGCCGCGGGCCGTCCACTGCTCGCAAATGGAGGTCATCACCTCCCCCGTGGGGGCTGTGTCGGGCACATAGTGCGGGCAAACCACCAGGATGGAGAGGGGTTTCACCGCCCAGCCACCTTGTTGTAGAAACTGCACAGCTCCGTCCCCGGATCAAGCTCGGCCAGCTCGCCAACCCGAGAGCCCCCCGCTTCGCTCAATTTCCGGCGGGCGTCAGGGTCGTCCACCAGCTCGCCGATCGCCTCGGCCCACAATTCAGCGTCGTCGGGGTCCACCAAGCGCCCGCCTGAACCCACCACCTCGGGCAGGGCCCCGGAATCGGCGGCCACCACCGGACAGCCCCGCACCATGGCCTCCACCATCGGGAGACCGTAACCCTCGTACTTCGACGGGAACACCACGGCCACCGCCTGTCGATACAGGCCGTCCAGCACGGCTCGAGGAATGCGGCCTAACCGATGCCACCGGTCTCCCACGCCGAGCTTGTCGGCCAGGTGATCCAGCTTGGCGTCCAGCGGTCCGGGTCCTCCGGAGACGACCAGCGCCAAGTCCACATCGTCGGCGGCCAAGCGGGCCAGAGCCCGCAACAGGATTTCATGGTTCTTGTGGGAGTAGGTCAACGCCGGATACAGAACGAACGGACGGTCCAAATCCGGGACCGCGGCGGCCAGCGGCATGTCGGAGGCAGTGGAGGAGTCGTCCACCGGTGCGGGAACAACGGCCACCCGCTGGGGGTCAACCTTCAAGCGCTCCACCAGGCGGCTGCGGCAGAACTCGCTCACGGTGACGATCGTCTCGGCTCGGCGCACCGACCACGGCAGCATCACCCGCAGGTAGAGCCGCTTGACCAAGCCGAAGCGCTTGGGATGGTCCAAGGGCTGCAAGTCATGGACGGTCACCACCGCGGGCTTCATTCCCACAAAGGGAACGGTGCCCCCAAAGTGGTGGACCACATCCAATCCGCGGCGGCGGCACTGGGCAGCCAGCCAGGTGTTCTCGATGAGCACTCGAAGCGGTCGCAGCCTTACCGCCCGCGACGTCACAATCTCATGGCGCTCGGCCAACGATGGGTGGGCCTTGGCAAACCCCCGCGTCGCGAACAGGGTCAGCCGAACCGGCACATCCCGGGGAATCGCCGACAGCAACCGCACCGCATAGTCCTCCGAACCTCCCACTCGGCCCGATCGCAACCACAGCAGGTTCACTCCAACGCAGATCGTCTGATCGCTCAACGAGCCAGCTCCCGGTAGACCTGCATCAGCCCCTCGGCAGTGCGCTCCCAGGTGAACTCCGACAGCGCCCGCTCTCGGCCCTGTTTGCCCAGGCGATCGGCCGCATCATTGTCGTCGAGCAATCCGCCCAAGGCACCGGCGATCTCCGAGGGCCGGGTGGGGTCCACCACCTCGGCGGCTGCTCCCGCCAACTCTGCGGTAGCCCCAGAGGCCGATGTCACCACGGGAGTGCCCTGCACCATGGCCTCCAAGACGGGCAAACCGAATCCCTCGGTCAAGCTCGGATAGCAGAACGCCGCGGCGGCCCGCATTAGCGACCGCTTGTCGGCCTCGCTCACAAAGCCCAGTCGCCGTATCGAGGATGGCAGGTCGTCGTCCAGGTTCGACTTCCAGCCGGCCGGACCCACCAGCACCAGCTCCTCGTCGGTTCGGTCCAGCATCTGCCACGCGGCCAGCAGCCCGTCCAGGTTCTTCCGGGGCTCAGCAGTTCCCACCCACAGCACGAATCGCTCGGCCAATTCGAACCGCCGTCGCACCTCTTCGGCCTCGTCCGGCGGCACCAGGCAGTCCTCAACCCCGTACGGCACCAGCCTCACCCGACCGGCGTCAATCCCCGCCTGAACGCAATCGTCCGCGGTGTGCTGCGATGGGCACACCACCACGTCGGCTTCGCTTCGGGTCAGCTCCAGAGATCGGCCAAAGAACTGCACTCCCCGAGTGGTGAAGTGGTCAGGATGACGCAGAAACGCCAGGTCGTTGACGGTGATCGCCAGCGGCGCAGTACGGGGAGGCACCGCCATGCCGGTGGCGTGGATCACATCCACCAAACCGGTAGCCCGCTGCACGGAGGGCCACCGCATCTTGTGCCAGCTCCAGTACAGGCCAGCCCGGGGCAGGCGCAGGGCACCCACGGGAACACTGGGGGCGAACGGCTCTTCGGGAGTCTTCCGGTGCCAGGCCGAAACGCCCACCAGCTCCGGCGGATCCGAGAGACGACCCAATGCGTCCACGCATCCCAGGGCGGCCGTCGCCGTCCCCCCCGGCACCCGGTGCCAGCACTGCTCCAGCGTGATCGCCACTCGCATTGCCCCGATTCTGCCAGCCCAGAGCCTCTGAAGGTCGCCGGACAAATCTCTCGGCCTGCGACCACCACAGGAGGCTGCCAGTCTCCTAGTGTGTAATTCGATGAGCGGCTTCTGGGACGGAAAGCGGGTTCTGATCACCGGAGGCACCGGATTTTTGGGCCAAGCGGTGTGCCGACTGCTCAACCAGGAAGAACCTGCATTGATGGCCGCCCCGTCCAGCGCCGACTACAACCTGTGCGTCGCTGACGATGCCCGCAGGCTCGTGGCTGACACCCAGCCAGACGTGGTCATCCATCTGGCCGCCCGGGTGGGAGGCATCGGCGCCAACCAGGAGCGTCCCGCCGACCTCTACCTCGACAACCTGCTCATGGGCACCAACATCATCGAGCAGTGCCGGCTGGCGAATACCAGCCGGCTGGTAGTGGTGGGAACCATCTGCTCATATCCCAAGTTCACCAGAGTCCCGTTTTCCGAGGACTCCTTGTGGGCTGGTTACCCCGAGGAGACCAACGCCCCCTACGGGGTGGCCAAGCTGGCCCAGCTCGTACAACTCCAGGCCAATCGCGAGCAGCACGGCCAGCAGGGCATTTACCTGATGCCCACCAATCTCTACGGCCCCGGCGACAAGTTCCATCCGTCGGTCTCCCATGTCATCCCCGCACTCATCAAGAAGTGCGTCGACGCGGTGGAGGCGGGCGACGACAGCATCGAGGTTTGGGGCACCGGCACTGCCAGCCGGGAGTTCCTCTACGTGGACGACGCGGCCGAGGGCATTCTGCTGGCCGCCGAGCACTATCTAGGAGCAGAGCCGGTAAACCTCGGGGCCAACCAGGAGATCGCGGTCAAAGAACTGGTGGAGGACATAGCCGACATCACCGGATTCGCCGGCCGGATCGAGTGGAATTCCTCTCGACCCGACGGCCAGCCGCGCCGCTGCGTCGACCCCCGCCGGGCCAAGGAGCTGTTCGGGTTCTCAGCCTCCACCCCATTCGCCGAAGGGCTTCGCCGCACCTACCGGTGGTATATGGCCCATCGTCAAGAAGCCGAGTCTCGAGGGCTGTCCACCATCCCGGCGTAGTCGGCGCCCACCACAATCTCCACATCAGCCCCTTCGATCTCGGCCACCAGTTCGAGCCGCGGCGCGGGCTCAAGGTATCGGGCCAGCGTCTCTGCTTTGCCCGCGGCAGCCTCGCTATGGCGCACAGTGGTTCTGGCCACATCGAACCGTTCGGCATTGCCCCGGTCCACCACAGAGAAACCGGCTCGCTCCAGATCCGCTTCCACACCGGCCACAGTGCCCAACCTGGTGCCGTTCAACAGCCGCACCCGCACCCCGGCAAGGCTCCCGGCCCGGAAGAACTCCAACGCCGGTTGGGCCTCCTCCTCCACCAACAAGAGCACCTGCTTGCCGTCGATGGTCGCGTCCACAACCGGGAGCTTGTATCGCTCGATCTCGTCCACTTGAAATGATCGAAATTCGTCGCCCAGGTCCACGAGCTGTCCCACGGTGATGCGGTCGTCCAACGTGATGCTGGGGTTGTCGTCGTCCAAGAGTTCGTTGGCCACTCTCCGAAGAGTGAGCGGGTTGCGGATTCCCTTCTCCACCGCCCGCTTGAGGGTGGCCACCATGAACTCCTGCTGGCGCTGGTTGCGCTCCAGGTCGTTCCATACGCCGAGCCGCACCCAATCGTCGTCGTTCGCCGGATTGCCGCCCTCCACCAGTGTCAGCGGCCGACGGGTCCGCACATAGGCCAGCGCGGTATCGGGGTCGAGAGTGATCACCCCGGACTGCTCGATGCGCAGTCCCAGCGAGTCGTCCCGGATGGGCTGGGCGATCTCCACCGGCACGCCGTCGACGGCGCTCACAATCCTCAGAAACCCCGCGAAGTTGATCTCCACGTAGTGGTGGACGGGCACCCCCAGGAATTCCGACACCGTTTCGATCAGGGTTCCGGGTCCCCCGATGCCCCGAGCGGTGTTCACCCTCTCGCTCCATCCCTTGCCGGCTATGGGCACCCAGAGATCGCGGGGTATCGACAGCATGGCCACCCGGTCCGCTTCGGGGTCAATGCGCACCAAGATCACCGAGTCGGTCAGCAGGGTGTTGACGTCCCGATCTATGTGGATAGGGCTATCCGGGTCGATTCCCGCGGCGTTGTCGATCCCCACCAGGAGAAAGTTCAGGGCTTCAGAAGAGCTGTGTGACTCGGGGTCCACCGACGTTCCCACCAAGTCCAGCGAGAGCCCCACCGACACCCGGGGAATCTGGCTGACCTGCGATTTCACCATGCCCAAGCCGGCTGCCCCGCCTACTGCGGCCACGAACACCAGCAAGCCGGCCAGCACCACCAGCAGCTGCCTCCAGGTTCGCTTGCGTTCTCTTCGCCGGCGGCCGCGACTCATTGCCCGCCAGTGTAAGAGCGAGCGCCCACCAACTTGTCGCGATGCTTCCCGTCCCAGCAAACGCCGGGATCTGGCAAATGCGCAACCGCATACACCCCGCCACTAAGTACACTGCACCCGATGGAGGTGGCGGCTGTTGCCGTGGTGGGACATCACCTGTGTTCCAGGCTGGCCGACGTTACCGACGACTTGAGCGCCTTGGAGTCCAAGGGCTTCTGGGCTGTGGCCATCGATTTCGATGGCAAGGCAGTGTGCGCCCGCTTCGACTCAGTGCGCCCCGCCCGTCCTTGGCGGGGCCGCCCGTGGAAGGGCCTCCCCGCCGACTCCTGGACCAGCTCGCTCAACCAGGCGGGCTTCACGTCTGGGGTGTCGGCCATCCGGGGCATGATCGCTGAGGGAGACGTCTACCAGGTAAACCTCACCCGCCGCCTGACCGCTCCGCTCATTGATCCCGATACCGACATCGCCGCGCTGGGGGCGGCGCTGGCCGAGGGAAACCCCGCTCCCTACGCCGCCGTGCTGCGGCTACCCGACCACGGCGTCCACATCGCCTCAGCCTCACCTGAGCGGTTCTTGGAGCGCAATGGCCGGTGGGTGGAGTCGTCGCCCATCAAAGGCACCGCGGCCGACCCGACGGGCCTTACGCCAAAGGACCAGGCCGAGAACCTGATGATCGTAGATTTGGTGCGCAATGATCTGGGGCGGGTGTGCGACTACGGCACGGTGAGCGTGCCTTCCCTGTTCTCCTTGGAGCACCATCCCGGCCTCGTACACCTGGTGAGCACCGTTCGGGGGCGGCTGGCCCGCGGCTGCGGCTGGCCGGAGCTGATCGACGCCACTTTCCCACCCGGGTCGGTCACCGGCGCTCCCAAGCTGGCCGCCCTTGATGCCATCGATGCCCTGGAGCCGCAGCCCCGGGGGGTGTATTGCGGCGCGGTGGGCTGGGTGGACGCCGACCGCCAGCGGGGCGACCTGAACGTGGCTATCCGCACCCTGTGGATCGAAGACGAGCACCTCCACCTGGGCACCGGAGGCGGCATCACTTTCGACAGCGACCCCGAGGACGAGTGGCGGGAAACCGAGCTGAAGTCCAAGCGGCTGTTGGCCGTGGCCACCGGGGAGTACATCGCCATATGACAGAGGCACATACGCCTGCTGAGGCTTCGCCAGGAGCCCGCACCGTGTGGATAAACGGGGCGCTCATGCCCGAGGAAGAGGCCCGGATCTCTCCTTTCGACCACGGTTGGCTGGTGGGCGACGCCGTGTTCGAGACCCTGGTCATCGTGCGGGGAATGCCGTTCGCCGCTCGCCGCCACCTGGAGAGGCTGGCGTATTCGGCCAAGCACTTGGGCATCTCGGTGCCTGATGCTGAGGTTCTGCGGGAGGCCATGGTGGCGGTGGCCGCGGCCAACGGGCTTCAGGAGGGACGGCTGAGGGTGACCGTCAGCAGCGGCACCGGGCCGCTGGGCAGCAACCGCGGCGACAGCCCTCCCACCGCAACGGTGGCCGCCACGCCCCAATCTCCCTGGCCGCCCACTATCGCCGTGGCCACTGTCGATTGGACGATCAACGAGCACAGCCCCCTGGCCGGCCTCAAGACCGTGTCCTACGGCGCCAACGTGCGGGCCCTGGCCGCCGCGAAAGAAGTCGGCGCCAGCGAAGCCATCTTCGCCAACACCCAGGGGCAGCTGTGCGAGGGAACCGGCAGCAACATCTTTTTGGCCCATCACGGCCGATTGATCACGCCGTCATTGGCCTCAGGATGCCTGGCCGGAGTCACCCGCCAACTGGTGATCGAGATGACCGGCGCCGAGGAGCATGACGTGCCCCTCAATTCCCTGGCCGAAACCGACGAGGCGTTTCTCACCTCCACCACCCGTGACGTTCACCCTATCCACGCGGTCGACGGCCACCCTCTCCCTCACGCTCCCGGCCCCCTCACCCAAGCCGCCGCCGAGGCCTTCGCCCGCCTCAAGGCGACCCAGATTGACCCCTGAGGTGTACGACATCTCCAACCACGACCCTTGTCCCACCCTCTAGAAGCAACGCGCCCCGTTCATCCAAATCCTCAGCCAGTCCCTCCAACACTGTGCCGTCGCCCAGTTCTACCGTTACCCGGCAGCCCAGAGTGGCCGACTCGCGGCGCGCTGAAGCCGCCAATTCAGCCTGGCCACCGGCTCCCTCGACTCCTTCCATCCAGTGGGCGAATCCGGTCAGAGTCTCCGCCAGCAGCTCTTGGCGGTCGATCACCGAACCGCACAAATCTTCAAGCGCTACCGCAGTGCCTGCGGATTCGGTGGGAGCTGCACCCGTGCGCACGTTGAGTCCCATGCCCACCACCAAAGCTTCCAGCCTGTCCCCAGCCACTACTGATTCAGCCAGCACTCCAGCCAATTTGCGATCACCCACCACCAAGTCATTGGGCCACTTCAAGCCTGGCCGCACCCCGGCGAGCGAATCGCAGGCCTCAACCGCTCCCAATGCCAGCGCAGTGGTCACCAGATGAGCCCGCTCCACATCGATCTGAGGCCTGGTGAGCACCGAGAACAACAAGCTCGACCCCGGCCCGGCACCCCAGGTGCGTCCCCGCCTCCCCCGCCCCGCACTCTGGTAGTCGGCCGCCAAAACCGTATTGACCTCAGCCCCTCCACGAGCTGCCGCCAGCAAGTCGGCGTTGGTCGAGCCGGTCTCTTCCACCCACTCAATCCGAAAATCAGCCACTTCGCTCCATTCCATCTCGCCCCGCCATTATTCGCGTGATCCCGAGACTCTCTGCCACCATATTGCCGTGTTGTCCAAGGTGCTGATCGCCAACCGGGGAGAGATCGCCGTTCGCGTCATACGGGCCTGCCGGGAATTGGGCATCGCCACGGTGGCCGTGTACTCCGAACTCGACCGCAATGCCCTCCACGTGCGCATGGCCGATGAGGCCCACGCTTTGGGCGGTCAGACCGCAGCCGAGAGCTACCTCAACACCGAGGCCATCCTCGATGTGATCGAGAGAACCGGGGCCGACGGGGTCCACCCCGGCTACGGCTTTTTCTCCGAGAACGCCGACTTCGCCCGGGCCATCACCGCCCGAGGCGTGGCGTTCATCGGCCCCAACCCCGAGGCCATAGAAGTGATGGGCGACAAGATCTCCGCCCGCCAAGCCGCCGAGCGGGTCGGGGTGAGCGGCGTTCCGGGCACCACAGACCTCATCACCGACCCCGACCAGGTGCGGGCCTTCGGGGCCGAGCACGGATATCCCGTCGCCATCAAGGCGGCCTATGGCGGCGGCGGCCGGGGAATGAAAGTGGTGGCCGACGAGAGCCTGGTGGAGGAGGCCATCGAGTCGGCTCAGCGAGAGGCCCTCAGTTACTTCGGCCGCGACGAGATCTACATGGAGCGCTACCTGGAGAAGCCCCGCCACGTAGAGGTTCAGGTATTGGCCGACAGCCACGGCAATTGTGTGTACCTCGGCACCCGCGACTGCTCCGCCCAGCGCCGCCACCAGAAGCTGATCGAGGAGGCCCCCGCGGCGGGCATCGATCCCGACGTGCTGTCGGCCATGGGTGAGGCCGCGGTGATGGTGGCCCAAGGCTGCGACTACGTGAACGCCGGCACGGTGGAGTTCCTTTACGAGGACGGCGACTTCTACTACCTGGAGATGAATACCCGGCTCCAGGTGGAGCATCCGGCCACCGAGCTGGTCACCGGGATCGACCTGGTGGAACAGCAGATCAGGGTGGCCTCCGGTGAGGCACTGCCCTTCTCGCAGGACGACATCGAGATCTCCGGCCACGCCATCGAGGTGCGAATTAACGCCGAAGACCCCGCCGAGGGCGCATTTCTGCCGTCGCCGGGACCGATCACCGGTCTGCGAGTGCCCAGCGGTTACGGCACTCGCTGGGACGGCGGATACGAGGCCGGCGACGAGATCAGCCAGTTCTACGACAATCTCGTCGGCAAGCTGATCTGCTGGGGCCGAGACCGGCCCACGGCCATCGCCAGAACACTCCGGGCTCTCGACGAGATGGAGGTGAGCGGGGTGGCCACCACCATTCCCGCCGACAAGGCCATCCTGGCCCACTCCGATTTCGCCGCGCTGGACCACTCCACCAAGTGGGTGGAGGACACCTTGGACCTCACCGGTGTCACGAGCTCGCCGGCCTCAGACGCCCCGCCCGCTGACAGCGAGCCATTGGTGGCTCGGAACATCGACGTGGAGGTCAACGGACAGCGTTACTCGGTGCGGATGTGGGTTCCCGAAACCGCACCGGCCGCCGCCGCGTCCGGGCCGAGCGGGGCCAAGCGCCCCAAGCGAGCCGCCGCCAGCAAGAGCGGAGGCAGCGGGGGCAGCGGAGATGTCGTCGTTCCCATGCAGGGAACAATCGTGAAGGTGATGGTGGCCGAGGGCGACTCGGTTGAGGCCGGCGATCCCATCGTGGTGCTCGAGGCCATGAAGATGGAAAACAACGTGTGCGCCGAGAAATCCGGCACGGTGACCGAGATCAAGGTGGCCGAGGGCGACTCAGTGGGCGGCGGCGACGTGGTCGCGGTGATCCAATAGCCCGTCTGCGGCCTTGGCTGTCAGCCCGGCCCGCCCGCCGGTAGCATCGATCACGCTTCATGGTCGATTCCCAACCACTTTCACGGGCCAGCACCTCGATCGTCATCCCCAGCGCCGGCCACCTCCAGCCTGACGCCGACGCCTCCATGCTTCAACGCTGCCTGGACACCCTCGCTCTGCTCGATCCGGTTCCCGCTGAGGTGATCGTGGTGGTGGGCGACGAATTCCAGGGCGAGCCGCCTCAGCAAACAGCCGGCCTGCCCCTGCGGGTCCTCCACCGGGGTGCGGGGCCCTTCGATTTCTCACGGGCCGTGAACCGCGGTTTGCTGGCCAGCCGCGGCGAGCTGGTTCTGATGCTCAACGACGACATTGAGGCAGAAACCGCCGACTGGCTGGGGAAGATGGCCGCCCATCTCGACGATCCGAGCATCGGCGCCGTAGGTGCGGCCCTGCTGTATCCAGACCGGTCGATTCAGCACATCGGCATGGAGTTTGACGGTGCTCATCCCATCCACTCGTTCCGGGGATGCCAGTTGTCTGAAGCCGCCGCGGCCGGAGGTAACGGGGCACGCGATGTGATCGGCGTCACCGGGGCCTGCCTCTTGGCCCGACGCCGGGACCTTTTGGCCGTGGGCGGTATGTCGCTTGAATTCCCCGCCTCCTACGGCGATGTCGATCTGTGCCTGCGGCTCATCCGTTCAGGGCTGCGGGTGGTGGTGGAGCCCGCCGCCACCCTCATCCACCATGAGAGCGCCAGCCGGGAACCGGTCATCGAACCCTGGGAGTGGGAGAGGTTCGCCGCCCGCTGGGGCGAGCCACCCTACAGGGGGCATCTCCCTGTAAATTCTGAGTCGGCCCACAACTACGATTCACCCATGACCGCCGATCAGGTGGATGGCGAGGACCGCGATCAACTCCGCGATGAAATCCTCAACCTGCGCGATCGGGCTCTCGGAGCCGAAGCGCGCACCCAATTCCTCACAAACCGCGTCGCCCACCAAGACGACCAGATGGCCGAACTGGAAGACCGGGTTGCCGAGCGGGACACCCGCATCGAAGACTGGAAAGACCGGGTGGCCGAGCGGGACACCCGCATCGGCGAACGCGACGCCCTCATCGCCGAGCGGGATTTGCGCATGGCCGAAAAGGACGCCCGCCTCGCCGAGCAGGACAACCGCATCGCCGAGCTGGAAGCCGAGAACCTCCGCTTGCACGAGGATCTGGCCCGACCGGCCATGGTCCGGCTTGCTCGGCGGCTAGTCCCAAGATCGGGCCGGCATGAGCGAGCTTGACCTTGAGAAGGTCAGCGCGGAAATCGAAGCTGATGCTGAGAAGCGCCGCGGCCAAGACCGGGAAATCGCCCGCCTTGAACAAGACATCGAGCAGGCCTGGGCCGAAATCGCCGAGTCGGAGTCTTCTCTGCTAGCCATCGACGAAGACGGCGATCCCCTGGAGCAGGCCGCGAGCCTGGCGGCAATAGACCCCCATGTCCCTATCGGATCGCGCCGGGGACTCCGCAGCATCAAGTGGCTAATCCGCAAACTGTCCTACTGGTACGCGCGCTTTTTGACCGACCAGTTCAACGTGTTCGCCGGAGCGCTGATCCGGCACTTGCGCAACGTCGAGACCCGACTGGGTCGCCTGGAAGGCGCGGCCGGTTACCTGGGCGACAGCACTGTTCCGGCCGGCTTCGGTGTTCTCGACAATCCTCCTGAGCCATCGGCCGGAGTGGTGTCTCACGTCGCCGGATTGGCGGGATCGGGGCCGTGTCTGGTGCTGTCCGGTGGGGAAGGCGCCATCGTCGAGGCCATCGGCGAGCGGGGCATCAGCGCCCACGGCGTGGAACAAGATCCCGACCGGGTTCTCGCCGGACTCCGCCGTCGCATCGACATTCGATCTGGCGGCGTGCTCCCCCATCTGGTGGGCGCCGAGGATGGGGAATTCGGCACGATTGTGCTCACCGGATTTGTGGAAAACCTCCCGCTCAGAGACCTGATCGGAATGGTCAACCAAGCCAGCCTGAAGCTGAAGAGAACCGGCCGAATCGTGGTAGCAGTGGCCGACCCCGCATCCCGGGCCCGGGTAGATGCCGAGTTGGGTTCGGGGCTCGGCCTCTCGCCGGTCACGTGGCGGCACCTGTTGCAGCAGGCCGGCTTCGACGCCAGCCTGGAGCCCTGTTCCGACTCCCGCATAACCGAGATAGTCGTCGCCCAGCGCACAGCCCCGCCGAGCCAGCCATGAGCCCCACTGTCGACCTGTTGATCCCGCAGATGGCCACAGGCGACGCCACCAGCAACCACACCCGGCTGATTCAGCAACTTCTCGAGGAGAAGGGGTTTGAGACTCGTGTCGTTGTAGAGCGCAGGAGCCGGTCGGATGGCAGCGATCTATCGGTCGAGAAGTGGAAGGGGGATGCCCGCGTCTCGATTCTCCAACACTCCATCGGGTCGGAGGTCGCTCAGTTCGTGATCCGGAAAAAGACGCCGGTCGTGCTGAACTACCACAACATCACCCCCGCCAGTTACTTCCAAGCGTGGCAGCCCGAACTGGCCAAGAGCGTCAAGCGAGGACGTCAGCAACTCGGCCAACTGGCCCGGCTGACCCGTCGAGGAATCGCCGACTCAGAGTTCAACGCCCAAGAACTGAGGGACTTGGGCATCGACGACGTGGTGGTCGCCCCCGTGCTGTGGAAGCTGGGCAGCGGCGGGCCACCAGCCGGCCAGGGCGACAGAATGGACATCGACGGGGCGGGGACCGTGCTGTTCGTCGGCCGGCTGGCCCCCAACAAGTGCCAGCACGACCTCATCGCCGCCTTCGCGGTGCTGTCGCGGTTCCGCCCCCAGTCGAGGCTTGTGCTCGTTGGACAGGCCTCACCTCCCCAATACCTGTACTCCTTGAAGAGCTTCGCCCGGCAGCTCGGCGTGCACAGTCGGGTGGTGTTCGCCGGCAAGGTGTCCGACAAGAACCTCCTTCAGTGGTATCAGCTGTCGGATGTGCTGGCCTGCACATCCGAGCACGAGGGCTTCGGAGTGCCCCTGGTAGAGGCCATGGCCAACGGCCTGCCCGTGGTGGCCTACGACGCGGCCGCGGTGGCCGAGACGGTCCAGGATGCGGGCATCGTGATCCGCGACAAGCGGCCCCTGACCATGGCTCTGGCCCTCCACCGAGTGCTGAGTGACCCACAGCTGCGGCAAAGTCTGCGCGGCCGCGGTATCGAGTCGGCCCAGCGGTTCGATATCTCTGTCACCCGCGAGCAGATGTGGATCGCCCTCAAAGACTTGGTGGAAGTCGAAGACTGATCCCGGCGAGCAGCCTCAGCGCCTGCTGATACCCCTTATCAACCCGGCGACCTTGTTGTGGACTCGCTCCCGCCAGGCCACCCGGGCCAATCGGGCCTGGGCCTCGGCCAGCTCCGACTGGAGCTGCGTCAAACGGGCGTCGGCTTGCGCCAGCTGAGCACGGGCTTGCTCCAAGCCCACCGCCGTCTCGTGCTGCCCCGATAGTTGGACCAGCAGCTCCTGTTGCCGGTGGACCAGATGCTCCATGCGGCGGTAGGGGGCCAGAGGCGATCCCAACAGGTCCATCCGGGACCGGGTCCCCGCATCATGCAGTTCAGCCAGCCTCACCGCCGGCTGGCGGTAAACCAGGCCGATCAGCTCGCCCTCGGCCTGCCTCCACCGGCTGAGCAGGTCGTCGTCGATGTCGTCGCCGATCAAAGCGCCGAGATGAGCCACCAGACGGTCGTTACTCCAGGTCACCGGCCAGGGCAGATGGCAGCGGGCGCTCAGCATGGCCGAGACGACCTTCCACAGCCCTCTGACCACCGCCAACCGAACATCCACTCCCCCGGCGGCCACCCATTCCCGGTCCACGAACTTGAGGCCGTCGGCAGTCATCACAAAGTTGTCAGGCCCGGAGTCCAGCCACACCGGGGGCAGCGCCCGGTCGGCATCGGCCGGCAGATATGGGTGGGGCACGGCAACCGAGTCGATCGGAGTCTCCCGAGCGGACAGCGCCGCCCGCCAAGCCCGCAACAGCTCGGTGAATCCGTCCACATCGCCCTCCCGGGCGCAGTCCAGCAGACTTTGCTCGAGGTTCCGGCCCGGGTAGTAGGGCTCCTCAGAAACCTCCACCTGCCCGAGCCACTCGTCGAATTCACCGGCACTGTCTTCGGCAAGCAGACGGCGCTTCACGACTAGACCCTGGTCCGAATCGACCACCACAGCCTGCTGTCTCCACCGCCGCCGTCGATCCGGGGCCACCCGCCACGCCAACGACCGCTGGTCAACCCGCTCTGCCACCGCTTCTTCACTCCGACCCGCGACCACCAGAAAGGAGTTGGCCACATCGGGTCCCAAGCCCGCCGTCAGCAGCGCTCGGTGGGCGGCCCGCTCATCGGTGACCACCACTGGACGGGCATATTCGCTATTGGTGGGGTGGCCCACGATCTGGTCAATCATGTCGACGCCGTCGGGCAGGCCATAGATCTCTTCAGCCAGCACCGCCGAGGGCAGCTTGTAGTCGGGAAACGGGTACAGCCAATTCTGGGCCCCCAACCCGGCGTCGGCCAGCATCTCGGCCAGCTCCCGCCGCGACCAAGTGGTGGGATCCCCGACGCGATAGCCCTCCCATCCCACCCAGGGCAGCCCCAGATGGTCTTCGGGAAATCCCAGCAGGTATTTGAGTCCCAGGCGATTCTCAATGGCCAACACCACCACACCGCCGGGAGCCAGGGCATCCACCGCCCGGCTGAGAACGGCCGCGGGCCCCTCTCCCCCACCGTCGGTGGTGCCGGCATATTCCAGCACTCCCACCAGCAGAACCACGTCGTAGGCCTCGCGCCCGCCGTCGCCCAGAGCCTCCAGCGGTCCGCACAGAACACCCACGTCCGAAAGCCCGGCACAGCGATGAGCGATCAACTCGGCCCGGGCGGCGCTGCCCTCAACGGCGGTCACCGCCGCCCCTCGGTCGGCGCAGATCCGGGTGTTGACCCCCGAGCCCGCCCCCACGTCCAGCACCCGGTCACCAGCGCCGATGGCCACCGGAGCCAATAGAACAGCCCGCTCCGGCGCCAGGTGATAGGCGGTGGGCCAGTCGTGGATAGCCGACGCCAGCTCGTCCGACCCCACTCGACGGTCCTGCGCTGATCGCAGCACGGCCAGCAGCTCGTCCTCAGCCCCATCGGAATAGGGAAGCGAGTCGCCGATCATGGCTATCGTCAAAGGCTCAGCGCTCATCGGCCCATCCCCGACCGGCTCAGGCTTCGGCCCGCCAGTCGCCCTCCAGGTTCAACAGACCGTTGGCCTGCGGGTCGGGCTCACCGGAAATCTGGAGCCAGAACTCCCGGGCTCGGCGGTCATAGAGAAACGAGGCGTCGGAGTCCTGAACAGCGGCGTTGACATGAAACGCCCCCGAGCGGAACGGGATGCGGCTGAGGCGAAACTCCACCCACCCCTCGCCGTCCACCTTGCCGGGTCGGAACCCGCCGACATGGGAGCGGGGTCCGGCCAGATGGAGGTTGTTGTGGTCGTAGAACCCCAGAGAGAACACCGGGTCTTCGATGGGCTGGGAGGCGGAGTAGTGGATCCGCACCACCAGCGGATCTCCCGAAGCGAACGACTTGGGGCGATGGCCGGACCCGTCGAAGAACTCCAGGTTGGTGATGCGCAGCGGTGTGTCCCCCTCGGCATCGGAGCGGGGTCGGTGACCCACCGAGGCGGCCCCCTCGGTGTCGATGGTGTCGAGGTAGGCATTGATCACCTCTTGGGGATCGCCCACCGCGGCCAGCGCCCCGCGGTTTAGCCAGGCCATCTGATCGCAGTTGGCCCGCAGCATCCCCAAGTCGTGGCTGACCAGCACGATGGTCACCCCTTGGGACCGCAGTGATTCCAAGTGGCTGAAGCACCGAAGCTGGAACTCCTCGTCGCCCACCGCCACCACCTCGTCGACGATGAGGATCTCGGGGTCCACGTGGACGGCAACCGCGAAGCCCAGCCTCACGTACATGCCGCTGGAGTAGATTTTGACGGGGCTGTCGATGAACTCCTCCAACCCGGCAAACTCCACGATCTGCTCAACACGGTCGTCGATTTGGGCCTTGGGCACGCCCAGCACCGAGGCGTTGAGGTAGATGTTCTCCCGACCGCTCAATGCGGGGTGGAAGCCCGCCCCCAGCTCCAAGAGGGCCGACGTCCGGCCCGTGATCTCCACGCGGCCCTCGGTGGGCCGGTAGATCCCGGCCATGACCCGCAACAGGGTGGACTTTCCAGAGCCGTTGCGTCCCACCAGCCCGTACATCGAACCTCGGGGCACCTCCAAGCTGATGTCTTGAAGCGCCCAGAACGGCTCGCTGCGCACCCGGCGGAAAGGGCGGCCCGATCCGGGCCGCAGCCCGGTCCACGCTTCCTTCAGGCTGAGGGGCCGGTCCAAGGTCAGCCGGAAGCGCTTGGACACGCCCTCAACGACCACCGCGTTCTCGCCCATTGCTACTACAGCTCCTCGGCGATGTCGCGGGTTCGGACCTTGAACATCAGCCACCCGCCCGTGCCCACCGCCAGCGAGATCAGCGCCATGAGCACCAATCGAAGCACACCGGGCCAGTCCAGCCCGTACAGCAGTTCTCGGGAGGCTTCGGTGAACTGCGACAGCGGATTCAGCCGGATGATGTCCCGCACCGGCAGCCCCATGGCCCGCTCGGGGATCAACGACAGCGGATAGACGATCGGCGTCACGTAGAAGAGAAACTGCAGGGCAATGGTGGACAGGTAGCCCACATCCCGATAGCGCACATTCCACACACTGAGCATCAGACCGATCCCCAAGGCGAAGATCGACAAGAACACCAGGAGAACGGGCCACAGAAGAAATGTCCAGCTCACGTTGGCCAAACAGACGAGGATCAGCATCAGAATCGACGCCTCGATGGCCGCTTGGAACAGCACGGTGAAGAGGGCGGCAACGGCCGGAGCCTCCGGGGGGAAGTACACCTTGCCGAGCAGCGAGCCCAGATCCAACAACGCGCTCATGGCCCCGGTTATGACCCCGTAGAAGGCGTTCCACATGACCAGCGCACAAAACAGGTAGAGGGCGAAGTTGTCGAAGCGTCCGTTACCGGCTCTAGGGGGGTCGAACTTCAACAGCACACCGAAGACCAGGGCGTAGATGGCCAAGGTGGCCGCCGGGTTGAGCATCGACCACAGCCAGCCCAGCACCGATCGCTTGTAGCGCGAGCCCAGCTCCCGCTGAACCAGACGGCCGATCAGCTCTCGATAGGCCCAGATCTCAAGGACGCCGCCCCGGTTTGTGAGCGCCGCCCAAGACCACCTGGTCGAGCCGATGCGGCCCATGCCTCCCGCGCCGCCCTTCATGGCCCTCACTGCGGCGGCTCGGGATCGCACAGATAGCCGTACACGCCGCCCAGGTTCAGGTCCCAGCGAGCGTGACGGGCGGCTATATCGGCTAGGCCCTGCCGGGCCAGCCGCTGTCGGCGGGCGGGATCCCGCACCAGAGCGACGATCTCCGCGGCCAGCCCGTCGGCCGTCTGGGGCGATTGCATGCAGTTATGGTCGTGGCGCAGAAGCCAATCCCCCGCCGGATTCTCAAACGCCACCACCGCGGTGCCGCACGCCATCAGCTCCAGCGGCAGGTAGGAGGGATGCTCAGAGGTGGTGAGCGCCACGCCGATGTCGCAGGATCGATAGAGCGGACCGGTTTCCCGGTAGTCGAGTTGGCCCATGTGGGTGATGAGGGAGTCCATGTGCTCGGGGAAGGCCCACGACCCCGCCGTCACAATGCGCACATCGTCGGCCAACTCGTCCTTCACGAGGCGCACGGCCCGAGCGGCCAATTCCCAGCAGTTGCGGAGATGACCGGGACGGGAATAGATGAACACCGTCACCGGGCGCTCGGGATCGGGATCGATGCGACCTCGGGCATGAAAAACCGAGTCGTCCACCGCGGGCCAGAAGTGCTGAGCGACCCCGCCGTATCGATCCCGGTAGATGTCGGCCAAATGGCCGGTATTGCACAATCCGTAGAGCCCGAGCCGGTAGCTGTGCTCGGCCAGGGCGTAAAGCGTGCCCGCCGGGTAGAACATGGGCTCGAAATCCTGGATCAGGTAGAAGCGGCGCCCCTGGCCCGGAGTGCGGGCCGCGAAATAGGCGGTGGTCCACATGGTGGCCATGGCGGCATCAGCCGCAGGCACATCGCTGGGATCGAAGGCGAAAGAGTCGTGGTAGGCGATCGGGCTGTCGGCCAGCGACTCGAAGGCGGCGGTGATCCCCGATCGATACCACCGCTCGTCGTGATTCTCCGGGCCCGCCATCACCATGAACCGGTTCTCCACCCTGTGGTTGCGGGCCAGATGGTCGGCCAGCCGGAACACGGTGTGGATGCCGCCGTAGAACGGGTTCTGGAATTCGGGCACAAACCAGTTGACCGTTCTCACCTCCTGTCGCCCGACAACGCCCCGGTGCCCCTGGCGCACCGACTCGGCCAACGCCCGATCGGCTTCGGAGGCGAACGCCAAGGCGTGGGCCTCCCCAGTCTCGTTGCGCTGGTAGAAGATGTCCATGGGCCGGCCCAGCATCTCGGTGAGCTGGCTCAGCACCCCCGGCTTCTCCTTGCAGTCCACCTTGGGCTCGGGGTGGGCCGCGCTGAGGTTCGGAGAGAAGTAGGGGTCGCCGCCCATCAGCCAGCGCTGATAGGCCCAATAGCTGGCGAATACATCGCCCTCGGGAATGTGGGGTCCCCGGGTCGCCGATTCCCTGTGGACGACTGGTGTGGCTGCGGATACCACGTTGCGGTAGCCGGCCTGCCGGGCCCGCAGCCCGAGCACCACATCGCTGCCGCAAAGCTCCAACCGCTCGTCGAAACCGCCGATCTCTTCGAACACTGCCCGGCGCACCCCCAGGCAGGCGCCGGTCACCGCCACGGTGTTCCGGGTCCAGTCGGTGGATCCCATGAGGCTCTCGGAGTGGGGGGCCATGCCCTGGAACAGGTGGCCGGCCAGGCCGGTCATCCCGATGACAACCCCGCCGAACTGGATCAGACCGTCGTCGTCGATGAGCTGGAGCCCGGCCACGCCGATCTCGGGCCGCAGTGCCCAGCCGACCAGGTTGTCGAGCCATCGGGGATGGCCCGCAGAGGTGTCGTCGTTCAAGAACACCAGCACCTCGCCAGTGGCCTGGGCCGCGGCCCGGTTGTTGACCGCGGAGTAGTTGAACGGCTCATCCCACCAGATGACCTGCGGGTTCAGGTCGGCGGCCTGCGACTTGTACCAGGCCTCGTTGTCGTCGCTGCGTCCGCCGTTGTCCATAATGATGAGCTCAACGGCGATGTGGCCAGCGGTGTGGCCAGCGGCGCGGACCAGGTCGAATGCGCCCTCCAGCAACTCTCGATTGTGGCGGGTGGCGATGATGACGCTGACCGGCGCATCTACAGCCGGTGCCCATTCCAGATTGATGCCACTGGCGCCCGCCTCGGCTTGGGCCGGCCAGCCCTGCCGAGACAGCCAGCGGTTCACCAACTCCAGATGGTGGGATTCGACGCGGTCGTCGCGGCGGTCAACGGTCTGAAGCACGGCGGGCAGGCGGCAAACCTGCTCATCGGCGACATCCAGTCCCAGCAGCAGATCCCACCACAGGGAGTCGTCGCCGACCCCAAGATCGCGGTAGCGCAGGGCGGCTTCGGCCCGAAGGCATCGGGCCCGAACGGCAAAGGCCCGTCCGATGTAGTTGGCGCACACCAGCAGGTCGGGCGACCAGCCCGGTTTGAGGCGGGGCCGACCCAAGCGGTCCAAGTCATCTTCGAAATAAACGCCTTCAGGCATCCCTTCAAGGTGCCATTCCCATACCTCAGACAGATCGGCCAGATCGTCATCCCAATACACCAACTCCAGCGATGGGTCGCGCCACGCGGCCTGCGCAATCTGGAACACCGCATCGGGCCGAAGCCGGTCGCCGGCCCGCAGCAATACCACCAGGTCCCCGGGACAGTCCTTCGACAGCCGGTCGAATTCCTCGTCCAGCCCGCCCGCCTCCACTTTGACCACCTCGACCAGGCCCCACGTCTGGTTGTGCAGCGATGTCTCGGTGGCGGCCACATCGCCGCCGTCGTCCACCACCAGTCCCCACACTTTGAGCGGTCGGATCCACTCGTCAAACCACTGTCGCTGAACAGCCAGGACACTGGGGTCGGCCGGCAGCCGGCAGTACCACTCCCGATAGGTCACACCGGCCGGCACACGCGGCGGAACCTGTTCTGGCTCAGGCTCGGCTCTCAGATCAGGGTCGGCGGACGGTTCTGCTGCCCGATTGCGGCGGGCCAGACTGCGGGCCTGCCGGACGATCGCCATCATCCCGCTGACCAGTCGTCGGCGGCGGGTACCCCGGGGCAGAGCTCGCTCAACAAGACGACGAACCACTACGACACCCTACCTGTACTCCTAGTTTCTCTTTCACCCGAGAAGGCCTCCGCCGCGGCGAAGACGGCTTCTGCCATGGCGGTGTACTTGATGGCAGGAGCCGAAGCTGGGAGAATTGCCCAGCGGGCGGCCAACCGGTTTTGGACGTTCTATGCATTGGCAGCGATTGACGGTGTTGAACCGCCCTCGCTTATCACAGATTATTGCCGCCTCGACAGCACTCATGGTCGCGGCATCAATGCTGATCGCGGCCCCCTCCTCCGCCCAGCAAAACCCCAATCCCTCACCGGTGCTCGTAGTCGATCCCGCGGCAACCGCCACATTCACCGGGAGCGGCTGGGGCCACGGCGTGGGGATGAGCCAGTGGGGAGGCCTTGCCCGAGACAGAGCCGGGCACAGCGCCGAACAGATCCTGGCCTTCTATTACGAGAACACCGTCCTGACGGAGAATTACGGTCGATCGGCCGGCAGCCCGACTCCGACCCCGACGCCGGTTCCATCGGCTGCGACCACCATTTCGAACCCTACGGCGACCCCAACCCGGCCGGAGGACTCGGCTCAAGTGCTGCTGGCCACCGCCAGCACCACCACTTTGACCCCCGAGGGGCTCAACCGGATCACTGTCGACAACCAAAACATCGCGGTGGGCGGCCAGAGTGCGGCCCGGGCCCCGGCGAACAGCGCCATCGCCTTCTCCCGCCAGAATGATCGCTGGCACATCAGCTACAACGGCACCGACATCTGCGGCAATGGCTGTGTCGGTCAGACCGCCCAGCTCCACTTCGCCACCGACACCGCAGTGGCCGTATCCACCACCGGACGGTCGTACTCCCACGGTCGCATCAACCTCATCACCAACGCCGGCGATCCCACCCGGTTCCACATCACCGTTGACTCCCTTACGGTGCAGAAGTTCCTCGACGACCCCCACAACAACCCGGCCTCCACCGCCTCCACAACCGGGCTCCCCGAAGACACCGTGCAGATGGTGCTGGCCACCGCCGAGGCCACCACCCTCACTCCAGAGGGGCTGAACCGGATCACCATCGACAACGAGAACATCACTCACAGCGGCCTCGACGCGGTCCGGGCGCCGGCAGGCACCCCCATCGTCGTCACCCGAGTCGGCGGCCTCTGGCGCATCCGGTACGGCAATGTCGACATATGCGGAAACGGCTGTTCCGGCCAATCAGTCCAGCTCCACTTCGCCACCGACACCGCGGTGGCCGTGTCCACCACCGGCCGGTCGTACTCCCACGGCCGCATCAACCTCATAGCCCAAGGCCCGGGCCGCTTCTGGGTGACCTTGGACTCCTTGACCATCGAGAAGCTCTTCGCCGATCCCCACAGCGCGCTCCCCACCACATCGCAAGGCACCCTTCCAACGACCCCTGAACCGGTAATCGAGCCTCCGTCCCAACCGGTACACCCTGAGGACGCCATCCGCCTCCACTTGAGCACTACCAGCAGCACCCGGCTCACCCCCCAGGGGGCCAATCGCATCACCGTCGACGGCCAAGGCAACATCCAAGTGCCCGCAGGGAGCTCGGTAACCGTTACCCGCAATACCGGCCACTGGCACTTCACCATCAACGGCACCGACGTGTGCGGCGGCGGCTGCTTCGGCAACACCGCCCAACTGCACTTCGCCACCGGTACTTCGGTGGCAGTGTCCAACACCGGCCGCTCCTACTCCCATGGACGCATCAACCTGGTGCCCTCCGGCGGCGACCCCGGCAACTTCTACGTGATTCTCGACTCCCTTTCCATGGAGAAATACCTGCGGGGCATAGCCGAAACGCCCATGAACTGGCCGCTGGCCATTCACGAGGCCCAAGCCATCGCCGCCCGCAGCTACGCCAGCGCCTCAATGCGGGAGCGGCGGGCCTCTGCATCATGGACCCGGCCGTTCGACCTGTACTCCAACGTCTGGGACCAGGCCTATGTGGGCGACACCCGGGAGAAGCACGCCGACGCCGCCACTTGGCTGCGAGCAGTGGAGAACACCGCGGGACAGGTGCTGTTCTACGGCGGGGCCCCCATACGGGCGTTTTATTCGGCATCCAACGGCGGCCATACCGAGGGCAGCGGGTACGTTTTCGCCGCTGACCTCCCCTACCTGCCGTCCAAGCCCGACCCCTTCGACAACCAGAGTCCCAACCCCTACGCGTCGTGGTCGCGCTCCTACACCTTGGCGGAGCTCAACCGGTGGTTGAACGACCACCCCGACACCGCCGTCGGCCAGCTCATCAGCATGGAGATACTCAGCAACGTTGGTGGCTCAGGACGGCTCGACAAGGCCAACATCAGGATTGCTGGTTCTTCCCGCACCATCACCATCACCGGAGGCCGGTTGCAGAGCCGGATCAACACTGCGGCCGGCGAGAGCGGGAAGGGGCAACTGCTGTCCACCCTGTTCACCTTCACAGTTCCCCAGGCGACGGTGCCCTTGGATCGGATCCCGCCGACCGACCCCCAAGACCCGCCCCAGATTGAGCCGACTCCCAACCAGCAACTCTTCTACTCAGGAGTCATCAACGGCCCGGACTACTGCTTGAACCGGAGCCTGGGCGGGCCGGTCACCTACGCCTTTGACGGCGATAAAGACGGTGTCGCCGATGTGTGCGCCCTGCCCCGCACCCGCCGGGAGGCAGTGGCCCACCAGCGGGCATTGGAAGATCTGGCCAGTGTTGAAAGGGAGATATTCATCGCCCGCTTCGCCGAGGAGTGCCGCTCGGTGGCCGAGACATTCGGCGAGCCCGACAAAGAGGTCGCCGACGAGTGCCAGCAGTTCCGGCAGTTCACCGGCAACGCGCCGGGCGTGCCGGGTTCAGGCTCTCAGGCCAACGGGGGAACCGGATCCCAGCCGCCGCCTCACGAAGACCAGGCCGAGACAGACGACCGGATGTTCTTCTCCGGCACCATCGACGGCCCGGACTTCTGCCTCAACTTCAGCCTCGGCGGACCCACCACCTACGCCTTCGACGGCGACGGCGACGGGGTCGCCGATGTGTGCGCCCTGCCCCGCACCCGCCGGGAGGCGGTGGCCCGTCAGCGGGCGCTCGAACACTTGGCCAATGCCTCCCCCAAGCTGGAGGTTCTCTATGAGTTCTCCTTCGAGCTGAACTGCCTGAATGGACCGAGAACGCTCGGCGAACCCGCCAAGGAGGCCCAAGACGCCTGCCAGCCTCACATCCGATCAGGAGCGACGTAACCGGCTACCCCAACAGCTCAGAGACCAGGCGTCGCAGCGGCTCACGAAAATCGACCGGCAGTTCGAGACCGGCCAAGGCCAGCGCCCGGTTCTTTAGCACCGAGTTGGCTGGTCTGGGAGCGGCCCGGGGCGGGACAAGCTCAGCGGTGGTGATGGAGGCCACCCGGTCGGGGTCGAGACCCGCCGCAACCATCACCTCGCGGGCCAGCTCGTACCAAGAGGCCTCCCCCTGGTTGGTCACGTGGTACAGCCCCGGTAGCCGATCCACGCACAGCCGTTCGATTACCGCGGCCACATCAGGAGTGAACGATGGCGATCCCCGCTGATCGGTCACAAAATTCATCGGACCGTCATCGGCGGCCAACCGCAGCACGGTGCCCACCATGTTGGCGCCGTGGCGCCCGCACAACCACGATGTCCGCACCACGGTGGCGACCTCCCCGGCCTCTTGCTCCCCGGCCAGCTTGCTGGCGCCGTACACCGAGCGGGGATCGGGCCGGTCCCATTCGTGATAGGGCTCGGGCTTGTCGCCGGAGAACACATAGTCGGTGGAAAGGTGGCACAAGTGGGCGTCGAAACGGCGGGCGGCCTCGGCCAGGTGGCGCACCGCCAATGAGTTGACCGCAAAAGCCCGGTCGGCATCGGTTTCGCAGTCGTCCACCGCGGTGTAGGCCGCGCAGTTGACCACCGCATCGGGCCGGACCGCGCCCATTGCACCGAGCACCTGATCGCGCCGGGAGATGTCCAAGTCGCCGCGGCCAGCGGCAACCACCTCGTGGCCTGAGGCGGCGAAACGCTCCACCACATCTCGACCCAGCTGCCCGGCCGCGCCGGTTACCAGTACCTTCACGGCCCTACGGCCCTCATGAAGCGGCTTCTTTGAGCGGCATCCACCACCAGCGGTTGTCCCGGTACCAGTCCACGGTGGCAGCCAGGGCCTCGTCCATTTCCCGCTCCGGGGACCACCCCAGCTCCTCGATCTTGGCGGTGTCCAGCGAGTAGCGCCGGTCGTGGCCCAACCGGTCGTCCACCTGGCGGATGAACGACTCGTCCCGCCCGCACAGCACCAGCAGGCGGTCGGTCAGCTCCCGGTTGGTCAGCTCGTTGCCCCCGGCGATGTTGTAGATCTCCCCCGGCTGGCCCCGGCGCAGCACCAGGTCGATGGCCGCGCAGTTGTCCTCCACATGGCACCAGTCCCGTACGTTCATGCCGTCGCCGTACAAGGGCACCGTCTGCCCGTCCAGCAGGTTGGTGGTGAACAGGGGTATGAGCTTCTCAGGGTGCTGATGGGGGCCGAAGTTGTTGGACGACCGGGTGACCGCCACCGGAAGGCCGAAGGTCTCCCGATAGGCCAGCGCGATCAGGTCGGCCCCGGCCTTGGACGCCGAATAGGGCGAGCGGGGCTCCAGCCGGTCGGTTTCGGTAAACGACCCCTCGTCGACCGACCCGTAAACCTCGTCGGTTGAAACCTGCACAACCTTGTCCACCTCCAACAGTCGGGCGGTGTCGCACACCACGTTGGTGCCGTCGCAGTTGGTGCGCACAAAGGCATCAGGGCCCACGATGGAGCGGTCCACATGGCTCTCGGCCGCAAAGTGGACCACCGCATCGCAGCCGGCCATGGCGTCGGCCACCCCGTCGCGGTCGCACACATTGCCCTGAATGAACACCAGGCGGGGATCGTCTTCCAGCCCTCGCAAATTGTCGCGGTTGCCGGCATAGGTGAGGGCGTCGTAAACCACCACGTCGTCGTCGGTGCGGGCCAGCACCCAGCGAGCGTAGTTGGAGCCGATGAACCCCGCTCCCCCGGTGACGAACAGCCTCATGTCACCCTTGGGCTTCGAAATGGGGAACCAGGTGGTCGGGGATGTCCGAGCGGCGGGGGTTGGACTGGTCCCGTACCGAGAGGATGGGGCTGTCCACCCCCCAGTCGGCGCCAATTTGTGGGTCGTCCCAGGCCACCCCGAGTTCGTCGTCGGGGTTGTAGTAGCCGTCCACCAGGTAGGTAATGGTCATGTCCGACAAAGCGGCAAACCCGTGGGCCACCCCTGGCGGGATGTACACCCCGCGGTGGTGGTTGACTCCATCGGGCTCGGTGCCCAGGGGCAACGCCACGGTGCGCCCGTCGGTGGGCGAGCCCGATCGAAGGTCGTGGAGCACCACTCGGGCCTGGCCGACGGGCACGTACCAGTAGTCCGCCTGATGGAAGTGGTAGTGCAGGCCCACTACCGAGCCGGCCCGCCGGTCGCCCCGGTTCGCTTGAATCATCTCCCGCACTCCGGGAATCCACTCCCGCCGATAGGTCTCCACAAACACGCCCCGCTCGTCGCCATGGATGTCGGGGGACACGATGTATGCGCCGGCAATCGCTTCACAGGGGCTTACTTCGACCACCGCTCCTGTCCTGTCCCCTATCCCAACTCCAGATGGGAGTGGTCGCCCAGCATGAGCCGGGAAGCCTGGCGGCGCTCGGGCGACCGGGTCACATGCACGTGTTGGCCGATCAAAGAGTCGGTGATCCGACTCGTGCCATCGATGCGGCAGCCTTCGAGTACCACAGAGTGGTCCAGCTCGGCGTCGGTGATCACGCATTCGTCGCCGATGGAGGTGTAGGGGCCGATGAACGTGTTCTCAACCCGGGTATTCGCTCCGATCACCGCCGGACCTCGCACGGTTGAGTTGACGATTTTGGCCCCTTCCGACACCACCACCCGCCCCTCGACCTTGGAAGCGTCGTCCACCGCTCCGTCCACTTGGCGGACCACAGTGTCGAGCACCAGCCGGTTGCACTCCAGCAGCGGATCCTTCTTGCCGGTGTCGATCCACCAGCCGTCCAAGAGCTGATGGCTCACCCGGCGGCCGTTCTGGATGAGCCAGTCGATGGCGTCGGTGATCTCCAGCTCGCCCCGGGCCGAAGGCTCGATGGCCGCCACCGCCTCGTGGATGGAGGGGTCGAAGATGTACACCCCCACCAGGGCCAGGTTGGAGGGTGGGTCGGCGGGCTTCTCCACCAGGTTCACCACATCGCCGTCGGGGCCCAGCTCGGCCACGCCGAACGACGACGGGTTGTCCACCGGGGTCAGCAGGATCTGCGCCTGGCACGGGCTGGCGCCCCGCTCTCCCTCCTGTTCGAATTGCTCCACGAACTCGGCCAGGCCCTGCTCGAGCATGTTGTCGCCCAGGTACATGACGAAGCGGTCGTCGGCCAGAAAATCCCGGGCGATGAGCACGCAGTGGGCCAGTCCGAGAGGGGCCTCCTGGCGGATGTAGGTCACGTCCGCCCCGAATCGCGAGCCGTCGCCCACCGCGTCCTCGATCTCCTGGTGGGTGTCGCCCACCACGATGGCTATGTCGGTGATTCCCGCGGCGACCATGTCCTCGATGCCGTAGAACAGCACCGGCTTGTTGGCGATGGGCACAAGCTGCTTGGCCCGGGTGTGGGTCAGCGGGCGCAGCCTCGTGCCGGCACCTCCCGACAAGATCAACCCCTTCATGCGCTGCACAGTGTACGACCCCCCGATACCGCCGGCTGCTATGGACACTGGTGTTCTGCGCCTACTCTTGGCAGGTGTCTCCGAGGAATTGGGACCGAGTGGCGCTGGCGGCGGTGCTGGTGGCCGTGGCGGTGCTGGTGGGGCTGCACGTGCGAGATCATCAGGCCCTGTCGCACATCGACGAGCTCCAGCACATGGACTACGCCCTCAAGTCGCCCTTCCATGTGCCCCGACACGGTGACACCATCGGTCAGCAAGCCATGGAGGAGGCCTCTTGCCGGGGAATCGACTACCCGCTGCGGCTGTCGATCGACGCCCTGAACGATTGGCTCCACCTCACCGGGGAGCGGGGAGCGGCCCAGCTTTCCCCCGACAGCATCGTCCAGGTGCGACTGCCCCCCTGCGGCTCGCTCCTGCTGGCCCCCGACCAGTTCCCCAACTCCGGGCTCAACACCGCGTCTGCCCATCCGCCGGTGTACTACACCGCCACCGCGCTGGGAGGGTCGGTGATCGACGCCGCGCCCGGCGTTGACAGTCCGGTCAGCGGTGCCCGCCTGATGGGCATCTTGTGGCTGGGGGCTGCGGCGGTGGTGCTGTGGTATGTGCTGGGCAGCCTGGGGGCGTCGAGCTGGACAAAGGCGCCGTTGATCGGCTTGCTGGCCGTGTCGCCCACCGCGCTTCACGAGTCGTCGATCATCAATCCCGACACCACCGCTTTGTTGGGCGGGGCATTGGTGCTCGCCGCCGCCCTGCGCTGGGAGAGCGGACGGGCGCCGGGCTGGCTGTTGCCGCTGGCTGCACTGGTGTCGGTGTGGCTCAAGTTCACCAACTCGGTGGCGGTGGGGGCGGCCGTGGTGTATCTGGCGGTGCGGGCCTGGCAACGGCGTGACGAGCTGACCCCGGACAAGATCCGCAGTTGGTGCATGGTGACCGGTGCCGCGGTGATTATCACGGTGGCCTCGATCATCACGTGGTCGGCGGTACAAGATGCCCGAGGCCATATCCCCGCGAAGCAGCTGCCCACCAACGCCATCTATGAGGTTGACGGCTTCCAGTGGGACCGCCTGGGCGACGAGCTCTTCTCGGCCCTCAGCCCGCTGCGTGATCCGTTCGTTCCCGACACGCTCCCCCGAAGCCTGCTCGAGCCGCTGGGAGGCTTGCTGAATCTGCTGGTCATCGCCGGGTTGGGGGCGGTGGCGCTGTTCGCGGCCAAAGGATCGATCCATCGGGCGTTGGCCGCAGCCGCCGCCGTCGGAATGGTCGCCACCGGGGTGGTGACCATGGTGACCAGCTACCTGTCGCTGGGAATCTATTTCGACACCAATCCCCGATATGGGCTCTCGCTGCTGCCCTTCGCGGTGGCCGCATTCGTGCCGGTATTGGACAACCGCATCATCCGCTGGGGCCTTACCGCCGTGGTGTTGGCCACCGCCGGGGCCGCCTTGGCCGGCGTCGCTACCTAGGCTGTGCCGGTGGACAACCCGAGGCTGATCGCGGTGATCCCGGCCTACAACGAGGAGAGCACCGTGGGAGCGGTGGTCTCCCAGATTCAGCGGGCTTGCCCCGGTCTCGCGGAGGTCGTCGTGGTGGACGACGGCTCAGTAGATAGCACCTCCGAGAAGGCATCTGCCGCGGGAGCCACCGTGTTGAGGCTGCCGGTCAACCTGGGGTACGGGGCCGCCCTTCGGCTCGGCTTCCGCTACGCCGCCCGCCGCCCTTGGGACCACGCTCTAGTGCTGGACGCCGACGGCCAGCACGCCGCTACCGACATCCCCGCTCTGCTGGCCGCCTCCCGCTTGGGGGCAGATCTCGTGCTGGGCAGCCGGTTCCATCCCGACTGCGCTGCTCCCTACCGGGTGTCCCGCACCCGGCGAGCGGCCATGCGCCTGGTCAGCCGAGTGCTCCGCCATCGCCGCGGTGTGGTGCTCACCGACCCCACATCGGGGTTTTGGGCCATGTCGAGGCCCTGCGTGGAGCTCTTCTCCCAGCAACTGCCGGCGGGATACCTCGACAACCTGCTCGGCCTTTCGATCGCCGCCCGCGCCGGGCTGACCATCAAAGAGGTGCCGGTGGCAATGATCCCCCGCCAAGGCGGCCAACCCTCCACCCAGGGGGCCACCCTGGTCTTCCACTACGCCCGAACCTTGCTCGCCGTCTTCATCGGAGGTCGATCATGAGCCTCACTGCCCGAATTGTCTCTGCCCTTTTGGCCGCCGTTGTGGTGGCCATCATCCTCAAGCTCCAGCGCCGAGGCGGGATGGTCTCCAAGTACGGAATGTTGTGGATGATCACCTCGGCCTTGATGCTGGTACTGGCCGCGGCGCCCGACGTGGCCGACACCGTGGGGGGCTGGCTAGGAGTGGATTACACCCCGTCGCTGGTGTTCATGGCCGCTTTGGGATTCGTGCTTATCGTGCTGGTGCAGTACTCCTGGGAGCTCAGCCGCACCGAGCAGCGCATCCAGATCCTCATGGAAGAGGTGGCGCTTTTGCGCCAGGAACTGGAAGAGCAGAGGAAAGACGCCGGACCCGAGGACTAGCCCATTGGGGCAGGAGCTGGCCGAATTGAACGGCAACTAGCCCATTGGGGCAGGAGCGCAGAGACCGTCGAGCTCGACAATCTGGATCTTGTCGCGGTTCTCCCAGGTGACGGGTTGATCGGGGTCGGGCCGCAGCCGGTACTCCCTAAACGACATCTCGCTGGCGTCGAAGGCCAGCAGGCGCCCCACCAGGGTGTCGCCGTGGCCCAAGATCAGCTTGATGGCCTCCAGCGCCTGGATCGAACCCACGATGCCCGGCAGCACACCCAGCACCCCGGCTTCGGCACAACTGGGGGCCATCTCGGCGGGAGGAGGCTCGGGGATCATGTCCCGGTAGGTGGGGCCGTTGCGGGGATCGAACACCGTGATCTGGCCCTCGAACCGGAAGATCGACCCGTGGACCACGGGGATGCCCAGCTTCACCGAGGCGTCGTTGAGCATGTAGCGCACCGGGAAGTTGTCGGCGCCGTCCACGATCACGTCGTAGTCCTTGATGATGTCGACAATGTTGTCGGCGCCCAGCCGCACGTCGTAGGTCACCACGTTCACGTCCGGATTCAAGGCATTGAGCGTCTTCTTGGCCGAGTCCACCTTGCGGTCCCCCACCCGGTCGAGGTTGTGGAGAATCTGGCGCTGGAGGTTGGAGGCGTCCACCACGTCCATGTCCACGATGCCTACGGTTCCCACTCCCGCAGCGGCCAGGTACAGGGCAGCAGGCGAGCCCAGCCCGCCGGCGCCCAGGCACAAAACCTTGGCATCCAGCAGCTTGATCTGCCCCTCGGTGCCCACCTCGGGCAACAGCAGGTGGCGATGGTACCGATTGCGCTGGTCAGGGTTCAGCGACACCGGCAGCGCCCAATCCCGGCCCTCGTCCTTCCACCGGTTGAACCCGCCGTCCATGGACACCACGTCGGCGTAGCCCATTTCCTGAAGGGTCTGGGCCGCGAACGCCGAGCGCACGCCGCCCGCGCACATGACAACCACCGGGGTGTCTTTGTCGGACAGGCGGTTCTCCACGTTGGGCTCGAGATTGCCCCGGGGTATGTGCACGGAGCCGGGCACCGCTCCTTGCTCGAACTCGTCGGGCTCTCGCACATCGAGGAGCACCGCGCCTTCGGCCAGCATCGCCGCCGCCCCTGCCGGGTCGGTCTCCCGGATCACGGCCTTGGCCTCTCTCAGCAGATTTCTGAACGTGGACATGGCGAAGGTCACCTCTATCGTGGCGGGAATCCGGTCAGGTGTCGGAGGGGAATTCCCCACAAATCCTACCTAGTTAGTCCGATTTTACCAATCCCCAAAGTCACGCCGCTACGATCAGCGGCAGCGCCTTGCTGATCGAGGCCGGCACCACCGCGGCGGCCAAGCCGTCGAACGGGGTGGGCTCGGCATTCACAATCACCACCGGAGCACCCGCCTGATGGGCGATGGGTACCACGTTGGCAATCGGATACACGGTCAGGGTGGAGCCAACCGCCAACAACACGTCGCAGGCCATGGCGGCCTGCTCGGAGCGGTGCAGGTCGGCCATCACCAGGTTCTGGCCGAACGAGATGGTGGCCGACTTCAAGATGCCGCCGCAGATGCGACACGGCGGATCGGCCTCCCCCGCTCTCACCCGCTCCAAGGCGTACTCCATTGGAGCAGTGTCCCCGCAGTCGAGGCAGCGTACTTTGGACGTGGTGCCGTGGATCTCAACCAAACGATCTTCTGAGGTGCCCGCGGCCCGATGGAGGCCGTCGACGTTCTGGGTGATCAGCGTGTGCAGCTTGCCTTGCCCCTCCAGGTCCACCAGCGCCCGGTGGCCCGAGTTGGGTTCTTTGCCTTCCCACATCGACCCCTCGGCCAGTCGCTGCCAGTTGCGCTTGCGCAACTCGGGGTCGGACACATACGACGACAGCGTGGCCGTTTTCTCCGCCTCGGGGTTCTTGGTCCAAAGCCCCTCGGGCCCCCGGAAGTCCGGGATGCCGCTGTCGGTGGAGATCCCCGCCCCAGTGAGCACCACAACTCTCGCCGCGGCGGACAGCACCGTTCGCGCTGCCGCGATCTCATCGGACAATTCCTCGATGGGACGCATGAATTCCCTACCTAGGCCTTGACAGAGTTACATGAGAATATACAAGATACATCTAAATCTTCCTCCTTGTATCTGGCAAAGCACTAGCTGGCAGAAACGATCCTCTCATGACGTCCCCCTTCATGCACTCTTCTCTCTGGATTGAGCCTTGGCGCGACCTGGTCACCGAGGAAAGCGGGCACGATCCCCGTTCGAGATATGTGGAGCAGTTCTGGCTGGGGGTCATCGGCCCCACTGCCGCCTGGCTCCTGCGCCATGTGGCCCACGAGTTTGACAACTCGCCTGACGGGTTCGAGTTGTCGGTAGCCCCTATTGCCCTGCAACTGGGGATCAGCCCCAAGGCGGGGCCCCGAGGAGGCCTGCACCGCACCCTGCACCGTCTGGTGATGTTCCGGCTGGCCTCAGAGGGCCACGCTGGCTACGCCGTCAGGCGCCGCCTGCCCCCGCTCAACAACGCCCAACTCAGCCGTTTGCCAGCTCACCTTCAGCGCTCCCATACCTCCTACTACTCAGTTCCGAAGTCCGCTGCCTGAGGCGGTGGAGTCCGCCCCGCGCGGCTAGACATACGGCGTGGACAATGAACTGAAGGCTGCCTGGGATCGGCTGTGCGACGGCCTCAAGCAGTCGGCCGACTATGTATTCGATCCGGCCCGCGGGGCCGATCCCTCCGAGCAGGCCGAGGGATTGCGCCACCACCTGAGGATGTTCTTTTGGGCCTATGACCGGATCGTGGAGAACAACGATCCCTGCCATCCCGAGCTGGGCTGGGTGTACCCCTTCAAGGTGGGCCAGGACAATCCCGACGCCATGTACATGACCGCACCGGTTGATCTGAGCCACACCTACCGCCTCACCGGCCGCATCGACACGCTGCGCTACCTGGGGATTTCGCTTATGGACCACAGCTTCGGCCGGGGGCGCATCATCCAGCACGTCGACGTCGGCAGCACAGATCTGACCGACATCGGCGACGGCCGCATAAACGTGGTCTTCAGCCCCGACCCCGACCCCGGCGACCACATCGGCGACTGGTTCCAAGTCGAGCCGACCGAGAGCCGGCTGTTCGTGCGCCAGTTCTTCTCCGACTGGGCCGCCGAAAGCCAAGCAGAGCTCTATTTCGAATGCCTCGACCCGTCGGGACCGCCCGTCCGACTCGATCCGGTGCGAACTTGCGAGCTGTTCGACGAGTTGGTCCGGGAGGTGGACACCGTGCCCAAGTTCTGGACCGAATTCGCCGGGGGCCAGCGCGACCGGGGCCAAATCAACTCCTTCGACCATGTTCCACCCCACAAGGTGAGCCAGAGCGCCCAGGGGGGAAGCGAGAAGCAGTCCTACGGGCAGTGCTGGTACGAGGTGGCCCCGGACGAGGCTCTTTTGTTCGAGGTGACCCCGCCGGACTGCCTGTACTGGAACATCCAAGTGGGCGACACCTGGTATCAGAGCCTCGACTACATCAACCTCCCCACCACCATGAACGACTCCCAAGCCCGCCTCGACCCCGACGGCGTGCTGCGGGTGGTGATCTCCCATGAAGACCCCGGCATCCAGAACTGGATCGCCCTCGGCGGCTGCCCCCAAGGGGCCATCACCTATAGGTGGAACAACGCGGAGGTCGCGCCGGTGCCCACACTGAGGCTCATGCCGGCGTCCGAGGTCCAGAACCATCTCCATCCCGACACCCCCCGGCTCAGCGCCGACGACCGCGCCGCCCTCGTCGCCGAGCGCCGCCGCCACGCCCTGCGCCGATTCACCCGGTAATCCATGGAGATGTATCGGCCCGCGGAGATGCGATAGCCCATGGAGTACGCGGCCGCGGTCTACCTGATGGCCGCGGTCTTGCTGGGCGCGGCCGGAGCATCAAAAGCAGTCACCCCCGAGCCGGCGTCGGCCGCGCTGGCTCGACTCCAGCTCTACCACAGCCAGTGGGCGGTGCGGCTGCTGGGCCTGGTAGAGCTCATAGTGGCGGTGAGTGCCTTCACCATCGGGGGCGTTGTTCCCGCCACCGCCCTCGCCGCGCTCTATGCCGGGTTCGCCGTGGTGGCCGCCGCCATGGTCCGGTCGGGATCAGCAAAACCCTGCGGTTGCTTCGGCCGAATCGAGATGGCTGCGACCGCGCGACATGTGGTGGTAAACGTTCTGGCCGTGGCGATCGGCCTAATGGCGGCATCCTGGCCGGTTGAAGCCGTCGACAAGCTGTTCGACACCCGGCAATGGCTCCTCGCCCCCTTCGCCGTAGTGGTGGCCGGCGGGGCCTACGGAGTGTTCCTGTGGCTCAGTCGTCTTCCGAGGCCATTGGCGGCTCGAAATTAGCCAGGGCATCGAGGAGCATTCGCACGCCGAAGCCAGTGCCGCCCTTGGAGGTTTCGGCGTCTTCGGCCTCGGTGAAGGCGGGACCGGCGATGTCTAGGTGGGCCCAGGGGATGCCTTCGTCCACGAAGTTGGACAAGAACAGCCCTGCGGTCAACGCCCCGCCGTGGGGGCCGCCGATGTTCTTCATGTCGGCCACCGAGGAGTCGAGCTGGGCCTTGTAGTCGTCGGGCAGCGGGAGGCGCCACACCCGCTCGCCGGTGCGCTCGGCGGCGTCGGCCAGCTGGTTTATCCACGCCTCGTTGTTGCCCATAAGCCCGGCCATCTTGGGGCCCAACGCCACCATGCACGCCCCGGTGAGGGTGGCCAGATCGACAATGGCATCGGGTTCGGCCCGGCAGGCCAGCGACAGGGCGTCGGCCAGCACCAGGCGGCCCTCGGCGTCGGTGTTGAGCACCTCCACCGTCTTGCCGTTGGCCATGGTGAGCACGTCGCCAGGCCGGGTGGCGTCGCCCCCCAGCATGTTGTCGGTCAACGGCACATAGCCGGTGACTTTTACCGGAGGGGCCACCGCGGCGATTGCGGCCATCACGCCCAGCACCGCCGCTCCCCCGCTCATGTCGCACTTCATGGTCATCATCCCGGTGCCGGTCTTGATCGACAGGCCACCGGAGTCGAAGGTGATGCCCTTGCCCACCAGCGCCACCGACCCCCGGCACTCGGCCTCGGGGTCGGGTTCATACGACACCTCCACAAATCGGGGCGGCTGCTCCGACCCCCGGTTCACCCCAAGGAGGCCGCCCAGCTCGGCCTCGCGAATGGCATCCAGGTCGAGAACGGTGATTTCCAAGCCCTCCCGCTCAGCCAACTCCTCGGCCAACTCCGCGAACCGGGTGGGGGTGAGCGACCCGCCGGGCTCGTTCACCAAATCGCGCACAAAGCACACCGCTTCGGCCACCCGCTGTCCCTGCTCCAGCGCTTCGGTTACCGCCCGGCCCCCCGGGCCGATCACATGCACGTTCTCCAGCTTGTTGGGCTTGTGCTCACTCTTGAAGTCGCCGTAGGAGTAGGCCCCCAGCGTCATGCCCTCGGCCAGGGCCCGCAGAGCGTCGGCGCGGTCAACGCTGTCGGGCACGGCGTCGAGCACCGACACCGCGATGCGCCGCATTCGCTTGGCCGACCGGGCCAGCGATGCCGATGCCTTGCGGATCACCGCGGCGGTCATCTTGTCGGCTGGACCCAGCCCGACCGCCGCGATGGGCCGATCTCCCCCCGACACGATCTCCACCTGCCCCGCTTTGGCCTCGAACCCCCGGCCGTCGAGCACTCCCCAATCCAGATCGTCGGGCCGCTCGGCGCCGCTGCCCGAGCACACCCCCACGGCGTGTACTTCGGCGCTAGCCGGGATTTTTCTGCCGGTACGGAACGCGATCACCAGGTCTCCTCGGGTTGATTCAAGCCCCTGCGATGATATCCGGCACCAATCCTCAGCCCCGTGCCCAGTACCCTGACCACTTGTGGGTTCTTATTCGGAGGCGGCACGCGAGCGCGTCCTCATCTACGACGGCGCCTTCGGAACCTATGTACAAGAGCAACCGCTGAGCGCCGACGATTTCGGCGGCCCCGATTTGGAAGGCTGCAACGAGCTCTTGTGCTTGACCAGGCCCGAGCTCATCGCCGAGATGCACGACAGGTACCTGGGTATCGGGGTGGACGCAGTGGAAACCGCCACCTTCGGGGCCTTCGCCGTGCCTCTGGCCGAATACGGCATCGCCGATCAGGCCTATGAGATCAACCTGGCCGCGGCCCGCATCGCCAAAGAGGCCGCCCACGGTTATGCAACTGGTGATCGGCCCCGCTGGGTGGCCGGGTCGGTGGGGCCGGGCACCAAGCTGGCATCGCTGGGCCAGATCCGCTACGCCGAGCTGCGCGACGCCTTCGAGGTGCAGGCTAGAGGCTTGCTGGACGGCGGCGTCGATTTGCTGATCATCGAGACCCAATACGACTTGCTGGGGGCCAAGGCGGCCATCAACGGGTGCCGCCGGGCCATGGTTGCCGTGGGCCAAGAGGTGCCCCTGCAAGTGCAGGTAACCATCGAGATGACCGGTCGGATGCTGCCCGGTACCGAGATCGGCGCCGCGCTGGCCGCCCTGGCGCCCCTGGACCCCGCCGTTTTCGGGCTGAACTGCGCCACCGGCCCCGCCGAGATGGGCGAGCACCTGCGGGTGCTGTCGGAGCAGTGCCCGGTACCGGTGTCCTGCATCCCCAACGCCGGGCTCCCCCAGGTGGTGGACGGCCGGATGCACTACGACATGGGCCCCGACGACCTGGCCGACTACCTGGCCCGGTACGTAACCGAACTGGGGGTAAGCGTGATCGGCGGATGCTGCGGCACCACGCCTGAGCACCTCCAAGCGGTTATCGACCGCTGCGCTCACCTGGTGCCCGGACCCCGGCCCGGCCAGCTTCCCCCGTCGGCCACCTCCATCTACAGCCCGGTGCCCTTCGCCCAGGACACCTCGTTTTTGATCGTGGGCGAGCGCACCAACGCCAACGGATCCCGCAAGTTCCGCGACGCCATGCTGGAGGCCGACTGGGACGGCTGTCTCCAGATCGCCCGGGATCAGGTGGGCGAGGGCGCCCATCTGCTGGATCTGTGCGTGGACTACGTGGGGCGCGACGGCACCGCCGACATGGACGAACTGGCCCAGCGGTTAGCCACCGGGGTGACCGCCCCGCTGGTGCTCGATTCCACCGAGCCCGACGTCATGCAGGCCGGTTTGGAGTGGATCGGCGGGCGGGCGGTGCTCAACTCGGCCAACCTGGAGGACGGCGAGGCCGAGGGTTCCCGCCTCGACCGGGTGCTGAAGCTGGCCCGGGAGTACGGCGCCGCGGTGGTGTGCCTGCTCATCGACGAGGAGGGCCAGGCCCGCGACCTGGAGTGGAAGATGAGGGTAGCCCACCGCCTCTACCGCCTCGCCCTGGATCGCTACGGGCTGGCGCCGTCAGACCTCATCTTCGACGCCCTGACATTCCCGCTGTCCACCGGCGACGACGACCTGCGCCAAGACGGCCTGGCCACCATCGAGGCCATCCGGCGCATCAAGGCCGAGCTGCCCGGCGCCTACACCACGCTGGGAGTGTCCAATGTGTCGTTCGGGCTGAAGCCCGCCGCCCGCCACGTGCTCAATTCCATGTTCCTGCACGAGTGCCTGGACGCCGGGCTCGACTCGGCCATCGTCCACGCCGGACGGATCATTCCGCTGAACCGGGTGGATCCCCACCACCGCGACGTGTGCCTGGACTTGATCTACGACCGCCGGGGGCCGGACGGCCTCGCCTCGGAGGGCCGCGGCGACTACGACCCGCTGACCGAGCTCCTGGCCGCGTTCGAGAACGTGACCGCCGCGGCGGCCGTGAAGGAAGACCGCTCCGGGTGGCCGGTGGAACAGCGCCTAGAGCAGCGCATCATCGATGGCGAGCGAGATGGGCTGGAGGCCGATCTGGATGAGGCGCTGGCCGGTACCCCGGCACTGGACATCGTCAACAACACGCTGCTGGCCGGGATGAAGGTGGTGGGCGAGCTGTTCGCCTCCGGCGAGATGCAGCTGCCGTTTGTGCTCCAATCGGCCGAGACCATGAAGACCGCGGTGTCGTATCTGGAACCCCACATGGAGAAGGCCGACGACACCGGGGGCAAGGGCCGGATTGTGCTGGCCACCGTGAAAGGCGACGTTCACGACATCGGCAAGAACCTGGTGGACATCATCTTGACCAACAACGGCTACGACGTTCACAACCTGGGCATCAAGGTGTCGATCGCCGAGATGATCGAAAGGGCTCTGGAGGTGGACGCCCACGCCATCGGCATGAGCGGGCTGCTGGTGAAGAGCACCCTGATCATGCGGGACAACCTGGAAGAGTTGAACACCCGGAACCTCCACCACCTCCCGGTGCTGCTGGGGGGCGCCGCGCTCACCCGCACCTACGTGGAGCGTGATATGCGGGAGACCTACCAGGGCCGGGTGTTCTACGGCAAGGACGCCTTCGAGGGCTTGGCGGTGATGGACCGCTTGGGCGAGCTGCGCCGCACCGGGGTTGACGACCCCGAATTCGGTCGTCGTCCCGGAGGCCGCGACCTGCCCCGCCGCCCCCGACGCGACGCGCCCGGCGATGTGGCCGCCGACCTGCCCGAACGAGCTCCATCGGTGGCCGCCGACAACCCTGTGTTCGAGCCTCCATTCTTGGGCTCGCGGGTGATCAGGGGGATCCCCGTGGCCGACATCGCCGAGTACGTGAACGAGACGGCGCTGTTCCGCAACCAGTGGCAGTTCCGCCCCGTCGACGGCGAGGACGACGCCGCCTTCAAGGAGCGCATCCGTCCCACCATGCGCGAGCAGCTCACATCGGCCATGGCCCAGGGCCTGCTGGTGCCCCAGGTGGTGTACGGGTATTTCGCGGTAAACGGAAGCGGGGACGACCTGGTGGTGTGGGACAGCCCGGAACGCACTGCCGAAGTCTGTCGCTTCCGATATCCCCGCCAGCCCAAAGACCCGTACCTGTGCATCGCCGACTTCTTCCGCCCTGCCGACGGCGACGAAGTGGACTACGCCGCCTTCCACATCGTGACCATGGGGGCCGAGGTGTCGAAGGCCGCCGCCAAGCTGTTCGCCGACAACCGCTACCAGGACTACCTGCTGCTGCACGGCCTCGGCGTGGAGATGGCCGAGGCGTTGGCCGAGCACTGGCACCACCGCATCCGCACCGAGTGGGGCTTCGTCACCGAAGACGGCCCCACCCTCATCGGGCTGTTCCGCCAGCAGTACCGGGGCGGCCGCTACTCCTGGGGCTACCCCGCCTGCCCCGATCTAGAGGACAACCTCACCGTGGCTGAGCTCCTCGAGGCCGAGCGCATCGGCATCCAAGTCGGCGAGGAGACCAGCTATCAATACCAACCCGAGCAAACCACCTCCGCCCTAATCTGCCACCACCCCCAAGCCAAATACTTCGTTGCCCGCTAAGCCGTATCCAGCAGCACCCGAGCCACCAGGTCCATCCCAAACCCCGTCAGTATCCCCAGGTACAGCAAACCCGTCGCGGCCATCACCGCCGAGTAGAACCGCTCCCGCAACGCCGCTCGGGCCAGCACGACTAAACCCGCTGTCGTCACCACGCAGGCCACCCAGAACCAGCCCAGCAGGCCGTTGTAGCCGTCGTCGATGGCCCCGCTGAGCACCGATCCCATGCCGGTGGGCCACAGCATCACCACCAGCTCGGGCAGCCACAGCAGCCCGGTCCAGCGGACGAGCTCCAACAGCGGTCCCCGAGCCAAGCCGGGCTGCACCAGATACCAGTGGCCCAAGAGCATGGCATCGGTGACTGCTCCCAAGAAGAACGCGCCTACCACGGTGCGGGCCACGGCCAACGCGGCCGGGTCGCCGGCGTCGAGCCCTCCGGCCACCACTCCAATTAGCCCTACCGCGGGTGCGATCAGATCCAGTATTGGGGGGAATTCCGGGGCGCCGCGTTCAAAACGCTGCTCTTCCCGGTCGATTCCGGTCATCTCGGCGATCTCCGCGCTGCGCCGCTCCACCCTCTCCCGCTGCCCGCTGACACCGGCCCGGCGCCGGACGACCGACACCGCCAGGGCAAACGCCGCGGCTGCGGCCGTGGCCGCCGCGGTCCAGTCCCGTGCCGGCAAGGGGTCGGTGGCAAAACCCAACCAAGCTCCACCGGCGGCCAAGAGGCCGAAGGTGCTCCGCATCAGCCAGCCGTAGCCCAGCCCGGCCTCCCGTCGCCGAGTGGTGACCCAGGTGAACGCCAACCCGCCAACCGCGATCTGGAGCAGAACCGTGGCCGGTTGAAGCTCGATCACCGGATGGAAGTTCCGTCAGGCGTCGAGGACGGCCAGATGGTGGTCAGTGGTGGTGAGGTTGTCGGGGCCGTCGGGGGCGGCCACCACGATGTCCTCCAGACGCAATCCCCATTTGCCGGGCAGGTAGATGCCGGGCTCGATGGAGAAGGCGTGGCCGGGGCGCAATTCCTGGGTGTTGCCCTCCACGATGTAGGGGTCTTCGTGGGCCTCGGTGCCGATCCCGTGGCCGGTGCGGTGGATGAAGTTGTCGCCGTACCCGGCCTCGGCAATCATGCCCCTCCCCACCCGGTCGACTTCCTGACACGGTTGGCCGACCACAGCCGCTTCCACTTGGGCCGCTTGGGCCTCGAAGAGCACGTCGTAGGCCTCGACCAGGTCAGCGGGCGGCTCGCCCAGATGCACGCACCGGGTGATGTCGGAGCAGTAGCCCACCCCGTTTGCATCCATCATCGTCCCCCCGATGTCGCACAGCACGATCTCGCCCGGTTTGATCACCCGCTCCCCCGCCTCATGGTGGGGGCTGGCCGCGTTCTCACCCGCAGCCACGATGGCGAAGTTCACCCGCTGATGGCCCTCGGCCAGCAGCCGGCGGCCCAACTCGGCCGACACCTCGGCCTCGGTCCGCCCCACCAACTCGATGTTGCCCGATCGAAGATCCACGGCCACCCGGTCGGCGGCGGCCGCCGCGGCCCGCAGCGACTCCACCTCGGCGGCGTCTTTCACCGAGCGCAGCGGACTGGTCACCTCCGACGCCCGGCGGAACTCGACACCGGGCAGGAGTTTGACCAAGTCCACCAAGAATCCGGCCCAAGTGCGGTCTCCCACGGCAACCACCGAGGCCGAGCCGATGAACGACCGGGCCAGCGCGATGGGATCCTCGGTCTCGCCCCACGCGACCACCGTGAACACGCCGGGCCGCTCTTCCACCCGTGGGGCCTCCAGCCGGGGCACAATGAGCCGGGCGTCGCCGTCCCGGGGCACCACCAGCATGGTGAGCCTCGGCAGGGCCATGGCCTCGTAGCCACAGAAGTAGGGCATGTCTGCCCCAACCGACAGCAGCAGCACGTCCACTTGCTGCTCAGCCATCACAGCCCGCATTCGACTCAAGCGTTCAGCAAACACCTCGCCAGCCTACCCCTGCCCGTCGTTGCCTGATCACCCGCACCGCGCCATGGGTTGCTCGGCGCGTCCGGCTATTCGGCGTTGCCCAGACGGACCCGCAAGCGGTCGAACGAAACGGCGATGATCAGAAGGGCGCCTTCGCTGAACTCGATCCAGAACGTGGGCACACCGGTTTGGATGAGCCCGTTCTCCAGCACATTGAGCACGAGCAGAGCGAGAAAGGTGCCGGCGATCGAACCACGGCCACCCGAAAGGCTGGCGCCGCCGAGGATGATGGCGGTGACCACCGTGAGCTCGAAACCGGCGCCTCCGTTGGTGGCCGCGCTGCCCACCTGCGACACCCGGATCAGTCCGGCCAAGGCTGTGGCCACAGTGGTCAGCACAAACGCGATGAACAGCACTCGTCCAGTGCGGATGCCGGCGAGTCGGGCGGCATGGGGATTGGCGCCGACGGCGTACACCGAGCGCCCGTACACCGTGTACTTGAGCAGGAGGTGGCAGGCGATGGACACTCCGATGAAGATCCACACCGGCGTGGGGATGTCCAAGAACGGGCGGCTCACCCCCAGATCACCGAAGCCGTTTATCCGGATGGTCTGCCCGTCGCCGAGAACCTTGGTCAGCCCGCGGAACATGGCCAGGCCGCCCAGCGTCACGATGATCGAGTTCAATCCGATCTTGGTCACCGCGAATCCGTTGAATGCGCCGATCAAGAATCCCAGGGCGATGGTGATCAGGAGGGCGACCCCAATGCTCACCCCCAGCCCGTACGGCGTGGTTTCGGCGTCGGTGGCCGTGGTGGCCACGGCCATGGTCATGCCCATGAGCCCGGCCACCGATCCGACCGAGAGATCCACCTGGCCGCCGATCAGCAGCACCGTGGCCGGCATGGCGATGATGCCGATCACCGCAGAGTTCTGGGCGATGTTGACGAAGTTGTCGAAATCGAAGAAGTACTCAGAAGCCAGCGAGAAGTAGAGGATCAACCCAACCAGCACGAACAGCAGCGCCGCCGTCTCCGGTAGGGAGGCGATGGTCCGGCCTAGCCAGCCCAACCCGCTGGGCTCGGCGCCAATCGAGGTGTCCTCGGTCGGCGCGGAGGCTTCGGTCGTCTCGGCAGTCTCGTTCATCTCATCCTCCCGCCTGGGTGAGCAACAAGCTCATTGTGATTTCGTCACCGGGCACTTCTGCGGTGATTCTGCCCTTGGCCGCGATATAGGCGCGATCGGCCACCGCCACCACTTCCTCATGATCCGACGTGACGATCAATATGGCGGCACCCTCGGCGGCCAACTCGCGCAGAACCTTGTAGAGGTCGGCACGGGCCCCCACGTCGACACCCCGGGTGGGCTCTAACAGCACCAGCGCCTCCGCCCCCCGTTCCAGCCAGCGGGCCACCAGCACCTTTTGCTGATTCCCTCCTGAGAGCTCTTCCATCGGCTGGGTGGCTCGACCCTTGCTGCGTATGGACAGGCGGTCGTACCAGCGGTCGAACGCCTTCTGCTCGATGTCGGAGTTGAGAAGCCCTCGGGTGGCGAGCTGGGGCCAAGAAGCCACTGCGACATTCTCACCGACCGGACGCGACGCGAACGCCCCCCCAACCTTGCGGTCCTCGCTCAAAAAGCCGATACCCCGATTTACGGCATCGACCGGATTCGACAGTTCAACCCGCTCGCCGGCAACCTCGATCACGCCCGAGTGGATCGGCTCAAGCCCGAAGGCGCTGCGCCCAACCTCCAACGCCCCCGATCCGAGCTTGCCGTACAAGGCCACGACCTCGCCCCGGCACACTTCGATGTTGACATCGCTGAAGCAGCCGTGCGACGACGCCCCCCGCCAGCGCAGGGCCACGTCTCCAATCTCCCCGGCGGCATCTTCGGGTCGGCCGGTAACGATGTCGTACCGCCCCACCATGGCCGCCACCAGCTGGCCGCGGTCCACGGCGTCGGTGTCGGCGATGAGGGCGACATCCCCATCCCTCAACACCTGGACCCGATCAGACAGCTCGAACACCTCGTCGAGCCGGTGGGTTATGTAGATGATCGCCTTGCCCTGATCGCGCAGGCGTCGGACCCGCTCGAACAGGACATCGGCCTCGTGCTGGGACAGCGCCGCGGTGGGCTCGTCGAGAATGAGCACTCGGGCCTCGCTGGAGAGCGCCCGGGCGATCTCGACGATCTGCCGCTCTCCCACCGCCAGCGAGGACACGTTCGCCTTGGGGTCGATGTCAGCTTCGAGGGATTCGAGAACCTCCTGGGCCAGCTGATTCATCTCCCGCCAGAGCACCATCCCCCGCTTCTGGGGCAGCCGGCCCAAAGCGATGTTCTCGGCCACCGTCAGGGTGGGGGCATCGTTGAACTCCTGGGCGATCATGGCGATGCCCGCGGCCCTCGACTCGATAGGGGTGAGGACGTGATGAGCCTCGCCGTCGATCACCACCGATCCCGCCGAGGGCCGGTAGTCGCCGGCGATGATCTTGACCAAGGTGGACTTTCCGGCTCCGTTCTCACCGAGCAAGGCGAGAACGGAGCCGGCGCGAGCCTCAAGGTCTACCCCCTTGAGCACCTCGACTCCGCCAAACGACTTCCTGATCCCCGCGGTGGCGATGACAGGAGCCGTTGACACCGCGGTGTCGGCGGCGCTCATCAGCAGGCCCTCATCTCAATGCAGCTTGCTACTGGCAATGAGATTCGTAACGGGATCAGCCGCAGTCGGTGACCTCGTAGATGTCCTCGATGTTCTCCGAGTTGATGATCTGATGTTCGGTGAACAGGAGTTCGTCAACAGACTCACCGGCCAGGAGCTTCTGAGCAGCGGGAATCAGAATCTCTCCATACCGCTCGGGGAAGTACGCCGTGGAAGCGACGTAATTGGGATTGTCGCGGACCTCGCACCAGATGCTCGGATCAGTGCCCTGTCCGGAGTAGTAGAGGTCGCCGTCGCGCCCGAGGGTGCGAGCCGCGGCCAATGCGCCGATGATCCCGTCCTCGTTGATGGCCACAACGGCAATCCGATTACCGGGCATCGCCGGCAGCAGGTCGGTCACCTGCTCCAAGGCGGTATCGGTGCGGTCGGCGCCGTCGAGAACTCGTTCGTTCACGATGTCGCAGTGCTGGGTGAATCCCGTCCGGTAGCCGCCCATGCGGTCGGTGTTGGCCGCGCCGGCTGCGGTGGACTCAAGCGAGATGTAGCCGTCGTACTCGCAATCGAAGTTGTCCTTGAAGTACTTGCCTATCGCGGCACCGGCCATCTCCCCGGCACCGGCGTTGTTGGCCCCCATGAAGGCCACTTCACAGGGCGGCTGCACAATGTCGATGGCGATGGTGGGCACATCCCCATAGGCCGCGCAGATCTCCGGGCTGGACTCCTGGAATACCTGGAAGTTCAACACCACATCCACATCGCGCTGACCGAGTAGCTGAGCGCACGACAGGGCCTTGGCCGCGTCGATCTCAGAGTCGCAGAACACCAGTTCCAGACCGGCGGCGTCAGCTTCCCTTTGAATCGAGTCCGAGACCAGCTTGACGAACGGAACTGAATCTCCCAGGGAGATGTAGCCGACCGTGCCGTCGCCGCCGTCGTCATCGTTGCCACATGCGGTGGCAACCAGCGTGAATACCGCCAAAACGGCGATCACCATCTTGAGGCTCTTCCTCATCGTATCTCCCCTCATCGCCGGGCATTTGCCGTGGCTGGAAACGTTTCTAGTCGAAAAAACTAGCGGGGGCCGATTGACAGCGCAACTCGCGTGTTGCCCCGCCCCCAGTGCTGCTCGGACCGCTAGGGAATCAGCACCGAGCGCAGCACTCTTCCGGCTTCGAGGTCGTCGAGTGCTTGATTGGCCTCCGAGAGCGGGCGTTGGCGACCCAACAGATGGTCGACTTTCAGCACGCCCGAGCGGTTCAGGGCCAACACCTCGCGGATGTCGTCGGGAACGAATCCTCGAGAACCGTGCACCGATGCCTCTTTCCAGATCAGGTCGACCGCCCGAATCGAGAACGGCTCCACACTGGAGCCGATCAGCAGCACCTGGCCTCCGATTCCCACCGCGGCTACAGCCTGGGCGTCCACTTCGGCCGACCCCACGGTCTGGACCACTATGGGCGGGCCGCCCGGCCCGGCGGCAGCGCGGACGGCTTCCACCACGTCGCCGGCGCCGTCGGCCGCAGAAATGAGCACCCGAGCGCCCAACTGCTCGGCCAATTCCAGTTTGGCGGGCGAGCGGCTCACTGCGATCACGTCGCAGCCGAGATAAGCAGCCACCTGGACGGCGTTGGACCCGATCCCGCCGACACCGAAGACCACCACGGTCATTCCGGGCTGGACATCTCCAACCCGGACGAGGGCGTGGTACGGCGTCGCGACCGCGTCGGTGAGCACCGCCACCGCGGCCAGATCGTCTTCGGGCTCCACCGGGATGAGGTTGCGGGCGGGGACCAGTACCTCGCTGGCGAAGGCACCGTCGTACTCCACTCCCATGCGCCGTACCGACAGGCACATGTTCACCCGCCCGACGGAGCACATCGAACACTCCCCGCAATGCTCGATGTAGTAGACGGCCACCGGGTCGCCCTCTTGCACACCGCTCACCCCGGGGCCGATGCGGGAAACCACCCCGGCAGCCTCGTGACCGGGCACTATGGGCAGCACCGAGTCGAAGCCGCCTTTGCGGAGGAAGACATCGCTTCCACAAACTCCGCAAGCCTTGACCTGCACCACCACCTGGTCGGGGCCGGGGGTGAGCGGTTGTCGCTCGACAAACTCCAGCGCTTGGCCGTAGCCCCGCAGTTCAGCAGCCTGCATGTGGAGCGCCGGTCAGCCGGTGCCGGGCATCCCGAGCGCTCCGGCGTCGGGCAGCTCGGGGGAATCGAAGTTGCTGGAGCCGAACCGGTCGGGCTTGGTCCGACCGACCCTGATGTAATACTCCTCGGGCACCTGGGTGGGATCCTTGAACATCTGCCACTGGCACTTCTGGCGGGCGTCGGGGTCACGGTCGGTGTCGGGGTACACCGGAGGATCGATCACCCGGACCGGATAGCCGAAGCGGTCGATGGGAAGCTCCTCCATCAACACGATGCAGTGGGCGCAGTAGAGGCACACCCCCTTGGTGAAGTGGTTCCACGAGGCCTCTTCTTTGGCCACGTCCCAGTTGTAGGGGGGATCCATCCGGGCCGGTGTGTCCTCGATCCAGTCGCCCCGCACGGTGCGCTGCCCCGACCCGCAGGGGTCGAACCGCAGGATGAAGCGGTCGTCGGTCTCGATCAGATCGAAATCGCCGGTTCGCTCGGGGCCGACGAGGTGGCCCCGCATGGCCTCGCAAGCCACCAGCATCAGCGTTTCCAGCCCCTCGTCCCACGGGTGCTGGTCGATGTCGAACTTGTTGTAGCGCCACGAGAACAGCGGAACCAGCACTCGCTGGTACATGTCGGCGATGCCCTGGGCCCCATGGCGCTCCTGAATGGCGTGCATGAGGCCGTAGGTGTGGTCGACATCGCGGTCGTGGGTCTGCCGCCACGTCTCCTTCATGGCGGCCAGGTTCTCCAGCGCCTCTTTGGGCTGTTCCCGATAGATGCTGGCCAAGAGCTGGCGCTGCTCGGAGCGATACTGGTCCCAATGGCGGTGGGGGTTCCACTGGCGTCCGTCGGGACAGGTGAGCTTGGACTGCACGTCGGCGTCGATGGCCTCGACTTCCTCGGCCGACGCCCCGCCGTCCCGCAGAAAGCCCCGCAGATCGTTGATCCACTGGCGATAGAGGCTGAAGCACACATTGGCCTCGTCGGTGAAATAGTCGGCCAGATCGGCTGCGCTATCCCAGTCCCCGGCCTCGACGCTCTCGGCGATCTTCCGATATGTCGAGATCTTCTGGTCTTCCCACGATCCGAGGCGAACCCGTCGTCCCACCACCTCGGAGAATTCGATCCTGGTCTCAGTCATCCGGCGGCCCTTCCCGCTTGGTAACGTTTCCAGCGATGAGTATACCCAGCCCTTACGAACCGGGCCATCGCCGGCCGGTTGTCCCCCGGGTCGCTGTGGTTGCTCCCTACTGGGACTTCTGGGAACCCACGGTAGGGCCGGAGCTTCGCACCGGGCGCGAGCGCCTGCTAAGCGCCGTGGCCGACCGCCTGGGTGAATTGGGCACCGACGTGGTGTGGCAAGGACTCGTCGACCACGCCGACCAGGGGGCGAGCATGGGGGCTGAGGCCGCCAGTGTTAGCCCCGACGCCGTGCTGGTGGTGCAGACGATGGCGGTGCCCCCGTCCTATGTCCAGGCGATGCTGGAGCACCTTCCCCAGCCTGTGGTGATCTGGGCCATACAAGACTCCACCACCATCTCACCGGACTTCGACGCCTCCCACATCACCTCGCTGGGCGCCACCGTGGGCACGCCCATGCTCACCAACCTGCTTCACCGAACGAGCCGGCCCTTCGAGCTGGTGGTGTCGTCGACAGATGACCGAGCCGCCGGCGAGACGGTGGCCGACCGGCTCCGGGCCGGTGCCGTGGCCCATCGGCTCCGCGGCGCCCGGTTGGCCCGAGTGGGCCGACCCATGGACGGATACGTGTGTGTGGACGCCGACGACGACGATCTCCACCGAGCCCTCGGAATGCAGGTTGTTCACATCAGCCCCCAGGAGGTGAAGGATCGCTACCAGGCCGTGGGCGACGACGAAATCGCCGCAGCGCGACAAGAAGTGGACCGGCATTTCGCGGTTGGTGACAGCCCACCCCAAGAAGACCTGACCCGAACCCTGCGGCTGGCCGCGGCCATGGAGACGCTCGATCGGGACAACTCCATCGCGGCGGGGGCCATCAACTGCCACGTTCCCGAGATCCGATTCGGCGACGATCCTGGTCTGACCCCGTGCTTCGGCCTGGGCTGCGAAACCACTCGGGGCATTCCCTGGAGCTGCACGGGAGACGTGCTCACCGCGGTGGCCATGCTGGTGGCCAAGGGGCTGTCTGGTGCGGCCCTCTACCACGAGGTGGAGGCCATCGACTTCGAGACCGGTGAGGTGGCCATTGCCAACTCCGGTGAGCACGACTTGGGATGGACTGCCGAAGGACAGGCCCCCGGCTTCGAGCCCAATCCGTGGTTCGCCCACGACCCCCGCACGAGCTTCCGGGTGCACTTCGAGCTGCCCGCCGGTCCGGCTTCGCTGGTGGGATTCGCCCATCAGCCCGATCACCCATCCGGGTTCGGCTTCGTGGTGGCCGAAGGAGAGATCACCGGCCGTGAGCTGCCCAGAAATCCCACCGCAGGAGGGGTCTTCCGCTTCACCACCGGCCCGGTGACCGAGGCATGGACCCGCTGGGCCAGTGCCGGAGTCAACCATCACAGCGCCATAGCCCCAGGGCATTTGTCCCAGTCGGTGGCTTCGGTGGCCAGATTCGCCGGAGTGGAGTGCGTGGTGGTTTGAGGCCGCGGCCCTCACGCCTGAGCCGTCGAACCCCTCACACCGCGGCCAGCTGAATCCCCAGCAAGTCGGCCACCGCTCCGAGGTCGCCGCGGCGAGCGCCGGGAAGAAGCGCGGCATGGTGGGTGGCGCCGGCCTGACACCAGCGCTGATAGGCCTCAGCCACCGGCGCCGACGAAAATCGGAACATGGCGTTGGGACCTTCCATGCGATGGTGCCGCGAACCGATGACCTCGCCCTCCGCCACCACCAGGATCCAGCCGCCCGCCGCCCCCGATGCCGGGGTCAGGCTCACCAGTGTGGCCGGACCAACAGGCAGCTCGAAGGCCACCGCCACGCCGGGGCCGTTGTCGCCGCGGTAGTGGTCTTCGGGCAACAGCCGAATGGTCGATCCCGGCGTCCGACCGGAGTAGTCGCCCTCTCCTCCGTTGGCCACCAAGATCCAGTTGCCGGGCAGGTCGAGCTGATAGAGCTCGCAGTACAGGGCCGAGTTTGCCACCGCCTTGCCCAGCATGAGCGCGATGGCGGTGGGGACATCCCCAGTACAGGCAAACGGGCTGCCCCTCTCGCTCATCCGGCTCACTCCTAGGCAGGCGGTTATCCCGACCCCCGGATTCCACCGCAGGGTGGGGCCGTGGCAGTTCACCGCCCCACCGCCCAGCCCGCGGGCGTCGCACAGGCCTTCGAGGGCAGCGCTCAACCGGCACGACCGCTCCAACACCTCATCGGAAACCGCCTCGGCATCGCCCACCTCTTGCACTTCCCCGATCTCCTGCTGCACATGAGCCTCGGTGACCGCGGCGTACGCCTCCGACAGCTCCGGGGCGGTGATGGCCTCCACCCGCACCCCCAGCAGAGCCAGATCGTCATCGGTGGCCAGCACATCGCTGTAGCCGTCCATGGGCTGGCCCACCAGCGCAATCGGCCGCCGCCGTATGGCGGCCACCGCAGCTGCGGCCCGCATCGCCTGATCCAGCGTGGCCGACAGCTCTGGCGAGCCCAACTCCCCTACCACAGAGGCAAAGGGCCGCCCATGGCGCACCAGCACGTTGGTGAACATCACCAGGCCCACCGGCAGGCTGCGAGCGGTTGCCGTCTCGGTGTCGTAGTCGTCGGGCACCACCCCGCTCTCTTGGGCGCCCAGCACAACCACCGGCACGTGCAGGTCGCTCAACGCTTGTTCGGCCCAGGCCGGGGGCGCGGCCATCGTGGGCGCGAACACCACCACGTCCACCTCCTCGCGGTCGAACACCTCGGCCGCGTGCACCGCTTGGTCCATGCTGTCCACCAGTCCGGGATCCACCACCTCGCCATAGCCGGCCAGCATCTCCCCCACCGCGGCGGCAAAGTGGCGACGGGTCTCGCGGAACCCGGCCGGCATGGCCTCGTCGAAGAGCCCGAAGTACACCGAGAGCTGACCAATCCTCACTGCAATCCCTTCCCTGCCCCTCCTAGAGGCCCAGCATGCTGGAAACGATTCTGGCACAATGCCCTCATGCTCACCGCCGGCATCGCCCGTGTGGACATCACCCCTTCGGTCCCCATCGACGTGGTCGGCTATTCCCGGCGAGCCGAGCCGGCCCGACACATAAGGGCCCCGCTGACCGCCACCGCGCTGGCCCTTGGCTCAGGTTCCACCACCGCGGTGGTCATAGCCGCCGACGTGCCCTTCCTGCTGCCCGCCCACGCCGACCGGCTGCGAATCGAGATCGCCGACGCGCTCGGCACCTCGGCCGACCATGTGATGATCAGCGTCAGCCACACCCATGGCGGGCCCACCACCCACGCCCACGGCGTGAAGATCGGCGGACGCCAGCGAGAGCGCTCGGCCAACGAACGCGAGTTCATCGACTCCTTCCCCCAACAGCTCGCCGCCGCGGCAGCTCAGGCTGCCGGCTGCATGGAGCCGGTGCGGGCCGCCGGCGGGGTCGGCGCGGTGGACTTGGCCGTGAACCGTCGGGAGAAGAATGCCGAGGGCCGGGTGATCCTCGGGTGGAATCCCGACAAGCCGGTGGACCGCGACGTGGGGGTGCTGCGAATCGACCGACTGGACGGCACGACATTGGCCGTGGTGGTGAACTATGCCTGCCATCCGGTGGTGGTCGGCCCCGAGGATCCGGGGGTGAACCCCGACTTTCCAGGCCCCATGCGCGATCTGGTGGAGCAGGTGACCGGCGCCACCTGCCTGTTCTTGCAGGGGGGTTGCGGCAATCTGCTCCCGTTGGAGGGCTTTTTCGACCATCCCGGGCCCGAACAGGCCTTCGGGCGCAAGCTGGGGGTGGAGGTGCTGCACGTGCTCGAGCAGATCGACCCGATCGAACGGCGGGTGGAGCGGATCGACTACGGCTCGGTCACCCCGATCACCCTGCATCGGCGGGTGGCCGTCGAGCCCCAGCCCGACCAGGAGTTGGCCGCGGTGGGACGAGCAGTGGAGCTCCCGCTCAAGCCGCTGCCGTCGCTGGCCGACCTGGAAGCCGAGCGCGACGGCTATCAGCGCGAACTCGACGAGGCTCGCCAGGCAGGCGCCGACCAGGCAGCCCTCAACCCCATCGAGTACCACCTCAGCTGGGCCGAGGACGCCATCGACCAACTGCGCCAGGGCGAGGTGGCCCCCAGCGTCCCGGCCTTCCTCCAGGCTTTGAGGATCGGCGACACGGTGATCGCCACCATGCCCGGAGAGGCGTTCTCAGAGCTGTCCATCGAGGTGAAGCAGCGCTCAGCGGCCCCTACCACGCTGTTCTCGGCCTACACCAACGGCGTGCTCACCTACATGCCCCCGGCCGCGGAGTATCCCGACGGCGGGTATGAATGCGATTACGCCCATCACTCTTACGGGCTGGTCGAGCAGATCGCGCCCCAAAGCGAGCGAATTCTGGTGGAGACCAGCGTGGAGTTGATCTCAGCCACCTGGTGAAGGGCTCACCAGAAGGTCGACCTTCAGGAGGTCAATCCTGGTGCCACACCTCGTCGGCCCAGTACAGGTTGCCGTCGTCGTCGGCCAGGCTCACAATCACTTCCTCGAACCACTTCGACCACCGGGCGTTGACCTCCGACTCGCCCACCTTGGCGAACGCGGTCTCGACATCGGGATGGCACTCCACATAGGCGATCACCTGCGTGCCCCGTCGAAACAGGGTGTAGTTCTTCAACCCGGCGGTCTGGATGAGCTCGACAAGCTCCGGCCAGATCTCGTCATGGCGCTTCTTGTACTCATCCGCCATGTCCGGGTAGATCTCGAAGGTAAAACAGGCACGCTCCATGGCGGGCAAGTTACCCGGTGGCTGCGAAACGTTTCCAGCGGCAACGGCGGGCGAGGCCTTTTGCCCTCCGGGCCCATCCCCCGTCAGTCGATTAGGAAGCCGCCGTTCACGTCCATGACTTCGCCGGTGATGAACTCGGCCTGCTCGCCGGCCAGGAACAACGCCGCTTGGGCCACATCGGCCGGTCGACCCAGACGCCCAACCGGGATGCGGTCGGCCAGGTCGGCGATCCCGGCCACCATGTCGGTGTTGATGAGGGCAGGGGCCAGCGCATTGGAGGTGATCCCAAACGGGGCGTATTCGGTGGCGATGGCCTTGGCCAGGGCCATCACCCCAGCTTTGGACGCGCCGTAGGCCGCGGCGTTCTTGGACCCGCCGGTCTTGCCCGCACTCGACCCGATGGAGATGACCCGGCCCCACCCCCGCTCCCGCATCTTGGGCAGAACCCGCTTGCTGCACAGAAAGCACCCCGTGAGGTTTACCGCCATCATCTGATCCCAATCACCCAGATCGGTCTCCTCCAGTGGCTGGATGGCGAATATCCCGGCATTGTTCACCAGGATGTCCACCGGTCCCCATGCCGCTTCCACTTGGGAAAAGGCCGCATCCACCGAAGACTCGCTGGTCACGTCGCATTGGGCGAACATGGTGTTGTCGGCTTGGTCTAGCGCCGACCGGTCTTCGGGTGCCCGCACATCTAGAAGGGCAACCCGGGCCCCGCCGGCCAGCAGCGCTTCGGCCACCGCCCTTCCGATTCCCTGGGCAGCCCCGGTCACCGCCGCGATCCTCCCGGCCACACCCCCATACCCGACCTCAGATCTCGAGATGTCTGTCATCGCTTTGCAGGCTCCTCTGGTTGGTTCCTAGGCTGGAAACGTTACCGGGTCTTTTCAGGAGGCGACATGACGGCCAACGAGAAAAAGGTCCGTGTCGGTGTCATCGGCGCGGGGTCTTGGGCGATCAGCAACCACATTCCCGTCCTAGCGGCGCGCGACGACGTGGAGCTGGTGTCGGCCGTCCGCAAGGGACGCGACGCATTGGAGTCGATCGGCGAGCGGTTCGGCTTCTCCCACCTGAGCGAAGACTATCGAGATGCCCTCGACCAGGGCCTCGATGCCGTGGTGGTGGCCAGCCCCTCCGGCCTCCACCATGAGCACGCCAAGGCGGCCATGGAGGCGGGCGCAGA
>JAJECA010000023.1 GCA_022822265.1 Acidimicrobiia bacterium | reverse complement strand
GGTGGAGGCCTGGGAGGAGGCCGCCTGGCGCAACCGGGTCTTCCCCCTCGATGAGGCCTCCGGGCTGTTCCGCACGGTGAAGCCGCCCGAGCACGCCAAGCTCACCCGGGAGCTGCGCATCCTGCCCGGATCGCCCACCGTGGAGCGATTGCGGTCGTCCCGGCTCATCGCCGGCGGCAACTTCACCATCACTGTGGATCTGCACCACCGGCCCGGCGATCAGGGCGTGCTGGTGGCCCACGGCAGCCAGGCGTCGGGTTATGTGCTCTATATCGAGAACGACGCCCTTCACTTCGTGGTCAACAGCTCCGGGCGGTACCTGGCCGCCGACCCGGTAAGCCTGCCGGGCGATTGCCGACAGGTTGTGGTCGACGCCGCCGCCCCCGGCGGACGGATCTGGAATTTCACCGTGAGCGCCGAAGGGCAGGAGGGCGCCACGCTCGCCGAAGTCCCCCAGATGATCGGCTTTTTGCCCTGGCAGGGCATCGACGTCGGACTCAACCGTCGCTCCCCGGTGTCGTGGGACCTCTACCAGCGCCACCGCACCTTCCCCTACACCGGCACAATCCACCAGGTGACCTACCTCCCCGGCCCCCCCGCCCCCGACGTAGACGACGCCCTCCTAGATGACTTCCGCGAATTCGGAATGGCTCTGGAGTAGCTATCCCCCGTACTCCGCCGCTTCGAGCTCTCGTAGCAACTCGAACCGCTCCCGCAACTCACCACGCCGACTCCGATCGTTGGCCAGATTCACCAATTCGTGCGGATCGTCATCATGGTCGTACCACTCGTGGTCGTGGTCGTCGAAGTCGGCATCGGGCCCAAACACCATGGAGTCGCCCAGCGACACTCCGAGGTTGCTGACCCCGCCGCCGATGCCGTAGTAGCGGCAGTACTTGTGGCGGCCGTCGAACACTCCGGATGAGGCGTAGCGCACCTTCTCCACCCCCAGGTACCACGGCCACCGCTGGGCGAACAGGATGTGGTCGCGGATCTGTGCCGATTGGTCGTTGAACAGCGGGCTCAGGCTCTGGCCGGGCAGGTCGGAGGCGTCCACCTCAGCCAGCTCCAAGATGGTGGCGGCTAAGTCGGTGTGGCAGGTGAGCGATTCGGTGGCCTTCCCCGCAGCGGTCAGCCCCGGTGCCGACACATACAGCGGGATCCGCATGGTCTCCTCGTAGTTCCACGGCCCCTTGGACCGCAGCCCATGGGAGCCGCATTGGTCGCCGTGGTCGGAGGTGAACACCACCACGGTGTTGTCCCACTGGTCGATGTCGTCCAGCGCGGCCAAGATCACCTCCAGGCACTGGTCGCTCAGCTGGTGCAGCTTCACGTAGTAGTCGAGCTGGCGCAGCCACAGGTCGTGGTCGACGGGGTCCATCGGCCCCGGGGTGCTGTTACGCTCCATTTCCAACAGCCAGCGGCGGTGCACATCGGGCTTGGTATGCAGGTCGTCGTCGAAGTTCTCGGGCAGCTCGGTACACCACCGCTCGATCTCGTGGGCGAAAGCAGGCAGGTTGGTGGCCCGGCCCCACTTGCGTCGGTCCAGCTTTTCCCGGCTCTGGGCCACGTAGTCGGGTGCCTGCTCCCAGAACCAGGGCTGGTCGAGGGGGAACCACATGATGTCGTGAGGGTTCACCAAGCCCACCGTCAAGAACCACGGCTGGGTCGAGCCCCGCTGTTCGCGCAGCCAGGCGGCCGAGTCGGCGGCGATGGGCTCGTCAAACTCGGTCCCACTGCCGGGCAGCCCCCAAAAGGCCATGTCGTTGCCGGTCCAGTCGGAGAAGCCGTAGGCCTCCATGTTTGGTTCGGCGGCGGCTTCGAGGTGCCATTTGCCCTTGTAGGCGGTTCGGTAACCTGCCTCTCGCAGCCGGGTGCCCAAAGTGGGGATGTCGGTGGAGAGCTGGGTGTTGTTGGGATAGCTGGAGTTCTCGGTCACCCCGTGCTCGTCCATGTGCAGTCCAGTGAACAGCGTGGCCCGAGACGGCGAGCACGGCGAGGTGTGGGTGTAGTGGCGGCGAAACTCCAGCGACTGGTCCAACAAGCGCTGGCGGGCGGGAAGCGGCACGTCGGGGGGCAGCCAATCCCGTTGGCGCTCTTGATCGGACACCAACAACAAGATGTTGGGCGGCCTGTTTTCGGGCATCGAGGGCAGCGTAGTGGCGCACCGGGGCGTGAATCTTGCGCTTCCGATAATTTGGTGGTGGACTATCGGCCTGAACGTCGCGCCTTCGCGCCTTCCTGAGGGGGACTCAATGAAAAAGCGTTCTTGGTTGTATTCGCTCTTTGCCATCCTCTTGGCGTTTTCGTTGGTTGCCACCGCTTGTGGCAATGACGACGATGATCCCGGTGCCGGTCCTTCGGCGCCGTCGGACGAGCCTTCGGACGAGCCCGGGGATGCCCCGTCGGATGAGCCCGGAGAGGCGCCCGCTGATGAGCCGTCGGATGAGCCCGGAGAGGCGCCGGCGGACGAGCCCGGCGACGACATGGCCGATGACGCCGTAGTCATTGAGGAAATCGGGCCCCCCGAGGACACAGTGGTCACGGTGTGCGACGCGCCGTCGTTCACGCAGATTTATGCCAAGGTGATGGCTAATCGGGGCTTCGCTGAGAACCGGGGATTCCAGATGGACTTCGTGGCCTGCCACTCCGGTGCCGCCCAAGCCGCCGCCTTGGTCTCCGGGCAGGTTGATATTGCCCTGAACACCCCCGACAACATGCTGGGAATCCGCAACGCTGACTTCGACGTGGTGATGTTCGCCCAGGTTGTCGACAACCACTTCTTCGACATTGTGGTCAGCAACAACTTCGGCGAAATCGACTGCCCGCAGGGCGATTGGGA
>JAJECA010000015.1 GCA_022822265.1 Acidimicrobiia bacterium | reverse complement strand
GTCCACCCCGGTTCCGTCGCCCTCGATGAACGGGATGATTGGATTGTCAGAAACGTCGAGCTTCCCGCCAGCTCCGATTGTGATCTTGTCGCCCATATGAGGCGAGCATACCGACGGGCCTTTGCCCCCAACGAAGCCAAGCCCTTACTGCCACGAAGTCCCAGGAAGGGCCAGTGGGCGCTGACAATTGATGCCGGATTGCCAGGATTTGGGCCATACGCTCCACTGGGTGACCCGTGTTTCCGACCTGTTGGGCGCCCAGCCGACTCTGTCATTCGAGTTCTTCCCTCCAGCCGACGATGTCGCCGCCAAGCAGCTGTCCGAGACGCTCGACGAACTGGCCCCGCTCGCCCCCTCGTTCGTGTCGGTGACTTGCGGGGTTGGGGGCGACGGCCATGACCGCACCCGCGACATCGTGACCGACATCTGCGGGGATCGGCCCTTCCCGGCCATGGCCCACCTGACCTGCGTCGGCCACACCAAACAGGGCGTGGCCGCCCTGCTCGACGACTACGCCGCTGCCGGCGTGGTCAACATCTTGGCCCTGGCCGGCGACCCGCCCGACGGATCGGCCATCAGCGGCGATTTCCACTACGCCTCCGAACTGGTCGAGGTGGTGCTAGCCCATCCTGCCGGGTTCAGCGTGGGAGTGGCCGCCCACCCCGAGGTCCACCCCCGCTCGCTTGATCGAACTTCCGATCGGCGCCATCTGACCGCCAAGCTGAACGAGGCCGATTTCGCCATCACCCAGTTCTTCTTCAACCCCGCCGATTACACCCGCCTCTGCAACGAGCTGGCCGGCCTGGGGTGCCATAAGCCGGTGATCCCCGGCGTAATGCCCGTGATCTGGCCCAAGAGCATCCGCCGCTACGCCGCCATGAACGGCTCCACCGTGCCTGAGCCCCTGTTCGCCCGCCTTGAGTCCCAACCCGCCCTCGACCGCATAAGGGCCGCCGCTGAAGCCGCAACAGAATTGTCCCAAGCTTTGCTAGACGCCGGAGCACCCGGCATCCACCTCTACACCCTCAACCGCCCCGAAGCCTCAACAAAGATCGCTGCGTTGCTCAGCCTCTAATGGCGGAAGTGGCGTTCGCCGGTGAAGACCATGGCCATGTTGTGCTCGTTGGCGGCGTCGATTACTTCTTGGTCGCGTACTGAGCCGCCGGGTTGGATGACGGTGGCGCATTGGGCTTCGGCGGCGGCGTCGAGGCCGTCGCGGAAGGGGAAGAAGGCGTCGCTGGCGCAGGCGCCGCCCGCGGCTCGGCCGGCGGCCTTCTCGGCGGCTATGCGCCCGGCGTCGCGGCGGTTCTGCTGGCCGGCGCCGATGCCCACCGCTTGGCGGTTGTTGGCCAAAACGATGCAGTTGGACCCCACCCGGGCCGCCACCCGCCAGGCCAGCTCGAGGTCGGCCCATTGCTCGGGGGTGGGGGCCCGCTCGGTGACCACCTGCCAGGCTGCGCGGTCGATGGTCACGGTGTCGGGAGTTTGAACCAAGGCGGCGTTGCCGATTGTGCGGACTTCCAGCTCGGCGGCCTCTGGGGGTGGGGCGTGGAGCACCCGCAGGTTCTTCTTCTTGGCCAAAAGGGTTAGGGCTGCCTCGTCGTATTGGGGGGCGATGAGCACCTCGGTGAACACGTCGGCCATGGCCTCGGCCATCTCCGCGGTCACCGGGCGGTTGACGGCCACGATCCCCCCGAAGGCCGAGACCGGATCGCACTCGTGGGCCCGCCGGTAGGCGGTGGCGATGTCGTTTGCCACGGCCGCTCCGCAGGGGTTGGCGTGCTTGATCACCGCAGCGGCCGGATCGTCGCCCAGCGAGTGGGCCAGCCGCCAGGCGGCATCCGCGTCGAACACGTTGAGGTACGACATGACCTTGCCCTGGAGCTGCTGTGCTTGATCCCACCAGCTCGACTGGCCGGCAATGCGATAGCGGGCCCCGGTCTGATGGGGGTTCTCGCCGTAGCGCAGCACCTCTTGGCGCTCCAGGGTTAGCGACACGGTCGGCGGAAGCGGCTCGTCATCGGCGTCTGACAGCCAGTCGGTTATGGCCGCGTCGTAGGCGCTGGTGTGGGTGAACGCGATGCGGGCCAGCCGTCGCCGGGTTGCATCAGAGAGCGTGCCGTCAGACTCCAATTCGTCGAGCACTGCAAGGTAGTCGTCGGGTCGTACCACTACGCCGACCCGCTCGTGGTTCTTGGCCGCGGCCCGCACCATGGCCGGCCCTCCGATGTCGATCTGCTCGACCGAGGGGTCGGAACGGAAGGGGTAGAGGTTGCTCACCACAAGATTGATGGGGATAATCCCCCGATTTTCCATGTCCTCAATGTGACCGGGATTCGTCATGTCAGCCAGCAGACCCCCGTGGATCGCGGGATGGACGGTCTTGACCCGGCCGTCCATCATCTCGGGAGCCCCGGTTACTTCCTCCACCGGGATGACCGGGACCCCGGCGTCGGCCAGAGCTCGGGCGGTACCACCGCTGGAGATGATCTCCCAACCCAGGGCCACCAGCCGCTGGGCCAGATCGATCACCCCGGTCTTGTCGTACACCGACACCAACGCCCTCGGCGGGTGACTGGTTCCCTGGCTCATAGGACATGCCCTCGGTCGATGATCTCTCGGATAGTGCGGATGTACAGGTCGCGCTCCACCGTCTTGATGCGCTCGTGCAGCGTGTCCACTGTGTCCCCGGGCTCCACAGCAACAGGTTGCTGGGCCAGGATCGGCCCGGCATCCACTTCCAGGGTGGCCACGTGTACCGTGCAGCCGGTGACCTTCACCCCGTACTCCAAGGCATCCTCAACCGCATGCCAGCCCGGAAAGGCGGGCAGCAGCGACGGATGGGTGTTGAGTATGCGCCCCTCATAGGCGTCTTGCATCGGCTGGTCCAACACCGTGCCGAACCCGGCCATGGCCACCAACTCGATGCCCTCGGCCTGGAGCCGCTCGGTCACCTGCCGGGTGTAGCCCACCCGGTCGAAATCAGCCCCGAAGCTCTCCCGCTCCACCAGCGCACAGTCCAACCCATGATCGGCCGCCACCTTCTCCGCTCCGCAGCGCCGGTCCACCATCACCAGCGAAATGGGCAGCCCACTGCGGCCCATGGCATCGAGGATCGTCCCACTGCCCGAAGCCAACACCGCTAGCCGCATCGCGCCGAACCTACCACCCGCCTCGCGGGCTGCTCGGGATGTCTTTTGGCCAGTCGCTTCTACCCTGTTTTCAGAGCTGGGCGACTACTTTGGCCATTATGTCGCCGGCCTCGGAGGGGCTTTGGCCGATGCGGACTCCGGCGGCGGCCAAGGCGTCCATTTTGGCCTGGGCGGTGCCTTTGCCCCCCGACACGATGGCGCCGGCGTGGCCCATTTTCTTGCCGGGAGGAGCGGTGAGCCCGGCGATGTAGGCCACCACGGGCTTGGACACGTTGGCGGCGATGAACTCGGCGGCCTCCTCTTCGGCCGAGCCGCCGATCTCGCCGATCATCATGACCGCCTCGGTCTCGGGATCTGCCTCGAAGGCGGCCAGGCAGTCGATGAACGAGGTGCCCGGAACCGGGTCGCCGCCGATGCCCACACAGGTGGTGCAACCGATGTCCTTTTGCTTCAACTCGTACAGCGCCTGGTAGGTGAGGGTGCCCGAGCGGCTCACTATGCCCACCGGGCCGCCCTCTTTGGCGATGTGGCCGGCGGTGATGCCGATGTTGGCCTTGCCGGGGCTGATGAGGCCGGGACAGTTGGGGCCGAGCAGCCGCACATCGGGGTAGTCGGCCTTGAGCTTGTTGAAGAAGTAAGCCTCGTCGTGCATGGGCACGCCCTCGGTGATCACCACAACCAGCTCCACCCCGCCCTCGGCGGCCTCGAGCACCGCGTTGCGCACGCCGGCGGCGGGGATGAACACGCACGACACGTTGGCCCCGGTGGCTTCCACGGCGTCGGCCACGGAGGCGAAGATGGGGATCCCTTCTACGTCGGTGCCCGCCTTCTTGGGGTTGGTGCCGGCCACCACCTGGGTGCCGTAGTCGCGGTTCAGCAGACCGTAGTAGCGGCCCTGGCTCCCGGTGAGGCCCTGGTAGACCACCTTGGTGTTCTCGTCGATGAAGATGCTCACGATGCGGCTCCTTCTGCGAGGGCGACGGCTTCTCGGGCCGCCTCCAGCATGGTGGGCGCCATCATGAGCCGGTCGCTCAGATGGGGCTGGAGCAGCGCCCGGCCCTCATCCGCGTTGGTGCCGTCGAGGCGGATCACGATAGGGGAGGCGATGTCCACCCGGTTCATGGCCTCGATGATGCCGTTGGCCACTTCCTCGCCCCGGGTGATGCCCCCGAAGATGTTGATGAAGATGGACTGAACGTCGGGGTCGTTGTTGATCACTTCCAGCGCCCCGGCCATCACATCGGCGTTGGCCCCGCCGCCGATGTCCAGGAAGTTGGCCGGCTTGCCCCCCACCTGGTTCACCACGTCCACCGTGCTCATGGCCAGTCCGGCGCCGTTGGCTATCACGCCCACCGAGCCCTCCAAGCCCACGTATTGGAGGCCCTTGGCGTGGGCGGCGGCCTCCCGCTCGTCGCGGGGCTGGGTGGCGTCGAAGGGGGCCAGGTCGTGGCGGAATCCGGCGTTGCCGTCGAGCGTGACCTTGGCGTCGAGCACATGCACCTTGCCCTCGGGGGTGACGATCAACGGGTTGATCTCCACCAGGTCGGCGTCGCCAGTGGTGTAGGCCTTGTACAGCTTCAACAGCAGCTCCACCGTCTGGTCGGTGACATCGGGGTTGAGGTTGGCGGCCAGCACCCACTGGCGGCACTGGTCCTGGCTGAGGCCTTCTACGGGGTCGACCCAGATCTTGGCGATGGCGTCGGGGTTCTCCTCGGCCACGGTCTCGATCTCCACCCCGCCCTCGGCCGAGAGCATCCCGAGATGCGCTTTGGCCGACCGGTCGAGGGTGAAGCTCACGTAGTACTCCTCGGCGATGTCGGAGGCCTTCTCGATCCACAGGTTCTCAACGATGTGGCCCCGGATGTCGAGGCCCAAGATGTTGGACGCATGGGTGCGGACGGCGTCGATGTCGGGGGCGAACTTGACTCCCCCGGCCTTGCCGCGACCGCCGGTGTGTACCTGGGCCTTCACCATCACCGGCGTTCCCAGCCGCTCCGCGGCGGCCACCGCGTCGTGAACGGTGGTTACGGCCTCACCGGGCGACACCGGCATGCCGTATGACGCGAAGAACTGTTTTCCCTGATATTCGAATAGATCCACGGGCTCCCCAATGCAGCGCGATGGCTGAGTTTGCGGTGTGATTCGACGATGGTTCGTACCGCCGTTGCTTCGCCGCGATACTAGGAGCAACACCGTCTGTGGGAGCGAACCGAGGAAGGACTCGTGCCCGTCGCATCTGGACCCAAAATCACCCCGCTGCGAGCGGTTGTCTACTCCGTGGTCAGCATCGGGCTGGGAGTGGGGCTGGTGTTCGCCGTGGTGTCGCTGGCCGGCTCCGACCAGATCGAGGTGAAGCTGGGCGACGACGACTTCAACGCCGGCGACGCCGAGAACCTGGCCGCCGAGATCGCCGAGCGGGGGCCGGTGCCGTGGGCGCCGCTGAGCCGGGGGCGCAGCATCTGGATCAACCACATAGGCGACAATCCCGAGAAGGGCTGGTTCGCATTCGACGTGCAGTCGCCCAGGGCCACCGGCGACTGCGTGGTGGATTGGGACGCCGATCGGAAGCTGTTCATCGACACCTGCGATCCGGCGCTGGTGTACTCAGCCACCGGCGACGGGCTAGCCCAGTTCGGAGTATGGGTGGACGACGGCGACCTGTTCGTAGACGTCAACGCCAATGACGGCCCCTGAACAGTAAACGCACAATCTGCCCCTTGTACACCCTCATCGCAACCCTGCCAAGTGTCAAAACATGACAAATACTCGTCATGTTTTGACAGTGAAATTCATTGATAGGGATATGCATCCATCTTATGGTTACACGCAGATAAAAGCATGAAACCAGTATACGACTCATCAAACCCAACAACACTGAAGCCGGCCAATCGCCGGATTCACCTCCGTCTGCTTCGCGGTCTTGCACTCATCATCGCATCTCTGATCGCGGTTGCCTGTGGTTCCAGTGCCGAGTCCGAGGAGGCATCTCCCTATACCTATGACTCATACTTCCAGTCGTTCCATTTTGACTATAACCCGGCTGCCACCGTCCAGGATCTGGCCGAGCGCTCAACAATCGTCGTTGAAGCCACGCTGATCGATGTAGAAAATGGGCGTTTCTTCGGCGCTTCTGAGGATAAACCCGAAGGTGTAACCCTCAATCTCGTGTTTGAAGACGACGACAGGACAAGATATTACGTTCAGATACCCAGACCAATGGACTCGGATGTCATGCAATTGCGCTCTGTGCTGCCCGTCGGCGCCCAAAGCGTCATCTATCTACAGCCAAACAACGATCCCCTCGAAGGCGTCTGGTACAATACTCGCAGCGACGGCAACGAATGGTATTTCACTACGCCACAAGGATGGATTCTCGACCATCCACAACGAGGAATCATATTCGCACTCTTGGGCAACGAATTCGAACTGCCATTTCCTGGTGCTCCAACCGCAGCCAACGAAGACCTTGACGACTGGCTGGTTGTCGAGAAGAAGGCCTGAACTGGCCCTCGGACTGAGCAGTTCATTTCTTTCACCGTTGGCTAGTAACACCCTAAACACACGGAGGGACAACCATGATGATCAACAGCCAACATCAAGGGAAGCAGCAGACAGGCGCTTTGGCAATTCTCTTCGTGCTCCTCGCGGCTCTGGCAATAGTCATCGTGCTCCTCGCGGCTTTTGCCATTCCAGATACAGTCAGCGCGACTGACCCTGTTCAAGAAATCGGCTGGACGACTGCCCAAACTGTCGTGGATGTGAACGCCCACGACGGATCCTGATGGCCACTGGGAACGCGTGTCCCCAAGCGAATATCGCGCAGCCTTTGGTCATGGCAGTTCGAGGCGGATTCTGGTTTGTTCGGCTTCTGTTGAGTCGATGAGTGCGTTTGTCGCGTGCAGCTTTCCTTCTGTCGCGGCGCGGTCTGACCACGGCATTGCCGCGGTCCACCGCCATGCGAATGCAAGAACACGGGCGAGAGCTTCAATGTCGCCGTCCCCCACCGAGGCCCGGCGCAGCCCGGAGATGTACTCGTTGCGGAACACGTTGGGAATCACGATTCTCGCTTGGCCCACATGCGACAACTCGGCATTCATCATGACCCGAGACACGCGGCCGTTGCCGTCGGCAAACGGGTGGACCTCAGTGAAGACGAAGAGCACATATAGGGCCCGCTTGAACCCCGGCTCGATGGCAGACAGCAAGCTCAGCCCCTTGCGGAGCGTTCCCTCCACGAGTTCTGGCTTGACGAAGTCGTAGCCACCAACCCTGTTGGGCCTGGTTTTCCACATTCCGGGGTCCTCGGTAGGCCGGCCTGCCATGATCGTCTCATGCCGCCGGATCAGGGACTCGATGAGCCTGTCGACGTCATCGGATGTCTTCGACCGCTCGACAGGGTCGGAGACGCAGTTGTATGTGCCGAGGATGTCATGGCCGTCGGCGGGTCGCGACGGGGGTGGTTGCAGGGTGTCGATGATCTGCCGGGCCTCTTCCAAAGTGAACTCGGTTCCCTCGATGTAGTTGGAGAAGTAGCTCTCATAGAACGCCAGCTCCTCAGGCACATTTCGGGCAATCGTTCCTGGCCCTGTTCCGTGAGCGAAATAGCTCTCGTAGAAGGCGAGCTCTTCGGCGTCTAGCGACGCGGGCAACTCGTCGGGGATACCCCAGGTGTCGGTCTTTCTGAGATCGGCGCAGGCGCGGTCGAACATTTCGACCCGGCGCTCATCCCAGGCTCTACCGACACTCAACGCTTGAAAAAGCGGCCCAGTGCGAGGCCGCAGCGGCGCCTGTCCAGTGAGCTGGTCGAAGAGCCGATCCACTAACGGCACTTGGTGGTCTGCACTTATTGCGCGCGCCAGTTGGATTGTCTCATCGTGCAATCGCTCGATTCGCTCGCGGTCCCAGGCAATGGCCTTGCGGGCAAGCCAGTCCTCTACCTCCGACAGCTTCAGGGTTCGTGCTGCTCCTTTGCCTCGCCGGTGGGATTCCCTCAGGTTGTCGAGCAGGATGCGCGGCGAGCTCGACATTCTCAGGCCTTCGGACCACAGCGGGTCAGCAATCGGGGCTTCATATGGGCGGCCAGGTCGGATGGAGATCTCCACCCCCGGCAGCCGAATCGACCGCCGGTCAGTCTCCGCAATGACAAATAGTCGTCCATCGACAACACGACCGTCCTCGGCCGCAGACCGGTCGGCTATGAGGGCCCCAGGAAGGAGATAGCCCAAGATCTTCCAAAGGCTGCTCGCCACGATCTCCTCCGCTGGGCTGGCGAGATCAGCGGTGTACACCCGCGGGGCGAGTCGGCGAATACGCTCTTCTTTGACGGCCCTCGAAATCGTTGCCGGAGAGGCCACATCGCCGAAAAAGACCGTTCTGGCTTCCGTCGGCCAGTGGATGCCAGGGCGCCGTGCCATAACTTGAAGCTACCGCGCCGAAGCGATCATTTCTAGCAATTTTCGCTCGATACTGCCTTTTGCAGGACGACTTTTGGCCCTCGATGTCCTCAAAATATAAGTTTTTTCCCTATACAGCGGGTTCTGACCACCGTTCAGGGCGCGTCGTCACTACGCCGGCAAGGCGCAGATGTTACGGGGTGCTAGTGGGCACGGTGACCCAGCCTTGGGCGACGGCAAACGCCACCCCCTCGACGGTGTTCTCGACACCGAATTGCTCCCACAAATCTGCCAGCACTCTCTGGAAGTGCCGCTCGGAGTATCCGAGGCGGTAGGCGATATCGGAATGCTTCTCGCCGGCGGCTAGGCCTTGCAAGCAGGCGAGTTGCATCTCGTTGGGCGCAGCTGATGAGTTGAACCGGCAGAACCGAGCCACCGCTGCTGCCTCGACGCGCAGCCTCTCCACTGCATCGGGGTGCGTCAAATCGGCGAGTTCCTCATAGTGGATCGCTTCAGGAAGGTGCCCGATGCCGGGGAAATCGGACGGCGCCTTCTGCTTAGCGCAGTCCGGGTCTTCGTCTATCGCGGCCGCTACCGCACCCAGATACCTGGCAACATTCTCCCAATCGCCGACGACCGATTCATCGGGCGAAACAGAACCCATCATCCAAGCACAGCGCTGATAGGAGTTGGCCACCTGCCGTTGGAATAGGGGTGGCAGGGTCTCCTTCCACACCCTTTGAGCCTTGCGCTGAAACTCCACACCCCAGATATCGGTGTCCCCACCGGGCCCATGACCCAGGCTATGGGCCTCGGCGATCCGGCTGGCATATCGCTCTATAGGGGCAGCATGTCTGAGAACCACCTGGAGCTGACCATCGCTGACCTGCACAGCGCGAGCATACGGCCCCTCACATTCTTATACCCTCAGTTCCTACTGTTGTCATATGGCGGGGGCGCTATCCACCCCATCTGCACCGCTAGCGCAACTCCCTGCACTTGATTGCGAACACCGAGGCGCTCCCACATTGCCTCTAGCGACCGGTACATGCCCCGTGTAGAGGTCTCGTTGCGTTCGGCGAGATCCTCAATCGGTTCCTGAGCGGCTATCGCGAGCAGCCACCCCAGTTCTTGAGCCGTCGGCACCACCTGCACATGCGACTCGCAGCAGCGGGCAACCGCCCCGGCCGCATCCCCCAATCGGGCAACTCCCTGGGAGCTCAGTAACTCGGCGAAGAGCTCATACCGCAATACCGGCGGAGACGTCGACCCGACCTCAGCGGCACCAGCCCCGGAAGCAACCCCCGCTACCTCCGGCATCTCCCCCAAGGCCTCCGACGTTGAGCGCAAGAACTCCGCGATAACCTCCCAATCAACCGCGACTCCATCATCCGGTGCGGCGCCATCCATCAATCGCGCGCAATACCCACTCGCATCGGCGATGCCCCGCAGATACTCAGCGCTCAGCGTCTGCGCGTAAATCGAACAGGCACGCCGCTGAAAGCCAATCCCCCAAGGCTTCCGAGACCTCCCAGGCCCATGGCCCAAGCGGTGAGCCTCTGCCACGCACCCAGCGAAGTGGTCAATCCTGACGGCAAATGAGCTGACCGACCCCCACTGCGCCCGGCTCAACTCCACGAAGCCACGGTAGCAAGCCGTTATGTTCAGTCAGAGTCCCTCTGTGTGCCAAGAAAGGAAGACAGCATGGTCAGGCTTTCTCTAGGCGGGCGTAAGAGGCGAGCAGTACCTTGGAACCGGAGGTGGTGAAGTTGACGGTGATCTCGGCGTCGCTGCCTGCGCCTTTCACGTCGGTCACTACCCCTAGACCGAACTTGGCGTGGTTCACATCATCGCCGACCACGAGGCGGACTGGGTCGGGGTCGGGCTCAGGTGGGGAGTGGGGAACTTGGGCGGCGTCCACGATGCGGTCTCGTCCGGCGAATGAGCCGGTGGCTCGGGAAACATCCCGACGGTAGCCCGAGCGTTCCGCTCGGCTCAGGCTGCTGCCGCGGTCGTCAATCAACTCTTCGGGGATCTCATCCAAGAAACGCGACGGCGGGTTGTACATAGAGGTTCCGTGGATGGATCGACTCCAGGCGTGGGTCAAATACAACCGCTGTTGGGCTCGGGTGATGCCCACATAGGCCAGGCGGCGCTCCTCCTCGAGTTCGTCGGGCTCGGTGATCGAACGGATGTGGGGGAAGATGCCCTCTTCCATGCCGATCAGGAACACCACGGGGTATTCGAGGCCCTTGGCCGAGTGCAGGGTCATCAGCGTCAACTGGGAATCGTCGGTCAACTCATCGGTGTCCGACACCAGGCTGACCAGCTCCAAGAAGTCGCTCACGTTTTCGGTTTCCGAGGCCCCGCTTATCAGCTCGTCGAGGTTCTCCAGCCGACCCTGGGCCTGCACGCTGACCTCGGTGTTGCCCGTGGTCTCACTGGCCGCCTCGACCTCCAACTGGTCGAGATAGCCGCTCTTTTCCAGCAGGTGCTCTAGCACCGCGGCCGGTCCGCTGTCCAGCCGCTCGCCGGCCTCGGCGATCACGCCCAGAAACTCTTGGATGCCGCGGAGTGCCTTACCTTTGACCCCGGCCTCGGCGGCGTGTCCCAAGGCGTCCATCAGCGTCAGGCCGTGGAATTCGGCCCACGCCTCCAGCTTGGCCACCGACCCGTCGCCCACCCCCCGCTTGGGGGTGTTCAGCACCCGGCGCAGGCTCACTGCGTCGCCGGGGTTGACCGTGACCCGCAGATAGGCCAGCGCATCCTTGACCTCCCGGCGGTCGTAGAAGCGGGTGCCGCCGATGAGCTGGTAGGGCACCCCGGCCTCCATGAGCAGCTCCTCCACCACTCGGCTCTGGGCGTTGGTTCGGTAGAACACGGCCATCTCGTCCCAGCGGTGCTGCTCGTCGTCGTGGAGCCGGAACGCCTCTCGCACCACCCAGCGGGCCTCCTCGTACTCGTCGGAGGCGCAGAAGCGGACGATGCGCTCGCCGTCGGATTGGTCGGACCACAGGTTCTTGGGCTTGCGGCTGAGGTTGTTGGCGATCACCGCGTTGGCCGCGCTCAAGATGCGCTGGGTGGAGCGGTAGTTCTGCTCCAACAGAACCACGGTGGCTTCTTCGAAGGCCCGCTCGAACTCCAAGATGTTGCGGATGTCGGCCCCCCGGAAGCGGTACACCGACTGGTCGGCGTCGCCCACCACGAACACGTTGCGGTGCTCTTGGCCCAACAGCAGCACGAGCTGGTTCTGCACGCTGTTGGTGTCCTGATATTCGTCCACCAGCACGTGCTCGAAGCGGCGGCGGTAGCGGTCGAGCACATCGGGCTGTTGGCGGAACAGGTTCACGGTGGTGCCCAGCAGATCGTCGAAGTCCATGGCCCCGGCCCGGCGAAGGCGCTGCTGGTACTCGTCGTAGACCTCGCCGATGCGGCGCTCGAAGACGTTGGCCGCCCGGTCTTTGTACTGGGCCACACTGATCATCTCGTTTTTGGCCGCGCTTATGGCGGCGTGAATCGACCGGGGGGGCATCTGCCTGGGGTCGAAGCCGAAATCGTTGAGGATGTAGCGGGTGAGCCGCACCGAGTCGGCCTGGTCGTAGATGGTGAAGCTGGAGGGGAAGTCGATGGCCTCGTGCTCGTAGCGGAGGATGCGGGCGCAGGCGGAGTGGAAGGTGCTCACCCACATCTTGTCGGCCACCGGGCCCACCAGGGCGCCCACCCGGTGCTTCATCTCCTGGGCCGCCTTGTTGGTGAAGGTGATGGCCAGCAGGGCGAACGGGGAAACGCCCAGTTCATCGATGAGGTAGGCGATGCGGTGCGTGAGCACTCGGGTCTTGCCCGATCCGGCCCCGGCGACCACCAGAATGGGGCCTCCAGGATGGCTGACCGCGTCGATCTGGGCCGGGTTCAGCCCCTCGGTGAGCGCGGTCGCTGGCATTGATTCACACTACCGATGGGCATGTCAGTTTGACGGGTAGTGTCGCCTGGATGGGCAAGTTTCGGTTTGGGGTGCAGGCTCGGGGGTTGACTGACGCTGACGGGTGGCGGGAGATGGCTCGGCGGGCGGAGGGGCTGGGGTACGACGTCTTCTGCATGCCCGACCATTTCGACCAGGGTCCTGCACCTATGGTGGCGCTCGCCTTCGCCGCAGAGGCCACCACCACGCTGCGGCTGGGAACCATGGTGCTGGCCAACGATTTCCGCCACCCCGCGGCGCTGGCCAAAGAGGCGGCCACACTGGACGTGCTGTCCGGCGGGCGGTTTGAGTTGGGCATCGGAGCCGGGTGGCAGAACAGCGACTACCAGAGCACCGGCATTGCCATGGACCGGCCCGGCGTACGAATCGAACGCCTCGGCGAGGCGGTGGCCATCATCAAGGGGCTGCTGGGCGGTGAGACGGTCACGTTCTCGGGCCAGCACTACTCCATCGAAGGTCTTGAAGGGCTTCCCGAGCCGGTGCGGCCGGGAGGGCCGCCGCTCTTCGTGGCCGGAGGATCTGAGCGAGTGCTGCGGTTGGCCGCCCGAACGGCCGACATCGTGGGTGTGAATCCCAACATGGCCGCCGGGGTTATAGACGACCGTGTGGGATCGTCGGCCACTGCTGATGCCACCGCGGCCAAGATCGGCTGGATCCGCGAGAGCGCCGGAGAGCGATTCGAGGGCTTAGAGCTGCACTCCCGAGTCCATGTGGCCAGAGTTACCGACGACAAGCGGTGCTTTGCCGGCGCGCTGGCCCCGGCACTGGGTTTGGATACCGACCAGGCCTTGACCTCGCCTCACAGCCTGATCGGAACCGTGGACGAGGTGGTGGACAAGCTGGTCCGCCAGCGAGAAGAGCTGGGCATCAGCTACATCGGCCTGTCGATCGAGTCCATGGAGGAAATGGCCCCAGTAGTAGCCCGCCTAGCCGGAACCTGACCTTCTCTTATCGGTATTCCGATCGAGGCCATTAGTGTTAATGCCCCTATGTCTGAGGTAGAAGCGACTGCCGAAGAACCGAAGCCGGAGGCGCCGCCGGGGGAGCCGGCGTCGCCCACGGTGGACGGGTTGACCGGGGGGACCATCGTGTCGGGGACGGTGAAGACTAAGGCCGCCCATGAGATAGAGCTCGATCTGGGCGGCGGGAGGATCGGGGTTATCAGCCAGCGCTACTGGGGCGATGATCCGGCGGCCGACCTAACCCATCAGTGCGTGCTGGGCGAGGTGGTCAACGCCGCCGTGCTGGTGCGAGAAGACCACAAGGGGCGCATTGTGCTGTCGCGGCTGTGGGCCATGCAGCAGATTGCCTGGGTGAATATCGCCCGGTCCGCGGCGGCCAACGAGGCCGTCACCGGCACCATCACCGCAGTGGTCAAGGGCGGGCTGTCGTGCGATGTGGGGGTGCGGGGGTTCATTCCGTCGTCGCTGATCGATGTGCAGCCGGTGGAGAACCTCCAGGCGCTGGTTGGCCGGGAGGTGCAGTGCAAGGTGGTGGAGGCCGATCAGGTGTCGGGCCGCTTGGTGCTGTCGCGCAAGGCAGTGGTCCGAGCCGAGCAGCGCAAGGCGGCCAAGGCGTTTCTGGAGACCATGTCGGCCGGTGATGAGTACACCGGCAAAGTGGTCGACATCCAAGACTTCGGCGCATTCGTGGACATCAACGGCGTGCGGGGCCTGGTCCACGCCACCGAGTTGGGCTGGAAGCGGGTGCAGCATCCCAACGAGGTGGTGAGCGTGGGCGATGAGGTGCAGGTGAAGGTCAAGTCGATCCAAAAGCCCAAACAGCGGGTGAACCTCACCATGAAGCTCACCCCCGACCCGCTGACCGATCTCGAGGTCGGCGGTCTGATGACAGGCCGTGTCACCCGATTGGCCGACTTCGGCGCCTTCGTGGCCGTCGGTGACGACATCGAGGGCCTGGTCCACATCACCGAGATGGCCGAGTACCGGGTGTACCACCCCGAGGAGATCGTCCTCCCCGGCGAAGAGGTCTGGGTCAAAGTCCTAGCCGTAGACCGCAAACGCCGCCGAGTAGACCTCTCAATCTCCCAAGCCATCGCCGGCTAAAACCCAAGGTGGGGGAATTAAGCAGAAATGGCTTGAATCGTCAGCGAGGCTCCCTAAAATGGGGGCGTACCACCTAGCTCTCTTCGCGGGGACTAGGCCCAGCAAGGCCCGCTTCGGCGGGTCTTTGCGCGTTACGACCACTCCGGCGGCCTGCGAATTTGCTCACCCCTCTCATCAATCACGGGGTTGGGCAGTTGGCACCTCGCAAGAAGCCGTCGATTCAGCGTCCGCTTATCGGAACTGATCAGCCGTCTCGGCTGGTCAGATTGCTTGTGGGGGTTCACAGTGACCACCCGAACACCCGCCTCCTCCGCCATCGTGACTGGCGTTTGGAAATCGCTGTCATTTGACAGGATGAGAGCGACATCCATTTCGCCGTGACACGCATCCCAAACCAAATGGACTCCCAGAGAAACGTCCGAACCCTTTTCTTCGGTATCCATGACGACAGCGAATTCAGTGATCCCTCTTTCGAGCTTGTCGGCAAGAGGGCGCGCCTTGCGTCGTCTCTTGAACTGGCCCAAATGGACCTCGACCTCTGAGTGAGCCTCAAGGGCCCTGATGTATGCATCCTGCCGCTGCGCAAGCCCAAGATCATCTGGTCGGTCTTGAACCCGTGCCGTGAAGTACTTCACAGTTTCAATCTGATGCCCCCGAAGCAGCACGGTCGCAAGGGCGCGGTAGTCCAGCCATTTGAGCGTCGTGCCCTTGACCGCGCCATAGTAGAAATTGAACCCGTCGACGTACACGAACGTGCGGGGTTGTGGCTTTTGGGTCACTGAACGTCACTCGCCACTGGGCAATGGCTCCCGGTCTTCCAGATTGAAGTTCCGATTGGGGAGGCAGCGTTGTGCTGCGATAGGTAGCGCTCGCCTAGAGTCTCAATGCCCAGCCTCGGAACTGCGTCCGTCTGCTGGGTCTTCTTCAGCGTTAAGCGCCCGCAGAGATCAGCCTATCCACTGCATATGCGATTCCGACATCTTCGGCATCAGCGGCAAGCAAGGGCTCCAAATCGGCGAATCGAAAAGATTTCGTTTTTTCTTTTGCGTTTTGGAGTATTCTGCCGACGCTGGCCGCCTAGGGAGGACACAAGATATGTCGGGAGCAGTCGGAGTGCGCCACTGGTCGCATGTGATCATTCATCCGGTGGATGTGGATGCCTCGCTGGAGTTCTACACCAAGCTGCTGGGCTACGAAGTTCTGTCTGACGAAAGGATTTCAGGACCGGGCCTCGACGCCATCGTGGGCCGGGAGGGAGTCCAGGGGCGGGTCGTGGTCGGCCTGGTCGGGGGTCAGAAGGTGGAGTTCGTGTATCTGGGCGACCCCGAACTGGGCGACCCCCAGAACAACGAGCGGGGCTTGCGGGGCTTCACCGTCCGGGTTGCCGATATCAACGAGGCGGCAGACGCCTGCACCTCTCACGGTGTTCCGATCCTCAGCGGGCCGTCGGAGATCAAGGGATTCTGGCAATTCATGATCATGGACCCCGACGGCGTGGCGATCGAGATCTCCCAGCCCCCGGCCGGAGTAGAGCTCTCCGGGCCGCTGTCATGAGCGAGCAAGCGTCCAGCCCCACCGCGTTGGTCACCGGCGCCAGCCGGGGTATTGGCCGAGCCAGCGCGCTGGCTCTGGCCGATGCGGGATTCGACGTGGCCATCACGGCCCGAACGGTGCGGGAGGGTGAGGGAACAGTCGCCCAGCCGACCACCGATGCCGGCGGCGACGTGTCCGTGTCTGGAAGTCTGGAAACGACCGCCGCCGAAATCGCCGAGCGAGGCCAGCGGGCCCTGCCCATCACCATGGACCTGCTGTCGGCGGATTCGATACGGGCCGCGGCTGAAACGGCACTCAACGAGTGGGGCCGGGTTGACGTGTTGGTCAACAACGCCATCTGGAGCGGCCCAGGACTGCTCGACCCGGTAGGAGAGCTCAACCTCGAAGCCCTGGACACCGCCTTCACCGCCAATGTGCTGCGCCAGGTTCTTCTCACCCAGCTCATCCTGCCCTCGATGATCGAGCGGGGATCGGGCCTCATCTTGAACCTCACGTCGTCGGCGGGCCAGGTCGACGATCCCCCCTATCAGGTGGTCGAGCTGAAAATGCTCGGCTACGCCCACTGCGCCTCCAAAGGCGCCTTCCACCGCATGGCCCCGCTGCTGCAAGCCGAGCTCGAGTCCGACGGGATCACCGCCATCAACATCGATCCCGGCTTCACCTGGACTGAGGCCATGGCCGCGCTCGACCTGCACAATTTCGGCGGCGCGCCTCCCGAAGCCACTGGAACGGTGATTGCCTGGCTGGCCGAGGACATTGAACGAACAGTGGAATGGCGGGGCCGCACCTTGAATTCTCTGGAGTTGTGCGCCCAACTCGGCTTGGTGCAAGGGTGGCCACCCGCTGATGGATGATTCTCCCCAGACACCGGACATCCCCCCCACCGTCCACCTTCGAAGTCTGCTGCCGAGCTTGACGCCAAAGCTGGCCGTGGTAGCCGAAGAGATCTTGGCCGACCCTGCGGAAGTAGTCCGGATCTCGGTGGCCGACCTCGCTCAGCGCACCGGAACCTCGATGTCGACCATCGTGCGCCTGTGCCAAGAACTCGGGCTGCGCGGCTTCCAAGACTTGAAGCTCCGCCTGGTCGCCGAGGAAACGGCCACCGGGTTCGACGGACCGGCGGATGTCGACGACCGGGAATCGGTGCTCTCCAAGGTCCTGTCCTCCACCGTGGATGCCATCAGCCACACCCAGCACACGCTGGACACAGCCAGCTTCAACCAAGTCGCAGAGCATGTGTTCAACGCCCGCACAATCATCTTTGTGGGCGCGGGGGCCAGCGCAGCGGTGGCCTTCGACGCCGCCTTCCGATTGCGGACGCTTGGCCATCGAGCCGAATTCCACTCCGACTCGCACATGCAGCTCACCGCCGCCCGGTTCCTCCGTCCGGGAGACATCGTGGTGGCCATCAGCCACTCAGGGTCCACCCGCCAGACGCTCACCGCAGTGGAGGCGGCATCCAGCGCCGGGGCGCACACCGCGGCCATAACCACGTTCGCCCGATCTCCTTTGGCCCAGTCGGTTGACCACGCCTTGCTGGCGGGGGGAACCGAATCGGAGTTCCGAATTGCGGCGGTGTCCAGCCGAATCGCCCACTTGGCAGTCGTTGATGCCCTGTTCGTCGCCGTGGCCAGCCTGCGGCCAGAACGGGCCCGAGCCGCCCAAGAACTGTGGAGCGACATGATCGACGAGCATCGACTCAGCCCACCGTGGGCAACTCGGCGCGACGCGAACGATTGACCTAGCCGTCCAGCAAGAGCGCCCTCAACTCATCGATCTCGTCTTGGGTCAACATGAGCTGATTCCGGGCGTAGTTGTCGATCCCCCCAAAATCACGGTCGATGATGTCGAGTGACCGCTCGATGAACGCGGTCTTGGCCAATCCCAATGCCAAGAGCACGTGGCGCGACTCCTCGGGGTACTCCGCAAGCCGGAGTTGGAAAGTGCTGGACTGATCGGTCAGCCGATCGTTGGTGAGCATGTAGTCGTCGATGACCTGGCCGCGGTCAACCCCGAGGATCGACAAGATCACTGCCGCGGCCACGCCGGTTCGGTCTTTGCCGCCCGCGCAGTGGAAGAGAACGGGAGGGCGGTTGATGATCGAGCGGATCAATTCGGCCATCACTGGGCCACCAGTTTCGGTGACATGCCGGTAGGAGTCGAGAAGGATCTCGTGGGCAATATCGGTGGTTAGTTCGCCGCCGACCAAAAGCTCCATCACCTCTGCCGCCGTCTTGTCTCCGGGGGGGAACGGCGTGGACACCACCTCGGCGCCGCGGGGCAGCCGCGACGGTCGGGCTTCGGCCTCCTCCGGGTTGCGGAAGTCCACCACTGTTCTCACCGAGCGCTCTTCAAGCTCGGCCAAATCCACCACGCTGAGATCGGCGAGGTCGTCAGAGCGGTAGGCAATGCCGAACCGCACCTGCTGGCCGGTTGGGGTGGCTATCCCACCCAGATCTCGCACATTGAGGGCACCGTCGAACCGGAGGGTTCGCCGAAGATGGAGGGCCGTGTGTTCCGTTGCGGCATCGGGGTGGTCGTGTGCTGGCTGCATAATCCTCGTGATTGCTGTCTCTAGAGGTCGGATCGACCGATAGCCCGCTCATCGGTGCCCAGATAGCTGGCAATGACGAGCGGATCGGCCCGCACCTGGTCGGGACTACCTTCGGCGATGACCTGCCCCGCCTCCAAGCAGTAGACGTGATCGCTCACGCTCATGATCAGCGGCATGTCGTGCTCGATTATCAGCATCGACGACTGGAGCTCGCGGTTGATGCTCACCAGCAGCGGACCGAACGCCTCGGCCTCGCGCTGGGCGACACCCGCGGTGGGCTCGTCGAGACACATCAGGTGGGCGTCGAGGGCAAGCAGGCCCCCGACCTCGACGATGCGCCGCGTTCCGGTTGACAGATCGCCCACGTAGGAGTCGCCGTATCGGCCCAAGCCGAGGAAGTCGATGATCTCGTCAGCTGCTGCTCTCTGAGCCCGGGAGATCCTGGTGGAAGGCGGTAGACCTGTCGCAGTTGCCAGCAGTGGCGTGCGCTCCCGGGCTTCAAGGGCAACTTGCACTGTCTCGCGCACGGTGAGCTCGGGAAACAGCGTCGCCCCCTGGAAAGTGCGACCCAAGCCGAGCATGGCCCGGCGGTGGGGAGCAAGGCGGCTGATCTCCGTTCCATTGAGCTGCACCCCACCGCCAGCCGGGACGAACCCCCCGACCGCGTTCATGAACGTCGACTTGCCCGCGCCGTTGGTGCCGATTAGTCCGACGATGCGATTGTGGGGAACCGAGAGCGACGCACCGCTCAAGGCCTGGTTTCCGCCGAACGCCACCGACAGGTCGTTAGTCACAAGAACAGGATGGCCGGCCCCGGCCGGGGGTCTATGCGGCTCAGGCAGCCGCACCGAGCCCCGGGCCCCCTTTGGCGGTACCGTCAACCCGTAGTGGTTCTCCGCCCATCTCAGCGCTGATGATCTCCACGAGTACAGAACCTGCACGAAACCGCCGGGGAAGTACATCACCACCAGGAGAAGCCCGATGCTGGAAGCGAATAGGGCTACCACGCTGCTGTCGTTGAACAAGGCGGGAAGGCCCTCGATCCAGATGGCGCCGAGCACCGGTCCGATGATCGTGCCCAGGCCTCCGATCACCACGATGCCCACCAGCCTGATTGAGTCGTCGACGGTGAAGAACTGCTCGGAAAGCGGGATGTTTTGGACCAGTCCGGCGAGCACCGCCCCGCCGAGGCCCACGATGCCTCCTGCCATTGCGAACGCCGACAGCTTCATGCGAGTGGAGCTGACGGTGTAGGCCGACGCGGCCTCGACGTTGTCTCGAATGGCAATGGCCCCCCGGCCGACGCCGGATCGGCGAAGCCGCGCCAAGATGAAGAGGACAACAGTGAGAAGTACCAGGCAGAAGTAGTAGTAGTTGCGCTGGCTGGCCAGGTTGATGCCGAACAGGTCGCCCCGCAAGAAGGGAACCGTCCGGGCGTTGTCGTCGGCGAATACCGGCCGCCGGAAGATGTAGAGCGAGGCGGCCAAGGCCAGCACAAGGGTGGTGACGGCCAGCATGAGTCCTTGCACCCGAAGAGCGCCCACGCCCACTACCGCGGCCAGCAACGCAGTAAGCAGGGGCGCGATGAACACGGCCAGCGCAAACGGTATGGGGTCGGCGTTGAAGTCGATAAACCAGAAGTCCATCTCGAGGCCGCGGGTCAACGCGGCGGCGGTCAGCGCGCCGATTCCGGCAAAGCTCATCTGGGCCAGCGAGACCTGCCCCGACCATCCGGTGATGACGGTGAGCGAACTGGCGCACAGCGCAAAGGCCAGAACTGACGCGTAGGCCAGATTCCGGCTCGGCTGGGTGATGATTAGCGGCAGCACAATCAACGCCAAGAGCCCGACTCCGAACCCGATCCGACTCATGTGGCGTATCCACCAGATTTGGCGGAGGTGGTCGGGTATAGGGGGGATCTTTGGGGTGAACGAAAACGATTCGGTGGACACCCGCTGGTGTCGTTGCATGGCCACCGCGCCCAACACGGCCAGCAGCAGCAGGAAATCGAACAGCCCCGGCTGATCGAGGAAGTTGAACTGAATCGTGAACTCGATGATGCCCAGATAAATGCCGGCCGCCATGGCCCGGGGAAACGAGGTCATCCCTGCGATCGCGGCGGCAACCAGGGCCCGAGCCAGAGTGGAGGGGCCAAGCCCCCCGAAGCCAGACACGCTGCCGCTCTGCCCCGACAGCAGAACGATGGCAATCGTGGAGATGAGTCCGGCCATCACCCACACGAACGTTGAGACCACTTTCGGGTTGACGCCCGCGAGCCGGGAAAGGTCGGAGTCTTCGGCCGCGGCGGCCACGTTCTTGCCGAACCATGTGCGGTTGAGCACCAAATGGAGGCCGAGCGCCACAAGCGGGACCGCAACGAGGATGGTGAGCTGGGTACCGGAAACACGGATCCCCTTGGGCTCGCCCCCACCCGATACCAGTGCGAGCACCCCAAAGGTCACCGCCAACCCGACGATCCATGTACTCAGCCAAATGTTTCGCCGGCTCGAGCGGTCTTTGTGGGTACGGAGCGCCAGCAGCCCCCAGCCCACCGCGGCGATCACCGCCGGGGCAGCAAGCACCGTCCAGAGCTGGACTTCGCTCACCCCCAGTGCTTCGAACGGCCGCCAACTGGCCGAGGTCACCACCGGATAGCGCCGAATTCCCGTGACGTCGAGCTCGGGGTACGTCAGCGGAATCACCTGGCAGAGCTGGGCAACCCCAACCGTGGCCACCAGCAAGATGACCCTGGGCGCTCGGAACAGCCTCCGGATGACGGTGAGCTCGACGATGCCCCCGAACACCGCGCCCATCACCAGAACCAGGGCCACCGCCACCCAAAACGGGAAGTTGTATTGGAGCACGAGCAGCGGCAACAGCACGCCGCCGATCAGGCCCATGTTCCCTACTGCGAAGTTGATCACCTTCGTCGATCGAAACGTGAGCACGATCCCCATCGCCAACAGGCCGATGACAATGCCCGTGACCGCGCCGTTGAACATCACCTGGGGGTTGATTCGGCTGGCGGCGAGAACGGCCGAAAGCATCGCTAGCCGCCCTCTTCTCCCAGGAACACCGCTCGGGCGATGTCGTCGCGCTCGGCCAATTCGGCGGTTCGCCCCTCGAACCGCACCTCGCCCTTCTCCAAGAAGACAGCCCGCTCGGCAATGGACAGGGCCACGTTCAAAGACTGCTCGACGATGATCATGGTCTGGCCCGTCTCCCTCAATGTCTCGACCAGCTCGAGAAGCTCAGCCACCACCCCCGGCGCCAGCCCGAGCGACAGCTCGTCGATGAGCAGGATCTCGGGCTGGTGGAACATCACCCGGGCCAGGGCCAGCATCTGCTGCTGGCCGCCGGACAGGTCGCCGGCCAACTCCTGTTGCCGGTTTTTCAGCATGGGGAACAGCTCGTACACGTAGTCGAGCCTCTGCTCCAGGGCAGCCCGATCCTGGCGGTAGTGGCCGGCGCCCACCAGGATGTTGTCGGCGATCGTCATCGACCGAAACACCCCGCCACCGCCGGGGAGCATCTGGATGCCCATGGCCACTCGCTGCTCTGGAGTGGCGAAGGTGATGGTGCGGCCGTTGAAGCGGACGATGCCCCTCTCCGGTGTGTTCAATCCGGTGACCACCTTGAGAGCGGTCGACTTGCCCGCTCCGTTGGTCCCCAAAAGGGCCAGGGTCTCGCCCTGTTGCACCTCGAAGCTGAGGTCGAACAGCACTTGCACTTGGCCATAGCTGAAGTCGACGTTGTGGAGTTGCAGCGCGGGTATGGTGGCGCCCGGCTCGGCCCGGCGCTGCTGTTCTTCCTCTTCTTCTTTGAGCTCGGACACCACCAGCGACAAGTCCCGCCGCATCCGGCTCGCCCCGCGCATGATGTAGAAGGCGCCGAGGGGCATGGCGATCACCGTGATCGTGATGATCGTGGGCCGCTCCCCGATCTCGTCTTGCAAAAGGGAGGCGAGGAGACCACCGCCCACCGCGCCGATGGCGAACATGAAGAACAAGATGATGGCCATCCCCATGCCGCGGAGGCGATAGGGAAGCACCGTTTGCACGGCGGGTCCGATCATCGAGAACGACGCCCCCAGAAGCGTCCCGTTCACCACCGCCCAAGCCACGAACAGATAGACGTTGGGCATGAAGTACTGGATGGGCACGGTTACCGTCAGCGGGAACAGCAGTGAGCCGAGAATGCGCAGAGCCCGGTTGGGATCGCGTTTGAACGTCTGGTCGAACCGCTTGCCGATGAACGGCAGGAACAGCAGCAGGCCAAAGGCGGTCGGAGATATGGCCAACCCCCGCTCAAAGGCGTCCAAGCCGAACTCCTCCTCCAGGAAGAAGCTCTCAATGGAACTGGCCGGAAAGAGCGCGAAGCCCAGCGCTGCCAGCGCGATGGTCATGTACCGGATGGTGTCGATACGCCAGATCCGGGCGAATGCGGCTTCCACGGATATCTCGATGTCGTCGTCGGTGTCGAGGCCCTTGCCGAGAACCTCGCGCTTTTCCCATTGGCCCCGCTCGGGCTCGGGTAGGCGCAGGGCATAGAACCCCATCACTGCTATGGGGATGCTGAGAACCAGATAGGCCCAGCGCCATCCCTCATCGCCCCCGGCAACAGTGGCTATCGCGCCCACCAGGATCGGGCTGATCGTTCCGGCGACGCGGGAAATGCTCCTTTCCAAGGCGTACATGCGGCCCCGGATGGCAATCGGGTAGGCATCGGCCAGCAACGTAGGGTGGATGGTGAGGCTGTTGGCCTTGGCCATGCCGGCACCGAAGCGCAGCCAGAACAGCATGAATGCGCTCACCGCCAGCCCGGTGGCGAAGGAGAAGAACGAGAACACGATGGTGGCGATGGCCACGATGGGGGTTCGCCGCATGCGGTCGGCCAGCCAGCCCATGGGGGCGGCGCCAAGCACCAAGAAGGCAGCCGCCGCCACCGAGATGAAGGTGATGGTGCCGTCGGAGACGTCGAATGTTTCGGCAATGTCGGGGCCCAAAACGCTGAGCGCGGCACTCTCCAGTTCGTCGAAAGCTTCGATGGCGGTCAAGGTGCCAAAGGTGATCATCCCGCCCCGGCGGAGGCCGTCCCGCAGGCCAATCTCCTCAACGCCAACGCCGGGCAGCGCGGCGTCGTCGTAAATCACATCACGCTTGGCCGACTGCGCGGCGTCCAGCCGAGCTTCTTCGTTGTCGAGGATGGTGGAGCTCAGAAGGGAGGCGGCATCCTGATTCGGGTTGCCTGGGGCATTCCCTTCGACGGCCACGACAGATGGTTAGCACCTAAATCCGCATCGCGAAAGACAGACTTTCGATTTTTGTCTACACTCATCGAAAATATTGCGAAATTCGGGTGGGCCACAACGAGGAGTCGCCGTCTTTCGCTACGTTGTGACCACCACTGTGACTTTGGAGATTCAAGTGTTCAAACGGCTTCTTGGAGTGCTCATCGCTCTTTCGCTCATATTCACCGCCTGTGGCGGCGACTCAGATTCCGACTCTTCCGACGACACTCCGGCCGCGCCAGCCACTAGCGCGCCCGAACCCGAAGCCGACGAGCCGGCCCCCGCGCCTGAGCCCGACGACGAGGAACCAGCCCCCGAACCCGAGCCCGAGGCGACTCCAGTGCCGCTGACCGCCTCATTCCGAGGGGTGACCGAAACAGAGATCCGCATCGGCATGACCTCCCTCGATGCCGAGATGTTCGGATTCGACCAGGGCGACCTGGCCTCCAAGTGGCAGGTGGCTGTGGACGCGGTGAACGCCGCCGGCGGAATCAACGGCCGGATGCTCGTTCCCTACATTGATGTCCTCAACGTCATCGGAACAGTGGAGGCCGACGCCACCTGCGTGAAGTTCGTGGAAGACAAGATGGTCTTCGCCTTCGTCGGTTGGCTTCGCGAGGACAACGAGCTCTGCTACACCGAGCGCAACAACACCATCGCCGTCAACGGCAACGATGTGACACCGGAGGCCATCAACCGCTCCAATGGCCTGCTCTTCGCCACCGAGGCCACCAAGTTGGGAATCCAGCTTAACCTGATCGCCGCCGCCGCGGCCGACGGGCTCATCGATGGCAAGAGGGTCCACTTCAGCATCTTGGCCAGCGAAGACTCTCTCACCGACCCCCTCGTCGAAGCGCTGGAGGCTCACGGCGCCACCATCACCTCGGTGAGCAGGGTGACCGCGGTTGACGACGTGCAGGCCGCCGAGGCCAACCACGACGTGATCGTCCAGCGGATCGCCGATGAGGATCCTGATTTGGTGTATTCGCTGGAGCCTGCGCTCATGTCTGGGGCCATGATCAGGGCGGGGATCGACATCCCGCAGATCACCAGCGAGTCTGACGAAGACCTCTACCTGAACTTGGGCGTCGATCCCACCGCCATCCAGCTTCACGTGTACGCACCGGAGCAGATTAAGACGTACTGGGACCGGGGGGACGATCCCCTGATCATTGAGTGCGTGGAAAATTACAACAACGCTCAGATCACAGACGAGGACGGGAATGTCGAACAGGTCAACGTGACCGAAGACCCCAGCCAGCCCATCAACCTCAGTCTGGTGGTCAGGGCCTGTCAGACGGTCTGGCTGTTCGCCGCCATTGCCACCGCCGCTGGCCCCAACCTCACCAACGAGACATTCCTGGAGGCGGCGGCCAACCTCGGGTCGATCGACCTGCCGGGCATGTCTGCGGCTTCAATGAGAGAGGGCAAGATAGGCGCCGACGACTCCCCGCTGGTCAAAGTGATCTGGGATCCAGAAAAAGAGGAGTTCGTGTCGGCCGGCTGATGGGCATCGACGTCTTCAAACAGCTCGTTCCCGTTGGGGGCACCAAAAACCTGCGCGACCTCGGTGGCCTGCGAACCGCCGAGGGCCGCGTGGTTCGCAGCGGAGTCCTCTTCCGCTCCGACACACTCCACGAAGCCGATAGCGACGACCTGGCCCTGCTCGGCTTGGCCTGCGTGGTCGATTTCCGCAGCGAGGCGGAGGTGGAGCGCCGTCCCGACCGACTCGATGGCCTCGCCGTGCGCTGGGTGAATCTGCCCATCGACAACCCCCAAAGCTCGACTGCGCTTCTTGGGGGCCAAGAGGAGCAACAGGATCTGTCCCAGTTCAGGGCGGACATCATCCATCACTGGCTCAACCAGGACTTCGACGCAGTGCTCAAGCTCACCGGCGAGTTGGGCCTCGACATCGCCGGCGACCGGGTGAAGCGGTATGTGAGCTTCGCCGGTGACTTCGCTCCTGTGTTCGCGGGGTTTTTCACTGAGTTGGTAGCGATTGCCGGACGGCCCCTGCTCTTCCACTGCGAGGGCGGAACTGACCGAACCGGCGCGGCCACCGCGATGCTGCTCGGCGTTCTGGGTGCGGAGCGCGAGACGGTGGTGGAGGACTACCTGGCCACCAACACTGTGGTGGCCGACGAACTGGAGGAGCAGCGCCGACTGGCTCCCGAATCACTTTGGCCGATTATGGGCGCCCACGAATCGCAGATAGAGGCGTTTCTCGATCACATCGAGAACGAGCTCGGTGGTATTGATAGCTACGCCCGCTCCCACCTCAATCTCACCGACGAGACCATCGCCCAGCTCAGATCGACTTATCTCCTTCCGGCATAGCCGTTCAGTGCGTGGCCCGGCGGTGGCGGTGGGCGGCTAGTTGGGCGGCTAGCTCGTCGGGGGGTGTCTTGCTGGCCAGGGCCTCCAGCACTAGATCCTGCTGTGACGGGGGCGTGAGACCGCCGATGGGCACATCGCGGTCGAGGTTGGTGGGAAAGGGGTAGCCCTCGGCGCTGGCCGCTACCGCACAGGAGATGACCGAAGGTCGAGCCCTTCCTCTTGGCGGCGCAGAAGCACAGGGTAGATGGCGTTGACGATGCGCTCCCGGTCCACCGCCTCGGTGGCCCGGTTCACCACCGCGGGCTCGATGGCACCGGTGATCACGATCACCCCCGGACCGTCGTGCAACGCCCGGGTCAGCTCGTTGCGGACGGCGGCGGCCTGGTCGAGATCGCCCAGTCGATCCCGAAGATCCTCAGTGCGGTACACCAGCGCCCGATCGACCTCCGCGTCGGCCATCGGGTAGTCGTCAAGGACCAGTTCCACCTCCACAACCGAGCGTAATTCGTGCAGGTCGAACCCCTCTCGGCTGGTGACCGCAGCCTCCGCTGCGGGTGCTCGGATGCTGTCGAGCGAGGTGCTGGTCATGGCAGTGAAAACCTCATATCCGTTTTCTGGCAACGGTACTCCACGTCTGTTAGCGTCGCCGGAGAATCGTCTGCCGGTGAGCCCGGAGGGGGAATCCGATGAGTCACACCAAGTGGCGTACCGCCATTTTCGCGTTAATTGCGCTGTTTGCCCTGTTCGCGACATCTTGCAGCAGTTCGGAGGACGCCGACGAGCCCCGGGCGGCAGAACCGGCGCCCACCAGCGCCCCCGAGCCCGCCGATGAGCCCGAGCCAGAGCCCGAACCTGCCGATGAGCCTGCGGATGAGCCCGCCGACGAGCCCGAGCCGGCCGATGAGCCCGCCGACGAACCAGAGCCGGCCGACGAGCCGGCCGACGAGCCAGAACCAGAGCCCGAGCCGACGGCTGCGCCCACTCCGATTCCCGTGCCCGAGGGTTCCACCGTGGGCATCACCGACGACACCATCAAGGTGGCCATCTTGCGCAGCGACAGCAAGTCGCTCGAAGAGGCGGGCATTCTCCCCGACACCGGCGACATCCCCCGCAACTATGTGGTTTTTGCCGAGCAAGTCAACGCCCGGGGAGGCGCGGGTGGGCGCAACATCGAGATTTTGTTCCACCAATACCCGCCGGGAGCGTCGGCCACCGACCAGCAGGCCGCCTGCATCGCCGCCACCGAGGACGACCAAGTAGCCATCGTTCACTTCGTGGGCGGCGTGACTGCCGAGACCGTGCTGTGCGCCACCGAGGGCCATGAGCGGATCGCCTACATGTTGTCGGGCATCCTGCCCCAGGAGATATACGACCGCTCCAACGGGCGGCTGTTCTCCCAGTCCATGACCACCGAGCGCCTTGTGGGGGCCTGGCCGACCGTGGCCGACGCCCAGGGGCTGCTCGAGGGCCGCACCCTCGGGCTGATGCGGGGCGACATCGGCGAGCACGAGGTGGCGGCTGGTGTGCTCAAAGGGGCACTGGCCGACCTCGGCTACGAACTGGCCGACGAGGTGGCCCTGCCCTGCGAAGGTACTTCTTGTTCTCAGGTCGACATCGGCTTAGAGCGCATGCAGGCGGCCGGCGTGGACACCGTGTTCAACATCTTGCCCCCCTCGCCGTTTGGGATAGCAGTGTTCTTGGGCGCTCAGGCTGACTGGACGCCTCAGTGGCTGGTCAGCGACATTGAGAACCTATCGTACGATTCGGTAGCTCAAGCGGTGTACGGCCGGGGCCCAGATCCCACTCTCTTCTACGGCTTGTACGGCTTTTCGTATGGTCTCGACCGGCTGAGCCCCGATGAGCACACCACCGAGTGCAATGCTGTTTTCACCGAGGTCACCGGCATCTCTTACGACACCGTCGAGAACAAGGACGCCTGGAGCGCGGTGGGCAGCACCTGCCTGTTCATCAAGAACCTGGAGGCGGCAGCCAACTGGTCTCAAGAAACCTACGGCACCGTGAACCAGACCACGCTCATTCAGGGCTTCGAGACGCTCACCGATTACCGGCTCGGCGACGTTACCGGCTCGTGGAGCGCCACCAAGCATGACGCTCCCGATGTGGTCACCATGAAGGAATATCAAGCCGACTGCGCCTGCTGGGTTGAACTCGACAGCGCAAGGATGATGCTCGATCAATAGCCG
>JAJECA010000003.1 GCA_022822265.1 Acidimicrobiia bacterium | reverse complement strand
GCGTCGCTGTCGGCGGCATACAGGTAGGCGTACTCGTCTTCCGGTGTCGAGTCGAACCGCCCGCCGGCAAAGGGGTTCCCCCTCACAGTTGGGTTGAACTCGACGGCACCGAACGGGGAGATGTGAATTCGTGTGAGGGTTGTGCCCTCCGGCAGCACAATGCGGTGCGGAGCTCCCCGATACTTCGGGGGTGGCTGCTGTTCGGGCGACAATTGCTGATTATCCGATTGGCTCTAGAAGTCCGGCTGCTACAGCCACCAGGTCTTCAGATCGGTCGGTGTCGACGAACTCCATCGGGGCGGCGTCGATGTAGGCGTTTTTTGAGATCCACCACGAGGCCACACCCCACGGATGGCTGGCCGCGTCCAGCAATTCGTTGACGGCGCGGACTTCGGGGAAGACCTCTCGCCGCAGCCGATCGAATTGGAAGGCGGGGTACAGATAGCCGCGATCTCTGGGCAGGCCTAAGAGCCATGAGCGCTCGCGGTGCTGTCGCACTCGCTCCCGGTTCGTTGCCTTTGCTCCCAAAGCGACTGCGGCATCCTTCGGTTCGAGCATCGGCACCCGCCAGATTGCCGCCATTGCCTCGCCGCGGAGCTTGGCCTGGATCATCGCCAGGTGTGCGGCATCATCAATCACCTTGCGCGGCTTGCCGCCGACCTGGCGGGATAGTTCTTCTTGGAACGCCAGCAACGCCAGCAGGCTCCGCAATCGATCCTCGCACCCTTCAAAGGCGGAATGCTGGGCCGCCACGGACGCGGCGACGTCCAACAAAGCGTCTGGTTCCGGCACGCATTCGATCACCAAGCGGGCCATCACATGATGGGCGTCGTATCGATGCTCCGAGGAATCGACGTAGTTGCGAATTAGCTCCCCGATCTCCTCAAGACCGGGATCACTGGACATGGCGGAGGCAGCCCCCCCACCCGATGTTTCATCCACCACAGCAATCCTTCCTGACGGTTACCCATTGACTATACAACCGTCAGTACCGTCAGACTCCCCGTTTTGTTGCCAAAGTCCCACGACTCGCCAATCCACTCCTCCTAGAATTCGACACTCATCAGATTGCATGCAGCAATCCCCGCCCACGTAGCTCAGTTAGGACAGAGCAGGGACCTCCTAAGTCCAAGGTCGCAGGTTCGAATCCTGCCGTGGGCGCTTTTTGATGTTGTCGGTGGTTCCCGGCTGCTACTGGTTGTTGTCGAAGTCCTAGCGTATCCAGGGTTTTTGTCACTTCGTGGTGGTACGCTGTTCCCAGACTTAATCGCACGATCCCGCTAAAAGTGTGGGACAGATTGTGGGACGGAATGGAGGACAAGATGGGACATCTCACCGCCGCAAAGGTCAAGACAGCCGGGCCGGGGAAATATCACGACGGGCATGGTTTGCACCTTCGCGTGACCAACACCGGGTCCAAGTCGTGGTTCCTTCGGCTCACAGTGGACGGGCGCCGCCGCGACATGGGTCTGGGCGGCTGGCCCGAAGTGAGCCTCGTCGATGCCCGCCAAAGGGCTTTGGAGCACCGCACTGCCGCTGCTGATGGGCGCGACCCTGTTGCCGAAAACCGCCGGGGCGAGGCCCCCGCTTTCCGGGATGCGGCCCAAGAGGTGCTGGAAGCGAACCGGCCGCGGTGGCGGGGCGAGCGCCAGGCGAGTCTGTGGTGGCGGTCGATGGAGAACCATACTTTTCCGGTGATCGGCGACATGAGGGTGGACCGCATCACCCAGTCCGATGTGCTGCGGGCGCTGAAACCGATCTGGACCACCCGCCCCGAGACGGCCCGCAAGGTCCGCCAGAGAATCCGGGCGGTGCTGCGGTGGGCGATGGCGCACGGCTATGTGGAGTTCAACGTCGCCGGAGAGGTCATCGACGGCGCTCTGCCCCCCATGCCCAAGGTACAGTCGCATTTCCGGTCGCTGCCCTATGCAGAGGTCGCGGGCGCGCTGGCCATCGTGGACCAGACCAAGGCGTCGCCGTCGGCCAAGCTGTGCTTCCGGTTCTTGGTGTTTAACGCGGCCCGCTCCGGCGAGGCCCGCAACGCCACCTGGGACGAAATCGAGTTCAACGCCGGCGAGTGGCGGATACCGGCGTCGAAGATGAAAGCCGCCAGCGAGCACAGGGTGCCGTTGTCGGAGGCTTCGATGGCTGTTTTGGACTTGGCCAAGGACAACCACGACGGCTCCGATCTCATATTCCCGTCGCCGCTCAAACCCGGCCACCCCCTCAGCAACATGACCCTGACGAAAATCCTGCGCGATGTCGACCTGGCCGACCGGGCCACCGTGCATGGCTTCCGAGCCTCGTTCCGCACCTGGGCGCTGGAGGAGACCGACACCCCCTGGGCGGTGTGCGAGGCCGCGCTGGCCCACAGCCTGGGCGACTCGGTGCAGCAGGCGTACATCCGAGGCGACGCCTTCGCCAAGCGCCGCAAGCTCATGGACCAGTGGGCGCAATACTTGGAGCTCTCGTAGCCGTCTAGGCGGTTGTTCGCAGCTTCGGCTGGGGAGGCGGGGGGATGAGCCCGCTATTGGTGGTCGTAGAGGCGGTCGGTGGCGGCGAGCCAGGCGGGGTTTTGGGGCCATTGTTCGGCGGCGGCGTTGAGGATTTCGGCGGCGGCGAGGCGTAATTCTTTTCTGGGGGTGGGGTCGGCGATGAGCTGGTCGAGCCATTCGTCGGCGACTGTGGGCAATGGCGGCCCGATGGTGGCGGCGATGGCTTCGGCGGTGTGTTCGTCGCCGTTGTCTACGGCATCTACGAGCAGGGCTATGTCGGTTTTGACTGGTGGGGCGAGGGTCCAGTCGGCGGGGCTTTCTCGGATGACCCAGCCGTCTTTTTCGGCTCGTCTCATGAGGCTGCGGACGTTTTCTGGGGTGGCTCGGAGGATGCCTGCTACTTCGTCGGTTTTGGCCCGGTTGGCGCCGGCGGCGACGAGCAGGGCCAGCAGCGACTCGCGGGCTTTCCGCATGGGCTTGTTGGGCGAGTAGAGGTTGAACACTTTTCCGCAGCGGGCTTTGATGTCGCCGGCTCGGGCGAGCAGCTCTTCGCGGGTCGCGGGGGGTTGTAGGGCGGTTTCTCCGCTGGGCTGTTCGGCGGGGGGTTGGGCCGGTGCGGGCGGTTCTGGGGGGCCGAGGTCGGCTGGTACAGGGGGTTGGGTGGGGGTGGTCCCGCCGTCGTGTGCTGGCGGGGCGTCGGGTTGGGTGGGGGCGGTGTCGGCGTCGGGTTCAGCGGGTTGTTGCGGCTGTTGGTCGGGGGGTTCGGGATGTGGTTGTGGCGAGTGGTCGGGTTGGGCGGGGGTTTCGGGTTGGAGGGGCGGGAAGTAGGGGGGTGCGATGGGCTGGTTGCGGGGCCGGGGTAGGTTCCACACTGGGGAGAACAGGTGCAGTCCGCCGCTGTGGGGCCTCCAGGGCCGGCGGCGGACGATGAAGGAGAGGGCGAGGGCGGCGACGAGCGCCCAGAATGCGGCGGCGGCTGTGGCCGCGCACCGGGCGGCTTCTTCGCCAGGGTCGTTGTCGGTGAATTGTTGGTAGGTGGCGGTCCAGGCGTCGGGGTCGGTTTCGAGCAGCCCGTTTTGGGAGGTCCAGGCCGCGTAGGCGCAGAATCCGGCCAGCCAGACGACGGAGCGGGCCCATTTGGCGATCTCTCGGCGCCCGGAGGCGGTGGCTTTGCGCCGGGTGAAGTAGACGGCCCGGCTGGCCTGGATGCCGGTCACGGTTGCGTCACGCCGGGCAGGCGGGCAGGTTTGCCGCGGCGCCGTCGTTGAGGATTTCGGCGGTGCGGGCTTGGGCTGTGTTGTGGGCGATCCACAGGCGGGGGCTGACGGGGATGGTCACGTCGATGACCAGCGCCCGCCCGGACAGGCAGGCTTGGATGTCGGTGCCGGTGGCGTCGTCGGCGGTGGGGGCGAGCACGGTGTTGTCGCAGGTGCCGGTGGCGCAGGTGGCGGTGTAGGTGTCGGCGGTCTGCTCGGCTCGGATGGCGGCGATGTTGCGGGCGGATATGAGCTCGGCCTGGTCGCTGACGGCCGTCGCGGTGATGCCGCACGCCCATATGAGCGACAGGTACACGATGGCGGTGTACACGGCGGCTCCTATTGGATGCGTCGAACCGACAGGGCGGTGACGGTGGAGTCGGCGAGGACTGCGCTGGTGTGGACGGGGCAGACGACCAGCACCCCCACCGATGTCGGGGGGGCGGGCGGTTCGGGCTGGCGGTGGAGGGCGATGCTGTAGCGGGGGTCGCTTTGGACGCAGTCTCCCCAGGTGGAAAGCCGCCCGTTCGCCTCGACGGCTCGGGCGGTCTGTTGCCACAGGGCTGTGTTGTCGGGGTCGGCGGCGATCTGGTTTGCGGCGTGGTCGGCCGCGGCTGTGGCGTAGACCGCGGCACGGTAGTTGGCCGCGCCGCGGTCGCCGGCGGCGTCGGCGAGGATGATCCCCATCAACAGTCCCGGAAGGATCATCAGAAGCGCCACCGCGTCGCTCATGGGGTTCGCCTCAGCATTGTCCGACGACGGCGAGCGGGCCGTCTTGTCCGGGCGCTGAGCACGCGACCGCGGTGTGCTCTAGGCCGGACCACTTCGACGACAGCGCTCCGACGACGACTGTGGCCGCTATGTTGCAGCCATCGGCGGTGACTGTGACGGATTTGGGTTTGACGCTGCCCTGGTTGAGGCGGGCCTGCACCGCCCGGTACGCGTCGAGCTGGCCTTGGCCGATGAGGTCGGGGTGGTGGGGGTCGCAGCCCCAGTCGTGGGGCACTTGCGAGGCTGCGGCGGCGGCTGCGGACTGAGCGGCGGCGTCCGCGGACAGCCGGGTGGTGTGGGCGACGTACAGCCACAGCACCAGCAAGAACGCGATCAAATAGAGCACAGAGGTGTGCAGCACCACGAACGGCGATGTCATCGGACCGCCCTCACTGCGGCGGCGAGCAGGTCCCGGCGGACAGGCCGGGAAGCCCGACCGCCGGTGTCCACTGGCCTCCGGCGGCGTCGCACAGCCCGGATGTCTCGACGAGCGCCCACTTTTGGCCGGTCAGCTCGCCCACTCTTCCGTTGCGCCCGGCTCCGGTCTCGTTGACGCTGTACGCGGCCATCGACACCAAAGCGGCGACCGCGACGGTCACGAACAGGAACCGGAGCTCGATGATGGCTTCGACCATGGGATGTCATCCCCTCGGCATCGCAGCGCCTGAGACAGCCGGAGCTATTCGCTGCACTCTTTCTTCGTGGAGTCCCAGGTGCCGCCGACGGCTTCGCAGAGCTGCTCGGTGGTGATGGTCCCGTAGTCGTAGATGACGTCGGTCTGCTCGTTGACGACCGCGGCCTTGTCGGTGAGCTGGTTGTAGACGACGATGCTCACGATGGCGGCGGCTGCGATGCCGACCACGATGAGGATCATTTGGACGATGGCGCTTTGCATGGTTTTTTCCTTTCGGGTTTCTTCTTTGTGTGTTTGCGGTTTCACACCTTGGGGGTCACAGGCCCGACATGACCGACAGCATCACGACGAGCCCGGCGACGACTGATGTGAGCGTGGCGGTGATGCCGACGGATCGGGCGATGCCGTCGACGGCCTGGCGGCGGTCGGACTCGAAGGCGCGCACGGTGCGGGCCAAGGTCCGGTCCAACAGCCCGGTGGACGCGGCTCCGGAGCGCTCCGCGGCGATGACCGATTGCAAAAGCGGCTCGGCGGGCGAGCCGGCGATGGTGTCGAGCACCACGGCGAGGGGGTCGCTGCCCGCGGCGAGCGCGTCGGCGATCCTGCCTTGGGCGGGGGTGAAGCCCCGCCCGGTGATAGACATGGACGCCTCGACAGCCGCGGCGTTGATGGGGAGCCCTGTCGCCGATAGCAGCCTGAGGCGGCGGAACCACTCCAGCAGGTTCATGTCGCGCTCGAGGCCGTAGGAGTTGAGGACCGCGGCGCGAAGCACCTCGGGGGCGAGCCACGGGAGCCACATGGCGGCCACGGCCGCGGCGGTCGCCCCGACAGCGGCGTCGTAGAAGGCCGCGCCCAGCGCCCCGCACAGCACCGCGCCCGCCCCGGAGATCGCCCAGCCGGCGGTGGCCATCCGCCGCGGCGACCATCCCATGGCGGCTGCGTCGACGGCCGCGGCCGGCCCGCGGGGGCCGGTCAAAAGCAGAAGGGCCACGCAGCCCACCCCGGACAGGGCTATGAGCAGGCTCATTTCAGCTCCCGTTGCGCCCGGCCCAGCACCCAGGCGTGCAACAGGCCCAACACGGCCGCGGCGGACAAGATGATGGTCTGCCCGTCGCCGGACACCAGCCACTGGCCGGAGGTGTCGGCCAGCATTCCGGTGAGCGCGACCACGCCGATGGCCATGGCCAGGGTGATGACGATCTGGCCCATGGTCTTGCCGACGTGGCGGTGGTAGTGGCGGGCGGTCTCTGAGGCGGCGGCGGCCTCGGTGTCCAAGATGTCGACGAGCTTCGCCCACTGGATGCCCCCGGAGTGGGCCTCGATCAAAACGTTGGCGGTCATGGCTGCCAGGGGCCGTCCCACGGTGGCGGCGAAGCGGTCGGCGGCTTCGGGGAGGCTGCCGATCCACACCTCCTCGGCCATCGTTCGCGCTGCTTGGCCCACCCGTCCCGTCACCAGCGGGGCGGCGTCTTTGACGGCCTCTGTGACGGTGGGGGCGACGGTGGACTGGTTGGCGAGCGCGCTGGTGAACTGGGCGATCTGGTCGGCCTCGGCCACGTTCAGCGCGGACCGGGCCCGTATGGCCAGCGACCAGCCCGCCAGCGCGGCGACGATGGCGGCGGCCAGTCCGATGCCCGCGCCGTACACCGCAGCTCCGGCGGCGAACGCGGCGGCGGGGGACGAGGCCCTGGCCAGCGGGCCCGGCGACAGCCGGCGCAGCGCCGCGGAGGCGGACTGGCGGCGGAAGCGGCGGGGGACGCGGGGGCGCACCGGCCACAACAGCACCGCCGCGAGCGCGAGCCCGCCCGCGGCGGCGGCGATGGCGCGGGCGTCCATCAGCTGGCCCCGGTTGCGGGTTCGGCGGCGACTCCGGCTGAGCGGTACACGTCGGCGACGAGGCCGACGGGCTCGTTTATGGGCTGCGCCCACCGCTGGCCGGGCCGCAGGCTCCACAGAGGCAGGGTGGAGACGGTGTCCGCGCGCTCGTCGTAGCCGGTTATCTGGGTCACATCCGCGATGACCCGCTCGCCGTCCTCGTTGCGGCCCATCCACAAAAGGAGGTGCACGGCCATGGCGATCTGCTGGCGGGCGTATCGCGGGTCGGCGCCCTCCATGCAGGCGTACGCCAGGAGTTTGGACATCACCCCGGGGCCGGGCCGTGAGTGGAGCGTGACCAGGCAGCCGTCGAGCCCGGAGGTCATGGCGTCGAGCACGTCGAGGGTGCCCTCGCCGCGGGTCTCGCCGATCACGAGCTTCGAGGAGTTGGCCCGCTTGGCGTCTCTGATGTGGTCGCCCATCGACACCTTGCCCACCCCGTCGGCGTTCTCGTCTTTGGTGAGGCGCTCGTAGGTGTTGGCGTGGATCCCGTACTGGGACAGGCGCAGCTCGGGTGTGTCCTCGATGGTGTCGATGCGCTCGTTCTCATCGACGTACGACAGCAGCGCCTGCACCAGGGTGGTCTTGCCGCCGCCCATGGCCGCGGCCACCACCGAGTTGGCCCGCACCGCCCCCGAAACCGACTCGACCAAAATCGCCTGGAGCGCGGGGTCGGCCACGCTCAGCGCGTCGAGGCTGGCCATTCCGGCCATGTTGGAGCGCAGCACCATGGTGGGCGGCTGGCACATGAACGCCTCCGCGTGCAGCCGCCACCGCTCGCCGACTCTGATGTCGAGCCGGTAGTCGAGTTTGTCGAACCTCTGGGGCATCCCGCCGGAGAAGCTGGCCAGGTGCCGGGTGGTCTCGATGAGCTCGTCTTCTGAGGTGAACGGCGAGTGCCGCCTCTCGAAGCGCCCGCTGGTCTTCTGCACCAGCATGAACTCGCCGGCGCGGATCTGGTACTCCTCCACGCTCGTGTCGGCCAGCAGGTCCTCAATGCGGGACATCGCGGCGTGCGCGGCCGACAGCCGGTGCGTCTCCTTGTCGAGCTGGTCCAGCCGCCGCGGCTGAGACGCGGCCGAGCTGTGGGCCCGGCCGAGCCTTTTCAGGGTTCGCAGCGGCTTGGGCCCCGAAACCGGCGACACCCAGACGACCTTGACGCTGCCGCCGGCCGCTTCCCTGTTGTCGGGTTCGGCGTCGGCCAGCGCCACGACGGTCACCGGGATCGCCCACCGTCCCACCGCGTCGAGCCGCAGCCTCGACCGCACGCCCGCCCCGGCGGTGGTCGACACCCACACGACCGCGGCCGCAGACGCCGCCGCGGCCTCCAGGCGCACGGCGGGCTCGTCGGTGCGAAGCGACAGCACCACTGGCCGGCCCGAGCGGGCTGCCTGGTCGGTCTCGATGGCGTTGGCCGCGATCACCGCGGTCGGCGCGGTGGCAGTCACCCCCTCGAACAGCGCGGCTATCACCCACTCCGCGACCTCGTCCTCGATCTTGTGGTCTCGCACCAGCAACAGCATCAGCCCGCCCCCGCGCTTCCCGAAGCGCCGTCTTGCGCCCCGGGGTCCTCGGCGGCAGCGCCCCCGGGTTCGCCGCCTTGGGCCCCCGCGCCGTCCTCGGCGGCAGCGCTCCCGGGTTCGGCGTCTTGCGCCCCGGCGCCGTCCTCGGCGGTGTCTTCCGGTTCGGCGCGCGGGCCAGCGTCGGCCGGGCACTGGTCCTCCCAGCCCGCTGCGGGGGAGGCCCACACGGTCCACGGCTCTCCCTCGACCAGCGCGGCGAACAGGGAGGGGTCGGCCTCGACGGCGACCTGGCCGGCCTCGACATCGACCAGCACCAGCTCCAGGGCGGCGCAACCGGCAGGCATTGCCGCGAACACGGCCCGCTCGCCTGCTGCGGGCCCGCCGTGCCAGCGCCCGATGTCGGCGGCCACCCACACCGTCGCCGCGGTGTCGTCGGCGAGGTCGGTGCCCGGCGGGTGCAGCATCTCGGCGGTGACGATGGTCCCGGCGGGCAAGTCGAAGGCGGCGATGCGCCCGCCGGCCAGCTCCGCGGGCGCGGCGGCGAAGGCGGCTGCCTCGGCGGGTACCTCGACGGGCACCCAACCGCCGGCCTCCCGCCCGGCCTGCCATTCCTCGGTGGTGACGGGCACTGGCGCCTGCTCTGGGTCGCCCCCGCCGCCGGTCACGACCAGCACGACGACGACGGTCACCAGCACGGCTGCGGCACCGGCGAGCCGCAGCTTGAACGGGAGCGGCCAGTTGCTCATCGGACATCTCCAGCGGGTGTCGGCCACGTAGTCACAGAAGGCACCTTCCTTGTCTCAGACTGGATTCAAGAGCCCGTCGGGGCGACGGGCCCACCCGGCTCTTGCAAGCGAGCGGAGAAAACATATTGCAAGCGAGCGGATAAATGCAAAGCCGACAGCTATGCCGGACGCAAAGCAGAGCGCTAACAATCAGGCAGGTCACAGCCTCAGATAGCGCTGACCGCTGTGGACCATTGCAAGCGAGCGGACATTTTTGTCCTTCCGCTCGCTCCAGAAGGCGCGCAATCGGGCTGCCCGAGAGCCTCATAGTCCGATGTCCGGCCCGCCCGCGGAGACCCCGGTCTCATCGGCGCGGGCGGGGCTGCTAGCGGACAGGTCCTCGACGGCGGTCTCGCCGCTGCCGTCGAGGGTGTGTGCGTTGTGGCCGCTGCCGTCGAGGCCGTCGCCGTCGAGTTGGGGCTGGGGTGTGGGCCGGTGGGCGAACTCTTTGAGGTTGACGAGGGTGCTGGCGGACTTGCGGTCTTCGGGTTGGGCCAGGAGGACTTGGTAGAAGTCCTCGTCTTTGTCGCGCTCGACGGGGTTGGCGTACAGGTCGGCCTCGATTTTTTTGAGCTCGGTCTTCTTGTCCCTCAGCTCCTGGGCGTGGGGCCAGTCCTGGTGGAGGCGCTTCTCGGCGTCGGGGATGGAGCGGGTGATGCGGTCGATCTCTGAGGCGGCGTCGGCGGCTGTGTCGGGGATCTTGTTCACGGCGTTGGCTACTCGGGTTGCGGGCCGCAGCCTGCCCGCGGCGATGTCGCGGCCCTCTACGGTGAAGCCAATGCCCGCCTCGGGCGGGCCGATCCTCACCTCGACGGCTCGCATGTCGTCGTTGACGACGTGGCGGGCGGCCACTTCGAGGCCGGCGACTTCGGCGACGCGGGTGTCGGCGTCGTCCCATTTGTGGTAGACGGCTTCGAGCTCGTAGCGGAGCTGCTCGTCGGGCGAGTCGCCGCTGTCGGCGGGCGGGGTTCGGCCCGGGGCGACCCGGACCGAGTCGGCTGTCTGGGCGGGCGCGGTGAGGGGTTTGAGGGCTTCGAGCTTGGCGCGCTTTGCCGGCAGGGACTGGTGCCAGAACTTGAGGCGGGTGGAGGTGCGCCACTTCTCGATGTCGTGGGCCTCTTCCAGTAGTTCGAGCTCGCGTATATCGTGTGTCAGCTCGGCGCGCCGGACCACTCGGGGGTCGCCGGAGGACACGGCCATGGCCGCGGCGAAGTCGTCTGTGCCCATCGCGTCGCCGCTGTCCTCGTATTCCATGGTGCGACCGTGGTGGCGCCCGGATAGGAACTGGGCGATGAACTGCGCCTTGGAGTCCAGCGTGGAGTACATGAACGTGTCGAAGCTGCTCTCTTGGCAGTATCGGATGACCTGCACCTCGTCGAACTGGTTGCCCGACCGCACGATGCGCCCCTCGCGCTGTTCCATGTTCGCCGGCGTCCAGGCCGGGTCCAGGTGGTGCAGGGCGGCGAGCCGGGTCTGTATGTTCACCCCGGTGCCCGCCTTGGCCGTGGACGCGAGCAGCACCGACACGTCGCCCTGGCGGCACCGGCGGAACAGGGCGTCTTTGGCGGCGGGGCTGTCGTGGTCGTGGACGAACTCGATCTCCGAGCGGGGCACCCCGCGGGCGACGAGCTCTGTGGCCAGCGCGTCGTACACGGTGAACGCCTTGTGGTCGCCGGGCGTGCCGAGGTCGCAGAACACGATCTGGCACGCGCCCGGCGCCGGGTGCTCGGCGCCGGTGGCGGGGTCTGTGAATCTGCGCTCCGCGCAGTCCTGGCGGATTCGCGCGATTCGCTGGGCGCAGGCTTGGACCTTGGAGGGGCTGGGCTGGTCGACGCCGACGAGGCGAAGGTCCAGCGTCGCCTTGCGCCCGTCGTTGCAGATGCTCAGCATGTTGTCCCACCGCGGGTCTTCGCCGAGGTTCTCGGAGCGCCGCTGGAGCCACTCCTGGTAGGCGACCATCCGCGGCGAGCCCGCCACCAGCACGGTCTCGGGTGCGCCGCCGGCGATCGCGGGGCGGTCGAGGTCCAGGTCGTCGGCGGTTTTGATGTCGCAGCACAAAGACAGGAGCCCGGCCAGCTCGGGCAGGTTCTTGTAGGCCCGCAGCCGGCTCTTGACCTTCCAGTCCGCGCCCCGCGGCGACGGCTCGGCGCGCAGCACCGACTCTGCGAACGCCGCGGCCCACGAGTCGAACGACCACAGCCGCCGCTCGCGCAAGAGGCCGGGCTGCAAGAAGCGCTGCATCACGTATATCTCCCAGGGGGCGTTGGTGACCGGGGTGCCCGTCGCGAACGTCAAAGCGCCCCGGCTGAGGCCGAGCTCGCGGTTGCGGGCGCGCAGCGCGAACGCCTTGACCTCCATGGCCTGAGCCCACACCGACGGGCTGGACTGCGCGAAGTCGCGGTTCTGGCTGACCAGCGGAAGGTTCTTGAAGCAGTGCGCCTCGTCGACCATGACGTAGTCCACGCCGAGCTCCTCGAACGCGACGCCTTGTTGGTGCCACAGCGCCATCTGGCGATGGGCGAGGTCCTTGTTCTCCTGGCGGCGGTTCTCCAGCACCTGCTCGATGACCTTCTGGCGGGCCTTGGCCGCCCCCGACGAGGCTTCGCCGCCGTCGCCGCGCAGCTGGGCGTCGAGGTCTTCGATGCGCCGGGCGTTGAACGCGGCGACGGTGCTGGGCGACGCGGGCAGCCGGTTGAAGAACGACAGGGGGATCACGATGGCGTCCCAGTCGCCGTTCATGGCCCGGGCGGTGAACTCCTTGCGGCGGCGCTGCCCGGTCGGGGTGGCCCCGCCGTCGGGCATGAGGATCGACGCGTTCGGGTACAGCGTCTGCATCTCGCGGCAGAACTGGGCGACGAGGTGGTTGGGCACCGCGATGAGCGGCTTGGTGCAGATACCCAGCCGGCGCATCTCCATCGCCGCGGTGGCCATGACCGCGGTCTTGCCCGCCCCCACCGTGTGGGCCAACAGCACGTCGCCCTCGTGGAGTATGCGGCACACCGCCGATGCCTGGTGGTCGCGCAGCTTGAACGAGTCGATCAGCCCGGCGGGGTGGCCGAGCCACTCCGGCGGGTACTGGGGGGCGACGAAGCAGTTGTAGGTGTCGTTGTACAAAGCGGCCAGGCGGTCGCAGCGGCCGGGGTCGGTGTCGAACGCCCACCGGCGCAGCTCGGCGTTCCACTTGTCGATCTTGGCGCGGGCCGCGGCGATGGCCGGATGGTTGGGCTCGCGGGTGCCGTCTGGGGCGGTCTGGGTGATCTCGATCTTCTTGTTGGCCCACGCGGCCTGCAACAGCTTGGGGGCGGGCCGCTCCGCGGTGCCCCACACCGACACCATGTCCTCGCCCTGGGTGGCCAGGGTGCCGGCGAAGCCGATGGCCCAGCCGCCGTCGGGCGAGTAGGACACCTCCACGTCGCAGCTCTGTATGTCCAGGGTGTCGCAGATGAACTCGGCCACGTCCTCTGAGGGCAGCCACGGCGCGCCGCAGCCCAGCGCGATGTCCGACGGCGAGATGTCGGCGGGCACCGCCGCGGCCAGCGCCTCCACGTTGCGCCGGTACTTGTCGCCGCCGTCTTCGGCTGCGGCCCTCCGGGCCAGTCGCAGCTTGGCCCGCACATCGCCGCTCAAATAGCGGGGCGCGGCCTCCCACCGGGGCGGCCCGCCGCCGTCGGGGAACGGGTCGAGGTAGGCGACTCCCTCCTCCGCGAGGTCGCCGGGCGACCACTCGAACGACGCGATGTCGGCCATGTAGTCCAGGTCGAGCCGTCCCCGCCGCCCCATCGACGCGGCCGCGGCGTCGGCCAGGTTGGACACCTCCACCGCGGCGTCGGGCGGGGTGTTGACCCGCTGAGACAAGATGTCGGCCTCTGAGCACTCGCCGGTCTCGTGGCTGTAATCGTCCAGGGCGATGACCCGCAGGTAGTCGGGGTCGGCGGGCGACCCGGCCCATCCGGCGAACCCGCCGAGCTTGGGGTACACCCGGCGCAGCCCTCCCGACGCTGTCGGCTCCTCGGCGTCGTCGGCGGCGCTGCTGCGGGCCTGTGTCTTGTAGTGGCTGAGCGGGCGGCCGGTGTGGGAGATGAACGACCGGCGGCGCTCGGCCAGCGTGTGCCGCAGCCGGTCTAGCTCCGCGTCTGGGAGGTCGGCGGCCTCTGCGGCGGTGAGGTCGCGGTGGGCGTCGCGCACGAAGCAGACCAGGGCCAGCTCCATGCGGGCGTTGATGTTCGACTCGGCCGGGCCGGCGTGGTCGACGAGGCGCCCCTGCTCGACGCGGGCGAACCGGAACCGGGGCCTTTTGGCGCGGGTTCCGTGCTGGGTCTTCCACGCGAAGATGCTGCCCTCCTGCGCCCACGCGGGCCTCTGCCAGCCCGGCGGCGGCCGGCACGCCTGGGCGTCGTCGTCGGCGTTGTCGAGGGCGGGGGCGGGAAGGGGGCGGGCCAGCTCGATGGTGTCGGCCAGCCGGTCCACCGCGAGGTCGAGGTCGCCTTTGAGGTCGTCGCCGTCGTAGCGGACGACGAGCTGGTCTGCGGCGTACAGGCCGCCGGACTCCCAGCGGCCCAGCACCAGATCGGGGTGGTCTGCGTACCACCGGTTGTGCCAGTGCGGCTCGGCGGGGATCCTCTCGCCGTCGTCTGTTGTGCGGGCCGGTTTCATGAACGGCCCGCCGTCGGGCCGGGTCGCTTCCACCGTGTCCTTCCAGGGGGCCATGAGCCGGCTGGTGTCGGCCTCGATCTCGGCGCTGGTGGGCGCGGCGCCCTCGCCGTCGTGGCCGCGGCGCTGGAACACCACGATGTCGGTGGTGACGCCGGTGCCGGACTGGCGCTCGAACGCCGACCCGGGCAGGCGGATCGCGCCGAGGAACTCTCCGAGCTCTCCGAGCCGCTGCCGCTGGGCGGGGTTGAGGGCGTCGAGGGTTCCCGCAGAGGTGATCGCGACCAGGAGCCCTCCGGGTCGCAGCGACCAAAGCGCCTTGGCCAGCGCGTAGTTGTGCAGGTTCAGGCCCCGGTCCGCGGAGATCACCGGGTCGTACGGCTTGACGATCCCCGAGAACGGCACGTTGCCCACTGCCAGCTCGAACTGGGCGGGGCGGGCCACGTCGGCCAGGTCGGCGGTGACGACGGTGTGGCCGGGGTGCGCGGCACGGCAGATCGCCGCGGTGGTCGGGTCCTTCTCCACGCCGGTGACGTGCGCGCCGTCCGGCGCGGTGGCCATGAACACGCCCGGCCCGCATCCCGGCTCGACGACGGCGCCCCGCTCGAAGCCGAGCTTCGCCGCCAGCCGCCAGACGGCCTCGGCGACCGCAGGCGACGTGTAGTGGGCGTTGGGGGTGGTGGCCGACGCCAGCGCCATCTCCTCGCCGTCCAACAGCTCGGCCAGCTTCGGCCCGAACCGCTCGGCCAGCTCCGAGCCGGCCTCGAACAGGCTGGGCACCGCCCCCCATCCCGACCAACGGGCCAGCTCGCGCAGCTCCTCGTCGTCTGCGGGCCCGCCCGCCTTGGCGATCTCGATGGCCCTCAGGTTGGCGGTGATGCGCCCGATGTCGCCTGTGGGCGGGGCGTAGTCCCCGCCCCCCAGGCGGGTCAGTACGCCGGTATCGGATACGCCAGAAGGCCCCGCAGCCCCTCCGGCGCTGTCTGCGTCGCTTTCGCGGTCCTGCGGGCCCACTGGGCCGCTTGGGTGAACACCAGGTGGCGCTCCGCCCGGCTGATCCTGTGGTCCAGGGCGTGCTGGAGGTCGGCCACCGTCATCTGCGCGGGGGTCGCCTGTTCCGGTCCCGTCGCCTGCGCCGCCGCCCAGATCACCCCGTCGGCCAGCTCGGCCCGGCCCAGGTGCTCCAGGCCCGAGATCTCGAACATCTCGCAGTCCAGGGCCGGGTCGTAGGCCGGGTAGTCCACTTCCTTGGGGATCTGGACCCACTCGGCCCGCACCATCTGCGCGGCCAGCCGGTCGATCTCCCGCTCCGCCCGGCGCATCTGGTGTTCGCCCAGCCCCGTCGGCAGGGCGCTCGTCTGGTGGTCTTTGATCTGGGTCCACATCGCCCAGCACCGCTCCCCGATCCGGTTGAAGTGCGCGGCCACGTGGTCCTCGGTCGCCGTCCCGGTCGGGTTGCGGCGCATCAGCTTGGCGAGGGTGAACGGCGCCCACGTCGCCTGCCACTGCCACGCCGCGTGCGCCCACTCCTCCAGGTCCGGCACCGGGTCCCAGCAGCGAAGCGGGGCCACCTCCGGCGCTGGGAGCGTCAACTGGATCATCGGGGGCCTCCTCTCGGGGGTCGAACAGGCTGAGCTGGCCGGGGCTGTCGCGGTCTCTGCGGCCCATTTTACCCGCGGGTGCGGCCTATTCGGCCCGCAGCCCGGCGGGCGGGGGCCGGTGCGCAAGGGCGGTGACGCCGATCTGCCCGTCGGCATCGGCCCGCACCGCCACCCAGAACCGGTACCGGCGCTGTGTGCCGCCCGCCTCGGCGGCGTCCACGTCGATGGGCAGCACCGCTATCGGCGCGCCGGGCACCGCCAGGGGCTGGCCTGCCCCGGTGATCGACCACTCGGGGTAGGCGACCGCGGGCGGGTCGGGGCGGAAACCGGCGTGGGTCCACCGCCACGGGTCTTCGCCGGCCAGCCACGCCTCCAGAAAGCCCACCGCTGTCTCCCACCGCGCGTCGCCGGCGGCCGCGGGCGGGATGTCCGCGAACGCCTCCACCGGGACGACCGGGGTTGCCGCCACCGCGGCCGGGGGCCACGGGGCCTGCCAGCCCGCCGGGGTGCGGACCACGGTCATGGCGACGTGCTCGCCGCCGGCCAGCGCGGCGGTCACCACCGCGGCGTCGGCGTCGAGCCATTCCACCCCGGCCACCGCGACGCGCTGGCCGGCCCACTCGTCGAGGCGGGCCTGCGCGACAGCGGCCGCGTTCACCGGCGCCGACGCCTCGGCGGCCGAGGGGCCCTGCTGAGGGTCGGCGACGACCTGCGAAGGCGACGAGCATCGGGCCGCTGCCACCGCGGCGGTGACGATGGCCAAGAGCACTGCTGTGACCGCGAGCGCCCGGCGGAGCCGGGTGGTGTCGATTTTGCTGTTTCCCATGGGGTTCTCCTTCAGTCGATGAACGGGTGCGGATAGCCAGCGTCGGGGGCGGGCGCGCCCCGGTGCGGGGCTTCGAGCTGGCGGGCGGCGATCTGCTCGACCACCGACGAGGCCAGCCGGGCCGCGTCGGCGGTGACCGCCAGCGCGGCCCCGCCGCCGTCGGCGCCGCGCAGAAGCTCCGACCACTCCTCCACCACATCGGGCGACGGGCGGTCGGGCCAGTACGCAAAGCCGAGTGCGTTGGTCGCCGCCTGCGACGCCAGCACGCCGACGAGGCTCTCGCGGGCGTCCTGCCAGCCCGCCGGGCGGCCCAGCGCCGCGGCGGTCTGCGCGACGGCGACCTCCGCGAGCTGCGACGCGCGGCGCTCGGGGATCTCCTCGGTGCTCGCCACCCCGCCTCCGGCGAACAGGCGGTCGATGTCGGCGGCCTCCATCGGCGGCGGGGCCGCGAACCGCTCGTCGGCGGCTGCGGACTCTTCGAGCTGGCAGGCGTTGTACACCGTCACCGCCCGCAGCCCGCCGAGATCGGCGCACAGCGTGACGATGCCCGGCACGCCGGCCCGCAGGCGGTGACCGGCGCCCTCCCAGGACTCAGCGGTCGCCCACGCGCCGGTGGGCGCCCCGCCAATGGCGACGCAACCGGCCACCAGCGCGTACCGGTTGATGCCCGACCACACCGTCCCGTTGACCGGGTCGTGCGGCTGGGCCGGTCCGATGGCGTCCCAGCACCCGGTCCAGCGATCGCCAACATGGGACCGCTCTGCGGTGGCCGCCAGCGCCGCCGCGATGTGCGCGGCGACGTTTTGGGCCCGGTCCGTCTCATACACCACAGAGCTCGTGCCCATAGCGCACCTCCTCCTGTTGTTGTGCGTCGGCCAGATCGACCACGCAGCCCGACGGGTGCAGGCCGAACGCGCCGTCCGCGTCCTCGAACGTCAACATCTCGTACTGCGGCGCGGCCTCGGACCGCCCCGGCTCGACGCCCTCCGCGTTGATCCCCAGCGCGTCGTCCGCCTCCAGCACCGGAGGCGGCACCCACCCGCCCGCACCCCCAGCCCCGCCAGCGCGGTCGTCGCCGTCGCCGTCGTCGCCGGGGTCGCCGGGGTCGTCGGCCGTGGCGGCTGCTTCGGCGAAGGGCACGGCTCGGGCCAGCCGGGCCCTGATGTTCTCGTGGGCCTCGGCCAGCTCGTCGCGGTCGACGCCGGCGAGCAGGCTCGCGCCCGCGAACCTGTCGAGGGCGTCCACGTCGGGGCTCTCATAGAGCAGCTCGTAGGGCGGCTCGTAGGGCGGCACCCCCGGCGCCTCCGGGGGGTACTCGAACAGCCGCCCGGCGTCCTCTGGCACGGGCTTTTCGCCGCCGGCTCCCGCCACGGCGTCCTCCATGACCAGCGTCTCCGCAGGCTCCACCTCGCCGGACGCCTTGCCGGGCGCGCCGCCGGGCGCTCGTTCGGTCGGCTCCGGCGGGCCTTCGGCTTGCGGCTGGGGGCCGCCCGCCTCGCCGGGGTCTTCGGCGTCGTCGGGAGCGTCGAGCCAGCGGTCGGCGTCGGCGAGCTGGAACTTGAACGGCTTGCGGTTGCCGGCCACCGCCATCGCGTAGCCGTCCTCGATCATCCGCCAGCTCGCCGCGGTCGCCACCGCCGATTTGTCGTCATCGTCGTCGGTGAGGGTCACGAACGTCTGCAACGCCGCGGAGTCCGACGATCCGGGCAGCACGATCTTCACCGCGCAGTTGTCCATGATCGTCGTGGCGTGCTCTTTGCCCCAGCTCGCGGCGAGCTGCGCTGGGGTCTGTATGCCGATGATGACCTGCGCGCGGGACCGGATCGTCGAGATCAGCTTCGGCATGTCGTTCAAGCGGGCGAGATTGGCGAACTCGTCGAGGGCGAACATCGGGCGGGTGTGGGCCACGTCGGGGTCGAGCACCGCGGTCTCCGCGACGTGGAACAAATGGCGCAGCACCGCGCCGAACAGCGCCTCGTGCGTGGACTGCGACGAGTGGTCGGCGATCAAAAACAGCGTGTCCGACCCGCCGTTGGAGGTCACGTCGACCGGCACCGGCGCCACCTTGTTGCCGGCCTTGGCCGTCCACTTCAGGCTGCGGGTCAGCTCGTGGGCGGTCGCCTCGATGGAACCGGCGATGCGCGAGTCCTTCTGCGCGTCGCTGGCGAGCTGGTCGAGGGCCTCTCTGGCCTCCGGCGACAGCTTGCGGCGCAGCGCGGCGTCCTTGGCGATGTCGGCGAACACCGACAGCTTCGTCATCCAGCCGATCACCGTCGACAAAGGCGCGCCGATCTCAGAGGCGATCAAGAGCATGTCGCTCAACGCGGCCTGCACCAGGTTCGGCCACACCGCCTGGCTTCCCTGGCCCGCCGCGCTGGCCTGCCCGGCGAGGAAATGCGACAGCATGTCGGCGTTCTCGCGGGTCGGGTCGGCGGCCATGTAGCGCACCGGGTCCCACGACACCGGGGTGATCCCGTTGGCGGCCATCCAGCCGTGCAGCCGCCCGGTCGGCTCGAACCCGTACACCTTCCCCTTCGATTTGCGGTGCTCAAGGGTCAGCTCGGCCAAGTCCTGCTTCACGCTGGTGGCGACCACCGGGCCGGGATAGTGCGCCGTGTTCGGCCCCAGGAACCGGCGGGTCTTGCCCGCGCCCGTGGATCCCACCACCAGAACCGGCAGCCCGTCGGCGGACACCAGATGGCGCCGCCTGAAGCGGCCGATCAAAACGCCCGGCCCCGGGCAGCGGTAGTCGTAGGGAGCGGGCACCGGCCACCGCCGCCGGATGAACTCCCGCTCGGGCCGATCCGGGCTCTTGCGCACAGCGAGCAGCCCCGCGGGCACCCCGGCGGGCATCGACGGCATCGGCCAGCCCGCGGCCCGCCATTCCACTGCCAGAGCGCCCAGCGCCACCGGCACCGCCACCGCAACAACGGCGAACACCGCCAGCCACCACGCGGTCGCAATCGCCTCGACGCCGCCGCCGGCCATCAGCCACGCCTCGTCCAGCCGCCGGCCCCGCGCCACCCCCCACACCGCCCGGAGCATCTCCATCGCGCCGGGCCAGCCCAGCGGCCGGCCCCCAGCCCACGTGCCCAGCACGAACGACACGCCCATCGACCACCAGACCACCGGCACCCCGATGGCCGGCACCGCCAGCCACCACATGTCCGGCGACTCGAACCACCACACGCGGCCCGCCGGTCCCGCCTGCCCCCCAGCGCCCGCTGTTGCCCGCGCTTGTCGCTCACCCATGGTCGCACTCCCTGATCGGATTCGGCTCGGACTCCTGTCCCGTCCCGCTCGCCTGCCCGCCCTCGGTTCGGGCGGCGGCGGGGCCGGCCATCGAGGCAGCCAGCTCGGGAGGGAACCCCGCGGGCAGCTCGGCGGCCTCGTCGGTCTCGTCGGCCTCGGCGGTCTCGTCTGGGGCGGCATAGGCGTCGTCAATCTCCTGCGGCGACCAGAACTGCCCGTCGGCCCAACGGGCGAACACGGCTGCGGGGCACGCCGGGCGCCCGTCGGGCGACAACAGCGCTACTGTCACCGGCTCGCCGGTCGCGTGCCCGACCATCTGCCCGGCCCGCACCGGGCCGTATGCCAGGCCCTGCGGGTCGATGCCGCACAGCTCCCACGCCCAGCCGTCGTCGTCGGCGACGCTCACGCAGCCCTCGGAGGCGGGCACAGCGCTGCCGCCGGTCGGCGACGCGACCACTGCGCCCGTTGCGGCGGGAAGCGCCACCACAGGTGCCCCATCTGTCCATGCCGGGTCGCCGGCAGGCAGGTGGTAGGACCACCACCGCGGTGCGACCGCGTGCTCGGGGACTGCCCCGGCGATGTCCGGGGACGCCGCCGACGGCGGCGGGTCCACGGCCAGCGGCCAGCCGAGCCCGGTGTCGGCGGCGAGTCGGGGCAGTTGCGCCCAGCGCCGGGTGTCCCCGGCGAACAGAACTTTGCCGTCGGCGGCGATGGGGCCCCCGGCGCCGATGCCGGCCAGCGCGTCCTCCCATGCCTCGACGATCTCGGGGGCCTCGTCCACCGCCCACGCGCACCGGCCCTGCACGCAGTGGGGCTCCACGTCGGCGTGGAAGCCGCCCAGCGCCGCCCAGCGGGCCACCACCGACGCCATCATCGGCTGCGCCCGCTCCAGCGGCGATCCCTCGGGCACCGCGGCGTGTCCCAGCGGGAGCCCCTCGGGCAAAAGCGCCGCCTCGTCCTCGTCGAATTCCGCTACCAGCGCCAGGTACTCGGCGGTGACGTCGGCCGCGTACTGCTCGGAGCGGTTGTACGCCAGTATCGCCTGACGCGCGTCGGGGCCGGCCAAACACAGCAGGCGGGCCGCGGTCAGCGCCGCGTCCCATGCGTTGTGCGGGTCCGCCATTCCATCGCGGTTGGCGTCTGCGCCGAGCCGGGCCATCGTCTCAGGGAGTATCTGCATCGGCCCGACCGCACGGTCGCCGGACACATCGAGGTCCCATGCGCCCCGGTCGGTGTCCGCGACCACCTCGTACTGGGGGTTGGTGCCGTCGAGCGCCGGGCCGATGATCCACGGCGACACGTCCCCGAACGCGTTGATCTCCGCTCCGGCTGCGTGGGCCGACTCGATCCGGCCGACGGCGGCCACCAGCCGCCAGTCCACCCGGCGCCAGCCGCTGTTTGAGTCCCGTCCCTTCGGATCGCCGTCTGGAGGCGCCATCCACACCTCTGCGGACTCGGGATGGCACCACAGCCGCGAGGTGTGCTGGTACGCGGCCAACAGCTGGGCGGGGGCCCCGCTGCGGCGGGCCTGCTCGGAAGGGCTGGCCGGCACCGACGACGCGGCGGTGTCCAACGCCGCGCCGACCATGAGCGCCAACAGCGCCGCTGCCGCGGCGAACCACGGCCACCTCCGGCGGACGGTCCGCCCGATGCGGCGAGCCGCCCGAACGCCTCCCAGCGCGAGCTGGGCGTTGGGGGGAAGGGCCCTGCCCAAAAGCTTCGACGCCTTCTTCGCTCTCACTGCCCGGCCCCCTCGCCCGCCTCGGTGCCCCCGCCCGCCTCGGTGCCCCTGCCCGTCTCGGTGTCTCTGCCCGTCCGGGTGCCGGGTCGGCGGTCCCTGCTGGTGTTTGCCGGCTCTTGCGGGCCGGGGAGGGGGTCCTTGTCGTCGTATTGGCGGTCGGCGCTGGCCTGTTTCTTCGGCGCTGTGGCGTGCTCGTTCGTTGCGGCGGTGTGCTCGCGGGGCGCGGGTGCCAGATCGTTGCCGGCGTTGCGGTCGGCCGTGGGGCGGTCGGGCTTTTGGGCTGAGGTTGGGGCGGGCTCGCTCTGGGACCGGGCCGGTGGGTCGTCGGCGCTGCGGCGGTCTGTTCTGGGGTGGTCCGGCTGTGCGGCGGTAGGCGGGCCGGCGTCAGCTGCGGGCCGGGGTCGGGGCTGGTCGGCGGCGAGCTGGCCGGCGGCTCGGCGGGTCGCGCCGATGGTGCGCCGCTGGGCCAGCGCGGCGTCCGCTGATACGGCACCGCCGGCCACGGCTGTGGCTCGCACCCGTCGTGAGCGGTCCATGGCGAGCTGGTCGGCGCGCGACTGGGTGTTGTCGGCGCGCGCCGCGATGGCCTCTCTGATGTCCTTGCGCTGGGACTGGGCGAGATGGTCGAGGGCGTCTTGGCGGGTCATCTTGCTTTGCGCGGCCATGAGCTGGTCGCCGCGGCGGCGGCTGTGGGCGGCCTGGTCCATCCTGTCGGCGACCGCTGTCTGGTCGGCCTCGCTCATCTTCTTGGGATCGCGCATGGCCAGCGCCTGCTGGGCGTGGCGGCGGGCGTGGACCTTTTGGCCCAGCGCGGCGAGCCCGCCGGTCGCGCCGGCGGCCGCGAGCCCCGCGCCGCCGCCCGCTTTGGTCTTGGCGGTGATCGACGACAGCCTGCCCCCGCCGTCGTTGCCGGAGAAGGCGGCGATGCCGGTGGCCCCCGCGGCGGCGACGCCTGATCCGATGGCTCTGGCCTTGGACGCGGCGTGGCGGGCAGCCCGGGCGGGAGGCTGGCCGCCCAGCAGGTGCGCGGAGAGGTAGCCACCGGCGAGCAGGCCCGCGGCTGCGCCCCCTGCGCCGGCCAGCGCGGCCCCGCCCCCGCCGCCGGTGGTGCTGCCTGCCGATGAGAGGCTCGCGCCGATGTTGCCCGATATGCGGGAGGCCGCCTCGGGCAGCGCCTTGCGGAGCTTGATGGCCGCGATGGCGACCAGCGCCATCACCGCGAACAGATCGAGCATGCCCAGATCGGCGTTGGCGGCGCTGATGGCGTCGAGCACCTCGACGGCCAGGCGCAGGAACAGGACGCCCGCGGCGAGCCCGGTGATGCCCTTGAGCAGCATCGACACCCAGCTCTCCACCAGTTTTCTTCCGCCGGGGAACGCGACCGCGGCGGCGACCACCGGCAAGAACCCGAACGCGCCGGCCAACAAGAGCTCCGACGACAGGGCCAAAAGCGCGGTGGACAGGATCAAAAACGACAGGGCGAGATGGCCGACCAACACGGCCGTGCCGCCGAAGAGGCGGTCCATGGTGGGTTTGCGGTTGAACGCGTCGAGCAGCGGCCCGTCGGGGTCGCATTTTTTGATCTGCTTGCGGGGGTAGTGGTCGCCGGAGCCCGCGGCGCGGTGCAGCGTGCTGGCGCCGACCGCGATCTCGCATTGGCCTTGCAGCTCGCGGCCGAAGTTGAGGCGCTGCCAGGGCCGGTGCACCACCGAGTCCATCAGCGGGGAGGTGAGCGCCACGGTGTCGGACCCGCCGGGGGTCTGCTCGTGGGCGCCCTCCAGCACGGCGGCTGTGAGCTTGTTCTTTGTGTCCTGCGCGCCGGAGTAGTAGCCGTCGAAGTTGGCCAAGATGAGCCCGCACACCGCCATCGCCAAGATCGCGAAGCCGGCGTTTCCCGCCGCCTGGGCGTGTCGGCCCCGGATGACCGACCAGCCCGTGGCGATGGCCAGCGTGGTCAATGCGACCTCTCTGAGCCGCAGGCCGTGCACCAGCGCGGTGTTGAGCGTGTCGGCCACCAGCTTGGGCACCGCCTGGATGACCTGGGTGAGGCGGCCCTCGGACACCCAGTCGAACGCCCACGCGGCGAAGCGCAGCGCGACGATGCCTCCGGACCAGACCCAGGCGATGGCCTGGCCCAGGAACTTGCGGTGGACGCTGAAGGTGCCGCCGCCGTCGAAGTAGACGTTGTAGTTGGTGATGGGCACGCCCAAGGTGGTCTGAGCAGAGGTGCTGTTGCCGCTGAACCACGTCTCGGTCACCGACTGCGCGCCGACCCAGTGCTCAGACGCGCTCTCGCACCCCTTGGCCGCCCAGTCGGGGTCGTTGGCGGCCAAAAGCTCGGCGCACTCGGCCACGAGCTCGTCCAGCTCCGGGCCGGCCCCCTGTAGCGCCTGCTGCCACTGCTGCCACGACGCGCCGTAAGCCTCGGCGCCCGCGTCTGCGTCTGTGCTGTCTTGGGCGGCGGCGGTGCCCGCCGCGGCCCACAGCAGCACGACCGCCGCGGCGATTACTGCGGCGGCGACAGCCGAGCCCCGTCGCGGACCTGCCATCGCCCTACCCGGCCACAAGGGCCGGCTCGGGGTCGTGCCGGCTGGTTGGGGTCGTGTCGATGGCGGCGGCGGCCAGTGGGTCGGCGGGCAGCGCGACCTCGACGAGGCCGGTGCGGCCGTACAGGTCCCGCCACAGCATGGTCCCGGTCGGCAGGCCCATCAGCAGCCGGGCGGCCAGGGCGGGGTCCACCCCGGCGAGGCGGGCCGCAGCCGCGGCCGCTTCCTCGTTGGCCACGCCGAAGCAGGCCACATAGCCCAAAAGCTCGCTCAGCTCGGGCGAGGCGGCGAAGTCAGACGGCGACTGCGACGCCAGCCAGATCCCGGCGTTGTGCTTGCGCCCGTCCCTGAGCCCCTCGACGACCACCGAGCGGGCCCGGTGGTCGCCCAGCAAAGACCACGCTTCGTCCAGCAGCAAAGCGGCGAACCGGTCGGCGGACGCGAAGGTGATCGCCCTTCCGGTCAGCATCATGCCCAGCACCGCGGCGCTGGCGGCCACCTCGGCGGGCGTGTCGGGCTGCGGGTTCAAAGCCAGCCCCGGCGCCCACAGCACCACCAGATCGGCGCTCAAATTGGCGGGGGGCCGCTTGGCGTCGAACAAAACGCCGCCCACGGGGTGGGCGGCCAAAGCGGCGGCTTGGGCTTCGAGCACGGCGAGCTCGCCTGTGGCGCGGTCGTCGCCGGACGCCGCGGCGCGGGCGAGGTCGCCCAGCGGCATGCCCGGGCTGTCCGCCGCGGCCAGCGCGAGGCGGGCTGCCGCCGCGCCGTGCGGGTCGATCCGGCCCAGAAACCCCAACAGCAAAGTGGCGGTGTCCGCCGCCAAGCGGGGGTCTGGGATGGCCCGCATCGGGTCCAGCGACCCGCATTCGGGGTCGCGCACGTCGATGATCTCCACGTCGAGCTCGGGGGCGGCGGCCTTCACCGCTTCGGCGAAAGCCGCGTACTCGCCCATCTCCGAGCGGTCCACCGCCACGAGGGCCCCGTCGGCCATCAGCGCCGACCACATGAGCCGCTTGGCCAGCACCGACTTGCCCGACCCGAGCTTGCCGGCGATGCCGATCGACGGCGACCGGGGTTGAGCGCCGACCGCCTGGCCCCTCGGCCCCAGCGCCGCGTCGAACAGCACCGGCACGTTGCTGCCCTTGTCGTCGGCCCAGCCCAACAGCATTCCCTGCGGGTCGCCGACCGCCGAGTGCAGACACGGGCCCAGCCCGGCCAGCCCGTCGCTCAACAAGAACTGGCGGTAGTCGCGGCTGACCGGCGCCCGATGCTTGCGGGGCAGCCACAGCCGCCGGGCCGAGAGCTGGTCGCCCGACGGGGCCGCGATCCTCACGTCGCCCCGGGCGGCGAGGCCTGCGAGGCGCTCCAGGCGGGCGTTGAGCCGCTCGGCGGCCTGCTCGATGTCTTCGTCTGTGTCGCCGGCGGCGGCCAGCGCTGTGGTGAGCACCACGGTGACCACGAACTCGTCGCTGCGGGTGTCCACCAGCGCCTGGCGCTGCGCCTCGATCTGCTCGGACGCCGCCTGCAAATCGGGCGGCGCGCCTGCGGGGTCGCCGCCGTACTCGTCGTATTGGTTCTGGAGCCGGCGGTGCTGGTTGCGGGTCTTTGCCACCGCTGTCTGGTTGGGCACCACCTCCGCGTCGATCAGCCACTCCCACGGCTCGGCCAAAGAGTCCACCGCCCACAAAAGCTCGCCGCCGCCGGGCACCATCCAGGCGTCAGGCAGCTGCGACACCACCGCTGAGATGTGGGCGACGGTCTGCGTCCCGGTGCGGGCCACCGCTATGCGCTGGAGGGGCTCTGACCACTCGGCGTCGCCCGCCCGCCACGCCGACGCGCCCTCTGTGACGCCGCGGCCCACCGTCACCGCGTCGGGGTGCGGCTCCAGCATCAGGTGCGGGTAGTCGTCCTCGGCCCGCACGCCCCGGCGGTGCGCGGCGCCCACCGCGATCCGGTCCAAGAGCCACCGGGCCTCGGCTGCCGTCGCGGGCCGAAGCGCCACCGCCGATCCCGCCCGGGCGACTATCGCCTCGGACCGGTCGGCCATCGCGGGCCGGTCCACCCAGCTGGCGCGCGCCGGCGGGCGCCAACCTGCCATCGCCGCCACAGCGGCCCACCAGCCGCCCTCGTCGCTGCGGGGCGCGGCGTCGCCGCACAAAACCATCAGCCAGAACGCCCGGTCGGCCAGCTCCATGCCGCTGAGCCGGTCGTGCTCCGCGGCCAGCTCCCGGTCCCACGTCCCAGCCTCAGACACCTTGGCCATCTGCTCGGTCACCTCGTCGGCCCCGAGCGCGTCCACCGTGGAGAACAGGCGGAAACGCTCCGCTCCCACCGACGCCGCCAAACGCTGCACCGCGCCCAGCGCGGCGAGCTTGTCGGGCGTGCCGTCCAGCGCCCCGTACGATGCCGGGGCCACGCTGAACAACAGCCACTGCGAATGGTCCGACCCCACCAGAACGTTGTCGACCACCGCGTCGGCCGTGCGGGGCACCAGCCTCTCCCTGGTCGCCCGGCCCGTCACGAACCGGACCCAGCCGGCCAGCCCGGCCAACAGCGGCCGGTCGTCGATGCGGACCCTGCGGATCGCCCGGCCCGCCACCAGCGTCAAAACCACCACCGGCAACACCGTCCAAACCGGCGCGCCCGCGCTCAGCATCACCACCGCCAGCAACAACCCGAACGCGCCCACCGCGAACTGCGCCAGCGTGAACTGCCACGGCAGCGTCAACCCCGGAATGCGCCCGATCTCCGTCGGACGGCGCCTCGGAGCGGTGAACGACTTGATGGTCTGCTGATCCGACATCAGCCGCCCCCGAACTCCGAGATGATCTCCATCCCGCCGGTGTCGACGGTGGTCTTGTTCGACCCGTCGATCTCGTCGCTGACCTTCCCCGAGATCACATCGAGCTGCGCCAACATCGCCAGCGCCACCGCGCCGGCCACGATCACCCCGATGGTCGCCGGAGTCGATTTCGTCTTCCACGCCGTCACCACCGCCAGCGTCGCGATCACCGCCAAAAACGCCAGCGCCGCCAGAATCCGAATCTGGGTGAGCCAGGTGCCAATGTCCTCAAACATCGAAATCTCCCTTCCAAGTGCCGTCGATGACCGCGATGTCCGGCCCGGCCGGGTCCCGCACCAGGCGGTCGCCGTCGAACGACCAGCCCTCGCAGCCCCCCGCCCGGTGCAGCCGGCGGCGGCGCGCCGCTGGGGGAACCTCCACATCGAGGCGCCAGTCGGCCACGCAGATCGACCCGCCGGCCGCGACAGCCGCTGCAGCCGCCAGCCCGACCACCCCGCCCACGCTGAACGGATCAGCCCCCACCCGACCCGGACGCTCCACCGCCGAAGGCGGCTCGGCGGCCGGGCGCGAGAGGCTCTGCTTCACCTCCGACACCTGCCGCAGCAGATCGCCGAAAGACGCACGGAAAACGGGCTTCGCAGTCACGGCCGCCACAATCCCCAACCCCACCGGTCGCAACCGGTCGCAAACCCCCCACCCCACCGGTCGCAAATCCCCCAAACCGGTCGCAACCGTCCCCAAACCCCCCAAACAAGCCGAAAACCCCACCCGACAAGCGACCGGTCAGCCTGGGCATTCCCAAGGGTCTCCGCCGCGGCCTGCCCGGCTCCTTGGCCCGTCGTTGATGCCAAGGCGCGGCGGGACGCCGCGAACTCCGGCCGTCCGGCGGCCGACCGCACCCCGCGGCAACACCGCCCGAGCAGCCACCCGCCCGCCGTTGTGGCCGCCCGCTCTGATTCGGCCTGAGCCGCGCCATTCCGCTACATCAAGGGCCGTGGATCCCCGAGTCCCACGCCCTGCTGCCCCGAGCCCGCCTGGCGGCGCTGCTGGCCGCTGGGCTGGCTGCGGCGGCATTGGCCCGCCCGCCGTCGTGGGGCCGGTGGCCGGCTGATGGTCGAGAGCGTGGCGGCCGGGCTGTCGGCGAGTACCCGCAGGGCCTACCGCACCGGCCAGAGGAACTGGCGCTCGTGGGCATCGGGCCGGGGGTTGGCGGTGTTCCCCGCCCGGCCCGGCGACCTACAGCAGTGGCTGACCGTGCTGGCCGAACAGGACAAGCAGCCCGGCACCCTTCGCTCCTACCACTCCGCGGTGGCCCACTGGCATCGGGAGTTGCCCGGCGCCAACCCGGCCCACGACCCCGAGGTGCTCCGATTGCTGGACTTGCTGGCTGGCCAGGCCGCCGACCGAGGCAGAGCCCCCGAACCGCCCGACCCGCTGCGGTGGCACCAGATCCGCCAGATCGCCGACAACGCCCACAAGCCTCGCCGCAACCAGCCCGGAAGGCGATTGGAGACTCCCGGCCAAGCCCAACGCCGCGGCGACATCGACATCGCCATGATCGCCGTCGCCCACGAGGCATCCCTGCGCTGCTCCCAGATTCTCGCCCTCAGATGGGGGGACGTGGACGTGTTCGAACACGGCGGGGGCGGCCAAGTCCGCGTCCCGCACCCCACCGCCGGCCAACAAGACCTCGCGCCCATCTCCGAGTTCACCGCCCAAGCGCTTGCCCTCATACGACCCCCTGACGCCGATGGCGGCCAGCGCGTCTTCGACTTCTCGCCCAACACCGTCACCCGCCGCATCAAAGCCGCCGCCCGAGACGCCGACATCGACCCGACCAACATCACCGCCAGTTCCCCGGCCCTGGGCATGGCCCAAGACCTCAACGCCTACCGCGCCCAAATGCTCGCCCTCAGAAAAACAAGTCGCTGACACCGCCCGAACCGCCGCTTGGACTTCGCCGGCTTCAAGCAGGTCTCTGCTTCGTTTTAGGGCGCGCCGGCTGGCGTCGGGGCGGGTTACGATGACAGGCGTGAGCCGCCGCGACGATGTGTTGGTGAAGTATGGGGCCGCGATCCGGGCCGCCGCCCAGCGAAACCATGCCCGCGCCATAGCGCTGGTGGGGTCGGTGGCCCGCGGCGAAGACTCCCCCGACAGCGACTACGACTTCTTGGTGGACTTCGAAAAAGGCGTCACCTTGTTCGACATCGGCGGCCTGGAGGCAGACCTCGAAGACCTGCTGGGGGCCCCAGTCGACGTTGTTCCCCGGTCATGTGTGCGAGAGAGCTGTCGCACCATGCTCGACGATGCCATCCCGCTGTGACCCGAAGAGACGATGAGCGGATACAAGACATCCTCGAGGCTTGTGGCCGGCTCGCCGAGATAGCGGCCCGGGGCCGATCCTCATACGACGAAGACTGGGTCGCCAGAGACGCCGCGAACTACAACCTCACGGTCATCGGGGAGGCGCTCGACGGGCTCTCAGCCGAGTTCGTCGCCCGCCATCGCGATCTTCCCGTGCGGCAGGCCAAGTCCCTTCGCAACAAGCTGGCCCACGAATACTTCGTCGCAGACTCCGACATCTTGTGGGACACCATCACCCGGGATATTCCAGCCCTGGCCACGAGGCTCGCCGCCATCAGCGGCACTGCCGGCCAATAGCACCACCAGGGGGTGGCCAAAGCCGCCGCTCCTCGACCGGACGCGACAGCGGGGACGGCACCGAAGCGCCGTCCCCGCTGTGCTGCCCGCGGCGGGGGTGCGGTGTTGTGCGGGCTCGGTTAGAAGCCGACTTCTATGCCGTCGGTGTTGGAGGGGTGCAGCAGCCGGGACCGCTCTCGCTCTGCGACCAGCGATGGGGCGTCGGTGCGCTGCACCCAGAACGAGACGTTCTGTGGTGCGCCGTCGGGCCGGTCTTGGAGCACTTCTTCCCAGTCGTCGTCGACCATGGCCTGGGCCACCTCGTCGGACACCGGCTCGCCACGCACCAGGCGGGCGATGACCTCGGTGTCGAAATGGACCTCCCAGCTCGGCTGGTGGATGCCGTGCTCGTCGGCCGCGGCGGCCACGGTCACCGACCGCCACCCGTCGGGCACCGGGGTGCCCGCGGGCCGCAGCCGCACCGCGTCCGGGGTGGCGGCTGCTGTGCCCGAGTCGGGCACCACGTGGAGGTGGGACAACCGGCGGGGTGCCGCCGGAGGGTTCGGGTTCACAGATGCGCTCTTCATGGCTGTCACCTTCTCTCAGCCCACCGGTCGCAGCCGGTCGCAACTCACGGGCGACCGGTCGCAACCGTTGCGGGGCTTTGGTCTGCGGCCTGCTCAGTCCAGCTCGACGCCCGGCGCGTTGTCGCGGGCGCGGGACAGGTCGTTGTCCACCAGCACGCTCAGCGCTTTCAGGGCCTGGTTGGGAACCCTGGTGCGCAGCATCCCGGCGTCCACCGCCCGGGCGGTGTCGGGGTCGATGGCCACGGTGCCCACCACCGGCGCACCGATGGCCCGCTCGCAGTCGCTGCGGGTCAGCGCCCGGCCCGCCTCGGCCACCAGCACCACCCCGGTGGGCCGCACCGGCAGGCTCACCGTGCGGCGCAGCGCCAGATAGCAGGCACGTGTCACCATGATCGACTGGTCGGACTCGGCGATGATCCTGTGGTGGAGACTGTCCGCGAAGCTCTCGGCCTGGTCGCTGTGCAACGTGCCCACGTCGACGATGGTTGTGGTGTTGGCGGCTTTGAGCCACTCGATGAGCTCGTCGGCCCGCCTCGGGTTGAGCATCAAGCTGCCTTTGGGCAGAAGCAACAGGTTCGGCGACAGCTCCTCCATCTCCCGCTCCAGCACATCAGTGCCCAGATCGCTCTGGGTCCACCGGCCAAGCCCGGCATCGCCTACCTCTGATGCGCCGAAGATCGCCCCCTGGTCCCGGCCCAAGTCCACCAGCCGCACCGGTTCGTCGCTTTCGTGGGATGCCCGCAAAGCGGCCAGCGCCGCGGTGACCGACGTTCCCTGGCCGCCTTTGACCGACCACATTGAAATCAACATCACAACTCTCCTTCCCCGGCCCGCAGCCGGTTGAAGCCAACAAGCGGCCACACTGTCGCCTGCCCCACCGGTCGCAACCGGTCGCAACCGCCCGCCCCGCCGGTCGCAATCCTGCCGGGACCGCGGTCTGGGGCCTGCTCAGTCCAGCTCGACGCCTGTCGCGCGGTCGCGGCCCTGGTCGCGGGACTGTTGGTCTTCTGCCAGCGCGTCCAGCGACCCCAGGGCCTGTTTGGGCACCCTGGTGCGCAGCATCCCGCTGTCCACTGCCCGGGCGATGTCGGGGTCTACGGCGACGGCGGCTACCACCGGCGTTCCGATGAACCCCTCGCAGTCCCCGGCGGTCAGCACGTGGCCCTCCTCGGCCACCAGCACCACCCCGGTGGGCCGCACCGGCGGGTTCACAGCGCGGCGCAGCGCCAGATAACAGGCACGGGTCACCAGAATCGACTGGTCGGACCCGGCGATGATCCTGTGGTGGACGCTGCCGGCGAAATCCTCCTCCCGGTCGCGGTGCAACGTGCCCACATCCACGATGGTTGTGGTGTCGTCGGCTTTGAGCCACTCGACGAGCTCGCCGGTCCGCTCCGGGTTGAACGGCCCGTCGCCGCGGGGCAGGAGCGACAGGTTTGGGGTCAGCTCCACCAGCGCGCGGTCCAGAGCATCGGCGCCCAGGCCGCTTTGCGTCCAACGGCACAACCAGGAATCCGATGCCACGGCTGTGCCGAAAATCGCCGGCTGGTCGCGGCCCAAGTCCACCAGCCGCACTCTTCGGCTGTGGTCCTGCGCCGCCCGCACCGCGGCCATCGCGGCGACGACCGATGTTCCCTGGCCGCCCTTGAGCGACCACATTGAAATCAACACCTCAACTCCCCCTCTCCGGCCCGGAGCCGGTCTGGGTCAAAATCAGCCACACTGTCGCCCGCCCAACCGGTCGCAACCGGTCGCGGCCGCTGCCGCGCCGTCACATTCCGCAGTCGAACAGGGCGGGCTGCACTGCGGCGGGCTCCATCAGCCGGTCCAGCAGTCCTATGAGCTCGGCGTGGCGGCGAGCGGCCTCGGCCTGCTCCAAGGCGGTCTCGGCCCCCAAGCCGCTCTCGAGCGCCATCGCCGCCGACCACATGAGCTGGGCGGCCTTCACCGTGGCCGACACCGCCATCTCGGCCCTGACCCCGGCCACATCAGCCGCCAGCCGCTCCTCGGCGGCCAAACGGCCAGCCAGCTCGGACCCCGGAGGGGCCACCAGAGCCTTTCGCAGCACGGGCAGCTCGTTGAACGGGGCAGGGAGCCGACCGCGGATCAGCGACTGGTTGGCCGCGGCGCCCACCTTCGCCACCGCCGTCGCCAGCAGCGCCACCGAAGCGCCCCTGGCGCGAAGCGGCCTGTCGACTGCCTCCTCGGCCAGAATCGCCCCGGAGCACCTCTCAACTTTGGCCCGGTGCACCCACAGCCCGCCGGAGAGGGTCCGCCAGATCGGAAACGGCTTGAGCCGAGCCAGCCTCTCCACCGCCCGGTCCCACTCTTCGTCCCTCGCCGGGTCCGCCGCCCACTCAGAGGCCCTCTCCGCGGCCATCGCCATCCAATCACACGCCGCAGCCGACGCCTCGGCCCCCGCCTCGGCCAGATCACCGGCGTCGGCCGGCTGCCCGGCGCGCTCTGCAACTCTGCAAATGCGGCCCAGCTCCGCCGCGGCCCAGCTCACCGCAACCCTCCCATCACCAGGCCAGCAAGCGGACGCCGCTTCTCGCCCTCAAGCACCCAGAGGGCTCTACAGGTCGATGCCCTCGGCCCTGGACTGCGAGCGCTCCACACCGGCGTTGAGAACGCTGCTGAGGTAGTCGCGAAGCTCCGGCGGGGCGGCCAGCTCGAAAGACGCATTGTCGAGGCGGGCGAACGCCTCCAGCGGCTCGCCGGGACGCCACCACAAAGCGTTCGGGGACACCGAGTTCGGCCCGGCCAGATAGCGGGTGTAGCTGATGGCCAGCATCGCCGCTGAGTTGTTCACGAACTCCTCGGACGCATCCACATGGCAAACCAGCAAATCGCGGGCCGTCGGCACCGTCACCACCGCCCCCCAAGGGCCCACCTCGGGCATCGCGTCCGCCGAGCCCAGCATCAGCGCCGACGTGAACAAAGAATCGCCCGTGAACACCTTGAACTGCCCCTTCATCTCCTCGATCTCCGTGGAGACGACCTCCTTGGCCGCCACCGTGTTCGCCAGAGCCGCCGTCATCACCTCGTCCTGGTCTTGGCCCCACTGGTCGAAATGGCCGCGGTCCACCGGCATCGTCGCGCCCTCCAAAGCGACTGACAAACAGGCGAACATGCCCAAAGGCAACTGGTCGCCCACCGGGTCTATGTGTTCGAGATGGTTAGGAGACACCACCCGCACCCGCAGATCGCCCTTGACCCTCTCAAAGTCCCCTATCAGCTCCGACAGAACCTCCGGGGCGAAGTCGTCGAGGCGGGCCATATGCGAGTAGACCAGCATCCGCCAGTCCTCAGGATCAACAGACCGGCACATCTGGGCCAGATTCGACAAGCCCAGCACGCAATCCAATTCCGACACGGTGACGGTGCCCTCAGCCTCGTCGAGCTCGAACTCGCCGAATCGGGCGCCCACCACCTCCTCCACCTCCGACAAGAACCGCCGAGTCTTCTCAGCAGGCCACCACGGAGCCCAAGCACAAATTGAAGTTTCCATGCCCGCCACCCTGCAACCCCCCACCGGTCGCAACCGGTCGCAACCCCCCAACCCACCGGTCGCAACCCGGATCGCGCCCTACGAATCACCCGGCAATGGGCCCCAGGCGCGCATTGCGGCATCCCACTAGACCGGCTCCAGGGCCACAGCGCAGTGGAACAAGAACACAGAACACAGCCCGACCACCCGGCTGACCTATGGCTACCCCCCGGAAATTGGGTGCCTGAAACGGTTGCGGGGCTGGTAGTTGTGGAGGGGAGGTCGAAAGGGGCGAGTCGTGGTTTCTGGTGTTCTTCCCGCTCCGGCGGGCAAGCAGATCGGGCTGGTTGGCGACACGCACTTCAATGCGGTGTGGACGGCCAGTGTGGTCCGGGCGCTGGGCGCTGAGGGGGTGGACGTGGTTGTGCAGCTCGGCGACTTCGGATGGTGGCCCCAGAAGGGGTTCGCCAAGTATGTGTCAACGGCTGCGGCGGTCGCGGGGGTGACGGTGTGCTTTTTGGACGGGAACCACGAGAACCACGAGCACCTGCGCTTCCACACCTCGTTCCGGAACCCCAAAGGCGGCCCCGCCGATCCGGTGGAGATGTACCCGAGCCTGTGGTACCTGCCGCGGGGCTGCGGGTGGGAGTGGCACGGGGTGCGGTTCCGGGCTCTGGGCGGCGCTTACAGCATCGACCACGGCGTCCGCACTCCGGGCTATGACCTATTCCCCGCCGAAGAAGCCCCCACCCCGGCAGACGCCCAGCGGGCCATTGACGGCGGGCCGGCCGATGTGCTGTTGTGCCACGACTACCCGGCGCTGGGCTATGAGCTGCGGGGCCGCAACCTGCCCGAGGCCGACGCCCGCGCATCCGCGCAGGTGCAGTCGCTGCTAGCGACGGTTGCCGAGGCGATACGGCCCAAACTCGTCGTCCACGGCCACTGGCACCACGCCTACACCATCGAGCGCAACGGAACCACCGTGGTCGGCCTCGACTGCGACGGCACCGACCAGGCGGTCGTCTTATTGGATCTCGACACGCTCCAAACCAAGGAGTGGTCCCTGCCCAGCCCCGCATCTCGCGGATAGCCGCGGCACAAGCCCGCGGCGCGGGGCCGCCGTCTACAGGCCCAGTCCGTCGCCGCGGCCGGCGGCTTGCTGGTGCTGGGGGTGGAGGAGTTCGTTGGCGAAGTCGGTCTCAAAGAGGCGGTAGATGTTGTGGTGCAGGTAGTAGCGCCAGTCGCGGGGCTTGAGTGTCTTGCAGACTTTGGCGGTGGCGATGAGGTCTTTGTCGTCGTCCACACCGTCGATCCAGATGCGCCCGGTTTCCTCGTCGATCTCGTGTTCGCCCCATTCGGACTCGATTGCCCAGCTCGCCGCGGCCACGAACTGGCGGCGGGTGTCGCAGTCCCACCATGAGCACCACTGTTTGGGCTCTGTCGCGGCCGCTTCGAGGTCTTGGTGTTTGATCCGGTTCTCTATGGGGACGACGAGGCCGCGGAGTTGTTGGACGGTCTGGGTCCACGCCTGCTGCGCCATGTCGCCGCCGTCGGCTGCCAGGGCGATCTGGGTGTCTTGGGGGACGGTGGCCAGCACCGGCGCGCCTGTTGCCTGTTCGATGTCGGCTGGTCCCAGGGCGCGGCGCACGTCGGACACCATGACCACCCCGGTGGGCGACACCGTGTTGGGCTCGCAGCGGCGCAGCGCCAGATAGCAGGGCTTGGTCACCAGCACCGACGCCACGGCGATCTGCGCGACGGTGCGGCGCAGCTGGTAGTCGCGGGCCTCGACGCCGCCCTCGGGGTCGAGCGTGCCGGCATCGGCGATCACCGCCTCGACCTGGCTTGAGCCGACGAGCCACTCCAGGAGCTCTTGGGTCCGGCGGGGGTCGATGGGCCCGCGGCCCCGTGGCAGAAGCCGCAGCGTGTCGGTGACGTGGACTTCTTGGTGGCGCAGCGCCCTGGCGGTGAGGTCGCCCGAAGACCACTCCGCGATGCCCTCCCGGTGGCGGTCAACCCGGAACAGGCTGGACTGGTCGCCGCACAAATCCACCAACAGCGCCGGCCGGTCGGCTGATATGCCGACTGCGGTCAGCGCTGCTGTCGTGCTTGTTCCCTGGCCGCCCTTGAGCGCCCACATGCTGGCCAACATGGCTGGCCTCCTTTCTGAAGACGGTCAAACGACAAACGCCCTTGATGACGGCATCTGCGGGCAGGCCATCAGATCCCGGCCATGCCAGCCATCGCCGGAGCCTCGGCTGCGCGCTGGACGGGCGGCTGGTCCAGCTCGGGCAGTGATCCCGCCATCGCCTCCACGGCCATCTTTGACGCTTCTGCGCACGCTGTCGGCGGTACCCGCATCAGCTCCAGGCGACGGGCTATCTCCTCGCGGGACTGGCCCTTTGAGGCCATGGCGAGCGCTACCCGCCCGGCCCGGTCGGCGGCCTGCTCGTCCCACACCGCGACCGCGGCCCGGGCATCTCGGCTGTGGGCCACCCGCAGCTCGTGGGGCAGGCGGATCAGCTGCTGGCGCGACAGCACCGGCACCGACCGGCGCACCGCCCACAGGGCGTGGCCGGCGCTGGCCAGCCGGTACCTCTCGAGCCGGTACAAGGCCCGCAGAGCGCCCTTGCCGCGATGCGGGCTCACCCCGAGCTGGACGCACGCGTCGGCCAGGCGCATCTCGAACCCGTCGGGGTGCTTGTCGAATCCCTCGGCCACCAGGCGCAGCATCAGCACCTGCGTGGGCCCCAGAACGCTCGTCCAGTACTTCTCCACATAACCCGACCGCAACGGCACGCCCGCCGCCTCGATGCGCGGGTCGCTCCACGGCTCCACCCACACCGACGGCGGCCACCGGTCAAAACCAGGCTCGTGCTCGCCGCTCACAGCAACCATCCCCGGGCCGCCTCCGATGAGGGCCTAGCGGCCGTCTGCGTCGAAATCACGGCCGCACTGTCGCCCACCCCACCGGTCGCAACCGGTCGCAACCGATCGGGGAGCCAGGATGGGGCTCTCGCAATAGATGATGTGTGAGAGTTCTGACCATGACAATTGCGTTCCGTTAGATGGGCGAAGCACTGCTATCAATGGCATCGGGCCGCGAGGGCGAATTCGCCATCTAACCGGGGAGTATCGTGATGACCAGCTTGATTGATATCATCGAACAGCTCGACAACGTTGATGATCCTGATGCTGGAGAAATGGCGAAGTCGAACCATGCGCTGGCAGCGGCGATGAGTATGTGGCGCCCCGTGAATTGGCAAGGAAGCGGTCTCACGCCGGACCAGATTCTGCGGGTCGCCTCAGAAAATGGCATCCCGGTTGCATGGGTGCCGCCAACAGCGGTGCTAGTGGAACTCGCGGCCACCGAGCAGGCCGGACGCATAGGGGTCCTCGTCGCAAGACAACATGAAGTCCTTGATCACTGCGAGTCGCTCATCGCTCAATGCAGAGATCCCGAACTGAGCGATGTGCAGACACTTGCTGGCGAAGCGCTACAGGCTTTAAAGGCCGGACATCACGCAGCGGCTATGGCACTCGCGGTCGCGGTCGCAGAAGGGCCGGCGCTTTGGGCATCTGAGCGGCGAGTTGAGAGCTTTAGGACCCAGCAGGGGGAAGACAAATACAAAGAGTCGCTCAAATTCAAGTACGAACTCGCAAAGGAAGAGCTTGAATTCCTCAAATCAGAAGATCATCGGTCACGTCTCAACGTCATGCGCTGCTGGCACCCATACCGAAGTTCTTCACTCGGTATCACGCAGACAGCGGTGATCCGATCCCTGAAACGGTCTCACGGCACGCCACGGTCCACCAGCCCACTGTCACTCACCTGTCACGGGAGAACGCTTTGCTATCAGTCATGCTGTGCGCCTCTCTGTTGTGCGAACAACAGTCATGGATCGACGAGGTTCGCGATTTCTGACCCACTCGGCCTGGTAACCCGCCTCACGGACCTCTAGCGAGACACACCCGCCGAGATATCGCAATCTGCCAGGATGCAACCGGATGAAATGCCGTCCACATCGGCGACCCACTGTTGTGGGTCGAGACCAGAGCACGACTCGGAGGCGTCCCATCTGTGGTGGCGGGGTCTTGGGGCAGCAGTCGGGGCCCGCCGCTTGGAAACCAGCGATGTGGTGCTCGGCGTGGGAACTCACCTAATTGATGATCTGGTGCTGGACTAGATCGGCCGGTTCCCATCGGCTGTGCCGGCTCGTCGGGGGGTTCATGTCGACACCGCGGCGGCCAGCGCGTCGGGGGCGGCCGCCCAGTTGACCTTGCGGGCGGCGTCTCGGTAGGCGATGCGGGGCGGGCTGGCGGTGCGGTGCAGCGGCGCGAGGTGGGTCCAGTCGTCCCCGCGAAGAGCGGCCCCTCCTATCTCGGCCCACCTGGGGTCGACGTCGAACCCCAGGCTCTGTGCCGTGGGGGACTCGGCCAGCCCCTGGGCCAAAGACGAGATCCGCCGCAGTCCGGCCCGCCAGCCCAATTCGCCGGCCGCGTCGGCGACCTCGCCCGGCGAGCACACCTCGAAGCGGTAGGCCAGCATGCGGCCCACATACTCCTCCCAGCGGTGCGAGCGGTGCGGCCAGTGGGCGCACTCCAATACCGCCCGAGCGGGCGTCGAAACCCACGTGTGCTCCGTCAACTGCACCGCGCCCACCAAAAGCGACTCCCGGTTCTCCCGCCACGACGCGAACCCGAACGGACCGGTGTCGAACGCCACGCTCGCCTCCACAGTCACCTCCGGCCTACAGATCAACGCCGCCCCCGCCATCCCCAAAGCGGTCAGACCCGAGATACGGCGAACCGTGCCGCCGTAGGCCGCCTCCAGCTCCGCCTCCCACTCCGGCGTCCAATGGTGCGACACAGGGCCCGAACCGACCAACAGGTCCGACGCCGAGGGCCACGCCACACACCAGTTGCGCCACGTCCCCCGGCGGATCCTCTCCACCCTGCCCCCGACCGCCAACTCCCCCAAAGCCCGCGACGCCGAAGACGGGCGCACCCCAGCAGCACGCTGGAACTCCCTCGTCGAGAACACCGGTCCCAAACCGCCCAGAACCTCGACAGAGCCCATGCGGGAAACATACACCTGACGCGGCCCGCAGCCCGACCAGCCGCTGCCCACTCCCACTAGAAGGCGACCCGACTACCGCGGCCCAACGATTCGGACTGGCGACACCAGCCACCCAGGATTTCGCCAGAACCGGTCAAGAGTCGACAATGCCCAGATCCAACCCAGCCAACAGTCAACAAGACATCCAACACCAGCAATCACCGAAGACCAGACCAGACCAGAACCGAACCCGAAGCAGCCAACCTAACAGCGACCCTAGAAGGCCCCAGCCAGCAGCGAAGAGCGAGCGAGAGGTGTCCACACGCTTGCACTCAAGTGCGGGGCCGTTTCGAGCTGCGCTCGAAACGGCTTTCGTCCCGGCCCCGCGGTGGCGAATCGGTTCGGGCCGGTGGCGTGGTTTGGGCGGTTTGGAGTCGGCGGCGGGGGCTTCCGTGGTGCGGTGGGGTTGGTGGCCGGGGAATTGGCTGGGATTTCATGACTCGGAGGGCGCGGGCGGTGTGGGCGCCTTGTCAGGCCGCGCCGGCGATGGCGCGGGCTGCGCTGTTTTGGGCACGGGTTGGAGCGTCGTCGCACCATTTTGGGGCTGGGCTGTTCAATAGTCGGTTTTAGCTTGGCTTTTTCGGAATTGGGGCCGACTCGGCCTTTCCCTTGTTTGGCCGCGGGTGGCTGGGTCGGGGTCGGGACCGGTCGGAACCCGAATCTGTGCTCTTGGGGTTGCGACCGCTTCCGACCGGTCGCGTCGTGGACGCTGTGCGCCCATCGAGCACACGCCAAGGGGTGGTGGCCGGGGTGTTGTCCATCGGAAAAGTCGGAGTAGCACACGCCGCTTACTACCTGTCGCGCGCGGCTGCCGGAGTCGTCGCTATGGACTCGGGCGGGCAGGCCGACTACTACACCGACTCGGGCGAGCAGCCCGGTGTGTGGGCTGCGGCGGGGGCGATGGGCGTTGTGGCCGGAGAGGGGGTCACCGCCGAGCAGCTCAAGGCGATGCTGGCGGGCCACGATCCCGGCACCGATCAGCCTCTGGGCCGCAAGATCAAGCCGGCGGGGACGTTTGTGGATCGGCTCGGCATTACCCGGACCCGAAAATCAGTCGGGGCCTACGACCTGACGTTCAGCCTCCCGAAGTCGGTGTCGGCGGCGTGGGCGCTGTGCGGAGAGTCTGAGCGACAGGAGATCGAGGCCGCCTGGTCGCGTGCTGTGCAGTCGGTCATCGCCTATGTGCAGGAGAACAGTGTCTTCTCCCGCTCAGGGGCGGGCGGCAAGAACATCGAGGAAGTCCCCGGCAGGGCGACCATTGCCCGCTTCGACCACTTCACGTCGAGGGCCGGCGATCCGCAGTTGCACTCGCACCTGTTGATGGCGAACCGGGTGCTTTGCGGGGACGGTGTGTGGCGCACGCTTGACGGTTGGCAGGTTTACGCGTCGGCGAAGGCGGCCAGCATGGTCGGCGGGGCGGTGCTGCGGGCCGAGCTGTCGCGACGGCTGGGGTGGTCGTGGGACCGAATCGACGACCGGCTGCACGCCGATGTGGCCGGAAGCCCCGAAGCGCTGATCGAGGCATGGTCCTCGCGGCGCAGCGACGTGGCGAAAGAGGCCGGGCGCAGGGTCAGCCAATTCGAGGCCAGCACCGGGCGCGAGCCGACCGCCGACGAGAGAGTCGAGCTCTGGAACCAGGCCGCTGTCGCGTCGCGCCGGTCCAAGAAGCTGCTGCCGCTGGAGGGCGATCCGCATGTGCGGTGGCGGGCCGAGGCCGCCGACCTGGGTATCGACGTCGCTCAGACAGTGGACGGCTATCGCGCGGCCCGGCGCGTCGAGCGGGACACCTATGACCGGCCTGAGTTCGTTGTCGACGGACCCCAGCTCGCCTTGGAGGGCGACATGTTGGATCTGCTGTTGGCTGTCGCGGAGGACTCGGCCACCAGCCTTTCGGATGTCGATCTGGACGCGGTGGTATACGCGGCCATCAACGCCGGTCCCGGCTGCGCTGCTATCAGCCGGTCGGGCGACGAGGTAGTCGCCGCGACTGCCAAGGCGCTGCGCGACCGGGTGGAGCAGCGCCTGGTTCGACATGAGGGACGGTGGTGGTCGCCGGGCCTGGTCGCCGCTGAGCAGGCCACAGCGGCGTGGCTTTCTTCGGCAGTGCCGGTCGATACCAGGGCTGTGGAGCGAATCGACCTCGCAGGGCTGGGTGAGGACCAGGCCGAGGCCGCCGCGGGGCTGATCGGCACCGACAAGGCGGGCAGCGTCTTGATCGGCCCGGCCGGGGCGGGCAAGACGACGACTCTGGCCAGCATCGCCGCCGCGGTCGGACACGACCGGATCATCGCCGCTGCGCCGACCGCGGTCGCAGCCGGCACTTTGGGGGCCGCTTTGGGAACCGCGTCGAGCACTGTGGCGCTCATCAACACATCGGGCGAGCCGGTCCCCGAAGGCGGCTGGGTGATCGTGGACGAGGCCGGCCAGCTCTCGACGCGCGACCTGGCCGCTTTGTGCGGCAAAACCGCAGCCGCCGGAGCGCGGGTGGTTCTGGTAGGCGACCCCGCCCAGCAGGGCTCGGTGGCCGCGGGCGGCATGTTCGACGCGCTCGCCGCGGCCGATGTGTTGCCGGTGTTGACCCTCAATCAGCTCTGGCGGTTCGACGACCCCGCCGAGGCCCAGGCCACCGCCGAAATCCACCGCGGCCTCAAACAGGGTCTCGACTACCACCGCGAGCGGCACAGGATCACCAGCGGCTCCCACGCCGACGCCGCCACAACGGCGGCCGAGTGGTGGGAGAGTCGCCGCGACCGCGCCACGATCATCAGCGTCCCCACCTTGGAGCTGGCTCGATCCGTCAACGCCGAGATCGCCCAGCGCCGGGCCGAAGCCCAAGAGACAGCAGAGGCGGTCAGCGGTGCGGGCGATGGGGCTATCCGGATCGGTGACATCGTGGCCACCCGGCGAAACGACCGGCACCGCCGCGCCAACGACGGCTTGCCGGTCCGCAACGGCGACAGGTGGGTTGTGACCGCCGCCACCGAAAGCGGCGATCTGGTGCTGGAGCACCTCGAGCGCGGCGCTGAGGCGACGATCACTGCCGCGTATGCGGCCAAGCACCTCGATCTGGGCTATGCCATCACCCAGACCCGAGCGCAAAGCGTCACGGTCGACGCTTCTTTGACTCTGATCGGCGCATCCACCGGGCGCGACCAGCTCTATGTCGGCCTGTCGAGAGGCCGCGCCGAGAACTGCCTGCACATCATCTGCGACCGGCCCGCCGCCGACCCCGAGACCGCGCCGGCCCACACCGAGCCCGAACAGGTCATCGACGCCGTGTTCAACCGGCGCCACGGCTGGGCCACCGCCACCGACATCACCAACCCGGCCATGAGCGCTGATGGCGCCAAGGCCCACCTCGGGCTGGTCTCGGCCGCTTCGGGGCGCGCCCTGCCGGTCTGCGGCGACCTCGATACCGAAGCGCTGGTCGCCCGCCGCGACCTGGCCGGCCAGCGCGCCCGGGCCGACGACATCGACGACCACATCGCCGATGAGATCGACGACTGGCTCGCCGGACTCCACGAGCTCGACGGCCACAGCGCCGCGCTCCACGACCAGGAGATGAGGGAGATGGAAGACCGCCTGCTCGCCCACATCGACCGGCTCGACGCCGCCGGCGCCCTGTCGGCGGCTGAGCCCGCCGGCCCTGCTTTGGGCGAGCGCCGGCCCACGCTGGGGGCGATCCGCAACGCCCGCGGCCTTCTCGACAACGACTTCCGGTTCATCGACCGCCAAGCCCTCGACCAGATCGCGGACAGCAACCGCCAAGCCGGGGCGTTCGACAACCCGTGGCTCATCGAGGTGTGGGCCATGTACCAGCGGGCCGACGCCTGCGGGCGCGCCCAACTCGCCCCGGCGCTCGCCGCCATCTGCGATCCGCCCGCCCGCCGGCGCATCGAGGCGCTCACCGGCTGCGGGCCCCCAGCCGGGCAGACCGCTGTGTGGGCAGATGATGTGCGCGCCGCGGTCGCCGCCCGCCGCAAGGCCCGCCACCGAATCACCCTCGACGACCTCGCCGCCCAGCGCGCCGCGCGCACCGCTAAAGCCTGCGGCACCGACCTCGCCCACCTCGCCGACGCCGACACAAAACGCTGGCAGGCCGCCATCGACGACTGGGCCCAAAGCGGCTGCGCTCCCCGCCACCTCGCCACCGCGTGGGAACAAGCCGCATTCGACATCGCCGCCGACCTATCCGACACCGCCAACACCTCCGACCCCAGCTCCGAACCCGACGAGAACCCAGCAGGCGCAGCACGACTACAGCGCGACGACGCCGACGCGGACCGCGCCGAGCCGCCCCCGCCGACATCAGTACCGGCCATAGCGGCGCTGGCCGCCCGCCCCGACCTGCCCCCGACGCCGCTGTCGGCCCCCGCGGGCGACCCTGCCGCCCCCGACGCCGCCGCGGTGAGAGAAGCCGGCGACTGGTATCACCAGCAGCTCGTCTCCAGCCCCGACGCCGCTGAGGCCCGCGCCTATCTCATCGGCCGGGGCATCACAGAAGACCTCTGGGCCCAATGGCAGCTCGGCTGGGCCCCGGACCAATGGCAGGGCCTTGTCGGCCACCTAGTGCGCTCCGGCATCGGCGAACAAGCCGGAATCGCAGCAGGCGCCTTGGGCCGCACCCGCGGCCGAACCTGGGACTTTTTGCGGGGCCGGGTGGTGTTCCCCATCCGCGACGCCCACGGAACCCCCATCGCACTCGCCGGACGAACACTCAAAGACGACGGCCCCAAGTACCTCAACACCCCCAGCACCCGCCTCTACAACAAGTCCGAAGCGCTCTACGGCATCGACAAGGCCGCTCCCGCTGTCGCCGCGACAGGAGAGGCCGTGGTCGTCGAGGGCTACACCGACGTGATCGCCGCCCACCAAGCCGGCATCAAAAACACCGTTGCCGCCTGCGGCACAGCCCTCGGCGCAGACCACCTCCACACCCTCCGAGCCCAATGCGGCCAGCCCGGCCTGCTCACCATCGCCTTCGACAGCGACACAGCCGGAGCCAAAGCCGCCCACACCATCGCCACACTCGCCGACGGGCAAGGAGTCCACACCCGCACCGTGGCGCTCCCCGACGGCTGCGACCCCGCCGACCTCCAACCCGAAGACCTGCGCCGAGCCGTCCGACACTCTCTGCCCCACCCCTGGTCTGCCATCGCCCGCATCGCCGAACTCGACCGCTCCCGCTCCTACAGCGAGCTCGCCCGCGCCGCCCGCGCCGCCGTGCGGCAAACCGCCGGAGACCCCACAGCAGCCGTTCTCGCCGCCCACCACATCGCCGTCGCCGCCGACCTGGACCTCCAACAACTCATCGACAGCGCCCTGCCAACACCCGCCCGCACCGCAACACCCGCCGAAGCCGCACCAGCGGCCCCGGCAATCGACATCGGTCTCTGACCGGCAAACCAAGAAAGGACAAACCATGCCCCGAACAAACCGCACCCGCCACCAACAGTTCCTCACCCCCACCGGCGCTGTGGCCACCGCGGACACGCTCCGCACCGGCGACACCGTTTTGGTGTGGACCCACGCCAACCCCGAAGCGCCCAAGCGCACCTGGGGCGCCGTCGCCCCCTCCAACTCGAGGTGGCCGGCACCTGACCACCGAGACGACTTCAAAGTCGAAGAAGCCGTGATCTGCCGCCTCGACCAGCAGTGGCACACCACGTCGGCCCGTCGGGGCATCACCCTGGGCACAACGGTGTCGTCTCGCCCCCACTTCGGCGACGGCCCGCCCGCATGGCCCGACGGCACCGTCGATGTCGCCGTACCCCGAGCCGACCTCGCAGACGGCCTCACGCTGGCCTGCATCGACATCGAACACGGCGCTCCGTTCAACCTCGACACCGACGAATGGACCCTCACCGACCAACAGCTCAAGCACTTCAACGACGCCGCCCGCCTCACCGGCCGCCATCTCGCAGCGATCCCGTGGCCGCCATCGGCCGACACCGTGGCCGACCAGCCCTGCCAATACCTGCCCGAGAAGCTCGCGCTGTGGCGCGACAAGGGGGCGCCGCTCCACATCCGCACCCTCCGGCGCCTGGCCAAAGACCACGGCACCGCCCCCCACCCCGACAACACCGCCGTCGGCGACCTCCTGCACCTGCTGCGGCCCGGCGACCAGCTCGACTGCTACACCCGCACCAGCATCGCAACCGGCCTGCCCGCCCACGCCTCAGGCATCGGCGCAGACAGCTCCTACCCCGCCTACGTCGCCGAGATCGACTCGCAGTGGTGGTACAGCGCCTTCAACCGCGGCGCCAGCGTCGGCACCCACCTTGCCACCACCGACAACGCCACCGTGCTCGCCGCCATGACCGACGACGACTACCAAACCTCAATCGACCAAGCCCGAGACGACCACAAACTCAACGGCCCCCAATGCGACGAAGCCACCAGAGCATTAGCAGCCCTCCAACACCAATACAATGACATTCGCGACCTCAACGATGACACCAGGGACGGCTACACCGCCGTCCATCTCACCGACAAGGACCATTACGCTAACCAGCAACTCCGCGCCATCGTCGGCCACGAAATCGGCCTCTGACCCCACCAAAGCGACGGACAGCCCGATGGAACCCCGCACCGGCCCAACACCTAGAACCCACCGCCAAAGATTCGTCACCGGCAAGGTCCTCTCCAAACCAGACCTGCTCCACGACGACTGAGTACTGGTTCGTCCTACCCAACCCCGACCACTCCGGCGCATGCATGACGAACCAGCACATCAGTCCACCCCGCATCGGCACCACAAACCCCGACCCAGCCTCCAGCTAAGAAGATGTTTTGATCAGAGAGGCAGGTGTTGTCCACGTCTTGATCTATTGGTTAGCCCCCAGCCCCTGGGCCATGAGCCTCGCCTGCTACGTGGCCTACCTCAGCAGCCAGCCTTCCTTTCGCAATGGTGCCTTCGAATTTGCCATGACCCAACAAAACCTTATCAATGCGCCAAAGTTTCCTTGCGTGGAGATTTGTCTTTAGGAAGTCGATTGGGAGATGCAATATCCTGGCAACGACCAAATATCGATCCGGAGTTCTGCCTAGGCGTGTTTGCGGCCCTGCCGACATCAGCACCCTCAGGCAGCGACGAGAGTTCGATTCAGAATGCCGTTCAAGGGCCATCCGGATCGTCAGGAAGACCGGACGTCCGGTGGCCCATGTAGCCTGTCAACTCGGTGTCAACTTGGGAATTCTTTGTAACTGGGTGCGCTAGAACTAAGCCGAGCAGGGCGAGGACTGACCGCGGACGGGCGGGACGGAGTAGCAGGTATCCGCACAAGAATCACTAAGGTGGAGATGAAGCGCGATGTGTTCAAAGCGTCCGTGGTCTAAGGTCAACAAGGTCACGCACTGGCCGCAGAGTTCCTCCACCACCAGGGTTTGTCTTCACCTTTGGCTCCCAGTGCTGTGCGAAGTTGCGCTTCGGGGATGCAGCCGGTTCTCCACGCTTCGGTGAGGAGGTCGTCGGCGTCCCAGTCCCAGTCGGTGTCGGGCAGTTCGAGCTCGGGGGGCGGGCCGAGCTCCTTGGCAGCTTTGCGGACGTGTTCGATAACGCTGGTGTCGGCGGGTAGCCACTCGGGCCGGTGCTGGCCGGGGTTGTCGGGGTCCGTTGGGGCCGGTGTCATGGTGCGGTGTCGGCGGGGGTGTGGGAGTGTGGGGCGGTGTGGCCAGCGCTGGGTGCTGGGGTGGCTAGGCGGGTGATGTCCACCACGGCGATCCGGTTCCTATTGCTGTGGGTGCCGAGGGCCTCGATCCTGTTGTCGGGTGTGGTTGTGATGTTCCATCGCCAGCCGCACACCGGGCAGTGCCAGTGTTGGACGGCCATGTGCATTCTGGCCGCGCAGCTCTCGCATTCTGTGCCCTGGGTCTGGTCGCTGAGCATCGAGAAGACCGCGGCGTTTTCGCCTTTGGCGGGTTGTCGGCGGTCTATGGCGGTCATGGGCTGAGGTGGTATAGCGGCCAGAGGCCGAGTTGCCGGTCGGGGGCTTGTTGGGCGGCGTGGGCGATCTGGTCGGCCCATCTGGTGTTGGGCTCGATGGGCAGTGCTCGGGCGTAGCCTGCTGCGGCGATCTCCAGGTTCACGAACAGGTTGTCTTCGGCCCGGTACACGTAGCCCAGCAGCCGCCCGTAGTGGTCGCGGCGCTGGGCATCGGTGTTGATGGTGACCGCGTCGCCGCTTTGGAGCAGCCCGTCGAAGAACTCGGTGGCCTGTTGGCTGCCGCACTCCGGTTGCGTGTGCCCGCCGCGGCCGGTCTCGGGGGTGTCGATCCCGATGAGGCGGACCGACTCTGTGCGGTCTCCGATCCGCACGGTGATCGTGTCGCCGTCTGTGACATCGAGGGCTGTCGCCTCGATGCCGAGTGGCCAGGATGCGGCTTTGGGCTGGGGGGTTGCGAACGCGGAGGCTGCCCATTCCCCGGTGATGCCCGCCGGCCCCATGGGCTCGCCCCGGTTGCAGCCGAACGCGGCCAACAGCAGCGCGCCGGCCAGGATCGCGGCGGCGGGGCGCATCTCAGTTGGCACTGAAGTCGTCGCCTTCGATGGGGATGATCAGCTCGGCTGGTTCTTTGGGCTCGGCTCTGAGCCACCATACGTACCGGTAGCCGGGTTGCAGGACCACGTGGGTTCCGTCTTTGAGGCCGAGCACTGTCGGGGTGGAGGCTTCTGCGAATCCCCAGAGCGCTCCGATGTCGATGGTCACCGCCAGCGGATTGTCCCCAGGCTTGTCCACAGCGGAGCGGGCGAGCCCCCGGCGGGTGAGCCCGTCCCAGCCGAGCAGGATTAGCCCGCCGGTGAGCCCGGTCAACAGTGCCCACCAGTTTCCGGCCAGCGATTTCCAGAACAGCGCCCAAATGAGCAGCAGTGACGCGTACATGAGGTTGATTGCGGCGTAGACGGCCCGGCGGCGGTGCGTGGCGCGGAGGGCGATGTGAAGGACCGCGGCGCACGCAAGCAGGATCGACCACTTCAGTGGGTCGGCCCAGCCGCCGGAGGCTGCCGCGAGCATTGCGGCCAGCATGGGAATGGCGATGGAGAGGCGTATCCAGCCGACCACGGGGCCCAGGAGCCCGGCGGGCCAGGTGGTCCACATCACCAGATGGTCGTCCTCTCCTCGGTGAGGTCGATGGCGGTCTGGAACCACGACACGTCGCTGTCGAGCTGCACGACGGCTGTGTCACCCTGGTCGCTGGTGTAGGCGACTTTGAGCTTCCACTCCCAGATGCCCTTGCGGGGGATTTCCCAGCGGCACGCCGTCCGGCGGGCTTCCTCGGTGGCCTCGCGGTCGCCGAGCGTGCGCCACACCGGCAGGTCGTCGTCGTTGCACCACGCCGGCGCCACCCGCCGGGCCGGGGAGAACGCTGCGGCCCACTCGGCCTGCTCGCCGGTTGTCCAGCGGTCCCAGGTGGCCAGCGCGGTGGCCAGGGCTTGGGCCGCTCCGACGCTGCCGCTGGTGGCGAGCGCCCGCATTTCTGTGTCGCCGCCGCCGGATGGGATCAGCTCGCGCATCTCGACGCCCACGCCGGTGGCCTCCCAGTAGCATTCGTGGCCGTCGCGCTGGTCGGACACGTCGAGGGTTCCCCGGTTGAGCCTCGTGCCGCTCAGAGCCAGCCACATCCAGGCCGGACGGTGGGTGCCGCCCTGAACGTCCGAGGCGACGAGGGCGAAGCTGCTGCCGCCTGCGATCTCGGGGGTGGGCGGGCTGTCGCCCGCGCCGAGATACGACTCCCACCGCACCCGAGCCGCCAGCGCCGCCAGCTCGCCCGCCCCCCAGTTCGAGTCGCACACCGGCAGATCGGGGTCGGGGTCGGGGTCGGGGATCACCGGCGGCGGGGTGGTGGGCACGCAGCCGGGGACCGAGACTGTGATGTTCTGGCCCGCGGCGTTGTGGGAGGTGTAGGAGCGCGACAAGGTGTCGGGCAGCCCGGCCACGCACGACGGCACCGGCGGGTGGTCGGCCTCGCAGCGCGCCCCGTGGACGTGCTCGCCGGGGTCGGGGACGCAGTTGGTGTTGGTCGTCACGCAGCCCACGACGCTGACCGTGATGTTCTCGCCCGCCGAGTCGTGGGCGGTGTACAGGGCGCTCTGGGTGTCGGGCAGCCCTGGCACGCAGTCGGGCACCGGCGGGTGGTCGCTCTCGCAGACAGAGCCGTGCTTGTGCTCGCCGGGTTGTGGCACACACGTGGCGACGCACCCGGGCACGCTGACCGTGATGTTGTGGCCCGCCGAGTCGTGAGTGGCGTACCGGGCGCTTTGGATGTCGGGCAGCCCGGGCACGCACGACGGCACCGGCGGGTGGTCGCGCTCGCACAGAGGGCCGTGGGCGTGCTCGCCGGGGCCGGGCTCGCAGTCGGCGGTGACGCAGCCGGGCACGCTGACCGACGTGTTCTGCCCGTCGGCGTTGTGGGCGGTGTAGGAGCGGGTCTGGGTGCTGGGCAGCCCTGGCACGCAGTCGGGCACCGGCGGGTGGTCGGGCTCGCAGCGGGAGCCGTGGGTGTGCTCGCCGGGGCCGGGTTCGCAGTCGGTGCCCGACGGGTCGCAGCCCGGCACCTCCACTGTGGTGTTGTCGCCTCCCGCGTCGTGTGCGGTGAACGTCTGGGTCTGGTCGTCGGGCAGCCCCGGCACGCAGTCGGGCACCGGCGGGTGGTCGGGCTCGCACACCTCGGGGCCGTGGTCGTGCTCGCCGGTCTGGGGCTGGCAGTCGCGCTGCACGCGCACCCACAGCCGCTCCCAGGTCTGGGAGTCCGCGTGGGTGTGCCAAATCTGGCGGCGGGTGAGGGTGCCGGGGTGGGGGGTGTGGCCGCAGTTGCTGGGCTCGCCCTGGCCGAGGCCGCAGCTGCTGATGCCCCACGACACGATCACCCATTCGCCCGCGATGAGCTCCTCGTTGCGCCACAGGTTGTGGTGCTCCAGGGTGACCGTCGGGGAGCGGGCCTCGTAGCAGACCACGTAGTCGTTGTTGTCGAACATCGCCCATGTGCATTCCGGGCTGTGGAACGCGGGGGTGTCTATCGGGTTCGCCTGGGTGCCCGCGCCGGTCGGCGGGAACGGCGGGGGCGACGCGTCGTCGGGCCTCTGCGGTCGGACTTGGGCCTGGCACGATCCAGGCGCCCAGTGGGCGGTGCCGGTCGGCGCCTGATGGGAGTGGGTGCAGCCCGAGCCCTCCCGGTCGTAGGGGTAGTAGGTGTGGGTGTGGCTGACCAGCTCAATGGAGTGGGTGTGGGGGATAACGCCGGGGTAGGCGCAGGTCTCTTGGATGCCGTTGCCGTTGCCGTCGTGCGGGAACGTCTGGTGCGGCTCGCCGTGGACGATCGCCGGATGTCCCGAGCAGTCGGTCACCGCCACCTCGGTCGGCGGCTCCGGCGTCGGCACCGGGGTGGGCACCGGCGTCGGCACCGGCGTGGGGCGGGGCGGGCAGTGCCCAGGTGCGGCCTCTGTCCCGTCCCAGCAGTGGTCGTGGGCGATGGGGTTGCCGTCGTTGTCCTCGCACTGGTGGGCGGTGGTCAACAGCGCGAACGCCGCGAACACCACCGCGAGACGCCACCGCCAAGACCGCCGGAGCCCTCGCTGCCCGCGTGGCGGCATCTAGCAGGGTCTCCAGTCATAGCGGGCCGACTGGCCGTTTTCGCCGACGGCGAGCCAGTAGATTTCGCGCAGGTTCTTCGCCGCGTACCGCTGCGAATCGCACGGGTCGGCCGGGTCGCGGTCGGGCAGGGGGCCTCCCGGCTGGCCGTAAGGATTCGAGACGGGCATGGCGCACCAGTGCCGGACCTGCTCTGTGACGTGGCCGGCATCGGCCAGCCGGCCCACCAGGTCGTCGCAGCGGGCCTCGAACGGGCGCAGCGGGGCGGGGTCGGTGCCCTCTGGCGCCGTCGGGCAGTCCCACATGGTGTGGGAGCGGTTGACGCCCGAAATGGTGCGGACGTTTCGGGCCAAAAGGCTCTCCAGCACGCAGGCCCGGTCCCTGCCGTCGAGCACGACGGGCCCCCACGCCTCGGACAGGTAGATGGAGCAGTCCCTGGCCCCCGCCTCGTGCGACGCCGCCGATTCGGGAACCCAGCCGCGACGCACCATCTCCGACGCGTGCTCGTGGCGCTCGCGCATGCACTGGGTCATCCAGTCCAACTCGGCCCGGCCCTCGCCCGCGGGAGGCCAAGGGCTGGCGGTCTCGGCTTGAGACCACACCCGCTCGGCCACCGGCTGGCCGTGGCCGTCCCAGTGCCACCCGGTGCCGCCGCCGCCCCACGCCTCCGCCGTAGGCTCAGGAGTGGGCAGCGTCGGGGTCTCGGTCTGGTCCTCGGGGCATTCCCAGCCGCCCGAGTCCAGCTCCACGCAGCCCTTGTCGGGCTGGCCGATACGCGTCGGAATCTGCCCTTCGGTCTCCACCGGCTCGGCCTCGGGCTCTTGCACCACCGGTTCGGCGTCGTGGGTGTGGCCGGCGTAGCCGAAGTAGACGCAGGTGTCGTCGGCCCCGTCGCCGTCGGTGTCGGCGGGCTCGGTGTCGTGCGGCTCGCCGTGGACCTCGACCGGCTCGCACACCAGCGGCTCTGGAGCGACCACCACCGGCTCCTGCGGGGGCGAAGTCGGGGCCGGCGTTGCAGCGGGGGCAGATGTCGGGACCGGCTCAACTCGGGCCGGGGGGATGGAACCCGCGCCGGTCCCGCCATCCGCCTGTTCCGCCGCCTCGCCGGGTAGGGCCGGCTCGGCGGCGGGCGAAAGGGTCGCTTCAGGCGGGCCCGGCTCGCCAGTGCTTCCCGCAATCGGCTCGGCGGCGTCCTGTCCGCCGCAGCCCGCCGAAGCGATTGCGACCGCCGCGGCGATCGCGAGTGTCCGAATACGAATCCTCATAGGGTCCTCCAAGAGTATGTTGCAAGCGAGCGGAGAAAAAATCGCGCACGCATCCCGGCTTCCGGTGTCGTGCGGGGATCCTCTGCCCCCGCTGCTGGCGGCTACAGCTCGAAGCCTTGGAACACTGTGGAGGAACTGCTCGAACCAGCATACCCGCGGCTTGCGACAACACGGTCGCAGCATCGAAAATGTGCTGTAACCAGGGTATTTACTTCACGAACCCGGACAAGCCGCTCTCCGGAGCGCCCCGTCGTCCAAACGGGGCAAGGGTGCAGTACGGTGAGGGGGCGAGCTGGCCGCACTGCCGTCCAGCGGGCCTTTCCCAGCCTGTGATTGCAAGCGAGCGGAACTTTGTGGCCGACCTGGTTGACTCTAGGCCGGGGACCAAGGCAGCCGAAGCGGGCTGGCTCGCCGCGGCTGGCCCGATGCGATGTCGGGGAATGAAGGTGCCGGGCTGAACAGCGCGAACAGGGCTGTCTAGCCGAAGTCGAGAGTCGTCACGGTGTTGTCGGCTCCGACGTGTCGGGGAAGGACCGGCAGGGCCGCATCGTGGGCTGTCGGGCCGCCGCTGCTTGAGCGGGGGCGGCTGCTGCGGGCTCAGGCGCGGCCGACAGCGCGGGTCCACTTCTGGTCGATGCACCACTTGAACCACTGGTCGAGGACGGCTCGGGCGCTGCCGGTGTCCTCGACTCCCTTGTCGCTGAAGAACGCGGCCACGGTGCCGGGCCGGTCTTTGTTGGGGGTCTTCTGGTGCGTGCGTATACAGAAATCAACCCACTCTTCGACCGTCTTGCTCGCATTGCCCTCGTCGTCGCGGAAATCTGACGCGCGAAGGCGCCACCGCAGTTCTTCGAGCGTCTCCCCGGCGGTGTTCTTCCACATCCTCCACCCAGACCTCTGCGCCTGCGCCGCGTAGGTCGCAGCCTCGGTCGGCGACCCCTCGATGTGGCCGCCGATGTCGAACGATCCGTCTTGTCGGACCACAGCGGAGTGCTCCTCGCCCGCCGACCGCATCGTCAGCCTTTCCCCCGCTCGGAGAATCCCGGCGTTCAACAGGGGGAGCACCGCGGCAACTCCCTTGTTCGTAGCGGCGCGTGTCCTATCTGTCTGCTTGGGCCGCTGGTCCGAGTCCTGCTGCCGCCCCACTTCCCCTTCCGAGCGGCCGACCAGCTTGGTCACAAGGTCGTCGACCTGCCTTGGGGTCAGCAGCACGTCCACCGATATGTCCCCGCTCTCGAATCTGAGCGATGTGCCTTCAGGCTGCTGCTCTACAGTGACTCCGCTCACCGCCACCTCCAATCGACTGGGAGAGCATCACCACCCAGGCCTGCCCGAAGAATGCGCTGCTTCCACACGTCCAGTCTATAGAGGAACCCCCGGATTCTCGTAAGATCCCTGGACCAACACTGCGCCAAGAACACGCCGCGCATACCGGCGGCTGAAATTCCACACTCGCATACCACGGGCCGCTGGTAGGCAGCCTTGGGCCCGGAAGTCGCAGCTACCATGACCTCAACCCGACACACTGCTAGCACGATTCGCAACCCGACCCGGCCTGATGCCCGCGCGGCGGTGCCTGGGCCGGATTCTCAAAGTCGAGCCGCTGCGTCTGCAGGTCGGGCTCACCCTGGGGACCGCGGGTGACCACGGGCCGCACATCCGGCGGCCCAGCCCCCCATTTCCTGCTGGTGTGCTCGCGCCTTCCTGTGGGCCGCCTACGGCCAGTTCGGGTTCCATTGCCGCAAACACCGCCGTGGTCTAGGCCCCAGCGTAGATGTCCGCCTCGGACCCATGGGCCCGAGGGACCCGGCCTACTCGCCGCCGACCGCCCCGCAGCCGACTCCCGACGCCTCCCGCGCCGGTTGGGCGAACTCCTGGTCGCTGGCTTCGGAACCGGCTCTCTGGCTCGCGGACGCCGACTGCTGCGACACCAGCTGCTCCAGCAGGTCGTCCGCTTGGGATTGGGACAGATCCACGCTCATTGAGAACCCGTGACTGGCCAAAATGAGCGACACCCCATCGGCCTTGTGCACAACGTCAATTCGGCTCACCAGCGCCACCTCCAACTCACCGGGCACCTGCGTCTGCGCGCACTCTGCGCACAAACGCCCGAAATGCTAGCTGGTTTCCGCTCGCTTGCAAGAGCGCCCTTCCCGCCGCTCCGGGCTTCGCTCCCAAATACCTCAATAATCCGTTGAATTTCGGCGATAAGACTATGCAGTTAGCCCATCGACCGGGGAATCGAGCACAACCGCCGGAAACGCCAATTGAATTCCGCTCGCTTGCAAGGCATCAGTGTTCCGCAAAGTTTGACCCCGGAGACACCGTCGCCATGAAGCGCGCTCCAGAAAGGCTCGTCCCCGGCCCCGTGGACAATGGCCTCAGTCCAGGCTGATTCCCGCCGAGCGGGTTCGCTCAACAGGCGGGTGCTCCACGATGTCGTACAGGGCGGGCCGTCCCATCGCCTGGGCCCACACGTCGTCGCCGTGGGACCAGTGCCACCACTCCATCTCGTAGGGCACGAAGCCCGCGGTTGACATGGCGTAGGCGAACCCGCGGCGCAACAGCCGCACACGGGCATCCGCGCCGGGCGCCTCGAAGGCGTGGACGGCGGCCTCGGCGTCGAACGAGTCGAAATCGGTGCCCAGCGCCAGGGGCTGATCCAGCCACGACAAGGTGAGATCGACGGTCCCTCCTGTGGTGTGCGGCGGGCGGCACCCGTCGTCTGACACGGGGGCGACGAACCCGTCCTCGGCAGCACAGTCGCCGTAGAAGCGCACCAGGGCCTGCTGCTCGTCGGGAGACCGCCATGCATCCAGCACGACCAGCGAGAACCCGCTCGGCAAAAGCCGCTCGGCCAGCAACAGTCGCTTGGCCACATCAGAGCGCACCAACATGCGGCGCGCCGCCAAGATGCCCAGGTGCTCGTAGGCGTCGAGCACGTCGATGTCGCGCACCTCGACCAGCGGCTGCGACGAGCCCACACACCGTTGGCGCGCCCCGGGCAGCCCAAAGGCCAAAGGCATCGGCGGAAGATGCCGGCACCACCCCAGTCTCTGCTCGGGCACCACCTCCGGCGACATCAACAGCTTTCCCACAGCCGCAGGGCGTGTGGCGGTGTCGTTTGTTCGAACAGCAGTATTTCTCGTCATGCGCCCATCGTGTGTAACCCCACCGGTCGCAGCCGGTCGCAACTGTCCCCGACCGGATCCGCCAGCGGTCGCAGGGGGCCGCGACCGCTGGCGAAGGCTGTTCGGGCCGCGGTCGAACCGAACTGTTGGCCGGTCGGGCGCGGCTGTCGTCACTGTGTTTGAGGCGATCAGCCGTCCCTTTGGGGCGGGTGGCCGGGGTCGGCGAGTCCCGCCGGCAGATCGCCCACCAGCGCTCTATGGCCGGGTTCGGCCATCGCCGCTCGGGGGGGTTCTCGAGTCTCGTGGGGAATCGTGGGGTCGGATTCGTCGGGGGCCGCTACTCGGTTGATTTGGGGTGGCCGATGTAGACGGCGGTCACCCACACTGTTTTGGTGTCGTCGTCGGGGCAGTACCAGATGCGACCGCCGGCGGTGACCTCGTGCTGCCATTGCTCCAGCACCTTGCCCTCCAGTTGTTTGGCGCCGAACTCTTTTCTGAGCCTGGCCTGGCGGCTGCTGTGGCGGCGGGGATCGCGGGTGATGGCGTTCCACGCCCGCCGGGTGTTGGCCGAAGCGGTGTTGCACAGCTCGTCCCACTCCCGGGCGGCCTGATTGCTGGCGAAGCGGATGTCCCATCCGCCCTTTTCCGGGGGCGGGGCCACCCGGTCTCTGCGCTTTGCCATCCGCGCTCAGGCGGCGGGAATGGGAACGGGCTCTCCCGACACCGCGGCGATGGGCTCGCTCAGGCGGCGGCGCAGCTCGGGGTCGGCCTGGGCCTCGGCGGTCGCCTTCCAATCCCACAGCGCATAGGCCAACTGCGCTCGGCACTCAGCGCCGGTGTGGGCGGCGAGCGCTTCGCCCACATCGTTGAGCATGGCGTCGATGTCGTCCTCGTCGAGGTGCACCAGCCAGCGCAGCCCGTCCATCGACTCGATGAACTCCTCAGTCTGGGAGTGGAACGCCGCAGTTCCTTTTCGGGCGTGCTTTGTGCCCATTGCCAGCCTCCAGGCGCTGTTCGCGGTGCAAACACCCTACCCGCACCAACCAGCAATGTCAGACCACACCGCACCGGCCTCAAACCGGCCCCGCTTCGACCAGGTGCGCGACGACACCGACTACCTGGCCGCCCCCTGAAACCCGAGCCGGGCCCGCTGGCGGGCGGCGTAGCCTGACGCTGTGACTGCCCCCTATGACCTGTCGCCTTCTGTGGGAGACGCCCGCAGGGCCGCTGAGCGCATCAGCAGGGTCTTAGATGCCGCGGAGGTGCTCGTGTTCGGCTCGGTGGCCAACGGCTGTGCGACGGCTAGCTCAGACGTGGACTTGGTGGTGGTGTTCGACGACCTCGGCGACTACACGCAGCGCCGCGAGCTCGCGCATGAGGCCCGCACTGCCGCGGAGCAGGCAGCCGGATTCGCGTGCGATGTGCGGGTGACCGACCGAGCCGAGTGGCGCGTCCGTACCATACAGTGCCGCTCCAGCTTCGAGGCCCATATCGCCTCCTGTGCCATCACCCTCATGTCCCGGCCACCCAAGTCTCCCATCGACTGGGACAAAAAGATCGGCAAGCCCGCGACCGACGAGCAGCAAGCGGTCGCGATCCTCGAGAAGACTACTCACTCGCTCATCACAATCATGGCCTACCTGCGCCCGTCGCCCTCTGAGGCCGACGCGCTCGCCGAAGGCGACACCGGCTTCGCTCACGAAATGCAACACAGCCGGCTGCTCAGCGTCTGCGAGCACGCCCAGATCGCCATGGAAACCTCGCTGCAAGCCCTCATCTGCGCCCGCCGAGCACCCCATCCCGAGAACGCCCGCGACATCTGCGGCCTCATCAATGCCGCCCGCCGCCAGCTCGAACCAGCCCAAGCCGCCCTCATCGACGCCGCTTTGGGCCCGCTTGCTACCGACGAGATTTCAATATGGCGGCACACCAGCACCTATCCCGCTACCCCGCTGCCCGGAGCCGACCCCAACGCCGCCACCCCCGAGTTCGCCGCGCAGATGGCCAAAGCAGCCTCCCGGCTCGCCGCCACCGCCATCTCTATCATTGAACAAGCCCTCGGCCACCAGCCCGCCCAAGCCCAACAGGCGCTGCGACGATGCGCCAGCATCGAACAGCAGCTACCGGCCCAGGGCCGTGAGGGTCGAGAGGATCCTCTCCGCGGTTATCAGAAGGCTCGCTGTGGCGGATTCTTGTAGATGCCCGGCGGTCGGGCAAACGACCTGCCGCGCGCAACCGGCGGTCTAGGCGGCGGGGCGGTCGCCGGTGGCGCGGGGGCGGGTGGCGAGCCATTCGTCGATCTCCGACGCAGGCCAGCGCACAGCGCGCCGGCCGATGCGGATCGGCTCAGGGAACAGGCCCTCGCGCATAAGCCGGTAGATCGAGCTCGTTGACAGCCCGCAGCGGGCCTCGACCTGCCGGCGGGTCAACAAGATGTCGTGCTGTTCTTGAATGTTGGTTTCCATGCCCGCCACTATGCGACACTCCACCGGTCGCAACCGGTCGCAAACCCCTGAGACCGGCCGTGGCCGGTACATCCTGGGGTTTTGGCCGCTGAACAGGCTACGAGTGAGCGCATTCGACTTCGTACACGCTGCGTCCTGCCTGTTGTCCCGGCCGAGTGCTCTCTCGAAGCTCGCTCATTCCTCAGGCTGCTGGGATTGGAAAGTCCCAGTGGCACTCGGAGCTCGAGCCCCCGCGACAAAGAGCAGCGAACCTCCCGCCTTTGAAGGCGCACCAGCCCTGCCGGCGGCTCCCGGTCATCTACTCGGACTGCTCCGGCCAAAACGGGGCGTTCCCGTTCGCAGGGACCCCGCCTCGGCGGCGGCACACTATCTCTGGGACGGGGTCGGGGCTGGCGGGTGACCGATATCCACGCCGTGGACGACGGCGAGAAGGGCAGGATCAAAGCCACCGTTCTTATCGGTGGCGAGTTGACGCCGAAGGATGGCGACAAGCTGATTTCAGCCATCCAGTACAGAATTGACGACAAGCACGAGCATGGCCAGGGCGCTGATTGGCTTGCAGTGGCGATCGACGGGCCGCCAGCTGGTCTGCACCTTGCCCTGTCTGGTGCCCTGCTTCGTCGCGTTGGGGCAGTATTGTCGGCGGCACTGCCCCTGTCACTAGGCAGGATGCCAGCGAGGAGAGGCATGATTTCGCCTGATGACGAACCAGTGGCTGGACCAGTGGCCGAAAACTCAACCGCTGAGCCGAACGGCGGAAGTGGTTCTCTTCTTGACAAGGCGCGGGCAGTGCTCGAAGCAAAGGCCCCAGAGCAGACAGACGGAATATGGCTGGAGGAACTGACTGCGAGAGTCGCCCCCCACATCCGGGACTGGAATATCAGCGATTGTTGGCGCTGGTCTGAGTGGCCCGACCGAGACGATGTGATGCCCGAGGGCACGCCTCCCGTCGACGTCGGAATCGACCTTGTGGCCCGCCGCCGCGACGACGGCAAGTGGGTGGCGATCCAGGCTAAAGCACGACAGCTCGACGAGAAGGGTGAGGGAGCACCGATTCTCTCAGGGGAGATGAACAAGTTCCTGTCCTCAGCAGCGGACAAGGACATTTGGGCCGAGCGGTGGCTGGTGGTCAACGGGAATGTCCACCTCGGCGGGCATTCCCCTGGCAAGGTCGCTATGTCGGGCGCTCCCGTCAAGCAGGTGAATGTCGCCCAGGCAGTTGAGATGCAGCGGGCTGCGCTCGCTGCGGCAACCGAGGTCGACCCTGCCGCTGATGGGGGGGGCCGTTTGCTCAGACTCGCTCTGGCATGCAGCGAGAAGCTGTTGATCTGGCGGTAGAGCGGTTGAAGGCCAACGAGCAGGCCGACGAGGTGGGAATACCGAGGGGCGAGGCCCGAGGGCGTATCGTCTTGCCTTGCGGTACCGGCAAAACGAGAATTGCTCTGCGGATCGTCGAGCGGTTGGCCTTCGCTGGGGAACTAGCGGTAGTGCTGTGCCCTTCGATAGCGCTGGTGGCGCAGATACGCCGCGAATTCCTCGAACACGCCGCAGTCCCGTTGAGGGCGATGGCTGTGTGCTCAGACCAAGGGGTTGCCGCCGACGAGGAGAAAGTCGCCAACGCCGACGACGCCACCCTGGACAGGGGGATGGAGACCATCGACACGATCAAAGGCTGCCCCGTGTCGACCGATCCGTCCGAGATCGCTGCTTGGATACGCGAGAGGCGTGAGGGGCAGGCAGGTGATGCTGTGAGCGTGATCTTCGGCACCTACCAGTCGGCTAGGCGCGTCTCGGAAGGCATCGGCCAAGCTGATGCTGCTGATGCTTTCAAGGTGCTGATCTGCGACGAAGCCCATCGCACGGCGGGAGTGCGCCGCCGCAAGCGCAGCACCGCTGCCGATGAGAGGCTGAGCGACTTCACTCTGTGCCACGACAGCGAAGCCTTCCCTGCGACCTACCGCATCTACCAGACAGCCACGCCCCGCATATACGGTGACAGCGCTCTAGCTGAGGCAGCAGGAAAATCGAAAAACGGCGAGTTCTTGGTCAGGCATATGGACGACCAGTCTGTTTTCGGTGTGGAGCTCTACCGCCGCTCCTACGCCGACGCTGTTCGCAACGGGTGGCTGTCGGACTATCGGATCATCGCTATGGGCGTCGGCGACCAAGAATCAATCGACCTCGCCAACCTGTTGGTCCGCGAAGCCGACCAGCAGGCAGCGCTCGAAGCGGAACAGGCGGCTGCCTCCGCAGCAGCGCAGGGGAAGAAGCCCAAAGCCGGATCCCAACGCGGCGACAGGCTGCCCACCACAGGCGATTACCTCAAAGGAATGGCTTTCGCTCTGGCGATGGGAGGGGGAGCCATGTCAAAAAACGGGAACAACGTCCCCATCAAGTCCTGCATCGGGTTCCTCAACACCATCGCCCGCAGCAAAGCGATGACCAGCGTTCTGCAATCCGAAGCAGTCAGGCAATGGGTTAGCAACCAGACAGGAGCGCACGCATCGGACTACCAGTTGGAGCACCTCGACGCTTCATCCCCTGTGGCGCGACGAGACGAAGCCAAACGCAGGCTCGCCGTGGCCGACGACAAACACCCGCACGGCGTGCTGAACGTCGGGATATTCGGGGAGGGCACCGACTCGCCGTCGCTGTCGGCTGTCGCGTTCTTGGAACCGCGCAAATCGCCCATCGACGTGGTGCAAGCAGTCGGGCGGGCGATGCGCCGGGCCGAAGGCAAAGAGATGGGCTACATCGTCGTCCCAGTGGTCATACCCCCAGGCGTGGACGCCGAACGGCATCTTGCCATCAGCGACAAGCACGAGGGCTGGCAGGAACTCGGCGACATCCTCCAAGCGCTGCGCGCCCACGACCAGCGCATCGAGGACGCTCTGCCCGAAATGCTGACCATCCAACTGCCCTCCGACCAGCCGCCGCTGTTGAAGTTGCGGACTGTAGTAGCTGTCGGCAGGCCCACTCAGAAGAACCTCTCATACGCCGTGGTGAAAGGCAGCCGAGACGACGCCGAAGACATCGTCCGCGCCGCAGTCAACCAAGACCGCCCGCTGCTCGATTTCGACAGCACCGAGCCGTTCGACGAGACACTGTGGTCAGAACTCAAGGACCAGCCGACCGCGATGATCGTCCACGTCAAGCGCCCCGATGGCAGCACGGAGACACGCGAGGACACAGTGGTCCGCCACAAGCCGAAACCCAATCAGGAACGAGGAGATGTCAACGAGAGGCAGACCAAGCGGCGAGCCGGCAAAGTCGCCAACGGCGAACGCGGCAGACCAGTTCCCAGTCCTGCCGAACGCGAGCAGAGGCGCAAAGAGCGAGAAGCCCAGAAGAAGGCCGACTTCGAGGCGCACATACAAGGCGTGCTGATCGACTTGTCAGAGCAGATGGGCGGCGGCATTGCGATGAACCTGCTGGAGAAGTCGGGGCTGACGGGCAACAAGGTCCAACGCGATCTGAATCTGCTGAGAAGCGCCGTGCAGGAGGCGGCTAGGCACATACACGACGAAACCGGGCTGGCGGCGGCGCTAGACGAGCATTTCGGGTTCGACCAGCTGGCAGCGCCCAAAGCGGGCAAGCCGAGGGCTGACGGGGCGACCGTTGCAGCGCTGCTGTGGATGAACGCCGCCATGCTGCATCAGAGGATCCACGCTGGCGGGTGGCTCGGACGCAAGGGGATAGACGCTCTCGCCGCTGTCAAAGCATCACCAGAGCCAGACGAGATGTTCCGCGACTCATGGCACGCCATCACCAGACAGGACTTCCTTCCAGTCATCGAACCAGCAACGGAAGCGCTGTCAGTCGCGAAGCGGTCAGGCCGGCTCGGCGGGCTGCGCCGCGCCCTTCGGCACATAGCGGGTGAGGCGGAGATGATCGCCGACACCTACGCCGACATGGGCACAGACCACGCAGGCGCGCTGTTCAACGAGGTCATGGGTGACCAGTCATCCGACGGGGCGTTCTTCACCAGACCCGTCGCAGCGGACATCGCAGCGAGGCTCGCCTTAGACGCAGTTGATCCCGACAACACTTTGGACTGGTCCGACAGCGACGTTTGGCGTTCCCACAAAACAGTCGATCTGGCCTGCGGATCGGGGACGCTGTTAGCGGCGGTGATGACTGACATGAAGCGCCGGGCGGAACTTCACAGTGCCGACAGCGAAAGGTTGGCCGAGTTGCAGAAGGTAGCTGTCGAAGAAGTCTTGAAAGGACTTGACATCAACCCCGTGTCCCTCCAGATGGCAGCTACCCAGCTCATGTCAGGCAACGCCGATGTGAAATACCGCAAGATGGGCCTTCACCTGATGCCCTATGGGCCTCAGCCCGACGGCGCCTCGGCCGCAGGCACGCTTGAGCTGATAGCCAGAAGCGAGATCGTCAACGCTAGGAGGCTATTCGACGATGCCGCTGAATCAGTCCGCATAGCGACAGGTGCAGAGATGTCGCTAGAAGGCCCAGAGATGGACGATGCCGCTGCCGCCGCCGCTAATGCCCGCATCGTCGTGATGAACCCGCCGTTCACCAACCGCACCAAATCAGGCGAGAAGTTCGACAGCGGCGACCAGCAGAAATTACGCCAAAGAATGGACGCTCTGGAGAAGATGCTCGTGCTTTCGGAGCCTTCGCTGGACGGAGTTCTTGACAAGAACTCCGTCCGGCCAATGTTTGAAACATTGGCCGGATCATGCTTGGCAACAAATACCGAAAGCGTGTTCGCCATGATCGCCCCGACAGTCATAGCCACGGCGGAATCAGCCGCCGGAATGCGCCGCTGGATGGCTTCGCGGCTCCATTTGCACACAGTCCTGACGAACTTCGCCACCCGCGACGGAAACCTGTCGCAAAACACCGAGATAAACGAGAGTATTTTCGTGTTCAGCAGGTGTGACGGCCCCCACCCCCCGACGCGGGTCATCGCGTTGGACAGGTTCCCCGCAGACAAGCAAGGCACCGAAACCCTGCACTCCTACCTGCAATCCACAGAGGCGGGCACACTGCCCGACGGGTGGGGCGAAATATCGCACTGGCCAACAGAGAGGGTCGCCGCCGGCGACTGGACCGCAGCGGTGTGGCGCTCACCCGATCTCGCGGCCGCAGCCGCGGAGTTCGCTTATGCCAGCGACCTCGCAGCGCTCTGCGGAGAGAGAGAGAGAGAGGAGCGATCCACAAACCAACCCGACGCTCGGCGCCCAGTACCGCAGAGCAGAGAACGCGGAAGGCAGGATGGTTCACGCCACACTGCAACCGCTTTACGCCGACTACCGCAAGACGGGAAGTCGGCCTGGCGCGAAGAGCTAGCGGTACACGCAACAGGACAAGCAATGCGCGACGACTACAGCAAGCAACCTACAGGTGAATTTGAGCCTTTCCCCGTGTTGCAATCCAAAGGGGCTGAGGGCCAGCAGCGGATCGAGGCAGTACCGGACGCATATTGGGAATGGAAGAAACCAGGCAACCCCCCGATCCTGGAGAAGGCAGGTCATCTGTTGGTCTCTATGGGCCACCAACTGGCGACGGCCCGCCTTACCTCAGTCGCATCCGATGAGCGCTACGTCGGCCAGGGTTGGATGCCCGTCACAGGGCTAGACGCAGCGCAAGCAAAGGCAGCCGCCGTATTCCTCAACTCCACCCCAGGCCGATTGCTGATTATGCGCTATAGAGGCAAAACGCTGAGGTTCCCTTTCTACAACCCTGCTGTCTGGCGCGACCTCCCAATACCTGACCTGGAAGACGACCGTATCTGCGAGATGTTGGCCGACTGCTGGGAGGCGACCCGCTACACGGAGGTGCCGCAGTTCCGTGACGGCTACTGCGATGTGCGCCGCCGCTGGGACGAAGCAGTCGCTGAGGCACTCGGCTGGGACGCAGAGCATCTCGCCGACCTCGGCGACCTGCTCGCCCAAGAACCGCATGTGAGGGGACTCGCGTATGGGCAGTACGGCGACGGGGCCGACCAGTAGCTCGTCCCCAACGAGCAACAAACCCGAACAAGGAGCAGCTTGACCAGCCCCCCACGGCTTCGCATCACACTGTCCCTGCGCTCCAATAGACTCGCCGCGAAGCAGCTGTGAACCTCCCCAGGCTTCACCCAGCCAGCGCACTCATTATGGGAGTGCGAGTATCCCTTCTTTGGACGGTTGCCTTGACCAGGAGGCAACCGTGACTTCGACCGAGGAGAAGAGGTCCCCTTGATCTCCCCAGCGGTCTGGCTTTCCTGCCAGTTCCACCGCAGGCCGTGGATCCGTGGAGGCCAGCCAGACGGTGGCTCTTGCACTGTCGTCTTCGCTGGGTGGTGCGGAGCCAGCCGGTCAGCGACCAGCTCATGCGTGGTCGGGGATGGGGGTGTTCGAGGGGCCTTTGGCGATGAGGTCGGCGATGGTTTGCTCTGGGACGGGGGCGAAGCACCACGCGTCTACGCCGACGTTGATCTGGCGGTGTTGTTGGCGCCACTTCTCGTGGACGTGGCCGTGAAGCAGCCAGTCGCCTTCGTCTTGGGGTCGCCACTGGGCGAACTTCATGTCGTGGCCGGCGTCAAGCTGGTAGGGGAAGTGGCTGGGGCGCGCCCTCTGCCCGGAGATGGTGTGGGGCTCGGGGTTGTCGATGATCTTGTCTATCCCGCCGATGCGGTAATAGTCGGCCCGCTCCCAGCGGTGGTCTCTGCGACCCTGCCAGCACCGGTCGTGGTTTCCGGGCACCAGAATCTTGCGCCCCCTGAGGCGCGCTACGTGGCCGGCAAGGCCCTGGACCTTCCCGCCCATCACCAGATCCCCGAGGACCCACACCTCGTCCTCGTCGGCTACCACGTCATTCCAGCGAGTGACCATCTCTTTGTCCATAGCATCAGCATCGGCAAACGGACGCCCGCAGTACCCGATCATGTTCTCGTGCCCGAAATGATGATCGGACGTGTACCACCTGCCCATCAGACCACAGTCCCATCCCCGACAACCAGCGCGCCAGCGAATATCCCCGCGCCCGCGGAGCCCAGCGACTGCGCAACTCCCCCCAGCCTCAATCGGCTGCGATGGCCGTAACGGGCCTTTCGGGGCTAGGCACCTGTTGCGCTGACCCGACGCCAGCGTACCGAGGAGCAGCCTTAGGCCGAAAATGACCCGCAGATTTACCGGGCACGATTGGGGGACAGATTGGGGGATAGGATTAATTCTGCGCTTCTACAGCCGTTCTACCAGGGGTTATACCGGGTCTCCCGTTCCCAGGGGGGCCGCCGAACGGCCTAGAGTCACCGGATACCGCGTCCGCATGGCTGGTACCAATGTTCCCAAGAGCTGGCTGCGGGAGTCGAGGCGCTCGGTGTTGCTGCCCGCCAATAGGGGGAGCGCCCATTACCCCAAATCGGGCTGGCTGCGGGAGTCGAGGCGCTCGGTGTTGTTGCTGCTTTTCTGCGGTCACGGGATAATGATGAATGGCGTTTGGGTGCTAGTTGTCTGGACATCGATGGGCTTGTCTGGTCTTGGGGCCTTCGGTGGTGCCATGGTGGGGTGCTTGTGACCATGGCGGCCATGAGCAAAAGGGCAGCCCTGCGGCAGTTCCAAAGATTCTCCGATCTCGGGATGGAGTCCGAGAGCCCTGAGACGTTCGTGATGTCTCCCCGCGCAATAGCCCCGAGACGCGCCAGGGCTAGGAGGACGGATTGAACCCCTGACCGCGACGCTTCCGCTCCCGTTGAATGCCGAACCCCGCCCGAACCGCGAAAACGCCGAGTGCGATTAGAAGCGTCATCCACAATGGCTTTTTCCATTTGTCGGCACAGATGGCACCCCGCAGTAGCGCTATTGAACAGCCAGGGAAGTGTCCAAGAGCGCAAGAATTCAATTATCGAGCGCGCAGCCGTCAGGGGGTCTGCACCCATGCCCCCGGCTCCGAGAGGGCCAGATTCTTGGCCGGTTGCTCGGCGGTTTCGGCCGGGCCGCTGCGGTGGGGTGGGGTGTGACAGCTCACCCCCCCCCCACAATTCTGTGGTCGGGTCGGAAGAGCTGTGGCTAGGGCGCTGAGCGCTGGCGGGCTCGAGCTGCGAGTTCGCAGGCCTCTTTGACTGCCAAATAGGCGCTGACGGCGGCGAACACGCCCACCAGATAGTGAAGGTCGAAAACGCACTGGGCGAGAGCCGCTGTGGCGATTAGCGCAGCCAGCGAGAGGACTCGCGGCGACCGCAGCCGGAGCCTCTGTAGGGCCTCGGCGGGGAAGACCATCCATCAGCACCCCTCGGGCTCGGTGAGTCCGGCGGCGCGAGCCGCTGTGCAAAATCGGGGGTCAGATTGCGGGGATCAGCACCCCGAACAAAAGGGCGAGAACAACGAGATCGCCGATCAACTCGCGGCGGTATCCCGGCTGCGGGGACAGCGCCCTGTAGCAGCGGCTGTTGAACAAGAACACCGCAGCGGCGGTCAGGGCGAACCAGCCGAGGAAAGCCAAAGAGCTATAGGCGTCGGGAATGGCGTGGGATTCCAGCAGCTCGGAGCCGCCCAGGGCGACGAACACCACGTCGACGGCTTGGACTCGGTAGACGGTTCGGGGCATACAGAAGGGGCCGGGCAGCGTCGGGGCCTTCGGCTGGTTCGGGTTTGGGCTCATCAGCAGGCCGCCGCGAAGCGCTCCCTAACCCACCCAACAAATGCCCATGCAAACGCCAGTAGCGAAGAGAGACCCATCCACCACAGCCACACCAGTCCGGGATTCGTGTTGATGTCCAACACATCCACAAACCACGGGGCGAACACGAACCGGCCAAAAGCAGACCAACCAGTCGTACCAAATATCAGCAACCACAGTTGCCGGGTGCATAGCCTGGGATTGGGGATGTCCGGGGCGGGGGGCATCTTTAGTGGGCGCTCTCGGATTTCCGTGCTCTCCTGTGCCGCGCGACCCCCGACCAGGCGAGCGCAGAGCAGGCAAAAAAGCGCCATCGGAACGGCTATATCAGCGGTCACATCCCCAAGCAGAAACAAAAGGACTGCGCCCACGACGAGCCAGGGGAGCACATATGGCGCGAGATCGGATTTCAGGGCTCGGAGCGCTCTGGTTTCCCACTCTGCGGGGGCACCGCCCCCAGCCTCGGCCTCTTTCGGCTTGTCGCTTTGGCCACGCTCAGCGGCGCTGCGGGCGCTCTCGGCTTTCCGCGCTCTCCGATTCCGCGCGACCCCCGACCAGGCGAGCGCAGGGCAGGCAACAATCGCCATCCAAAGGACACTTCAGCGGTCAGACCCCCAAACACGAACAAAAGGACTGCCACAACAATCCAAATGATGAGTTCGCTTTTCAGGTCATCAAAAAATTGCCGCCCCCTAGTTGCACTCACCGGGGTGTGGCGGGGGGTTGTGTTGCATCATGCCCCCCACCACACAACTTGAATCGGGCCGGGAACGAGGCCTGAGCGCCCCACAGCGGGCCTTGGGGAGCTCCGGGCTTCAAGCCATCGTCTATTTCTTGGGGCCTCGGCGAGCTGTTGGGAGGTCGAAGTATCCGGGGTGTTCGCTTTTGAGGGCGGGGAAGCGGCCGCCCGCCCAGATGGCCAGGTAGCGGGCCAGGTGGCCTGCCGCATAGCCGCCGGCCAAACAGGCAACAACCGAGGGGAAAAGGCCCACACCGCTGGCCCAACCGAGAATCTGGGTACCCGAGAAAATGGCGGCGACAGTCCACAGATAGTCGTACCAGGGCAGCTTCCTGCGGTTCTTTCCGAGGTTCCATTTGAACAATGCTCCATTGTCGAAGTACCCGGGGTGTTCGCTTTTGAGGGCGGGGAAGCGGCCGCCCGCCCAGATGGCCAGATAGCGGGCCGAGTAGCCCGCGGCGAAGCCGCCGGCCAAACTGGCCGGAAGCGAGAGCAGCAGGTCAGCGCCGCTTACCCAATGGATGATCTGGATTGCGACGTACAGGGCGACAACAGCGAACAGGTGCTCCTGCCAGGGCAGCTTCCTGCGGTTCTGCCAGATGTTCAACACAGGCCCGTTATCGCCCAGGGGCCGCCAGCGCTGTCGGGGTCGGGTCGGGCGGCCGCTGGGAGCTCATTCCGCAGGCGGTTAGAACCCGGTTTACTTCTGTGTCAGCGCCGGTGGTGTCGAAAACGATTGTGCCGACCAGCGAGTCGTCGTGGTTCCATGCTGTGAAGGTGAATTTTGATGATGCGGCCAGCGATTGAGCGAACGCTGCGGGGTCGGGGGCGAACGCGTATTCGTTGTGTTCGGATTCCTCCCACAGCACGTTTTCCAGCGAGTGCGGGGGCGAGCCGTCGCGTTCGTAGTAGACGGGGATTCTGCCGCCGAGCGCTTGCTGGCCGCTGACGTGCTGCCCGTCGAAGTCAACGAAAACGCTGAGCGAACCGTCCTCGCAAACGATGTCGAGCGTCGGGGCGTCGGCGTCGTGGGGATGGTCGAAGGTGTTGCTCTCTGAGGTTAGGAAGCTGTGGGTAAGGGAATAATCCGGATCGAGGCTTTCGATCCGGAACCAGGACGTGCCTTCCACCACGCACGATGTAACGAGGCCCACGAATTCAAAGACGGTCACGCACGCCGGATCATCTGAGACTTCCGGCGTGCCGCAAACTCCCGCTGTGGGGATGCCCGCATACTCGGTGAAAAGGTGGTCGGCCACGCAGCGGAAAACGTCGTTGTGGTTGCACCTTTGAAACTCGCTGTCGAAGGCGGCCTGGCCGCACTCTGCTATTGAGGGGTGGTCTCTCATCAAGGCGTGGGCCACCTCGTGCAGCAGCGTCTCGGTGAACGCGTCTGAGCGGGTGATGTGGTGGGCGTTGAAGTCGTAGCAGCCCATGACAACGCCGCCGTGAGCGCAGGCGGCGGCGGCGTTCGCCGGAACCAGGGCGCTTGTCGGCGGGGAGGCCGGTTTGCCCTCTACTTCGACTTCCTCCCAAATCAAGCCGATCAAAGCGTCGGCGTCGGCGTCGAGTATGGCCCAGTTGTGCTCGGGGTTGTCCCGGTACGGCTCCCAAGCGCAATTCTCCCAGGCGTAGCCGCCCCGCGAGACGTGCTCAGCGCACCTTCCCTCCGGGGCGTCGTCGGGAACCTCTATGAGAACAGCGCCGCCAGCCGGGGTGGTTGCCGCTAGTGCTTGCGGCGGGTCGGTTTGGCCGTCGTCGTTGTAGCCCCAGCAGACGATGGGGCCCGCGGCGGCGATGGCGCACCCATGCCAGGCCCCGACGGCGATGGCGGTGTAGCGGCCCTCCGGCGGGTCGGTTTGGCCGCTGTCGCCGTAGCCCCAGCAGGCGATGGTCTGGTCGGCGGCGATGGCGCACGAATGCCAGGCCCCGGAGGCGATGGCGGTGTAGCGGCCCTCCGGCGCATCGGTTTGGTTGCCGCTGTTGCCCCAGCAGGCGATGGTCTGGTCGGCGGCGATGGCACACGAATGGGTCCAGCCCGCGGCGATGGCGGTGTAGCCGCCCCCCTCCGGCGCATCAGCCTCGCCGCTGGTGTTGTCGCCCCAGCAGGCGATGGCGCCCGCGGTGTCGATGGCGCACGAATGAGTGTGGCTGGCGGAGATGGCGGTATAGCTGCCCTCCGGCGCATCGGCTTGGCCAAGACCATTTGCGCCCCAGCAGGCGATGGCACCCGCGGTGTCGATGGCGCACGAATGTTGCCAGCCGGCGGAGATGGCGGTGTAGCTGCCCTCCGGCGCATCGGCCTGGCCAAGACCATTTGCGCCCCAGCAGGCGATGGTTTGGTCGGCGGCGATGGCGCAGGAATGCCAGCCCCCGGCGGAGATGGCGGTGTAGCTGCCCTCCGGCGCATCGGCCTGGCCAAAATCGTAGTTCTTTGCGCCCCAGCACCCGATGGCGCCCGCGGTGTCCTTGGCGCACGAATGCCGGTTACCGGCGGCAATGGCGTAGCTGCCCCCCTCCGGCGCATCGGTTTGGCCGTAGTCGTTTGCGCCCCAGCAGTCGATGGCGCCCGCGGTGTCGATGGCGCACGAATGGTTCCAGCCGTCGGAGATGGCGGTGTAGCGGCCCTCCGGCGCATCGGTTTGGCCGTTGTTGATGTCGCCCCAGCAGGCGATGGTCTGGTCGGCTGCGATGGCGCACGAATAGCGACTGCCGGCGGAGATGGAGGTGTAGCTGCCCTCCGGCGCATCGGCTTGGCCAACCCCGTTGTTGCCCCAGCAGGCGATGGTCTGGTCGGCTGCGATGGCGCACGAATGGTCCCAGCCGGCGGAGATGGAGGTGTAGCTGCCCTCCGGCGCATCGGCCTGGCCGTCGTCGTTCAAGCCCCAGCAGTCGATGGCGCCCGCGGTGTCGATGGCGCACGAATGCCTGCCACCGGCAGCGGCGATGGCGGTGTAGCTGCCCTCCGGCCCATCGGCCTCGCCGCTGCTGTTCCTGCCCCAGCACCCGATGGCGCCCGCGGTGTCGATGGCGCACGAATGTTGCCAGCCGGCGGAGATGGCGGTGTAGCTGCCCTCCGGCGCATCGGCTTGGCCGTTGTAGTTGTCGCCCCAGCACTTGATGGCACCCGCGGTGTCGATGGCGCACGAATGGCTCAGGCCGGCGGAGATGGCGGTGTAGCTGCCCTCCGGCGCATCGGCCTCGCCGCTGCTGTTCCTGCCCCAGCACCCGATGGCACCCGCGGTGTCGATGGCGCATGAATGCCAGCCGCCGGCGGAGATGGCGGTGTAGCTGCCCTCCGGCGCATCGGTGACTGTCTGGCACAGCTCCCCGGAGGGGGACTGCACACATTGCTGATGGGTGGTGGAGACGTCGTGGGCGGCCGCTGGGCCACCGGGCACCACGGCCACAAGCCCCAAAGCCAGAAAGAACGCCAAAACCGCTCTAGAGCGCATGACGCATACTAAGTGACCCGGGGGGGGGGTCAAAGGCCTCGACGGCAGCAAAGGGGAGCGCCGGAGGCCCTCGGGCTCGGGGATCGACTCCGACGAGCCGAGCGGCGGGGGCTCGGTTTCGCCTGCCTCGGCGGGTGGCCGCTCCGCGGCGATAGACTGGAAAGCACGGCGGCCGCCACCCCTGGGGGTGGCCATCGCTGTTTCGGCCGGTCCGGCGCTCAGCGCCACCAGGCCCTCCAGAAAAACCAGGGAGGTTGAAGTCGGGAACTCCCAGCCTCACAGCGATTCGGGCAATGAGCTCCACCAGATGGCCCGCGGAATGGGTGTTGTCGCCGAAGTGGGCCGGGTGGGAGTGCGGGCTTCGCCCAGAGCCAGCCTTCTGTTTGCCGGACACGGCATTGTGGGGGCTTGGCGCAAGCAGATAAAACCTCTGGCCAACAGGTAGTCCATTTCAGTGAAGAAACGCCAAGCCCCGGATTCAGAAACAGAACTCAGCGTTCCCACAGGTGAGAGGGGTTGCGGTCCAAGCGGATTCTGCAGATGATTCAACGACCAGAATTGGGACAGCGGCTGATCCGATTCGGGAATAAGCTACAAGGACGGCAATCATCCGTCGCATAGGCAAGATGCACGCGGTGCCTATTGAGCCGATTGTACGGTGGGACGGTCGCCCGTGGCCCGGGGGCGGGTGGAGAGCCAGTGGTCAATCTCCGATGCGGGCCAGCGTACGGCGCGTCGGCCGATTCGGATGGGTTCGGGAAACAGCCCCTCCCTCATGAGCCGGTAGATCGAACTCGCGGACAGACCACAGCGGGCCTCGACCTGCTGGCGGGTCAACAAGATTTCGTGCTGTTGTCGAATGTGGGCTTTCATGCCCGCCACCATGCGATATTCCATCGGTCGCAACCGGTCGAATTCACCCGCAGACCGGTCGCGAACCTTTAGACACCGACATCATTCTGCAGCTCTGTGCCGGCCCGGGCCTATTGGCCTGCTCTCCCGCAACTCTTTGCGAATGGCACCTGACCTATGACCATCCCCGCAACAATCGATCACGATTGGGAGACAGATTGAGGGCAGGATCACATTTCCGCTCATTTGGCGTCTCTATCAGGGGAATTGCTGGATCTATCGTTCATGTAGGGCCCCAACTCTCGTTTCATTGAAGCGCCCTCGACGGGCACGTTTGCCGGATCGCCGGACCGAGGGGCTATCGACCCATCTCATTCAAGGCCAATCGCCGAGCTCGAGGGCCAGCTCCGAAGCACAGTTCGGTGGGCTGTCGGACCCCGTGATTTCACCCCGCGCTCTAGGAGGCTTCGAATTCGCCGATGCTGGGACTGTGCGACGGCTCAAAGAGCGCTGAGGAACGCGTGCGGGCGCTAAAGCGGTGATGGCAGGCATTTGTCGGCCTCGGCCCGGTCAGAGGAGCTGTTGGCCTGCTGGGAGCCTCAAGGAGGGCGTGTGCAATCGCGAGCGATAGTGGACGCGAGAGGGGTGAGTGAGCCTCGCTGAGCACATCACAGCTGGCCTGAATCAGCGAATACGCGCGCAGGGAACCCTGAGTTGACGTCTGGCTCGGCGTGAGATGGGAACTTGCGGCGTCGGTAGATCGTCCTAGGGTTATGAGGATGTGGCATTCGCCCTTGTTGGCCGGTCAGGTGGATGACCAAAGGAGGTACCTGTCGGCGGCTTTGCTTGCGGTGGCGGCGCTGGCCGTGGGGTGCGGCGGGGACTCCGGCGTCGTTGTGGTTGGCGGCTCGGAGCCGGCGCCGGCCGAGGTGAAGTCATTGGTTGAGCCGGCGCCGGCCGCGGTGGAGCCGTCGGTTGTTCCTGCCGACGCGGGTGGGTTGGCGGACTGTGAGGATGTTCCTGAGCTGAAGTCGCAGTTTGAGGGCAAGCTCAGCGGCCGCCAGAACCACGATCCCATCGACAAAGGCGTGCTGGCCACCTACGCGATGGAGCATCCCGACACTTTCGCGGGCCGCTGGACCGACCGTGACAGCGGCGGTGTGCTCATGATGGCGTTCACCGACGACCCTGAACCGCACCGCGCCGCGATCTTGGCCCGCGCCCCATCGCCGGACGACTACGTGGGTGTCTCGCCGCGCCCGCCGATCACCGACCACCGGCCCCTGGGTGAGCGCGACGATATCGTCATCGACGTGGTGCGGGTCCGGTTCAGCGAGGCCGAGGTGAAGGCCATACGGGACAAGATGCGGCAATCCATCTCCCGGGAGGACTGGACTGAGTTCGGCCTGAACGGCACGGACTATGACATCAAGCGCCAGCGGGTGATCCTGTTTCTGGTGAATCCTCCGGACGGCGCGCTGGCCGAGATCGCAGAGCAGGTCCCCGACCCCTCGGCGGTGTGCGTGGAGATCACCCGCACCCCGCAGCCTCCCGAGGGGCCGCTCGACGTCATCCCGGATCTGGATGTGGAGGATCCGCTGGTGTCGTGTCCGGGCACACCGCCGGTGCGCTACTCGCAGATGATCAACCCGCCCTCCATCGACGACATCGACCATCCGGCGGTGGACGTGCTGCGGGCCGAGCTCCGCAACCCTGGAGGCGAGCCGCTGCCCCAAGGACGGTGGGTCGTCATCAGCATCGACTCCGACCAGGCAGTATTCGCAGCGTTGTCTCAGGGCGGCTTCGGGGTCGCAGGCATCGAGAGGCGCGGCGACCGGTGGATCTTCACAGGAGAGGCCTCCGGGCAACCCTGCGAGCCTGCCATCCCACTGCCGCCCGGGCTCGCCCCGGTGGAGGTGCTTCTCGATCCCCGCTCGATGCCCGGCGTCGGCGATACCACGATTGACGTGCTGGTCACCGAGCAGGGGTGCGCGGGCGGCCGCGAGATGGGCGACGCACTGCGGGGTCCCGAGGTGATCGAGACCGACGCCGCGGTGGTGGTGGCCTTCGCGGTAGTGCCCGTCGCCGGGTTCAACACCTGCGAGGACAACCCGTCGACTGCGGTGACTATCGAATTGTCGGAGCCGCTGGGCCAGCGCTGGATCTACGACGGGCGCTTCTTTCCGCCCAAACCCCTCTTCGCAGTCGCCGATCCGCTGGCATCGTAAGAGCAACGCGACCGGCGCGCGGGCCCCTGGTACGGCCGTCAGGTCGGGGTCGCCGATCCGCTGGCATCGCAACAGGAACGCGACTCCTATCCGTGCCGCTCAGGATCAGCCCTTGCAGCGGCATGAAGCTCCGACGCCCTCGAAACCGCCAACCGGGCTATGATTGCCCATCTCGGGGACCTGTCGGAGACTCTCCATGACATCGAGGTCGCCGAGCGCGGCCACCGGCACGAGAAATGTCGAATTGCGATCAAGGACTCCAACGGCGACGAACACCTCTCCACCGTCATGGCCGAGCGCAGCACCGATGGCCGATGGCACATCGAAAACGCCCGATGGTGTCTGACCGACGTCGTCCAAAGCGACACCTCAAGGAATAGCGTGACCAGGAAGCAGCGCCAGTTGCGGACACCCGCCGATCTCTCGGACTGCTCGTTGATACATCAGAGCCACTGCGAGGCTCCGGAACTACCCCAAGGGGGGTATCCCACCCCCGGAGCAGTCTTCAAGGAGATCCTGGGCCCGCTGCCGAAAGCGGGCTATACCATCACCGTCAAAGAACCAACAGCCCACCAAGTGCCCTGGAAGATCAGGAAAATGGGAGGTCCCTGGGGGCTGATCTTCGCCACCAGCAGCGCTGTGCAGGACAACGGCTGGAGACTCCAAACCAACAAGAGGTGCCACATATAGCCCCAACAGCGCTGACGCAGCCGACGCCGACGTCCTCAAGCCCGACGCCGGTCACGCTGACGGATCCCAAGTGTGGGTGGCCAACCACGCTGTCGGTACCATCAACGCCCTCCGCCGTCCCTCCTTGAGTCATGAGTTCGCCGCTGTGGGCTAGCGGCGAAAACGGAGGGCTCGGGATCGGCGGCGGACGGCGACTTGGGCGGCGCGCTGCTGTGGGTTGGCTCGGGCCACGAAGTCTGGGAGGTGCCGGTCGATTTCTGCGAAGGGCACTATCTGATCCTCGGGGGTGGGCATGGTGGTGCTGAGCACCCAGTGAAAGGCGATTAAGGCCTCTCGGCGACCCTCGGTGTCGAGCCAGTTCTGCCCGCCGGGGTCGCTATGGGCCACCACCAGGCGGATTCGGCCGTCGGGGTCGGCGGCGATCTGGGCGTTGTTGAGGCACACGGTGCGGTTGGCGAAGTCGAGCGGCTCGAACCAGGCATAGCTGTAGACGACGAACGACCAGTACCGGGCCTCGGGCACATCGCAGGCGACGATCATGGCCTCGTCCGGGCCAAGGTCATAGTCGCAGCCCCCGTAGCCCATGGCCGCCGCACCCTCGGCTGACGAGAACGGGCCGTAGAACGAATTGGTAACCGAGTTCTGGCAACCCCCTCCACGAGCTGGTTCCAGAACACCAGCCAGTCGTCAGCCCAGTCCGCAGCCCGCTGGAGCGCTTGGGCGAGCTCGCCGGACGCCAGCGGATCGGGGTGCTGGCCGTGGTTGCCCAGGCGCTCGATCAAGAAACGGCCGGGCTCGTCTTGGGCCCAGTCCACCACGTACTCGCGGATCGAAAGGCGGTCGGTCTGCCCGTCGATGGGCAGCCAGGTCCCGTCATGGGGTGCGGCGCTGACCACAAAACTGAAGCTGCCGTCGGCATCCACATCGAAGTCGGCGCTGAAGCGCTCTGCGGTCCGGGCCATGCCCAAGCTCAACACCCGCCAAATCGAGGAACGCGGCGCGGCCATCGCCGCCATGCACCAATCAGCCAAAAAACTCCGGATCGCCAAACGATAAGTAGGAGACGACATACGCCACGCCCACAGTCTCGGCGTCTCATGGACCCGAATAGGCAACACCTACGGAATCAGCCACCACACCGCCCGCCGCCGAGCCGACACATGGTGACCAAACCCACCCCCCGCACCAAAGCCCAAGCCGCAGCCCGAGCCCTCACCAACACCGCCGCCAAAGAGGCCAAACGCCAACGCCGCCGCCAATGGCGCGACAACTACCGCCAAACCCGACAACGACAACACGACAGCTAACCCCCAACCCGAGGGGCTGCGGGCGGCGGCCCGGCCCGATCCCCCCGAGCTGTGGGCGGTGCGGCCCGGCCCGATCCCCCCGAGCTGGGGGGGGGTAGGCCCGCTGGGGCGCTCTCTCGGCCGCTGGTGGGGCTGTGGGCCCGCTGGGGCGCTCTGTGGGGGTTGCCCTCCCAGGCGAGCAACCCCGGAGGCCTGGAGCCGAGCGCCGACCAGCTCGATCCCGGCGGGCCAGCCCGGTCCCCCGCTCTGGCGAAAGGCACGCCCCGGGGCTTAGACTGCGGCCATGAGCATTCACACAAACCCCCGACGCCAGCGCGCCCGCGCCACAGCCGCCGGGCTGGCGCTGGCCGCCGCCGGGATCGCCGCCGGGTGGGCGCTCGCCCCCGCCGCGGTGCAGGGCGACTCGATCACCGCCACGATGGCCGACCACGAGCGCCGCATCGCAGTGCTGGAAACCACCACCGGAGCCCCCGCCACCACACACCTGCACGCCCCCCGCTTCCTCGACTGCGCCGACCCCCCCGGCCAAACATTCCCCCTCTACTCGCTGTGCTCGCGCACCACCAACAACATCGGAGCCGTCGGCCGCTGGCGGGTGGACTACGGCCCCGACACCAAAAAAGCCATGCTCTGCGCCGCCACCGGCCCCGAACTCAGAAACGCCCCCAACCCCTGGGCCGCAGACTGCGCCGACCTCCAACACGGCCAAACCCACGACATACCCCCCCGCCACTCAATCCTCATAGCCCGCTACCACCACACCCCCCACCCCCAAGACCCCCAACACATCCTGACACTCATCCCCATGCCCTAACCCCCCCGGCCGCCCCTCGGGGCTGTAGCCGCCCAGCCCCGAGGGGCGCTGTGGGCGCTCTCTCGGTCGCCTTGGTGGCCCTGGGCGCTGCGGCCGATCCCCCGGAGCTGGGGCAGGCTGCGGGATAGCTTGGCCTCATGGCAAAAATCGTTGCTCTGATAGCCGCCGCCCTGCTGCTGACCGCCTGCGGCGACTCGGCCAGCCGAGAGGGAGGGCAGACCCCAGCGCCCACAGCGCCGGCCCCCGGCCACCCCAGCGCCCGAGGCGCTGTAGGCCCGCTGTGGCCGCACCGGCGGCGCTAAGCCAATCCCCCGGCGTCTTCACAAGCCATACGCGAATCCGTATTCTAGGGTTATGAAGCTGAATATCGGGCGGAACCGCAAGAATTCGCTAATGCCATGGTATGACTACCTATGGACACTTGTCGCCGGGGCTGTAGCCATCCAAATCATTGACTGGGTGAGCGGTGCGGGGGTTTTGCTCACGATGGCGGCTGCTATGGCTGGCGGCTTTACGGCGGGCTACTTGGCCCGCTATCTGGCTATCCGGCTGGGCAAGCGTTTCCCCGCCCTCAAAAGCAAACACGTTGGTTACTACCAAATGCCTATGGGCCCCTCTGAGGGATCGGCGGCCCCGGAAACCACCGACCGCTGATGGGCCGCTGAGCCCGGACCGGGCGGCAGCCGCCGCTGTCGCGAAGTGCGAGGAGCTAGCGGCTGTTGCCGACGAGCTGCGGGAGGCTCTAACCGACTTGGTGGCGGCTGTGGGCTACCACCCCGCCGCCGCGCACACCGGGCTGGCCGTCGGCACCCTCCAGCTCTGGGTAACCAGAGTGCCACCCTCGAAAACGCTCGACGCCGCCCGCCAGCGCCGTAACTCCCTAGCCCTTCTTTTCTTGCTTGCGCTTTTGGTGACCCCGCAACCTTCCAGGCGTCACAAAGCATCGTTGGAGCCATAGGGCTTCCAGCGGTCAAACCATAAGGCGGACTGGGCGATTTGCTTGGCCTCCCTTCGGGTCTGACCGCGGTGCTTTGAGACGGAACGCTTCAAGTCCGTCCCGAGGGGGGGCCACCAAGATGACGGCATCCGACAAGCGGCGGGGAGCCTGGGGGCTCTTTGCTGTTGCCACCGTTTTCGCTGTTTTGCTGAGCGCTGTTGCCGTGCCTTCGGCCTCGGCGCACCCGCCGGAGGCCAAAGCGGTCTGCGATCCCCATCGTGCCCTGGTGCATCTCCCCGTGAGCGCTTTGGACCACGAACAGCGCCCCAGGCGGCAGCCACCCGTTCACCCGGTAGGTGCGCTCTGCGCTGATCGGCGCCCGCCAGTAGGTGTTGTCGACGCTGGGGCCACCCCAGCGCATGACGTCGTCGTTGTGGCGATATAGGGCGGGAAACGCCGGGTCGGCAAACTCCACCAGCTCCACCAACGACAGGATAAGCAGCCGTCGCAGGTGTCGATAGCCCTCGGCCAGGTCGCTGTCCCCGCGGAGAAAGCCCTCGTCCTCAAGACGGTCGCCCGACGCCTTCAACCGGTCGCAGAACTCCCGCCACGCCTCTCCTGATGCCTCTGCTTGTTCTTGGTTCACGCGCCAACGGTACCGAAATCCGCCGCAAGCTCCTGGGCTTTCTGCGGATAGCGGGGGAACTCCAGCCGGACTGCGCAGCAGGGGCAGCGCTGGGCTTTGTGCAGGCAACGCTGGGCCTTCTGCGGGCAGCGCGGGCGGCTGGGGTTAGTGGGCCTCTTGGCGCCAGCGGTGGTAGGCGGCCCAGATGACCAGCATCGGGGGCAGCACCACTACTGCGGCGATGAGCGAGTAGATGACGGTAATGGCAGTGAGCAGACCGAACTGGCCCATCGGCGCGATGGGGCTGAACATCAGCACCATGAACCCCAGCGCCGTAGTGAGCGCCGAGCCGATGAGCGCCCCACCGGTGGTGCTCATCGTGGTGTTGATGGCCTCGCTGATCGATTTGCCGTGGTCCACCTCTTCGATGAAGCGGTGGGTGACGTGGATGGTGTAGTCCACGCCGATGCCGATAGACAGCGCGGTGATCAAGGCGGTGATCACGTTGTAGCTGTAGCCCAGCAGCACCATGGTGCCGAGCACCCACACCAGCACCAGCAGGATGGGCAGCACCGACAAGATCGCCAGCATGGGCCGGAACTCGGTGATCCAGAAGAACAGGATCAGCACCGCCAAAGCGGCCAGGATGGTCAACATGATGGAGGTGGCCTGGCTCTCGGTGAGGCTGTCGGTGACCTCCAGTGAGGTGATCTCATTGGCCACCGGGGTGATGTCGCCGTCGTTGCCGAACCACAGCCCGTCCACATCGGCGAACAGCTCGCGGGTGCGGTCGGCGTCGCCGGTGAGGGCGTTGAACTGCAAGATGGTGCGGTCATCGCTGCCCGCCGCCCCCAGTGCCACCACCGAGTCGAAGCGGGCTGGGGCGTGGTCGCGCATCAACTCGAGCACGCTGTCGATGGTGGCCCTGTCGATAACCAGAGGGCTCGAATCGTCAAGCGTCAGCTCTTCTCGGATTCGGGCCTGCAACTCCGCGGGCAGGTCGGCGAAGTAGGTGCCCAGCGAGTTGGTGATAGCGCTGCTCACCGCCTCGGGCCGCTGAGAGGGGTCTTCGATGGCCGCAGAGAAGTCCAGCAGGTTGCGCAACGTGCGGTCGTCGGACAGGTCGGATTCCACCAGCACGGTCACCGGCTCGGTGTTGCCGCCCAAATTCTCGGTCATAAACACCGCGTCTTCTTTGCTCTCGGTGCCGTCGGGGATGAAGTCGGTGGAGTTGAACTCGGTGCCGAGCTGAGTGGTGAGCGCCATGAAGACCACGGTGATGATGCCGGTGGCCGCCAAGATGACCGAGGGACGGCGCACCGTCGCGGCGCCGATGGACTGCACCAGCTTGCCGGCACCGGGAATGGCCTGGTCGATGGGCCGGATCTGGGGCGACTTGCCCTTGGCCTCGCCTCGGCGGTCCAACAGCGAGCGCGCCGCCGGTACCGCGGTCAAGAACACAGCAAGGCCGCTGAACACACCCACCGCGGCCACCACGCCGAAGTCGGCCAGCCCCGAGATATCGCCGAACAGGTTGGTGAGGAAGCTGACGATAGTAGTCACCCCGGCCAATCCCAGGGGCAGCATCACCCCGGCCACCGACTTGGAGATGCCCTCGGTGGTATCGGCCCCTCCGGAGCGCACCTCGCGATAGCGGGAGGTGACCTGTATGCCGTAGTCCACGCACAGCCCGATGAGCATCACCGGCACCATCTGGGCCAGCACGCTGGGGGCTCCGATCAGGCCGAGTCCATCGGGGCCGAGCAGCCCTTGGAAGCCGAGCGCCCAAACGATGGTGAGGATCAACCCGCCCATGGACAACAACACGTCGGATAGCTGCCGGTAGAACAGCACCAGCAGTACGGCGATCACCAGAAACGCCATCAGCATGAGGTTGCGGGTGGAACTCTGGCTGGAGTCGTCGGACTCCTTGTCGCTCTTGCCCTGAGAGGCGGCGCGGGCCGATTCGAGTTCGGCCAGCGGCACCTGCTTCACCGCCTCGTCCACCGTTAGCTGCGCCTCGGCCAGCCCGTCGGGGTCGCCGTAGGCGTTCACCGTGACGATGCCGATGCCGCCGATTACTCGGCCCGCATCGTCGCGGGCCACGATCTCGTCCAGGAACACGGCCAGCGCGGCGTTGGACTCGTCGGCGATGGCGGCGTCGATCTCCCCCTGCGGGACCGATGCCAGATCCATGCTGCGGGGGTCCCCACCGGGACCGGCCAGCATCTTGGCCAGCACATGGCCGGGCGATGTGGCCGGCCGGTCTTGGAACAGGTAGTCGGCCAGTTCCGAGTGGGCGGCGGCGGTGTTGGTGGCCGCGGCGGCATCGGCCGCGCCCGCGGGGCTCAGCACATCGCCCCGCAGCACCACCTGCATCACTTCGAGTTCAGCGGAGTCGGGAAAGCTCTCGGCCAAGTTGTCGACGGCCTCCACCAGCTCGCTGCCCTCGGGCAGGAACGCATCCTCCACGTCCGCGGTGTCGGAGGTTCTGGTTAACCCGACTACCGCAACCACGGTCACCACCAGCATCACCGTCAGCGCCGTCCACGGACGGCGCCCAACCCAACGACCGTAAACCTGGAACAACTTGCTCATGCCTGCCCGCCTGTTATCGCCTTGAGTGGCTGTTTCTAACCCTCGTGAAGGTTACAGGACAACGGTGTCAATTTCGGACACAAGCCCAAGGCTTCGATCCGAGTCCAACCGCGCGCCACCAGCAGATTCAGCAGCGTGTGCGAGAGCCTAGAACTCGACCACCGTGAGGTCGTCGCCCACGACGATCTCCCCCTCGAAGTGCTCGGCGGCCAGCGCCCGCCACTCATCCTCTTGGCCCGCGGGCAGCGACGGGATGTAGTGGGTCAGCACCAACCGGGCCACCCCGGCCCGCGCCGCGGTCCGCGCCGCGTCCTGCACCGTTGAGTGGTAGTCCAAGATGTCGAGGAACCGCTCGGATGGAACGAGCCGCACCAAGTCTTCCCTCATCACAGTCTGCACATAAGCGTCGGCCCCATCGCACAGCTCGTCGAGCTCGTCGCAGGGAACTCCGTCGCCGCCCAGCACTGCCACAACGCCCTCATGCTCCACCCGGAACGCCACCGACGGCTCCACCGGCGCATGGTTGGTCCGCCCCACCATGATCGCGGCCTCGCCCACCTCGAAATGGTCTCCCGCCAACACCTCTACCACCTCCACAATGGGTTCCCAGGTGAGATCGTCGTGGTGGGCCAGGCGGAAGCTGATGTCGGGGCCGAGCATGGCCAACAGGCCGTCTGCCGTCTCCTTGGTGCGGACCGGGCCGTACACATTCAGCGGCGTGGGCTCGCTGCTCATCGTCCAGTGCATCGAGACCACGTCGTTGAGCGAGCAGGTGTGGTCGGAGTGCAGGTGGGTGAGCAGAACGGCATCCAGCCCCAGCGGCAGCACCCCGGCCGCCACCAGCCGCATCAGCGCCCCCCGCCCCGCATCCACCATCAGCGTCGTGGCGCCAGCCTCAACCAGCGTTGCCGGCCCGGCCCGGTTCGGATCGGGCAGCGGCGTGCCCGTACCGCAGAGCGTCACCTTCATAGCTTGAGCCGATCCTAGGCCAAAGACTCCGCATACTGCCCCCGCCCGGCAGCCAAACCATTGAGACCCGCCCCAATCTGTAGCGGTGTATATTGGGCGGTACATCAAGCAGGGGACTCAGCTTTATGACTGCCATCGAATCCCAACCAGGAGTGTCGGATTATTCCCAACTGCGGGATGTCTACTCAGAGCCGCTGCCGCGGGCCTCGCAGAAAGTGCTCGACCATTTGGACGTCCACTGCCGCAGGTTCATTGAGATGTCGCCGTTTTGTGTCATCAGCTCCACCGGCGCAGACGGCCGAGCCGACGCCTCGCCCCGGGGCGATCCGCCCGGGTTCGTGAAGGTCGTCGACAGGCACACCCTGTTGTTGCCCGACCGGCCCGGCAACAACCAAGTCGACACCATGCAAAACATCTTGAACCACCCTGTTGTGGGGCTGCTGTTCCTCGTGCCCGGCATGAACGAGACGCTGCGGGTATGCGGCTCAGCGGAGATCGTCACAGACGAGCAGGTCTTGGCCCCGCTCTCGGTAAGCAGCCGAGCGCCGAAATCGGGGCTCAAAATAACCGTCAAGGACGCGTTCTTGCACTGCGGGCGAGCGCTGCTCCGCTCCCGTCTATGGGACCCCGAGGTCCAGATCGACCGCTCCAGCTATCCCACCTACGGCCAAGTGCTGGCCGAGCAGATCGCCGGAGCCGACGCTGAGGCCATCGACCGCGACGAACAAAATGCCAACCGAGAAAAGCTCTACTGACGGAGCACCTCGTCGAATAAATCAGACGAGGCCGCATTGGCGGGCCCGGTTGAGGATGACCTCAAAGAGGCGGGTGGCGGCGGCGACCATCAGGCCCTTGTAGTTGGCCGCGCCTAGTCCCTGGGTCTCGGCTTCGGCGACGGGGCGGATTTGTCATTGGGGGAGGCATTGCAGGCCGACGAGTTCTTCGGACACCTGCCAGAGCCGTGTGGCCGTTTCCCGATTCTTCGCGGCCGCCGATGGCTTCACTCGGGTTGGGTGGCCGCGCAGTTGACCCCAGCGGTTGGGGCCGTAGTAGCCGCCGGGCTCGGCGTCGGGGGAGGTGGCCGCGAACAGGGTGGTCAGCGCTCCTTGCGAGACTGGCATGGCGAACAGCGGGTTCCAGACCTTGAGGACTCGGCTGTGGCGCAGGATGCCGGTGCGGCTGAAGCCGGGATGCGACGCCACCGACAGCATCTCAATGCCGGCGTCGTCGATGCGCCGTTGCAGCTCGAAGCAGAACAACAGGTTCGCCAGCTTGCTCTGCGCGTAGGCCGCCGCAGCCCGGTAGGGGCGCGATTCCCACTGGAGGTCGTCGAAGCAGACCTCGCCCATGCGGTGGGCGTGGCTGGACACGGTGACCACCCGGCTGTCGGCAGTGGCTCGCAGCAGGCCCATCAGCCGGGCTGTGAGCGCGAAGTGCCCGAGGTGGTTGGTGCCGAACTGAAGCTCGAAGCCATCCGCAGTGCTCGATGCCGGGGGCACCATGACGCCCGCGTTGTTGACGAGCAGGTCTAGCCGCTCAAAGCGGCCACAGCACCATTCCGAGAATTGGCGCACCGAGTCCAAGTCGCCCAGGTCCAGCCCGGCGACCTCCACATCGCCACGACCGCTCTCAGCGCCGATGGCCTCGGCGGCGCCGCCGCGCCGAAGGTCGCGACAGGCCACCACCACCAGCGCACCGCGCCGGGCAAGCTGCAAAGCCGTCTCGAGGCCCAGACCCGAGCTCGCGCCGGTAACAACCGCCACCTTGCCTTCCTGCTCAGGCATATCGACCGTCGTCCACCTGCGCCTGCCCAAAGCCCCCTACCCCTTGACTCGCCCCCACCCTAGACGACCCCGGAAACCACACACCGCGAACCGCAGCCTGCCAAGGGAGCAGGCAGCGTGCTCCGGGATGGGCCTTCCCGCTGATCTATCCTGTTGCTTTGTCCCTACCCCGGAGGCGATGTCTGTCGTGACGACGGAGCGATTCGAAGTGCCGCCAGCAGCGGTTCCGGCCCGGCGCACCCCTAGTTTCACAGCAGAATCCATGCCGCCTGCGCTCGGTCGTTCCCACCTCACCTCGGTGTGGGCCGAGTTGGTAGTGGAGGAAGGCTCGGTGCAGTTCACCGACGAGGCGTCGCGCAACGTAAACGTAACGGCAGGACAGCGCACCCCCATACCCCCCGACATCCGCCACCACATCGAGCCAGCACAAGACGCGGTGTTCCATATCCAGTTCTACCGCTGAAGTCACCCCCGCACAGTGTCGATATCGTGCTCCACAAGGCGCTCGGCATATCCGTCCAGCTGTGCTCGGGCCCGCGGCCTGAAATAGCCCTTGGTTGCCGTCGATGGCTTCTAGGGATGCGGTGTAGCCGCGTGCTGCGAATGAGAGATCGCCCACGTTGCGCAGCGTTTGCACGTCGCGCTCTAGGTCTAGACAAACACGGCTGATTCAAAATCTAATTTTGAAACAGCCGCAAACCCCGCGACGAATGCCCACCCGAAGGCGACCTCATCCTGCGAATCAACCCCGTCAGCCGATGAGGCCGCATTGGCGGGCTCGGTCGAGGGTGACCTCGAAGAGGCGGGAGGTGGCGGCGTCGATCATCAGGCCCTTGTAGTTGGCCGCGCCTAGTCCCTGGGCCTCGGCTTGGGCGACGGCGTCGATCACCCCTTGGGCCTCGGCGATCTCCTCGGGGGTTGGGGCGAACACCCGGTTGGCCACTTCGATCTGACTGGGGTGGATGCACCACTTGCCCACGCCGCCCAGCATCGAGAACATGGCCGCGCTTTTCTCATAGCCCTCTGGGTTGGTGAAGTTGGCGTACGGCCCGTCGATGGCGTCGATGCCCGCGGCCCGGCAGGCCACGACCATGCGGGTGCGGGCGTAGTGCCACACATCGCCGGGATAGCGCAGGGCGGCGTCGCCGTCGGTCACCCCGATGTGGCCCAGGCGCATTCCCTGGCTGGCAGACAAATCGCCCACCCCCAGCGTGAGGGCCTCAAGGCGGGGGCTGCACCGGGCGATCTCGTCCACCGTCTGAAGCGCCTCCACCTCCTCCACCAGGCACTCGATGCCGATCCGACCCACCTCGAGGCCCAGCTTGAGCTCAAGCTGGGTCAACATGTCGTCCACGAACCACACCTCGCGGGGGCCTTTGATCTTGGGCACCATGATCACGTCGATGTTGGCCCCGGCGCCGGTCACCACCTCGGCGATGTCGTCGTGGCACCACTCGGTTTCGACGCTGTTGATGCGGTAGGAGCGGATCTTGTTGCCCCAGTCCAGCTCGTTAAGCCCGGCGATGATGTTCTGGCGGGCATCCACCTTGGCCGACGGGGCCACTGCGTCCTCGAGATCCAAGAACACCATGTCGGCGTCGCTCTGCGCGGCCTTGGCGATCATCTTCTCGGAGTGCCCCGGAGTGGACAGCTCCGAGCGCCGCACTCGCACCGGCTTCTGGTGTTCATAACTGCTCATTGGACCTCCCTGGTCTCGGTTTGGGGCGTGGCTGCCGCCCAGTGGGTGCGGCGCTTGATGAGCACCAGCCGCTCCAGCTCGCACACCACCTCGCCGTGCTGGTTGCGGCCCCAGTGCTTGAAGCGCACGATACCCGCGTCGTCTCGGTCGGGGGCATCGGCGGTATCCAGCACCTCGGTGTAGGCGGTGATGGTGTCGCCGTGGTGTACCGGTTTGGAGAACCGCACCGCGTCGAGCCCGAGCTCGCCCAAGGCATTCTCTGCGGTGTCCTGGCTGGCGAGCCCCACCGTCATCGACCCGGTGATGAGTCCGAACACCAGTCGGCCGCCGCCCAGCGGAGGCCCGGCCAAGTACTCCTCATTCCAATGCCCCTGGGCGGTGTTCATCACCTGCTTGGAGATGTAGTTGTTCTCCACCTCGTCGATGGTGGCCGACCGGGCGTGGCGCATCCGCTGCCCCGCCGCGAAGTCCTCGAAGTAGTTGTCGGAGCCGGTCAGGGCGGACAGATCGCTCATTGTCTTGTTCTAGCGCAGCGGCGAGGGGGGTAGCAGGTGGTCGGAGATGATCCGCTGCATGATCTCGCTGGTTCCCTCGAAGATCTTGGTGAGCCGGGCGTCGCGCCAGTAGCGCTCGATAGGGAAATCGGTGGTGTAGCCCGCGCCGCCGTGGATCTGGAGCGCCTCTGAGGTGACCTTCTCCGACATCTCGGCGGCCAGATACTTCACCATCGCCGCTGCCATGTCGGGCTTCTCCCCCGCGTCGGCGCCGGCTGCAACCTGATACATCAGGGCCCGGCAGGCCTCGACTTCCGAGGCCATCTTGGCGATCTTGAAGCGGGTCACCTGGAAGTCGCCGATGGGCCGGCCGAACTGCTCTCTTTGCTGGGCGTAGGCAATCGAATCCTCCAGTGCGCCCCGGGCCAGGCCGATCGACCGGGCCGCGGTGTGGATGCGGGGTGTGGCCATGGCCGCTGCGGTCTGCCTGAAGCCGATGTCGTCGGCCGTTTCGGCCTTCTGGTAGCCCACCAAGCAGTCGTCGGGCACGAAGCAGTCGTCGAACGACAGCTCGAAGGTGCGCCAGCCGTGGTAGCCGATCTTTCTGATGGGGCTGCCCGACACCCCTTCGGGGAATACCCCCGGCGCCTTGTGGACGGCGAACTGGCGGATCCCGGAGTGGCGGTTGTCGGGGTCGTAGGGCTTGTTGCGGGCCACCACCAGGATGCAGTCGGCCTGGTCGGCGAATGTACACCACATCTTCTGGCCGTTGAGCAGCCAGCCGCCCTCGGCTTTGTCGGCCCGGGTGCGGATCGAGGCGATGTCGGAGCCGGCGCCGGGCTCCGACATGGCGAAACAGCCCAGCCACTCGCCCTTGGCGGCCAGCGGCAGGTACTGCTCGCGCTGGGCGGGGTCGAGCGAGAGGGCGATCCCGGCGCGGGCGATGATGCTGGCCACGCTCATCCAGGCCCGGGAGAGCTCCTCGGTTATGAGCGCGTACTCGAACACGCCGAGGCCGAGGCCCCCGTAGTGCTCCGGCACCATGACCCCGAAGAACCCCAGCTCCCCCATCTCGGCGCGCAGCTCCTCGGGGATGAGGCCGTGCTCGGGGTCGAGGCGGTTGGCGATGGGCAGCACCCGGCTCATGGCGAAGTCGCGGGCCATCTCCTGGATCGCCACCCGCTCGTCGGTGCGGTAGGGCACCGGGATCGGGGGACGCGGGTCCACCAGAGTGCGGGGCATCCTCAGCCGCCCTTTGGGGGGCGCCTTTTGGCCACCAGGTTGGTGCGCTGGTAGTCGACCACCAGCTCACCGTGTTGGTTGTGGGCCTCGGTGTGCCAGGTGACGATCCCGGTGTGGGGCCGGGTCTTCGACTCGCGGGCCTCGACCGCCTTGGAGGAGGCCGTGAGCGTGTCGCCCGGATGCACCGGGCGGTGGAATCTCACGTTCTCCATGCCCAGAAAGGGGCCGCCGATCTCGCTCAGATCCTCCACCGAGAGTCCGACCACCGTACACAGCACCAGCATCGGGTTGACCACCACGTCGGGATGGCCGTGCGCCTTGGCGAACTCGGCGTTGAGGTGCATCGGATTCCAGTTGCACGTCGCCGTGGAGAACAGCGCGTTGTCGCCGGCGGTGATCGTGCGGCCCCAGTGGTGGGCGAACTCCCGCCCCTCGGGAAAGTCCTCGAACTGGTGGCCGTGGACAACTACCGGGAAGCTGTCGAAATCAGGCTCGCCCATCACCGCCCGACGCTAACAACCAAGCCCCACAACAACAAGCAACCACCATGAACCTCACCGCCCATCCTCTTGACAGGGGGTGATTCGCGGTCAAGGATGGGCCGGTGACTGTTGAGGGTGTTGCCGCGCTGGGAGCTTTTCACAACAGGATCGTCGAGGTGGCCAGAACCTTCTCGGATGCCGAGTGGATAGCCCCTTCGGCCTGTCCGGGGTGGCGGGTGCGGGATGTGATTGCCCATATCGGAGCGGGTGCCCGCAGCGTGATCGACCCGCTGCCGGTGCCCGAGGACAGGCAGCCGCTGCCCGCCAACCGGGAGCGGGAGCATGATGTGCATGTGGACATCCGCCGAAGCTGGACGGTAGCGGAGGTGGTGGACGAGTTCGAGCGGTTCGGCGCCGAGCGGCTGGAGCGCCTGCCGGGGCTTCAGGAGGAGCCGCTGGCCTCCACCGAGATCGAGATACCGGGGCTGGGCACCTACCCCATGCACGCCGCGGCCAACGGGCTGGCCTTCGACTGCTTCTGCCATCTCTACCACGACATCGCCGCTCCGGCCGGCCCGATCCAGCGGGAATTGCCGGCGCCCACCCACGAGGAGATGCTGCCGGTAGTGCAGTGGATGATGTGGGGGCTGCCCCAGATGCAGGGCCCCGAGTTGGACGACTCCCTGCTGGCGCCCGTCACCATTCGCCTTACCGGCCCCGGCGAGAGCGAGTGGACGGTGCGCCGGCCCGACCCCGAGGGTGGGCTGGTGGTGGCATCCGGCGGGGGCGCAGAGGTGGTGGTGGCCTCGACAGCAGTAGACTTCGTGTCGTGGGGCACAGGCCGCTCTGCGTGGCACACCGCATGCGAAGTGGAGGGTGACATGGCGGTAGCCACCGCGTTCTTGTCCACCCTGGACATTGTTTGACAGGGCTGTCGCTTGACAGTGCCCCCAAAACCTCCGAATTCACAGGCCGATGACCGCCACCGCCCCCGACCCAGCTGACTTTGCCGATGACCATCACCGCCCCTGACCCCGTTGACTTCGCGGCGGCCTGTGTCGCAGATGGCGAGATGCGCTTGGCGGTCCGCCACTGGACAGGCGGGCTTCGGTTGGGCATCGGCGAGTCGTGGACCGGCTTCACCGTGGTCGACGGAGAGATCAGCGCCGGTGTGCCGGCCGAGGGCGACGGGGTGATCACCATCACGGGTCCGGCAGAGCTGTGGGCGCCGCTGATGGAGGCCGTTCCGCCCCGGTTCGCCCAGATCTCGGTGATGCTGGCCCTCGGCGAGATGGGCTTTCAGCGGGGCCAAACCGACCCGCTGCTGCTGTGGCAGTACCTGCCCGCGGTGGAGCGGGCCAGCGAGCTGTTGCGGGCGCCCGGCGCCCACCGCCCAACCGAGGTCAACGAGAGCGGCCCCATGCCCCGCCACGACAGCCCGGTGGGCCGCTATATCCACCTTGAGGTCGATGGGCTCGACCACCGCATCTACTACGAGGAGGCGGGCTCGGGCATCCCCCTGCTCTGCCAGCACACCGCCGGGGCCGACAGCATCCAGTACCGGCACCTTTTCGAGGTGGCCGAGATCACCGACCGCTTCCGCCTGGTGGCCTACGATCTGCCCTTCCACGGCAAGTCGGTGCCGCCGGTGCAAAAGCGCTGGTGGGAGCAAAGCTACGAGCTGCGCGGGGAGTTCTTGCGACAGGTGCCCCTGGCCCTGGCCAAAGCTCTGGGGCTGGAGCGGCCGGTGTTCATGGGCTGCTCGGTGGGCGGTTTGCTGGCCCTGGATTTGGCGCTTCGCCACCCCGGCGAGTTCCAGGCGGTCATCGCCCTCGAGGGGGCGCTGCACATCGGCGGCAACCGGGACGAGTTCTTCGGCTTCTGGCACCCGCAGGTGAGCAACCACTCCAAGGCCCGGATGATGGAGGGCCTGTGCTCGCCCACCTCGCCCCTGCCCTATGTGAAGGAGGTGTCGCAGGTGTACTCCTCCGGCTGGCCCCCCTCGTTCTTGGGCGACCTCTTCTACTACATGGAGGACTACGACATCCGCGACCGGGCCAGCGAGATCGACATAGGCGCCACCGCGGTACACATCATGAACGGCGAGTACGACTACACCGGAACCGTCGAGGCGGGCCGGGAGGCCCATCTGGCCATCGCCGGATCCACCCACACCGAGATGGCCGATGTGGGGCACTTCCCGATGCAGGAGAACCCCGAGGCATTCGTGCGGTACCTGCTGCCGGTGTTGGATCAGATCGAAGCACGGGCAAGCTGACCCAAGCAGAACAGGAGGGAGCTATGGGAGCGCAGATCAAGGGAAGGCCGGTGGTGGTCACCGGCGGAGGCAGCGGAATAGGAGCGGCGCTGGCACTGGAGGCCGCAAACCGCGGCGCCGGCCACATCACGGTCTCAGACGTGGACGTCGAAGACGCCCAGGCGGTGGCCGAGAGCATCGCCGCCCAGGGCGGCGCCGCGGCAGCCCGCCAGTGCGACGTGACCGACGCGTCGGCCATGGAAGAGCTGGCTCAGGCTGTCGCCGCCGAACACGGCATCCCCGGCCTGGTCTGCGCCAATGCCGGGGTGATGTCGGCGATGGCACCGCTGCTCCACACCGCTTCGAGCGACGCCGAGTGGGTGGTCAGGGTCAACGTGCTGGGCACCATCAACACGCTCCAGAGCTTCGGTCGGCTCATGGCCGACGGCCAACAGCAAGGCTGGCTCATGGCCACCGGCTCGGAGCACTCCGTGGGCGTTCCCCACGCCAACTCCGGCGCCTACACCGCATCCAAGCACGCGGTGCTGGGCATGTGCGACGTGCTACGAGCCGAGCTGCCCGACCACGTTGGGATCAGTGTGGTCTGCCCCGGCCTCACCGTGAGCAAGCTGTGGAACGCCACCCGCCGGCGCCCCCGGCAATACGGCGGCAACGCCGACAGCGACCCGGGCGCAGGGGTGTTCACGGAGCAGATGGGCATGAGCGCCGAAACCGTCGCCCAGCGGGCCTTCGACGCAATAGCGGAAGGCTATTTCCTGATCCCCACCCACTACCACGCCCGCGCCTACGCCCAGCAGCGAGCCGACGACATGGCCGAGGCCTACGATCGCCTCGCCAAAATCGACACCGCCGACTACGACCTCAACAGAACCGTCGCCGCATTCCTGACAGCAGCGACAGAAGAACAAGAAGCCAGATAGGAGAAGCCAATGACCCTCAAGCCCGGTGACATCAACCTCGCCAGCAGCGGCGATATGGTGAAGGTCGGAGGCGTGCCCTTCGATTACCTTGCGGTGCTTCGGCGGGAAGCGCCGGTGTTCTGGAACCCGCCGCCGGTGGACGGCGCCGTGCTGCGAGACGTGGAAAACTACAAGCCCTGCGGCTTCTGGGTGCTGAGCAAGTACGACGATGTTGCGGCGGTGTCCAAGGACACCGAGCGCTTCTCGTGTTGGGAGAACGCCATCTTGTGGATCGACGTCAAGCAGAGCCCGATGGCCCTCGCCGCGCAGCGAGCGGGCCTGATGGGCATGGACCCGCCCCAGCACACACAGTTCCGGCGACTGGTCCAGCCGGGGTTCACCCCCCGGTCGGTGGCGGCGATGGAACCCCACATCCGCGAGGAGGCCGCCAAGGTGATCGGCGAACTGGCCGAGCGCGACCGGGCAGAGTTCGTGTTCGAGGTGGCCGCAGAGCTGCCCATGATCCTCTTGTGCGAGTTGATGGGCGTGCCCCAAGACCGGCGCAACGAGTACCTGGAGCTGGGCAACGCCACCGCCAGCTTCGAGTTCAACGAGAACTTCGTCGAGGACCAGATCAACCTGTTCCTCTTGCTCGACGACATCGTCAAGACCCGCAAAGACGCTCCAGACGACACGCTGGTATCGAAGTACGTCCACGGGGAGGTGGACGGCCGCAAGCTCGCCGAGGGCGAGATAACCCAGTTCTTCCAGACCCTGTCGATTGCGGGCCACGAGACCACCCGCAACACCACCGCCCACTTCGTCCGGCTCATGGACGAGCACCCGGACCAGAAGGCGCTGCTGCTCGAAGACCTCGAGGGCCGGCTCCCGAACGCCATCGAAGAGGTGCTCCGGTTCTCACCGCCGGTCATGCAGTTCTGCCGCACAGCCACCGAAGACGTGACCCTCCGCGGCGCCGACATCGCCAAGGGCGACAAGGTCTACATGTCCTACATCTCCGCCAACCGCGACGAAGACGTGTTCGAAGACCCGGAGCGGTTCGACATCCTGCGCCCGAACGCCGACAAGCACCTCGCCTTCGGCACGGGCGCCCACTTCTGCCTGGGCGCCAGCCTGGCGCGGCTCCAGCTCCGCTGCATCCTCAACGAGCTCTACACCCGCCTGCCCGACATCGCGCTGGCCGACGCGCCGACGCCGATGTACAGCGCCTGGTTCAACGCGATCACCGAGATGCCGGTGCTCACCTGCCCTGCCGCCTCCCGCTGAAGCGGGCGACCGCCGCCCTGTGACGCCCATGGATCGCGATTTCCCCGACTTCGACCGGTCGTTTCTTCCCTACCTGAACGATGCCTTCCGCACCTACGCCCACCAAGTCTGCGCAATCCATGGAGACGACCGGCTGACCTACGCCGAACTCGACGCGCTATCTGCACGGGTGGCCAACGCGCTCCAGCGCGGCGGATTCGCGCCGGGCGACCTCGGCGGGGTCTACAGCGCCAACAGCATCGCCGCGTTCGCCGCTGCCCTCGGCATCGTGCGGGCCGGGGGGGTCTGGGTTCCCATCAACCCGCGCCACTCGCCGGCCGCCAACATCGAGATCCTGTCGCGCTTCGGGTGCGGTGTGCTGTTCCACCAGCCGGCCTTCGCCGAAGCCGCCGCGGGCGCAGCCGAAGCGATCGGCGATGCGACCCTCGTCCCCATAGACGACTTCCCCGCCGACTCGCTCGCAACCTGGCTCGCCGACGCGTCCCCGACCGCGCCGCTCGTGGAGCGCGACGGGCGTGACACGCTTGCGCTGCCCCAAACCGGCGGCACCACCGGAACCCCGAAGGGGGTGATGCTCAGCCACCGGAACTTCGTCGCCTTGGCGTGGGCCGGGCGCCAGCGCTGGGACGGCGAGCCCCGGGTGATGCTGTGCGCCGCGCCGATGACCCACGTAGGCGGGCGCGCCGCGCTCATCTCGCTCGGCATCGGCGTCCGGCTGGTGATCTTGGGCGCCCCCCACCCGGCCTCCATCCTCGAAGCGATCCAACGCGAGCGCGTCACCGACCTGTTCCTCCCCCCGACCGCCATCTACAGCCTCCTCGACCACCCGGCCACGCTCACCACCGACTTCAGCTCCCTGCGCCGCTTCGCCTACGGATCGGCACCGATGTCGATCCCCCGCCTGCGCCAGGCCTTCGACGTGTTCGGCCCGGTCATGGTCGGCGGGTTCGGGCAGACCGAGAGCCCCATCTACATCGCGCAGCGAGAGACCGCCGACCATTTCGTCGACGGCGACATCCACGGCGAGCTCCTCGACGACGCCGCCCTGCGCTCGGTGGGCCGGGAGACGGTCCTGTCGACCGTCGCCATCGTCGACGAGGACGCCAACCCGGTCCCAGACGGCACCCGCGGCGAAATAGCGGTCAAAGGGCCCATGGTGTCGGAGGGCTACTACCGGAATCCAGAGGAAACGGCGAAAATCAGGCGCAACGGCTGGCACCTCACCGGCGACATCGGCGTGGTAGACGAAAGCGGCCGAATCTATGTGATCGACCGCAAAAAAGACATGATCATCACCGGCGGGTTCAACGTCTATTCCGGCGAAGTCGAACAGGCCCTCCTCACCATCGACGGCATCGCCGAAGCCGCCGTCATCGGGGTTCCCAGCGACCGCTGGGGCGAAGAGGTGAAGGCCATCGTCCGCCTCCACCCCGGCGCCGACCTCACCGAGGCCGACATCATCGCCCGCTCAAAGCAGGCGATCGGGTCGGTCATGGCCCCCAAGACGGTGGACCTCGTCGACGCACTCCCCCGCACGCCCATCGGCAAGATCGACAAGAAAGCCCTCCGCTCCCACCACTGGGACGACACTGGCCGCTCCATCTGAACCTGGCCGCTGTGCCGGATCCAGTCTCGCTTGCGAGCTGTAACCGGCGAATGAACCAAGTGTCCAGACAACAGGGGAAACTCCACAAATATTATGAGTATCCCCCCTTTGGCCGGTCACCTCGATAGGGGGTGACCGGGTGACAGGGGGAACTTCAGCCATGTCAGCGGCCCTCGTGGGTTGCTTTGATATGCGGTGTGTTAGTCGTTGTCGGTGATGGTGCCTTGGGCGCTGGTGTCTGTGAGTGTGGCGTGGGTGGTGTCGAAGAGGCGCAGCCTCAGTGTGAAGGTCTCGGCTCCCTCGCCGGAGGCGCGGTCGTCGACGAGCGAGACCGGCACGGTTTTGGAGGTCTCGCCTGGGGCGAAGACGACGCTGCCCCAGGCGGGCAGGTAGTCGTCATAGGCCGTCGCGGTGCCGCCCCATATGGAGTAGTACACCGTCACAGTGCCGGCGCTCGCGGCGCTGAGCTCCACGGTGAACTCGACCGCGCCGTCGCCCTCGCCGGCGGTCGCGTCGCCGACCGTGATCGACGGCTTCGACGCCGGCGGCGCCGGGTCGTCGTCATCAGCCACCGCCACCGTCGCGGTGCCCGCAGTGGCGGAGACGGTGTAGCCGTTGCCGCCGTCGACGGTCGCTGTGACCGTGCCGTCGGTCTCGTCGGCCGAGTCGTTTGTCGTGGCGACGGTGAAAGTGACGCTGCCTGATGTGGTTACGGTCACTTGGCGCGTGCCGGTCGTGGCGCCGTAGTCGCCCGACTGCGCGACGGTCACGTCCACCGTCAAAGCGGCCGCCGGCGCGGGGTCGGCGGTGATCGTGAACGTCGCGTCGCCGCCCTCGGTGATGTTGCCGCCGGCGGTGATGCTGACCTCGGGCGTCACCGCAGGCGGGTCGTCGTCGTCGGCGACCGCGACTGTCGCGGTGCCCGCTGACTGCGACACGGTGTAGCCGCTGCCGGTGTCGACGGTGACGGTGACCGACCCGTCGGCCTCGTCGGCGCTGTCGTCGGCGGTGGCGACGGTGAGCGTGACGCTGCCCGACGTGGGCACCGTCACCGACCGCGAACCCGGCGACACGCCGAAGTCGCCCGACTGGGCCACGGTCACCTCGACTGTCAAAGCCGCCAACGGCGCAGGGTCCGCGGTGATCGTGAACGTCGCGTCGCCGCCCTCGGTGACACCAGCCCCAGCGGTGATGCTCACCTCCGGGTCGGCCGCTGGCGGCGGGTCGCTGTCGCACTGCGCCATGGCCTGGAGTGTGCGCACGGTGCGGTCCCAACGAGAGTTGTCGAACTGCGCCTTGACCGCCTGCGCGTCGGCCACCGTCATCGCCGTCTCGCCAGTGTCCACCCCCAGCGCGGCCAGCACCCGATCCCAGCGCTGCTGGTGCTCGGCGTGAGAGTACTGGTCGCGCCAGCCGGTCACCACCGACACCGTCACCGCATCAGACGGCAAAGACGGCACACACACAGCCGCATCGTCATCGGCCACCGCGACCACCGCCGATGACGCAGTCGCCGAGACCGTGTAACCCGAACCGCTGCTGAGCGTGGCGGTGACCGTGCCGTCAGCCTCGTCGGCGCTGTCACCGGCCGTGGCGATGGTGAGGGTGGCTGTGCCGGTCGTGGGGACCGTGACAGTGTGCGAGCCCGGCGACACACCGAAATCACCGGTCGCGGTGACCGCCACCGTCACATCCAACGCCGCAGACGGCGCCGGAACAGCAGACACCGTGAAGGTCGCGTCGCCGCCCTCGTCGACGTCGGCGCCCGCTGCGACGCTGACCTCGGGCATGGGCTGCACCACGGTCTGCGCCCCAATGCCGTCGACGGTCAGCGTGAACGACCCCGCCGTCGACGCGCGATACGTCGTCGCCTCGATCGTGTAGCCGCCCGCCGCAAGCTGGCGGCTGATCCGCGAGTTGTAGCTGCCGCCGCTGTCGTCGTTGGACGCCAGTGCGGCGCCCGACCTCTGGCCCACACCTCGGCGCAGATACAGATACGTGTCAGCCGTGGACTCCAGATCGATCGTCACCCGGCCCGGGCTATCCAGCGAGAACGAATAGAAACGCGCAAACCGGCCGCTGCGCGCCGACGAACCACAGCCCGCGGCCCACACACCGCTCACGCTGCCGTCGCCCGACAACGCCGCCACACACGGATCGGCCGGCGGCGCCGGGTCGTCATCGGCCACTGCCACGGTCGCAGAGCCCGCCGACGACGACACCGTGTAGCCCGAGCCAACACGGACCGTCGCCGTCACCGACCCGTCCGCCTCATCGGCCGAGTCGTTCACAGTGGCCACGGTCAGCGTCGCAGTCCCGGAGGCGGGGATGGTCACCTGACGCGAACCGCCAGTGATGCCATAGTCGCCGGTCTGGGAGACCGACACGGTGACTGTCAACGCAGCCGACGGCGCAGGATCGGCCGTGATCATGAACCTGGCGTCACCACCCTCCGTCACACCGCCGCCCGCCGCGATACTGACCTCCGGAGTGACCACTGGAGGGTCGTCGTCATCGGCGACCGCGACCGTCGCGGAGCCGGCCGTGGACGAGACCGTGTAGCCCGAGCCAGCGCTGACCGTCGCAGTAACCGACCCGTCAGGTTCGTCGGCGCTGTCATTGGTGGTAGAGAGTGCCAACGTCGCGCTGCCAGAGGTCGGGATCGTCACAGTGCGAGAGCCGGGAGCGGCGTAGTCACCGGTCTGGGTGACAGCCACGCTTACCGACAACGCCGCGGTCGGCGCAGGAGTTGCTGTGAGCGTGAATGTCGCGTCGGTGCCCTCTGTCACGCCGGTGCCCGCGGTGATGCTAACTTCCGGAATCACCGGCGGATCATCGTCGTCGGATACAGCGACGGCGGCGGATCCTGCTGTGCTCGAAACCGTGTAACCGGTGCCTGCGCTTATGGCCGCGGTGACGGAACCGTCGGCTTCGTCGAGGCTGTCGTTGGTGGTGGACAGGTTCAACGTCGCCGTGCCGCTGGTGGGGATCGTGACCTGCCGGGGTCCGGTGTTCAGGCCGTAGTCGCCGGTCTGCGTGACGGTCACGTCGACGGTGAGCGTGCTCGCGGGTGCGGGGTCGGCAGTGATCGTGAACACCGCACCGCCGCCCTCGATGATCCCGCTGCCTGCCGCGATGCTGACCTCAGGCACATCGTCGTCTGAGACTGCGACTGTGGCCGTGTTGGCGGACGCGGAGACGGTGTAGCCCTGACCGTCGCTGAGCGTGGCGGTAACCGAGCCGTCGGCCTCGTCGACGCTGTCATTCACAGTCGCAACCGTCAGTGTGTAACTGCCCGTGGTCGGGATGACCACCGTATTCGACCCCATGGCAACCCCGAAGTCGCCGCTCTGGGCGACCGCCACAGCCACCGTCAACGCGCTCGACGGCGCCGGGCTTGCCGTGACCGTGAACGTGGCGTCACCACCCTCCGTCACACCAGCGCCCGCCGCGATGCTGACCTCCGGCGTGACCGCTGGAGGGTCGTCGTCATCGTTGATTCCGATTGTCGCTTGTCCGCCTGCATGGGACACCAAGTATCCGCTGCCCCGGTCGACGGTGGCAGTCACCGAGCCGTTGTTCTCGTCGATTTCGTCGTCGGCGGTGGCCAGGGTCAGCGTCTGGGTGCCGCTGCTTGGAATGGTCACAGTGCGGGCGGTGGTGTCGACACCGAAGTCGCCAGTCTGTGCAATGCTCACAGCGACATCGAGATCAGCCGCCGGGGCCGGGTTCGCGGTGACCGTGAAGGCGGCGTTGTTGCCTTCTGTGACATCGCTGCTGTTGCTGACGCTGATCGTGGGTCCAGGCGCCGGGATCTGGCCCTGTCTCGAGAGGATCGCCACGGCGGCCTGAATGTGATCCTCCAGATTGGCGAAAGCGCGGTTGAGATGCGAGGTCGCGATGTCGGGAAGGAGGGCAGTGCGGTCGTTGAGGCTGAGTTGATCCCAGCTTTGCTCGGTGACCGATAGGAAAGCGTCGTGGCTGACGACGAATCTCATCCGCACCGTGGTAGGAACCGTATTTGTGGCAGAAGCCGTGAGATCGATCTCATAGACGCCATCTCGATTTGCGTCGACAGGATTCGCGAAACTACGCGATTCAAGGATCAACAATCCGACTTCCGAATAGAGAGTGAAATCGTCGGTGTCCGGGCCAGCAATCGCATAGCTCACATCTCGTTTGCTGGCGTTCAGCACGACCACATTCACTTGGTTGTGCTCCACCACATGATCAAGAGGAGTCCGAATGCTCGGGCCCGGCAATTCGTCATCTTCAATCTTGAGTCTCGCAATACCAGTGTCGATCCCATATTGACTGCTCGAACTGATCTGCACGACCACTGTGCTCTCGGGAGTCCTCACAGAGTCATCTGTGGATGTTAGGGATACAGACGCAGTTGCGCTGTTGGCGGCAAACACAACTTCGGTGGGTGATGTACCAGCGAGCCTGGAACCGGTCTCGCTGACGCTGATCTGCACAGTCAGCGGATTCTCCAAGACTGTGCCGGAGCGGGTGAACGTGAAGACGGCAGGCGATCCCTCGGTCACCGTTCCGGCTTGAGCGCGCACGGCGACCTGAGTCAGATCATCATCGGTTACAGTGGCAGTCGCCGAGCCGGGAGTCCCGATGACATAACCACTGTTGTCGACGATGCTCACGGACACCACGCTGTCATGCTCGTCTTGGGAGTCTGATTGCGTCGGGACGGTGACAGTTGCACTTGTCTGATTCCCGGGAATCGTGACCGAAGACGGTTCGCTGGTGAGCATCGCGCCGGTCTCGCTCCAGGCCAAGCCAACGCGGAGGGGCGAGGACAGAATGCCGCCGCTGCGAGTGACCATCAGTTGGAGGCCGGTGCCTTCGGTGATCTCATCGTCGGCAATGGCAAGCGATACCGTCGGATTCGGAATGACGAGCGGCTCGGCGAAGATCCACGGCCGGGCCTGCTTGATGGCCAGCTTGTTGGCGGCAGTGATCTTGAACTCGATTTCAATGGCGTAGTCATCGCCATCCTGAACCCCGTATAGGGTCTTGAAATGGTTATGGATGGTCTCGAGGTTGCTGCGCAGTTGACGCATCTGGGCGTCGCTCATCAGGAGCTGGTCTGAAGTCACTAGGTTGGATCGGGACAGCACGGTGGCGGTGCCGGTGGCGCCCAACAGCAGTTGCTCGGGTTGGGAGTAGGCCTCCGGATTGGTTACCAGATCCTCGCCCACCTGCGAGTTGACGAAATAGGCATTGTCCTGGAAGGTAACGGGGTCATAGCTGACCGCGACGCCGTTGACCGTCTCGTCGGAGTAGTTGGGATGAACCAGCACCCCCATGTACACGGTACTGTGATCGACCCGGTGGAAGTCGCGCTCTAGAAAGGCGCGGTAGTTCCACAGGCTGGCCCAGACAGCCTTGATGGACTTGTCGATGCCATCGTCAGCCGTTTCGTCGGGATCCTGAGTCTTGGAACTGTACAGGCCGGCGCCGTTGAACGATGGCAGGTCCTCGTTGTTGGTGCTGGACCGGTAGCGCAACGACTGGCCGTCGGGATACTTGGCATGCATGGCGGTCAGCGCGTCGATGATGAACTTTGGTGTGGTCGCGTCCTTGATGGCGTCGCGCAGATCGTCCAGCATCTCTTCCTGGACGTCATAGTCTGTCTGAAATTTGGTGTGTGCCAGCACCTGCGTGACCGCGCTCGCCAGCGTCGTTCCAGCCGCTAACTCAATCTTCTCGTCGTCGGGCCACTTCTTCTTGCCGAGAAGCGTCTTCTCAGAAACAGTCGCCTGCTTCATGAATTCATCGTAGAAATAGAAGGGAACCGCGAATCCTACGGGTGTCGTGCCTTCAGGCAGGGATAGGGAGGCCAATTCAGCCACGTTGGCCGCCTTGACGCCGTAGGAAGTCCAGTCGTCGAAGTCGACATTCGCCAACGAGACAATCGTCTTGGCCGTCAGGTCGCTTTGCAGGGTTTGGGCGCTCTGGGGACGCAGGCTCGCGTGGTGGTCGTCCACTTCCTTTTTGGTGGCGGCTCTGATGGTGTAGCCGTCAGCGGTGACCGCGTAATAGACGTAGCTATCCAGCAGGGAGCTGATGGCATCCACTTCCAGTGCGTCGCGGATGAAGGCATTGGGCAGGCCGTTCTGGATGGCGCGCAGGTTGACGTGCGACAGCGGCGTTTGCGGCACGGTGGTGATGGTTCCGGCCACTCGGGGCAGATCGTTGGGCAGGCTTGTGTAGATGGCCACGTCGAACGGGCTGGGGCGGTCATCATCCTCCATCAGCCGCAGCCGTCCGTAGCCCTCCGCCGGGTTGAGGGCGATGTAATCCACATCCGCCAGCACCTGGTGTTCCAGCAGGATGCGAATTCTGGAGCCGTCAAATTTCTCCCTCTCATCCCAGTAGCTTGAGAAGAAGCGAGTCGTCTCCGGGTAGAAGTACAGGTTGTCCTCCAAAAACGGCATCGCTGCGGCCAGCAACATGTACACACGCTCTGTCCCTTCGAACGAACGGGCCGCGTACGCGCCCCACTCGAACCGATAGGAACCCAGGGTCCCGTCGGGAGCGGGTACGTTAGGATGCCAGACCAACTGCCCGGCCATGGCACCTGTCGTGTCTTTCGTGTAACCGATCGCCCTGAGGAACGAATTGTGGTACACGAATCTCTTCGTATTCATGAAGAAGACTTCGGGGCTGTCGGAATACGGGTCGAAGATCCAGAATTTCACGAACGCGATGCCATCGAGGTGGGACTCATGCGAAGTGCCTTGGAACGCCAACTCCTGGAACGCTGAATGGGAGTCTATGGCGACGGCACCGTTGATGGGATTGATCTTCTCGGCTGAATTGATCGGGTTATAGGCACCGAAGTCGCCCAGTTCGGTGATGTCGTCGACGCAGTCACCGTCCACGTCAGCGGGTTTGGCGACCTGGTATTTCTCCACCCGATACTGGTTTACGGCCAAGGGTTCCAGATTGTCCGACAGCGTGGTCGTGCCGTCCTCCCCCAGCGTCACCGAAACAGGGATATCAGTGGTTTCCCCATTGAGAGTGTGCTTCGCATACAGCACGAAGTAGTCGTCAGTGGTCGAGGTCACCTCGATCGGGACTTCGGTGACGGCCACGGAAGCAGGAGTCGGCGCGACATAGCCGGGCTCGCACGGCCCCGGCGGCGGGGTCTCCGCGTCCGCTGGCAGCGGTATCAGCGCAGCGGCGACCAGCATGCCAAGCGCCGCAACGAGGCCTACCGCGCGCAAAAGGTGGGTTAGGAACCCCGCGGCTGCTCTCGACGACGACATGCTTCAAGCCCTCCCGCCATGTTGGACTCGGATCGATTACCTGTATTGAAACGCGAGAGAACCCTCTAGCTACGGCACTCTGGGGTCGCCAAACCTCCACAGACTCCGAACCAAGGGGTCCCTACGGCGAACCAACCTAGCAGCCCACTCGGGACGGAGAAAACTGGGCACCCGCCCAAAACCTGGACCTACCCCCTCGCCGAAAGCACAAAAGCAATATCAGCTGTCGCGATGAGGCTGTTCGACCAACGTCCATGACCCCCGTCAAGAGGCCTGTTAGTGCGAGTAGCGGTCTCTTTATGTGGGTGCCGGCCTTTTTATGCGTTGTACGGCCCTTTTGTGAGTGCTAAAGTGACTGCATGGACGATGTGTCGCCACAACGATCCACCGTTCCCAATCCCTTCTCACCAGATTTCGGACAAGCACCTGCTTCTCTCGTAGGGCGTGACGACCTGTTGGCTGACATAGAAACAGGACTAGCCACTGGCCCTGCCGACATCCGTTTTACAAGTGTGCTGCTAGGAGTTAGAGGAACGGGCAAAACGGTTGCCCTCTCAGAGATTGAAAATCGTGTGAAACCTAATGGATGGGTAATTCTCTCCGTTGACGCTAGCACCCCAGGAATTCTGGGCAGAATTTCCAACGCTATTACACAAGTATCGAGAGATTACGAGAGTCTTGGTTTAGGAGGTAGTAATACTCGAAAATCAAAAGAACGAAGTTCGGAAATCACACTTGGCCCCTATAAAGGAAAATGGTCGGAGCAAGAATTCTTTGACCCCAATATCGATATGGGTCTATTGGAACGATTGACGATGTTAGCCAGAACTGTCCAGCAGTTTGATACTTCGGTACTGCTCACCGTAGACGAACTTCATGCGGCTGATCGAGAGGAAGCGCGTAGGTTAGCTAATGATCTTCAGATGATTACAAAACGGCAACAATTGCCTCTAGCGTTCGTTGGGGCTGGACTACTGGAAATGAAATATACGCTATTGGAAGACAAAAGAAACACATTTTTTAGAAGATGCAACAAATACGAAATGCCTCCTTTGACCCATCCTGAAGCAATCAAAGGTCTGCGTTTTCCAATTGAGGATGCAGGGGGACAGATTACAAGAGAAGCCTTAACATTAGGTGCGAGTGCGGTAGGTGATTTACCTTACACACTTCAAGTCATTGGACATACAGCTTGGACTGTCGCTGATGCGCCTAACAGAGTTATTGACGAATATGCTGTTGAGCAAGCAATCAGCATTGCGGAACAAGTTGTTGATGAAAATATCAGTGAATCAGCATTTTACGAACTGTCGGACAGGGAACAAGAATTCTTGATTGAACTAGCCGCATTAGATGGAACCGGGTCGGCAGTAGCTATTACACGTCAAATGGGACTAAACGACCGAGAGGGCAGAAAAATATCCCGTAGGCTAACTTTGTCAGGTTATGTCAACAAAAACGATAGAGGGATTGTCACTCTCACCAATCTTGTACCAGTAAGAGTCATCCCCCAAGATCATCTATTTGAACATACCTACACCCAAGCCCCTAACGTTGTCTTAGATGCAGACATATCTCATCCTAGAGTAGAACATTTATGTCGCAAATGGATGCCGCGTGCAAAAGCACGATGTGTCCTGCCTCCCAACCATCGTGGGGGATGCCGTTCAAAACTATGATGACTGCAACGAGGACAAGGCACTCCCCCACACTCATGCTGCTGCTCAAAGACATCCAAAGCTGACAACACCGCCCCCTGCACAGGCGTTCTAGTCGTTGTCGGTGATGGTGCCGGTTGCTTCGCCGTCGGTGATTGCTGCTTGGGCTGGGGTGTATAGGACGAGTTTGAATGTCTCGTTTCCCTCTGGTGTGTTGTCGTCGACTAGTGCCACGGTGATGGTTTGGGCTGTGTCGCCGGGTTCGAAGGTGAGTATTCCGTATGTTTGGGCGAAGTCCGCGAAGGTCGCCGACGCCGCGGCCCCGAATGCGGGCCGCGCGTAGTAGTGCACCCACGCGTAGCGGTTGCTGGAGGGGCTGAGCGTCACGGTGAACGTCAGGGTCCCGCCCTCGGCGCCCGATGCGTCGCTGATCGAAAAAGACGGGGTCGCGTTCACCGGCGGCGGGGGCGGATCGTCGTCGTCGGCCACCGCCACAGACGCCGATCCCGCGGTCGCTGACACCGTGTAGCCCTGGCCAGCGCCGACCGTCGCGGTGACCGACCCGTCGGCCTCGTCAGCGCTGTCGTTCGTTGTGGCCACGGTGAGCGTCGCGGTCCCGGAGGAGGGGATGGTCACCTGACGCGAGCCGCCAGTGATGCCGAAGTCGCCGGACTGCGAGACCGACACAGACACTGCCAGCGGTGCTGTCGGCGCGGGGTCGGCGGTGACCGTGAAGATCGCGTCGCCGCCCTCTGTGATACTCGCGCCCGCGGTGATGCTCACTTCCGGAGTGGCAGGCGGGGGCGGCGGGTTGTCGTCGTCGGCTACTGCGACAGAGGCCGATCCCGCGGTCGCGGAGAAGGTGTAGCCGGTGCCGGTGTTGATGGTGGTGGTGACCGACCCGGCGCCCTCGTCAGCGCTGTCGTTCGTTGTGGCCACGGTGAGGGTGGCAGTCCCGGTGGTGGGGACCGTGACCGACTGCGGACCGGTCGTGACGCCGAAGTCGCCTGTTTGAGCGACGGACACGGTGACTGTCAGCGGTGCCGTCGGCGCGGGGTCGGCGGTGATGGTGAAGGTCGCGTCGCCGCCCTCGGTGATCCCGGCGCCGCCGGTGATGCTGACCTCAGGCGTCACCGCGGGCGGCGGGTCGTCGCATTGCGCCATGGCCTGAAGCGTGCGCACGGTGCGATCCCAGCGGGTGTTGTCGTGCTGGGCCTTGACGGCCTGCGCGTCGGCGACGGTCATCGCCGTCTCGCCGGTGTCCACGCCCAAGGCGGCCAGCACCCGGTTCCAGCGCTGCTGGTGCTCGGCATGGGAGTACTGGTTGCGCCAGCCGGTCACCTCGGACACCGTCACCGCATCCGACGGCAGACTCGGCACGCACACCGCCGGCGGCGGATCGTCGTCGGCCACCGCGACAAAGGCCGTGCTGGCGGTGGCGGAGACTGTGTAGCCGCTGCCGGTGTTGAGGGTGGCGGTGACCGACCCGTCCGTCTCGTCCGCGGCATCGTTCGTCGTCGCCACCGTCAGCGTGGCAGTCCCGGTCGTGGGCACCGTGACCGTCCGCGAGCCCGGCGACACGCCGAAATCGCCCGCCACTGTGACCGCCACGGTCACATCCAGAGCCGACGCCGGCGCGGGGTCGGCGGTGACGGTGAACACCGCGTTGCCGCCCTCGGTGACGTCGGCGCCTGCTGTGACGCTGATCTCGGGGTCCGGTTGCACCACGGTCTGTGCCGGAATGCCGTCGACGGTCAGCGTGAACGATCTCGCCGTCGATGCGCGATAGGTGGTTGCCTCGATGGTGTAGTCGCCCGCCGCGAGCTGGCGGCTGATCCGCGAGTTGTACCCGTCGCCGCCGTCGTCGTTGGACACCAGCGCAGCACCCGACTTCTGGGCCGCACCCCGGCGCAGATACATGAATGTGTCAGCGGTCGACTCCAGATCGATCGTCAGCCGGCTCGGGCTGTCCAAGGAGAACGTATAGAACCGCGCATAGCGGCCGGCACGCGCCGACGAACCGCAGCCCGCAGCCCATTGCCCGGTGACGCTCCCATCACCCGACAGCGCAGCCACACACGGATCGCCCACCGGCGCCGGATCGTCGTCATCAGACACCGCCACGGTCGCAGAGCCCGCCGTCGCAGAGATCGTGTAGCCAGTGCCGGTGCTGAGGTTCGCCGTCACCGACCCGTCAGCCTCGTCCGTCGAGTCGTTCGCCGTCGCCACCGACAGCGTGGCAGTCCCCGACGTGGGCACCGTCACCTGACGCGAGCCCGGCGACACACCGAAATCACCCGATGTCGTGACCGCCACCGTCACATCGAGCGCGGCTGTCGGCGCCGGATCGGCAGTCACCGTGAAAGAAGCACTGCCGCCTTCGTCTATGTCAGCGCCCGCGGCGATGCTGATCTCAGGCACATCGTCGTCTCGCACCGCGACCGCAGCCGTGCCCGCAGTCGCCGACACCGTGTAACCGGAGCCGGCGCCGACCGTGGCGGTGACCGACCCGTCCGCCTCGTCCGCGGCATCGTTTGTCGTCGCGACCGTCAGCGTGGCAGTCCCGGTCGTGGGCACCGTGACCATCCGCGAGCCCGGTGAAACCCCGAAATCGCCGGACTGCGTGATCGCTACGGTCACATCCAGCGCGGCTGTCGGCGCCGGGTCGGCGATGACCGTGAACACCGCGTCGCCGCCCTCACCCACCCCGGCACCGGCGGCGATGCTCACCTCGGGTGCCGTGGACGGTGTCGTCGGGGTGTGGCATGTCATAGCGGCGTTGATGGGCACCCAGCCGGGCCATGTCCTGCCGTCGCTGAACGTCCTCACCGCTTCGGGGGTGGTCGAGGCCGGGATGATGCCACCAGGAGGTGCAGGCATCGAGTCGGCACCGAGGTAGGCAAGGATCTGCCAGAACAGAGTCTCGCTGCCGCCGTTGTTGTCGGTGTGCCACGCGAACGCAGCGCGTGCCCGCACGATGGCATCCGCAGTGTCACACGGCGGATCGTCGTCATCGGCCACCGCAACCGCAGCCGATGACGCAGTGGAGGAGACCGTGTAGCCGGCACCGGGGTCGACCGTTGCAGTGACCGACCCGTCGGCCTCATCGGCGGTGTCGTTGGTCGTCGACACGGTGAGCGCAACGGTGCCCGAGGTCGGGATCGTGACCGTATGAGAGCCCGGCGAAACACCGAAATCGCCGGTCTGAGTGATCGCCACGGTCACGTCCAGAGCCGCCGAAGGCGCCGGGTCGGCAGTCACAGTGAACGTCGCGTCGCCGCCCTCGGTGACCCCGCCCCCGGCCGCGATGCTGACCTCCGGTTCTTGCGTCGTGGTGTGGGCCACTGAGACGGCAACGCCTATTTGGGCTGAGGAAGTGCCGTTGTCGGCTTTGACTGCCGCGTGGTAGACGTTGTCAGAGTTGGGATCTGTCGACGCATGGAACTGGGGTGGGGTGCGGAAGTGCAGCTCGCCGCTGGCGGTTATGCGGAAGGCTGATGCGTCTTGGCCATCCAGCGTCCAGCTCACGGACCCGTCGAGGTTGTGGGAAGTGAAGGTAGCCACCGGCTGGGTGTCCCCCTCGCGGTATTCGACGGTGGACGGCCCGCTCAATCGCGGCGACGAAGGGCCGTAGACCTGGAGCACATGGTCGGTGCCAGAGCCGTTGGATGTGGTGACGTAAAGGGCGCAGTCGGGTCCGAGCACCGGGGAGCGCAGCCGGCCGTAGACCTGATCGAGCTCCGGCACGAGGATCTCGCTGAGCAGCGTGCCATCAGCGGTGAACTCGAACACCTTGAGTTCCTGTTGCTTCAACTGCGCCACGGCCAGACGGCCGTTCCACTCGCCCCAGCACGAGCCATCCAAGAACGCGGCGCCGCTGGTGGCGATGGCCGGAAACCCCGAATGCCATTTGGCCTCGACGGCATCGGGGAATGCCTTGAGGTCGGTCATCGGGACGTTCTCGTCGTATCCCGGGCCAGCGGGATCCCAGCCGTAGTTGCCCCCGCTGGCTAGGAGGTTGATCTCGTCGTCGTGGGAGGGACCGTGCTCTACTGTCCACACCTGATTGGTGCCCGGGCGGAAGGCGAGACCCTGGGGATTGCGGTGCCCGTAGGTGTAGACGCGGCTGTTGAACGGGTTGTCGGGCGCGCCCTGGCCGGTTTGGGAGTCGACGCGCAGCACTTTGCCGTTGAGCGAGTTGAGGTTCTGCGCTGCGGTGTGGTTGTCCCCGTCGCCCGTGGTGATCCATAGAAATCCGTCGGGGCCGAAGAGCACTCGACAGCCGCCGTGCCGCGGAAACTGTGAGAAGCCAATACCACCAACCAGCGGGTCGGCGACGCGTGTGGCGGTGCTGTAGTCATCGGCCATGGTCCAGGCGATCACCTCAACTCGGACACCGGTATGGGCTTGGCAGGTGTAGAAGCGCCGATTGGTCTCAAAATCGGGATCGACGGCAAGGCCCATCAGCCCGACGTAGATATTGCTGTAGAGATCGCGGAAGTCTGCGCTGACCTCCTTCACCCTCCCGTCGGGGAACCGGCTCAACAACCTTCCGCCCCGCTCGGTGACCAGCATCGTGCCGTCCGGCGTGAAGGCGACATCCCAAGGGATGGTGAGCCCCGACAGCAGCGGTCGCACCGTCAGCGCCGGCGGGGTTGATCCCGGTGCAATCCTGGTGCCGGAGACCCATTCTGCCGATTTATCTAAGTTTGAGCCATTTGGGCTGCGGCGGTCGGCGTAGGTAACCCGCACCCTGAGGAACTTCCCAGCGTGTTCGGCGGCCGGCGTGAAGGCTGCCGCCTCCGCCCCCTTGCCGGGGGTCTCTCCAGAGATACCCCCGGCCACTCGAGTAAAGTTCATGCCGTCATCTGAGACGGCCCAACGCCAGATGACCAAGCTGGGATCCACCCCTCCGTCCGGGTCGGTGAACCTTGCCCGGATTATCGTCCCGGCCCGAAGTGAGGCCGGGCCTGCGGACATCTCCCCCGGCTCCTCCAAATCGGTGACGTTGATCCACACCTCGACTTCAGCGGAGCCATTGTCGTCATTGATAGTTACGGTCACCTCGTACCTGCGCTGCTCCTCAAAATCCAGCAGCCCGTTGGTGCGAAGCTGGCCGCTGGCGCTGTCGATGCTGAAGCTGTCGGCATCGGAACCGCCGAGCTCGTAGGTCACAGCGCCGACAAGGCCGGTCAGGGTAACCGGACTGCCCACAAGGGTTCCAGCCGGTTGGTTCTCTGCCACGACTCGCCCCACACGGTTGCCAAGATCGGTTTGCGCTAAGGAGGGCACAGGAACCACCCCGGCACCGACCGCGCCCACAACGACGATGACCAGCAGAAAAAGACGAGCGGCTCTAGTCACAAAGGGGGTTAGGAACCCCGCGGCTGCTCTCGACAACGTCATACTTCAAGCCCTCCCGCCATGTTGGACACGGGTCGTTTACCTGTATTGCAACGCGAAAGAACCCTCTGGCTACGGGACTCTGGGGTCGCCAAACCTCATCAGACTCCGTGCCAAGGGGTTCCTACGGCGAATCAACCTAGCAGTCCACTTGGGACGGGGAAAAACTGGGCACCTGCCCAGTACCTGGACCCACCGCCTCGTCGAAAGCACAAGAGCAATGTCAGCTTTCGCGATTGGGCAGATACTTCGAGAGTTCCGACGGGGCGGCTGGGCCGCCGGGGTCTTTTTGGCAGCAAGCGATGATCCCGTCGGGCCTAACCAGTGTGACGGAGTCGGCTTCGTAGGGGCTGGTGGGGATATCAGCCGGGAGCTGGCGCACCGCGACCGGCACGCCTTGTGGTGGCAACTCCGCGATGGCGGCCTCCCATGCGGGGCGGGAGCACTCCGGGCCGAGCAGCAGCACATATGAGGTTCCGTACCAGTCGAGGACGGACTCGGTTTGGTCGGTATCGACCCACACGTGGGGGGCGCGGCGGCCCGATCTGACCACTGGGACGAAATCACCGCTCGAATCGTCGAGGTGTGGTGCGGGCTCGGCGTTCGGCGCGATGAGCCCCGATGACATTTCGAAGCCGAGCAGGAGGTGGTCGTAGTCGGCGTACTGGTGGGTGGCCTGGATGTGCTCGGAGACGTCGTCGCCTCGACGGTGGCCGAGCATCATCCGGGTCATGTGATCGGTGGTGCTGACCCCGAAGGCGATCCGCTCGACTGCGATGGGCCGATGCTCGGTTTCGTAGGTCTCTAGGATCGACGCGGGCGCCAGGCCCCGCACCACATAAGCCAGCTTCCACGCCAGGTTGCGGATGCCGGCGAATCCGGTGTTGTTGCCCATACCCCCGGTGGGAACCGAGACGTGCGCGGCGTCTCCGGCCAAGAAAATGCGCCCTGAGGAGAACCGGGTCACGCATCCCGGAGTGGGCTGCCACATGCGCATGCTGAGGATCGCGAACTCCACATCGTCGTCGGTGCCGAGAGCCACCCGGATCCGCCGGCTGACCGCCTTCTCGGAGTTCAGGTTCTCATCGCCCACGACCACCTGGCAGCGCCACCGCCTGCGCCCGTCGAGCGGCTGGAAGATGACGATGCCCTCGGGGGTCGTGGTGTAAAGCAGCGATCCTTTGCGGTCGCCCACGTACGCCTCGAGATCGGCGTGGAAGATCACATCCTGGGAGTACACCGGCCGCGGCTCGGCCTCGAGATGGGTGCCGATCACCCGGCGCGTTTCGCTGCCGGGCCCGTCGGCGCCGATGGTGTACTGCGCGGTCACCGGCTGGCGCTCATCGGTGTTGGTGTCGCGCAGCCAGAGATGGGTGGCGTCATCGGTCTGGGTCACGTCGATGGCCTCGGTGTCAAACCGGACCGTGATCATGGGGTCGGCGGCGACTCGGGTCATCAGCGCGGCCTCGACCTCGTCTTGCACCGTCATCACGGGGATGCACGGGCTGTTCGGCCCCGCAACGCTGTAGAAGGTGGGGCTCGGGATGTTGGCGTAAGGCTCGGAGGCCAGGCTGTCGGACCACCGGTTGTAGGCGGTCCAGTCCGGCCCGAGGCCGGTGGCTTCCACCGCCTTGTCGATGCCGAACTCTCGGAACAACTCCATGGTGTTGGTGTCGACGAAGCGGGATCGGGGATGGGTGTTGAGCTCGCTTCGCCGCTCCACCAGAAGCGACGGCACGCCATGGCGCGACAGCAGCAGCGCCCCGGTGAGCCCGATCGGCCCGCAGCCGATGATGCAGACAGGAACTTCGGTCATCGTCCTCCCTAACTCCAACGCCTCATTGTATGGCCTCGGCCTTCCGGCCAGCACCGTCAGCTTCCACGCCGAGCGCATCATTCAAGGCCCCCGCGAGGATAATGTCGAAGATTGACCATGCAGCTAGGTTAGAAATCTACTATTGAATAGTAGATAAAGTACCTATTAGCAAGATATAATCAAGCTTGCGTATCTTTGCGTCTACCGGGAGGCTCTGTGCCAGCTTTCCAGCCCCATGTCGTGCAGCGGCGGATCGAGCCGGTACTCCGTCGCGCGCTCGACACATTCCGCATCGTGGTGCTGCAAGGACCGCGCCAGTCGGGCAAGACCACGCTGGCCCGCCACATCACAGACGGGGGCACGTTCTTGAGCCTTGACGACCCGGCAGAGTTGTCGCTCGCGGTGGATGACCCCATCGGCTTTATCGCCGACCGTCGCCGACCCGTGGTCATCGACGAGATCCAGCGAGGCGGTGACGATCTCGTGCGAGCGATCAAGCTTGCGGTCGATGCCGATCCGACACCGGGCAGCTTCTTGCTCACCGGATCGGCCGACTTTCTCACGGTCCCCGTCTTGTCGGAGTCGCTGGCAGGGCGGGCTGTGTTCTTCGGCCTGTCGCCCTTCTCGGCAGTCGAACTACATACCGGGTCCGGCGGCATGCTCGCGCGCCTCTGCACTAGCGCGGGAGCAGGCGGAGGCATCGCAGAGACCGTTTCCGACCTCCTCCACGCTCCCCCGTCCACACTCGGGCAGTCGGACTATGCCCAGCGGATCTGTCGGGGCGGCTACCCCGAGGCTCTCGGTCTGAACGATGCTGACCGCGTCCGCTGGTTCGAGTCGTACATCCTCACCTCAGTCACTCGCGACATCATCGAGGCCACGGGAGCGCGGCGCTCAGCAGAGCTGCCGCGGCTGCTGCGGGCTGTGGCGGCGCGCACGGCGGGAGAACTGGTGCTGGCAGATTTGCATCGCGATCTCGGATTCGGCCGAGTCGAGACCACCGCCGACTACCTGTCGCATCTCGAGATGACACATTTAGTGGTGCGCCTAGGCGGCTGGGCACCGAACGCAGCCACACAAGCCAAGCGACGACCCAAGGTGCTGGTGACCGACAGCGGTCTGACAGCGGCAACGCTCGGCGTGGACGCACAGCGCCTCGGCGAGGCCGGCGAACCGAGCCGCGGACCGCTGCATGAAACCTACGCCGTCAACGAATTGCGCCGTCAGGCGGCGGCACTTGACGAACCGCTCCGCTTTAGCCACTTCCGTGATGCTCGGGGCAGGGAAATCGACCTCCTGATCGAGCGGTCAGACGGACGAATCATCGCAGTGGAAGTGAAGGCAGGGGCAACAGTGCGCTCAACTGACGCCAAATCGCTGGCCTGGCTGCGAGACCTGATGGGCGACCGGTTCGAAGTCGGCGTCATATTGCACACAGGACAGAGCCCGCAGCCCATATCAAACCGAATCTTCGCCCTCCCGATGTCGTACCTCTGGGAAACCTGATCTGCCCGCGAGAAAGACGGAGTAGCCATGTCGCCTTCTGACCCCTTGACCGGCGCCCAGGCGCTTGTTGGCACCTTGGCCCACCACGGTGTCACCGCGTGCTTCGCCAACCCAGGCACATCCGAGATACACGCCGTGACGGCTCTCGACGGCGAACCCAGGATTCGCTCAATCCTCGGGCTGTTCGAAGGCGTCGTGACCGGCGCGGCCGACGGCTACGCCCGCGTGAGCGGCAACCCGGCGATGACGCTGCTGCACCTGGGCAGCGGCTACCTCAACGGCGGCGCCAACATCCACAACGCCCGGCGAGCCCGGTCGCCGATAATCAACGTTATCGGCGACCACGCCACCTACCACCTCGGCAATGATGCGCCGCTTACCTCCGGCATCCAGGCGATGGCCGAGCCGAACTCGAAGTGGCTGCAAACCGCAGCGGCCCCCGAGGACGCGGGGCGGCTCGCGGCCGAGGTATGGCACGCCAGCCTCCAAGCCACCACCGGACCGGTCTCGCTATTGCTGCCTGCCGATGTGGCCTGGCTGCCGGGCGCGTCGATCCCCGAGCGGCTCGCCGCACCGGAGCGGACGGGCCCGGAAGCCGACGCGGTTGAGCACGCGGCTCGCGCCTTGCGTGCCGCCCGAAATCCCACGCTCTTGATGACCGGCCCGGCCCTGACCGAACCCGGCCTGCGGGCCGCCCGCCGCCTCGCCGGCGCAGGAGTGCGGGTGCTGGTCGAGTTCTTCTTTCCCCGGCTCCAGCGCGGCGCAGGCCGCTACGCCCCCGAGCGCATGGAGTACTTCGCCGAACGCGTCGTCCAGAGCCTGGATGGAACCGACGTGATCGTCCTCGCCGAGGCCCGGCCGCCGGTCGCGTTCTTCTCCTACCCGAACCAGCCCTGCGAATTGAGCCCCGATCGCTGCAAGGTGATCTCGCTCGGCGGCCCCGAAATCGACAGCGCCGAGTCCGTCGTCCAGCTCGCCGACGCTCTCGGCGCCACCGGCACCGACGTTGCGCCCGTCTCCGAGCTTGTGATGCCGGTCACGCCGCAGGGCGGGCTCAGCGTGCAGACCATCGGGCTGTCGATCGCCCGCCACCTCCCAGAAGGGGCGTTCGTGTCCGACGAAGCCGGCACCAGCGGTGGCCCGACATGGGCAGCAACCGCATCTGCCGCGCCGCACGACTGGATGCCGCTGACCGGCGGCGCACTCGGCCAGAGACTCCCCGTCGCCCTCGGGGCGGCCATCGCCGCCCCCGACCGCAAGGGTCTGTGCCTCGTTGGAGACGGTGCCGCCATGTACACCAACCAGGCGTTGTGGACGATGGCGCGCGAAGGAACTGACATCGTCACGGTCGTGTTCGTCAACCGGTCCTACCGGATCCTCAACATCGAGCTCGCCCGCACCGGCGCCGGCGCACCCGGGCCAACCGCACAGCACCTTTTGTCTTTGAGCAACCCGCCGATCGACTTCGCCAGCCTTGCCCGCTCAATGGGAGTGCCGTCGACCACCGCAACCACCGCCGAGGAATTCGACCGTGCGCTGGCCGCGGCCTTCGCCGACGACGGACCACACCTGATCGCCGCAGAGATCGCCTAGCAATACAGCGAGCCCTATTGCCTCCCAATCAAGGTGACCAGACAAGAGGGGATGCTCGAAGTACATTCTCGTTGTGGAAGCGCTGTCAGGTGAGGGCCAAGGGGAGGCCTCGGCCAAAGCCCGACATGGTCGCCGGAAGGCGATTGCCGCCGTCGCGGCGCTCGTCCTGGTCGCTGGCGGTATCGGTGTTTGGCGGATATTGGAGCGCAACGGGCCTGACAACGATGTTCACGTCACCGGCCCAGGGCTCGTCTCCACTGGGCCAGCGCTTGAATGGGTCGAGTTCGACCCGGGCTTAGATGAGGCTGCGCTTTCGGGGATTCTCATTTCCCTCGGCGACGGCCGGATCCTTGTCAGCGCTTCTGGCGAGGAGGATGATGGCGCGGTGCCTGGCCTCAGGTTCCTGGTCACCGAGAACGGAGTCGACTGGTCTGAGGTGCCGATGCCGCCGGGCATCTGGCCGCTCTCCCATGACTTGACCGGTGAACGCTGGCTGGTTGCGGGATATGACCTCGCCGGCGAGTCCCTCCTGTCTGCCATGGAAACAGAAGGCATCTGTAGCCGGGCTCTTTCCGTGCTTCGGGCGTTCTTCTCCGATGACCAGGGGGCGAACTGGGCTGAGTTGGATTTCGACTTCTCCTCAAGCTCCATTCAAGTGCCCCCTGCTTGCGAATTTCCTCCTTTCTTCATCTCCGAGGCATTGACCTCGGGAGAGCACATGGTGATCGTGCTATGGGGCGAGGAAGTGGGCGCTAGTACAGTGCCCGACTCCGGAAGTGGGGCGTTCAGCGGGTCGGAGGACGACACCGGGGAGAATCACAAATCCTGGATATTTGCCAGCGACGGCGGGACCTTTGAACAAGTTGCCGATTACGACGGCTCCATCTACGGCGGCTTCTTCGGCTGGAGCTTCGGCACTCCTGCGGGCTTTTCTCTTTTCTATGTTGAGGACGGAACCGGATATCAACCTGCTCGGCCATCCACTCTGACTTCCCCCGATGGCCGCATCTGGAGCCAGAGCGAGTCTGCCGACCGCTATGTCTCAACGGCGTTCGGCCCCGACGGGTCGCTATGGCGGACAACCTGGCTGGGTGCCGGTTACGGACTGCACCGATACGATCGGGAGGGGGTTCAGACAACCAAGGTTGCTCTCGATAACTCGCTCCCGATCCTCGTGTACGCGGGGCCGTCCGGGGTCGCGGTCAACGTGATGACCATTCCCGGCACCGACCTCTTCACACTCCCCAACCAGCGAATTGCCAAGGAGGGCTACGAATTACGGCTCAACGAGCCCGAGGGAGGCTTCAGTCTCTGGGATCTGGCGACAGGCACCGCGGTCTACGAGTGCGGGCGGGAGGTTCTCTGGGTGCAGGGACGGGCCTTTGCTGAGGGGGCCTGCGAGTTTGTGTATCCGATAACCGACAACGCAGACATGGACTCAGTGGTGCTGGTGTTCGAAGACCAGCAGACTGGGGCCGAACTGGCGTCGTTCACTCGTGGCGAGCTACTGCCCTCCTTCCCCCTGTGGCTCATTACGGGGCTGACTGTTGACGGCCCCGAACAAGAGGAACAATGGCTGGGGTGGTCTGCCGACGGTGTCGAATGGGGGTGGCAAACTCCCGCTGATGCATTTGGAATCGAACCGTCTGAGGCCGACGACAGACTGGTAGAGCTGGCCGTTGGCGACGGGTTCGTGCTCGCCCGCATACAGCATTATGACGACTATTCCCCATACCTCTCCCGTTCGCACTGGTTTATCGCCCAGGCACCGTGAGACTCGGTCAACGGCTCAATGCATCCTTGTCGCCTCAAGGAGAAGAGAGGGCGTGCCCATCCTCTATTTGGGGTAGCGTTTTGACGACAGGAGATATAGGGGTTTGTGTCATGACAAGCACTTGGCGGGTTTCAAAGCCGGCGCGGTGGCGCTGGCTGGTTTTGGTCTGCGCTCTGGCGCTCGTGGCTTCGGCCTGTGGAGGCGGGAACGACGACGATGACGCCGACGGTGGTGTAGCCGCCGAGGCCACCGCCGCCCCGGAGGCGCCTTCGGGAGATGACGGCGCATCTGCTCCCAGCGGCGACGATGGAGGCGATGGCCAGCCAACCCCTGATGACAGCGGTGACCAGGGCGGAGAGGCCCCCGCGGCCACTGCCGCGCCGGCGACCGAGGCCACCGAGGCCCCAGCCGCCGAGATGGCGCCCCAGTACGGCGGCACGCTGGTTATGGGCTTGGAGGCGGAGACCACCAACGGGCTGAACCCGGTGAACGCCCAGGCCGCGGTGTCGGGCCACATCTTATTCCGAGCGTTGTACGACACTTTGACCATTGAAGGAGTGGACGGCAGGGCCGTGCCCAACCTGCTGGAGAGCATCAGCCCGAACGACGACTTCACCGAGTGGACCATGGTGCTGCCAGCGGGCATCACCTTCCACGACGGCTCGCCGGCGGACGCAGCGGCGCTGAAGCGGCACTTCGAGGAGCAGCTCCTGGGTACCCTTACCGGCATCTCGGTGCGCTCCTGGGAAATCGAGAGCATCGACATCGTGGACGACTTGACCGTGAAGATGGTGCTGGCGAAGCCGTTTGCCGCGTTGCCGGAGTACCTGACCAGCCACCTCGGATACTTCGGGGCGCCGTCGATGCACGACTTGGGCGCGGAAGGCGCGGCCCGCAACCCCATCGGCACCGGACCATTCATGCTGGACGAGTGGATTCCCAACGAGGTGACGCGGATGGTGCGCAACCCCGACTACTGGCGCACCGATGCCGAGGGACGCCAGCTTCCCTACCTCGACGCCTTGGAGTTCCGGCCCAACAACGACAGCGACGCCCGGTATGCGGCCCTGAGGTCTGGCGACCTCGATGCCAACGTGGACAACACGGGCATTCGAGTTGACGACTACAACGAGCAGTTCAAGACCTTCTGGCAGGGAGAGGCATACGCAGAGCCCACTTACCTGATGTTCAACCACTCGCGGCCTCCATTCGACAACGCGGAGTTCCGCCGGGCGCTGGCGCAATGCACCGACCGCCAGGTGTTCAACACCATCCGCTGGGATGGGCAGGCGCCGGCCACCGGCCCGTTCTCGCCGGGGACGCCCGGCTACCTGGAAGACTCCGGGTTCCCGGGCTTCGACCCCGATGCCGGTAGTGCCGCCATCGCCCGCCTCGGCGTGACCGATGTGGATCTCGGCACCACCACCGACCCGGCAAACCTTCTCAACACCGAGCTTTTGGCCGCCATGTGGGGAGACTGCGGGCTCGACGTGTCAATCACCCAGGTGGACCAGGCGGAGTTGATCACCAACGCGGTGTTCGGGAACTTCACCGCATTCTTGTGGCGCAACCACCCGAGCTTCCATGTGGCCGCGGAGCGGATCTGGTGGCACAGCGAGTTCGGCCAGGGCATTGCGCTGAACTTCGGGCGCATCAACAACCCGGTGATCGACGCCGCGCTGGACGAGTCGTTGACCACCAACGACTTCGACCGTCTCACAGAGCTCGCCGAAGACATAAACCGGGCGTTCGCCGAGGAGGTCCACAACCTCTGGTTCTACTTCTCCAACTGGCTGATCGCCGCTCACGACCATGTACACGGCATCGACAACCTCACCCTTCGCGGGGGACAAGAGCACGTCAAAGTGCTCGCGGGCAGGGTATTCCTCACCGAGGCCTGGATCGAGCAATAACAGCAGGCACTGGCTAGGAGGGAACGCTAACAAGCAGGGGGAGACAAGAGTCGGTGCTCCGGTTCATAGGCACGCGCTTGGCGCAGCTGGCGGTGGTGGTGCTGGTGGTGACGCTGCTGTTCTACTGGATGCTGAACCTCCTGCCCGGCAACCCGTGTGTGGCTGCGTTCGGCGGTGCCGCCACCCAAGAGCAGATCGCCGAGTGCGAGCAAGACCGCAACCTGGACGACCCGGTGATCGTGCAATGGGCCAAATGGGGCGGCGACGTTCTCACCGGCGATTTCGGCAAGTCGTACCTCACCGGGCGCACCTTTGGCGAGGCCATCTCCAATGCGCTGCCCCGCACCCTTCTGCTGTTGGGCTATTCCCAAGCGCTGGCTCTGGGCGCGGCCATTCCGCTGGGGTTGTGGTCGGGGTACCGCCAAGACAGCGTGGGCGACAAGGTTGTGAGCGGCGGCGCGTTCGCGCTGCTGTCGTCACCGGTCTTCGTGGTCGGCTTGGTGCTCATCCTGGTTTTCGCGGTGAAGCTGGATTGGTTCGACTTGGGCGGCTATCGGCCGATATCGGAGGGTCTGGTCGCGCATTTCAAGGTGATGTTCCTTCCCGCGGTGACGCTGGCTGTGGGACTGCTGCCCATCTATCTGAGACTGCTGCGGACCGACGTTATCGGCACCTTGCAGGAGGACTTCGTGGGCACCGCCCGAGCCAAGGGCCTGCCAGTCCACCGGGTGCTGCTCACCCATGTGCTGCGCCCCTCGAGCTTCACGCTTTTGACCATTTTCGGCATCCAGGCCGCCCAAGCGGTGAACGGCGCCATCGTGGTGGAGTACTTGTTCGATCTCGACGGGGTTGGATCGCTGTTGGTGTCTTGGGTGGCGGCCCGGGAATATCTGCTGGTCCAGACCCTGGTGGCGCTGATCGCTGCCGTGTTCGTGACCGTGACTGCGCTGGTTGACGTGGTCTACTCCATGCTCGACCCCAGGGTGCGGCGACGATGACCGATCCGTCTGAAACCACCACCGCGGCCATCAAGCCCCGGATGCCGACAAGATTTCTGCGGATCCCGATCGGGGGCAGATTCAGGGCCACGCTGGTGGATGCCGAATCCAGAGGGGGACCGAGGAGGGGCAAGATCAACATCGCCCTTTGGCTGTCGGTGGGATGGCTCGCCTTGGTGCTGGCCGGCGCGGTTCTGGCGCCTTGGCTGGGATTTCTGGAGGATCCCAACAGGCCTTTGGCCGGGGACCCGGAGCTCGGGCCGTCTTGGTCGCATTGGTTCGGCACCGACCAGCTTGGGCGGGACATGTTCGCCCGCTCAGTGTGGGGCAGCCGCCTCTCCCTTTCCATCGCCGGTCCGGCCGTGGGCATCGGGGTGGTGGTGGGCGGTGTCCTGGGGGTGATGGCCGGCTATTTCGGCAAGTGGATCGACCTCGTTGTCAGCAGCGTGGTGAACGTGGCGCTGGCGCTGCCCGCGCTGGTGTTCGCCCTGTTCATCGTGACGGTGCTGGGCCAGAGCTACGTGAACGTGACCATTGCCGTGACCGTTTTGTCGATCCCGGCCATCGCCCGCATTGCCCGGGCCCAGGCGCTTCGCTTTGCTGCCCGGGAGTTCGTGATGGTGGCCAAGACGATGGGGGCCCGATGGCCTCGGATACTGTTCCGCGATGTGCTGCCCAATGTGGTGCCCGCTCTGGCTTCGATCGCATTTCTGGCCATGGGCATCGTGATCATCGCCGAGGGCAGCCTGTCGTTCATCGGCGTCAGCGTCGGCTCGCCCAGCATCACCTGGGGCAACATCTTGGCCGCCGGGCGCGGTCGGCTTGAGGAGTCCCCCCACATCGCCCTGACCACCGGCGGCGTCATGTTCGCCACCCTCATGGCGCTGAACTTCGTGGGCGACGAACTCCTCCGCCGCCTAGACGTCCGCGAAGCCCGCATCTAGCGCCCGTCCCACACCGCTAGTTTGAGGGAATGTTGATAGTTCCGCTTCGCCGAATTGCTCGCATCCTCGGCGAGGAGCGGTATGACGTGATTTTGGCCTTGTGCGTGGCCATGGTGGGGCTGTCGGCCACTGGTGTCGATGCCTTGACCGCGGCTTCGGGCATCGTCGGGCTCGTGCTCATCACCGGGACGCTGATCGAGTCGTCTGCGCTCGCCGTGGGCCGGGGCAAGGCGTGGGCGCTTTTGGTCGGCCTGGGGTGTGCCACTGCGATTGAGCTTGTCGTGACAGGCCCAGACGACGCCCGCATCGGCCCGGCCATAGTGATGTCCATAGGCGTTGTGGCCGTTGTCACCATCTCCAGGCAGGTGCTGTCGCAGCCATTGCCCGACACCACCTCGATCGCCGCGTCGGCGTGCGCCTACCTTCTGATCGGGTATTCGTTCGCCAGCCTCTACATACTGATCGACCGCATCGCCGACAGTGCGTTCTTAGCGTCGGGTGAGGCGCTCACCCCCGAATCGGCCATCTACTTCAGCTTCGTCACCCTGACCACGCTCGGGTTCGGCGACCTCACCCCGGCGGCGTCGAGCGGCAGGACTCTGGTAACACTGGAAGCCATGGCCGGGCAGTTCTACATCGCCATCGCCGTGGCCCGACTGGTGGCCGGGATGGCGACCGGCAGAAAAGACGGCTGAGCGATCATGGGGTCCAGGCGAGGGCGCGCTGTATGAACACCTGGTTGTCTTGGTGCCATTCGGGGAACCCGATGCGCTGGTTGTCGGTCAGGTAGTCGATTTTCGCGTTCAGGCAGGCCAGCAGCGCGGCGTCGCCTGCTCGCAGCGTCCACCCGCCCAACTCGACGGTCTCGTCGAGCGCCGAGACCGCCAGCACTCCGCCGCCGCGGTAAGCAGCGGCGGCCTCGGTGTTGCTAATGGCCTCGCTCACCACGGCGTCGATCCCTCCGGCGGCGAGCGCGTCGAGGGCGGTGGGCTCGCTGAATTCGTAGTACACCTCCGGCTGGGTGGGCGACGGCGGCTCGATCCGGATTCTGGTCTTGATATTGCCACTGGCGCCTGCCGCGGTGATGACGTAGTCGCTCGTCCCGTCGGCGATGACGACGCCGTCGGCCGTGTGAACCCTTGTTCCCGCGGCGAGCACGCCGTTGGGGCCGGTGATCCCGGTCAGCTCAAGCAGCCTCTGCTCGTTGGTCGTGTTGCGGGAGGCCCCCACTCGGTCGCCGCCCGACAGGTGGTCGAAGCTGGCGTAGCGCTGAACCTCGCCTTCTCGCACCAGCAACGATTGGCGGTATTGGATGTGCCCCGATGTGAATGCCACGACCGTGGTGCCTTGGTCGTCGCGGGTACGCGATTCGACAATGGATATGCCTCCCCCTGCGATGTCGACACCGCCGGTAGCGGGCAATAGCCAGATATCGGTCCATTCCGACACGGGAATGCGGCGGAATCGCAGCCCCGAGCCGTCCATCGCTTCGAGCGCGTCGACGAGATCAGACTCGTAGCCTCCATGGACCACCGACCCCTCGGGGTCGCCGGCGTCTCCGACGCCGTAGCTGACCGGTGCGAAATCGGTCAAGAACGCGAAATTGAGGACCTGGCCTGGGGCGCACCAGGTGTTTACCGCTGGCAATATTAGCGTTTCCCCCGGTGGGTCAGCGGCGGGGGCCTCCCCTAGGGAGCAGCCCGCCATAGCAGCAACCGCAACAACCACCGTGCCAGCCGCCAAGAGCAACCGCCGTAGGGGCATCGGGAACTGCAGGTCGGGGGTAGCGGAAACAACAAAACGGATCACTGCGGTTATACCGAGCGCCCATCCACTAGGAGATAGTCACACGCCGCTCCAAGCCCCGCCAAGTCCTCTCTCCAAAGAGCTCAAGGCTGACGCGGTGGCGTTGGTGTTGGACGGCAGGCGATCTCCGAGGGCTGCTTTGGGAGCCCCGAGCGCGGGCTAACACCGCACCCTCGGTGCTTTGGGAGCCCTGGAGCCAGCAGCACCGGTGTGGCTATCCGTAGGATTGGAGGCGTGAGCACTGAGACGGAGCAGCACTGCCAGCAGGCTGCGTACGCGGCTGCGAAGGGGGGTTGGGCAGTAGCCGACTGCCCTGCCTTGGCGACCCACACGGTGATTGTCCCCGCGCAGAGCGTCAACGGCAACCGCTGGGTCATGTGCGAGAGCCACGCGCTGAGAGTATGGCTCTTTGAGGCGGGGGCGAAAATGGTGGCGACCACGCGCTGTTAGGCTGAGGGCCGCCGCTCCGGGGGACCGAGCTGGGCGAAGTCGCCGGCTTTGGGGCAAGCCAGGCGGCAGATTTGTGGGGTGCCGTGGCAGGAGTTGGCACGATGCCTTACCGCTATAGGGGTTCTCAGGAGGCGTCGTCCGGCTATCGCCCGAGCGGCGGATCGTCGAACCTCGCACTATCGGTGCCAAGCGCGCCGCGCATCGACCGCGACCGGCGCGGCACCCTGAGAGTTGCGTGGTCGCCGCCGGGCAGCCAGGGCTCGTCTGCGGTCGGCTCGTCCGCAGTGCGGATGTGCGAGACCGAGGCCGCCGAGCCGCGCGGCTGTGAGGTCTCAGCCGTCGCTGCCGATCAGAAGCTGGAGCATGTCTTCGAGCACTTGACCTTCGGCGAGGTGCATTCCACCTCGGTCAAGGCTATTAGCCTGACCGGCGACGGCGAATGGAGCGGTTGGACGCCGTCGCCGAGGGTGCGCAGCCATGTGTGGGCGGAGCCGTCCAGCAATGCCAGCGAGCTCCGGGTCAGGTGGAGCTGTGCCGACCGGGATTACAACTCCACCTTCCTCTACCATGTCAACGGGAAGGACATCTACAGCTTCCTTGTGTCGTATACCAGCGATCCGAGCGGCAATGTGGGGTGGTCCGAGCCCGTCCACTTCTCGATTCCCCGTCACGCCGTCAACAGCAGCCAACAGGTCGGCGGCGTTGTGTCGAATGTGAGCACCGGCACCTATTGGGTGCGGGTGCGTCCGTTGACCGGCACCGCGAGGAACAGCACGCCGGCCGCAGACTGGTCGCGCTGCATCGACCGGTTGACGGTGATCGAGCGCCCGGCCCCCTCACGCTTGAGGCCGCGAATGCCGGCGATCAGTGGGTCACTGCCGTGTGGACGAACCCGGCGCTCGCCGACGGAGCGGCCCCGACCAGGCTGGAATTGCAGATGAGGGCCCAAGGCCAGGAGTGGCAGACGGCCTCGCTGAATCCGGCGAGGACTTCGCACACCTTCACCTACCTGACCAACGGCACGACCTATGAGTTCAGGATCTGCTCCGTCAACGACGCCGGCCTGTCGATCTAGTCGAGGACCCGCCAGGCGACGCCCTTCGCTCCCTCGCTTGCTGTGACGATCGACATGGAGGAGAGCCGCACGGTTTCGTATGAGCGCTCGGGAACGGACAAGAACCGGGGTGTTCTGGTTGTCGAGTGGAGCGATCCCGAAATGCCTGAAGGCCTCGGCGTGGAAGGCTACGGCCTGCGGTGCCGCAAAGCAGGCGACGCAGACTGGACCACATCCAGCCTGCCGAGCCGGACGATGCACACCCGGATAGCGGGCTTGGAGTGCGGCGCCGAATACAGAGTGCAGGTGCGGGTGCGCTCCACTGCCGGAAACGGCGCCTGGGGCAAAGCCGAGTTCGCTCCGACGTGTCTGCCCGATGCTCCCGAGATCGTGGCCATCGGCGCGTCGAATGGGGGCATCTCGGTGAGCTGGAATCGGCCGAATGACGGCGGCTCTGAGATCACGAGCTATGCCGTGCGGGCAACGAGCACCCAGAACGCGCCCGGCCAGAGCAGCCCGTCAGGTCATGTGATTACCGTGCCCGGCGACAACAACACGTACCTGATCGAGACCCATGGCAGCAATCGTGTCTATGCCGACCTGATGTATAAGGTAACGGTGGTCGTGTTCAACGAGGTCGGCGTCAGCAATGGATCGGAGCCCCGCTTCCGCTGCGGCTCCGACCCGGTGCCGGGAGCGCCTGCGATCACCAATGAGCATCACACCATCGAGCAGGACGAAAACGGTGCGATGAGCTTCACGGTCGAGTGGGCCGCGCCTGACGACGCCTATGTGGCAAGTCCGAATGCCTATGAGTTCAGCCACCGAATTGCCGTGGCCGACGACGAGGATGAGAACCCCTGGACGACGCACACGCTCGGCCACGATGCCCGCAGCCACACCATCGCGGGCGCGACCCCCGGCGCCGCCTACGAGACGCGCGTCTGGGCGCGAAACGGCATCGGATACAGCGATTACAGCGAGGTGGTCAAATACAAGATGCCAGCCCAGTTCACCGGGGCTTTTGCCACTTTGACGATGACGAGGGACACCGGCATTCCCGTGTACAGCCTGTACTGGGGGCAAGGCATCGGTAGCGACGAGACACTGTCGGCGGCAGCATTGCCACCGACGTGTGGAGGCCCAGCAACCATCGGGCGCATCAAGGCTGCTAACCGCTTGGCGGGACGCTGCCCGAGGGAACGCTGAATTACTTGGACGGATGCGAAGTCCAGTATCGACTCGTCGGCGCCGGCGAATGGCAGCAGGCTCTCAACACCACCTTTGACGGGAGCATCTGCGACCGCGTGCGAGGCACGTCCGGGTACTCCTTCACCGCGGTGAGGTCGCAATACAACGCATGGAAGGATTCGGAGTGGATCTCCTTCCTTCGCCGTGGCACATACGAGTTCCGGCTTCGAGCCTGGTCGTATACCCAGGAGTCGTATCTGCCAGGCGCCGCAACGCAGCCAGGCGCGTCCATCGCCGGTCAGTGGTCGAAAGTGATCACCCAACAGATACTGCGCAAAACCAGCGGCTCATAAACGGGAGTCGCCCACCGGCCGCCTACGGGACACCTCCCGCCAGGCGGCCCGCTACTCGTCAGCCTCAGACAGGTACTGGGCGACGATCGTGTTGAGGTCGTAGTCTGCGGTGTCGATCTCGGCGAGGCGGTCGTAGGCTTCGGCCATCTCGTCGGCCCGGAGCTGGGCGTAGATGCGGGGGTGGTAGTGGGTGGGGATCAAGAAATGCCCCTCGGCTATGCCGTCGAAGGCGCGCCGGGCCACGGTGGCGGCGCTCATGCCCTTCTGCTCCATGAGCATCCCAGACATCGGATCGCTCTCGGCGGCCCCTCCATACTCCTCGGGGCGGAGTCGGGCGGAGTCCCACAGCCGGCTCGTGGTGATGCCCGGGCACACCACGCTCACGCCCATATGGTCGGGCAGCTCGCCGCGGAGCACGTCGCACATGGCGAGCACGGCGTGCTTGGATGCGGTGTAGGCCGCGGCGCGCAGGTGGGGGACGCCCACCGAGTGCTCTGAGCCGGTGGCCATGAGCCATCCGGGCTCGTCGCCGGTGGCCATGAGGCGCCCGAAGCTCTGAAGGGTGTGGAGCGTGCCCAAGACGTTGACCCTCATCGTCCACTCGGCGTCGGCCCCGGAGGCTTCCAGCAGCGGCGCCAGCGGGGCCATGACGCCGGCGTTGGCGCAGGCCAGGGCGGGCGTCCCGTGGTCGCGGGCGACGGCATCGGCGAGCTCGCCCACTGATTCGGGGCTGGTCACGTCGCAGTCGTAGGCCCGGGCGGTGCCGCCGCTGTCGGCGATGGCGCGGGCGACGGCTTCGGCGGCCTCCAAATCCACATCGGCGACGGCCACTGCCGAGGCCCCCCGGGCCGCGGCCTCCGCGGCCAGCGCCGCACCGATGCCGCTGCCTCCGCCGGTTACCACCACCGGTTGTCCCTCTACGACCATGGCCATGGCGCTCTCCTTTGCGTTGGGGTCGTCATGCGAGCGCTTCGATCGGGCCAACTCGTGGGCCGCGGTGTCCACCACCTTTGTGTCGGGGTCGTCATGCGAGCGCTTCGATCTGGTCGAGCACGGGCAGCAGGTAGCCGATGAACGCGGCGGGGTTCTCCTGCATCGGGAAGTGTCCCACGTCCTCCATGGTGGTGTGCGTCGATCCGGCGATGGCCTGGTGGGCCTCGAGGCCGGCCTCGACGGTGCCGGAGAAGTCGTGCTCGCCGTTCATGATGTGTACCGCGGTGAGGCCGGTGTCGATCTCGCCGGCGCGGTCGCGGATGTCGAAGTCGGCCAGGTAGTAGTGGAGGTCGCCCCAAAACGAGGGAGGCCAACCCGACGAGTACACCTGCGACACCTCCTTCACATAGGGCCGCGGAGAGGTGGGAGAGCAAAGCTCCTCCATCAAGGCGGCCTTGGCGTGGTTGCTCACCTGCGGATGCCAGAACCCCAGGAAGGCCTCCCGGTTGCCGGGAATGTGCAGCGCTCCCTCCAGCGAGACGACGGCCCGGAACTCCCCGGGGTGGCGCAGCGCCAGATCCAGGGCCAGCAGCCCGCCCACCGAGCAGCCCATGAACACCGGCCGCGGCAGTTCCAGCGCTTGGGCCAGCGCCCGGGGAACCTGTCGCAGAAAGCCGCCTTCGAGCCGGTACTCCGTCTCCCACCACCGCTGCTGCACGGGGGGCACCGACTTGCCGTGGTAGGGCAGGTCGTAGGCAATCAGGCGGAAGCGGCTGGTGATCTCGGGCGCCTCGAACAGGTGCCGATACTGGAGGCTGTTGGCCCCGGCGGTGTGCTGGAGGAGCATGGGTATGCCCGTTCCGGCCTCCTCGTAGTAGACGCGGTGGTCAAACCCGTCGAGATCGAGGTGCAGGTATCTTCCCACCGGGCTGTCGTGGCGGGGCAGCGGCCCGCTCTCAGAGACCGCCGCCCCATGGGCCGCGTTGGGCGCCCGGAGCAGCTCGACGGCCCGCTGCACGGCGGGGAGGTACTGCCACCACAGCAGCGGTTGGGCGGACCCCCGCTGAAGGCCGGACTCGCCCTGTGCGGTGAGCACCGAGATCTGGGCGAACCTCGGCGGCACGGCCTCCAGCAGCGGCGCCCAGACCTCCGCCGGCCCGGTGACGGCGATCACCCCCTCGCCGGCCTCGGGCACCCCGGCGGCGATCTCGCCGTCGGCAACGGTGAAGCCGGTCAGGCGGTCGCCGATGCCCAGCCGCAGCCCGCCGGTCCAATGACGCACCGCCAGGCGCATCTCGCCGTCGGCCGCGCAGGCCGCCGCGAACTCCTCGGCCCCGGGTGGATCGAGGCTCATTCAGCCTCCGAAGCCGCCGAGCGGGCTCGGGCTCACTGGGGCGACGACACCGGGCAGATGCTCGGGCTCACTGGGGCGCCGACACCGGGCAGATGCTCGGGCTCACTGGTGCGACGACACCGGGCACACGCTCAGCGGCATGGCGTTGATGCCGTTGAACCACACGCTGTTCATGGGCGTGGGCGGCCCGGCCAGCTCGATATCGGGGAGCTGCCGGTAGAGCTCTCCGAGCACGCACCGGAGCTGGGTGCGGGCCAGCGAGGCGCCGAGGCAGAAGTGGGGGCCGGTGCCGAAGGCCAGGTGGGCGTCGGCGTTGGGGCGGCCGATGTCGAAGCGGTTCGGGTTCTCGAACACCTCCTCGTCGCGGTTGGCCGAGATATAGGAGAGGTAGACCTTGCCGTCTTTGGGGATGGTGGTGCCCCGCAGCTCGATGTCGCAGGTGGCGGTGCGGCAGAACTGCATGACCGGCGGCGAGAACCTCAGCACCTCCTCGATCGCGTTGGGCAGCCGGCCGTCGAGGTCGTCGAGCAGCAGCTCCTTCTGGTCGGGGTGCTCGTCCATGAGCCGAACGAAGTGGGCGGTGGTGTTGCGGGTGGTCTCGTGGCCGGCGATGGACAGCGTCAAGAAGAACTGGGTGATCTCGTCTCTGGTCAGCCGCCGCCCGTCCACCTCGCCGTGCAGGTATTTCGACAGCATGGTGTCGTCTAGGGCGTCGCCGCGCGTCTTCACCACCTCGTCCAAGAACACGTAGAGATCGAGGATGTCCTGCTGGAACTCCGGGTTGTACTCGAAGCTGGCCGCCTTGTTGCCCAGTCTCATGTATTCGCCCCGCTGGTCCTGGGGGACGCCCATGAGCTGGCACAACAGGATCATGGGCAGCTCGGCGGCCACGTCGAAAACGAACTCCACCTGGCTCTTGCCGGCCAGCTCGGCAATCACCTCTTCGGCGTGCCCGCGGATGAAGGGCTCCAGGTCGGCCACCTTGCGGGGGGTAAGCCCGGGCTGGATGAGGCGGCGGAACTGGGTGTGCTGGGGCGGGTCCATGCCCAACAGCCCCGCCCGCTGGGCGGCGAGCTCGGCCGGATCCTCTTTCACGTTGGTCCACAGAACGGAGTTCTCCCACACCGAGAACCGCTCGTGGTCTTTGGAGGCCAGGGCCACGTCCTCGTACTTCGACAGCACCCAGAATCCGGGGCAGGGGATGTACCAGGGGTTCTGGGGATCGGGCGGCGGGTTCCACGATACCGGCGCCTCGCGGCGCAGCATCTCGAAGTACTCGTAGGGCGGCCCGCCGAACAGGGCGATGTCGTCCTGCTTGGCCAAGTTGATGTCACCGGGTTTTAGAGCCATTTGCCCCCCTTGGGTTGATGTTGCTCAGATGATGTTCAGCGTGGACAGAAAACCGGACACGAGAGCGGTGTCGCCCTCGACGCGGCAGGTCGCCCGCCACGGCGAGCGGCCTGTTCCCCACGACACGAAATCGGTCGCCGCCGATGAGACCGCCGCGTCGCCCCCTGCGCCCTCTTCCACCACCAGGCCGCCGGCAGGGTCGGGCCGCCGCACAGTCCAGGTGCTCTCGCCGGGGCCGGTCAGGCGAATGGTCACCGGCGCGATCAGCGACTCGTCGAGCTCGGGGCCCTGCATCTGGGGGAGCCCCCACATCATCCACTGCACCACCGGGTACATCTCGTCGTGGGCGGGTGCCGGCAATTCCCTCTGGACGGGGCCCCCGGGGGCGATGATGTCATGGTACAGGTGGCAGTAGCAGTCGAAGGCCAGGCCATTGGCCGCGGCGTGCATGGGATAGCTGCCCAAGCCGGGCAACTCCAGCATCGAGGAGGCCGCTGGCTCCTCCTGGAGGGCCGAGAGCCGCTCCAGCCGCTCGGCGCTGTAGCGCTCGAACTCGTCCAGCACTTCGGAGATCGGCCAGCCTCGGCGGATGTCCACATGAACGTCGTGCTCCCGCTCGCGCACTGCGGGCAGGGGCAGCCGCTCGTCGGGCACCGGCAGCGGGTCGATCAGATTGCGGGCGCCGGCGCCGATGTGGGCCACCACGTCGCGCACCCGCCACCCCGCGCACGCCGACGGCGCGATCCACTCGGCCTCAGACAGTGTTCGGGCCACTTCGGCGATCCGGCGGTAGAAGGTCTCGTGTGCCGCTGCGGCCTCGACGGTCACCGGCCAATAGTTGACCGCCAACCGGTGATTGTCAAGAAGGCCGCACCCTCGGCGCATCGCCCATTCAAGCTGCTTGTTGCGGGAGGGGTTCGTTGTTAGCGTCGGGGCTTGATGGGCGAGCCTGACTTCGACAGCTTTCCTGTGGTGCTTCACGGCAACCAGTTCGAAGATTTCGCCGAGGGTCGGGAGTTCTCTCACCACTGGGGCCGTACGGTCACCCACGGCGACAACGCGCTGTTCTCCACGGCGATGTGCAACTGGAATCCGATGCACCTGAACGCCGAGTTCGCCAAGGCCCATGGCCATCGCGATGTGGTGGTCAACCCGATGCTGGTGCTGTGCACCGTGGTCGGCCTCTCGGTGCAGGACCTCAGCGAGATCGGCGGGCCGTTTCTGGGCATGGAGGGGGTCAGGTTCCACCAGCCGGTGTACCCGGGCGACACGCTCACGGCCAGCTCCGTGGTGGTGGAGGCCCGGGAGTCGGACAGCCGCCCGACCACCGGGATCGTCACCTGGCGCACCGAGGCCCACAACCAGCGCGGCGAGCTGGTGGTGGAGCTGAACCGCACCAACCTGGTGGCCAAGAGGCGCAGGCCGAAACCGCGCGAGCCTGGTGGCCAAGAGGCGCAGGCCGAATAGGGACTGACGGTGCCCGCTGCGCTTGCCGACCCCCGTCCGGCGATCCCCGCGCCGTATCGCACCGACGAGCGGACCGCGATCCAGCAGATGGCCCGCGACTTCGCCATGAGCCGGGTTCTGCCCATCGCCAACCGACTCGACCCCGAGCACGGCATCATCCCCGACGAGTTGCGCGCCGAGATGGGCGAGCTGGGGTTCTTCGGGATACTGATGCCGGAGCGCTACGGAGGGCTGGGGCTCGGCGTGTTCGAGTACGCGCTCATTACCGAGGAGCTGTCCCGAGCCTGGATGAGCGTGGCCAGCATCATCGCCCGCTCGGGGATCGTGTTCGCGCTGGACTCCGCACAACGCGAGAAGTACATGCCCCTTGCCGCCCGCGGCCAGTGGCTGGGCTGTCTTGCCATGTCCGAGCCGGGGGCGGGCTCCGACATCGCGTCGATCCGCACCAGGGCCGACAAGGCCGACGGCGGATGGCTGCTCAACGGCCAGAAGATGTGGTGTACGTTCGCCGACCAGGCCGACTGCATCATGGTGGTGGCCCGGAACAAGCCCTACAACCCCGACAAGCGGCACTCCGGCATCCGCCAGTTCGCCGTCCACAAGGCGCCGGGCGAGTTCCCCGAGGGCGTGTCGGGCAACCCCATCCGCAAGATCGGCTATCACGGCCGGCGCACCTACGAGCTTTCGTTCGACGACTGCTTCGTGCCCGACGACTGCCTGGTAGGCCATGAGGTATCAGAGACCGCCGACGACGCCGGGTTCAAGCGGGCGGCGGCGGGCATGACCACGCCCCGCATCCACACCGCAGCCCGCTCGATTGGGCTGGCCCGGGGCGCGCTGGAAGACTCCATCGGCTACGCGCAGGAGCGGGAGCAGTTCGGCCGGCCCATCGGCGACTTCCAGGTGACCCGGTTCAAGATCGCCAGGATGGCCTCGGAGATCGAGGCGTGCCGCGCCCTGATGTACCAGGTGGCGGCCAACGCCGACGCCGGCGAGCGGTCCGACATGGCAGGGGCGATGGTGAAGTACCTGGCGTCGGAGATGTCGGAGCGGGTGGCCTCCGAGGCGCTCCAGATCCACGGCGGGGCGGGCTACACCACCGACCTGCCCATCGAGCGCTACTGGCGGGACGCCCGGCTCACCAAGATCTTCGAGGGCACCAGCGAGATCATGCAGCGGATAGTCTCCGACCACCTCCTACCACCGACCCCGCTGCGATAGGGAGACCGCTGTGGCTGCGATTTCGACGCTCACCGGCTCGAACAACTACTTCGAGGACTTCGAAGTGGGCCGGCGCATGCGCCACGCCCGCTCGGCCACCATCGACGAGGTGGAGAACAACTACATCTCCAAGCAGGTGATGAACACCGCCCAGTCGCATTGGAACGAGGAGATCATGGCCGGATCGCCTTTGGGCGACGGCCGGCTGGTGTTCGGGCTGATCACCGGGTCGATGGCGGTGGGACTCGCCAGCCAGGACACCTCCGAGAACGCGCTCGGCGACCTGGGCCTCGACGCGGTGCGGTTCAAAAAGCCGGTACACCACGGCGACACCATCACCGCCTACACCGAGGTGCTGGAAACCGCCGACGCCTCCGACCGCGACGACGCCGGGGTCGTGCGGTTCAAGCACTGGGGCCGCAACCAGCACGGCGACGTGGTGTGCGAGCTGGAGCGGCTCGTGCTCATCAAGCGCCGAAGCCACTGGGGGCCGCGATGAGCGCCGTCCGCGACGAGTCGGGCAGCTACCTGGCCGCCCACGAGGAGGCCGCCGCGATGTCGCCCGAGCGCTCGGGGCCGCTTGCCGACGTGCGCATCGTGGATCTCACCCAGGCGCTGGCCGGCCCCTTCTGCACCATGATCTTGGCCGACATGGGCGCCGACGTGATCAAGGTGGAGCCGCCCCACGGCGACACCGTCCGGCTGATCGGCCCCCACACCGAGGCCGACGACGAGCACTTCTTCGGCGGCTACTTCGCCAGCAACAACCGCAACAAGCGCAGCGTGGTCCTAAACCTCAAAGAACCCGACGACGTCTCGGTGTTCCTGCGGCTGGTGGACACCGCGGACGTGGTGGTGGAGAACTACCGGGCCGGGGTCATGGACGAGCTCGGCCTGGGCTACGAGGCGCTTCGGGAGCGCAAGCCTGATCTGGTGTACGGGGCCATCCGGGGCTTCGGCGATCCCCGCACCGGGGAGGGGCCCTACACCTACTGGCCGGCCTACGACATCGTGGCCCAGTCGATGTCGGGGCTCGTCAGCTACACCGGCACCAAAGACGGCGAGCGGGTGGTCAGCGGCCCCAGCGTGGGCGACCTGTACCCCGCCGCCATGATGGTGTCGGGCGTTCTGGCCGCGCTCCACCACGCCCGCCGCACCGGTGAGGGGCAGTTTGTGGACGTGGGCATGGTGGACTCGCTGATGGCGCTGTGCGAGTCGATGACCTGGCGCTATTCCTACACCGGGGAGATCCAGGCCCCCCGCGGCAGCGAGCACCCCTCGCTGTGCCCGTTCGAGCTATACGACACCGCCGACGGCCAGGTGGCCATCGCCGCTCCCGGCCCTCGGCACTGGGAGCGGCTGTGCCGGATCATCGGGCGGGAGGACATGATCGACCACGACCGCTACAAGAGCTCGCGGCGGCGGGTGCTGCACCGCGAGGAGGTCCGCGAGGCGGTCACCGCCTGGACCTCTGGCCTCACCAAGGCCGAGGTGGTGGACACCCTGGCCGACAAGGTGCCCTGCGGCCCGGTGAACAACGCCGTAGACCTGCACGACAACGAGCAGGTGAGGGCCCGCAAGATGCTGGTGGCGGTGGACCACCCCGGCTCGGCCCGCCCGGTGATCACCCCCAACACGCCGATCCGCTTCGCCCATCTGCCAACCGGGGTGTACCGCCCCGCCCCCAAGCTCGGCGAGCACACCGACGAGGTGATCGCCGAACTCGACCAGCAAAAGGAGCCTGAATGAGCAGCTACGAACGCCAGAAGCCGGTGCGGGTGCGACGCTCGGAGCTGTCCACTCCGGGGCACTCCGACAAGATGATCGCCAAGGCCGCCCAGAGCGACGCCGACATGGTGTTCCTCGACTTGGAGGACGCGGTGGCCCCGTCGGCCAAGGTGGGCGCCCGCGCCAACATCATCGCCGGGCTCAACGATCTGGACTGGGGCGACAAGATCCGCTCCTACCGGATCAACGGCGTCGACACCCAGTGGTGCCACGACGACATCGCCGAGGTGGTCACCGGCGCCGGGGCCAACATCGACGTGATCATGGTGCCCAAGATCAAGGGCCCCCGCGAGGTGTGGTTCGTGGACGACATGTTGACCCAGCTCGAGCTCAAGTTGGGCCTCGAGGTGGGCCGCATCGGCATCGAGTGCCTGGTGGAAGAGGTCGAGGCCGTCCAGACGGTGGACGAGATAGCCCGGTGCAGCCCCCGCCTCGAGGCTCTCACCCTGGGGGTGGGCGACTTGTCGGCCAGCCAGGGGATGCGCCTCGGCCACATCGGGGTGACCGACGGCGACGCCGCCCTTCGCTATCCGGGCGATGTGTGGCACTACGCCCGGACCCGCATGATCGTGGCCTGCCGGGCCGCGGGGATCGACGCCATCGACGGGCCCTACGCCAACATCGCCAACCCCGGAGGCTACGAGAAGAGCGCGGCCACCTTCTCGATGCTGGGCGGCGTGGGCAAGTGGTGCATCCACCCCAGCCAGATCGAGATCGCCAACCGGGTGTTCGCCCCAACCCCGGAGGAGATCGCCGAGGCGCAGGGCGTGGTGGACGCGGTTCGAGCCGCCGAAGCCGAAGGCCAGGGAGCGGCCAGCTACAAGGGCATGATGATCGACGCCGCCACCACCCGCCTCTTCGAGGTCACCCTCGACCGAGCCCGCCAATGCGGCCTCATCAACTGACGGGGCCGATTCGCAGGATGAGGTCGCCTTCGGGTGGGCACTCGCCGCGGTTGTCGCAGTTGCTGGTCATCACGTAGAGCCATCCGTCGGTGTCGCTGACGATGGTGCGCAGGCGCCCGTAGGCGTCCTTCAGGTACACCTCGTGGGACACCACGGTGTGGGGGTCGTTCTGGTCGAACACCACGCGGTGCAGATGCCGCCCGCCCGGGCTGTCGCTGAGCCCGACGGCCGTGAACAGGAAGCTGCCGGTCCATTCCGGGATCAGGCCGCCCCGGTAGAAGACCGCTCCGGTCGGCGGCACCGGCTCCTCCCAGGCCAGCACCGGGCTGACCAGTCCTTGTTGCGTGTCGCACCCCCAGATGCTGGGCCAGCCCAGGTTGTCGCCGGCGGTCACGATGTTGACCTCGTCGTAGCCCCGCAACTCCGGCATCCCCAGCTCGATGCCGGACGGGCCGTGCTCCACCATCGCGATGTGCTGGTCGTCGAGCCAGTCGTATCCCTGGGTGTTGCGGATTCCGCTGGCGAAGATGTAGCTGCCGGGTTCGGGGTTGTCGGCGGGGATGCCGCCTTCGAGGTCCATTCTGAGCAGTTTCCCCGCCAGGGTGCCGGGGTTTTGCGCGTCATGGGGCTCGTAGGCGCCGACGCCTGCGTACAGCATGCCGTCGGGCCCGATCCGCATGCGGCCGCCCTGATGGTGGAGCCCTGCGGGCAGATTGTCGAGGATGACCCGGTCGAAGGCCGCCGAGCGGCCGTCGGCGGAGAGCGCATAGCGCTCGATGCGGCCGATCTGCACGCCGTCTTCGTCGTCGATGTTGTAAAACAGGTAGAACTGGCGGTTGGCGGCGAACTCGGGGTGCAAAAGCACCCCCAGCAGCCCGCCCTCGGACCCCAAAAGGGCTAACCCGTACAGGGGCGGCGGCATCGACACGCCCAACTCGAGCACCGGCTCGGGAACCACCGCGCCGCCTTGGATCAGGCGCAGCCGGCCGGGCCGCTCGGTCACCAGCAGATCGCCAGAGGGAACCACCGCCAGCCCCCAGGGAATCTCCAGACCATCGGCTACGACCTCGACATGCAGCTCGACCTCGCCCGACGGGCCCGGGCCTCCCCGCACAAGCTGGCACTGCGCGGGCTGCGAAACCACCGGAGTCGGTCCGCCGCCGCCCCCGCACGCAGACGCCAAAAGCGCAACCAACGCAAGCGCCAACAGCAAAGGACGGGGGACAACCAATCGCACGCCGCCAAACCCTACCCTCCCAACCGACGACGACATCGCCGTGGTGCCCCTCACTGCCCTCAAACCGTGACCCGGCAAAACCACCGTCCCCCAGGAGAACCTTCAGAACCTGGCCGATGCGGTGGGGCCGCAACCAAGCAACTAGCCAACTGCGCTAGTAGCTGCGCATTCTTGAGGTGCTATCGACTAGCCGTGCCGCGGATTGCGGTGAGCATCGCCGCTAGGGCGGGCACGTCTTGGGTGACGGTGTCCCACAAAATGACGTGGTCTGCGATGAAGTACTCATGGGCTATCTTGTTGCGAAGAGACTTGGCCTGCCTCACAGGAAGGTCGGGATTGCGGACAACGAACTCGTCTGAGAGGTTGTCGAGGGCCTCTCAGACGACAGTGAGGTTGTAATTCGCGGCGTCTCTGATCACCCAGTCGCCGTCGTAGGCGGACCGGCCTTGGGTCGCTATCTCGGCGAGGCGACCGCAAACCTCGAGGATGTCTTACACCCGCTCATCGTCTCTTCGGGTCACAGCGGGATGGCGTCTTCTAGCATCCCGCGACAGCTATCACCAGACATGACCGGGGTACAACGTCGACTCGGGCACCCAGCAGGTCTTCGAGGTCTGCCTCCAACCCGCCGATGTCGAACAAGGTGGCCCCCTTATCGAAGTCGACCAGAAAGTCGTAGTCGCTGTCATTAAAGTCTTCGCCGCGGGCCACCGATCCCACCAGCGCGATGGCGCTGGCACGGTTGCGCTCGGCTGCGGCCCGGATCGCGACCCCTTGTTTCACCAACACTTCATCGCGGCGACTCACGTCCATCATCGTAGCCAGCCCTCACGCTGGCCAGCACGCACGAAATCGAAGTGCGATCCGGCTTGTAGGGAGTCTTCAGATCCCCGCCGATGCGGTGGGGTCGCGTCGGCCGGGCGGGTTTACCGCGGCGCCTGCCAAAAGGTGCTCAGCGGGAGGGCCCAGAGCCGGTCGCCGAGGTGGGCTTGCCGCACCCCCGCGGCCCTGCAATCAACACGGCGGCGACAGGTCCGAGGGGTCGGTCGCATCGGCTGCGGCCCTGGCGTTGGGTGTGGGAGTATTGGGGACAGATGAGGCTCGGCGCAGCGCTTCCGGTGTTTGGCCGCTCCGGCGTTCCGCTGGAGCCCGACAGCCTCGCCGATGCGGCGGCGGCCATGGAGCGGCTGGGCTATTCGTCGGTGTGGGCCTTCGACGCTGTCGGGCGGGGCTTCATGCTGCCCGATCCGCTGATGGCGCTCACCGTGTCGGCCGGGGCCACTCGAACAGTGGAGTTGGGAACCGGGATCATGCAGCTCCCGGTTCGCAATGTCGCCGAGGTGGCCCACCGGCTGTTCACCCTCGAACTCGTCGCCCCGGGCCGTGTACGGTTCGGAGTCGGACCGGGTTCGACCCGGGCGGATTTCGAGGTGCTCGGCCGCGAGTTCGATACCCGTTTCGCCCAGTTCGAGCAGCAGTGGCAGGAACTGCGGATGTTCGTGCGGGAAGGCCGGGCACAAGGGCGCGATCTCTGTGCTTGGCCTCAAGTGATCAATCGGCCAGAGCTGCTGTTGGCCGGCTGGCGGGGACCGTGGATCGAGCGGGCCGCGGCAGAGGCGGCGGGCTGGATCGCCTCCGCCGCCTCTGCCGACGACGAGGAGCTCGCCGGTGGTTTGGCCCGCTTCCGGCAGGCGGGCGGGCGGCGGGCGATCGTCGCAAACGTGCGGATCAGCGCCGATGTCGGACCGACCGTCGAGCGGCTCCACCGGCTGGCCGCCATGGGATTCGACGATGCGGTGGTCTTCGACAAAACAGCCAGCGAGAGCCATCTGGCGGCAGTGCAGGACGCGATGCGACCATGAGCGGCCTGGCCGACCGGCTTTGGGAGCGATTCGGCAGACTCGCGGTCGCCGAGGTTCCCTCTGAAGTGGCCGCAGTCGCGGGCCACAGCATTCTGGACTGGTTCGGGTGCGCGCTGGCCGGCAGCCGGGAGCCCCTCTCGGCCATTCTGCGGGCCGAGTTGTCATCCCAAGCGGGCCATTGCACCCTCATCGGGACCAAGCAGCGAGCCGATCGATATCGGGCCGCGCTGATCAACGGGGCGGCGGGCCACGCGCTAGACTTCGACGACTCGTCTGCTTTCATGGGGGGCCACCCCTCCGCGCCCCTGGTTCCCGCGTTGCTGGCCCTGTGCGAGGCCGAAGGCCGGACGGGGGCCGACCTGCTTGCTGCCTATGTGGTGGGATCGGAAGTCCAAGCCCGAATCGGCGCCGGGATCGGCCCGGAGCACTACGCCAAGGGCTGGCATGTCACCTCCACTGTCGGAGTGTTCGGCGCCGCGGCGGGATGCAGCTGGCTGCTGGGGCTTGAAGCCGACCGGTTCGGCGCGGCGCTGGGCCTGGCCGCCAGCAGCTCGGCCGGTGTGAAGGCCAACTTCGGCACCATGGCCAAACCGCTGCATCCGGGCGCCGCAGCCGAGCGGGGCCTGCTCGCCGCGCTGCTCGCAGCACGCGGCTACACCGCATCCCCAGAAGCCATCGACGGCAACCAAGGGCTGTTCCAGGCCGCGGGCTCGGGCCCAGCCGACGAAGGCAGGCTCGGCCGTTGGGCCGACGGCTGGGCCACCCCGAGAACCCTGTTCAAGTTCCACGCCGCCTGCCATTTCACCCATGCGGGAATCGAGGCCACCTCGTCGCTGCTCCGACAGGGCTTGGAGGTGGGCGAGATCGAGCAGATCACCCTGACGGTGAACCCCTCGATTCTCGACGTGTGCGGGATCGCATCGCCGACCACGGGCCTGCAAGCCAAGTTCAGCCTCCGGGGCACGCAGGCTCTGCTGGTTCACGGTTTCGACGGCATCGACGGCTTCGGCGACGAGCCTGTCAACCGGCCAGAGGTGCAGGCATTTTTCGACCGCGTGGCCATCGAGGCCGATCCCTCGATGCCCGCAACGCAAACGAGAGTTGTGATCCGCGCCGATCACGGCGAGTTCCGCGCCCACCACGACATAGCCCAGCCGGTCTCCGACCCTGAGGCCCAAGGGGCCAGGCTCCTTGCCAAGTTCGCCCACCTCGCCCAGCCCGTCATCGGCCAACAGAATGCCGAGAACCTCGCCGCCCGCCTCAACCCCCTCGACAAGACCACCGAGGTAAAAAAACTCCTCCGCCTAACCCATCCATGAGCCTGCTCCCCAGTCGTGAGGGGGGGGTTGGATTTGCGGGGGGGGGGGGGTACTTGATGACCGCAGGCGGACGGATGAGGGTGCGGTGATTCCGAGGTCGACATGGAGTTTGCCCCTTATCTCACCGTCGCCAATGCCACCTCCGACCGCATCGCCACCGGCAATGTCCGCGACAATTAGGAACCACCGAGGAGTTCGACAATGCACAAGCACCGGCAAAAATTAACGGCGCGGCCTGTAGTCGCCCTCGTCGCCCTCACCATCGGCCTCTTGGCTGTCGCCGCCCCGGGCGCGCTCGCTCAAAGAGACGGTGGAGGGGGTGGCACTCAGGGCAGCGGCGACGGCCCGGAGGTCACGCTGGTCTGCGAGACAAGGCACCCACTTGTCTTTTGCCAGTTGATCAGCGACGGCTATTTCGCGCCCGGCGAGGGGGTGTCGTTCACCGCCAGCGTTGGCGGATCGACGCAAACCGTCACAGTGACCGGGGAGACGAACGCCAGCTTCCGCACCAGTTCCAACTGCGGGAACAGCGACGGCATCTGCTACAGCTTCTCGTTCGCGCCGCAACAGCCCGGCGCGACCGTAGAGGTGAGCGACGTCCGCACCGTCGACCAGAGCTCGACGGCTCCGGTTGCCCAGTCACAGCAACTAGCCGGTTCTCAACAAGCGCAGCAGACAGACGCCGACGACGGCAACGCCGGCCAGTATCCCTGCACCGGCGATCCGCAATACACCTGCATGGCTGAGGCACCCACCGGCGACGGTGTGGTCGCCATCCACAACGACGGCAAGAAGGTCACGATCGACAACGGCAACAACGGCGTCGACGACACCGACGAACAGCACAACTACGACGCAACCGTCCGCCCCAAGACGCGTGAGGAAGCGGAAGCCAGAAGAGACGCGCGGGAGGCCGTCGACAATATTCCAGAAGACTCCATGGTCGTGATCCAGGCCGCCAACGGCTATCAGTCGGTCGAGCAGCAGGAAAACGCCTTCAGCCTCGAGCAGCAGCTGTGGGACAGGGGCGAGCCGTACACGGTCTGCTTCGATCCCGTCACCTACACCAACAGCAATGGCGAAGAGATCACCGTCCAGGCCGACTGCGTCGTCATCGTCCCGTATTAGGGCGACCGCGGCCCGGAGTCGATGAAGGCGGCGAGCCCGGCGCCATTCAGTGGTAGAACTGGATGTGGAATAGCGCGTCTTGTGCTGGCTCGATGTGGTGGTGGACGCCGGGAGGTATGGCGGTGCGCTGTCCCGCTGTCACGTTTACGTTGCGTGACGCCTCGTCGGTGAACAGCACCGAGCCCTTCTCCACCACCAACTCAGCCCACACCGAGGTGAGGTGGGCACGACCGAGCGCAGGCGGCATGGATTCCGCGGTGAAACTAGGGGTGCGCCGGGCCGGAACCGCTGCTGGCGGCACTTCGAATCGCTCCGTCGTCACGATAGATGTCGCCTCCCGTGTAGGGACAAAGCAACAGGATAGAACAGCGGGAAGGTCCATACCGGAGAGCAGACGGCCGACCCCGGGCAGCAGAAATGGTGCTGTTGTGGGCTGATACTGCATTGTTCACAAATGAAGACGCGTATCGCCCTGAGAGAGCTTGAGAACTTTGTGGCTGTGGCCGAGCACGGCTCGATGACCGGGGTCGCCGATGAGATCGGCATCTCCCAGCCCGGCCTGTCCACTTCCATCCGGAATCTGGAGAGGATGCTGGGGGTCAGTGTTCTGGTTCGACACCGCGGCCAGGGCGTCTCGCTAACTCCAGAGGGCGGTCTGTTGATGGCAGTGGCAAGTCGTGTTGGGGTTTAGGGTCCGGTCAGTTCCAGGAGCACTCCAGAGGGCAGTCTGTTGATGGCAGTGGCAAGGGCTACTCTGTCTCGGGCCTCCGAGTTCGAGGCTCGCATGTCTGCGGCGGTGTCGGACGACTCGGGGCGGGTGATGGTTGGATCGCTGGTGACAGTGGCGCCCATCGTCATCCCGTCGTTGGTGCGCAGGTTTCGCAAGCGCCATCCCGAAATTGCCGTGGAGAATCGCATAGGAACTCAAGATGAGCTGTTGGAGTGGCTGCGATCCGGCGCCGTGCATGCGGCCACCACCTACGACATCGAACTGGGCCAAGGCGTGGATTTCGAGCGCATTCTCGACGAGGAAGCCCATGCGGTGGTCAGTTCTTCTCACCGTCTTGCCGAGGAGGCGGAGATCGTCCTCGAAGCCCTGGCGGGCGAACCGTAAATCCTGCTCGACCTCCCGCTGAGCCGCGAGTACTTCATGTCCCTGCTCCTCTCCACCGGGGTCGCCTACGACCCCGTCGCCCGCCACGCCGACATCTCGCTGGTGCGGACACTGGTGGGCAACGGCTTCGGGTACTAGCTTCTCAACCTGTTGCCGGCCACGGATGTCGCCCAAGACGGGAGTCGGGTCTCCTACGTTCCCCGTCAGAGCAAGATTCCGCCTCTCGGGCTGGGCCTCGCACGCCGGGCAGATGGCAAACCACCCCGGTGCCTCGACGTCTTCGCCGCTTTCGCGCGGTCGTCGCTGGTGCTGCCCCGTCAATAGTCCGCCGATCACCGATCAGGTAGGCAGCAGCCCCATTGCATAAACGAGAATGATGGTCTACATATAATATATTTCTTTGATTTATCTGCGGTCTGAGCCAATGTTGCCGGAAATGCTCAGGTCCGAGGCCTAGCAGGCCGCGGATTCAGCCCTTGGTGGCTGAAGGCCGCGAGGAGGATGCAGGATTGGGAGATTCACAGCGTGGAGCCGCACGGTGAGTGGGGCACGGTCTCACTGCGCAAGGTGACCAAGCGCTTCGGCCAGACGGTGGCCGTCGATACCGTCGCCCTCGAAGTCGAGGCCGGCGAGTTCATCTCTCTGCTCGGCCCGTCGGGGTGCGGGAAGACCACCACGCTTCGGATGATCTCGGGGTTCGAATGCCCCACAGAGGGGCGGGTGTACATCAGCGGCCAAGACGTGACCGACACGCCGGCGCACCGCAGGACGGTCAACTCCATCTTACAAGGCTACGCGCTGTTCGGCCACATGACGGAGGCCGACAACGTCGCATTCGGGCTGCGGGTGAAGCGGCGGAGCAAGCAGGCCATCGAGGGCAAGGTGCAGGAAGCACTGAACCTCGTGCAGCTCTCCGACTTCCGGTCCCGCTTCCCGGGCCAGCTCTCCGGAGGCCAAAAGCAGCGGATGGCGCTGGCCCGGGCAGTCGTGATCAAGCCCGACGTGTTGCTGCTCGACGAACCTCTCAGCGCCCTTGATCTCAAGCTCCGTCGAGCCATGCGGTTCGAGTTGACCCGCCTTCCCAACGACCTGGGCATGACCTTCGCGTTCGTGACCCACGATCAGACCGAGGCGATCACGATGATCGATCGGAACGCGGTGATGGACGAGGGGCGCATCCATCAACTCGGCACCCCTGTGGAAGTCTACGAACATCCTGCGTTGCATTTTGTCGCCGAGTTCATCGGAGAGGTGAACATGCTGGAGGCCACGGTGGTCGGGGGCGACGGCGACCGCACCGAGGTGCTGCTGCCGTCGGGGCACCGGTTGACTTGCGCTCCGGAGGGTGCCGCTGGCCTGAGCCCTGGCACGCAGGTGGTCATTGCCATCCGGCCCCAGCGCATCGTGCTCGCCCCAGAGGGCGGCATCGAATCCCGCGATCACGCGGTCGTGACCGGCGAGCTGCGCGAGCTGCTGTTCTTGGGCGACTCCACCCGCGGCACCGTCCGCCTTGCCGACGGCTCGGAATTGGTCGCCACCCGCTACAACGAGGCCGGCACCCATCCATTCGGCCTTCTGCGGCCCGGCGACAGAGTCGACGCTGGCTGGAGGCACGGCACTGCGTGCTTGGTTGAATGACGGCCGAGCACACCGCACCGCCGAAAGCAGGGGAGCCTGCCCGCGCCCCTGCTCCCAACCGGCGCCGCGTTGCTCCGCTGCTCGCCCCCGGCCTGCTGTGGATTTCGGTGGCCTATGTCGTCCCCGGCTTGCTGATCGTCGTCTATTCGCCTTTTACTCCCACGCTCGGCGGCGGCGTGGTTTGGGAGGCAACCCTCGATTCTTGGGACCAGATCGTGACCAAGGGACGCAGGTCCACCCCAGGCTGGGGCACGATCGGCGCCGCGGTATTGCGAGGCATCGTTGCCGCAGCAGTGACTTCGATCCCGATCATCGCCGCTTCCCGCTATCTGGGCCGCTGAGTCTCCCGGGGCCTGGCGATTGCCGGGACCGTCGGCGGGCTGGTCGCAATAAACCACCTGGCCGGCGCATACAACAACTACACCGCGGTCTTCGCCCGGTCGGCGGTGTGTTCGGCGCTGGCCACGATGCTCTGCATCGCCCTCGCCCTGCTGCTGGCGGTGTTCATCTCGTCGCGCCGCAGCACGGTGACCAAGAACGCCCTGCTGATCGCGGTGATGATCCCGTTTTGGACGTCGATGCTCGTGCGAACCTACGCCATCCGGTTCCTGCTGGCGAACACCGAGCCGATCAACAATTTCCTGGAAACGCTCGGAATGGATCGAGTGGTGTTCCTCAACACCCGTTTCGCAGTGATCCTCGGACTCGTCTACACCGCGCTGCCGTTCATGGTGCTGTCGCTGTACGCGGCAACCGAGCGGATCGACCGAGCGCAGATGGAGGCAGCCCGCGACCTCGGCGCCCATCCCCCCTGGTGTTTGCCGACGTTTTCGTGCCCATGAGATAACCCGGCACTGCAGCCGCGCCCGAGAAGTGGCTAGGGTGGCGAGCCCCGGCGGGATCGGGCTGCGAATTGGTAGGCCGCATCTTCGTAGGCGGCCGACACTTCCCACACCCCAGCGCCGAGATCCGCGCTCACCACGTTGTCGCCCACGCCCTCGAAGATAGCCGGGCAGCGCCGGGTTCTGCGGCGGTGTGGGTGGCGCACAGCTTGGGGGTGGCGTCGGCGTCAAGGACCAGGTAGCAGCCGATGGCGTCAAGCCACCGCCAGCTCACGCGGGCCAAAACCGTCTGGCCATCGGCGGTCTTGGCCACATCGACGGGCAAAGCGCCGAACCGGTGGTGCTCGAAGCGCCGTTGCGCCACGTAGTCGCCAGCGGGCTGGGCGGGCGCTGCGGCGCCCACCGCGGCCCCCGAGCAAACCAGGGCCAAAGCGGCAACGAAGGCGGCGAAGCCGGTAATGGGTGGCCTCCTTTGGGCCGGCTGGTTCGGGGGTTTCCCCTCGTCATTACTATCGGTAGGGGGCAAGGCCGGGTGCTGCCACCGGCCCAAACAGCCGCAATGCCAGCTGAAAGAGCGCCCACAACGTCGGGCAGGCTGCGGCCGTGCTGAGAGCCTCAGGGAGCGAGCGGGAGAGGCTCGGAGCGCCCAGCGTCGCCAGCCAACGAGGCCACAAGCGAAAGCGATAGGCCCATACCGCTCACCCAGTCGATGATTTGGATTCCGACGTACACGGCGACAACGCCGAGTAGGGGCTCGTGCCAGGGCAACTTCCTTCGGTTCTGTCAGACATTCAACATTGGGCCATTATCCCCTGGCGGTCGCCAGCGCTAAGGGGGATCGAGTCGGGGGACCTGTGGTTTGGGCGCTGAACCCAGCGACCGCCCAGATTCGACTCTGAGCGCTGCTGTGAGCACCTCACGTCAGTCCCTCGCAGAATACATGCGTCACAGCAGCAGCATGCACTTGTATTTGACATAGCGGGGGGGGGGGTAAATTTGCGATGTGCGTCGAATAGCAACCCTGGTTGTCGCGCTTCTCGTGTTGTTCTCGCAGGCGGTGACTGCCGACGAGGCGGACTATCGGGACCGGCTCATCGTTGAGCAGGAGCGCCTGCTGGACGTTTACCGCTGCCTATTGGGCGTCGATTTGGAATTGGTGGACGGCGGTTGCTCTGAGCCGTCGCCATTTGAGCCGCGCAACTGGGAATACTCTGGCGATCTGGGCGGTCAGCACTGGTACACGGCACATGGCTTTTACAGGCCGGCGCCGCCCCCCGGAAAGTCGCTGGCGAATTTGCAGGTGTCCTGTGAGACCGCACCTGAATTCGCCTATCAGGTCGAGTTTCAGTTGTGGGATACCTTGGTCAGAATAGAACCAGGCGGCACCGCCGAGGTGGCGTATCGGATCGGGGGTGCGTCGAGAACCGAGAGGTGGTATGCGAGCCGCGGCTACGGCGACGACGACACCATACTGATCCCTTCGGATGTCGGAGGTTTCCTCGATGATGTATTGGCGCACTCTTCCGCGCCGCTCCGGCTAAGCATGGCAGGCGAGGGCGGGGGAACGGTCAGCATCGAGTTCATCATCGAGGGTGCCGAGTGGGCACTGGCGCGGCTCCCATACCACTGCGCTTGGTGAGCGAGCTCCGATGAGATAACCCGGCACTGCGGCCGCTCCTGAGAAGTGGCTAGGGCGCTGAGCCCCGGCGGGGTCGGCCTGCGAATTGGTAGGCCGCTTCAACTGTCGCTGAGGCGCTGAGGGCGGCGAACACGCTGGCCAGGTAGTGAAGGTCGAAAACGTATTGAACGAGAGCCGCTGTGGCGATCAGCGCTACGACTGACAACTCTTGCGGCAACCGCAGACAGAGCCCTTTTGGGTCTCGACGGGGAGGCCGCCCATCAGCACCCCCAACGATTTGGCATTGCCTGCAGCCGGTACAAGTAGGCGGCAACCAACAGCGACATGGCAATTGCAGCCAGGGTAAATGGGGATGGCGGCCAAGCCGATACGGCCGCAACTGCCGTTATGCCCAAAAGGTTCTTGTAGGGCTTGGGCTGGGGAACCCTCATTGCCGGTGCCGTGCCCATTCGGTCGAACGGGTGTCAACGCCATGGCGAGCTTTGTCGAAACGGAGAGTCGCCGCAGCCGCCGGCAGCCTCATGATTGCCCAAACGATCCAGGCCAACCGCTCCGATATGGAATACAGCCAAGTGGTTCCTTACACCAACGCAAGGGCAACAACGGCCTGAATGACGATGCCGAGCATCGGCGACCCGAAGGCGTCGTGATCGCTCATTCCCCTACCATCCTTCACACCTGAGGCCGGGCCACCAGCCCCAGCTCCGGAGAACGAGCCGGTCGGTCACGACGGCGCAGTAGACCTTGCCCTCCCGGGTGGGGTGCTCGGTGATGTCGGTCACCCACAGCCGATCCGGATCAGAACGGGCGAAGTCGCGGTCGGCAAGATCCGACGCCGTTGCTGCATGGGCGATCTTGCGGTATTTCGGGCGGCCTGACACGCCCCGCAGCCCGGCACGGCGCATCGGCGTCTCGACCGTCTGGCGGCACACGGCGATCCCCCGGCCGAGGGTCAACTCAGCGTGAACTCGCTTGGCCCCGTAGGTCTGCCGGGAGCCGGCACAGATCTGCCCCACCACCTCGCTCAACCACGCATGTCTGACCGAACGCGCCGACGGCGGGCGCCTCAGCCAGCTGTAGTATCCAGACACCGACACCCCCAGCACCGAGCACGCCCTCTCAATCGGGAATCCCTCCGCGGCCATCACTCGGATGGCCGCGAACTTTTTTTGAGTCGCCATCGGACTTCAGCAACTCCATCGCCCGCCGGTGGATCGCCAACTCGCACTCGAGCTCTCGCACTCGCTTGCGCAGCGCCGCCCAGCTCGGCCTTCTCAGCAGTTGTCAACCCCGCCTCCACCCCGGCGGCGATGCGCGCCTGCCGGCGCCACGTGTAGATCGACTGATCGCTGATCCCCAGCTCCGCAGCGACCTGCGCGACAGGCGCCCCGCCTCGACCAGATCGACCACACGCTGCCGGAACTCCGCCGGATAACCCCTCGGTGCCATAGAACCTCCCCAGGTCCATTACAGCAGAATCCAACAACAAACCTACGCGAAACCCGTGGACCACCAGCAGCATCTTTTTGGGTTGCTACGACTGGCATAACCACCACATCGACCGCTCAGACCCTTTCACCGCAACGCTGCTTCACGAGGTGGCCCACGCCCTGACAAGGGACCACCCCTCAATGGAGGAATGCCCCCAACGGTCGCGGACCACCCATACGCGACATGCTCGCGCGGCGACATTTTCCGCTGCGTGGCCGACCGCCTTTTCACCGATTACGCGGGCATCCCCTCGGCAGGCGTTTGCGGCACAGCCCACGCCTCGGGCTGTTCGCCGGTCTACACGACCGTCGATGTCGATGTTGGGGGCCTCGTGGTCCTGTGCCAAGTGGAGAACACGACTTGGTTCCGGTTCGATGGCCCCGAGGAGGCGAACGTCTCGTGGGGCTATCTCGAACCCGAAAGCCACACTCTGGAATACCCCGACCCAACCGACTCCCCGACGCTGGACATTGTTTGCGACAACGGTATGCTCAGCGTCTTCATTGACTTCTACTGCCTGAACGTGAGCGGCGAACCAGTGCTAGGCCAAATCCCCGTGCGCTACGAATTCGACGGCTCGGCAACAGAAGAGGCATGGGAGGAATCCGACTTCGACGAATTCGCGTTCTCCCCCGACCCCGAAGCGTTCGCAAAATCGCTAGCAGCATCGCAAGAACTCGCTTTCGAAGCATGGAACCCGGACGGCTCGCTAGTCGGAACAATCGTTTTCGACACAACCGGCGCTGACACAGAGGTAAACCGGGTTCTAACCGCCTGCGGAATCAGATAAGGGGAGCTGAGCCTAGAAGCATCGGCGGGGCGGTCCCCCCTCGCCGCGCTGGGCGATAATGGGGCTGCGTCGAGCTTCTGGAAGAACCGCAAAATGGTTCCCTGGTACGTATTCGCGCCCATGCCCTTTATGGTGGTGATGCTTGAGCATCTCCGCGATTGGCTGCCCCATCCCAATCCTGGTCTGCGTCTATTTTGGCGGCGGCTGCTTGGCTTTCTATGCCGGGAAATGGTTGAGCCGTCGCTTCTCCGCTCTCGCAAGCGACCGCCAGGACATTGACTTTTTCGGCCGCCCCGACCCCTAGGCCAGCCAGCGGCACCGGCCCGGCCGCTGCCCTACAGTGAGGGGCATGGCCCGAAGCGTTGTGGACCGCGCAGCCAAGTTGGCAGACTTGGTGCTAGGAGAGAGCGGCCCTGAAATCTCAAGCCCAGGCGCTCGGGCTTGGGAGCGCTGGTGGGGCCACCGGATCGCTTTTTTGGCGTTGCTTCTCGTTATCTCCGCTTCCATGCGCTGGTTCGTAGATCGGTTTGAGTCGGTGGGGCTGGCTTTTCCCGCCAGCTTGGTTGCCGGTGTCGCCGCGGCTGTGGTGGCGGGGGGGCTGGTCCGCTATGCGGTCGCTGTGTGGGAAGACGCTGCTAGCCAGTGGATCAATCGGCGATGGCCGACCTGGACCGCCGGGAGCCACCAGGGAGCCAGCCGCAGCCGAAACGCTGGTAACCGGCCACGCCGCCCAACACGGACAAAACGCCGCAGCCGAGCTGGCCCGAGCCCTGGAGGCCATCGACACAACCACCGCCGCCCACAGCTCGGCCTGCGGCCCCACCGGGCATTAGGCCGCCAACGCTCAGCGGGGCAGTGGCGACCCTGGCGGGGTAGTCTCCGGTATGCGTGCAGCGGCCTTTATGGGCTTGGCTGTGGTTGTCTTGGCGCTGGCGGGCTCGGCCTGCGGGAACGATGGCCCCGCCGAGGGGGTTCCGGCTGTCGAACCGGCCTGCACGCCGCGCCTTACATTTGAGGGCCAAACCCTCCTGTGCCAAGTGGAAAACACGTCCTGGTTCCGACGCGACGAACCCGATCCGGGGCGTATTCTCCACAGCTACCTAGTCTCAGAAAGCCACACTTCGGAATATCTCAGCGATGACTTCTCCCCATCGCTCGAAATCGTTTGCGATGGCGACTCACTCAACGCTTACGTTGACTTCGTCAGCAACAGCGTGAGCGGCCAACCAGCGCTAGGCGGCAGAATCCCCGTCCACTACGAACTTGACGGCTCGCCAACAGACGAAGCATGGGGTGAGTCCGACTTCAACGAATACGCTATCTCGCCCGACCCCGCAGCGTTCGCCGCATCGCTGGCCGCATCGCAAGAACTCGTTTTCACAGCATGGAACCACGACGGCTCCCTAGTCGGAACAATCGTTTTCGACACTATCGGCGCAGACAGAGAAGTAGAGCGGGTTTTAGCCGCCTGCGGACTCTGAAAACTGTCAATCCCCGGAGCTTGTGGCGCTCAACCTCTGAGCTGTCCCGTTGGGCGTCGTGGCCAGCCCGATCCCCGGTAGCGTGGGGCGGGGGCCTCCCCGAGGCCCTGGGCTCGATCCCCCGGCGCTGGTGGCGCTGTGGCGGCCTCCCAGCTCAGCCCAGCTCGGGGACGAGCGCCCCTACCAGCAAAACGTCGATGAGGCCGTGAACGGAGAGGTTCAACAGCCAGCGCAGGTGCTTTTTCTGGCGGGCTTCGGGATAATCCGACAGCTCCCCCCAACCCTTGTGCTGGCACCACTTCTCAAATCCCACATAGGCCGCGGCGAACACGGCCACACCAACCAAAAACGCGGTGCCCGGCCGGTCGGGCCACACGGCGAACACCGGGGCTACGGCGATGTTCGCGGCCAAAAACGACCGGAAAAGGCGGGAGCGCCGCAGGTAGAGAACCACCGGGGTCATGGCCTCCCGCCCTGCGGGGTCCGCGGCCCCTTCCGGCTCGCCGCTTTCGGGCCGGGGCGCTGCGGCCTCAGCGCGCCGCCGCTGCCTCTCCAGCCATTCCCGAGCTGGCCCCAAAGCAGTACCGTCGGGCCGCTGCGGCGGGGGGTTGCTTTGACTCATGCCCCCAGCTTAGGCGCGCTGTGATTGCGGCCTTCCCAGCACAGCGCCCCAATTTCGACCCCTGGCGTCCGGTGGGGGCGTGAGCGATCACAGCCCCCTGTGGCCAGACTAAGCCGCATCATCTTCATCTATATCCCGCTCGCTCAGGTCGCCTCTTTGCTTTTCGGCTGGTTCGTGTTCGAGCCTTTGTTTTCGGGCCTGTTCAACACGGAGTCTCGTCATATAGCCATGCTGGTGTGGGCGGCGCTCGGCCTCTTTCCGATACTTGCGTGGCTTTGGCTAGGCGGGTTAGGGCGAGATTCGCGGGGCGGTCAGCGGGGCTGTAGTGGGCTGTGCGCGTTTGGCGGTGGTTGTCGTGGCGCCGGGGGGTACGCTCCAGAATGCGATTTAGAGCGTTTTTCTTAGTTTTGGGGCTGGCGGCTGGGGTGCTCGCGGTGTCCAGCAGCTCCACGGCTGCCCACGACGTTTCCACCGCCCATCAGCAATGTGTGCAGTCCCCCTTCGGGGAGCTGTGCCAGACAGTCATCCAACAGGTACCGCACGCGCACAAGGGCGCCATCGCCGCCGCCGGCGCGCACTCGTGCGCCATCGCCGCCGACCAGACCATCGACTGCTGGGGCTACAACGGGAACGGCCGAACCGATGCGCCCGAGGGCGGCTACACCGCCATCGCCGCCGGCTGGTCGCATTCGTGCGCCATCGACACCGCGGGCGCCATCGACTGCTGGGGCGGCAACGACTTCGGCCGAACCGATGCGCCCGAGGGGGGCGGCTACACCGCCATCGCCGCCGGCGGCTGGCACTCGTGCGCCATCGCCGCCGACCAGACCATCGACTGCTGGGGCGGCGAAGGCCTTGGCGAAGCTGATGCGCCCGAGGGCCGCTACACCGCCATCGCAGCCGGCTACTCCCATTCGTGCGCCATCGACACCGCGGGCGCCATCGACTGCTGGGGCTACAACGACGACGGCGAAGCCGATACGCCGGCGGGCAGCTACACCGCCATCGCCGCCGGCTCCGACCACTCGTGCGCCATCGACACCGCGGGCGCCATCAAGTGTTGGGGCTATAACCGCTACGGCCAGGCTGATGCGCCCGAGGGCAGCTACACCGCCATCGCCGCCGGCCAGTCCCATTCGTGCGCCATCGACACCGCGGGCGCCATCGACTGCTGGGGCAACTACGACAGCGGCCAAACCGATGCTCCGGCGGGCCGCTATACCGCCATCGCCGCCAGCGACTAGCAGTCGTGCGCCATCGACACCGCGGGCGCCATCGACTGCTGGGGCAACAGCGAAAGCGGCCGAACCGATGCGCCCGAGGGCAGCTACACCGCCATCGCCGCCGGCCAGTCCGGTAGATCAGACGTCTGAACACCAGTC
>JAJECA010000018.1 GCA_022822265.1 Acidimicrobiia bacterium | reverse complement strand
GCCCATGATCTTGGAGATGGCGATGCCGCCCCGGGCGTAGTTGCCGGTGGACGGCCACACCGCCCGGTTCTCGGTGGGGTCGAACTGGCCGGTCACCAGTCGGGGGGCCAGACAGGAGTAGGCGGCCAGCACCTTGTGGGCGCCGATCATGGGGAACCGGTTTCCCAACAGCATGATGATGGGCGATTCCACCCCCGACAGCTCGGGGGGAACCACCACGTGCTCGGGTACCGCGGCCCGGCTGGCCCGGGAGGCGTCGTTGTACCAGTTGACCCGCCACAAGTTGGCGGCGTCGGAGGCGTCGGGATCGACACCGCTCAGTGCGGCGTGGGCCGCGGGGGGGCCGGCCAGTTCGGCGAAGGTGGGCAGCTTGATGCCCACTTGGCGGCAACGCTGCACCGCCCGGTCGCGGGCGGTGGTGTTGACCACCTCGGTTTCGAGGCCGAAGCCTTCGGGGATGCTGCTGAATGCGGTCACGGCCACACCTGTTGAATCAAAGCTGTCATAGGGCGGCAGTAGGGTTTCACGAGACTGCCTGAGCGTTACAGGCTACTCTCTTGGGGCTGGCTTTCGAGCCGATCCAAGGAGGGAAACGAAACATGGCCAAAAAACTCTTGCTGAAGCTGCTGGTGGTTGTGGCGACGATCACGTTGATCGCTGTGGGGTGCGGCAACGACGACGATGACGCTGCGCCTGCTGAGCCAGCACCCGCCCCGGCGACCGAGGCGCCCGCCCCGGCGACCGAGGCACCCGCCCCGGAACCGGAGCCTGAGCCCACCGAGGCGCCGATGGACGACGAGGTCATCGCGGCGTTCGTGTTCGTGGGCCCGGTGGGCGACGCGGGCTGGACGTGGGCCCATGACCAGGGTCGCCGCTACGCCGAGAGCGAGACCGGAGCGACCACCTTGTTTGTGGAGAGCGTGCCCGAGGTGGCTGAGGACTTCCGCGCCGTGGTGGTGGACTTCATCGAGAACGAGGGGGCCGACGTGATCTTCGCCACCTCCTTCGGCTACATAGATCCGATGGAGGAGTTGGCGGGCGAGTACCCGGATGTGGTGTTCGAGCACGCCAGCGGGTTCAAGATGAACGACACCAACTTCGGCAATTACTTCGGCCGCATGTACCAGCCCCGCTACCTGTCGGGGATGGCCGCGGGCGCGGTGACCGAGGCCAACCAGATTGGCTATGTGGCCGCCTTCCCGATTCCCGAGGTGCTGCGAGGCATCAATGCCTTCACGCTGGGGGCCCAGCGGGTGAACCCCGACGTGGAGGTTCACGTGACCTGGACGTCCACCTGGTTCGACCCGGCCGTTGAGGGCGACAGCGCGGCGGCCTTGATCGAAGCCGGAGCCGATGTGATCGCCATGCACCAGGACTCCACTGCGCCGGGCTTGGCTGCTCAGGAGGCCGGGGCCCGCTGGGTGTCGTACAACTCCGACATGAGCGCCTTCGCCCCTGATGCGTTCGTCACCGCACCGGTGTGGAACTGGGGGCCGTACTACACGAGGATCATCGACGCCGTGGCTGCGGGCACCTATTCGCCGGGGGCCTACTGGGGCGGCATGGACGACGAGATCGTCGCCCTCGCTCCGCTGGCCGCCGATGTGCCGGCCGATGTGGCCGCCGACATAGATGCGGTGGCCGCCTCGATGGTGGACGGCTCTTGGGACGTGTTCACCGGCGAGATCCGGGATCAGGACGGCAACGTGGTGGTGGCCGCCGGCGAGACGATGGACGACGGCTCCATGCTGGGCATGACGTTCTTTGTCGAAGGTGTCGTCGGCAACGCCTCACCGTGATCTAAGCCGGAAGCCTCGCGGTTTCCGCAGTGGCGTCTTCTGATGCCAACCATGCGGTCTGGCTCCGGGGAATCGAGAAGCGATTCCCCGGAGTGATCGCCTGTGCCGGGGCTGACCTGCGGGTCCGCCCCGGCACCATTCACGCGTTGTTGGGGGAGAACGGCGCGGGCAAAACCACCATGGTCAACGTGCTGGCCGGGGTGTATCGCCCCGACGGCGGCGAAGTGTGGGTGAACGGACAGCGGCGCTTCTTCCAGTCGCCGGCCGACGCCATCGCCGCGGGCGTGGGCATGGTGTACCAGGAGTTCCGGTTGGTTCCCACCCTGACGGTGGCCGAGAACATCGTGTTGGGGGCCGCTCCCCGGGTGCTACGCAGCGCAGAGATCGAAGAGCGGGTGGCCGAACTCTCGGCGGCCTACGGGATGGCCGCCGATCCCACCCGCCCCGTGTGGCAGCTCTCGATGGGCGAGCGGCAGCGGGTGGAGATTCTCAAGGCCCTGTGGCGCAACGCCTCGGTGCTGGTTATGGACGAGCCCACCGCGGTGCTGACCCCCGGCGAGGCGGCAGAGTTGGGGGCCGCGCTGCGGGCCATGGCCGACGACGGCCGCTCGATCATCTACATCAGCCACAAGCTCGACCAGGTGGTGGCCTTCTGCGACGAGGCCACCGTGCTGCGCCAGGGCAAGACGGTGGCCACGGTGGACGATTTGCAGGATGTGGACCTCACCGTTTTGGCCGAGATGATGGTGGGGTCGTCAGAAGGCGGATATGTGGATCGCCCGCCAGAAATTGAAGCCGGTCCCGAAGTGCTGTCCCTCCAAGGGGTCAGCGCGCTCAATGACCGAGGATTGCCGGCGCTGACCGATATCGACATGACGGTTCGCTCCCACGAGATCGTGGGCATCGTCGGGGTGTCGGGCAATGGTCAGAAGGAGTTGGCCGAGGTCATCAATGGACTGCGCCGGCCCACTCAAGGGCGGGTCACGGTCAAGCAGCAGGACGTGACCGATATGGCGCCGGGCGACCGGTATCGCCTGGGCTTGGCCTATGTGCCCGAAGACCGTCTCGGGGTGGGCTTGGCGCCCAAGATGTCGGTGGTGGACAACGCGGTGGTGCGGTCGTACCGGTCGCAGCGGCGAGGACTCATGTTGGTGATGGCCAAGTGCGTGAAGTTCTGCCAAGACTTGGTGGAGCGCTTCGGAGTGCGGACGGGCCGGCTGAACGACCCGATCGCCGGCCTGTCGGGCGGCAATCTCCAGCGGCTGCTGTTGGGCCGGGAGTTGGCCGAGCAGCCCGCAGTTCTGGTGGCCGCCCAGCCCACCCGGGGACTGGACGTGCAGGGGGTGGCCGCCATTCAGAGCCACTTGGTGGCCCAGCGGACCGAAGGGGTGGGGGTGCTGTTGATTTCCGAGGACCTCGACGAGCTGTTGGCGCTGTCGGACCGCCTCTTGGTGATGTACGAGGGTCGAGTGGTGACCGAGTTGGCCCCCGACGTGACCCCGCGAAGCGTGATCGGCGAGGCCATGGCCGGACAGGTGCGGGCATGATCCGACCGATGCTTTACCGACGGGACCGGGCATGATCCGACCGGTGCTGGCCCGCCGAGAACGGGTGTTGCCCGCCGTCCAGGCGTTCGCCTTCCTTGTGGGCATCGTGGTGGCGCTGGCGCTCGGGTTGATCTTGCTGTGGACATCGGGCCACAACCCGGCCGAGGTGTACGAGCGCATGTTCGACTCGGCCTTCATGGGCACCGACTCGCTTTCTCGCACCCTGGAGCGGGCCACACCGCTGGCGCTGACCGGGCTGTCGGTTGCGGTGGCCGGATCGATGGGGTTGTGGAACATCGGGGCCGAGGGCCAGATGATGGCCGGCGCAATCGTGGCCACCGGCGTGGCCATGATGGCCGACGGGCTCTCGGGCCCCTTGCTGATCGCGTTGATGATCGTGGCGGGTGTCGCCGGGGGGATGGTGCTGATGGTGGGCCCCGCGCTGGCCCGATCGCACCTGGGGGTGAGCGAGATCATCACCACCCTGATGCTGGTGTACGTGGCCATCCGGGTGGTGGAGTGGCTGGAGACCGGCCCGTGGAAGGATCCCGAGTCGTTCGGCTTTGCGGTGATAGAGCCGGTGCCCGAGCAGGCGGCGCTGCCGGGGCTCTTCGGGCGGGCCAACATCGGCATGCTGATCGCGCTGGGCCTGTTGATTGTGTTCTGGCTGGCCGTGTCGCGCACCGCGTGGGGCTATGAGCTGCGCTTGGCCGGATCGTCGCCCAACACCGCCCGCTACGCCGGCGTCTCTCTGCGGCGGAAGATTTTGACCGCGCTGCTCTTGTCGGGCGGCATCGCTGGGTTGGCCGGGGCGGTGCAGCTCACCGGGTCGGCTGCTCGGCTCGAGTCGGGGCTGTCCAACGGGTACGGCTTTGCCGGCATCATCGTGGCCGCCTTGGCCCTCATGCGCCCCTCGGGGGTGGCGGTGGTGGCCTTTGTCTTCGGGGCGGTGCAGGTGGGCGGCCAGAGCATCCAGACGCTGGGTGTGAGCTCGGCCATCTCCGACATCTTGCAGGCCATGATCCTGTTCGGCGCGCTGGTGGCCGCGGTGTTCTTCAACTACCGGATCCGCTGGACCGGCCCAGCCGCTGATTCATCCGGGGACCAGTCCGAAGAGCCTGAGGAACCCGAACCGGCCGAGGACGCAGCCTGATGTCTGAAGATGCCCTAATCGGCTTGTTCGTCGCCACCGTGCAGTTTGGCACGCTGGTATTTTTGGCCGCGTTGGGCGAGCTCATTGCCGAGCGGGCGGGGGTGCTGAACCTCGGGGTCGAAGGAATGATGGCCATGGGCGCGGTGAGCGGGTTCATGGTCGGGCTGGAGACCGGGAGTCCGTGGGCCGCGTTCTTTGCGGCTGCTGCGGTTGGTGCTCTGGTCGGGGGGTTCCACGCCCTGGTGAGCGTGGTGTTGGGCGCTGATCAAGTGGTGTCGGGCCTGGCTCTCACCATCGGCGGCCTGGGGTTGGCGGCCTACGTGGGCCGCAATGTGGTGGGGGAGCGGCCCGAGACGCTGTTCACCGATCTGGGGATCGCCGGGTTGGCCGACATCCCCTGGATCGGCGAGATCTTCTTCGACCAACCCCCGGTGGTGTACCTGGCCGTGCTGCTGGGGCTGGCGGTGTGGTTCGTGCTGGCCCGCACCCGGCTGGGTTTGGCCCTGCGGGCCGCGGGGGAATCGGCGCCCACCACCGACACGGCGGGCCATTCGGTGATGGCGCTGCGGTCGGGGGCGGTCATGGTCGGGGGCGCCTTCGCCGGGGCGGCTGGTTCGTTTCTGTCGCTCTACATGGCGCCGGGCTGGGTCGAGGGCACGGTGGCCGGCCGGGGCTGGATCGCGGTGGCCCTGGTGATCTTCGGGGCTTGGCGTCCGGGGCGCCTGGCGCTGGGCGCGCTGTTGTTCGGCTTCACGCTGGCCCTGCAACCCCGCCTCCAGTCGTTCGACATCGAGGTGCTGGGGGTGGAGCTGAACCGCATCTCCCCGGCGCTTTTGGGCATCTTGCCCTTCGTGCTCACCGTGGTGGTGCTGGTGATCATCAGCTGGCGCTATCGCCACCGCCCCTCCCCGGCGCCGGCTGCTTTGGGCCTGCCCTATCGCCGAGAAGAGCGCTGAGTCAATCGTCACCAGTGGGGAGTAGGGTTCCCCGATGGCTGTGAACACCTCGCCGGGCACGGCGCGCTCGTTCTGGCCTTACTTCATTGTCACCGGCTCATTGTCGATGGGCTATGGCTCGCTGTTCACCCTGTTGGCCGAATTCCGGGAGAAGCTGGGCTTCAGCGAGACCGAGCTGGGGTTCATCATCGCGGTGGGCTTTTTGGCCGGCTTCATCGCCCAGGTTGGGTTGGCCCGGTTCGCCGACCGGGGATACGTCGGCATCCTGGTCCACGGCGGGGTGCTCATAGCCATTGTGTCCATGCTCAGCATGGCGTTGACCGATGAGATTTGGCAGTTCACCGCCGCTCGGTTCTTTTTGGGCGCGGGAACCGGTGCCACTGGTCCCGCGATTCGCCGAATTCTCATCACCAGAGACCCCGCCAACATGGGCAAGAACTTGGGCACGATGGGGGCGTTCGACATAAGCGGCTTCGTGCTTGGGCCGGTGGTGGCCGGGGTTCTGGCCGAGTTCATCAATTTGCGGGCGCCGTTCATATTCATGGCCGCCCTCTACGCGTTGATATACCTCTGGATCTTCCGGCTGGATCTGTCGGCGGGGCAGGTGGCGGCCACCAAGGTGCCAGTGCGGCATCTCTTCCGCATCCGATCGCTCAATTCCGGCATGCTGGCTGGGGCCGCGTTCTTCACCACCATCGGGGTGTTCGAAACTTCGTGGGCGGTGCTGCTTGACGACCTCGGGGCCAGCACGCTGGTCATTGCTCTTTCCATCGCTCTGTTCGCCTTACCGATGATTCCGCTGGCCCCGATTGGGGGCAAGATCGCCCAACAGCGGGGTCCTATGCGGGTGATGCCACTGTCGATCATGGGGGCGGTGGCCTGCATGATGGTTTACGGGTATGTGGAATTCCTCTGGGTGCTCATCGGGATTTCGGCTGCCCACGCGATCTTCGACGCCTTCACCATGCCGGCCGGGCAATTGGCGGTGGCTTTGTCGGCTCCTCGGGAGCAGGCGGCCGCCGCTCAAGGACTCTTTGGGGCATTGGGCCTGGTTATTGCGGGAATTGCCGCGCTGGCCACCGGAGCGGTCTACGAGAACTGGGGTGCGGAGGCCTTGTTCACCGGCTCGTCGATCGTCATGGTGGTGGCCCTGGCCGGCGCCATTGCGCTGGGCGAAGAGCTCATGGGCCCTGACGGCCGCTCGGCCAAGAAGCCGGCGCCCGCTAGTTCTTAATCGGGCGCTTCCCCCAGCAGGGTGGCGCCGACCAGCACCGTCATTCCGGATCGAGCGAGTCGGTTGTCTCAGATTCGATGGGGACAAACCAGCCTTGGGCCGGGTAGGCCAGCAACTTGTCAACCAAGCTTTGGTTCTTCGGCGGGCTGAGCTGAACCGGCAGCCCCGACTGCCAGACCATGCCGGTTAGCGGGTCGACGTCGACCTCGGCGGTGGTGAGGGTGCACACGTTGGGGTCGGCCCAGCCGTGGGGGATGGACACTGCTCCGGGGGCGATCTCGTCGCTGGTGCGGGCGGTGCCCACCAGCTCGCCGTGGGCGCTGTGTACCTGTACCGGCTGGCCGTCGGCGATGCCGTGGTCGGGATGGATCAGAACTTCGGGGCCGACATCGCCCAAGTCGCGGAGCTGACCGTTCATGGTTCGCATCTGGCGGCGGGGCAGCAGCACAAGGGGTGCGGGGTTGTCGAGGTCGGCAAGTTGCGCCACCAGCGGCTCGGGGGCCAGCCGCCAGCGGCCTTCGGGCAGCACCCGGTCGAGAACCCAGCCGTGAACCGGGCTGGATTCGCCCACCAATCCCCGACGGGCGGCCAGCACGGTGGCGGCGTCGCTGCGGCCCCGCTCGGCGATCAGTTCTAAGAGGTCCTCGTCGGTGGCGGTGTCGGGGTCGACTCCCCGGGGCAGCACGCCCACGCCCAAGCGACGGCCCAGCTCGGCGAACGCCTGCCACATAAGCCGGCGGTCGGCGCCGGGCGGAACCACCGCCGGGGTGTAGTGGGTGGCGATGGCCGGCTGGTAGGCATCCAGCATCCAGGGGAGGTCGGCCCGCTCCAGTTGGCCCGCGACGGGAAGCAGGTGGGTGGCCAGCGCGGTGGTGTCGGTTTCCACCACGTCGGCCACCGCCAGCACGTCGAGCGATTCGAACGCTGCCTGGGTGCGGTCGCGGTCGGGGAAGGCGATCAGCGGGTTGCCGCCCACCACCACCAGCGCCCGCACATAGCCGGCCTCGATCTCGTCTACCAGGGCGGCGCACGGGTACTCCCCGAAGCGGCGGGGCAGTTCGGGACGGCTGGCCGGCCCCGGTTCTGGGTGGCCGTCGGCGGGCTGCCAGCTTCGGGTGTCGAGCTGCAACAGGTAGCCGGGGTTGAACCACATTCCGCCGGGTTGGTCGTAGGAGCCGGTGACCACCGCCAGCGCCCACAACAGCCACTCGGTGACGTTGGCGTGGCGGCCCATGGAAACGCCGGTGCCCGACAGCGCCGACAGCCGGCCCGCGGTTCGCACGGCTTCGAGGAGGTCGAGCAGGTCGGCGGGGTCCAGTCCGGTTCCGGCGGTCGTTCGGTCCAGGGTGAACGGTGACACTGCGGCAGCCAGGTCGTCGACTCCGTCCGCGTGGTTGTCCAGGTAATCCCAGTTAGCCCCATCCACCAACAGCTCGCGCACCAGCCAGCCCAGAATCAGGTGGTCGGTGCTGGGCCGGGGGGCCAGATGGCGGTTGGCCAGTCGGGCGGTCTCGGTGCGGCGAGGGTCTATCACCCACACCGGGCCGCGCTTCTGCTGGGTCCGCAGCCGGGTAATGGGGTCGGCCAAACCGTTGCCGTGGCCGTGGGAAATCACCGGGTTGGTTCCCACCAGAAGGAGCATCCGGGCGGCTTCCTGGTCCCACATGGGGGTGATCCCCGACCAGCCGCCCATGAGCTCGGCCACCAGCGGGCGCATGGGGGTGTCGATGGTGGTGGCGGTGTACTTCTGGCGGGAACCGATGGCGCCGAGGAACCGCTCGGCGGCCCGGCGGCCGTTGGCGTCGTAAGCGGAGCCGCTGGCCAGATACATGGCCACGGCATCAGGCCCGCTCTGGTCGATGATGGCGGCCAGTCGGCTTGCCAGGTCGTCGAGGCAGCGGTCCCACCCCGCGGCGTGATCGCCGATCTGAGGTTGATCCAGCCGATGAGGATGATGGTGCCAGTCGGGGAGCGCCCGGCCCTTTGGACAGGTGTAGCCCTGGGAGATGGGGTGGGCGTCGTCGCCTCTCACCTTTAATACTCGGTCACCCTCGACGGTGACCGTGATGCCGCACATGGCGGTGCAGATGCGGCAGAAGGAGTGAACCTCCTGAGCGTTAGACAATGCCCCGGGCGCGGTCGATGCTCCATTGGCTCGCAGAAGGAGCATTGGAGCTGGTCTTGTGGGCAATTTCGGCCATGATGCCCTCTCGCTGGGCCATGCCCACCATGCTCTCCAGCTTTCCGGTGTAGGAGGTGGGCTGTTGGAGCATCCACACGATGCCCTCGGCGGAAACCGAGGTATCGGCCCAGGTGGAGTGGTCGGCGTCGGGAGCGTTCATCACAAACCCCTCGCTGGCCACCGCGGTGTCAATGCGGAAGCAATTCACCGCGATGCCGTCGTCGGCCAGAATGGCCGCGCTGCTCACGGTCAGGTGCTCCAGTGCTGTCTTCGACATGCCGTAGGCCATCAGCGAGGGGAAATAGGCCAACCCGGCCGCCGATGAGACGTTGACGATCCGCCCGCCGCGTTCGGCCAAGTATGGACGGCAGAGCCGGGTGGCCAGCAGCGGCGCGGTGGTGTTGATGGCCATGGTCAACTCATAGCGCTTTAGATCGATATCGAGGTCGCCCACGAAGGTCACCGCGGCGTTGTTCACCAGGGCATCGATGCGGCCGAAGTGGTTCACCACGGTTTCCACCATGGCCTCGATCTGGTCGGGGCGGGACAGGTCGCAGGGCACGGCCAAGCCGTCGCCGCCGGCTTCGTCAACGGCTGCTGCGGTTTCGTCCACCGTGCCGGGCAACTTGAACCGGGCCGAATCGGTGGCTCGGGCCACGCAGGCCACCCCCGCGCCCAGCTCGCCGAGGCGGACGGCCAGTCCTGCGCCCACGCCGCGGCTGGCCCCGGTGACGATTACTGTCTGCCCCTCAAACGGGCGTTGAGACGTGGTTGAAGACACGGCGACATCCTATGGCTGGGGCTACGGGGAAGCTCAGGCCACGGTGCCGCTGGAGCGCAGCTCCGCAATCTGTTCGGGAGTGCGGCCCATGGCGGCCAGCAACTCGTCGGTGTGCTCGCCCAGGTCGGGGGCCAGGCTGCGAGGGGCCCATGGGGTGCCGTGGAAGTCGACCGGGGTGGCCAGCATGGTGGTGCCGGTGGCCCCGTCGGGCACCTCCACCAGCGCGCCGGACGGGCCGGTCTGGGGGTCGGCCAACAAGTCGTCGAGGGTGTTCACCGGGGCCCAGAACATGTCGGGCTCGGTGGCGAAGATCTCGGCCCACTCTTCCAGCGGGCGAGCAGCGAAAGCCTCGTCGAGCGCGGCGATCAGCTCCACGGCGTTGACGGCCCGGTCGCGGGGGGTGGCGAATCGCTCGTCTTCGATCCACTCGGGATGGCCCACGGCTCGGGCCAGCGGGGGCCAGTGGCGGTCGCCCTCCAGGCCCACCACCCAGAATCGGCGCCCGTCGCCCGCGGTGTAGTTGTTGATGGCCGGGTTGCCCATGGCCTCCCGGGTGCCCACCGCCATGTTCAGCCCCCACATCAACAAAACGTTGATGTCGAAGCCGATGGTGTACATGCCCTCCCGGAACAGCGACGACGACACCATCTGGCCCTCGCCGGTGCGCTCCCGGTGGTACAGCGCGGCGCTGATGGCCGCCGCACCGGCCAGGCCCACATTGTGGTCACCCATTCCGCCCCGCTGGAACGGCAAAGCGCCGCCGGGCGGAGTTAGCTGGGCGGCGATGCCCGATCGGGCCCAGAAGGCGGCGATGTCGTAGGCGGGGCGGTCGGCGTCGGGCCCCTCGAGCCCGTAGCCGGTGATGGCGCAGTAGATCAGCCCCGGATTGCGGGGGGCCAGTGACTCGTAGTCCAGCCCCAACCGGTTTAGCGCGCTCAGACGCAGGTTGGTGAGGAACACATCGGCGTCGTCGATGATCTCCGCCGCGATGGCCCGGCCTTCGGCCTGGGCCAGATCAACCACGATCGAGCGCTTGGAGCGGTTGTCCAGCTCGAAAACCGGGTTGGTGGGCATGTCCCCGCCCAGCATCCGCTGGAACGTGCGGGACGGGTCGCCGGCGGGGGGCTCTATCTTGACCACGTCGGCCCCCCAGTCGCTCAAGATTCCGCCCGCCGCGGGGCCGGCCACCCACACCCCCAGCTCGACCACCTTCACGCCATCCATCGGACCTGTCATGGGTTGAGCATAGGAAGACTGACGGTCGGCACTTACACTCCAACGCCATCAAGGTTCTGTTTGTCTGCACGGGCAACATCTGCCGATCCCCCATGGCCGAGGTGCTGTTCGCCCACATGGCCCCCGACGACGAGGTGAGCTCGGCCGGGACCATGGACTGGAGCGGGCAGCCCGCCCACGAATACGCCATAGCCGCCATGGCCGAGCGGGGCCTGGACCTGTCGGCCCATCGCAGCCGCCGCCTCTCGGAGTATCTGGTGGACGAGTCCGATCTGATCGTGGTCATGACGAGAAACCACGGCTGGGCCGTGGAGGCCCGCAGCGAGGCCAAGGCGGCGGCCACCTTCCTGCCCGCCGAGCTGAGCCGTCTGGCCAGCCAGGTGGGCAACCGCAACGGGGCCGACGCCCAAACGTGGGTCGCCCAACTGCACACCCAGCGCGAAACCCAAACCAGCACCCGGTTCATCGGCCGAGCCGCCGACGAGATTCCCGACCCCATCGGCGAGCCTTTGCCCTACTTTCGAGTGATTGCCGACCGTTTGGAACGGGACCTCGGCCCTGCGGCCGCGCGATTGCAGGCTTAGCTGCCCCGACGCTTTGCGCGCACTCTCAATGAATCCCTAAGGTCTGACAACTTGCAGTCGGTTGAAACCCGGCTGCCCATAGCCAAACCCGAGGGGGTCATGCTCATGAAATCGCGTTGGTTGAGGCTTCTTGCCGTCTTGTTGGCGCTGACGGTGTTTGCCGTCTCCTGCGGCAACGATGACGACGACGGTCCAGGGGTAACCGCAGGCACACCTGCCCCCGCAGCCGAGGAGCCGGAAGACGATGCTCCCGCGGAGGAGGCTCCCGCCGAGGAAGCTCCTGCCGAGGAAGCTCCCGCGGAAGCCCCCGCTGAAGAGCCCGAAGATGAGCCAGTGGTGACCATCCAGGAATCCGAAGATGTGGATGAAGAAGAAATGGGGGGAGTGCCCACCGGCAACACCGGGTACATCTCGGGTGAAATCCTCACCACCGACTGCTCTGACGGACGGCCGACAGGCGGCACCCTCACCATCGGCATGTTCGGTGAGATTGTTGGCTGGGACCCCACCCTGATTCAGGGCGGGGCCTCGCTGGGCGGCACCCAGATGATCGCCATCTACGGCGCTCTGTTCTACGAGGACTTTGCCACCGGCCAGCTGATACCCGGCCTGGCCGAGAGCATCACTACCGAGGACAATGAGGTGTTCACTCTGACGTTGCGCGAGGGGATCAACTTCAACGACGGCACCCCTCTGGACGTCGATGCGTTTATCTGGAATGTGGAGCACCATCAGAATCCGGACATCGGCTCGCAGTCCCGGGCCCAGGCCGACCTGATCGCCTCGTGGGAGAAGATCGACGACTACACCGTCGTGCTCACTGCCACCAGCAGGAATGCGGTGTTCCCGCAGATCTTCGCCTCCCGCATGGCGTGGATGATGTCGCCCACCACCTATCAGGCGGGCCAGGATCCAGATTCTGGTCTCAATGCAGATGTCAATATCGGCGCGGTGAACGCGGGTGCGGGTCCGTTCATCTTGGATTCCTGGGTCCAAGACGACCAGGCCGTGGTGGTGCGCAATCCGAACTACTTCCGGGAGGGTTGCCCCTACCTGGACAGCGTGGTCTTCAAGCCCATCATCGAACCGCCGCAGCGATATAACGCTTTCAACGCCGGCGATCTCGATATCGGCTACGACCGCAATCCCCAGAACTTGCAGGACGCCATCTCCAGCGGTGTCAACACCACTTCTCGGATCGACAACCACGGCGGCTACTGGATGCTCAACAACCAGAAAGAGCCGTTCAACGTCCGGGCTTGCCGGGTGGCTGCGGCCCACGCCATCGACTACGAGACTGTCAACGAGGTTGTCTACGACGGGCTCAACAACATGGTTCGCAGCTTGATGAGGCCTGGTTCTCCGTGGACCGATCCCGAAGCCGTGCTGCCGGGCTATGACGTGGCCGCAGCCGAAGCCGCGCTCGCCGAGTGCGAGGCCGAATTGGGCGGTCCGCTGGAATTTGAGACCTACTGCACAACCTCACCGGAGAACGTGCTCCTCGCAGAAACCTTGATTTCCATGTGGGAGGCGGTGGGCATCGCTGCCTCCGCCAATTGCGTTGAGGTCGGCGAGATGGTCGGCGCGGTGTTCGGCGGCGAGGCGGTGGCCAACCCGTGGGCCATCCCCGTTGGCGACCCCGATTACATGTACGACGTGTACTTCGGCGATTCCACTGAGGACGGCGTGTGCGGTCCCAACCTCTCATCCCGCAACTGGGCCAAGGCGTGCTATCCGGAATTCGACGCCTCTCTCAAGGTCGGGCGTGAAGGCGTTACCTTCGAGGAGCGCTACGAGGGCTACAGCCGCTTCCAGCGCGAGTTTGTCCATCAGGTCCCGGTTCTCGTTCTGAACAAGCCTGAGATCGGCTACTACTGGTCCGATGAGGTGTCCGGCGTGTTCCAGACCGATGCGGGCATCATCCTCTTGGAATTCACCGCCAAGGGATAACCAAGTAACTCATCCAAGAACGAGGGGGTGGGCACGTGACGTGCCCACCCCCTGGTCTATCGGGCATTATCTTTGGGCCTTGCTGAGGTGTAGGGGGAGGTGACGGCAACTTGAAGACCATCGGGCGCACCATTATCCGGATCATTCCGGTGCTGATCCTCGTGAGCTTCTTCTCCTCCTTCTATGTGGAGCTGTTGCCCGGTGATCCCGCTATCCGCTTGCTGGGCCAAGAGCGAGCCCAGGAGCCTGGCGCTCGGGAGCTGGTCAACCGGGAGCTTCGACTCGACGAAAACGTAATTGTCCGCTACGGAAAATGGCTGGGGGATGCGCTTACCGGTGATCTGGGCGAGTCGGTAAGAACCCATGGACTGAAAGTTTCGGACACTATCCGACAGCGGCTGCCCATCACACTGGAGCTGACCGTGGTGGCCCAGGCATTTGCCCTGATTTTGGCCATTCCATTGGGGGTGTATGCCGCCTATCGGGCGGGCCGAAGAGTAGATCGAGCATTGAACGCGGCATCGTTTGCCGCCATCTCCTTGCCCCAGTTTCTAGTCGGCATCCTGTTGATCTTCATCTTGTTCAACCAGCTCGACATATTGCCGCCCCAAGGGTGGACCCGGCTCACCGAGTGGGATTGGTGGGACCACTCTCGCCGCTTGATCATGCCGGTGGTTGCCTTGGCCCTAACCGAGATCGCCGTGTTCCAGCGATTGTTGCGGGCCGACATGATGGCCACCCTCCAAAACGATTTTGTGCTGACCGCCAAGGCCAAGGGTATGTCTCCTTCTCATATCCTCTTCCGCCACGCCCTGCGGCCGTCGTCGTTCTCCCTCATCACCTTGGCCGGGGTGAGCACTGGTCGGCTTATCGGCGGCACCGTGATCATCGAGGTGTTGTTCCAGCTTCCGGGAATAGGGCTCAAGATGGTTGACTCCATCACCGGCAACGACTTGGTGGTTCTTCAAGGGCTGGTGCTGGTGGTGGCGGTGGCCTACATAATGCTGAACATGCTGGTGGAGATTACCTACGCTCTGCTCGACCCGAGGATTAGACGTGGCTGACGTAGCTGAGGTTGTCACCGGGCCTGAGGCACCAGTGGTGATTGACCCTGAACGAGAGCGCCGCGTTCGCCTCGCTTGGGAAGGCAGCTTCCGGTTGGTCGTCGGACTGGCTCTGCTGCTGGTGCAGCTCTTGGTGACCTACGACGGCGTCGCCTGGCTTCAGGTGATCCTCGCTTTGGGAGGGATATACGGCATCTTTACCGGGGTAGGGCAGCTAATCCGAGCAGCATTCGGTTCTCGGGTGGACCCGACGGTATGGATTTCCATGGTCTGGCTAGCCATTCTGGTGGTCTTTGTGTTCTTGCAACTGGGCGGGCTGTTCAACAGCTTGGAGGCCGACTTCCAAGATCGAGAACGGCCTCCGTCGTTCACCACCGACGAACCCCTGGGAACCGATCGGCTGGGCAAGAGCGTGATGAACCAGAGCATCCGGGGAGCGAGAATCTCTCTGATCGTGGGCCTGGGCGCCGTGGGCATCGGCTTGGCGGTGGGATCGGTAATCGGTCTGTCTGCCGGTTTCTTTCGGGGAGCGACCGAAGGAACCTTCAACATCATTACCGACGCCGTTTTGGCTTTCCCCGCCCTGATCCTGCTGTTCTCCATCGTGGCCATCTTCGGGGGCAGCGTGCTGGTGATCACGCTCGCGCTATCGGTGTTAAGCATCCCCACAATGGGACGACTGTCGCGCGCCAACACACTGACGTTCGCGGCTCGGGAATTCGTCACCGCAGCCAAGGCCATGGGTGCGTCCAACAGCCGCATTCTGTTCCGGGAGATCATGCCCAACGTGGCTCTGCCGTTGGCCTCTTACGCCTTCATCGTGGTGGCGGTGGTGATCGTGGCTGAGACCTCATTGGCCTTCTTGGGGGTGGGCATCGATCCCATCAGCACGCCCACGTGGGGCAACATGATCCAGGAGGGCCGCGATCCAAATCTGCTGGAAAAGGCGCCCCACATCGTGTTCGTGCCCGGAGTGATGATGTTCTGCACCGTGCTGTCGCTGAATCGCATCGGAGAATCCCTCCGAGCCCTCTGGGACCCCCGCGAGGCCAAGCTCTAAATCTGTTCGATAATTCGCGTTAGTTTTTTCTGGTGCGGGTGAACGCGGTCACAAGGACGCAGCGGTAGTGAGCGACGCCATTCGATACGAGGCCAACGAGCACTGCCCTTCGGGGGTTGCCGCCGTCGCTGGATTTCAGGGCGTGGTGCTGGCGTTGGCGCCGATTGTGTCGATTGTGGTCGTCACCGCCCGGGCGGGGGGCCAAGACGCCGGTTATTTCTCGTGGTCGCTGTTCGCCGCCATGATCATCGCCGGAGTGCTGACTGCGGTGCAGGCCAGCCGATTCCAGCGCTTCGGCGCCGGGCACATCCTGATCATGGGTCCCACCCCGAACTTCATCGCCATCTCGGTATTGGCCCTGGCCGAAGGCGGCCCGGAACTGCTCGCCAGCCTCACGGTGGTGGCCTCGCTGTTCTACCTGGTGCTGGCCTTCTGGCTGCCGTTCTTGCGCCGGGTTATCACGCCGGTGGTCACCGGCACAGTTTTGATGCTGATCGCGGCCACTATCTTGCCGGTGGCCCTCGACCGCGTTGAAGACGTCCCGTCCGACGCCCCCGAGGCTGCGGGACCGACCATTGCCTTGGTCACGCTGTTTGTGTTCACCCTGCTGTATCTGCGGGCGTCAGGAGCATGGCGTTTGTGGTCACCGCTCATTGGGATAGTCACCGGGAGCGTGGTGGCCGTGTTGTTCGGCGTCTATGAAGTGCATTCAGTGGGCGATGCGGCCTGGGTTGGCATTCCCGACTCTGGCGGGTTCCCCGGATTCGACCTGACCCCGGGGCCGAGCTTCTGGTCGCTTCTGCCCGCGTTCGTGGTGGTAACGCTGGCCGGCGGAGTCAAGAACGTGAGCGACAGCGTGGCCATACAACAGGTTTCCTGGCGCAATCCTCAGGTTCCCGACTTCCGGCTGGTTCAGGGCTCTTTGAACACCAACGGGCTGGGCATCCTGTCAGCCGGCGTCTTCGGGATACCGCCCACCTCCGTCTATTCGGGGACCAGCGTGTCGCTGATCAGCTTCACCGGGGTGGCGGCTCGTCGCATCGGCTTTGTCATCGGCGGCACTCTGCTTGCCCTGGCCTTTCTGCCCAAGCTGACCGCGTTCTTGCTCACCCTGCCCAGTCCGGTGGTGGCCGCCTACTTGATGGTGACCATCGCGCTGTTGTTCGTGAGCGGCATCCGCACGGTTGTGCAGGATGGGCTCGACTCCCAAAAGGCACTGGTGGTGGGCCTGGCCTTCTCGCTCGGCGTGGGACTGGACAACCAGACCATCTTCACCGATCTGCTCGGCCACAGATGGGGTCTGCTGTTTGACAACGGCATGCTGATCGGGGCGTTCGCCGCGGTGGCGATGGTTGTGTTCTTGGACCTGACCAGCCCGCAGCGGCGCAGCCGCCTGGAGGTCGATCTCAGAGTCTCGTCGCTGCCCGAGATTGATCGCTTCCTTCAGGGCCTCGCCGCGGCGAACAGCTGGAACCAGGCATCCGCCCAGCGGCTGCGGTCTGCCGGGGAGGAGGCCCTGCTGAGCCTGGTGCAGACCGGCGATGACGGCGAGGAGATGTTGGGGAGCTTGGTCTCATCGGAGGAGTCCGACGACGAGACGGCCCGATTGATCATCCAGGCCCGCCCGGAACCCGGCATGGTTGAGATGGAGTTTCTGGCGGTGTTCGACGAGGAAAACCTCGAGGATCGCCTGGCGTGTTTGAACGAGGAGTCCGAGGGATTGCATGAGGGGGAAGTGTCGCTTCGCCTGCTTCGGCACTACGCATCCTCCGTCCACCACCAGAAGTACTACGGCCTGGACATCGTCACGGTGCAGGTGAAGGGCACGCGCTAGAGGAACAGTGAGCTCGGCCGACGCCATCCGCTACGAAACCGACGACCGCTGCCCGCCGCTGATCGCGTTCACTGTCGGCTTCCAGGGGATGGCGGTGACCATTGCATCGGTCGTGTTGTATGTGACCATCACGGTCCGGGTTGGGGGCCAGGATGAGGGATATCTGTCATGGGCGGTGTTTGCCGCACTGATCATCGTTGGAGCACTTACCGCCTTGCAGGCCAGCAAGATTCCGCGGTTCGGCTCCGGGCACTTGTTCCTCATGGTGGTGACCCCAACATTCATAGCCATCTCAGTGCTGGCGTTGGACAAGGGTGGGCCAGAAATGCTGGCCAGCCTCATCGTGGTCTCCTCGCTCGCCTATCTCGTGCTGGCCTGGCGATTGCCGTTTATGCGCCGCGTGATCACGCCGACCGTTTCCGGAACTGTCATCATGCTGATCGCGGTCACGGTCTTGCCGGTCGCCCTCAATCGGATCGATGAGATTCCCGCCGATGCCCCCGATGCCACCGGTCCGGTTGCTGCCGTGGTCACCGTGCTCGTTTCCACCGGGTTGGCGTTCCGAGTAGCCGGTGTCTGGCGGCTCTGGACGCCGCTCGTCGGGATCGCCTCTGGCTGTGTCGTGGTGGCGCTGTTTGGGGGCTATGAATTGGACTCGGTGGCCGATGCATCGTGGATCGGCGTTCCCAGCAGCAGCGGCTTCAAGGGGTTCGACCTGACCCCAGGGGCCGACTTCTGGGCGCTTCTTCCCGCGTTCGTGGTGGTGACCATGGTGGGGGCAATCAAGAACATCGGCGGCAGTGTGGCCATTCAACAAGTCGGTTGGCGCCAGCCGCGGGTGACCGATTTCCGTTTGGTGCAAGGCTCGCTCAACACCAACGGGCTGGGCGTACTGCTGTCGGGAATTGCCGGGACGCCCCCGTCAACCGTCCACACCTCGCGAACCGTGCAGCTCATCAGCCTCACCGGGGTTGCCTCCCGCTATGTGGGGTATGCCTTTGGTGTCATCTACGTGGGCTTGGCCTTTCTGCCCAAGTTGACCGCTGTTTTCACCACTATTCCCAGTCCGGTGATGGGGGCATTCATCCTGTCGGCTTTGGGTCTGCTCTTTGTCGAGGGCGTTCGAACGGTTGTGCAAGACGGCCTCGACGCTCAGAAGACAATGGTGGTGGGAGTGGCGTTTTCGCTGGGTGTGGGGTTGGACAGCCAAACAATCTTTGCCGACATGTTGGGAGGCACTTGGGGGGTTTTGTTCGACAATGGCGTGCTCGTTGGGGCACTGGTGGCGATTGCGCTGACGATGTTCTTGGACTTGACCAGCCCGAGAATTCGAGAACGGCTCGAGACCGATCTGAACCTGTCCAAGCTGCCGGAAATCGACGGATTCCTCCGAGGGCTGGCTTCGCGACTCGGCTGGAATGAGGCTTCTGCTCAGCGGTTGCGCTCGGCGGGCGAGGAGACGTTGATCAGCCTCTTGCAGTCGGAGGAAGTTGAGGGCGCCGAGGAAGTCCCCAAGTTGATCGTCATGGCCCATCTTGAGGGTGAAGCGGTGGAGCTGGAATTCTTGGCGGTGTTCGACGAGGAGAACCTCGAAGACCGGCTGGCCTATCTGAGCGACGAGACCGAGGGAGTGGAGGAGGGGGAGATATCGCTTCGCCTGCTGCGCCACTACGCCTCAACGGTCAACCATCAGAAATACCACGGTTTAGATATCGTTACGGTGCAGGTCAGAAGCTCTGGCTAGCCTCGAAGTGGGAGAGAACATGGCTTCGCGAACACGGGAATCGATCGCGGTTGTCGGGATGGCCTGCCGGTTTCCCGGTGCCAGCAACCTGTCGGAGTTCTGGCGCCTGCTGGAAGAGGGCAAGAACACAGTTACCGAGGGGGTTCCCGGTTCGGGAGAGGGGCGAATCGGAGAGATCTTCCCCGACGCCGTTGTCGACAACGACGCCCTTCGCTTCGGCGGGTTGATGGACAACATCGACCAGTTCGACGCCCCGTTCTTCCGCATTTCGCCGATTGAGGCCCAGCTGCTCGATCCCCAGCAGCGGTTGATGCTGGAGACGAGCTGGCAGGCCCTGGAAGACGCGGGGATCGACCATGAACGGCTCCGGGGCAGCCGTACCGGGGTGTATGCCGGGATCAGCAACAACGACTACCGCGGACTGATAAAGACAGACGCCTTCACGGCTGACGCCGCGCTCAGCCTGTACTCGGTGAGCGGCAGTTCTCTCAACACCGCCATTGGGCGAGTTGCCTTCGCGTTGGGACTGCAAGGTCCGGCGATGGCGGTGGACACCGCTTGCTCATCATCGCTGGCCGCGGTCCATCAGGCTGTTTCCGGGCTTCAGAGGGGTGAAGCCGATCTCGCCCTCGCGGGCGGCGTACACATCATCCTGTCGGGCTACCTGTTCCACTTGCGGGGCAACGCCGGGATGCTGGCCCCCGATGGGAAGTGCAAGGCATTCGACGCCTCCGCCAACGGGTTCGTGCGAGGCGAGGGCTGCGGGATCATGGTGCTGAAGAGGCTCAGCGAGGCGGAAGCCGACGGAGACCGGATTTGGGGCGTGATTCTGGGGTCAGCGCTGAACCAGGATGGCGCTTCCACCGGGCTGACCGTGCCCAGTGGAGAGGCCCAGCAACTGGTGATCACCGAAGCGCTGGCCCGTGCCGGCGTTTCGTCATCACAGGTGGACTACCTCGAGGCGCACGGAACGGGGACGCCGGTGGGCGATCCCATCGAACTGGGGGCCATCGCCGGTGCCTACTGCCAAGATCGCGACCGCGATCAACCGCTGCTCGTCGGATCGGTGAAGACCAACATCGCCCATCCGGAGTCGGCTGCCGGAGCGGCTGGCTTGATGAAGGTGATGCTGGCGATGCAGCAGGGGGTGATTCCCCGGCACCTGCACTTCGAGAATCCGAACCCGGTGATCGACTGGGACCAGGTGCCGTTGAAGGTGACGTCTGAGCCCACACCCTGGCCGGGTGGCTCCGACCGCTTGCCCATCGCCGGCGTGAGCGGATTCGGCTGGTCGGGCACCAACGCCCACGTGGTTGTGGAGGCCTACGAGCCTCCGGCAGGCCAGCCCGCTCAGCCCGGTGAGGAGCGGTGGCCCAAGGGTTCTCCTCTGCCCATCGCCATCTCTTCGGCTGACGAATCGGCGCCCATGTCCGAGGACGAATCCGCCACGGCGCGGCCAGCGAGATTGCTGCCCCTGTCGGCGAAGTCAGACCAAGCCCTGAGGGATCTGGCCCAGGGCTATCTGACGTGGCTTGACGGCAATCTTGTTCCCCCCGCCGACGAGCTGCTCGCCGACATGGCTTGGACCGCCGGGGTGGGTCGCAGCCATTACTCCCATCGGGCCGGGGTGGCGTTCAAAGACGCCGAGTCGTTGCGAGAGAAGCTCGATGCGCTGGTGGTCGCCGAAGACGAGGCACCGGGATCGCGTGCCGACTTGAAGGTGGCCTTTGCCTTTACCGGACTGGGCAGCCAGTGGGTTGGGATGGGGAAATCGCTCTACCAGAGCGAGCCGGTGGTGCGAATGGTGCTGGATCGCTGCGAGGAGGTCTTCCGCGAAGAGTGCGGGGCCTCGCTGTTGGACGTGATGTTCGGCGTGCCCGACGCCGATGGCGATCTGAGCGATCCGACGTGGACACAACCCGCCATCTACGCCACGGAGTGTGCGCTGACCGCATTGTGGACGAGATTGGGGGTGCGGCCCGACTTGGTGGTCGGACACAGCCTGGGGGAGATCGCGGCGGCCCACACCGCGGGGGTGCTCAGCCTGGAAGATGGCCTTCGGTTCGCTATCGGCCGGGGCAAGCTCACCGCTGAGCTGCCCGAGCCCGGTGCGATGGCCGCGGTGTTCACCGCGAAAGCTGACGTGGCGGCCGCGGTGGAGGAGCAGTGCGCGGCATCGGGCGACCCGCGGATGTCGATTGCCGCCGACAACGGGACTCATGTGATGGTGAGCGGGCCGGTTGACGATGTTGAGGCGGTGCTGCGGCGCTTCGAGGCCGACGAGGTGCGGGTCCGGCGACTGGAGAAGAGCGCCGGGTACCACAGCGCCATGGTGGAGCCCATTTTGGACGGGGTGGAGGCGCTGGTTTCCGATTCCTCGGTGTCCCCGCCGTCGATCACGCTGATAAGCAGCATGACCGGCCAGGTGCTGGATCCCGACCAAGCGATGGACGGGACGTATTGGCGTCGGCTGGCCCGCCAACCGGTGGAGTATCGCAAGTGTGTCGAGACCTTGGCCGATATGGGAGTAAACGTGGTGCTCGAAGTCGGTCCGGGGGCGGTACTCGGCCCCATGACGGTGCTGTCTTGGCCGGACCAGACTGGCGGCATCGACCCGGTAGTGGTGTCGAGCATGAGGCGGCCTTCGTCTCGAACGCCCGATCCCGTGGACGGCTGCGGACTCCTCGACGCGGTAGCGGGGTTGTACCAGGCCGGAGTCGAAATCTCCTTCGACGGCATATTCGAGGGGGAAGCCCGACGCCGTATCTCGATTCCGGGCTACCCGTTCCAGCGCCAGCGCCACTGGGTCGAGACGACCAAGCAGCGTCGATCCAGCGCGGGGCACCCGCTGCTCGGCGTTTGCCACGAATCACCCCGAGGCGAGCTTCAGTTTGAGACGGAAATGGACTCCTCCGATCCGCAATGGCTGAATGAGCACCGGGTTTACGGTCAGGTGGTCACGCCGGGCGCGCTGTACGGAACGATGGCGGTTTCCGCGCTGGTGGCCAATGGAAATGGCCGGCCATCCCCATCCAGGGGCCGCAGCTTCGTGATCGATGACCTCCAACTGCTCAGCCCGATGGTCTTTTCTGAGTCGGACTCAGATGACGGGCCGGTGTCTGAAGGCCGCCAAGTGCAGTTTGTGTTGGACGAGGCCGAACCCAAGGTGCCCACTCGATTCGAGATCTACAGCCGGGGCCCGGGTGAAGACGGGTGGACGCGGCACGCCGAGGGCCTGGCCCATACCGAAGCCGGGCGGCCTGAGGCGGCCGGTAGCGTCGACTTGGAAGGCCTGAAGGCCGGATTGGAGCCCAAGAATGTCGCGGAGTTCTACCGCTCCCGGCTGAGCACAGGGGTAGAGCTCGGCACTCCGTTCCGCACCCTTCGGGCGCTTTGGTCCACCGAGGGCGAAGCGTTAGGCGAGTTGTCACTGCCTGAGTCCATAGACCGAGGCGGCATCGAAGCGCATCCGCTGCTTCTGGACGGTTGCTTCCAGGTCATGGCCGAGGCCCGCAGTGGGGCCGGTGCCGAAGACGGCGTGGCCTACATGCCCTTCGCATTGGAGCGGCTGTGGCTGAGCGGTCCGCTGCCCGACCAGATCATTTGTCATGCTCGTTTGAGGGAAGCCGCAGAGCCGACAGCAGGGACCCCAGAGGTTCTGACCGGAGATCTGGTGTTCTACGACCAGCGGGGCGTTGTGCTGGGCGGGCTGGACGGCTACACGGTGAAGCGGGCCACGCGGGCCGCGCTGTTGTCGGCGGCCGGGAGCTTGGACGACCTTCTCTATGAGATTGTCTGGCGAGACCGCCCCCTCGCCCCCGGGATCCTGCCGGCGGATTTCCTGCCCGCCCCCAGCGCCATTGCCGCGGGCTCAGGGTCGTTCTCCCAGTATCTGGCGGCGGAAGGGGTTGAGGCCGAGAGCCGGGTCGGGTTGCTTGATGATCTCGAACTGCTGGCGTGGTCATTCGCCCGTATGGCGCTGGACCGGCTGGGGTGGGTGCGCACCGCAGGCGAAACGGTGGTGCCCGATGACCTGAGGGAGCAGCTGGGGGTTGCCCCGGAGCACGGGCGTTTGTTCCGCCGGATGCTTGAGATGATGGCCAAAGCCGGCGTACTGGAAGAGGCCGGGGATGAGTTCACCGTGTTGGTTGGCGCCGACGACCCCCTGCCCGAACTGCTGGACAGTGATCCGGTGGCGCGGGCCGACTGGATGGAGGGCCAATACCCCCACGGCGCCGTGGAGATCGGTTTGTTCCGGCGAACCGGCGGGGCCCTGGCCGACGTGTTGGTTGGCGATGCCGATCCGCTGACGCTGCTGTTCGGCAGCGGCGAGCCGAGCGCCGCCGACATGTACATCAAGGCACCGATGGCCATGGCCTCGAACCGCTTGCTGGGCGACGCGGTGGTGGCCCTGCTGGCCGATTTGCCGGAGGGCCGGAGGCTGCGGGTGCTGGAAGTGGGGGCGGGCACCGGGTCGGCAACTGCGACGGTGCTGCCCGAGCTTCCCGCCGAGCGCTTCGACTACACCTATACCGACATTTCTGCTGGTTTCTTCGCCGAGGCGGAGAGACGCTTCGGCGGAGCTGAGGCGTCGATCGACTACCGGGTGCTGGACATCGAAATCGACCCCGTGGAGCAGGGCTTCGAGAAGCACGGCTACGACCTGGTGATCGCGTCCAACGTGCTGCACGCCACCCAGTTCCTGGATGAGACGCTGGGGAATTGCCGGCGGCTGCTGGCGCCGTCGGGCTATCTGGTGGCATTGGAGACCCTCCGCGGCTTGGGCTGGCTGGACCTCTCCTTTGGGCCGCTGGACGGCTGGTGGCGGTTTGCCGACCACTATCGCCCCCATCACGCCCTGACCAGCCCCGACGTGTGGCTTCAGGCGCTGGGAGACTCCGGTTTCCCGACGGCAGAAGTCTTGGGCTTGGACCCGCCTGACACCGGCCGACAGCCCGATCGCGGGGTTATCTTGGCTCAGGGACCGGCAGAGGTGAGCGAGCAGCCCGGCGTGTGGATACTGGCATCGGATTCTGGCGGTTCAGCCGAGACCCTGGCGCAGGAGCTGGCGTCCCGGAATCAGACGGTGGTGATTGTTGGCGAAGGCGCCTCCAGCGGTGACCAGACCGGGCTGGATGAGCCGGGAATCAACCGGGTTTCTGTGGCGATGAGCCAACGGGAGTCGTGGCAGTCGATCTTCGAGGGTCTTTCCTCTGATACCGAACTCCGCGGCGTTGTCCACCTGGTGTCGCTCGACGGCCGGGGGTCGCAGGTGGCCACCGAGCAGCTCGCTGAGGACGCAGCTCAGGCTGGCAAGAGCGCGTTGGCCCTGTTGCAGGGGATGGGTGATGCCGACGCCGCCCCGACAGACGGGGTTTGGCTGGTGACCCAGGGGGCCCAAGTGCTGGAGCACGAGCGAGCCGAGGGCATCGCCGGGTCAATCCTCTGGGGACTCGGAAAGGTGGTGGCCCGCGAAGCGCCTCACCTCAACCCGAGGATGATCGATTTGGATCCCGACCGGCCGATGCCGCTGTCGGAGTTGGCCAATGAGCTGCTCTATCCCGACGCGGAGACCCAGATCGCCTACCGCATGGGACTGCGCCAGACGGCCCGACTGGCTCGGGCCGGGGTTGGGTCGGGTCGCCCGAATCTGCCCGATCCCGCGGGAGAAGTGAGCTGGATGCTGGCCGCTGACGCTGGCGGCGACCTGGAAGGGGTCAAGCCAGAGCCTCACCCGCCGGCGGAGTTGGGAGAGCGGGAAGTACGAGTGGCGGTGGAAGCTGCCGGGCTCAACTTCTTGGACATGTTCCGCTCTCTGGGCGTCATCGGCGAGGGCTCGCTGGGCGAGGAGTTCTGCGGCCGAGTGGTCGAGGTGGGCGCCGAGGTGTCCACCGTTTCGGTGGGGGATCGAGTGGTGGGATTGGGGTTCGGCACGCTGGGCTCCGAAGCGGTCACCACTGAGGAGTTGGTGGTGCTGGCCCCCTCGGGTGTTGCGCCCGCGGCGCTGGCCACATTGCCCACCGTCTTTGCATCGGCCTTGCTCTCATTCGATCTGGCCGGGCTGAAGGCAGGCGAGCGGGTTCTGATCCACGCCGGGACGGGAGGCGTGGGATTGGCCGCGGTGCAGCTGGCCCAGGCCGCGGGGGCTGAGGTTTTCGCCACCACCAGTGCTCCGAAGCAGGCGTTTCTGCGGTCGCTGGGCGTGGAGCACGTGTTCGACAGCCGCCAGACCAAGTTTGGTGAGGAAATACTTGAGGCCACCGGGGGAGAGGGAGTCCATGTGGTGCTCAACAGCCTCACCGGCCCGGGCTTCATCGACGCCAGCTTGGCGTGCTTGGCCCGAGGCGGCCGTTTTGTGGAGCTCGCCCGGGTGGACATTCTCAGCGAAGAGGAGATGGCCGCAGCCCGGCCCGACGTGGGCTACTGGATCTTGGAGCTGGACACTCTCAAACAAGAGACCCCGGCGGTGCCCGGAGACGCTCTCCAGCGGGTGGTGGACCAGGTGGCGGCGGGCGAACTGGCGCCCTTGGTACACACCCGATGGTCGCTGGCCGAAGCGGGCACAGCGATGAAGTACATGCAGGCCGCCCGCCACATCGGCAAGCTCGTCCTCGCCGGTTCCCCCATTGAAACCGGGCAGTTGAGAGACGACCGGACCTACCTGGTGACCGGGGGCATGGGGGGCATCGGATGCGCGGTGGCCGGCTGGCTGGCCGAGCGAGGCGCA
>JAJECA010000036.1 GCA_022822265.1 Acidimicrobiia bacterium | reverse complement strand
AAACAAACTCCCCATCCGGCGAGTCCGACTGCCCAAACTCGTCATCCCCCCAACACACAACCGCACCACCAGGACGAAGCCCACAAGAGTGGTAGCCACCTGCGGATACATCTGCCCAGATTCCAGAAGCCTCATTTGCGTCCATCAGATTCGACACTTCCCCCTGCCAAAGGGACCAGAAAGCCCAGCATTCGGTCTCCCCATTAACCCGCAGCCCGCAAATGTGAGACGAGCCACTTGAAATAGAAGCGAATCCATCTGCAGCCAAGACCTCGCTGTACCTGTCAGCATCCGCCCCGGATGAATCGAATATCGCCTCGATCTCGTCATCGCTCTGTATCAGGTGATCGGCCCTAGGACCCCAGCATTCAATTGCCCCCTCCGCGCGCAAACCGCATGCATCGAGCAGACTTGCCGATACGTCCACAAATGAACCTTCGGGGACATCCAGAGCATCACCGGAACTCCTGTCTTTGCCCCAGCAATCCACGGTCCCGTTTGGACGCAACCCGCATGAGTGCCTTCCACCCGCGGACACACCAACGAACTCGCCGCTGGGCGGGTCCGATTGCCCATAATGATTCGCCCCCCAGCACTCGATCCCGCCTTCCACGCGCAATCCGCACGCATGTGACCCGCTGACGCTCACCGAAATCGCTTCAAATTCTCCATCTGGAGCGTCAACCAGCCCACTTTGGCGATAGCCCCAGCAAGCAAGTGTCCCGTCTGCCCCAATCGCGCATGAAGCTGACTCGCCAGCCGAAACTGCCTTGAACTCCCCAAGTGGCGCGTCAAGCCGACCATAGAAATAACTGCCCCAGCACTCGATTCTCCCTCCGTCGCGTACCCCGCATGCGTGGGACGAGCCCGCAGAGACAGCCACAAACAGCCCTTCGGGCGGCTCAGACTGCCCATATTGGTTGTCGCCCCAACACTCGACCGAACCCTCTGCCCGCAAGCCGCACGTAAACCCAACACCAGCAGAAACTGCTTCCCACAACCCACCCGGCACCGCTACACCCGGAAAAGCTACCGACACCTCAGAAGGAACCGCAGTAGGTGTTGGCACCGGCGTCACAGTCGCTGACGGGGCCTCAGTTGGAATCGGAGCGAGAGTTGCGGTCGCAGACGGCACCGCTTGAGGGCCAGCCTCACCGTCAGGATCCATTTCCGGCGTCGGGAAGGGAACGGGACCAGCGGCGGGTGTCGCAGCATCTGCTGGGTCAGGTTGGGCGACTGAGGTTTCGCGGCCAGGTGAACTCGGTTCGGCGCTCTGTTGACCACTACCGCTCGAGCAGGCCACAGCGGCCAGGACTAAAACCAACGCCAGACCAGCCCAAGGGCCGCTCCCAGTGCTCAACTCCTTCGGGTGCTTGCTGTGAATGGCATCCTCGCTTTGAAGTATACGATGAAGAGAATCAACCCCACCTTGTGGACTCTAAACCGGACATTCGCTCCAATTTAGAAAATTATGCATGAAAAACCACACCTGTAACACAGCACATAGTATTATCCATACAGTAGTCACATATTTCCTAAACTTCCACCCTAATGCAAATGGAACTAAAGTAGCAGACATTGCTATCGACCATCCGCCAATATTGTTTGCAGACTCATGAAGTGGGTGGCATTTGTTCGCAGCTTCTGTGAAGACCCCTGCTATAGTCAAGGTTCCGTAGGCCTGAAAAACGGCAATGACAATAGCCCATAGCAGTATGACAGCGGCATGAATTGGAAGCCGGGCGGACAAAGGCAATCCTACAAATGCTCCATCGGTAGTCTTCAACACACTACCCCCACGGAACTGGAATCCAAGAAAACGGACTGCTGTCCCACTGACAAGCACTAGTCAGCACCAAGTCAAATGGGTCAATTGACGGGTAGGGCTCTCCCACATGGCCCTCCAAATCCCAAGTCGTACCACCTAAGTTGGTCCCTGGCATGGGAAGTGCGGAACCAGCGGCGTGGCACAAGAGCTGCATTTCGATACTATGCCAACTCTTGACTCCAAGATCAGATAGTTGCCCAAATAAAATCACAGGATATAAGTGCGCTAACCAAACTGGATGAGTTTTCAGACAATCATAAAAGTCCACAATATACTGATCAAAGTTGCTTTCCCTACTGCTTCTAATATCAAAAAAATACGATATCCCCGCCGCGGGTCCAGCCACTGTACCTATGCCAGGTAAAAAGGCTAACCCTGACAGCCATTTTGTGCGTGTGCTTGGTTTTGTTGTGGGTGTAATTGCCTCTAGTAATTCCTTTCCAAAGCTTCGACCGACTTCTGATGGTACTATATGAAACACTGTAGGTTTACCAGGAAAGCTGCTGTGTTGGAACTTTATTCCTAACTCTGATATCAGTGAATCATCAGGACACTGAATATAACCACCATCGACAGGGGAACGAGTGTCTGACATTGATGACGCAGCGGCTGACACAGACATTATTATACAAGATACTCCAATTACACATACTAGAACAAGTGCTTTTTTCATTATGTGCCTGCCTTTGTCTTGAGGTTCTGGCCCATGGATTTGATCTAAGGAAATGATGCGACTGGGCTATTTGCCTGTTGAGCTAGTGGTGCATGTGGCGGAGTCTGACGTGGACCAGCCTGCGGAGTTGCCGGCTTGCACGTAAAGAGTTAGCGAGGTGCCCGATGGGAGGTCTTCGCCGGTCTTTGAGCGGCTGGTTTGCTCGGTCCAGGTGGTGCCGGTGTAGCTGGTGCGGTATTTGGTGGCCCTTGTCACCGCCGGCCAGGTCCAGGTGATGGACGAGGTTGTGCTCGTGCATGAGACGTCTGGCACGTCCGGTTTGGACAGTGTGGTTTTGCAGGTTTGGGAATCTGTGCCTGACCAGCCCGCGGTGTTGCCCGCCTGCACGTCCAGGGTCAGCTGGGCCCCGCCCGACAGGCCGTCGGTGGTCTTGGAGACGGCGGTCTGCTCGGACCAATTCCCGACGCCGATGCCCTCGCCGAAGTCGAACCTGGTCCGGTACTTCGTCGCCCCCGTCACCGCCGACCACGACCAGGTGATCGAATCCCCATCGGCGGTGCACGACACGTCCGGCGCCGCTGGGATCGTGGTGCAGGTCGCCGAGTCCGAGTCCGACCAGCCCGAGTCGTTGCCCGCCTGCACGAACAAGATCAAGGTGGTGCCAGCCGACAGATCGTCGAAGGTCTTCGACCTGCCGGTCTGCTCAACCCACTCAGCGAAAAGGAGGCCAGTACGGTACTTCGTCGCGCCACCCACTACCCACCACGACCAGGTGATCGACGACGCATCGGCGGAGCACGACACCGACGGCGCAGCCGGAATGGTGGTGCAGGCAGCCGAATCAGTGCCCGACCAGCCCGCCGCGTTGCCCGCTTGCACTTCCAGGGTCAGCGAGGCTCCTCCCGATAGATTGTCGTACGTATTCGAAGTGCCGGTCTGCTCGACCCACGACGAGCGGCCAAACCCGGCGAGGTAATACCTGGTCTGGTACTTCGTCGCCCCCGTCACCGCCGACCACGACCAGGTGATCGAGTCCGCATCCGCAGTACACGACACCGACGGCGCACCCGGAGTGGTGGTGCATGCAGCCGAGTCCGAATCTGACCAGCCCGAGGCGTTGCCCGCCTGCACATAAAGCGTCAGCGAGGTGCCCGCCGACAGGCTGTCGCTTGTCTTCGAACGGCCGGTCTGCTCAGACCACGTCGAGTCGTCAGCGCTCGTCTGGTACTTCGTCGCCCCCGTCACCCTCGGCCAGGTCCAAGTGATCGAGTCTGCGTCCGCGGTGCACGAAACATCCGGCGCAGAGGGTATGGGCAGCGTGGTCGTGCAGGTTTCTGCGTCTGTACCAGACCAGCCCGCCGCGTTGCCCGCCGCCACTTGCAGAGTCAGCGGAGACCCGCTCGGCAGCCCGTCGCTTTTCTTTGACGTGTCGGTCTGCTCAGACCACTGGCCAACGCCCAGTTGGTCGCCGAGGTCGAACCTGGTGCGATATTTGTCCGCCCCCGTCACCGCCGACCACGTCCAGGTGATCGAATCTGAAGTCGCCGTACACGATACCGACGGCGCAGACGGAATCGTGGTGCATACAGCGGAGTCCGATTCCGACCAGCCCGACGCGTTGCCCGCCTGAACATACAGCGTCAGCGAGGTGCCCGCCGACAGGTTATCGCTGGCCTTCGACCCGCCGGACTGCTCGGACCAGGTCGAGTCATCAAAACTGGTCTGGTACTTCCTCGCCCCCACCACGACCGGCCAGGTCCAAGCGATCGAGTCCGCATCCGCAGTACACGAAACACTCGGCGCAGACGGGATCGTGGTACAGGTAGCCGAGTCTGAACTCGACCAGCCCGCCGCGTTGCCCGCCTGCACGTACCACGTCGAAGTGAAGCCTGCCAACAACCCGGTTCGCGACTTCGACCGACCAGTCTGCTCAACCCACTCAGAGAACAACCCATCGGTCTGGCTGGTCCGGTACTTCGTCGCCCCCGTCACAGTCGGCCAATCCCAGGTGATCGAAGTGGATGTGGCAGTACACGACACCGACGGCACGGCCGGAATCGTCGTACAGGTAGCCGAGTCCGACGCCGACCATGCACCTGATATATATGCCTGCACATATAGTGTCAGCGAGACACCCGCCGACAATCCGGTTGTGGTCTTCGACCGGTCAGACTGCTCGGTCCACGTGGAGTCGTCAGGGCTCGTCCGGTAGTTCGTTGCCCCGGTCACCACTGGCCACGACCACGTAATCGATGACGAGGTTGCTGTGCACGATACTGACGGGAGTGGATTCGTAGGAACGCTCACTGAGCCGGCGGAAACCCAACTGGAGTACACGTTGCCTAAGGGATTGGCCAGATACGACCGCACCGATGCCTGATAGGACTTGCCCTTCGTCCCACTGTAAGAGTGCGACGACGTCTCGAGGCTGCCTTTGAAACCTCTGTAGACCTCGGTCTGGTCCGACGTGTCGACGATTCTGAGCTCGACCCCCGTGGTGTCTGCCGAGACGATGCTCCAAGTTGTCACGACCGATTCGTTGTCTGAGCCCAGCGACACCGAAGCGGTCGTCGGCGCACCCAACGGAACATCACAGGTTGCCGAGTCAGGGGCTGACCAGCCTGTGTCGCTACCTGACTGCACGAACACCCTGAAACGTGCACCAGCCGGCAGATTTGTGAATGCCTTCGACGTCGCAGTCTGCTCGCTTCCCGTCAACCCGCCGTAGCTCAGGAGATACTTGGTCGCCCCCGACACAGCGTCCCACGACCACGTGATCGAGTTCGCTGTCGCTACACAAGACACCGATGGAGATGAAGGCGCACCAGACAGCGGCGTCCCGGGAACCCCTACGAAGCCGACCAGGAGCCAGTCCGAATACTGTGTGCTGCCACCACTCTCGACCTTGTACGAACGAATGGAGACGATGTATGTGCTCCCTGACGAGCCTTGATAGGAGTGCGTGCTGTAGCTATAGGTGGGATGGGAGGCCTGGTGTTGCCTCCGATACACCTCCGAAGAAGAAGAAGTAATGCTGATCTCTGCACCAGTTGCCTCAGAATGCGGTATCCAGGCGACATCTATAGACGTGTTGTCGGAACCCAACACCGCGAACCCGGCAAGCGGCTCAGGAATCGGGTTTGCCGCTGTCGGCACCGTTGCCACCGCGGCGACAATCCATTCCGAATAGGTTTTGGTGCCGCTGGTTGTCTTGTAAGAGCGAAGCCGCAGAACATAGGTCTCGTTTGCAGTTACCCCGCTGTGGGTGTAAGAGGTCTGAGTCGACGAGAGAGACGCCCGGTGCAACACCGAGAGGCCGGAACCGGCTGTAATCTGGAGCTCTACCCCGTCAGCGCCCGACAGAACAGACCACGAGAACGTGATCGATGAATTGTCAGAACCCAGAGTCGCTGACCCGTCCGTGGGGGCGGGCACGGTAGTCGGCGCAGTTACGACAAGCCCATCGACCCATTTTGAATAGACCTTGTCGCTACCAACTGAGTCATACGAGCGCAACAGAACCACATAGACCTCTCCCGCTGTCACGCCGGTGTAGGTGTGGGAGGTCAGAGTCGACGCGATGAACGACTCAGACAAGGCCGCGAAACTGGATCCCGAGTAGATCCGATGCTCAACACCGTCTGCGCCTGAAGGAACTGTCCACGAGGTCACGATGGATGAATTGTTCGTTCCCAGTGTCGCGGTTACGCCTGTTGGAACAGGCGGTGGGGTGCTTACCGATAGTGACGGGGTCCAGTCGGAGTGGGTCCTGTTGCTGTCGCTATCTGTTTTGTATGACCGAACCTTGACGCTGTAGCTCTCACCGGCGGTTGCCTGGTAGGTGTGCATGATGCCGTTGGCGTCAGGTGTGTGAGTGCTGGCGAACTCACTGGTAGACACTGCCGTGGGGTCAGATTCGGGCACGATGTGCAATTCGATTCCGTCTGCGTCCGACGGAACCGTCCAAGAGATTTCAATGGACATGCGATCTGACCCGAGGACCGCTGTCAAGCCCGTTGGCACGCTTGGCGCGGCTACCGGATCTGGCGTAGGCGTGGGGGTCGGTGTAGGTGTGGGGGTGGGGGTAGGCGTCGGTGTCGGTGCCGGTTCTGGCGCCGCAGGGCAGAGTCCTCCTGCCCAAACCGTCCAGCCCGACACTGTGTTGCCCGGCCCGGTCGACCTGATCCGCCAGCGATAGAACTCCCCTGGAGTCGCCGTACGAGTGAACGACGTCGCAGAACCGCTCCAGCTGCTTAGGTCGCCGCCGTCCTCCTCAGCCTCGTATCCGGTCGCCCCACTGCCGGCGGTCCACCCAAGCGTTAGCGTCACGCCGTCTGCGGCGCAGGCCACCCATGGCCAAGAGGGTGCACCAGGCGGAGTCGACGCAGACATCGAGCCTGATGTTTTTGTGGTCCACGATGCCGGAACCGACGCTGCGGCCTGCGACGGCACATTGCCCATCGCGTAGACGAGTCCAGCGGCAATCAGGCATACCAACGTCGTCATAACCACTGCACGGCGCTTCATGGCCAGAAGTAAATCTGAGGGGGTGCCCTGTCTTGTTCACAAGGGCCCGCCGGGAATCGACTCGGCTATTGGACGGTTGGCGTCAGGCTGCTAGAGGAAGATCTCCGGGGTGGGGTTCTCGATAGGGGGTCTGCGTCTTCAGCATTGCGAGGATGATGTTGCAGCGCTTGCGGGCCACGCAGATTACAGCGGCGGTGTGTCTTTTGCCCTCGGCAAGCTTTTTCTCATAATGGGCTTTGGCATCAGGATCGTGTTGTGCGGCGACAAACGCTGCCATGTACATGGCGTTCTTCAAGCGGTGATTGCCGCCCTTGGCCCGGCGGGTAGCATGGGTGCGGCCGGATTGCCGGTCCACTGGCGCGAGGCCGGCATATGAGGCGAGACGAGCACCAGTTTCGAAGCGATGGGGATCGCCGATCTCGGCGAGGACCCGGGGACCGGTGCGGTCACCAAATCCGGGCATGCTGTCGAGAACCTTGCCCAAAGGGTGGGACTCATAGATTGCCTTGATGGCTTTTGCGATCTTATTCCGTTGGCTGATGATCCGATCGAGGTCACCGGCCTGATCGGCGATGAGCTCTCCCCACGTTTCCTCCCCGACTGCTACGAAGGTCTGGGTCTTGAGGGCATCCCAGATCGCCCTGGCGAGTTCGTCGGCCGAGCGGGGCGAGCGCTTGGCGATGCGGTTGCGTATGCGACTCCGTCCAGCAGTTTGGAGCGCAGCCGGAGTAGGCCAGTGCTTGAGCAGATCGCGCACCCCGGCAACGGAGGCCAGTTTGCTGCCAATGGCGCGCTCTAGAGCAGGGGAAACAGCCACTAGTGCCTGCCGCAACCGAAGAGCTGTACGGTTGGCGTCTGTGGCCAAGTCGATGTCGCGGCTGTTGAGTAGCCGGAGCCGAATCAACTGCGGGTCATCCATTTCGAGCCATGCCAAGCGGTCGCTGTTGCGCCGGGCATAATCGGCCAGAACGAACGCGTCTTTCGGGTCGGTCTTCGCCTCTCCCTCATACGTCCCTGCCGCCTGGCGCATCACCGTCCCTCGCACGTAGGCCACCGGCACCTGCCGCTTCGCGGCCACTCCCAGCAGCAAATGAGCCACCGGGCTAGTTGTGTCCACTACCACCGCAACGGCCCCATAAGCCTGCGCCTCTTCGACTAGTGCATCGATGGCGGGCTCTTCGTTGGCCACCGCACGGGAGAGCAGTTGCTCGCCCGAGGCTGTGATCACGCAAGCCCAGTGGTCCTGCTTGGCGATATCAACGCCCACAAACACATCTACAGAGATGACAGCTTGATCCTTCACTTGGTTTCCCTTCAGTCTGGTTTTTCAGATCCCGATACACCCAGTGGCCCGGCCTCAGCACTTTACGAAAGCCCTTGAACGGCAAAGCCCTGTGAGAGGTCCAAATCACCCAATCACGATGGGCGACACCACCCCCCAAGCCATTGCCGGCAACGGGGTATAGCCCTTCCCACTGTGACGTGTATCAGAAGCGAAACTCTTGTGTCTCAATAATGAGAATTGCCAATAGTCGGGCCGGCCCTACATCTCCCGTTGGCAAGATAAAGTGGGGGTTTGTCAAGTCAATGGCGCAGAAATTTACGAACCCCTACGCCACGGTGATTGAATCGGAGAGGTAGACGTCTTGAATGGCGTTGAGGAGTTCTACTCCCTCGGCGACGGGGCGCTGGAAGGCCTTGCGGCCGCTGATGAGGCCGAGGCCGCCGGCGCGTTTGTTGATGACCGCGGTGCGCACGGCCTCGGCCAGGTCGCTGGCCCCTGACGAGGCGCCGCCGGAGTTGATCAGCCCTATGCGGCCCATGTAGCAGTTGGCCACCTGCCAGCGAGTGAGGTCGATCGGGTGATCGGTAGTGAGCTCGTCGTAGACAAGCTGGTGGGTCTTGCCGAATCCGAGGGCGTTGTAACCGCCGTTGTTCTCGGGGAGTTTCTGCTTGATGATGTCGGCCTCGATGGTCACCCCGATGTGGTTGGCCTGGCCGGTGAGGTCGGCAGCCGCGTGGTAGTCGGTGCCATCTACCTTGAATCCCGAGTTCCGCAGGTAGCACCACAGCACGGTGAACATCCCGAGCTCGTGGGCCCGGTGGAAGGCCTCGGCCACCTCCTGGATCTGGCGGGTGGCCTCCTCTGAGCCGAAGTAGATGGTGGCCCCCACGCCGGCCGCGCCCAGGTCGAAAGCCTGATCCACCGATCCGAACATCACCTGGTCGAACTTGTTGGGGTAGGTGAGCAGCTCGTTGTGGTTGAGCTTGACGATGTAGGGGATGCGGTGGGCGAAGCGGCGAGATGTGGCCCCCAGCACACCGAAGGTAGAGGCCACCGCATTGCAACCGCCCTCTATGGCCAGTTCCACGATGCCTGCGGGATCAAAGTAGCGGGGGTTGGGGGCGAAGGAGGCCGCACCGGAGTGCTCGATACCCTGGTCCACCGGCAGGATGGACACGTAGCCGGTGCCGCCCAGCCGACCGTGGTCGAACAGCGACTGGAGGTTCCGCAGCACCTGGGGAGAGCGGTCGGTGCCCGCCATTACCCGGTCGATGAAATCAGGCCCGGGAAGGCTCAGATCTTCCCGGGGAATGGTCTTGGATTCGTACGACAGAAGCGATTCAGCCTCGTCGCCCAACAGTCCTTGGATGTCCATGGTCGCCTACTCCTTCGAACCATGTGCCGATAATTCTCACCTTACCGGCGAGCTAAAACTACAAGGGGTATTCCCAGGGGTTTTTCGCTACCGAAGAGCGTCCAAACGCTCGGCCACGTCCACATAAAGCTCGTCTTGGTCGATCAGCCAGTCGAAAAGCTGTCGAGCCCTGGGCAACTCCCCGGCACGCTCGCACAGATCAGCAAGGGCATAGGCCTGGCGCAGGTGGTGCTCTTTGGCTCGGCGGGGCAATTGGAAGTTCTTGGATAGCACGCCAACTGCCTCGTTGAGCTTCCCCTGGTCGCCTAGCGCGCCGGCGGCCACGATGCGACCTTCGGCGAGCACCGCCGAGCTTGCGTCGGAGGCTTGCAGCTCGTTCCAAATCAGATCGACATCGGTCCACCGACGTTGAGCCCGGTAGCAGTCGGCCAACACCGGATGGAGATCCGTTCGCCCCGTGAGCTCTCGGAGGGCTTCCAGCTCTCGGGCGGCCAACTCCCACCGTCCCAGCCGGTAGAGGGTCAGACCAGCCAGCTCCCGCACCTCGGGCACTTTGGGAGCTTCTTTGGCCATGCCGTCCATTGACCGCCAAGCCCTGCGGTAGTCCTCCTGCTCGTAGGCCCCCTCTGCCCGCTCGAGCCGCTGTCGGAGGGTCGCCGCCATCCGTTGGCCCACCGCCTCCTCCAACTTCTGGGCCTGCGACGACGAGCCGCTCTCCGACAGCGGAGTTCGCCGACGGCCCCGCGACCGCTTCTCCGGCTTCTTGGCCGGGGCGTCGCTGAGATTGCCGCGCTCAACCGCCTCTTTGGCCTCTGACCGAAGCTTCTGGGTGCGTGCTTGGCGAGCGGCGCGACGCTCGGCGCGCAGGCGGGCTTCCTCGGCCTCTTCAGGGGTCAGTTCTTCTTCTGGTGGGGTTTTGTCCTCCACCGGCAAGGGTTCTTCGTGGATCTTGGCTGCCCCCTTGCGGGCCACCGAGCCCATGTGCCTCGGCCCTTTGGGCGGGGGTGGCTTCTCACGCCGCCGATCCTGGGCTGGAGGTGGCTTCTCCTGCCGCCGATCCTGGGCTGGAGGTGGCTTGTCCCGCCGCTGATCCTGGGATCGGGGCGGCCTGCCCTTACGGCGGTTCTGGGGCCCAGACTGGCGGGGTGGCCCCCGGCGATTGGGAGGCTTACGGGCAGAACCTCCTCCGGAAGACACCGCATGAGTCTACTGGGACAGCCCCGTTTCCAGTGGTTAAACGAAGATGGGGAGCCTCTCGGCTCCCCATCTGTTGCGAAATCCGGCGGCGACCTACTCTCCCAGGGCGTCTCCACCCAAGTACCATCGGCGCTGGTGGGCTTAACTTCCGTGTTCGGAATGGGAACGGGTGTGA
>JAJECA010000060.1 GCA_022822265.1 Acidimicrobiia bacterium | reverse complement strand
TAAGGTTCTTCGCGTTGCCTCGAATTAAGCAACATGCTCCGCCGCTTGTGCGGGCCCCCGTCAATTCCTTTGAGTTTTAGCCTTGCGGCCGTACTCCCCAGGCGGGGCACTTAATGCGTTAGCTACGGCACGGAACCCGTTGATAAGGCCCCACACCTAGTGCCCAACGTTTACGGCGTGGACTACCAGGGTATCTAATCCTGTTTGCTACCCACGCTTTCGCTCCTCAGCGTCAGTACCGGCCCAGAGTGCTGCCTTCGCCGTCGGTGTTCCTCCTGATATCTGCGCATTTCACCGCTACACCAGGAATTCCACACTCCTCTACCGGACTCTAGTCATAGCAGTATCGGATGCAGTCTTAGGGTTGAGCCCCAACCTTTCACATCTGACTTACCAAACCGCCTACGAGCTCTTTACGCCCAATAATTCCGGACAACGCTCGCCCCCTACGTGTCACCGCGGCTGCTGGCACGTAGTTGGCCGGGGCTTCTTCTGCAGGTACCGTCAATTTCGTCCCTGCTGAAAGGGGTTTACAACCCGAGAGCCTTCATCCCCCACGCGGCGTTGCTGCGTCAGGCTTTCGCCCATTGCGCAAGATTCCCCACTGCTGCCTCCCGCAGGAGTCTGGGCCGTGTCTCAGTCCCAGTGTGGCTGATCGTCCTCTCAGACCAGCTACCCGTCGATGCCTTGGTGAGCCGTTACCTCACCAACAAGCTGATAGGCCGCGAGACCCTCCCAAAGCGCCGGAGCATTTCCTCTGCCGATCATGCGATCAGCGGAGGGCATCTGGTATTAGCCACAGTTTCCCGTGGTTGTCCCAGTCTTCGGGGCAGGTTTCTCACGTGTTACGCACCCGTTCGCCACTTGGTCATTGCCCGAAGGCGACCTCGTTCGACTTGCATGTGTTAGGCACGCCGCCAGCGTTCGTCCTGAGCCAGGATCAAACTCTCCGTCAACATCTCCGGCAGTTCCTCCCCTAGGGGACTCGCCGCCTTCGATCAAGTGCTCGTCTTACTAATTTGCCTCGGCAAGACGAAGCGATTCCGGAAAGTCAAAAGAGCCGAAGCCCTTCCTGACTTGGTTTCCTTGGAATTGTGTAGGTCGACGCCATCGACGCGAGGTGCGCCGTGCCGTCGCCCGCACTGGCTTTTCCGTCCTCTCTTCCGTTTTCAAGGAGCGTGAGGCGGTAACCCTGACGGGAGAACCGCATCGGTCTGGACCAGCCAAACCGTGCTCTGCCCCTGCGGGCAGCCCGAGAGCCACCCGTTTTAGAGGCGAGTTGTAACGCTACCGGCCCCGGCCAACAGCGTCAACTCAATCAGGGGTTTTAGGACGCCGGCACCCGCAGCAGGTGATAGCGGCGCTTGCCCCGGCGAAGCAGCAGGTAGCGGCCGTGCAGCAGGCGATCCGCAGCCACAGCAGTTTCCTCGGGGGAAACCCGCTCGTTGTTCACGTACACCGAACCCTCCGACAGCCCTCGGCGAGCGTCGCCTTTGGAGCCAGCCAGGCCGGTGGCAACCAGCAATTCCACCAAATCGAAGCTGTTGGAAGCGGCGTCAAAGCCGCATTCAGCGGTGAGGGGAAGCTCCGTTGTGGGCACTTCGGCCCCGACTGCCTCAAAAGCCGACTCGTCCATTTCCCCCACCGGGGAGCCGAACAGAATACGCCCCGCCTCTTCGGCCGCGGCGGCCGCCGCCGATCCGTGCACCAGAGACGTGACCTCGTTGGCCAGCCTGCGCTGAGCCTCCCGTCGTCCAGGGTCGGTTTGGTGGGCTGCCACCAGCTCGGCGATCTCGGCCACCGGGAGCAGGGTGAACTGAAGCAGGCTGCGCTCGACGTCTTCGTCGGGTATCTGGATGAAGTACTGGTGGAAGCGATAGGGACTGGTGAGCTCGGGATCCAGCCACACCGCCCCCTCGGCGGTCTTGCCGAACTTGGCCCCGTCAGACCGGGTGAGCAGCGGCCAGGTGAGTCCATGAACCTGGACGCCAGATCGGCGGCGAATGAGGTCGACCCCGGCGGTGATGTTGCCCCACTGATCGGAGCCTCCGATTTGAAGCTCGCAGTCGAGATGGGAATGCAGCCACCAGAAGTCGTAGGCCTGCAACAGCATGTAGGTGAACTCGGTGAAGGAGATGCCGGTCTCGCTCTCCATCCGGCTGCGCACCGAGTGCTTGGCCGCCATCTGATTCACCGTGGCGTGCTTGCCGGTGTCTCGGAGAAATTCGATGAGGGTGAGGTCGCGGGTCCAGTCGTAGTTGTTCACCAACTGGGCTTCGCCATCGAGATCCAGCAGCTTCTCGAGCTGCGACCGGATGCCCGACAAGTTGGCGACCAGCGTGTCGTCATCCAGCAGGTTGCGCTCATCTGAGCGTCCGCTGGGATCACCCACCATGCCGGTGGCCCCGCCCACCAGGGCGATGGGCCGGTGACCAGCTTCTTGGAAGCGCCGCAGCACCAGAACCCCGATCAGGTTGCCCAAGTGCAGGGAGCTGGCCGTAGGGTCGATGCCGTGGTACACGCTGATCGGGCCGCTGCTCAGTCTTCGGGCCAGCAGATCCCGATCGGTGGTGTCTTGCACCAGGCCGCGGGATTCGAGTTCTTCAAGCACCATGCGAATGCTACGAGAGCCGAGGGCAGAGAGAGAATGAATACGTGACGGGCAGACAAGTAGGGGTCATCGCCGGTGCTGTCCTCGTGGTTTCATTTGCCCTGTTCTGGATCGGGGCCACCGTCTGGTTTTTCGGCGACGAGAACCCCGATCGGCTGCAAGACCGGGAATGGGTGGCCAATGCCGAGGCCCGATGCGCCCAGACCCGCGACGAGCTGGACCGGCTTCCCCAGGCCCGCGACGCGGTGGACATGGACGACCGAGCCGGCCAGATCGAGGCCTCAACCGCGGTTCTGGCCGTCATGACGGCGGACTTGGCCGCCTCTGCGCCTGAAGGAGACGACGGCGACCTAGTGGAGTTGTGGCTGGGAAGCTGGGAGGTGTACCTCGGTGACCGCATAGCCCACGCCGACGCGCTCCGAGCCGGCGAGGACCGCCAGTTCCGGGTGACCGTGGACCCGGAGCGGGGCGATGGGGTCGATGCCTTGTTGGATGCCTTCGCCGACCGCAACCGGATGCCCTCCTGCGGCGACCCGCTGGACATCGGCTGAACCTAAGTCTGAGGCAGCCCTTCGAGGGCTTGCGACCCCAACTGAGCGAGGTGCACTAGGCCGGGGTCACAGCCGAAATCAGCCAAGCCGTCAAGCGGCACCCAGCGCAGGCCCCGGGACTCGTGGTTGCCCTGAGGCTGGGCATCGGCTGGGGCTTGCACGAGGAACCGGACGTCGTAGTGCAGATGGGGATCTTCGCCGGGGGGGTCCACTTCGTGGATGTCGAGGTGCAGGGGCTGGGGCCAGATGAGCAAGTTCTGGATGCCGGTTTCCTCGGCTGCCTCCCGCAGCGCTACTGCGGCCAGGTTGGCATCGCCATCGGCGTGACCCCCCGGCTGAAGCCAGCGGCCGAACTTGGCGTGAAGCATCAACAGGGTGTTGGTTCCAGCACTGTCCACCACCAGGGCCGAGCCGGTGAGGTGTCCGGGCCGACACGTTCGCAGACTGGCGTCGGGGTGGTCGTCGATCAGCGCCCGGTAGCGGTCACCCAGATCGTCGTCGAACCCGGCCAACAGCTCACGGGCCTCAGCCAGGTCTTCGGTGGATTCCAACAGGGGGTGCCCGTAGCCCAGCCAGGTCATCTCTTCAGCGCCGCTCATCATCCTCTCCGAGAAAGGTCGGGGCATCCGGGAACGTACCAGCGCCACGGGAGATCAACCCCAGCGCTGAGGCCGATGCGAACCGAGCGGCCCGGCTCAGCGGGGGGCGCAGTCCCGTCGTCGAGCACCTCGATCCCCGAATCGGCGGCCACCAGATCGGCACCATTGGCAGCGCCATCGATCCCCAGTGCAGCGGTTAGCTTGGCCGGCCCGCTGCACAGGTCACGATCCTGGCGGGCTTTCGGTCGCCGCGCCCACATGTCCTCCTGTCCAGCCAGTGGAGTCAGAGCCCGCAGCAGCACCGCGGCACACTCCCCATCGGCGCCGCACACCACATTGGCGCACCAGTGCATGCCGTAAGTGAAGTACACATACAACCGGCCCGGGGGGCCGAACATGACCTCGGTGCGGGGGGTCATACCCCGATAGCCGTGGCTACCCGGGTCATCGGCGCCGGCGTAGGCCTCTACCTCCACGATCCGGCCCCGGCATCCTCCGGACACCAACACCTTGTTGAGCAGGTCGGGAGCCACCTCCCGAGGGTCTCGGGCATAGAACTCCCGCTCCAGGCTCATCGCCGTCAGGATAAGGCAACGGCAGTGGATTCCTGCCCATACTTGAACGGCCTGAGTGGTACTGGCGAAGGAGAGGTTTATGTCCAGGAGAACCGTGTGGACCTCATTGTTGGGAGCAGTGCTGTCTCTTGGCCTGTTGGCGGGAGCCACCGGGTGCAGCGACAACGTGGAACAGCAGCAGTCGGTCAGGATCAGCTTCGGCCACCCCTTCCCCCCGACCCACCCGGTTCATGTGCAGGTGTTCGAGCCGTGGGCCAACGATGTGCTCTTGGCCACCGGCGGCACCGTGACCATCGAGTTCTATCCCAGCCAGGCTTTGAGCCCGCGCAGTGAGGTGTACCAAAACACGGCTGATGGCGGCCAGGACATCGGCTGGGCCCTTCAGGGCTACTCCGTGGGCCGCTTCCCGGCCGCTGAGGTGGTGGGCTTGCCGTTCGTGTTCGACAGCGCGGTGGAGGCCACCGAGGTGCTTTGGACTCTCCACGACGAATTCGAGGCCATCCGCAACGAGTATGCCGACGTGAAGCTGCTCGGACTGTGGACCCACGACGTGGCCGACCTGTGGCTGTCCGGAGACCAGGCCTCTGACGCCCCCGACCTCTCCGGGCTGACGGTGCGGGCGCCAACGCAGATCCAGGTCGAGGTGATTGAAACGCTGGGAGGAGACCCGGTGAACCTATCTGTGCAAGAGATTCGAGATGCGCTGGGGCAGGGCGCCATCGACGGGGTGATGATCGCCAACTCCGGTTTGTCCAGCTACGACCTGTACGGCGTGCTGGGCAGTGGTGTGCAGTGCAACTGCTACGTGTCGGCCAGTTTCTTGGCCATGAACCAAGACCTCTGGGACAGCCTGTCGGTGTCTCAGCAGCGAGCCATCGAGCAGCTGTCGGGCCGAGAGGTCTCCCTGGCCGCGGCGAGGGCCTACGACAACGCCTCAAACGCGGTGGCCGAGCGCTACCCCCAAGAAGGGATCAACAAGATCGTGCTCAATGACACCCAGTTGGCCGCCTGGCGAGATGCCACCCAAACAGTGGTGGACCGATGGGTCGGCAGGCATGCTGGCGACTTCCCCGCCCGAGAGATGTACGACCGAATGCTGGAGCTGGCCGCCGACTAGATGCCGGCTGCCTTAGTCGAAGCGGTTGGCGTCGGCGTTTAGGCGGGCGCGGAACTGCTCAAGCTGCGTGGCTACCGGCTCGGGGCCGGCGCCGCCGGGGGTGGTGCGGCGGGTGACGGGAACGCCGGGGGTAAGCAATTCGGCGGCGGCATCGCCTAAGCGGGGGTCGGCCCGTACCAGATCGGCCAGGGAGGCCTCGCCCTCCAGGCTGCGGCGCACGAGGTCGCCGACCACTGCGTGAGCGTCGCGGAACGGCATGCCTTGGGCTACCAGGTGCTCGGCCAGGTCGGTGGCCGCTGATGTGGGGGCATCCGCGGCTGCGGCCATGGCCTCGGTATTGAAGGCGATGGAAGACATCAGTCCGGTCATGGCCCGCACGCCGAGGCGCACCTGGTCGAACGCGTCGAACAGGGGCTCCTTGTCTTCTTGGAGGTCGCGGTTGTAGGCCAGTGGCAGCCCCTTGAGGGTGGCCAACAAGCCGGTGAGGTTGCCGATGAGCCGGCCGGCCTTGGCTCGGGCCAGCTCGGCGATGTCGGGATTCTTCTTCTGGGGCAGCATGGAGCTGCCGGTGGCGTAGGCGTCGTCGAGGGTGGCGAAACCAGCCTCCTCGGAGGTCCAGAACACGATCTCCTCGCCGAGCCGGGACAGGTGGATGGCCACTATGGTCAGCGCGAATAGGCTCTCGGCCGCGAAGTCCCGGTCGGACACCGCGTCCATGGAGTTGTCGAACCGGGCGGCGAAGCCCAACTCGGCCGCGGCCATATCGGGATCCAAAGGCAGCGACGAGCCGGCCACCGCTCCCGCCCCCAAGGGGCTCACGTCTAGTCGTACGCGGGCGTCGGCCAACCGGTCAACATCCCGGGCCAGTGCCCAGCCGTGGGCCAGCAGATGGTGGGCTAGCAGCACCGGCTGGGCCCGCTGGAGGTGGGTGTAGCCCGGCAGGTAGGTGTCGCCCGCGTCGACGGCCCGCTCTAGCAGCACCTGCTGGAGGGCGATCACGTCGGCGGCGATGGCGGCCAGCTCCCGCTTGGCGAACAGGCGCAGGTCGGTGGCCACTTGGTCGTTGCGGCTGCGACCGGTGTGGAGCTTGGCTCCGGCGGGACCGGCCAGCTCGGTGACCCGGCGCTCGATGGCGGTGTGGATGTCCTCGTCGCCGGGCGCGAAGTCGAACTCACCGGACGCCAGCTCCTGCTCGGCTTGGTCGAGCGCGGCCAGAACCTCGTCAACCTCGTCGCCGGTCAGCAAGCCAACGCGACCCAGCATCCAGACATGGGCCCGCGACCCAGCAATGTCGTCAGGTGCCAACCTCACGTCGAAGCCGATGCTGGCGGTGTAGGCCATCAGCTCATCGGCGGGGTCGCCGTCGAACCTGCCGTGCCAAAGCGTGCTCATGACGGGCCTGCTCGTTGGGCCAGGGTGCGTAGCCGCAGGGCGTGGAGCTTGATGAATCCCTCGGCGTCGGCCTGCTGGTAGGCGCCCTGGTCTTCTTCAAAGGTCACCACCGCCTCATCGAACAGGCTGTCGTCCGAGCGCCTGCCGGTAACGGTCACGTTGCCCCGGTACAGCTTGAGCCGCACGGTGCCGTTCACCCGCTGCTGGGAGTGGTCGATGGCGGTCTGGAGCATAAGACGCTCGGGGCTCCACCAGTAGCCGTTGTAGATGAGCTGGGCGTAGCGGGGCATGAGCTCGTCTTTGAGGTGGGCCACCTCCCGGTCGAGGGTGAGGCTCTCCATAGCCCGGTGGGCCTTGAGCATGATGGTGCCGCCAGGGGTCTCGTAGCAGCCCCGCGACTTCATGCCCACGTAGCGGTTCTCCACCAAGTCGAGTCGGCCGATGCCGTTGGCCCCGCCGATGCGGTTCAGCTCGGCCAGCACCGCGGCCGGGCTGAGAGGCTGGTCGTCGATAGCAGTGATGTCGCCGCCCTGGAAGGTGAGCTCGATCTCGGTCGGGGTGTCGGGAGCATTCTCCGGCGACACCGACCAGCGCCACATCTCTTCGGGTGGCTCGAACCACGGATCCTCTAGCGGACCCCCCTCGTAGGAGATGTGGAGCAGGTTGGCGTCCATGGAGAACGGTGAGCCGCCCTCCCGCTCGGCCTCAATAGGGATGCCGTGCTCACCGGCGTAGGCCACCAGCTTCTCCCGGGAACCCAAGTCCCAGATGCGCCAGGGAGCCACTACCGATATGTCAGGGTTCAGGGCATAGGCCCCCAGCTCGAAGCGAACCTGGTCGTTGCCCTTGCCGGTGGCGCCGTGGGACACGGCGTCGGCGCCGACCTCCGCCGCGATCTCCACCAGCCGCTTGGCGATGAGCGGGCGGGCGATGGAAGTGCCCAGGAGGTATTCCCCCTCGTAGATGGCGTTGGCCCGGAACATGGGAAACACGAAGTCGGCGGTGAACTCCTCGCGCAGATCCTCAATGTAGATCTCCTCCACGCCCATGGCCTCGGCCTTGGCCCGGGCCGGTTCCAACTCCTCGCCTTGGCCCAGGTCGGCGGTGAAGGTGACCACCTCGCAGCCGTAGGTGTCCTGCAACCAGCGCAGGATCACCGAGGTGTCCAGTCCGCCGGAATAAGCCAGCACAATCTTGTTCAGGTTCTGGTTCACGAGCTCTCCTCCATTGGGGAGTTGTCAGCCGAGTCCAACAGTCCGGCCAATGAGTGGAAGAAATCGGCCACCGCTGCTCCGCCGGCCGCCTCGGTGGCTACCACCAGCACGGTGTCGTCGCCGGCGACGGTGCCCAGCACGCCATTAACCGCCGAGCGATCTATGGCTGAGCCCACCACATGGGCCGACCCCGGAGGGGTGTTCAGCACAACCAAGTTCTGAGAGAAGCCCACGGCCACCACCCACTCCCCCAGCACCCGCCGAAGGTGGTCGTCGGGAGCGATCTGTTCTGAGGGCAGCTCAGGGATGGCGTACACCGATCCGCCCCCGGTGGGTACTTTGACCGCGCCGAGGTCGTCGAGGTCGCGCGACACGGTGGCCTGGGTGACCGCCACGCCCTGAGCAGTTAGGAGGTCCACCAGGTGATCTTGGCTGGACACCGACTCCTGCCGGAGGATCTGCGCGATCCGATGCTGGCGCTGGTTCTTGCCCAACCTCATGACACTCCTAACAGCCAGGCCAACAGACCGCGGGCGGCATGCATCCGGTTCTCGGCCTGTTGCCATATCCGGCTCTGCGGGCCGTAGAGAATCTCTTCACTGGCCTCTTGACCGGGGTTGGCGGGCAGGCAGTGCAGGAAGATGGCGTCGGCAGCGGCCTGGCCCATGAGGGCCTTGCTCACCGAGTAGCGGCCGGCGAAAGCGTCGATTTTCTCGGAGGCCTGGGCCTCCTCGCCCATGGACACCCAGACGTCGGTGTACACCACGTGGGCACCGGTAACTGCTTCAAACGGATCATCGACCACTTCAGCAGCGCCACCCGTCGCAGCTATGCGATCGAGATTGGTGCTCTCGAATTGGTAGCCAGGAGGCCCGGAGATCACGAACTGGGCACCGGCCAAACCGGCGCCTATGGCCAACGACCGAGACACGTTGTTGGCGTCGCCCACGAAGGCGATGCGACGCCCGCTGATCTCGCCGAACTCCTGTTTGACGGTCAGCAGGTCGGCCAGCGCCTGCAAGGGGTGGGCTTGGTCGCTCAGCATGTTGACCACCGGGACCGAGCTGACCGTGGCCATGCGCTCGAGCAGGCTGTGGGACTTCACCCGGGCGCCGATGGCCGCATGGAAGCAGGCCAGGGTCCGGGCAACGTCTTCGGCGGACTCCCGCTGGTCGATTCCCACCTCGGCAGCGGCAACCGTCACCGGATGGCCGCCGAGCTGCACCACCGCCATCTCCATGGAGTGCCGGGTGCGAGCCGATGGCTTCTCAAACAGCAGGGCCATGCCCTTGCCCTCCAGTACCTTGGGAGGATTGGGATCGCCGGACAAGTCCAGAACTTGGAGCAGTTCGTCTGCACTGAGGTCGTCGACTTCGAGAATGTGGCGGATGCTGCCAGGAGGAGTTGTCGAGCTCATTGCCTCAACACCTTGTCGAGCACGGCCACGCCATGGGCGATCTCGTCATCGCTGATGATGAGGGGAGGCGCGATCCGCAATGAAGTAGCGCCAGCGGTGCCCAGCACCAGGCCCGCGGCCATTCCGGCGGTAACCACCTCGGCAGCAGGCCGCTCCTCAGCTAGTTCAACGCCCAGCAACAGACCCCGACCTCGCACGCTGGCCACTCCGTCGAGCGCCTCTACGGCGGACCGCATGGTCTCCCCGGCGGCCGCGGCCTTTGCCGGCAGATCCAGTTCCTCCATCACTCCCAGGGTGGCCTTGGCCGCCGACGCAGCCAATGGCTGGCCGCCGAAGGTGGTGGCGTGGTCGCCGGGCTTGAAAGCGGCGGCGACCTCTTCCCGGGCCCAGCACGCCCCGATGGGCATGCCATTGCCCAGCGCCTTGGCGATGGTCACCACGTCGGGCTCGACGCCGTCGTGGTGGTGGGCGAACCAGCGCCCGGTACGGGCCAGGCCGGTCTGCACCTCGTCGAGCATGAATAGCAGGCTCCGGTCGTCGCACAGCTCGCGCACCGCTTGTAGATATCCGTCAGACGGGACGTTGATGCCTCCCTCGCCCTGGATGGGCTCCAGCAGCACAGCCGCGGTGGTGTCGTCGATTGCCTTCTCCAGCTCGGCTATGTCGTCCCATGGGACATGGCGGAATCCCTCGGGCAGGGGCTGGAAAGCCTCGTGCTTCTCGGCTTGGCCGGTGGCGTGCAGCGTGGCCAGCGTCCGGCCGTGGAATGAGCGGCCCGCGCTGACCACGGTGTAGCGGCCGGGTCCGCCCCATTTGCGAGCCAGCTTGATGGCGCACTCATTGGACTCCGCCCCGCTGTTGGCGAAGAACACCTGGCCGGGCGGCCCGCCGACCAGACGGTCGATGGTGCGGGCCACGTGCATCTGGGGCTCGGTGGCGTACAGGTTGGACACGTGGCACAGGGTGCGGGCCTGTTCGGCCACCGCATCGGCCACTTTGGGGTGGGAGTGGCCGAGGCTGACCACCGCGATGCCGCTGAGAAAGTCCAGGTAGCGGGTGCCGTCGCGGTCCCACAGCCAGCAGCCCTCCCCCCGCACGAACATGACAGAGGGCGGGCCATAGGTGGGCATGAGGGGGCAGGGTCCGGCGTCGACTCCTACCGCATCGGTGTGAATGCTCATGGGGTGGCCTCCTGATCGGCGGAGTCGGGATAGACCATGGTGCCCACCCCGGAATCGGTGAACAGCTCCAGCAGCAGCACGTGGGGGGTGGTGCCGTTCACCATGTGGGCCGAGGCAACGCCGTGGCGAACGGCGTGAATGGCCGCGGTGGCCTTGGGGATCATGCCCCCGGCCAAGTCCCCGGCGGCGATCATGGCGTCGAGATCAGAGGCGGTGGTCACGCTGATGAGGGTGGATGGATCGCCGGGATCGGCGTAAAGGCCCTCGACGTCGGTGAGGAACACGGCTTTGGCCGCCCCCAGGGCGCCGGCCAGGATCCCGGCCACGGTGTCGGCGTTGATGTTGAGCGCTTGGCCGGTGGCGTCGGCGCCGATGGTGGAGACCACCGGAATAAGGCTCTCGTCCAACAGCCGGTCGATGATGGCGGTGTTGACGGTGTCCACCGTGCCCACGTAGCCCAACTCGGGGTTCTCGGCCCGGGCCTGGATCAGCCCGGCGTCCTCCCCGGACACGCCGACGGCGAGGGGTCCGTGGACGTTGATGGCCGACACGATGTCGCGGTTGACCCGGCCCACCAGCACCATGCGGGCGATGTCCAGCGTCTCGGCGTCGGTCACCCGCAGCCCGTCGACAAAGCGGGGTTCCAAGCCGAGCCGCTCCATCATCTCGCCGATCTGAGGGCCGCCGCCGTGGACCACCACGGGGCGGATGCCCACCGATTGCATGAGCACGATGTCGGCTGCGAATCCGGCCAAGTGGTCGCTGTCCATGGCGCTTCCGCCGTATTTCACGACGACGGTCGAGCCTGAGAACCGCTGGATGTAGGGCAGGGCCTGGGTGAGGACCGCCGCGGTGTCTTCAGCTTTGAAGCTCATGACGTCCCCATGTTCTCGTCGATGTAGGCGTGGGTGAGGTCGGTGGTGATGATCCGGGCCGAACCATCGGCCATGCCGAGGTCCACGTGCAGGTCAAGCCGCCGGCCAGTCATGTATTGGGCCAGCTCGGGGGGATGGGCCGGCTCGCCGTATTGATACACCACATGGGGGCCGTAGGCGATGGTCAGCTTGGTGTGGTCGAAGGCCACCCCCGCTGCGCCCATCTCCGAGGCGATGCGTCCCCAGTAGGGGTCTTGGCCGTACCAGGAGCACTTCACGAGCTGGCAGTTGGCGGTATCACGGGCGGCTTTGGCCGCTTCGGCGTCCGAGGCTGCCCCGGTGACCCTCAGGAACACCGTCTTGGTAGAGCCTTCGGCATCATCGGCCATTTGCAGGGCCAGGCTTTCGCAGGCGTCGGCGATGGCCAGGGTGAGGGCATCGGCATCGACTGGGCCAGCCTGACCGTTGGCCAAAATCAGCACCGTGTCGTTGGTGGACTCAGCCCCGTCCACGGTGAGGGTGTTGAACGTGCCCGCCACTCCGGCTCTGAGAGCCTGCTGGAGAGTTTCGGGGTCGGCCGCTGCATCAGTCACCAACACGGCCAGCATGGTGGCCATGTTGGGCTCCAGCATGGCGGCACCTTTAGCGATGCCTCCAACGGTGAAGCCGTCTCCGGCGACAACCACCTGCTTGGGAACCGTGTCTGTGGTCATGATGGCCTCGGCCGCCTGAGAGCCGCCCTCGGCGGTTAGGGCGGCGGCCGCGGCCGTAATCCCCGCCGACACCGCGTCCATGGGTAGTGCGTAACCGATCAGGCCCGTGGAGCAAACCAGCACATCCTGGGGGGCCACTCCGAGGGCCGCGGCAGTCTCCTTGCACATCTGGTGGGCGTCGGCCATGCCCTGCGCCCCGGTGGCCGCGTTGGCATTGCCGCTGTTGAGGACCACCGCAGTGGCCTTGCCGCCCGTGGCGGCCAGATGCTCCCGGCACACCAGCACCGGGGCCGCGGTCATCTTGTTGGAGGTGAACACCCCGGCCGCACTGACGGCGGCACCGTCGGCGGTGGCCACGATGGCGAGGTCGGGCTTGCCACTGGGCTTGATGCCGCAGGTCACCCCCGCGGCGGTGAATCCTGGGACTTCGGTCACACTCATGGGTACACCCCCACCGCGGTCAGGCCCGTGGTTTCGTCGAGCCCGCAAATCAGGTTGGCGCACTGCACAGCTTGGCCAGCCGCCCCCTTAACCAAGTTGTCGATGGCGCATAGCGCCACCACGGTGTTGGTGCGGACGTCGTAGCGGACGGTGAGATGGGCGGCGTTGGAGCCCAGCGTGGCCTTGGTGGACGGCGGACGCTCGGACACGACGATGAACGGCTCGTCGGCGTAGAACTCGGCCAGCCCCGCGAGCACTGCTTCGCTGGAGGTCTCCCCCGTCGGCTTGGCATAGCAGGTGGCCAGGATGCCCCGATTCATCGGCGCCAGATGGGGAGTGAACAGCACCGATGCGCCGGCGGCCTGTTCGATCTCCGGGGTGTGGCGGTGGTCGAGCAGCCCGTAGGCAGTGAAGTCCTCATCGACCGCGCAGAATGTGGTGTGGGCTTTGGGGGGCCGACCCGCGCCGGAAACCCCGCTGGCCGCGTCCACGATGACCCCATCGGCCTGGATGAGTCCCAAGCGGACCAAAGGAGCCACCGCAAGCGCCGCAGCAGTGGGATAGCAGCCCGGTACGGCCACCGCGGTAGCACCGGCCAACTCATCCCTGAACAGCTCAGGCAGGCCATAGGCGAACTGGCCGAGAAGCTCGGGAGCAAGATGAGGCTCTCCGTACCACTGCTGGTATTCCCCGGCGTCGTTCAGCCGGAAGTCGGCAGCCAGATCAACCGCAACCTTGTCCCGATCCAGAATGTCGGCAGCCATAGCCATGGACTGGCCATGGGGCAGCGCCAAGAATGCCAACGCCACGTCATCCAGCAAGGTGGGGTCGTATTTCACAAATTCCTGGTCGGCACCAATGGCGGCCAGGTGAGGATAGAGGTCAGCGACCGGCTGCCCCGCCTGGGTGTCGCCGGTCACAAAGCGCACGTCGAAGCCAGGATGCTGAGCCAGCAGCCGCATCAACTCTGCGCCTACATACCCCGACGCCCCAATGATCCCAATGGGAACTTTTTCTCCCATGGGTACAATTATGCACAACTATGAATAAGTATTCAAGTCAATTGCAGTAGAAGTTCAGCCGCGGAGGGAGGCGTTGTGGGTTGCTGTGACGGCGTCGATGCAGGATTGGCGGGCCTTGGCTACTTCGGCGTCGTTGAGGGTGCGGTCGGGGGCTTCGAAGCGGAGGGTGAAAGCCAGGCTGCGGTGGCCTTCGCCGAGTTGGTCGGAGCGGAACACGTCGAACAGGGCGACTGAGGCCAGCAATTCGCCTCCGGCCTCGGCGATGGTGGCGGACACCTCATCGGCCGACACCTCGTCGGGAACGGTGAAGGCCAGATCCACGTCGCTGGACGGGTAGCGGCTGGGGGCTCGATACGGGGCCAGGGCTCGATCAGCTTCCAATAGAGCGCCCAGATCAACTTCCAGCCAGGCCACCCGCTCATCGATCTCATAGGCATCCAGCACTTGGGGGTCGATCTCGCCCAGCGCGCCGACCGGCTGGCCGTCGGCCAGCACTTGGCCCGACCGGCCCGGATGAAGGCCGTCTACTGGGCCGTTGACCACGCCGGGGCGCGTCACGGTCAGATGGCGGGCCAGGCGGCGCCACAGTGTGGTGGCGGCGGTGGCCTCTTGACCGGCCAGGATCACGGCGAGGTGCTCATGCTCATCGGGGAGATCCCCTCCCCCGCCGGGATTCACCCGGCCAATCTCGAACAGCGACACCCCGGTGGTGCGCCGGGCGGCGTTGTAGGCCAATGCCTTCAACAGACCGGGGCGCAGCGAAGTCCGCATTATCGACTCCTCGGCCACCAGCGGGTTGGTCACGGTTATGCCGTCGTCGCCGAGGCCGGCTGCGGCCAGATCGCCGGGGGCTAGGAAGGGCAGGGGCATGGCCTCGGAGATCCCCATGCCGGTGAGCAATGCCCGGACCTGGCGGCGGTCTAGTTGCTGGGAGGTGAGAGCGCCGGCCTGCTCGGTCACCGGGACGGTGCGGGCGATCTTGGAGAAGCCGTGAAGCCGGCCCACTTCCTCGATCACGTCGATCTCGGTGGCCGAATCCAGCCGCCACGACGGGATGGTGACGTTGAAGTCCTGGCTGTCGCCGCCCGTCTCGCAGGCGAACCCGATGGGCTCGAGCAGGCCGGTCATCTCGCTGGTGCTCAGGTCGGTGCCCAATATGGAATTGACCCGTCGTGAGCGGACCCGAACGGTGCTCGGCTCAGGGCGATTGCCGGCGGCGTCGATCATGCCGGGGGCAGTGGTTGATCCGAGGGCGGCGGCCAGCTCGGCAAAGCGGTCCAGCGCCAAAGGGATGATGTCGGGGTCGGCGCCCCGCTCGAAGCGGGCCGAGGCCTCGCTGCGCAGGCCCAATCGGCGGGCGGTTCGGGCGATGGTCATGGGATCCCACCAGGCGGCTTCCAGCAGCACCGAGCGGGTGTCAGTGGAGATCTCTGTGGAGGCCCCGCCCATGATCCCGGCCAGGCCGATGGCCTCGTCGTCGCGGTTGACGATCACCCCGTCGTAGGTGGTGAGAGCCCGTGCCGTGCCGTCCAAAGTGATCAACTCTTCGCCCCGATGGGCCATGCGCACCCCCAGCTCCCCGCCGGGTACGAGATTGAGGTCGTAAGTGTGGTTGGGCTGGCCCAGCTCGAACATCACGTAGTTGGACAGGTCGACCACCGCGTTGATGGGCCGCTGCCCCACGGCCAACAACCGGTTGGCCATCCATCGGGGCGACGCTCCCGAGGGAACATTGTCGAGCACTCGCACCCCAAAGCGCTGGCAGAAATCGGGGGCGGCGATGCTCACCGACGCCCGCTCGGCCGCGGGCGTTCCGGTCTGATTGACATCGGGAACCGCGACCGAGAAGGGCACTCCCATGCGGGCGGCCAGGTCGCGGGCCACGCCCATAACCGACATGGCGTCGGGGCGGTTGGGGTTCACCTCCAGGTCGAACAACACATCGGGGTGGATGCCCAGCGCCTCGGCCAAGGGGAGTCCCAACGACAGGTCCTGTTCCAAGATCAAGATGCCCTCGTGGTCGTCGCCCATGCCTATCTCGGCCCCCGAGCACAGCATTCCGTTGCTCCACTCGCCCCGCATTTTGCGGCGGGCAATCTCAATGCCGTTGGGCATGGTGGTTCCCACAGTGGCCAGCGGCACCAAGTCGCCCACCGCCATGTTGAAGGCCCCACAGCACACTTGGAGGGCCTCGCCGTCGCCGGCGTCCACGTCCACTAGGTGAATCCGGTCGGCATCGGGATGGGGCCGGGTGGCCAGCACTTCGGCGATCACGATGCCGTCCAGCCCCCGCCCCACATGGGACAGCTCCTCCACCGCCAGGCCCAAGTCGGCTAGTACTTCAGCCAACTGCTCGGGGTCGCCGTCGATGTCGGGGGCGAACTCCCGCAGCCAGCTCAACAGCACCTTCACCGCGCTACCGCCTCAAACATCGGAGTGCGAACCATCAGAACTGCTCCAAAAAGCGGATGTCGTTGGTCCACAGCTCGCGCAGGTCGTCTATGCCGAACCGGATGAGGGCCAGGCGGTCGATACCGAACCCGAAGGCAAACCCCTGCCACTGCTCGGGGTCGATGCCGCAGGCCTCGAACACGTTGGGGTGGACCATGCCGCAGCCCCCCAGCTCCAGCCAGGTGCCGTCGGGGCGCTGAATGTCGAACTCGGCTGACGGCTCGGTGAACGGGAAATAGGAGGGCCGCAGCCGAGAGGAGAAGCCGGGGCCGAAGTAAGCGGCAGTGAACGCCTCGATGGTCCCGGCCAGGTCGCCCAGGGTGGTGTCGCGGTCCACCACCAGCCCCTCGATCTGATGGAACACCGGCATGTGGGTGGCATCGGCGGTGTCCTGGCGGAAGCACCGGCCGGGGGCCACCACATAGATGGGGGGCTCCTGGTTCTCCATCACCCGGGCCTGCACCGGAGAGGTGTGGGTGCGCAGCAGGGTGGTGCCCGGCTCGCCGTAGTCCACATACAGGGTGTCGTACATGTCCCGGGCCGGGTGCCCGAGGGGGAAGTTCAGGGCGCCGAAGTTGTACCACTCGCTCTCGATCTCGGGACCTTCGGCCACTCGATACCCCATGCCCACGAACACGTCCTCCAACTCCTGCCAGGTCTGAGTGATCACGTGGAGATGGCCGCTAGCGGATTGCTCGGTGACCTCGGTGAGATCGAGCCGCTCGGCGGCCAGCTGCTGGGCCCGGGCCGCGGCCGCCAACTCGGCCTCGCGGGCGCTCAGAATCTCGTCGATGGACGCTTTGGCTGCGTTCAAGGCCTGCCCGGCCTGCTTCCGGGCGTCGGGCTCCATGTCGCCCAGAGCCTTGCGAGCCGCCACCAGAGGAGAGCGCTTGCCGGTCATCGCGGTCCGCACCGCGCCCAGTTCATCGAGGGTGGTCGCGGCCGCCGCCCGCCGTTCGGCTTCGACCACCAATTGTTCTGGCTCAGCCATCGGACTCCACTATGGCAACCCTTGTCCTTCAACACCGCATCAAATGGTCTCGATGCGGTCTGCCAATTCTCCCTCAGAGCCGAGTCGGATTCGGGTCAATTTTCCTCCTAAGGTTCTGGCATGGATTCAGGAGACTTGCTGGTTCGCGGGGGGACGGTGGTGGACGGCACCGGCGCTCCCTCCTATGAGGCCGACGTGCGGGTGCGCTCGGGAAAGATCGCCGAAGTAGGACCGGCACTTCGGCCCGACGGCGAGCCCGAGATCGACGCCGGCGGCGCATTGGTGACGCCGGGGTTCATCGAGCCTCACACCCACTACGACGGATCGCTGTGGTGGGACCCCCACATCGACCCCATGCCATCGCACGGCACCACCAGCGTGGTGCTGGCCAACTGCGGACTGGGACTGGCGCCGCTGCGGGAGGCCGACCGCAACCAGCTCATCGAGCTGATGTGCTTCATCGAGGACCTGCCCACCGACGCCTTCGAGACCGCCATCCCGTGGACGTGGGAGACCTGGCCCGAGTACCAGGCCGCCAATGACGAGCACCCGACGGCGCTCAACGTGGCCGCCTTCTTCCCCCACCAGACCCTGAGGATGTGGGTCATGGGCGCCGAGGCGTGGGAGCGGGCCGCCACCGAGGCCGAGCGGGCCGAGATGGCCCACCTGCTCAACGAGGGCCTGTCCGCCGGAGCCTTTGGCCTGTCGACTTCGCTGATGGACTTGGACCGCCACAACCGGCTGGTGCCCAGCCGCATGGCCGACGACCAGGAGTGGGGCGACCTGCTCGACGTGGTGGCCGCCCATCCCGGCACCACCTTCCAGTTCGTGCCCCGGGCCTTCGAGTTCGAGCACTTCCCCGGCGACATGGAGCGCATGGCCGCGCTGTGCCGGGATCGGGGTATCCGGGCCAACTGGGGCGGCTTCTTCGCCCAAGAAAACCGGGCCAAGGAGCGCAAGATCTCCCTAGACCTGGTGGAGCGGCTCAACTCCGAAGGCGGCGAGATCGCCACGCTGTTCTCGGTGCGGCCCGGTTATGTGAACCTGCACTTCGAGCGGTCGATCATGTGGAGCGGGGTGGAAGCGTGGCACGAGCTGTGCAACGTGGACGGCGACGAGGCCAAGATGGCCATGCTCCGCGACGATGCCTGGCGAGAGCGGGCCCGCCGCGACTGGGACGCCTGCACCTACACCCTGGCCCCCATCAACCGCCCCCACATGATCCTGCTGGCCTCCGACGAGCCCCGCAACGCCGAGTGGACCGGACGCTCTATCGCCGATCTGGCCGACGCTCGGGGCGTACACCTGTCGGACGCGGTGGCCGACTGGCTGCTGGACAACAACATGGGAACCCACCTCAAGACCCAGCCCCAGCCGGTGGACAACGAGACGCTGGCCGCCATGGCCCGCTCGCCGCTGACGGTGAACGGGGCGTCGGATGCCGGTGCCCACATCCAAATGTTCGTCGGGGCGGGCGACGCCACCTTTTTCTTGACCGAGATGGTGCGAGAGCTGGGGCTGCTCTCCGTCGAGGAGGCGGTTCACTCGGTGACCGGCAAGCAGGCCGCGTTCTTCGGCATTTCCGGCCGGGGTGCGATAGCCGAGGGAATGGCTGCCGACCTGGCCGTGTTCGCCCTAGACGAGATCGACCTGGGTGACGAGGTCCGAGTCGACGACCTGCCCACCGGCAGCTGGCGCTACAGCCGCAAGCCGGCCGGCTATCGGGCCACCGTGGTCAACGGCGTTCCCACCTGGGCCGGCGACCGATCCACCGGCGCGCTGCCCGGCGAATTTCTGCGCAACGGAGCGGTTGGCTAACCGCCTTGCTGCTCGGCCTCCCGGCTGAGTTCCACCAAGTACAGAGCCCGAGTGGCCAGCACTTCACGGGCTTCGTGGGCCATGTCGTCGTAGAAGTGCTCCCGGTAGGCCTTGTCGGTGATGGTTGACACGGCGAACTGCAGAGCGGAGAGAGTGGCGATGAAGCCCGACACCGCCAGCAGCTCCCAGGTGAGCACCAGCTCAGTGCCGAACAGGCCGAAGCGGGCCAGAGGATCCAGGGCGTCCGACGCCACCCACGACACGATGGTGGCCTCCCTTACCACCAGCAGGCCGAAGGCCACATAGAACGCTCCGATCACCACGCCTACCAACACCACCCGCACGGCCTGGGCCACAAATATCAGCAGTCCCAGATTCACCCGGTCCATGCGGTCGAGCGCCGGAACGGCGGATACCGAGAAGTCCGTGGGCGGTGTAGCCGAGGCCAACGGCGAGTCACATCCGTCGATCAACTCACAGGCCTGCTCCCAGCTCTCAAAGTGGGCCAGGCCCACCAGTTCAGATGGCACCCGAACCGCCACCGAGCCAAGAGCTATGAGTCCGAATACCCCCAGCACTATGGCGTAGAAGGGCCAAGTGAAATCGTGGGCCACTTGCCACACTTCGGCGTTCAGGAACAAAAAGGCGCTGAACACCAGAAGCAGGGGCAGAATTCGCCCCACCAATCGACCGATCAGGGCTATCTGGTTGACGGAGTATGCACCGGCCCAGAACAGCATGGGAAGCAGGCCAAAGCTCACCACCACATAGGCCAGCACAAGCAGGGCGACGTTGATCAGCGCCAGGCCAGCGGTATCAGACAGCCGGTCGTCAGAGAACAAGGCGGGCAACACCGGGGGCACCAACACGAACACAGCCAGCTCGATGGCGCCCACCCGATCGGGAAGCTGGAACAGCCGCCGACCTCTAAGCCGATTGACCGCCGCCACTGCCCCCAAAGCGATGCCCGCGCCCGCCCAGAACACGCCGAATTGCGCCCAGCCGTCGAAGCGGTCGCCAAAGGAGGCGAAAATCTCGACCAGGAACACTAGGGCCAAGAACGGCACGGCCCGAGTGAAAACGTCGGTGCTGGCCCGGTAGTCGTGGATTACGTGGGGAACGCCCCGCCGGATGAACCAGCGCTCGGTGGCCTCACGGCGAGAGGTCATCGCCTCTGCCGCCCGTCAGTCCCCTTCGGGAATGGTGGGCACCTCGACGCCGGGGCCGTAGTAGATGAACAGGTTGGCGATCAGATCGTCGATGCCGTCCCGGGTACCGCCCTTGGCCAAATCCACGGTGATGATGTTGCTGTTCACATGGATGGAGTCGATCCCGCCCCGGTCGAACAGACGGCGGGCCAACTCGTCCACCGGCCGCTCCCCGGCCACTTCCCGCCCGACGGAATAGTGCTCATGGCCAGTGCCGGTGATGCTCCGGTTAATCTCAAAACGGATCACCCCGGGGCGACTAGTCGCCCTCTCCACAACAGTCACCGGCTGCCCCATACGACCCGCGATCGTACCCGCTCGCCGCTACCGCACGGTCAATCGTTCGAGGAGAACGGACGCGGTCGTGATATCTTGAGCTTGTGACTAAGACATCTGTTGTTGTAGATCGAGATATCGCTCAGCGGGCTGCGGAGATATTGGGGACGAAAACGCTGCGCGAGACCATTCATGCCTCACTGTTGGAGGTTGTCAACGCCAGGCGGCGCCTTGAGCTGATCGGGCTGCTCAGCCAGCCCGAGCGCTTCGACTTCGATGCCGTTGATGCGGCCTGGGGCGGAGACAAGTAGTTGCCGCGAACCCTCTACCTGGCTGACACCAGCGCCTTTTCCCGTCTGGCAAAGCCCATCGTCGCTTCAGCCGCTGCCCCACTGATAGCCGAGGGGCGCATTGCGGTTTGCGCCCCAGTGATCTTCGAACTCGGATTCAGCGCCCAAAGCCCTGCCGATCATCAAGAGCTCATGGAAGTGCTGACCGCATTTCCCCATACTCCCACCACAGACGCCGACCACCGGCGGGCAATCGAAGTGCAGGGCCAATTGGCCCAGTCTGGTCAGCACCGGTCGCTCTCATTGGTGGACGCTCTCGTCGCGGCGATAGCCGAGGCCCGGCAACTCACCGTGCTCCACTATGACGCCGACTTCGAGCGTGTCGCCGCCATCACCGGCCAACCCCATGAATGGATAGTGGGGCGCGGCACCGCCGACTGATCCCTCAGAATGGCAAGGGGGAGCCGGGGTGGATGCGGAGGTGGGACCACCCGTGGTTGTCCATGAAGGCCCAGGAGCGGCGGTGCAGAGGGGTGGGACCTTGGGCGGCCAGGGCGGCTCGATGGCGGGGACAGGGGTAGCCCTTGTTGCTGTCGAAGTTGTAGTCGGGGTGGTCTTCGGCTGCGGCCCGCATGAGCCGGTCGCGGGTGACCTTGGCCAGGATGGACGCCGCCGCGATGGACAGGCAGGTGGCGTCGCCCTTGACCAAGGCCTGGGTCTTGCCGTTGCCTACGAAATCCCACCGCCCGTCCACCAGCACCGCGTCGGCTTCTAGGCCCAGGCCGTCCAGTGCCCGCCCGGCGGCCAGGCGCTGGGCCGCCGACATTCCCAGCTCGTCGCACTCGTTGTTGCTGGCGTGGCCCGCCGACCAGGCCACGCACCAGTCGGCGATCCGGTCGAAGAGCCCTTCCCGTTCGGCTTCGGTCAAGAGCTTGGAGTCCCGCACTCGGTAGACCCTCCGGTCGGTGGGCAGCACCGCGGCCACCAAAGTGAGGGGCCCGGCCCACGCGCCTTTGCCCACCTCGTCTATGCCCACCACCACCTGGTGACCATCGGCCCATAGACGGCGCTCGACCGCCAATGTGGGGGCAGCCGACTTGAGTGCGGCCCGCATCCCTTCAAAGTAGCTATTGGGGTGCAGCCAAAAGCGTTTCTCCGGCCGGATCCTGGCTCGACCAGCTCTCGTCCAGCCCCGGGGCTCGGATCACAACCGGATCCGGGCCGGGTCGGGAGTCCAGCTCCCACAGCATCGCAGGGCGGGCACCGTGCCAGCGCACTGCATAGGAGAGCGTACCGAACCGAGTGGGCAGCCCGTAGACCGAGAGCGACCCTCCCCTCCATGCTGATCGGAAGCCGGGAGCTACCAGTAGATCTTCGCAGTGGTCGGCCACTAACTCGGCCCGCAGACCTTCAGCAGGAGGCTCAGCAGGGCCCAATTCGAGACGGCGGAGATCTTGAGCGGCCCGATCTTGGCCCGTGGCGATCAGAAAGCGCTCGACCGGATCAACCGGCACGGCTGAGCCGGTGCGGGCGGCGGCCTCCACTGCCTCGGCCACAGCCTCAACGAATCGAACAGCGGTCTTTTGGTCGTCCGTCAGGTCGTGGTGAACGGTGAAGGCCGTCAGCCGTTCGGTTGGCGCCTCGGTGGTCCAACGGGCGGCGACCTCATCCAGCACCACCTCGGCGTCGTCGTGATAGCCGTGATGGTCGAGCCGCACCGACAGCTCGCAGAGTTCGGCGACGTCGAGGGTCTCCATACGGCCGGTTTGCCCCAGCCATCGGCGGCGATTGCGGTCGATGCGCCGGGCCAAGCCCTCATCGGGCACCTCGATCCGAGCCCCCCGATCCAGATGGGCCTGCCAGCCCCGCACCACCGCCTCGGCGTCGGGCAGATCGGATGGCGCCGGCACCATGCCCCGGCCCAACGATGCGCTCACCGCCATCCGGGCGGTGTGGGGCAGCGGCCACACCGCGGCGACCACGTCGCGGCCTTTGAGGTCCAACCCTGGGGTGGTCCCGCCTTCAACCTCGAGCAGAGCCTCAATCGCGTCATGCCCGACCGCAGCACCCGCTGGGAGATGATCCCACGACAGCACCGGCTGTCCGCCGACGGTCACTCCGGCGGTATTCACCGACAGCACCGCCCCCGGGGCCTGCACCACCAAGGCAACCGCGAAAGCGGTGGAGGCCTCATTTCCCACCTCCACCACCGCCGCCGCCGGTCCCCCGCCAGCGGCCACCGCCCAAACTCGCTGAACCGCATCTCCGTCGGGCACCTTCATGCGGGTCTCCACCACTGCACCGGCCCCCACATCGCTCTGGCGCACGGCGGCCTCCTGCGATGCCTGGTGCCAGCGATCCGACGCCCCTACCCACCAGTCCAGCGTCCATTCCCCGGAACCGGGGCGGACTGACCCGCGGGTATCCACTTCCCCCCACCCGGGGGCACCGAGAACATCAAGAGGTTTGCTCATCAAGAAGATCGGGTAACGAACCGCCAGAGCCGACGCAGCGGCGACCCCTTGGAATCTGCCTTCTCCGGCCACAATCGGCGGAAACGCGACGCCCTGGTCGCCTCTGGCTCGGGGCGGGTTTGGCGCCCCATCAGCACCATCGATGCCTCGGCCGCGGTCCGCGTGCCCTTGATCACCGCATGCACCTCTGTGCTGATGGGCATCTCCACACTATGCTCGGCGGCCAACTCCACTACTACCCCCGCGGTGAATACACCTTCGGCCACTTGGTCCATCTCGGCCACCACCGCTTTGGCCTTGCGGCCCCGTCCGATCTGCTCGCCCACATGGCGGTTACGACTCTGGGGACTTATACACGTGGCCAGCAGATCACCCATACCGGCCAGTCCGGCAAAGGTGTCGGCCCGACCGCCCATGGCAGTACCCAGACGGCCCATCTCTGCCAACCCCCTGGTAATCACCGCCGCCCGGGTGTTGTCCCCCGCGCCAAGGCCGTCCACCATGCCCGAAGCCAGAGCGATCACGTTCTTGAGGGTGCCGCCCAACTCGCAGCCGATCACGTCGTCATTGGTGTAGACCCGGAAGCGATCGGTGGTGAACACCCCCTGGAGGGCAGTGGCCACGGTGTCGTCGGCCATGGCCATCACCGATGTGGCCGCATGTCCGGACAGAATCTCCTTGGCCAGGTTGGGACCGGTGAGGGTGCCCGCGGGATGGGCCGGCGCCACCTGGTTGATGATCTCGGTCATGCGCTGGCGGGTGCCCCGCTCCAGCCCTTTGGTGAGGCTCACCACCGGCACCCACGGCCGCAGGTGAGGGGTCACCCTCTCCAAGACCTGTCTGAACGCGGACGACGGAATCCCCATAACCACCACCTCGGCCTCCGCCACGGCCTGCTCCAAATCGGTGGTGGCCCGCAGACGGGGATGCAGCTCGAAGCCGTCCAGATAACGGGGATTGACGTGGCGCTCGTTCACGGCGGCGACTGTCTTCGGATCGCGGCACCACAACACGGTGGGCTCGTTGTGCGCGGCCAGATGGGCAACCGTGGTGCCCCACGACCCTCCGCCGATGACCGCGACCCTGTTCGACATAGGCACTGAGCGTAGACGGGCCAGTACCGAAAGAGGCCAGTGGTACTGCGTATGGGCCGCCAGAGTGGTTGGCCGTAGACTCCTGCGGGTGAGCCCAGGGCCGAAGGTGGCGGTGTTGATACCGGTGAAGGCCTTCGCCGAGGCCAAGCTCCGGTTGGCACCCGCTCTCGGGGCCGAGGAACGGGCCGCTCTTGCCCGCGACATGGCCACCCACGTGGTTCAGTCGGCCGCTCCGCTGGCGGTGGCCGTGGTGTGCGACGACGGCGGGGTACGCGACTGGGCCGAATCAGTGGGGGCCGAGGTGGTGTGGCGCCCCGGTACCGGGCTGAACGGTGCAGTGCGCAGCGGGGTGGACCACCTGAGAGACAGCGGATTCGACCGGGTGATCGTGGCCCATGGAGACCTCCCGCGGGCCGGATCGCTGGCCCCGCTGGGCGAATGGCCCGGCATCACTTTGGTGCCCGACCGCCGCAACGACGGCACCAATGTGATCACCCTGCCCAGCGACTGCCCGTTTGAGTTCTCCTACGGCCGAGGCTCGTTCGCCCGCCACCTGGCCGAGGCTCAACGGGTGGGACGCAGCCTGCGCATTCTGCGCGACCCGGCCTTCGGACTCGACATCGACGTTCCCGCCGACTTGGACGAGCTGGCAGTGATGGCGTGAGGTCGCAGGATTTGGCCACCCCCGAGCGGGCGCTGGCCATCGGGGCCCATCCCGACGACATCGAATTGAAAGCCGGGGCCACGCTGGCCAAATGGGCAGCCCAAGGCTGCGAGGTGAGCCTGCTGGTGTGTACCGACGGCTCCAAGGGAACCTGGGATCCCAATGCCGACCTGGACAAGCTGGTGGCCGTGCGCCAAGACGAACAGCGCGAATCGGCCCGACGGTTGGGCGCTTCCGGCGAGGTGGTGTTCTTGGGCTGGGTAGACGGGGAGCTGGAATCGGGGCCGGAGCCCCGACGGCAAGTGGCCTCGTGGATCAGGACCCTGCATCCCACCGTAGTGCTGGGCCACGACCCGTGGCGGCGATGGCGGCTCCATCCCGACCACCGCCATGCCGGCTGGCTGACCGTTGACGGCATTGTGGCTGCTCGCGACCCCCACTTCTTTCCCGAATTGGGCCTGGCCCCCCACCGCCCCGACACCCTCCTCCTGTTCGAGGCCGACGAGCCCGATCACGCCGAGGACACCTCCGGATTCGAGTCGGCCAAGGCGAGAGCTATCGAGGCCTTCGTCAGCCAATATGAGACCACCCTGGACCTGCCCCCCAACCCCAGCCATGCCGACCTGGCCCGACTCCACGCGTGGGTGGCCGACAAGCTGGCCCAGGCAGGCGCAGAGGCCGGACTGGCCTCGGCCGAGCTGTTCAAGCTGATCGACGACCTTTAGAACCTGCGAAGGAGTTCCCATGCTGCAAGACCAGAAGATCCTCATAACCGGCATGACCGGCCAGATCGCCCTCCCCATGGCCGCCTTTCTGGCCGAGCACAACGAGGTGTGGGGCATCGCCCGGTTCAGCGCCGAGGGCAGCCGGGAGATGGTGGAGGCCGCCGGGGTTCACACCGAGGTTGCGGACGTGGCCGACGGTGACTTCTCGATGCTGCCCGACGACTTCGACTATTTGGTACACATGGCGGCTTTCCAGGGGCAGGGCCTGGACTACGACTGGGCTATCCGGGTGAACGCCGAGGGCACCGGCCTGCTCATGGCCCACTGCCACAAGGCCAAGGCCGCGCTCATTGCTTCCACCTGCTCGGTGTACCACGCCCACCCCGACCCGTGGCACCTCTACACCGAGACCGACCGCATCGGCGACTGCCACGCAGTCCACGCCCCCACCTACTCAATGTCGAAGATCGGCGGGGAGGCGGTGGCCCGCACCATGGCCCGGGCGCTCAACCTACCCACCACCATTGCCCGCATCAACGCCAGCTACGGGCCCAACGGGGGGCTGCCCGTGTACCACATGGACTGGCTGATGAACGACCTGCCTATCCGGCTGCGGGCACCGGCCCCGTCGCCCTACTCCCCCATCCACCAAGACGACATGAACGCCCACGTCGAGCCGCTGTTGGCCGCGGCGTCGGTGCCGGCCAGGGTGGTCAACTGGGGCGGCGACGAGCACGTCAAGGCAGAGGACTGGGTGACATTCCTGGGCGAGCTCTCCGGGAGGATGCCCGAGGTTGCCTACGACGTCTTCCCCGGATCGCAGCCCGGCAGTGGAGCCGATCCGGCCAAGCGGATATCCCTCACCGGTCCTTGCCAGGTGAGCTGGCGAGACGGCCTGACCGGGGTCTACGAAGCCCGTTATCCCGGCGGCCAGCCCGCTCCCGGCATCGGCGGCGCCGAGCGCCTCACCGCCGCCTACGGCAACGATTAGGGCTTAGCCCAGGCGGGACGCCAGCAGGCGGGCCAGCTCCCTCGGCTGGTCGCCTTGGATGCTGTGGCCGGCATCGGCCACTACCACCACCTCGGCATCGGGCTGGCGGCGCAAGAACTCTTCCACGTCTTCGTCGCCCACCACCCCTGAGTCCGCCCCCCGATACAACACCACCGGGCACGCCAGCGCATCCACTGCGGTCCACAGGTCGGAGAACTCGGGGCTACCGCTGCTTGGTTTGGCCGGGTCGGTGAGCTTCCAATCCCGCACCGGATCCCATCGCCAGGTCCAGCTACCGTCTTCCTGTTCGAAAGCGTTGTGGATGATGCCCCGCCGCAGCGACGACTCGGTGCGGGTGGGATTGAACTCCATGGTGCGGCCCAGGATGTCGTCAAAGCTTTCAAATGTCTGGGGTCCCGAGATGAACTCCACAATCGGCTCGGCCTTGGCATGATCGGTGCCGGGGGTCACGTCCACCACCGCCAAGGAGGGAACCAACTGAGGGTGGCGGGCGCCCAGGCAGATGGCGGTCAGGCCGCCCAGCGACATGCCCACCACTAGCTCCGCCTCCGGTGCCAGTTCCTGAATGGCCACCGCCACATCGTCGGCCATCGATGGCGGCCAATAGTCGTGCTCGGGCCTCCAGTCGGAGTGCCCATGGCCGGGCAGGTCTATGGCCACCGCCGGCTCCCCCAGAGCCAACACCACCGTGTCCCAGGTATGAGCATTCTGGGCGCCTCCGTGGATGAACACCACCCGGGCCGGCGCATCCCCCCACACGATGGCGCTCAAGCCGAGCCCGCCGGGCAATTCCACCCGACACCTCTCCACCGGAGGCGGCCCATCCCAGTCCAACCCCACCTCAGAGGCATTGTCCGCCAGCATGGAGAACTCGTCATAAGTGGTCATGAGCATCACCCTGTCGGTGCCAGATTGCCGCTGCCAACTACTAGCCTGACACCATCATGAGCGTGTCTTCCTGGGAGCCCGACCCGACCGGCCGCCACCAGTATCGCTGGTGGGACGGCGAACAGTGGACCGACCAGGTTGCCGACGACGGCATCCAGTCGGTCGATCCCATAAGCACCGCTGAATCAGGGCTCCCCCTCGAGACGCCACCGTCAGCACTGCCGCCCCCTGGCCCGACTTCGGAAGGGTTTGAAAGCGACTCAAGCATTGAGCAACCCGACCTGTCGCGAATGCTGGCATCCCGAGGTCAGCGTTTCGGAGCCTTGTTTCTTGAGCTCCTGCTGGTGGTTGTCACTTTGTTGATCGGCTGGCTGATCTGGTCGCTGATCGTTTACTCCCGTGGCCAGTCGCCGGCCAAGCAGGTTTTGAAAATGAGGGTGGTGCGACTCGAAAGCCATCGTGCGGCCAATTGGGGATGGATGGCCCTGCGCGAATTGCTGTTGAAGGCAGCGGTCATCACCTTTTTGGCCGGTGTCTTTCTCTTGGGCATCGTCTGGATAATCGTCAACGGCATCGTCTTGCTGAACAACGACCGCAATCAAACGGTGTGGGACAAAATGCTGAAGACCGTTGTCATCAGAGATCCGCACCATCTCTTCAAGCCGGTCCCCCATGCGCGATACCCTCAAGGAAGCTAGCGGCGATGTCGCCTCGGTCGACGCAGACTGAGCCACGGGTCGGTTGACAACCACCGGTTAGCCTGACCACCGCATGAGCAACCCTGCTTGGGAGTCGGATCCCACCACCCGCCATGAGTACCGCTGGTGGGACGGCGAGAAATGGACCGAGTATGTGGCCGACGACGGGGTCCAATCTTTGGATCCCCTTACCGGGGCGGAAAATCTGAAACCGCCAAAGAGCCGAACCATTCCGCCGGCACCCGCCTCTTCAAGCGCTTCTGATCAGAACATGGCTGCTTCTCAGCGGCCCCAGGAACTGGCTTCCCGCCTTGCTCGCTTCGGTGCCCGACTCATCGATGGGGTCATTTTCTTGGCGCTTACGGTCGCCTTGCTGTTCGTCCTTCACTTAACCGACATCAAACCGATGCCAATCGACGAAGTCTCCGACGCCGAAAACGTCGAAGAGGTCTTTGACTACTTCGAGGATTATTTCGAGGGCTTGGAACTCTTGGGCTGGTGGTTTGCCGCCGCGGCGGCCTTCTATGAGATCGCGTTCATCGCCATCAAGGGCCAAACACCAGGCAAAATGGCTACAAGAATTCAGGTGGTCCGGTCCGAGGATCTCTTCCAACCTGAATGGGGCCGGCCCCCGAGTTGGGGGCAATCATTGTTTCGCTGGGGCTTACCCTTCGTTTTGGGCCTCCCGGTGTATTTTGTCCCGTTCGGGAACTTACTGGCGATCCTTTGCTACCTCTCACTCGTCTGGGATCGAGACCGTCAGGGTTGGCACGACAAGGTTGCGAGGACCTTCGTGGTCAAGACGCAGTAGCTCGAACCGGAGCCCTCACAAGGAGGGTGTCAAGCCGGAGAGCATCGCCCTCAGGGTTTCCACGAGTTCGCCGTGGAGGTCGAGTTGGTCGCGGATGTAGGCGGGTGACAGGCCGACTACGTGGATGCGGATGTTGATGGTGTTGGAGCCGGTGGCTTCCATGGCGGCCCATAGTTGCTGGGCGGCCTCGGTACCGTTTGCGGCCAGGACGGTGTTGGCGCCTTGGTCCCAGCGGGCCATGGTGCCTTCGGTGGTGTAGGTGCGGTAGAGGTCGAGTTGGTTGTCGACGGCCTCGCCGGGGGGGCCGCCGATCCACACTCGGCGGATGAGGATCTTGGGCCCGGTTCCCCCCGCCTCGTCGTAGGCATCGGATAGCGCCCGCACGTGTTCTGTGGCTTGGAGGCTGTCGTAGAGGATGCCCAAGCCGAGTCCGGCCGCCCGGCGGACAGCGGCGAGCGACTGGGCGGCTGCCACCATCGGCACCGGGTGGTCGGCGCAGGCGGCGATGGCTCGGTCGTCGGCCAGCGGGCCATCGGCTTCGCCCCGCAGCGCGGCCACCACCAGGGGTAGGGCCTGCTTGAATCGCGGGCTGATCTCTTCGAACGGGACCTCAGCAAGCTCGAAGTCCACGGGCAGTGCACCTGACGCGAAACCCGCGCCCACACGACCGGGGAAGGCAGCGGCAAGCCAAGCCACTTCTTCCGCGATGAGCGCGTAGGGCTTCATCGGCAACAGCAGAGGGCACGGCGCCGCCCATCCAGACGGCATGGCCGCCAGCAGGAATCCGGCCATTTGCTGAGGGCTGGGGAAATAGCCCGGGAAGCCTGCGTGGTGCTCAGACACCAATACCCCGTCGTAACCCACTTCCACAGCTCGCCGGGCCAGGTCGCGCACCTCGTTTAGCTGCTCAGCGGCTGGGCCGTCGTGGGGATACAGCCGCAGCGATACCGAGCCCTTGGCCAGCGGCGGTGCGATGTCAACCATAGAGTTCAGCGCCGAATGAAGGCGTCGGCGAAGCGGCCCAGAGCGTCACGCTTGGCCTCGATGGAGGCGCAGGCCGGGTCGCCGGGATACCAGGGCATGGCGATAGTGGAGGTGACCCCATGCTCGTTCATCTTGTCGTGCAGTCGAGGTGAGGGATCGGCGTTGGGGATCACCATGGTCTCAAACGGCCCGTCTTCTTTGCCGGCCTCTTTGCGCAGCTCGCCGAGGCGGTCGAGCAACTGGTGGATCTCGGGCAGGTCGTAGTTCATGCCTACCCAGCCGTCGTTGCGCACCGCACGGGCCAGCGCGGCCTCCGACTTGCCCCCCACCCAGATCGAGATCGGTTCGTCGGGCTGGGGGTACACCCCGGTGGGGCCGAAGTCGAAGAACTCGCCGTGGAACTCGGCGGTGCCGTCGCGCCAAAAGCGGCGACAGATTTCGATCATCTCGTCGGTGCGCCGCCCCCGGGTGCGGGGATCGGCCCCCAGCAGCTCGATCTCCTCCCGCAGCCAGCCCACCCCAATGCCCAGCCGGAGCCGGTTGTTGGACAGCAGCGACAGGGTGGCGACTTGGCTGGCCACCGAGAACGGCTCGCGCATGGGCAGGATGTACACGTAGGTGAGCACTTCCAGCGACGTGGTAGCGCTCAGCATGGCCGAGGCCGTGATCAGCGGATCGGCGAACGGCGAGGTGTGGCTGAAGGGGTTCTCCCCCGAGGGGTGTACAGAGGCGAATCCGGCGGGCACAGCCACGTGGTCGGCCAGGGCCACTCCGGTGAACCCCTCGGCCTCGGCGGCCCGGGCGATGTCCACCAGCTGATCGGTGTCCTCGAACATCACTGCGGCGTAGTACTTCACCGGCTTCTCCTTGCTTCGGCGCCTGCTGAGCCGCCCTGGCCGGTCATGATCCCGGCATATCCCCAAGCATCACGTCACGGCCCAGCGCGGGCTCGATGAAGGAGCCGAAAAACGGTCCCCTGCGCAGGCTGTGGCCGCCGTCGATGTTGATGCATTGGCCGGTTATCCATCGGGACTCGGGACCAATCAGGAACCGGGCCAGGTGGCCCACGTCCTCGGGATACCCCACGTCGGCCATGGGGGTGTTGTCGATGTAGCTGTCGTACACCTCGCCGTCTCGGGGGATGCCCTCCATAATCTCGGTGGCGATGAAACCCGGTCGGATGGCATTGAACCGGATGTTGGCCGCGCCGTACTCGTCGGCGGCGTTGCGCATGATGGCCTCAATGCCCGCCTTACCAGGGGTGTAGGCCCCGAAATACATGTGGGTCACATGGCCGGCAATCGACGACATGCCCACGAACGACCCGCCCCCGGCGACTCTCATCAGGGGTACCGAATGCTTCACGGTGAGCATGGTGCCCAGCACATTGAGGTGCAGCACCCGCAGGAACTCGTCGGTGTCCTGGAGGTGGTAGGGGCCCATTCCCCCGCCTCCACCCGCGTTGGCCACCACGCCGTTCAGCGTCCCGGTGGGCTCGGCGGCGGCGGCCACTGCGGCGGCCACCGAGGACTCGTCGGTCACGTCGGCCACCACGTAGGCCACGCTGCCCCCGTTGCCCGCTTCGTTGCTGATGCGCTCGGCCGAATCGGCTAGCTTCGACTCGGTTCGCCCGCAAATGGTGACCGCGGCGCCGTCGGCGGCCAGCGCCGCCGCGCAGGCGTGACCGATTCCCGTGCCGCCACCGGTCACCAGCACTCCATATCCCTTCACTCCATCTGCCATGATTGCTCCCTGATGAATCGCACAAGGCTGTTTGCCTAGTGCGGACAATTGATCTCAGCAGCCGCAAAGGTAACAGGAGGATCTGATGAAGGCAGACGCGCTGGACGCATTCCGGTTGGACGGCAAAGTCGCGGTGATCACCGGGGGCGCCTCGGGCATCGGCGAGGCCACCGCCGAGCTGTTCGCCGCCGCCGGGGCCAAGGTGGTGTGCGGCGACCTCGACGGCGAGGGGGCCGAGAGCACCGCCAAGGCCATCCGCGAGGACGGGGGCGAGGCCATCGCCCAGGCTTGCAACGTGACCTCCCGCGATGAGGTGGACGCATTGGTGGCTCGAGCAGTGGCCGCCTACGGCGGTCTCGACATCATCGCCAACATCGCCGGTGCTATGTCTCCCGGCCTCATCGAGGACCTCACCGACGAGGACATCGACCGAGGCATCGACCTCAATCTCAAAGGCGTGCTCTACGGCTGCCAAGCCGCCATCAGGGCCATGAAGGATGACGGTGGCGGGGTGATCCTCAACGTTTCTTCCGGGGCCATAGACCTGGCCTATGAGGGCATCGGCGTGTACGCCTTCACGAAGGCCGCGGTGGCCATGCTGGGCCGCACTCTGGCCCTAGAGGTGGGCCGCTACGGGATCCGGGTATGCACCCTGGCTCCCGGCAGCACCCTCACCAACTTCACCACCTGGCGGCTCCACAACGAAGACGGAACCCTCAACCAGGAGGCCTACGACGAGTTTTTGGACTACGCCCGAGACATGTCCCCCATCGGCGCCCTCGGCGAGGCCCTGGACCAGGCATACCTGATGCTGTACCTGGCCTCAGATGCCGGCAAGTTCACCACCGGCAACGTCTTCCGCTCCAACGGGGGCCAGACCACAACCTTCTAGCGAGGCGACCGGGGCAACCCCATCCCCGCAGTGGCGATGATGTCGCGCTGGACCTCGTTCACTCCCCCGCCGAAGGTTCCCACCGGCGCTCCCCGGTAGGCCCGCTCCAACTCGCCGCCGAGCACCGCCTCCGGCGTGCCCTTCACCAGGTATGACCGCTGCCCCAGCACCTCCATGAGGGCTTGGAACGACTTCACCTTCAGCTCGGTACCGAACACCTTCATGGCCGAGGCATCGGCCGGCTTCAGCTCGGTGTCCTCCAGTGCGGTAGCCACCTTCCAGTTGTACATCTTGAGCGCCTCGTTGCGGGCGTACACCTCGGCCAGGGCCAGCCGCACCCACTCCTGGTCGATCACCCGGCGCCCGTCGCCCAGGGTGGTCTGGCGAGCCCAGTCCACCACCCGACGCAGTGGCCCGTCGATGTTGCCCGCTGGAGCCAGGCCCACCCGCTCGTGGTTGAGCTGGGCGGTGATGAGCTTCCAGCCGCCGTTGACCTCGCCGATGCGGGCCCAGTCGGGCACCCGGATGTCGTTGTAATAGGTGGCGTTGGTGTGGCCCCCGCCCAGCAGCCAAATGGGGGTGTGGCTGAAGCCGTCCAGGGTCGTGTCCACAGCAAAAATGGTGATGCCCTTGTGCTTGGGCACGTCGGGATCGGTGCGGGTGGCCAGCCATATCCAGTCGGACTCGTGGCCGCCGGTGGTCCAGATCTTCTGGCCGTTGATGATCCACTCGTCGCCGTCGCGCACCGCCCGGGTCTTGAGCGAGGCCAAGTCGGTGCCCGCGGTGGGCTCGGAGTAGCCGATGGAAAAGTGCAACTCGCCGGCCAGGATCTTGGGCAGGAAGAACTCCTTCTGCTCCTCGGTTCCGTACACGTTCAGTGCCGGTCCCACCGTGTTGAGGGTCACGAACGGCAAGGGCACACCGGCCCGGTTGGCCTCCTCGAAGAAGATGAGCTGCTCCAGCGGGGTGTAGCCCTGCCCGCCCCACTCCTTGGGCCAGCCCACCCCCAGCCAGCCATCCTTGCCCATCTGGCGGACGGTCTCACGGTAAACCTGCCCCGCCCGCCTGCCTTCCATGGCGTCCCGCCGTTCGGCGGTCATCAGGTTCTCGAAGTAGTTCCGCAGGGTGGCTTGCAGCTCAAGCTGGCTTTCGGTGAGGTCGAGGAACATCGACGGAAACCCTATTGTCCTTCAGGCCGCGATCCGCAGCCCGGAGTCGTCTTCAGCCCGCATGGGCGGGACGGGTGCCGATGACTTTGGTTTCGGCCAGGCGGGCGATCTCGGATGCGTCGAGGCCGAGCACGTCGCGCAAGATCTCCTCGTTGTGCTCTCCCAGGGTGGGAGCGGGGCGGCCCAGACGGTGGTATTGGCCGTTGAACCGGCCAGGGAAGCTGGGATAGGGCACTCGCCCAACCACTACGTGGTCCATCCACTGTTGGTGGCCCCGAGCGACAAGCTGAGGGTTGTCAACCGACTCCCGGCCGCTGATAACCGGGGCGGCGGGCACACCGGCTTCAAGGAGCTCGTCCACGGCGGCATCCCGGTCCCGCTCGGCCACCCATGCGCTGATGGCGGCGTCGATCTTGTCGTGGTGGGCATGGCGCTCGTCCCGGCTGGCCCACACCACCCAATCCTCACGGCCAAGGAGTCGGGCTAATGCCGGCCATTGGGCATCGTTGTCCACCGAAATCACCACCCACTGGTCTTCGCCCGGCGCGGCGTAGATGCCTTGGGGGGCGGAGTAGGGCGAACGGTTGCCCTGGCGTTGGAGGAGCTGTCCGTAGGCAGTCCACTCGATCACCTGCTCGGCTGCCGCATTCAACCCAGCCTCAATCAGGGGAACCTCTACCAATTGCGCCTCACCGGTCTGGGCCCGGTGCTCGAGGGCCAGCAGGGTGGCGAACACCGCGTGCATCCCACCAAGCTGGTCGCACATCCCCCGGGGGACGAGTGGCCGGCCCTCGGGATCGCCGGTGAGGAAGGCCAAACCGCTGGCCTGCTCGATGGTCATGGCGAAGCCGGTGCGATCGCGCCACGGTCCATCGAGCCCGAAGGCGGGCATCCGCACCATGATGGCGTTGGGGTTCAGCCGGTGAACCTCGTCCCAGTCCAAGCCGAAGTTCTCCACCACCCGCGGGGAGTAGTTCTCGATCACGATGTCGGATATCTCGATAAGCCGCTTCACCTGAGCCAAGCCGTCTTCGCTGGACAAGTCCAGCGTCACCGAGCGCTTGCCGGTGTTGGCCCCGTGTGTCACCGGGCTCCACTCCCACAGGTCGTCGCGTTTGAGCCCGCTGGCATAGCGCATCCCGTCGCACCGCTGGATGGACTCCACCTTGATGACGTCGGCGCCCAAAGCAGAGTACAGACACGATGCCACCGGCCCGGCCCAGAAGGTGGCCAGATCGCACACCCGGATTCCGGCAAGCGGGAGCGAAGGCTCCGTACGGGCCGGCCGCGGGCTCAGGGCTCCCCCCGAACCGCCTTTCGCCCCCAGCAGTTCATCACCTGCTTCTCCCAGAGCAGGAGCAAGCGGCACCGGGCGAGGTGGCCGAGAACTGAGCTTGTAGGGCACTCGAGGTTGGGTGAATCCGCCGGGGTTCTCCACGTAGACGCCCCGCTCGGCGAAGTGGTCGATTTGGGCCACACGGCTGCCGTCTCCGATGGGGGCCACGGGCACCCGCAACAAGGTGGCTTTCTCCACGATCTCGTCCACGGTGTGGGCCTTGGTGTAGCGGGCGATGCGCTCCCAAACCTCGTTGCGGTTGTCCATCCGGCCGTCACCGCTGGACAGCTTCGGATCGTCGGCCATTTCGGGGTCGTCGATGACCACGCAGAAGTCCTTGAACTGCTGGCCGGTGATGGTGCAAAAGCCCACCCAGCCGTCTTTGGCCTGCTCTATCGAGGGGATCTCGATGGAGCGAGTGGCCCCAGTGCGGGATTCTGGGGCGTAGGTGGCGTAGAGGTGGGCATAGACAATGAAGCTGGTGGTCATGGCCTCGTAGGCCGAGATGTCCACATGCTCGCCCTGAGCGCCATCTCGCCGGGCGGATATCAATGCGGCCAGTCCCAGTGAACTGGCGTTTGCTGCGGTCAGGAACTCCCCCAGCTTGCCCCCCACCCCGAGGGGCATTTCCCCGGGAATGCCCCGGCTGTGGGTGGAACCCACCCAGGATTGGAGGGTGAACTCGTTGGCTGGGCGATGGTCCCACGGTCCACCACGGCCCCAGGGAGAGATCGACAACAGCACCAAGGCGGGATTCTGTTCGGCCAGATCAGCGTGGCCCAGCCCCATTGACTCGACGGTCCCGGCGCCCAAATCCTCCACCACCAGATCGGCGGTGGCGGCCAACTCCAGGAACCGGTCCCGGCCTCCAGAATCGTCCAAGTCGATCACGATGCTGCGCTTGCCCGCGTTGAGGAATTGGAAGAACGCGCCGTCGCCGGAATCGCCGCCCGCGGGCGAGCCCGATGCCGACCACGACCGCAACCGATCACCGCCCGGGGGTTCGATCATGATGACCTCAGCCCCGGCATCGGCGAACAGCTTGGCGGTGTAGGCCCCGCCGATGGTGCGGGTGAGCTCCAGCACTCGCACTTGGTCGAGCACCGCCCCCTCAGGGGTGCCCAGCAGGCCTCCTCCGGCCATCTCGGGCATGGGCGGGTTCTACCCGATTACCACAGGGTTGATCGGGCTGCCGGTGGCCCCGGTCACGTTGAGAGGGGACACGGTCATGAAGCCCTCGTGGCACCCGTCGGCGGCCATCTCAGAGAAGTTCAAGAACTCCAGCATGTAGATGCCCGCACCCACCAGCAGGATCTTGTGGACGGTAAGGAAGTCGTTCTCGTCGAACGGGATCACCTCGATGGCCGCGTTGTCCGACCCCACGGCCACCACGTCGTGGGCCATCAGCCACTCGGCTCCGTCGTTGTTGATGCCCGGCTGGGCGAAGGGCTGCTCAGCGGCGGGGTCGGCCTCGATCGACCACCACATGTCGAGGTAGCCGGTGCGGATCAGCACGATGTCACCGGCTCGCACCGGGGTGCCCTGGGCGTCGGCGCACGCGGCCAAGTCGGTCCCGCTGATCGGCGTACCCGCTTCCAGCCACTTGTCGGCACCCATGTGGGCCACCATGTCGAGCAGCACGGCCCGCCCGGCGATAACGCCCACCTTCTCGATGCCCAGCCGGGAGGCCCCGGTATGGGTCTTCATGGCCTCCTTGGAGAAGCCGTTGTAGTGCTGGTCTTGGCCGTACACATGGCAAAGGGCGTCCATGTGGCTGGTGGTGTGGGAGGCGAACACCAGCACGTCCTCATGGGCCCCGGTGCCGTCGTGGCAGCCGTAGGCCGCGTAGATCCCCTCGTCGGAGGCGTTCTGGAGGGTGAGCCGCATTGGCGTGCCTCGGTAGTCCATGATGGGAACGCCCTGCGACTGGATGGGAATGCCCAGCGGATACACCTTGCCGGTGGTGATCGACGCACTGGCCTCTTTCACCACGTCGGGGGTGAGCAGATTCAGCGCCCCCCGCTCATCCTCGTCGCCCCATCTTCCCCAATTGTTCTCTCCCATAGCCGAGACTCTAGTAACAGGGATGCCAGCCGGTCACCCCAGCGTGGAGTCATCCGTCAGCAGTGGGCGGCGGGCTCATGCCGAAGTCCTTCAGTCGCCGCTCAACGAGGGGCATCATGCCGGGGAAGCCGGGGATGCGGCGCAAGCGGCGATCGAGATACAGGCCCATGCCCAGAATCGTGGCTATTGATGCCCCCCAGTTGACCCCCAAGCGGATGAGCACGAACTTGTTTACCGAGGCATTCTGAAGCAGCCAGATGTCGAAACCGACGCTGGCGAACACGATCAGAGCCACAGCTACGGAGACTCGCCGGGTGGTGGCTCGATACTCGGGGTGGGACTTGGTGTCCCGGTCGATCGGTACAAGATAGGGCAGGGCGTATCCGGTGGCGTTGCGCCGCAGGGCCGCCGACACCAGCAGGGCCAGGGCGGCCAGCGCCTTGGCCGAGATTCCGATGCCGAAATAAACGTCTTCGCTGTCGTAGATGATGCCGAAGGTGCCTCGGATCAGCAGGTAGACGACGATGATGGGCATAACCCGCCCCAAGGGCAGACCCCGGCGGCGTCGGCTGACCTGGGCTTTTATGGCCCAAAGCGTCATGGCGGCAATGGCAGGGATCAAGCCGAAGGCGCTGTTGAGCACCAAGAACAGCACGATCGGCATGTACTGGTCGAACACATCGGCCCGGGTGGGGACCGGCGGCATCGGCACCGGAGGGGATGATTCGTCGGACATGGTTGGTTTGCTTGGCGGCTCTAGCGGGACAGGGCGAACCAGGCTCGGGCGGCGTCGGCGTCGCCGAAGGTCTCCACGCCGGGGCTGTCGAGGCCGATGCGCTCCCACGACAGCAGCAGCAGGTCGGTGCCGCTGGCCCGCACCGCGGCATCGCCCTTGGCGTGCTCAAGGCTCATCTTGATACGGCCCCCGTCGCTGACCAGCAGCCACTCCCCTTCTCCGTCGGTGCGGTGCAGGTGCATGCTGGCGTCAGGCAGGGTCATCTCCCAGTTGGCCACCGCGAACGGCAGCACCACATCGAAGAGCTCGCTCACTCCGTCGGCAGCCAAATCGGAGTCGATGGGGCCGGGGTCGCCGAAGGCCGCCTCGGCGTCCCAGCGGTGTACGGCGGTCTCATGGGCCATTCGCCGGAAGTAAAAGGCCATGGTGTTCTGGCCGGCCCAGCTCCATACTGCCTCGTTGGGGTCGGCCCCATCCAGCGCCTCCTGCACAAAGCGGTGGCCCTCTTCGAACCACTCCACAATGGCGTCGCCCTCGGGAGGTCGTGGGATCTCATCGGCGGGGATCATCTCGGTGGCCCGCTCGGCCACGTGGCGCCCAACCGAGCGGTACACCCGGCCCACGTGGGCCAGCAGCTTGTGCACAGTCCAGCCGGGGCACGACGGCACCACGGCGTCGATATCTCGCCGTCCGGCCGTGGCGATGGCCTCGCCGTCGGATCTCAGGGCTTGCTGATAGACGGCTCGGTCGATGCTCATGGCGCGACGGTACCAATACCGAGTGGGCCGATAACTAGATTGAGGCCATGATCAAAGCCAATTGGGACCTCGACACCCTCCGGGTTTTCCTCCACATCCTGGGCGCTGCGGTGTGGGTTGGAGGCCAGGTCATTGTCGCCGCACTGGTGCCGGCGCTGCGCCGGATCGGTCCCGAGGCCACTCAGGCCGCCGCCCAGCAGTTCGCCCGGGTGGCATGGCCGTTCTTCTGGCTGGCGGTGCTGACAGGCTTGTGGAACCTGCTCGAGGTGGAGTTCGAAGACGCGGCCAACAGCTATCACATCACCCTCACCATCAAGATCGTGCTGGTGATTGCCACCGGGGTGACCGCCTGGCTGCACACCAAGGCCACCGACCGCCGACGCATTGCCATGATGGGCTCGCTGTCGGGGGTGACCTCAATAGGAGCCGTGCTGGTGGGCGTGGCGCTGTAGAGCCCTCGCCCGCTCTTGTCTCAGAACTCGAAGTCTCCGAAGATCTCGGGGACGGTGAGGTCGAATCCCACTTCGAACGCCGCCCGAGCCCCGAACAGGGAGTCCATGGCAGCACTGACGATTTCGTAGGCTGCCCGGACCTCCACCAGAGCGGTCGAACCGACCACTGCTCGGGCTTCGATCAAGGCGTCAGCAGCCACTGCTCGGTTCTCAACCAATAGGGCGTCTACTGCGTCGCAGGCGGTCTGGGCCCGGCGCCGGAACTCCTTGGCCTCGATGACCACGTCTCGGGCCGCGTCGTAGACGCCTGCCGGGGTCTCGGAGTCGCTGAACGAGTACGCCAGGGCCGATGCCGAATGGACGTCGTCGGCCCCGCCGCGATCACCGGCGGCGGCCTGGATCTCGAAGACGGTTGCGGTGGCCGCGGCCAGATTCGTCCGAGCCTCAGCCAGCGCCCCCCACAGCTCGTCGGCGACTTCGGCGTTGTAGGCGGTTCGGGTAACCGCCAGCGTGGTCAGCGCCGAGCGGAACTGGCCGATTGACGTTGCCCGTATGTCGTCGGCCACTGCGGACTTCAAGTCGGCGGCCAGCGCGGTTTGCGCGGCGGCCAGCGAATCCTTGATATAGGCGATTCGGGCGTTGGCCAGCAGAATCAGCGCCTCATCGACCGCCCGATAGGCGGACCGGGCCCCCGCCAGCACCGAGAGGGTGTTGGCCATCTTGCCGTAGCCGGCTTCGTCGGATTCCGAGTCGATTTCCCGTTCCCGCTCCTCTACCAGGGCAACGAGGGCGCGGGCCAAGTGGCCTGAGAACGCGCTGTCGTCGTCTTCGCTCCCATCCGCGGCCTCGCCATCCCCGGCGCCCGCGCCGACGATGGCGCTGGTGGGCGTATCGGGCGCGGCGAAGGCGGCGGTAACTTCCGACAGCGTGCTGCGGGCGGCATCGGCGTAGGCGGCAACCGCCCCCTTGGCCCGCAAAGCCTCGGCCATGGCCATGACGGCAGCTTTGTCGGCATCATGAGCCGAGGCGTTGGCCTCATCGTTCCAGCCGGAGATACCGGAGAAGAACCGGGCTCGCTGGGCTGCATCGGCCGCCTCCCCTATATGCGCGCAAGAACTGCGCAGGGCCTCAACGGCTCCGGCGTAGTACCGGGAGTCGGCTACGACGCCCCCGGCCGAGAACTCCATGCCTTCTACCGGCTCAGCCATGGCCTACACGGTAGTTGGAATCGTCAAGAGATATGGGCAGGAGGAGGCCACCCCATGCTGTGAATCGCATACGCCACCCCAGGGGAACCGAAATAGTACGGTTTGATCCAATCGGAACCAGGGACGGGGAGCGGGAACATGTCTGAAGCCTTGACGCCGGAGGAGATTGCCCGAAAGATCAAGCGGGCCGGAATCGGCAAGGCCCAGTTCGACTTCACCCAGACTTCCATTTTGGGAATCATGGCCGGGGCGTTCATTGCCCTGGGTGGCGTGTTCGCCCTCACCATCGCGGTCAGCCCGGAACTGGGAACCGGACCGGCCCGACTGCTCATCGGGGTGGGCTTCTCGCTGGGGCTGTTCTTGGTGGTGGTCACCGGCTCGGAGCTGTTCACCGGCAACAACCTCATGGTGGCCAGCTTCTTCAGCCGCCGCATCAGCGGTCCGGAGCTCACCCGCAACTGGGCCCTGGCCTTCGTGGCCAATCTGGTCGGCTCTTTGGTGATCGTGTTCTTGTTGTACTTCAGCCGGTGGTGGGCCCAGGCCGACTACGCGTTCTCAGTGCGGACCATCCAGATCGCCAACGACAAGGTCAACCTCTCGTTCGGCACCGCATTTGTGCGAGGGCTGCTGGCCAACATGCTGGTGTGTCTGGCGGTGTGGATGGCGGTGGCCGGCCGCTCGCTGGTGGACAAGATGATCGGGATCCTCCTGCCCATCACCGCCTTCGTGGCCGCCGGCTTCGAGCACAGCATCGCCAACATGTTCTTCTTGCCGCTGGGCTGGCTGGTGTCCACCGACGCCGAAGCCCTAGCCGCCGCCGGCCTCACCACCGACCAGATCGACCGCCTCAACTTCGGTTGGGTGGCCCACAACCTGATCGCTGTCACCCTCGGCAACATCATCGGCGGCGCCCTAGTAGGCCTAACCAACTGGACCGTCTACCTGCGACGGCAGTAGCAGCCCTAAAACCAGGGTCTTCCACCTCGCAGGACCACAACTGCCTACGGCTACTGTGCCGGCCATGAGCAAGAGGCTGGATGGAAAAGCGGCGATGGTCACGGGGGCGGGGAATGGGATTGGTCGGGCCATTGCGCTGCTGTTGGCGGAGCATGGGGCGCAGGTGGTGGTGAACGATCTGGGGACCGATGAGCTGGGCGACGGGGCGGACGATTCCCATGCGGGGCGGACAGTGGCTGACATTGAAGCGGCGGGGGGCACGGCGGTGGCCAACCACAGCGACGTGGCTTCTTTCGAGGGGGCTGGGGATGTGGTGCAGCAGACGGTGGATGCCTACGGGCGCATCGACATCGCGGTGAACTGCGCGGGGGCGGCCATCGAAGGCTCGATCTATGAGATGGCGCCGGAGCTGTACCACAAGACCATTGCCTTGCAGATGTCCCAGAAGTGGTACATCGCCCGCCATGCGGTTCCGCTGATGGTGGCCCAGGGATGGGGCCGGGTGGTGAACACCACCTCGCACGGGGCGCTCGGCGACCTGGGCCAGCCGGCATTCGCTGCGGCCATGGGCGGGGTGATCTCCATGACCAAGGCGCTGGCCACCGAGACGGCAGGCACCGGTGTCACCGTGAACTGCCTAGCGCCGGGAGCGGCCACCCGGCTGCACGCCAAATCGCACGACGACTTCAAGGCCTGGCACGAGCAGGGGATCATCGATGACGAGATGTGGCAGAGCTACCTAACCACTCCCCCGCCCGAGTACGTGGCCCCCGCGGTGGTGTGGCTGTGTACCGACGCGGCCGACTACATAAGCGGCCACGTAGTCCACGCCGCCGGCGGCCAGGTGGCGGTGTTCAACGAACTGCGAGAGGAGCGGGCCATCTACCGGGGCGACCACGCCCAAGTAGACCCGTGGACCTTGGACGAGCTCGACCACCTGTTCCCCCGCAACCTGCTTCCCCGGCCCTGAGCGGCCAGGCTCGCCATCGGCGAGCGGTCAGATGGCGTGCTGGCAGGCCCAGCGGTGCATGGCGATGCCGGAGGCAACCCCGGCGTTTATGGAGCGGGTGGAGCCGAACTGGGTGATGGCCAGCACGGCCTGGCACGCGGCCACCGCCTCGGGTGACAGGCCGGGACCCTCCTGGCCAAAGAGCAGCACGCAGCGCTCGGGCAGCGAGTAGCCCTCGATGGGCTCGGTGCCGGGGCCGTTGTCAATGCCCAGGATCGACAGCTCCGCCTCGGCGGCCCAGGCCACGAGGTCATCCAGTTCGGGGTGGTGCAGCACGTGCAGGTAGCGGTCGGTGACCATGGCCCCCCGGCGGTTCCAGCGCCGCTTGCCCACGATGTGTACCGCAGCGGCGCCGAAGGCGTTGGCGTTGCGCACCACGGTGCCGATGTTGAGGTCGTGCTGCCAATTCTCCACCGCCACGTGAAAGCCGTGGCGGCGGGCATCAAGGTCGGCCACAATGGCCTCGTGACGCCAGAAGCGGTAGGCGTCCACCACGTTGCGGGTATCGCCGCCCTCCACCAGCTCGGGATCGAGGTGGGGCGGAAGGCGCTCAGCCCACCGCCGCGACTCAGCCAAGTGGATTCGCTCCCACCATTTCGGCAATACGCTCGGCGTGCCTGTCCAGTGAACCGAAGCAGGGGGTGAGCGCCCAGGCCCGCTTGAGGTAGAGGTGGGCGTTGATCTCCCAGGTGAAGCCCATGCCCCCGTGGACCTGCACGCAGTCTTTGCCGTTGTGGTCGGCGGCCTCGGCGGCCAAGATGCGCGCCCCCGACACCGCCCGGACCAATTCCCGATGTTCGTGATCGCCTAGCGCGTCGCCACGTTCAATCGTGCAGCCGTGGAAGTACAGATAATCGCCGGGCTCAGCGGGCAGGCCAGGCCCCATCGTGGCGTCCATCACGCAGCCGGCGTAGTAAAGGGAGGCTCGGGCCACTTCTTCGCGGCTGTACATGTCGGCGCACTTGTGCTTGACGGCCTGGAACTGGCCGATGGGCTTGCCGAACTGCTGGCGCTCCTGGGCATAGGCCACGGCCAGCTCTCGGGCGCCCATCGCCAGGCCCACTTGGAGGGCCGAGCTCAAGAACACCGCCCGGTTGGCCCAACCGTAGGTCCCCTCAGATACCTGTTCACCCTGGGGCAGCTTGGCCACCCGGCCCACCGGGGTCAGCGGGTCCACCGACTGGGCCATTTCCACCGACAACTCGGCGGCATCCACCCGCCACACCCCATCGCCGTCGAGCACCAACAAGGCGTCGAGCACGTCGGGGTACTCCACCAAGGCAGGCCCGTCGGTGCGCTCGATTAGGCCGACCACAGAATCATCCACTACCTCTGCGGCCAACAGCGTGCCCACCAGCGGTCCGGGCACCAGGGCCCGTCCGAGTTGCTCGAACACCAGCCCGGCCTCGGCCCAGCCCAGTCCGACTCCGCCGTCTTCCTCGGGCACCACCAGCGAGAACACTCCGGTGTCGGCCAGCTCACCCCACAACTGGCGGTCCACTCCGCCGCATTCCGCCAAGCCCCGCACGGTGTCGATGTCGAAGCGTCCTTGGCACAGATCCCAAATGCCGTCGCACAGCGCAACCTGGTCGTCGCTCAACTCGAAGTCCATGCCTACCGCTCCTTGGGCAAGCCCAAAATGCGCTCGCCGATGATGTTTCGTTGGATCTCGGAGGTGCCCGCCGCGATCGACAAGCTGAGCACGTAGAGCCGGCTGGCCACCATGTCACCGCCGGTCTGCTCGTCGCCGCTGCCCTCGGCCAACACCAGGGACCTCCGCTCCAGCATCCGGTGGGCCAAGTCGGCCATTCGCTTTTTGACCTCGGCGTAGTAGAGCTTGAACACCGACCCGCCCGGGCCGGGCATCCCCGTGCGCTGAGCCTGCGACACCACCCGTTTGGTAAGCGCCCAGAGGGCGTCGTACTCCGCTTGGAGGCGGCCGATCTCTCGGCGAATCTCGTCGTCATCCCAGGCGGTGGATCCGTTGCGGGGGACGCTGCGGGCCAATTCGGCCATCTCGGCCAGTTGGTTCATCGTGCCCAGCAACTCGCTAATGAAGGCGGTGCCGCGCTCGAAGCTGAACGTGACCATGGCCACCCGCCAGCCGTCGTTCTCGTCGCCCACCCGATTCTCCACCGGGATGCGGACCTCGTCGAAGAACACCTCGCAGAACTCGCTGGAGCCGGCCACGGTGGTAATGGGCCGAACTTCGATGCCGGGCAGGTCCATGGGGCAGATCAGCCAGGTGATGCCCCGGTGCTTGGGCGCCTCTTGATCGGTGCGCACCAACAGCTCGCAGTAGTCGGCCACGTGGCCGAACGATGTCCAGATCTTCTGGCCGGTAACCACGTAGTGATCGCCGTCGCGGATGGCCCGGGTAGACAGCGAGGCCAAGTCGGACCCGGCGTTGGGCTCGGAAAACCCCTGGCACCACACCTCCTCGCCCTTCAACATGGCGGGCAAGTGGCGGACCTGCTGTTCGGGAGTGGCCTCGAGAATGAGGGTGGGCCCGGCGTGGAGCTGGGCCACGAAGTTCATCCCCACGTATGGGGCACCCATCCGGGTGGTCTCCTCCAGAAAGATCAGGTGCTCGGTGGGAGTGGAGCCTCGGCCGCCGAACTCCGACGGCCAGTTGATGCCCGCGTACCCGGCGTCGTAGAGCTTGCGCTGCCAGCCCATGTCCCACTCCCGGCGAGCGGTCCAATCGTCGCGGTCGGGGGGATCGCCCAGCGTCGGCAGCACCTCGCCGAGCCAGGCGCGCAGCTCGTCGCGGAACGCGATCTCTTCTGCGGAGAATCGAATGTCCATCGGCTGCGATGGTACCGACCTTCAGAGAAGGGGCAGTAGTCGATCCATCAGGGAGTCGATCTCTTGGGCGCACGCGATGAAGATGTCCTCGTCGAAACCGCCGGGGTCCACCACCTCCTCGCCGTAGGGCAGCGGGGCGTCGGCCAGGTTGAGAGCGGCCACCCGCTGGGCCAATGACTCAGGGCCGGACGGCAACTCGTCGACGAGGCGCTTGATGGTTGCGGTGCGGGCCGCGGCTTCGGGGTGGACTCGGCGCACGTAGTCCACGTGCTCGGGGGCGAAGGCTACGATGAGGTCGGCGCCTCGGGCGTCGGCGGCGGTGAACTGGTGGCTGCGGTGGCTGCCGTCGGCCAGACCCAGCGACTCCAGCGCCCGCCGGGTTCGACCGCTCATGGGCAGGCCCTCGATGCTGTGGGTGCCGGCGCCCACAAATTGCACTGCGTCGGTGCGGGCCCGTCCGATGACGGTGGCCATCACTGATCGGGCGGCGTTGCCGGTACACAGCATCACAACCACCGGCCGGGCGTCTGACTCGGTCATGGCCGTTCGGCGGCAGGGCGGACGAACAAGGCCTCGGCCTCGGCGGTCAGCACGCCGTCGACATGGCACTGACCCGCGGCGGTGACCCGCCGGCTGCGGACACTGGTCAACCGGCCAGTGAGAACCAGCTCGGTGTCGAGAGGAGTCAGCGCCCGATAGCGCACGGTGAGCCGGCCGGTGAAAGCTCCCCGCTGCCCGGTCAGGCGGTAGGGCAGCACCCCCAGAAGGTTGTCGAACATGGCGGCCAGGTAGCCGCCGTGGACGGCGCCGGGCGGCCCCTGAAAATCCTCGCCCAAACACACCACCGCGGTCACGGTGGGGTGGCCCAAGTCGTCGACGTCGTAGCGCACGTCCAGCGCGGGAGGCAGCAAGTTGGGCGCAGCCAGCCGCCCTGTTTCGCTCACGCCGATTGGGCTCGGTTCTGAGCCTCCTCGGCGATGCCGGCAGCCATCTTCGCCACTGCCGACGCCATGAAATTTCGCAAAATCCCGCCGGTCAGAGGAATGATTACGTCGAACCAGGAATCCCAGTGAAGCTGGCAGCTTTCGCCCCCCTCGTCGCTCACCAAGATCATTTCGGAGCGGTAGTTTCGTATGGGCAGCGGCGCGCTCAGCACCCGATAGACCATGCGATGGGGTGGCTCGAAAACGGTGACCTCCTCACGAGTGCTCACCGGGCCGGTGCGGAACGCCCTAACCGCCCCCACGCCGTTGGGTTCGGGCGATCCCTCGATTTCCAGGTCGACCCGGGAAGCGGGCGTCCATCGGGCATAGAGCTCGTGGCTGGTCATTACCTCCCAAGCGATCTCTCGAGGAGCCGCAATAGAAGTGGAGGATGAGAGAGTCTGCATGACCGCCTACTGCTAGCCCAGATACGCGTCGCGCACGGCCGAGTTGTTGCGGACTTCCTCGGGTGAGCCCTCGCCGATCACCTGGCCCAGGTTCAATACCGTGATCAGGTCGCACTGCGCCATCACGAAGGCCACGTCGTGCTCCACCAGCAGCACCGAGCAATGGTCTTCGGCCCGTATGGTCTGGATGATCTGTCCGAGCTGTTCGGCCTCATCGTGCTCGATGCCCGAGGTGGGCTCGTCCAGCAACAGCAATTTGGGGCGGGACACGATGGCCCGGCCCAGCTCCACCATGCGAGCTCGGGCAATGGGCAGCTCCCCTGCGGGGGTGTCCTTGATATCGGTGAGCCCGCACAGCTCCAGCACCTCGTCGACCCGCTCGCGCCGCTCTGCTTCAATGCGGCGACGGGCGGGCAGGGCAAACAGATCAGCGGTAATGCCGCCGCCGCCCCCTTCCCATTCCAAAGCCGACAGCACGTTGTCGGCCACCGACAGCCAGCCGAAGGGCTGCTGGCGCTGGAAGGTGCGGCGGATGCCCATACGGGCTCGTGTGGTGGCCGGCCGGCCGGTCAGCTCCTCCCCCTCCAGTCGGATGGACCCGGCTGACGGAGTGTTCACCCCGGTGATGCTGTCGAACAGGGTTGTCTTGCCTGCGCCATTGGGCCCGATGAGCCCTCTGACCTGCCCGGGTGGCACCGACATAGACACGTTGTCCACCGCCACCACGCCGCCGAAGCGAACGGTGACCCCCTCTACAGCCAATAGGGGCTGGCCCGACTCGGCGGGACGCTCAGACACCGCAATGGCCCCCTCAGTGCTCATCTCCGCCACGCTACTCCAGAGCGGGCGGCTCCAACCGATAGGGCCATAACGGGGGTGGCGCTCAGTTCAGATGCCCAGGGCGGCGGCGATTCGGTTCCGGTGCCAAGCGGCGTCGCCCCACGCGGCTGACAGGGCCCAGCCCCGCTTCATCCACAGATGCAGGTCGTATTCGAAGGTGTAGCCGATGGCACCGTGGCACTGGAGGGCGGTGCGGGCGGCCAGGTCCACCGCTTCGGAGGCCAAAACCTTGGCCAGCGATACATCCCGGCTGCGGTCGGGATCGCCGGCGGCGATGCACCAGGCGGCATGGCGGGCCGCGGGGCGGGCGAACTCGATCTTCAGGGCGGCATTGGCCAGGTGGTGCTTGACCGCCTGGTAGCTGCCCACCGGCTTGCCGAACTGATAGCGCTGAGCCACGTACTCCACGGTGGCGTCCAGCAAGTGCTGGGCAACCCCCACGCACTGGGCGGAAGCGGCTCCAGCGGCCCGGTCGAAGGCCAGCCCAGGATCGGCATCGAGCACCACCTCATCGCCGTCCACCTCGAACAGGCGACGGGACCAGTCCACCGACTGATGCTCGACCAGCGACGCTCCTGCTACCGGCACGGCCCGGATCTCATCGCCGATGAGCAGCACCAAATCGCTGGTCGCCGCCCCTACCGCATAGCCCCCATCGGCGCCCGCGCCCAGGGTTGCCTCCCCTGCTACGGCCTGCTCCAACCAGGCTTCGGCAATGGCGCCGCCCGCCTCGGCCAGGGTGGGAATGCCCACTGCGGTGTGCTCCAGCAGGGGCTCGGGCAACGCAGCCCGTCCGGCCTCCTCCAGTAGCAGCACCAGGTCGGTCTCGTCCATCCCCAATCCGCCAGCCGACTCAGGGGCGGTCATGCCCACCACGCCCATCTCGGCCAGCGCCCCCCACAGGCCGTCGGTTCGGCCGGTGTCGTTCTCCCAGGCCTCTCTCACCACTTCGGGTGGACACTCGTTGGCCAAAAGGTCGCGCACCGCCTCCTGGAACATGATCTGATCGTCGCTGAACGAGAAATCCATGTGACTACCGCCTCGGGAGTCCTAGGACTCGCTCGGAGATTATGTTCCTCTGGATCTCGTTGGTGCCGGCGTAAATCGGGCCGGACAGTGCGAACACATAGCCGTCCATCCACGAGCTGTCGGCCCGCTCCCCGTCGCGGCCCAGCAACCGCAGCGCGGTGGCGTGCAGCTCCACATCCAGCTCCGACCACAGCACTTTCATGAAGCTGGCCTCCGAGCCGATGGGGGCGCCGCCCCGCAAGCGGGCCTCAGTGGCGTATGTCTGCCAGCGGTAGGCCTGGGAACCCATCCAGGCGCTCACCACTTGATCGCGGCGGTCCAGATCGGGGCCCCGGCTGTCGGCCAGCTCCTTGTACAGGTCAACTAGCCGGTCGGCCGCGGCCATAAACCGGCCCGGCGCCCGCAGGTTCAGCCCCCGCTCACTGCCGGTAGTGGCCATAGCCACGGCCCAGCCCTCGCCCTCGCCGCCCAGCAGGTAGCGCTCGTGTACCCGGGCGCCGTCGAAGAACAGCTCGGCAAAACCGGGCTCGCCGTCCAGGCGGCCGATGGCCCGGGCCTCGAGTCCCTCGGTATCGGCCGGAACCAGCAAATAACTGAGTCCGGCGTGACGCTCGGAATCGGGGTCGGTGCGCACCAAACAGAAGAACCAGTCGGCGAAAGCACCTCGGGAGCACCAGGTCTTCTGCCCCTCGATCACGAAGTGCTCGCCGTCGCGCTGCGCCTTGGTCTTGATCCCGGCCAGATCGGAGCCAGCGTCAGGCTCCGACCAGCCCTGAGCCCAGATCTCGTCGCCCCGGGCCATAGGCCGCAGGAAGCGGTCCTGCTGCTCAGAGGTGCCAAAGTCGAAGACGGTGGGGGCCAAGAGACTCACCCCGTTGGACGAGACCCGCCCGGGCGCACCTGACGCCCAATACTCCTCCTCGAAGATCAGCCACTCCACCAGCGACGCCTCCCGGCCGCCGAAGCGCTCGGGCCACGACACCACCGCCCAGCCGGCGTCGAACAAGATGTGCTCCCACGCCCGGTGCTCCTCGAAGCCGTCCGGGGTGTCCATTGAGGCCAGCGGCTCGGCGGGCACGTTCTCGGCCAGCCAAGTACGGGCCTCGTCCCGAAACTCCTCTTCCGCCGGGGTGAACGACAGATCCATCAGCGCAGAACTCTACGGATTGCTGGACGTTGGGCCCGAACCGGCCAGACGGTCCAGCACTTCGGTGGCTTCGGCAACGACGGAGTCGATGATCTCCTGACAGCTGGGGAGGGCATCGATGCTGCCCACCACTTGGCCGGTGGGCAGGATGCCGACCTCGGGGTGGCCGTCGACCATGGCGGCCTTGGTCATCATGGGAGCGTTGGCCGCCATGGCCATCTGCGCCCAGGTGAGGTTCAGGCTGCGGCGCATGGCCAAGCCCTCGGACAGGAGCTGGCGGTAGCCCACCCCGGTGAGGGCTCGGAACTTCAGCGCATTGCGGGCGGCCCGGATGAACGACAGCGGTCCCGAGCGCTCCAGCCGGGAGATCACACTGGTGTTGATCACCCGCTGGGGCACGCCGTCCACCGCGGTGGTGACCACCGTGCCGGTGAGCTTGGTGTCGAGATACACGGCCTTCACGTGGTCGGGCACATCGCTGTCGGACGACAGAAGGAATCGGGTGCCCATGGCCACGCCGTCGGCCCCGAAGGCCAGGGCCGCGGCCAGCGAGCGGCCGTCCACCATGCCGCCGGCGGCGATGATCGGGATGTCCACCGTGTCGACGACCGCGGGCAGCAGCAAAGATGTGGCAATGGGGCCGGTGTGGCCTCCGCCCTCGGCCCCCTGGGCGATCACCGCGTCGACCCCCCAAGCGGCCACCTTCTCCGCGTGGCGGGGCGCGCCGATGGTGGGCACTACCACCACTCCGGCGTCCTTCAGCTTCTTGACAATGGCCTCGCCGGGAGCTTGGGCGAAGCTTGCCACCGGGATCTGCGCGGCGATGATGTGGTCCACCCGGCGGTCGATGTCGGCGGCATCGGTGCGGAGGTTCACGCCGAAGGGCCGGTCGGTGGCATCGGCCACTGTGTCGATGGTCTCGACCATCTGATCAAAGGTGAGGGGCGCGGCGGCAATGATGCCCAGGCCGCCGGCGTTGGAGGTGGCCGCGGTCAGTCGGGCTCCTGACACCCAGCCCATTCCGGTCTGGACGATGGGGTACTCCACCCCGAACAGCTGGCACACCCGGGTCTGGAGTCGGGGATCTACAGCCATCAAGTGCTCAGCGGAACTCGGCTTTGCGAGCGCCGCCGGGATCGAGCACCTCGCGGATCAGGTGTAGCTCCTCGTCGCTGGGCAGCCGAGTCTCGACTACGTCGTCGGTGCCGAACAGCTCGAATGCCGTGGCCTCGATCACCTGCTCCACGGTCACGCCGGGGTGGACCGAGGCGACCCTCATGCGGTTGTCGTCGGTCTGGAAGTCGAATACCCCGAGGTTGGACACCACCCGGCGCACCTCGTGGAAGCGGTTGCTCGGCGAGCCCAGCTCCCGCATCCGGTCGTAGCCCGGCCCCGACACCACGTCTACCGACGCCACGAACGAGCGGGTGGAGTGGTTGGGCACCCAGTAGCTGGTGGTGTGGTTGACCAGGTTGCCCGGGGCGCCCCGCAGGCCGAGGAGCTGGGCCTTGGGCTGGCGGAAGTCGCCGATGGCGGCGATGTTCTGGTTGCCCCACTGGTCGATCTGGCTGGCCCCCATCAACACATGGCGCTTGCCCGACCACACGATGTCGAACACGGTGCGGTACGGCACCCACGACTCCACCACCTTGGGGGCGTCGGGATTTCCCACCGGGAAGTTGTTGGCGGGCAGCACCGCCACCGTGTCGGTGTACACCAAGTCGGACTCGAAGGTGGCCCGGGCCAGGCGACCGCCCACAATGGGGACGGTTCCGATGGGGTTGCACAGGATCTCGCCGTCACCCCGGAAGGCCTCGGCGCAGGCCACCACGCAGATCTCGTCGATGGTTGCTTCGGCGATGCTGCTCATGCCCGGGCCTCCAGCGCCTTCAGGTACTCCGCATGGGAGGGAGCTTCGAGGTAGGTGGAGCGGAACGCCTCCCACGCCTCGGGGTCGCGGGCGGTGGCAGCGTACTCCCGCTGGAAGGCCTCGTCGCGCCCGTAGTCGGGTGGGCACTCGGTGAAGTGCGCCCCCTGGGGGGCCTCCACCACGCCGTCGGTGAAGATGCGCTGGATGCGCAGCGTGTGTACCGATCCCTCGTCGAGAAGGCTCTCGGTGGGCACGATCTTCTCGGTGCTCAGGTAGGTCTTGTCGGCGGCCATGGCGAACAGGTCGTCGAAATACAGGTCGGGCCCCAAGAACTGGCCGTTGCCGGCGGCGTCGGCCCGGTTCATGTGGATCAACGCGGCATCAAGCTTGAAGGCGGGGATGGCCACCAGCTCCTCCCCGTCTTCATAGGGCGAGGTCACCGTGCGCAACTCGGGGTTCATCTTCAGCATGTCGGAGCCCAGACCTGCCCTGGTGGGATAGAACGGAACCCGGTGTGAGGCGGCCAGAAGCCCCAGGTAGAAGGCGCCTTCGTCCAGTTCGGTGAACTCGATGGCCCCGCTCTGGCGAGCCTGGCGGAAGTGGGGCTCCAGCGGGATGGAGTCCAGCGATACAAACCCGTACACCGCTCGGCGCACCTTGCCCGCCGCGCACAGCAGCCCGATGTCGGGCCCCCCGTAGGCCACCACGGTGAGGTCCTTCAGGTCGGAGCGCAATATCGCCCGCACCAGCGACATGGGCTTGCGCCGGGAACCCCAGCCACCGATGCCAATGGTCATCCCGTCTTTCAGCTCGGAGACGACCTCGTCTTCGGTCATCCGCTTGTCGACCATGGCGGCGACGATAGCCCGCGCCTGTGACCCGGCCCACACTGGCAGAACAGCCTCCTTGGGCGTGGGGATGTTCGCAGCAGCCCCCATAGGGCACACTGGCAGCAATGGATGACCTCGATTTCACCGGCAAGACCGCCATCATCACCGGCGGCACCAAGGGGCTGGGCCGGGGAATGGCCACCCGCTTCCTGGCTGCGGGCGCCGATGTGGTGATCTGCGCCCGCCGCCCGCCGGAGGAGCCGGTGACCGCCGAAGGCCGTGAGGCGCGGTTCGTGGCCGCCGACGTGCGGGATCCCGAGCAGATCGCTGGCGTGGTGGAGGCCGCCGTGGAACACACCGGGCGGGTCGACACCCTCATCAACAACGCCGGCGGCGCTCCCCCGGCCGAATCGGCCACGGTGTCGCCCCGGTTCAACGAGAAGATCGTGGCCTTGAACCTGATGGCCCCGATGGCGTTCAGCCAGGCCGTGTATCCGGTGATGCAGAGCCAGGACAGCGGCGGGGTGATCCTCAACATCTCGTCGGTGTCGGGCATCCGGCCCAACCCCATGGGGATCGCCTACGGGGCGGCCAAGGCCGGACTGTTGAACCTGAGCGAAACGCTGGCGGTGGAGTGGGGGCCCAAGATCCGGGTTCTGACCGTGACCGTCGGGCTGATTGTGACCGAAGACGCCCACCTCTACTACGGCGACGAGGCGGGAATCGCCGCGGTGGGCGAGACCATCGCTTTGGGCCGCATGGGCCAGCCCGACGACGTGGCCGACGTGTGCCTGTTCTTGGCCTCGCCCATGGCCCGTTGGATGTCGGGGGCCAACATAAAGGTTCACGGCGGGGGGGAGAAGCCGGCTTATCTGGGCGTATCCACCGGCGAGGTGGCCGCCGAGGACGCCTGACCGGTCGGGAGAGCCCCACAGTGGCGGTGAGCATCCCGTTTGTGACCGAGCCGGAGGTGGACTACGGCGCGGTGGTGGAGATGGCCCCTGGCCTGCGCCGGGTGGTGGCCAACAACCCGGGCAAGTTCACCTACCGGGGCACCGGCACCTACATCGTTGGACAGAGTCGGGTGGCAATAGTCGATCCCGGCCCCGACGACGCCGATCACATCGAAGCCGTCCTGGCCGCGGTGGACGGCGAGCAGGTGGAGGCCCTGCTCATAACCCACACTCACCGTGACCACTCCCCCGCGTCACAGGCGGTGGCCGAGGCCACCGGCGCCCCTGCCTATGGGTTCGGTCCCCATCCACCTGCTGATGACGACGATGGCAAGAGCGAAGAGAGGGGCGATCTCCAGTTCGTACCTGACGCGGCAGTGGTCCACCGGGATGTGGTGGAGGGACCGGGTTGGAGCTTCGAGTGCCTGTACACCCCCGGCCACATCTCCAACCACATCGCCTACCGCTGGCGGGAAGCGGCCGGCGTGTTCACCGGTGATCACATCATGGGCTGGTCCACCACCATCGTCCCCCCACCCGACGGCGACATGACCGACTACCTGGCCAGCCTGCGGCTCTTGGCCGACTCCCCCGACGACCGGGTGTACTGGCCCACCCACGGCCCGCCGGTCACCAAGCCCCAAGCTCTTGTGGAAGCCCTCTATGCCCACCGCCTGGACCGGGAACGCCAAATCCTGGAGTGCCTGGCCACCGGGCCGCAGACCATCACAGAGATGGTTGCGGTGATGTACGCCGACGTGGCCCCCGAGCTGCACGAGCCCGCGGCCCGCTCGGTGCTGGCCCATCTCATCGCCATGACAGGAGATGGCCGAGTAGGCACCGACGGCGAGGCCACCGCCGAGGCGGTGTACTACCAGGAGTAGAAAGGCAGTGAGCGCCGCAGGCGCACCGTCGGGCTGATCAACTACGAGACGCTCGTTGAAGGCTCATTCAAGTAGCAAGCAGCCAGAGCCGATGCCACCTCGTCTTGCGCCTCCCCGAATCCTTCTCCTGTGTCGACCACCATCGCGTCCCTCACGACGTCCCGCAGCCCTTCAACTGAGATTTGGGAGGCGATGCACTCGGCTAGATCCATCGGCTCACCCTCTGCCACCAAGACGTTGACCACGAAGTTCCGCCAGTCGACGCACCCCAAAGAGAGGTTCTCAAGATCGAACGCCTCGCGATCGGAAAGGTCGAACCAGTCCCCGAATACGAACAAACCCGGCTGCTGGTATGCCGCGGCAAACGATTCTGGGTTGAGTCCCAGCTCGCTGAGCCGTTCGTCGGTGAAGACAGTGAATGCTCCTTCGGCCAGGCAGGTGATTTCCTGTCGCGTCATGAAACTGGTGACCAGTTCGTCTTCCAAGACCAGCCTCGCAAACGTGTCGGTCAACTCCTGCCGAGGAGCTTCAACCGCTTCGGTGGCTTGAACCGCGGGAGCCTGAGTTGCTGAAACGGACGGTGCGCTGTCCTGGCTGTCGCTCGAGCAGGCCGCGCCCATCAGGGATACAAGGAGAATCGGAATAATCCAGCGAGGGCGCAACGTTCAGATCCCCCCTCAGCCGATTTCTACGTTGGTAATCGAGTTCACGACTACTGGAGGCTAGACGACCCGCCCATCGACTCAATTTCTTCGGGGGTCAGGCATCGGTTCTGAAGCGCCATCAGCTCGCCCATGAGCTCCAATGCTGCCTCTTCGTCGTCGAGCTCCGGCCCTTCGAGCATCATCTCGACCAGCTCCTCGGGCAGGCCGTCGGCGACGCAGCGGGCGCTCTGCTCGGAGAGGCCGTCTTGGATGAAGGTCTCAAACAGCAAGTCTCGAACATTGAGACAGGCTTGCAATGCTCCCGAAGCCTCCGACTGGGCGATCCCGAGGTCATCCTCCGACTGGGAGACCAACCCACTCTCCACCGAAGAGCGAATCGACTCGTCTGAGAGCTCGGATGCAATGCAATTGGCCTGGTCCGCTGGAATGCCCTCCTGCGTGATTGCCGCAGCTATAACGGTTCGCCAGTCCAAGCACCCCATAGACACGTCCACTACTTGTGATGCCTCACTGTCATTGATGTCGTAGTCATCGCCCAAGGCAAAGGTGCCTCTATCGGTATACGCCGCGGTGACGCGTGCACCAGTAATGCCCAGTTCGTCGAGCCGATCATTGGAGAAGACGCCAGCTACGCCGTCGCCCAAACAACGGAGCTGGCCTTCGGTCACGGCGTCTGGGCGCTCTTCATCATTCAGCATCGCAGAAAAGATCGCGTCGGCTAGCTCTTGCTGGGCGTTCGAGGGCCCTTCTTCGGCAGTCGTCGGCTCCGGGGCAGGGGTTTGGGCGGGCTGAGTGGTCTCAACGGTAGGGGATTCGGTAGCCGCCACGGGAGGGGAGCTGTCATCACTGTCGCTGGCGCAGGCCGCGGCCACCAAACAGGCCAAGAGCAACGTCAGTACCAGTTTCAAGATGGGCATGATGGCATCCTCTTTCCAATCACCATCTACGACGCCCCAACGGTACTAACGGTTCCCTCAAGGGCTGCGGCATTGCTTGAAACCCTCAGGCCACCGCCCCCAACGACCGGAGCTCCTTCACCTTCTCAGTGGAGTACCCCAACTCAGAGAGCACCGCATCGGTGTCAGCCCCTGCTTGCTGCGACGCCATTGCGGGCTCAGAAGGGGTGCCCTCGAATCGGGGGGCAGGGCGGGGCTGGTTGACGCCGTCGAACTGGAAGAACGAATCGCGGGCCACAGCGTGGGGGTGGGCCGGGGTCTGGCCCATGGTCAGCACCGGGGTGACGCAGGCGTCGGTGCCGTCGAATACGGCCATCCACTCATCTTGGCTGCGCTCCGCGATAATTTCGCCCACCCGCTGCTTCATATCCGGCCACCGGTCCCGGTCCATCTGGTCGGGCAGGTCGTCGGCGTCGGCCAGACCAATCCCGGCCATGAATTCGGCATGGAATTGGGGCTCGATGGCGCCAACCGCCAGCCATTTGCCGTCGGCAGTGCCGTACACCTCGTAGAAGTAGGCTCCGGAGTCCAAGAAATTTGCCCCGTATTCGTCGGTCCAGAACCCGCTGGCGTGGGCCGCGTATAGGGGAGACAGCAGATAGGCGGCACCGTCCACCATGGCTGCATCCACCACCTGGCCGTCGCCGCCCCTCGCTACCTCCAACAAGGCGGCCACCATGCCCAGCACCAGGAACACCGAGCCGCCCCCGAAGTCGCCAATGAGGTTGAGGGGCACCGACGGCGGCTGTCCTCTCCGCCCGATGTGGGCCAGCGGCCCGGCCAATGAGATGTAGTTGATGTCGTGGCCGGCCCGGTCGGCCAATGGCCCGGATTGGCCCCAACCGGTCATTCGTCCGTAGACCAGCTTGGGATTGCGGGCCAGACACGCATCGGGTCCGACGCCGAGGCGCTCGGCCACACCGGCCCGGAAGCCTTCGAAAAGCCCGTCGGACGACTCGACCAGACGGAGCACTGCCTCCACTCCCTCAGGCTGTTTCAGGTCGAAGGCCACGGTGCGTTTGCCTCTCTCCATAGGACCCGACTGCGAGGCCACCGGGTTGCCCGAGCCGCCCACCCGGTCGACCCGGATGACCTCGGCACCCATGTCCGACAGCATCATGCCGGCAAACGGGGTCGGCCCGATACCAGCCAGTTCGATGATGCGCATTCCCTTTAGCGGACCCATGGCCCTACGGTATGCCTGCGAGCCGGAGCAACCGAAAGGCAGAGAACCAGATGAACGCCAATGATCGAAAGACCGCCTTGGTCACCGGAGCCAGCCGGGGAATCGGAAAGGGCAGCGCCATCGCATTGGCTCGGGCCGGCTTCGACGTGGCTGTGTCGGCCCGGACCTTGGTGGACGGTGCCGGGCGGGACATGTACGACCCCAACCTCGCCATTCCCGGCGGACTCGACACCACCGTGGCTGCCATCGAAGCCGAGGGCCGACAGGGAGTGGCGTTCACAATGGACTTGCTGGACCGGGAAAGCGTGACGGCGTGCATCGACGGAGCGCTGGATCATTTCGGCCATCTCGATGTACTGGTGAACAACGCCATCTACCAGGGGAAAGTGAGCATGACCCCGATTCTGGACCTGGAAGAACCCGAGGTTCACAAGCTGTTCGAGGGAAACGTGTTTGCCCAGATGGCGATCACCGAGCGGGTACTGGCCGCGATGGTGGAACAGGGCTCCGGAACCATCGTGAACATGATTTCGGCCTCGGCTTACACCGACCCACCCGGCCCCATCGGGAAAGGCGGCTGGGGCATGGCCTACGCCATGAGCAAGGGGGCGTTCACCCGCATGACCCCGCACATCCACGTGGAGCACGGCCCCGACGGCATCCGCTGCTTCAGCATCGACCCCGGCTATGTGATCACCGAGGCCGCCCGGGCCCGCAACACCGCAGGATCATTCCCGTATCCCGGCGGAGAACCGGCCACCATCGGCGCAGTGGTGGCCTGGCTGGCCACTTCCTCCGACGCCGATGAGCACTTGGGCGGCATCGTGTACGCCCAAAGCGAGTTCAAAAAGCGGGGTCTGTCGGCGTGAGGGCAGTGCGCCACACCCACGAAGGCATCCGCCCGGTGGAGGTGCCGGTGCCCACCAAGGTGGCGGTGGGCGACGCCGAGGGGGTGCGGATCCGGCCTCGCTCGGTGGGCATCTGCCAGACCGATCTGAACATGGTGGGCTTCGGTCCCCGGGAGATGACCTTTGGCCATGAGTTCGCCGGTGTGCTGGACGACGGAACCCCGGTGGCGATTGAGCCGATGGTGCCCTGCGGCGTCTGCGAGTTCTGCGAGATGGGCGACTACCACTGGTGCGAAAAGTCGCACGAGATGATCGCCGGAGTGGCCTTCGATGGCGGCATGGCCGACGAGATCCTGCTTCCCGAGCGGTGCCTGGTGCGTCTGCCCCATGGGTTGGACGTGGCCAACGCCTGCTTGTGCGAGCCGCTGGCCGTCAACATCCACAGCCTGATGCTGGGCCGATTGGAGAGCCGCCACCGGGTCGCGGTGGTCGGCCCTGGCATCACCGGATTCGGCTTGTTGGGCGGGGCCGCCGCCCGCTGGCGGGGCTGTGTGGTGGATGTAGAGCCGGACCACGACTTGCACGCCGAAGCCGCCGAGCAGATGGGCCTTGGCGTGGGCCTGTCGGGCACCTACGACGTGGTCATTGAAGGCGACGGATCGGAGCGCTCCATCACCCGTTCTGCCGAGGTAGCCCGCCCCGGCGGAACCGTGTTGCTGGTGGCCGGCTACTACCAGAACAAACTGTTCGAGGTGCTGCCCTGGGTGCTCAAAGAACTGACCGCGGTGTGGGGAACGTTCTACGGCCACCACGGCGCGGGCCGGGCCTTCGACTCCGCGGCCGCCCTGCTGGCCCACCGCCCCGAGATCGCCGAGGCCATGATCACGCAACGCTTCCCCCTCGACGCCGCCGGCGAGGCCTTCGCCCTGGCGGCCAGCGACACCCCCACCCTCAAAGTGGTCGTGGAGCCCTAGTCGGGGTCAGACCAATAGGGACGCCCGCAGGCGCTCGATGGTCTGGAGCTTGACCCCGAATTTGAGGGCGTAACCCTCAAGACCGCCCCACCGGTCGTCGACGATGTCCAATAGCTCAGTGATGGCGCTGATGGGGGCATTGGTTATGTCGTCGGGCAGCTTGGCCCACACTTTGGCCATTTCGGGCAACTCGGCCAGGGACCGTTCTCGGATTGCCGGCACGGCGGGAGCGGTCGCCGCGTAGTCGCCCACTATGTCTTGGCGACTTACCCCGGCCAATCCCAGAATCATCGCAGCCAGACAGCCAGTGCGGTCCTTGCCTGCCATGCAGAAAAATGCAGTCGGCCAAAGGTCGGGATCGGCCACCACTTCGATTGCTGCGGCAAACCGCTCTCCCCCGCTGCTGATCATGTTCTCGTAGAGCTGGCCAAAAGAGCGGCTCGCTAAGTCGGGATCGGGGCGCTCATAGGTGTGAATGGTTCGGTCGGTGGTTCCCACGTGGTGCTCTACGACACCAAGTGTCGGGTCCAGCACTCCAACCCGCTCCCGCTCGTCGTTTGCCCGTAAGTCCACGGCGGTGCGGACACCCAACCGGCCCGTTATCACCTCGGCGTCCGCTGGACTGAGCCGGTGCAGCGAGTCAGCCCGGAACAGCACCCCCCACTTGGTGGTGCCGCCCAATGAGCTGGCATAGCCGCCCAGGTCTCGGAAGTTCACGCACCCTTCCAGGGGGATGCGCCGCTGATGGTTCATTGCTCCAATTTCCCGTCTTCCCTCCGGCCCGCAATCTAGGACACCACTAGCGTGAGGTCGTGGTCGGGAAGATTCACGTCTTGGACGAATTGACCGTCGAGCCCGGACGGCTGGACGAGGTGCGTCGGCTGATGACCGAGGGCTACATGGCGGGGGCCAAAGCGCGGGGCATGACGTTGGAGCAGACGTGGCTGACCCCGCCGATTGAGCTGTTCGACCACCCCAACACGCTGGTTTATCTGTGGTCGGTGCCCGATGCGGCTGCGTGGTGGGCGATGCGGGGCGCTGCCGGGCGGGACCTCAGCGTCGCCGATTTCTGGGCCGAAGTCGACGCCCTCTGCGTGGAGCGACAACGACGGTTTTTGGTGGACGATCAAATTGGCGGGGAGGGGCAATGAGCAGGAGACTCGCGCTGGTAACCCTGTACAGCGGGGCTGATACCAGCCGGGTGGCCGAATTGGAATCGGCGGCGGTGCTGGGCAAACACCTGCCGGGCACGGTGGGCGGCGGCCACTACACCTGGGACGGAATCGACGATCCGGTCCCGCCCGGATTTGAGGACGTGGCCGATGTCGATTTGGTCGAGTTGTCGCTCATCGACGGTTCGTTGGCCGATCCCGGTTTCGCCGGGGAGATCAAGCGCACCCTCCTGCTTCGGGTCGAGCCCGACGCACCGGCCGATTCTGTGTCTGCATTCGAACGGGACCTCATGGCCATGCCCGACCACATTCCAGCCATTGTGAACTGGACTCTCAGCCGGGTAATTGGCCCGTCGGGTACCCGGTGGACCCACAGCTGGGAGCAGGAGTACTACACCCTTGACGGACTCAAGGTGGACTACATGATGAGTCCCCACCACTGGGGTCTCATCGACGGCTGGTTTGATCCCGAGATGCCCCGGCAGATCGTGGACCTCAATCTGGCCCACGTCTATCACCCCACCGACCGCTCTGTTCTGGCCGCTGCCCTCGTTTAGGGGTGCTGGGAGCTGACCGAGACGATCTCCCCGGTCATGTAGCTGGAGTAGTCGCTGGCTAGAAACACCATCACGTTGGCCACTTCCCACGGCTCGGCGGCCCGGTCGAACGCTTCCAGCGAGATCAAGCTATCGAGGAATTCCTGGCTGGATGTCTTGGCCAAGAACGGGTGCATGGCCAGGCTGGGCGCCACGCAGTTGACTCGCACCCCGGTCTCGGCCGCTTCAATGGCCGCGCAGCGGGTGAGGGCCATCACCCCGGCCTTGGCTGCGGCGTAGTGGCTCTGGCCGGCTTGGGCCCGCCAACCCATCACCGATGCGTTGTTGACGATGACCCCCGAGCCCCGAGGCATCATGTGGCGCAGCGCCGCCCGGGTGGTTCGCATTGTGCCGTTGAGGGTGACATCAATCACCACCTGCCACTGCTCATCGGTCATGTCCACCAGGTTGGCGGTGCCCCCCAAGCCGGCGTTGTTGATCATCACGTCCACATGGCCCAACTCGGCCACTGCGGCATCGATCAATGCTTGGACCTCCTCCTCAACCGTGACATTGCACAGCGCACTGGCAGGGCGAACATCGAACTCCTCGGCCAAGCGGTTGGCGGCCTCGTCCAGACGCCGCCCGTGGATGTCGCTGATAAGCACCCGGGCGCCCTCGGCGATGCACCGCCGAGCGGCGGCAAACCCGAGACCGGTGCCCGCCGCCGCGGTCACCACCACGGTCTTGCCCTCCAACAGCCCCCGGCCAGGGGGCTCGGCGGGAACTTCCCGGCTCACGGTGACACCGGAGCAGGGGGCAGATTCTTCATGGCCTCGGCCAAATCAGCGATGGTCCACTCCCGCTCGTCGTCAAGGAAGTCCTGGCGCAGCCACGGGGTGTACCAACGGACGTCGCCGCCCTTGGCCATGAACACCCGGCCGGTCACCTCGCAGTCGGCCGTGGCCAGCCACCCCACCACCGGCGCGGGGTGGAAGGGGTGGTACACGTCGAATCCCTCGGCGGGCTTGGCCACCATCTCGGCTACTCCCGGCGCTCCCTCGGTCATGCGGGTGCGCCCCGCGGGGGTCACGCAGTTCACCCGCACCCCGTAGCGGCCCAGTTCTTGGGCGATGATCACCGTCATGCCGGCAATGGCCGATTTGGCCGCGCCGTAGTTGGACTGGCCTACCTGGCCGATCAGCCCCGAAGTGGAGCTGATGTTGATCACCGAGGCATTCACCGCCTCCCCGGCCTTGGTCTGATCGCGCCACCAGCCGGCGCACACCCGGGTCATGCAGAACGTGGTCTTGAGGTGACCCCGGATCACCGAGTCCCAGTCGTCCTCGCTCATGCTGGCGAACATCTTGTCCCGCAGGATGCCGGCGTTGTTCACCACCACGTCCACCCCGCCGAAGGCGTCCAGCGTCTGAGCCAACACCGATTCGGCCCCAGCCATCTCAGCCACATCGTCGCTGTTGGCTACTGCTGTGCCGCCGGCGGCAGTGATCTCGTCGACGACCGCCTGGGCCACCTCTGGATCGGTGCCGGTGCCGTCGGCGGCGCAACCAAGATCGTTGACCACCACTTTGGCTCCCTCAGCAGCGAAAAGCAGGGCGTAGTGACGGCCGATGCCCCGACCGGCGCCGGTGATGACGGCGATCCGCCCCTCGAGCGCGCCGCCGGACATCAGTTGCCCTGAGCTGCCTGGCGCTGGGCGGCCTGCGCCTCCAACAGGGCCATGGTGGGGTGCTCCTCGATGCCGATGGTTCGGGGCAGAGATTCCTCGATGCCCTCTGGCGTCCAACTGCTCTCGGGGGCGTACATGGAGCGAACCTCGCCGAATTGGGCCCACACCGATATGCGGGGACCAACCACGGTGTACACCTGGGCAGTGATGTCCCGGGCAACATCACTCAGCAAGTAGACGGCTAATGGGGCGACGTCTTCAGGGGCTCCGGCCTCGATCTCGAACGGCACATTCTCCGACATGCGGGTCTTAGCGCTGGGGGCGATGCAGTTGGCGTTGATCCCGTAGCGCTTCAGAGCCAGCGCCGCGCTCTTGGTGAGCGAGATGATGCCGCCCTTGGCCGACGCGTAGTTGCACTGGGAGGTAGAGCCGGTAAACGCCCCGGAGGTGATTCCCACTAGCGACCCACCGGTCTCCTGCTTGCGCATGATGGCCGAGGCGTGCTTGTAAACGGTGAAGTGGCCCTTGAGGTGTACCCGGATCACATCGTCGAACTCTTCTTCAGTCATGTTGAAGATCATCCGCTCCCGCAGGATGCCAGCCACGCACACCGCGCCGTCGATGGACCCCCAAGTGTCCACCGCGGCCTGGACGGCGGCTGCGCCGCCCTCCATGGTGCTGATGTCGGAGGCCAATGCCAGAGCGGTACCGCCAGCCGCCTCGATCTCCGCGACGACTGAGTCGGCCACGTCCGACGATGGGTCGGAGCCGTCCAGCGACACGCCATAGTCGGCCACCACGACGTTGGCACCGGCCGCCGCGCATCCCATAGCGATGGCTCGGCCAATGCCGTTGCCCGCTCCGGTGACGACGATGTTCTTGCCTTCGAGATATCCAGTCACGGGGGGCAACCCTATCTTCAGCCTGAAGTCAACATTCGGTCGAAGAGCTCAGCCAATGCCTCAGGGGGAAGTCGGCCGCTCCCTCTGAGGGCCAGCGTTCCGTCCCCGTACACGAGGACCCAGAACGGGGTGCCCGCCTGACCAAAGGCACCGGCTATTTCATTGTCGGCGCTGTCCACCAGAACCGGGAATGGCCAACCCTCATCGGCCAACCACTGGCTTGGCGGGTAGTTGTCCCTGTTGGAGTCAACCAACGTAACCACACTGAGAAGGTCCACACCCTTAGGCAGGTTGTTGCCTGCTGCCAGCCAGCCGGTGAGTTCGGCAACCTCAGCCTGGCAAGCTGGGCACCAGTGAGCCAGGAACACGATGGCAGCCGGCCGCTCTCCCGCTGTCCATTCCAGCGGCGACCCATCTATGGCTGTGCCAGAAAGACTGGGCACCGGCTGGCCGTATGCGGGATCGGGCACAGTTGACTCCACTACCGGTCCAAGCGGCTGGCCGTCGATCTGCACGGGTGCGACTTCGACGGCTTGCGGAGCGGCGGAGTCATCGTCATCTCCGCCGCAAGCAGCCAGCATCAAGGCTGCGATCACGACAACCCCAATTAGACGGAACCAGCGCTTCAGGTTCATGGCCTAAGGCTACGGCCATACGACCGCAGAGGCCTCACTACAGCGGCATCACCACGCCGCCGTTGGGCCGCACGGTCTGGCCGGTCACGAATCTCCCGGCCTCGGAGCACAGGTACAGGATGGCGTAGGCAATGTCGTTGGGGTTGCCCACATAGCCAAGGGGATTCATTTGGGCAATGGTGTCGAAGTGGTTCCTCTGTCGCTCGGGATCCACTTTGCCATCGTCGTCGAGGAAGTGGCGGTCGTAGATGGGGGTTTCGATGGAGCCGGGGGCCACCGCGTTCACTCGGATGGGGGCCATCTCCACCGCCGCGGTGCGGGTGATCATTTTCACCGCCGCCTTGGTTAGGGCGTACACCGAGATCATCGGGGCGGGCATATCGGCCCCAGCCGACGACAGGTTCACGATCGACCCGGACTTCTGGTCGGCCATGGCCCGTCCCGCCGCCGCGGTGCCCCAGTAGACGCCCTTGATGTTCACGTTCATCACTCGGTCGAGCTGCTCAGGGGTGGTATCCACGATCAGGCTGTCGGTGATGATCCCAGCGTTGTTCACCATGATGTCCAGCCGCCCGTGCCGGTTCACCGCATCGGCTACCAGGGCATCCACCGCCGTCTTGTCGCTCACATCGGTAGGCACCGCCGACCACGAGGCCCCCAACTCGTCCAGCGCCCCGCCGGTCTCGCCCATCCCATCGGCGTCGACGTCGCCCAGCACCACCGAGGCTCCGGCCTTGGCCAGCGTGACCGCTGTCCCCCGGCCGATCCCCGAAGCCGCCCCCGTGACCACCGCCACCCGGTCGGAAATATCAAACGCAGCAATGATGTCGTCATGCATGGCCCCATCATGGCCCCTGCCGAATGGGGATCAGGAACCGTCCTGGGGATGTATCAGGCGGGTTCCCAGAAGACCAGGGCGTGGGTGTCGTCGTAGGTGCGGGCGTAGGCGGTAACGGGCATTCCGATCTCTACGTCGTCGGGGTCGATGCCGGTGAGGCCGCCGAACATTCTCACTCCCTCTGGGAGGTCGATCATGGCCAGCACATAGGGCAGTTCGGCGAAAGCGGGGACGCCGTATTGGCGGACCACGGTGTAGGTGTAGACGGTGCCGGTGCCGGCGGCCTCCATCCACTCGGGCTCAGCGCCGCAGGCGGTGCATATTGCCCGGGGATAGTGCTGGCGGTGGCCGCACTCCGGGCACTGCTGGATGAGCAAGCGGCCCTCAGCGGCGGCGGCGAAGAACTCTCCGTACTCGCCCTCGCCGGCGGGAACCGGTCCCTGCCATTCAAGATCGCGCACAACCCTCATGTCGGCCGGTCCTTGCCCAAGATGACGGTGGCGATAGCCGACAGCCAACCGCCGGAGCCGCAGGCCAGGGCCAACTCCGCGTTGGGCACCTGGGCCTCGCCGGCGTCGCCCCGGAGCTGTCGCACCGCTTCGATCAGCAGAAAGATTCCCCGCATCCCTGGATGGTTGGACGACAGGCCCCCGCCGTCGGTGTTTGTGGGCATTGAGCCGCCTCGGCGTAAGTGGCCCTCTTCCACATAGGCACCGCCTTCTCCCCGACCGCAGAAACCCAAGCCCTCCAGCATCAGCATCACCGTGATGGTGAAGCTGTCGTAGAGCTGGGCGGTGTCGATATCAGATGGCGTCACTCCCGCTTGGGCGAACGCCTCCGGTCCGCACACCGCCGCCCCCATCTCGGTGAAGTCGGGCATCTGGTGGATGTTCCAGTGGGTCTGGGTGCCCGCCGCCCCCAACACGTAGATCGGGGGCTGGCACAGGTCGCGGGCGATCTCCTCGGTGGTCATCACCAGCGCCCCGCCCCCATCGGTGATCACGCAGCAATCCAGCTTGTGCAGCGGATCGGCGATCATGCGGCTGTTCACCACGTCGTCCACCGTGATGGGGTCGCGGTAGCGGGCATCAGGGTTGAGTCCGGCGAACTCCCGGATCCCTACCGCGATCTCGGCCAATTGCTCAGAGGTGGTGCCGAACTCGTGCATGTGGCGGCGGGCGGCCAGGGCATAGGCCCCCACAAGGGGCAATCCGTAGGGGGTGGCCATCTGCATGGCCCCGGCCACCGGCTGGGCGTCGCGCTGAAAGCCCCCTGTGCCCAGCACCCGGCCCATGCGGGTGAGCTGATCAGAGCCGTAGGTGACCAAAACGGTGTCGCACAGCCCCTCCCGGATGGCGGCGGCAGCGTGCTGCACGTGGAACTCGAACGAGGAGCCCCCCACCATGGTTCCGTCGATGTAGCGGTGGTTCACCCCCAGGTACTCGGCCATGGACACGGCGTCGTCGCCTGCTCCCGGCCCGCCGCCGCTGGTGCTCACGTAGCCGTCGATGGCCGATTTGGTGATGCCGCAGTCGGCAATGGCCCGGCGGGCAGCCAACGCATGGTGCTGCACCGAGTTCAGATGCGGCACCACCGGATAGTCGCTCAGGCCGATGCCGCAGATGACCGGGTCTCGGGAAGGCATCTAGGCCAGAGCCTCGAGTAGGTCGTTGTGCTCGCCTATGTGGGGGGCGCGGTGGCGGATGCGGTAGGGGGACTTGGGAGCGATGTATGGCGCTCCCAGATAGGTGAAGCTGCGGCCCAAGTCCTCGTGCTCCACTTCGACGGGGAAGCCTCGCTCTTGGAAGTGGGGGTCGGCCAGCACTTCTTCGGGCGAGTAGATGATGCCCACCGCCAAACCCCGCTCTTGGGCGCCGATGAAGAACTCGTAGGCGGTGATGTTCTCGGAGATGAATCGGACTGCCTCTCGGGCGGCGCCGAACATGGCGGTCACCTCAGGATCCTGGCCCACCTGCGAAAGATGCAGATCCTCTTCGAGTTGCGCGCCCATCTCCAAGAAGAAGAACTCTTCAAAGTCGTCCTTCAACCCCAGGCTCTCCATCCACTCCACTACCACGGCGAAGTCCCGGGCCGAGCGGGGTGGGAAGCCGGTGTTCACGTCGATACCGTCCGCCGACAGTGCCCTGGTGAACGTGGTGGGCTCGATGGCTGCGTGTCGCCCGGTCTGGCGCTGCACCTCGTCGCCGGCCACCAACCACTGCACCGAGCCGAACTCGGTGGTCACGTTGGCGGCCGCGTGCATGCTGACGTCCACGAACTGTCCTTGGCCGGAGTGGTCTCGGGCCAACAGCGCGGTCAGGGTGGAGAGCACTGCGAACACCGAGCCGGTTTGGTACCCCTGGTTGCCTCCGCCCCGCTGGGGCGGAATGGCGTGGTCGTCGTAACCGCAGCTCCACACCGGCCCGCCCGCGGCCAGCACGGTCAGGTCGATGCTCTCCTCTTGAGACCGCGGTCCGCTGCGGCCGAACGGCGTGAGCGATACCCAGATCAACTCGGGATGGTCGGCCCGCAAAGTGTCGTGGTCGATGCCCAGGTCGCCCAATCGGCCAGGACGCTCCGACTCCAGCACCACATCTGCGGTGGCAACCAGCGAGCGGAACCGGTCTCGAGCATCTTCATCCCCAAGATCCAGGGTCACGCCCAGCTTGGAGGCGTTGTAGTGCCACCACCACAGGCTGCGCTCGGGATCGGGCTCATCGTGCAGAAACGGCTCAAATCCCCGGGTGTGGTGACCATCGGGAGGCTCAACCACAATGACCTCGGCCCCCATTCCGGCCAGCAGCAGCCCGGCATAGGCCGAGGCCTCTCCGGCCAGCTCCACCACTCGGATTCCAGCCAGAGCGCCGGGCAGATCGTTCCCCGTCATCAGATCACCCCCTCCGCAGCCAAGTCGGCTAACTCGGCGTCCGAATGACCGAGCAGGCCCCCGAGAATCTGGCGGTTGTGCTGCCCCAATAGGGGACCTCCTCGCTCCAGCACCCAATCGGTCTCGGAGAAATGGGCGGGAATGCCGTCGACCCGAACCCGGCCCATCTCGCCGTGGGTGACGGTGGGCCACAAGCCCCAGTCCTCGGTGTTGAGGTCGTTGTCGATTCGGTCCTCCGGCTTGGCTACGCCGGCAGCGGGCACGCCGACGGCTTGCAGTTCGGAGGCGGCCTTGAACCGATCCCGACCCGAACTCCAGGCCCGCACGGCATCGTCCAACTCGTCCTCATGGGCCAGTCGGCCGGTTAGATCATCAAACCGGCTGTCATCGATGCCCATGAGCCCGGCAATGGCCTGCCAATCGCGGTCGTCCCGGGCGGCTAGGGCCAGCCACGCGTCGTGCCCGTCGGCCTCATAGATGCCGTGGGGGGCCATGGCCGGGAACTGGCTGCGGTTGCTATAGGGCATGCCGTCGCGTCGCAATGGCCGTCCGTTCACGGTGTAGTCCAGCGCCACCGGGCCGAGCATGGTGGCACCGGCATCGGTACACGACATGTCGATCCACTGGCCCTCGCCGGTGCGGCTGCGGTGGATGAGCCCGGCCATGATGGCCATGGCCATGAAGTTCCCCCCGTGGTGGTCCATGTAGGAATACCCCCAACCGGCCGAGGGCATGTCGGGAAGCCCGGAGGTAAACGTGAGCCCGCAGCAGGCCTGCACGATCGGGCCCCACGTCTTGTACTTGCGATAGGGGCCGATGTGGCCGAACCCGCAGTTGGACACGTACAAGATGTCGGGCTTTATCTTTCGCAGACGGTCGTAGCCGAAACCCAGGCGCTCCAGCACCCCGGCGGCGAAGTTCTCGGTTACTGCGTCGCTCACCGAGATGATCTCAGCCAGCAGCTCCTTGCCCCGCTCGGTGCGGAGGTTGAGCGTGACCCCCAGCTTCTCCACGTTGTGGTTGTTGAAGCAGCCGCCGAACTCATGGCCTCGGCGGTCGTCCACGAACGGGGACGTTCCCCGGAGCACATCCCATTTGCCCAGGCGCACTGGATCTTCGATGCGGATGATCTCGGCCCCGAAGGCGGCCATCCACCGGGTGGCCCCTGCTCCGGCCAGCTGTCCGGTGAAGTCGCAGATGCGAATGTGGGACAAAGCCTCAGATTTCACGGCCCGACCTTATGCGGTTGCACCCAGCCGAATCCGAGCCGGGAATCGCTGACGGCCCCGCCCGCCGTTCCCTAGGCTCCTCCCCGTGCGAGTGCTACACCACATGGAAGACGGGCGGCTCGACCCGATCATCTCCCGATTCGAGACCGTGGAGTTCGTGTGCGTGCCCCGCCAAGGCGACATCCCCGATGAGGCGTCCGGCGACGTCCTGCTGACCATCCCCCGGGGCTATCCCAACCTGGCCGAGCTGCTGGACCGGGGGGTGGAGTGGGTACACGTGACCAGTACCGGGATTGACGGGTTCCCCCTTGAGCTGCTGGGCGACCGGGTAATGACCTGCTCTCGGGGAGCCTCGGCCATCGGCATCTCCGAGTGGTGCCTGGCCATGATGCTGGCCTTTGAGAAAGACCTGCCCTACGTGTGGCTGCAAAGCCCGCCCGAGCGATGGTTCACCGCCGATCTGGGGGCGCTCTACGGCAAGACGCTTGGCCTCATCGGGCTGGGCGGCATCGGCACCGCGGTGGCCCGCCGGGCGCTGGCCTTCGACATGTCGGTACTGGCTTTGCGACGCACTGCGGCCCCTTCGCCCTTGGCCGGGGTGGAGATCGCCACCTCATTGGACAAGCTGTTGGAGCGCTCCGACCATATCGTGGTGGCTGCGCCAGCCACTTCCGCCACCCATCACCTCTTGGATGCCGACGCCCTGGCCAAAGCCAAGGCCGGCGCGCACATCATCAACATCGCCCGGGGCGACCTCATCGACCAAGACGCCCTGCGGGCCGCGCTCGACGGCGGGCACATCGCCCGTGCATCGCTCGACACGGTGGAGCCCGAGCCCTTGCCCGAGGGCCACTGGCTGTACGACCACCCCCAGGTCAGGCTCAGCGCCCACGTGTCCTGGTGCATGCCCGAATCTTGGGACTTCCTGATGGCCCCCTTCGCCGACAATCTCCAGCGCCGCCTCGATGGCCAACCCCTAGCGGGAATCGTCAACCCCGACGAGGAGTACTAGCCGTCGGTTGACAACACTGCCGCCACCACCTCGCGGCGGCGGACTTGGCCGGTGGCGGGGGTGCGGGGGATGGCATCCATGGCTTCGATCCGGCGGGGGTGTTTGAACCGGGCTAGGCGATCGCTCAAATGGGCTTGTACGGCATCGGGGGTGGGCAGGGCAGCGCCCGGTGCGAGCACGAACACGGCGCACACCACTTCGCCCCAGCGGTCGTCGGGAATGCCCACCACCGCCACTTCAGCAGCACCGGGGAAATCAGCCAGATGGCCCTCGACTTCAGCGGGCGACACCGTCTCCCCACCGGTGCGAACCACGTCTTTGACTCTCCCGACGATGGAGTAGAAGCCGTCGCCGTCCACCTCGGCCAGATCACCGGTGCGGAACCAGCCGTCTTCGGTGAATGCCTCAGCGGTGGCGTCGGGATTGTCGAAATAGCCGTCGAACATGAAAGGCGACCGGGTCTGGAGCTCTCCTTGGTCAAGGCGCACTTCGGCACCAGTGTGGGCCTGACCGCAACTTCCCGGCCGAGACTCCATGTCGGCGTCGTCCAGCATCGTGACCGAGCCGGCTTCAGTGGATCCGTAGAAGACCCGTCGATGGGCGTTCGGGAACGCGGCCTTCAAGTCGGCCAGCAGCTCGGGCGGGGTGGCCGAAGTGCCCGAAGTGGCGAATCGGAGCGAGGCCAGGCCGGCATGGCGACCGGCTTCCAGCACTCGGCGCCACACCGCAGGGATGCAGTTCATGTAGGCGGCTTGGTGGTGCTGAACCGCATCGATCAACACATCGGCGTCGGCCCGATCGGTGAGCACCACCAGCCCCCGGGCCTGCCAAGCCTGAAGGGCGATGGTCCACGCCCCCATGTGGAACATCGGGAACATGCACACTGTGGCGCCTCTCGGCTCCAGCAGCGCCGGTGTGCGGGTGCGCAGCCAATTGCACCGGTGCGAGAGCACCACGCCCTTGGACTTCCCGGTGCTGCCGCTGGTGAAGAACACGACATGGGGATCGCGCTCCCCCACTCCCGATGGCGCTGGCGCGCCATCCGATGCCGACTGGGCCTCGGCAACCAGGTCGAGCCCCGGACCGTTGTCTCCCAACCGCACCAGTGGCACCCCCACCTGGTCAGCAATTTCCTGTCCAGCCTCGGCATGTCCCGCGTCGACCACCAGCAGCCGAGGTCGGGCCAGGCCCACCATTTCGGCCGCCTCTTCGGGCGACAGCCGGGCGTTGGCTGGGGCGAACACCGCCCCCGCCCGGGCCAGAGCTACAAACAGTGACACCGACGCCAGGTTGTTGTCGCTCCAGGTGACCACCCGGTCGCCCCGACTCACCCCGAGTCCGGCCAGCACATGGCTCATCTGATTGGCCTGCCGGCCCAACTCCCCGTAAGTGAGCACTTGCCCGTCCAGCGCCGCTGCCGGGCGACGCGGCACGGTCGCAGCCGCATTGTCGAACACCGAGCCGATCACCAACTCCATCGCCGGGCACACTACCGGGAGATGGGGGTTCCGACCGTGGTGGTCACTATCGTGAGGGGTGATGACGGAGCAAACAGGGCCACGATCTAGGGCCACGGAACTCGCGCTGGAAAAGGCCTATGGGGCCAAGGGCCCGGAGGCCAATCGCGAGCTGTACGCATCGTGGGCCAAGACTTATGAGTCGGGCTTCATCGTCGACAGCGGATACGTCTACCACCAAGAGGTGGTCAAGGTCTTTTGCAGCGGCTTCTCTGACCTGGGCCAGCCTGTGCTTGATGTGGGCTGTGGAACCGGGGTCGTCGGGGGCGAGTTGGCCAAGCTGGGCGTGTCAGTGATCGACGGCATCGACATCTCGCCGGAAATGCTGGCCGAAGCCGCGGCCAAGACGTGCAACGGCCGCCCGGTGTACCGGCAACTCATTGAAGCCGACCTCACCGGTCAGACCGAATTGGCCGTTGGCGCCTACGCCGGCATCGTGAGCTCAGGAGCATTCACCCATGGGATCTTCGGTCCGGAGACGATTTTGAAACTGCTCCGGGCGGCCAGCCCCGGTGCTCGTTTCGCGCTCGGGATCAACTCTGCCCACTTCGAGGAGGTCGGTTTCGCCGACTGGCTGGGACAGCGCCAGTCGGACGGTCACATCTCAGAGCCGCACTTCGAGTTGCGGCCAATCTATGGCGACGCCGACGAGGCAGATCCCAACCAGTGGTCCCGCATCGCAGTCTTCTCGGCCTCGTGAGCAAAGCCGCAAGATTTGGCAAGACGTGGCACCATTAGATCTATGAGCTTGACGTCCGATCCGCTCCCCGGCACCGAAGAGGAAAGCGCGTTCGACCCGTTCGCCTATCCCGAGGCGGTGCCCATCGAGACGCTGGCCGAGCTGCGGTCGGAGTGCCCGGTAGTCCGAACTCCCACTGGTTGGTACCTCACCAAGTTCGACCATGTCTTGGAGGCCACCAGAGACGTGGAGACCTTCGTGTCCAGCTTCCGCGATCCCGGCGTGGTGGTCCCAGAAGAGGAAAAGCTCATCAGCGAGATCCCCGAGCCCCGCCACGGCAAGGTGCGCCGCATCATCAACGCCACCGTCGCCCATCACAAGTCGATGCGGGCCGAGCCGTTCGTGCGGGATCTGTGCCACCAGTACCTAGACCCGATCTTGGAGCGGGGCCACGGCGAGCTGGTGGCCGAGTTCATCACTCCGGTGCCCATCAACGTGATCTCCCACCTCATCGGGGTGCCCGCCGAGGACTGGGAGCAGTTCCACGCCTGGACCGACGAGGTGGTGCTGGGCGACTACCCCCGCACCAACCGCAACGAGCGGGGCGAGGGCCTGGCCGGCGCCCATCCCGAGTTCTGCGCCTACATCGACGCCCTGATCGCCGAGCGGCGGGCCAGCGACGAGGCCCCCGACGACCTGGTCACCCGGCTCATCACCACCGAGATCGAGGGCCATCGCCTCACCGATGTGGAGATACGCACCCAGCTTGCGTTCCTCATCATGTCGGGCAACGAGACCACTCGGCACCTGATCGGCAACCTGCTGTGGCGCATCATCGGCGACCCCGATCTGTTCGCCACTCTCAAGGCCGACCGGAGCCTCTCTGAGCGGGCGGTGGAGGAATCGCTGCGGATCGACTCCCCCGCCCACATGCTCATTCGGGACTGCACTGCGGATACCGATGCGTTCGGCGCTCCGATGCGCAGCGGAGACAAGATTGTGTTCGGGGTGTCGTCGGCCAACCGGGACGAGGAATATTTCGACCATCCCGACGAGTTCCGCCTCGACCGGGACCGCCCCAAAGACCACATCGCGTTCGGCGGCGGCCCCCACATATGCCCCGGCGCCAGCCTGGCCCGCCTGGAGGGAAGGGTGGCCCTGGAAGTGTTCTTGGACCGAGTGGCATCTGCCGAGCTGGCCCCCGGATGCGTTCGCAAGAAGACCCCGGTGTTCTGGGCCAACGGACCCGACCGCCTCGACGCGTTCTTGACTCCCGAACCCGTTGGCTGAGCAACGGCCCGAGGGTGAGACTTACACCCACGGCTACCACCAGGTAATCGTGGGATGGCACTCCCGGCGCACTGCCGAGACATGCGCGGCCTTCCTGTTGCCTCGACTGCGGCCCGATTCCGAAGTGCTGGACATCGGTTGCGGCTCGGGCACCATCACCGCGGGGCTGGCCCGCCGCGCTGGGCGAGTGGTGGGCCTCGACCTGTCGGCTGACGTGGTGGACGCGGCCCGCGCCCATGCCGACGACTGCGGGCTGTCAAATACCACGTTCGAGGTCGGCTCGGTCTACGAGCTGCCGTGGGATGACGCCAGCTTCGACGTGGTGTACGCCCACCAAGTGCTCCAGCACCTTTCCGATCCGGTCCGGGCCTTGCGAGAGGCCCGGCGAGTTCTGCGGCCCGGCGGGCTGGTGGCCGTACGCGACTCCGACTATGCCACGATGATCCACGCCCCCGTATTCCCGGCCATCGAACGCTGGCAAGACCTCTACCACCAGGTTGCGACCGCCAACGGCGGTGAGGCCGACGCCGGCCGCTATCTGCTGTCGTGGGCAATGCAAGCCGGTTTTACCGATATCGAGACCACTGCCTCCACCACCGCCCACACCGACCACGAAGTTCGGACCGTGTGGGGCGAGATGTGGGCGGTGCGAGTGACCGAAAGCGATTTCGCCGAACACGCAGTTGGCTATGGCCTAGCCACCAGAGACGAGCTACAAGAGATCTCGGACGCTTTCCGACAATGGGCTGTCCAGCCCAACGGCTTCTGGGCCTGGGTGAACGGCGAGGTGATCGGGGTCTGCCCGCCTGACTGACAGGCTGCCGCTATTCGACCGGCGGGCTCTCGATCAGCTCGACGCAAGTGCCGTCTGGGTCTTCAAAGAACAGTGCCCGCAGGTCGGACGGCAACCCCGGGCCCATCTCCAGCTCCACCGGCGGGGAGTAACAGGTCACCCCAGCGTCGACCAGTGCGGCATAGTCCCGGTCGATGTCGTCGGTGAGCAGGGCCATCCGGAATATGCCCAGCTCATTGGCCTGCCGACGAGCGGTACCTGTGGGCCGGGGCTGCTTCCACTCCACCAAATCAAGAATGAACCCGGAGGGGCTGGCGTTGGGGGCGCCGATGAACCAGGCATCCCAGGCCACATCTCCGTCTACCCGGAACCCTGAGCCGGGCTGAGGGTCAGATGGGCACGAGCGAATCCGAGCGTTCAGACCCAGAATGTCGCAGTAGAAGTGCCGGGAACGCTCAAGGTCGGAACAGTTCACGTTTACGTGGGCCAGTCGCGTGCTGTCGGCCTGCACGAACTGCACCGCGGTGCCGTCGGGGTCGGAGCACAGGAACAGCTCCGGTGCGGCCATCCCCTCGGCCCCGAGGTTCACCCGGCTCGGCGGCGACCACACGTCGTGTCCGGCCTCAGTAAGCCGACGGTACAAACCGGCCAAGTCGTCGGTGAGAATGCACAGCCGGCCGAAACCCAGCTCGGTAACAGATGCGGGCGGCGACCCCGACGGTGGGGGCACCTGCCACTCCAGCAGATCCAGTACCACCCCATCGAGAGCATCGTCACCGGCCATGATCCAGGCATCCCACTGCACCTCGTCCAACCCGAACGCCCCACCCGGCTGGGGCCGCTCCGGCCGAGTCCGAACCGTCGTCCGCAACCCCACCAGATCGCGGTAAAACCCCAGCGACCGCTCCAGATCAGAGCAGTTCACATTGACATGAAAAAAGCGCAACGGTCCTACCATTGATCAGCCCTTGATGGTGAGGAGTTCTAGGAGGTTGCCGTCGGTGTCGCGGAAGTAGACGGACTGGCCTCGTTCGCCGTTGCTGGCGGGGCGGGGGGCGGGGCCTTCGATGACCTCGACGCCGCAGGTGGCCAGATGGGACTGGGCTTCGGCGATGGTGCCGCCCCAGCGGAAGCACAGGTCTACCGAGCCGGGGGTGGGCAGGCGGGCATGGGGGGAGGCCGGGGCGGCCGCGGGGTGCACGTTTATGCGGTTGGCTCCCACCTGCATCATCACGATGGGCATCTTGCCGGCCCTGAACTCCTCCAGGTACATGGGCTCAGCGCCCAGCACTTCTCCGTAGAAGGCCACGGTGGCCTCCACGTCGGCCACGGTGATGGCCAGATGGTCGAATCCCTCAACGCTCATGATTCCTACCCTCGAATCGCCATGCCGGCGGTGGAGCCCCCGTCGATGATGTACTCGTGGCCAGTCTGGTACGACGAGGCGTCCGACACTAAGTAGCAGGCCAGATCAGCTACCTCGGAGGCCACCCCGGCCCGGCGCAGCGGCACATGGCCGAACAGCTCGGGGCGCCCGTGGCGATCAGCCGACAACATGGCAGTCTCGATTGGGCCGGGATGTATGGAGTTCACCCGAATACCCTGCGGTCCCAGTTCAATGGCCGCCACTTTGGTCAGCCCCCGCACCGCCCACTTGGTGCCCCCATAGGCGGCGTGGTGGGAGATGCCCTCCATCCCGGCGATGGACGAAATGTTGACGATCCCCCCGCCGCCAGCCTCGGCCATGGAGTCAGCCACGCTCTGGATGCCCAGGAACGTGCCCAGATAGTTCACCTCCCAAATGCGGCGCAGGCTCTCGGGGGTCTCATCGGCGATGAGGGCGGTCCAGTGGATGGCGGCGTTGTTCACCAGCGCCCGCAGCGGCCCCTGCTCCGCCGCGGCGGCCACCACCCGGGCCCAATCCTCGGGCAACGACACGTCGTGGTGGAGGTACACGGCCTGGTCGCCCAAATCGGCAGCCACCGCCTCTCCCTCTTCGTCGAGCACGTCGCCCATCACCACGAACGCGCCTTCCTCTACGAACTTTCGGGCCTCGGCCTCGCCCTGGCCCCGAGCCGCCCCGGTCACAATCGCTACTCGTCCATCAAGACTTCCCATGGCGAAGTTCTAGCCGATCAGCCCACCGCGGCTCAGACTAGTGTTCACGGCCATGCCATACCCTCAATCAGTCCTGGACGTCGCCGCTCGCATCAACAACTGGGGGCGCTGGGGTGAAGACGATCAGATCGGCACGCTCAACTTCCTCACTGATGAGGTGGTGAAAGAGGCCGCCCAGTGCATCCGCACCGGCAAGCGCATCTCGCTGGCCTACCCACTGCACAAAGACGGCCTGCAAACCGGCGTCATCCCCGGACGGGTGAACCCGCTGAAGACGATGGTGTCGCTCAATTCCTCCATGATGGGCGACCCCGACATGTTCCACACCAGCGACGACGTGGTCACCATGGGCCTGCAATGCGCCACCCACTGGGACGGGCTGTGCCATGCCATGTACCGGGGCAAGCTCTACAACGGCCACGACGCCTCCACCATCACCGAGTGGGGGGCGTCGGTGTGCGGCATCGAAAAAGTCAAGAGCCTCACCGGGCGGGGCGTGCTGCTGGACATCGCCAAGCTCCATGGAGTGGATGTGCTGGAGCCGGGCCATGCCATCGGCTACGACGACCTGACCAACGCGGCTGAGGCCCAAGGGGTGGAGATCCGCACCGGCGACATCATCCTGGTCCGCACCGGACTGTTCGCCTACGCCAAGGCCGGCGATCTGGACAACTACTACGGCGAGCCCATCCCCGAGATGGGGATCGTGCGCTCCGCCGGGATCGGCGTGACCGCCTGCGAGTGGTTCCACGACAACAACATCGCCGCGGTGGCCACCGACAACATCGTGTTCGAGGTGCTGCCCTACGACCCGGCCTTCGAGGGGGCGATCCTCGCCATCCACTGCCTAGACCTGGTGGACATGGGCCTCACCCAAGGCCAGAACTGGGATCTGGAAGAACTGGCCGCCGACTGCGCGGCCGACGGCCAGTACGACTTCTTCCTGGAGGCCTCGCCCCAGCCGTTCGTGGGCGGCCTGGGGTCACCGGTCAACCCAGTGGCCATCAAGTAGCTCGCAATCAGCCCGCCGTCGGGGTCTCCCTAAGGGCGGCGGCCTCGGCGCGCTCCTCCTCGGAGCGGATCTCCTGGCGCAGGGGGATCTGTCGGACCAATAAGGCGGCCAAGATTCCTACGGCGATAATCGGTGCTCCGAAGATGAAACAGCGACCCACTCCCACCGTGAAGGAGTCCAGCACCGCATCCACAATCGACGGGTCCTGAATGGCCCGGATCTGCTGGGGGCTGCCCAGCAGCTTGTCGGGATCGGGGAGGGCGGCCAACTGCTTGGGGGTGACCTTCGACTCCAGGGAAGATTGCAGCCCGTTGGCGTAGATGGCCCCCATTACGGCCGCACCGATGGTGCCTCCCAGCGATCGCACGAAGTTGGTGGCCGCCGACACCATGCCGATGTCGCGGTGAGCGCTGGCATTCTGTACGACTAGCACCAGCACCGGCATGGTCATCCCCAGCCCCAACCCGAGCACGAACACCATGACACCCACCTGAACTTGGGTGGTGTCCCGGCCCAAGAACAAGGCCAACAGCGACATTCCCGCAGTCATGAGCACGGTGCCGAGCACGATGAACACCTTGTAGTTCCCAAACCGGGTGAGCATCTTGCCCGACAACACCGACGTGAAGATGATGCCGATGAACATGGGCATCATGTTCAGACCCGAACCGGTGGCGCTTACTCCCGACACCACCTGCAAGAACACGGGAATGAACAGCGTTGCCCCGAACATCACCAGCCCGATGAGCAGCATGACCACCATCGACCACCGCACGACGTCGTTGGAATACAGCCGGGGCGGAAGGATCGGATCGGCGGCCTTGGTCTCCCACCAGAAGAACGCCGGCAAAAGCACTGCCGACACCGCCAAGATCAGAGCCATCCCCGGCGACGACCAGGCCAGCTGGTCTCCCCCAATGCTGAGGGCGATCAGCAACGGGGTGAATCCAGAGATGAGCAACCCCGCCCCCAGCCAGTCGATGGGGCGGGACACAACGTCGAGGCGCACGTTGAACAGCACCGCAATGGCCGCCATTGATATCAAGCCCACAGGAATGTTCACGTAGAACACCCAGCGCCAGCTCAGGTGGTCGACAAAGAAGCCGCCGATGAGGGGTCCGGCCACGCTGGCCGTGCCGAATGTGGCCGCGATGTAGCCCTGATATCGGCCCCGTTCGTTGGGAGCGACGATGTCGCCCACGATGGCCATGGGCAGCGCCAAAAGGCCGCCGCCGGCCAACCCCTGCAAGGCCCGGAACAGCACCAGTTGCAGCATGGTCTGCGACAGACCAGCCAGGGCCGAGGTGATGATGAAGAAGCCGATAGTGAGCTGGAAGACCAGTTTGCGACCGTATATGTCGCTGAGCTTGCCGATGAGGGGCGTGGCGATGGTGCCGGTCAGCAGATAGGAGATGATGATCCACGCCACCTGGTCCTGGCCGCCCAGTTCGCCGGCGATAGTGGGCACCGCGGTAGCCAGCACCGAATTGTCCAGCGCGGCCAGGAACATGCCCGTCATCAGGGCGATCATGATGACGTGGACTTGACGGGGGGCGAGCTCCTCCGGCTCCACCAACTCGGGATTGAACAGGCGGGCCATCAGCACTACCAGTCTTCGGCTACAACCTGCCCACCCTCAGATAGACCGGGTCTTGCCTTCCCAGTAAGGGTCCCGCAGTCGGCGCTTGTACAGCTTGCCGTTGGGATCTCGGGGCATCTCGTCGGTGAAGTCGATGGAGCGGGGCCACTTCTGCTTGGCGATCTGGTCCCGGAGGAACTCCATGATGGCCCCCCGGGTGTCGTCGTCAGCAGCTACCCCGGCGGCGGGCTCGATCACGGCCTTGATCTCCTCGCCGGTGTCCTCATTGGGAATCCCGAACACCGCGGCGTCGCCCACCAGCGGGCTCTGGAGCAGGGCACCCTCGATCTCCGCGGGGTAGATGTTCATCCCGCCCACGATGATCATGTCGTTGGACCGGTCGTTGAGGAACAGGTAGCCGTCGTCGTTGAAGTAGCCCACGTCGCCCACGGTGAAGAACTCCTTGTCCAAGCGGGCCTTGTCGGTTTTCTCCTGGTCCTTGTAGTACTCGAAGGTCTGTCCCTGGGGCATCTTCATGTAGATGGTTCCGCTGGCACCGGGAGGCAGGCGGTTGCCGTCGTCGTCCACCACGATGACCTCCGATCCCGGCCACGGGCGGCCCACCGTGCCGGGGTACTTCCGCCACTCGTCGGGGGGGATGTAGGTGCCGCCGCCCTCGGTGGCCGCGTAGTACTCCCAGATGCAGTCGCCCCACCAGTCGAGCATCTTCTGCTTGGTCTCCACCGGGCAGGGGGCGGCGGCATGGATCATGCGCCGCAGCGACGACACGTCGTAGCGCTCCTTCACCTCGTCGGGAAGTTGGAGCAAGCGGTGGAACATGGTGGGCACCATGTGGCTCTGGGTGACCTTGTAGCGGTCGATGCGCTCCAGCGCCCCCTCGGCGGTCCAGCGCCCCATGAGCACCGCGGGATGGCCCATGTGCAGCGACGTGGTGGTCCAGATGTTCACCGCGGTGTGGTACAGCGGGGCCTGCGTGATGTGGACGTTGTCTTGGTGGGGCATGATGCCCAGCAGCATGAAAAGCCCGCCGGAGCCGGCGGCTGATTCATCGGGGTGGACACTGGGCAGAGCCCGACGCACGCCCTTGGGCCGCCCGGTAGTGCCCGAGGTATAGAACATGAACGACCCGGTCGTGAGGTCGTCGGGCCGGTTGGACGGCTGGGAGTCGACCAGATCAGACAGCGGTCGGAAGCCGTCGATATTTCCTACCGAGAAGCGGTTGGCGGCGGGCACATCGCTCTCCTCCAACACCCTGGTGGCCTGAGCGGCGAAGTCCTCGTGGACGATGAACGCCCTGGTCTCGCTGTCGTTGACGATGTAGGCGATCTCGGGGCCGGCCAAGTGCCAGTTCACGGTGGTGAGGTAGAAGCCCCCCTGATAGGCGGCCAGAGACACGGCCGTCTGCTCGATCCCGTTGGGCAGCACAGTGGTCACCTGATCGCCCACTTCAAGCCCAGCAGCCCGCAAACCGTGCACGATGCGGTTGGTCAGCTCGGCCAGCTCCCGGTAGGTGATCTCGTTGTAATCGGGGTCTACCACCGCCAGGCGCTCGGGATCGGCCTCGGCGATCTTCCAGAATCCCAGCACGTCGGTCTCAGCCATTTGCCCTCCAATCGGCGCGCGCTGGGAGGATGGTAGGCGCAGTCTGCGGAGAGGCCGAAACCGTGCTTACATGCCGGTGAAGTCTGGAGGGCGCTTCTCCATAAAGGCGGAGATGGCCTCCACGTTGGCCGGCGCTCCCATCAGGCGGCCGAAGGCGGCGTTCTCCCGCTCCCTAGCGGCGGCCACGCCATCATGCCAACCGTGGGTGATAAGGGCCTTCGACTCCATCAGCGACGATACTGGCAGCGCGGCCAGCTTCTGCGCGTGGGCCAGCGTGGTGTCCATCAGTTCCTCAGGTGGGCACACCTTCCACACCAGGCCCATCTCCTGAGCCTCCTCCGCACTGATCCACTCGGCGCTGAGCAGGGTCCATATGGCCTGCTGGCGACCCAAAAGCAGCGGGAAGGTGTAGCTGCTGGCTGCCTCGGGGGCCACGCCCAGGCTTGAGAACGGACACCGCAGCCGGGCCTCAGACGACATGAAGGCCAAGTCGGCAAAGCCCAGCATGGTGGCCCCCACGCCGATGGCCAGACCGTTGACCGCGACGATGAACGGCTTGAGGAAGGAGTCCATCTGGTCGATCATCCCGGCGAATCCGTGGACACCGGGCTCCACACCGGCCCCGCCGGGGTTGCGGGCCCCCATCTCCACCAGGTCGGTGCCGGCGCAGAACGCCCGTCCGTTTCCGGTGAGCACCACAACAGCCACATCGGAGTCGGCGGCGGCATCGATCAGGGCTTGGGCAGTGGCGTCGTACAGGGCCTCGCTGAACGCGTTCAGCGCATCGGGGCGGTCCAAGGTCAGCAGCCGAACCCGCCCGTGGTCTTCTATCTTGAGCATCGGTCTGGCAGCCTATAGCGGGTTCCAGCGGGGCTCACGGCCCTCGCGGAATGCTTCGGAGGCCTCGGCCATGTTGCCGGTGAATGTGCCCAGAACCTGGGTGCGGTTCTCCAGTTCCATGGCATGACGCAGGCTGGGGGCGTCGAGAGTGGCGTTGGCCCCTAGCTTGGTCATCCACACGCCGTACTCATTGTTGGCCGCGATCTGCCGGGCCACATCGAGGGCGGCCTCCACCACTTGGCCGTCTGGCACGACCCTGGATACCAGCCCGATGCGATCGGCCTCGGCGGCATCGAAGATCCTCCCGGTGAGCATCAGCTCCCGGGCCCGACCGGCCCCAACGATCCGGGGCAGCAGGTAGCTGTTGCCCACGTCCAGCGACGACAGGCCCACCTTGATGAACACCGAGCCGAACCGGGCCGACTCCGCAGCCACCCGAACATCGCAGTGCAGGGCAATGGCGAACCCTCCGCCGACGGCGGGGCCGTTCACCGCGGCGATCACCGGCACCCGCAGCTCGTAGATCTTGAGCATGAGGTTGGCCAGGTCGAGTTGCATGTCGTAGATGGGCCCCACCCGGCTCCGGTCGGGCAGCTCGGAAAACTCTTCGTTGCCCCCGGCCTTGAGATCTGCGCCGGAGCAGAACCCCCGGCCAGCACCGGTGAGAACCACCGCCCGCTGTGAGCGGTCCCTCTCCACCTCATCAAGGGCTCCGCTCAGGTCGGCAATGAGCTCGGGACTCAAGGCGTTGAGCCTCTCGGGGCGTGACATGGTGATCTGGGTGATGCCCGTTTCGGGCGTTTCAACCGTGACAGTAGATGCGTCGCTCAACGCCTGTTCACCGCCTAACTAGGGAACGAGGGCAGGGAGAAAGAGCAGGGATTATAGACACTGGACATAGTCAAGTTGTGGATTTCGCTGTGATCCAGTTGTGGACAGAGCTAATCGTCTCTATAGTGCCTGTTCCGGCATGACTTTGGGCATTGTAGTAGGGGCCTATCTCGTCGTGCATTTGCTCGGCGCCTACTTGCTGCGCGCGTCCGGAGTTGCAACTGATCTGTTCGGCCGATTCCGCAACGTCCCCGACCTGCCCGAGCCGAAGCAGCTCTCTGAGTTCACCGCCTTCGTGGAGACCCACTCCTTCTGGGACACCGAGGATGATGAAGCCCTCGACAACGTCGACGAGTTCGAACTCCAAGCGGTCTTCTGGAACGAGAGGCGGCGCCGGACCGCCTGAACCCGGCCAGCTGCGGCAGCAGCTTGCTCAGTTGGACTTGGCGTGGAGGCCGCCGTCTACCAGCACGACGGCGCCGTTGATGAATGAGGCGGCGGGTAGCACCAGCGAGAGGGTGATCTGGGCAACTTCTTCGGGATCGCCGTAGCGACGGGCCGGGACCCGGCGACGGGCGTACTTCTTCTTGGCTTCTTCGGGGATGTTGCCAGTCATCGCGGTGCGGATCGGGCCGGGACAGATCGCATTGGCAGTTACCCCCCACTGGCCCAACTCCACGGCCAGCGCCCGGGTGAGGCCGACCACGCCGTGCTTGCTCACGGTGTAGGGCGAGGTGTTGGGCGTGGCCATCACTCCCTCGGTGGAAGCCACGTTGACGATGCGGCCGTCACCGTTGCGCTTGAGGTCGTCAAGGCAGGCCCGCACCAGGCGCATCTGTGCGGTGAGGTTCACCTCCATTGTGGCGGCCCACACATCCTCGTAGTCGGGGGCCTCCACCGGCCCGCCGGCGACCATGCCTGCGTTGTTGATCAGGATGTCGATCGGGCCCAATTCGGCCTGAACTCGCGCAACCGCTTCATCTATGGCCTCAGGATCGGCCAGATCGCAGGCCACTGCCAGGGCCGTTCCACCTGCGTCGACGATGGCCGCCACCGTCTCCTCAACCCCGGAGCGATCGATATCCAGCGCGGCCACCTTGGCCCCCTCGTCGGCCAGGAGCCACGCGGTGGCTCGGCCCATGCCCGAGGCCGCGCCGGTGACCACCGCCACCCGACCGGCCACCGACCGGTCCAGCTTGCTGAGACGAGCCATCAACCCCGGCGGGCGCTCTCGTGCTCGATGAGCCAGGCCTTCACATCGGGGCGGCCTCCGTACTCCCCCACCGACCCATCGCTGCGCACCACCCGGTGGCAAGGCACCACCAAGGGGATCGGATTGCTCGACATGGCCGTCCCCACCGCTCGAGCCGCTCCCGGTGAGCCGGCCATGAAGGCCAACTCCCCATAGGAAACCGTGGTGCCGTAGTCCACAGTCATCAGCGTGTCCAGCACCCGGCGGTAGAACCCGTGGCTCAGGTGCCAGTCCAGGACCAGGTCGAACTGCTGTCGGCGACCCTCGAAGTACTCACCGAGCTGGGCGAAGGGCTCCTCCAACCAGGCGGGGTCGCCCTCGCCCATCGAACCAGGCAGCTCAGCCAGTTCGGCCATCATGTCTGCTCTTTCCTCCATGTAGCCGAACCCGACCCTCACCAGCCCTTTCGAAGTAGCGGCAACATTCAGAGGTCCGATTGGAGTGTCCAGCGACCCCAAGGCCACACCGAGGTCATCGACCTCCGGTGATACAGGATCGGAGCGGGTCAGCAGCGCAGTTGGAGACATGGCACTGACCGTAGCGGAAGACCAGACTGGCGCGGTGGAGTCATCGGACAGCAAGAATCGGCAGTCATGAGCACGCAGGAGTCATCGAGCACCGAAATCGCTGGAATCGATGTGGCGCCGGTCACTGGCTGGCTGGTCGTCAACATCGCCGACAGCGAGCCGCCGTTCACCTTTGACCTGATTGCCGCCGGTGGGTCCAACCTCACCTTCCGGCTGGCTGATTCCGGGGGCCGACAGTGGGCGCTGCGGCGACCCCCGGTTGGATCGGCGCTAGCCACTGCCCACGACATGGGACGGGAGTGGCGCATCATGGCCGCGCTGGGAGAGGCCAGCGACGTGCCAGTGCCCGAGATGGTGGCCTTCTGCGACGACCACACAGTGAACGGAGCCGACTTCTACGTGATGAGCTTCGTGGAAGGGCGCATTCTGAGAGACCAGGACTCGGCCGCCGACATGACCCCCGAGCAGGCCGAAATCGCCACCCAGAGCCTGCTCGACGTGCAGATTGCCTTCCACACCCTCGACCTCGACGAGGTGGGGCTGGGCGACCTTGGCCGCCGGGAGGACTACGTGGGCCGCCAGCTCAAGCGCTGGCGCCGCCAGGTAGAAGCCGCCGGGGTGCGGGAGGTGCCACTGCTCATCGAGCTGCACGAGCGACTTAGCGCGGCCAAACCAGCCGAGACTGCCTCCCCAGCGCTGGCTCATGGCGATTACCGGTTCGACAACACCGTGCTCGACGACCAGTGGAAGATCGCCGCAGTGTTGGACTGGGAGCTGTGTACCACCGGCAATCCCATCGCCGACTTCGCCTGGTCGCTCCAGTACTGGGCCGATCCCGGCGACGAGATGAGCTTCCTCACCGATCCGCCCACCCTTCAGGACTGCTTCATCCGCCGCCAGGAAGTGGCCGACCGCTATGCCAACCAGTCGGGCTTCGACCTGTCGGACCTTCCCTACTACGCAGTGTTCAGCTGGTGGAAGCAGGCCTGCATCGTGGAGGGAGCCTACGCCCGCCGCTTACAGGGGATGACCGGCGGCATGGGAACCACCGGCGATGTCCACGACATCGCCCGACGAGTGGACGACATGCTGGCCCACGCCGCCGAAATGGCCACCGGCGTGCTCTAGCCCGCTGAGATCAGGCCGCGGCGGCCACCAAGGTGGTGAGCAGCACCAGGGTGAGCACCGACATCGGCACGCCCAGGCGGAGATAGTCGGTGAAGCGATAGCGGCCCGGTCCATACACCATGGTGTTGGTCTGATAGCCGATGGGGGTCAGGAACGACGCCGATGCGGCCACCGCCACGCCGAGGGCCAGGGTTCGGGGATCCAAACCGGACTGGGCAGCCGCCTCCAGTGCCACCGGGAACACCAGGGCCACCGCGGCCACGTTGGTGATCAGCTCGGTGAGCAGCATGGTGGCGATCACAATGCCCAGTACCACCCCGGCATCACCCAAAATGTCGAAGCCGGTGACGATGCCGTCGGCTAAGTCCTCGGCCAAACCGGCCTCGTCCAGTGCCGTGCCCAGGCCGAACGCCGCTCCGATGGTGATGAGCACGCTGAAGTCAACCGCCTCCCTGGCCTCCCGGGGGGTGAGCACCCCGCCCACAACCACCGCGCCCGCCGCGATCAAAGCCGCCTCCAGCACGCTCAGCACCCCTGCGGCGGGCAGCACAACCAGGGCTACCACCGCGGCCAGCGCCACCGGGGCCCGCCGGCTGGGCCTCGGCGGCGACCCGCCCAATCGCGACACCAGCAGGAAGTCGTTGTGGTTGCGCCACCGCTCGTCGAACCCGTCGGCGGCCAGCACCAGCAGGGTGTCGCCGGTGCGCAGCCGCACCTGGCCGAACTTGGCCTCCACCGGCGCCCCCGAGCGGTGAATGCCCACCACCGCGGCCTGGTAGCGGCCCCGGAAACCGGCCTCGGCCAGCGTCCGCCCGCTGAGAGGCGAAGCCGCCCCCACCACCGCCTCAAAGAACGTGTGGTCGTCGGAGTCCACCGCCTCCAAGTGGGGATCCTCAGCCGAGACCAGCCCCGACATGGCCTGGAGGTCCACCACCAGGTCCACCCGTCCGGCAAACGTGAGCCGGTCACCGCCCCGGAGCACGAATGTGGGGGCCACTGGGGCGATCACCGTGCCCTGCCTTTCCACCTCCACCAAGAACACTCCTTGGAGATGGCGCAGTCCCCCGGCTTCCACCGACTGCCCGTCGAACGCCCCCTGGGCGACCACCTCCATAGACACCAGATAGGAACGGCCCTCGCCCGCCGCCTCGGCATCGCGTCGTTCGGGCAACAGCCAGGGGGCAGCAAGCACGATCAGCACCAATCCGGCTCCGGCCAGCGGCAAGCCGAAGCGGGCCAGCTCGAACATCTCCAGTTCGTCGTAGCCCGCAGACTGCAACAGGCCGCCCAGAACCAGATTGGTACTGGTGCCGATAGCGGTGATCGCCCCGCCCAAGATGGTGGCGTACGACAGAGGGATCAAGAACCGGGAAGCGGCCCGGCCATAGCGCTCAGTCCAGCCCCTCACCGCGGGTACCAGCATGGCCACGATGGGCGTGTTGGCCAGGAACGCTGAAGCGGCACTGGCCGGGGCCAGCAGTCGAATCAGCGACACCCGGGTTCGAGACCCCCGGTCCAGCATTCGGGCCACCATGGGCTGCAAGGCGTTGGTCTTGGTCACCGCGCCGGCCACCACATATAGAGCCCCGATAGTGATAGGAGCGGGGTTGGCGAAACCGCGGAACGCCTGGTCAACGTCGATCACCCGCAAGAGGAACAGGCCGCCGGTGGCACCCAGTACCCCGGCTGCGGGCGAGAGCCGGTTGCTGATGAGCCCGGCGCCCATAACCGCCAACACCGCGACGGTGAGCACCGCATCGCCATCCATCGGACGAAATCGTAGGGGTCCGTTGATGATATGGCGGGGTGGTTTGCTGCTGATTGGCGGTTTGATGGCTTAAACCCAGCCATCCTGCGATATGAAATACCCCCGTGGCTTCAAATCTGATCCAACCCCATGGTGGTGAGCTGGTCGATCTGATGGTCGACGGCGCCACCGCCGAGAATCTCAAGACGGATTCGCGCGACCTTCCGTCGTTCACCCTCCAACCTCGTCACCTCTGCGACCTCGAGCTGCTGTTGAACGGCGGCTTCTCCCCTCTGCGGGGATTCATGGGCCAAGCCGACTACGAGCGGGTGTGCTCTGAGATGCGCCTGGCCGACGGGACCCTATGGCCCATGCCCATCACCCTGGATGTGGATGCCAAGACAGCCGAGTCGGCCCAAGACGCTGGACGGCTGGCATTGCGGGACGTGGAGGGGGTCATGCTGGCGGTGCTCACCGTTAGCGACGTGTGGCGGCCCGACACCATGGCGGAGGCCGAAGCGGTGTTCGCCAGCTCCGACCCCGATCACCCCGGCGTGGGCCACCTCATGAGGAGCACCGCACCGGTCTACATCGGCGGGTCGGTGCAGGGCCTGCAACTCCCGGTCCACTATGACTTCACCGAGCTTCGGCGCACCCCGGCCCAGCTGCGGGCCGAATTCGATGCGGCGGGGTGGAGCCGGGTGGTGGCATTCCAAACCCGCAACCCGATGCACCGGGCCCACGTGGAGCTCACCAGAAGGGCCGCAGTGGAGGCCGACGCCAACCTGTTGATCCACCCGGTGGTGGGCATGACCAAGCCCGGAGATGTGGACCACTACACCCGGGGCCGCGTGTACCAGCACATCATCAAGCGCTACCCGCAAAACTCGGCCATGCTGGCCATGCTGCCGCTGGCCATGCGCATGGGCGGGCCTCGGGAGGCGGTGTGGCACGCCATCATCCGCAAGAACCACGGCGTGTCCCACTTCATCGTGGGCCGAGACCACGCCGGACCGGGCTCCGACGCCTCCGGCAATCCCTTCTACGGCCCCTACGACGCCCAGGACATGTTGCAGGACTACACCGACGAGCTGGGCGTGACCATGGTGCCGTTCAAGATGATGGTGTACGTCCCCGACAGCGACAGCTACCACCCGGTCGACGAGGTGAGCGAGGGAACGGACACCCTCAGCATCAGTGGCACCGAGCTGCGCGACCGCCTGGCATCGGGCGAGGAGATCCCCGAGTGGTTCAGCTACCCCGAGGTGGTGGCCGAATTGCGCCGCACCCACCCCCAGAGGTCCAAGCAGGGATTCACCGTGTTCTTCACCGGGCTCAGCGGCTCGGGCAAGTCCACAATCGCCAATGCGCTCATGTCCAAGCTGCTAGAGCGGGGCGGCCGGCCGGTGACCCTGCTCGACGGTGACGTGGTGCGCACCAACTTGTCGTCAGAGCTGGGGTTCTCCAAGGAGCACCGCGACATCAACATCACCCGCATCGGCTACGTGGCCTCGGAGATCACCAAGCACGGCGGCATCGCCATCTGCGCGCCGATCGCCCCCTACGCCGAGCCCCGGCGCCGCAACCGGGAGGCCATCTCGGCCAACGGCGGCTATGTGCTGGTACACGTGTCCACCCCGCTGGAGGTGTGCGAGGAGCGCGACCGCAAGGGCCTGTACGCCAAAGCCCGGGCCGGCATCATCAAGGAGTTCACCGGCATCTCCGACCCCTATGAGGAGCCCATCGACGCCGACATCGTGCTGCCCACCGTGGACCAGACTCCCGATGAAGAGGCCCAGATCATTATCGACCACTTGGAAGCCGAGGGGTACCTCGAACCGATTGGCGACTGAGGTGTCGCGCGCCGACGATCTTGAGCGGATTGCCGAGGCGCTGTCGGCGGCCGAAGAGGTGCTGGAGCGGTTCACGCCCGGAGAGATCGCATCGGAGTTGAAGGACGGCGGCGACCCGCTGACCGCGGCCGACACCGCAGTGAACGAGGCACTGGCCAAGGTGCTGCGGGGGGGCAATGAGGGCTGGCTGTCGGAGGAGACCGCCGACGCCGGGGGACGCCTAGACCGGCGCCGAGTATGGGTGGTGGACCCCATCGACGGGACACGCGAGTTCATCGACGGCATCCCCGAGTGGTGCGTCTCGGTGGGGCTGGTGGAAGACGGCGTGCCAGTGGCCGGCGGCGTGCTGAGCCCGCCCAACGGGCACCTGATCATCGGATCGGACGACACCGGGGTGGTGTGCAACGGACAACCTGCGGGCACGACCGCCACCGGCGATATCCGGGGTGCGCTGGTGCTGGCCTCCCGCAGCGAGGTGAAGCGGGGCGAGTGGGAGCGCTTCTTCTCCACCCCGATCGCGGTGCGGAACATGGGCTCGGTGGCCTACAAGCTGAGCCTGGTGGGCGCCGGGCTGGCCGATGCCACCTGGACGCTGGTGCCGAAGAACGAGTGGGACGTGGCCGGCGGGGCCGCGCTGGTGAGGGCCGGCGGCGGACGGGTATTCGGAACCGACGGCGCCGATGTGGTGTTCAACCGGGCCGACCCGCTGATGGACGGCTTCATCGCCGTTGCCCCCGGCCTCTGCGACCAGGTCATGAACCTGCTCGAGATATCGCCGAAGCCGTGAACGACCATCAACTCGCCGCTCACCTGGCTTGGAAGGCGGGCGAGCTGCTGGTTGAGCTGCGAGCCGAGCTGAGCGCCCAGCGATTGGCCCCGTTCGCCGTCGGAGCCCGAGGCGATGCCTTGGCCGACGAATTCATCGCCAAGGCCCTCCACCAGCACCGTCCTGACGACTTGGTGCTGTCGGAGGAATCGATTGACGACCGCCGTCGGCTAGAGCGCAGCCGGGTTTGGATCGTGGACCCGCTAGACGGGACCCGGGAGTTCTCCATTCCCGGCCGCACCGACTGGGCGGTCCATGTGGCCCTGGTTTCCGACGACAAGCCCATCGCCGGGGCGGTGGCTTTGCCCGCCCAGGGGATCACCTTGGCCACCGAGCCCGCTCCCCCCACGCCGGTGGCCGCGGATCAGCCCCGAGTAATCACCAGCCGGAGCCGGCCCGGACGCCTGGCCCGCCGTATCGCCGACGACATCGGGGGCACCATCGTGCAAATGGGCTCGGCCGGCGCCAAGGCCGCCGCCGTGGTCTGCGGTCAAGCCGAGGTGTACGCCCACGCCTCGGGGCTGCACGAATGGGATCTGTGCGCCCCGGCGGCGGTGGCGGCGGCCGCCGGTCTGCACGTGTCGCGTCTCAACGGCGACGAGCTGAGCTTCAACCAGTCGGACACCTACATGTCCGACTTCGTCATCTGCCACCCCGACTGGGCCTCCGCAGTGGTGGCCAAGTGATCCCGGCCCCCTCATCCCCGTAGATTTGAGTCACTGTGCGGCTGGTGATCGCTCGATGCTCGGTGGACTACGACGGGCGGTTGGCCGCGCACCTGCCCGAGGCGGTGCGGCTCATCATGATCAAGGCCGACGGCTGTGTGGCCATCCACGCCGACGGCGGCGCTTACAAGCCGCTGAATTGGATGAACGCCCCCAACCGGCTGTCGGAGGAGGACGGCATTTGGACGGTGGTCAACCCGGCCGGCGAGAAGCTGACCATCACCATCCACGAGCTGGTCTCCGACACCGACCACGATCTGGGCCACGACCCCGGTTTGGACAAAGACGGGGTGGAAGCCCACCTCCAGGAGTTGCTGGCCGCGTCGCCCCACGTTCTGGGAGAGGGATTCCGGCTGGTGCGGCGGGAGTACCCCACCGACATCGGCCCGGTTGATCTGCTGTGCCGCGACGCCGAGGGCAACGCCATCGCCGTGGAGGTGAAGCGGCGCGGGGAGATCGCCGGTGTTGAGCAACTCACCCGATACCTCCAGTTCTTGAACCAGGACACGACCCTGGCCCCGGTGCAGGGCATGCTCGCCGCCCAGGTCATCCGTCCTCAGGCCCGAGCCCTCGGAACCGACCGGGGCATCGAGTGCGTAGAGATCGACTACGACCAGCTCCGGGGCATCGAACCCGACCAAGCCAAGCTGTTCTAGAAGTCCGCTCGTGACCGCTCGCCCACCCGCACCTAATGGGAATGGCGGTCCCACTACGATCCCATAATCCCCATGGATCGCCATCCGCCACTCCGCCTGCGCCGGCCTCCCCGCCCGCTTTGGGTGTGGGTTCTCATGTTCGCGCCGGTGCTGGTCTTGGTGGTTTGGCTTTTGATCTGGCTGATCGACTACTCCGGCAGTGGCGACCGGACTCCCCGTGGCTTGAAGATCGAGAGCCCGCTCATCTCCGACGCCAGCATCGACATCGGCGGATTGAGCGAGGAAGACGTGACCGAGGTGGTGGTCGACTTGGCCGAGCGCTTCCATCAGACCCCGGTGGAGATCGCCACCCCCAGCCAGGCCATCACCGTGACCGCCGCCGACACCGGGCTGGCGGTGGACGTTGAGGGCACCGTGGCGGCGATCATGGAATTGGACAGCGGGACGGGCAATCCCATCGGCTGGACGGCCTCCTTCTTCGAGAACTCGCGCTCGGAGCTGCTGATCACCTTGTCGGCGAACGCCAGCCAGGTGGCGCGCCTGGAAGCCGATCTGCATCGCGCCCCGGTCGACCCGCACATCGTGCTGGAAAACGGCATATTCCAGGTTGCCCCCGGCGTCCCCGGTGAGGTCGCGGACCTGTCGCCGGCGCTCCCCCAATTGCTGGAGTCCGCCATCCGGGGCGACGAACCATTGAGGGTCGAGGCCGAAGTCCGCCTGATTCCGCCCGAGCTGGGCGAAGAGGAGATGATCCAAACGGTGGACTGGATCAACCAGCGCACCGACCAGGGAATCCTGGTAACCGTTGAGGGGGTCACCAAGCGAGTGCAACCGGCCCAGCTGCGCTCCTGGCTGACACTTCACTCCGAAAACGACCTGTGGTCCTACGGTGTCGACCAGCAGCGGATAAAGGAGGATTTGGCCGAGCTGTTCATCGAGGTGGCCACTGTGGCGTCCGAGCCGATCCTCACCATCCAAGACGACGTGCCGGTGCTGGTCAGCGAAGTCCCGGCGTACATCTGCTGCGAGTTGAGCGCGGCCCAAGAGGTGCTGGCAGCCCTTGACACCCCGCAACCGGCCGTGGAGCTGGAGCTGCGGGAGTCCGATGAGATGAACGACCAGAGCTGGCTGGAGGAACGGGGGATCCTGGAGCTCACCGGTCGCTTCACCACCTACTACACGCCCGGCCAAGACCGGGTGTCCAACATCCACCGCATCGCCGACCTGCTCCAGGGAGCGGTGGTGTACCCGGGTGAGACCTTCTCGGTCAACGAATACGTGGGCGAGCGGACCGAGGAGAAGGGGTTCGTGTCTGCGGGGGTCATCTACGCGGGCGTGTACGACGAGGACGTGGGCGGGGGTATCTCCCAGTTCATCACCACCCTGTTCACCGCCACATTCAACGCCGGGATGGAGTTCCCCGAATACCAGGCGCACAGCATCGACATCGCCCGCTACCGCGAGGGTGTGGATGCCACCATCTCCTGGCCCAAGCCCGACTTCAAGTTCCGCAACCCCAACCCCTACGCGGTGCTGCTGTGGCCCACCGTGACCAGCGGCAGCGTGACCGTCAGCGTGTACTCCACCGCCTATGCCGAAGTGGAGTGGACCAACCGCTACGACTCCCCGAGGAGGCACTGCACCCTGCGGACCACCGAGCGCAGCCGGACCTACTCCGACGGCACGGTTCTGCGCGACTCGGTAACCGCTCTGTACCAGCCCCGAGAGGGAGTCAACTGCCAAGGAGTATGCACGTCCTCAGTGCTGCCTTTGGACGCCGACGGAGATGGCGAGGTGGAGTTTGATGGTCAGGGGCTGCCCGTGGTGTGCATCGCCCCCGAGGACTGCACCGGCACCCATGCGCCCACCGATACCAACGAGGACGACAAGGCAGATCTCTGCACCGTTGCCCCTCCCGAGGAAGAGGTAGATCCCGAAGAGGCTGTTCCGCCCGAGGAAGAGGGCAAGCCCGGTGAGGCTGCTCCCCCCGGGGCTGCACCCGGCGAGACTCCGGCCCAGGATCCCGAAGCCCAACCCGGTCAATCGCAGGCCCTGGATCCCGCGCCGCCACCAAGTCAGGGCGCATGAGCCCGACAAGCCCATGAGCGGCGACTGGGACGCGGCCATTATCGGGGCCGGACCGGCCGGCTGTGCGGCGGCCATCACCCTGGCTAGGGCCGGGAAACGGGTGGTGATGGTGGACAAGGCCCGCTTCCCGCGCCCCAAAGCGTGCGGCGACGGCCTCACTGCCGGAGCGCTGAGGCTTCTCGAGGGGCTGGGGCTGGACCCGACCCCCATCTCCACGTGGATGCCCGTGGAGGACGTCTTCATTCGCTCGCCCTCAGGCCGCACTGTCGAGTTCCCCCTGCCCCGATCGGGCGGACAGTTCGCCGCAGTCGTCCCCCGGGCCGAGCTGGACAACGCCCTGGTGGAGCAGGCCAAGGCCGAGGGTGCTGAGCTGGTGGAGGGCGCCGCCTGCCAGGGGGTTTCCGAGGAGGGCGGCCGAGTGACTCTGGAAGTTGAGGGAGCGGAGGCGGTAATCGCCCGCTATGCCATCGCCGCCGACGGGATGTGGTCGCCGACTCGCAAGTTCCTGGGGCTGGCCCACGACGGCTACCGGGGTGATTGGCATGCCTTCCGCCAGTACTGGTCGGGGGTGACTCCCTCGGCCAGCAGAGCCCTGTGGGTGTGGTTCGAGGAGGAGATCCTGCCCGGCTACGTGTGGTCGTTCCCCCTGCCCGACGGCCGGGCCAACGTGGGATTCGGCGTGCGCCGAGACGGGCCGGTGGCGGTGGGCGATATGGGCAAGCTGTGGCGAGACCTGCTGGAGCGAGACCACATACGGGCCGTGCTGGGCAACGGCGCCACCCCCGAGACTTCCCATCGGGCCTGGCCCATTCCCGCCCGCATCGACAAGATCGCGCTCACCGCCCGCCGAACCATGTTCACCGGCGACGCCGCGGCGGCCACCGACCCGATGAGCGGCGAGGGCATCGCCCAGGCCCTGCTCACCGGCATCGGCGCGGCCCACGCGGTGCTGGACGGCGGATCAGAAGCCGACCAGGTGATGGCCAACTACCGCCGCTTTGTGCGCAGGGAGATGATCGCCGACCATCGCATGGCCCGCCGGCTCGGCCGGGTATTGGCCACCCGCCCTGGTGCCCGGGGCGCCGTGCGCATCGCCGGGCTCACTCCCTGGACCCGGCGAAACTTCGCCCGCTGGCTCTTCGAGGACTACCCCCGGTCCATCATCACCACCCCCCGCCGCTGGTACCGCAGACCCCTCACCACCCCCGGCGCTTACCGCCGACAGCCCCGACCGTCGTAACCTTTCCTACATGACCTTGAGCTTTGACAACCGGGTGGCGATCGTCACGGGGGCTGGGGGCGGGCTGGGGCGCCTGTACGCGCTGGAGCTGGCCCGGCGAGGGGCCCGGCTGGTGGTGAACGACTTAGGCGGGGCGGCCGACGGCACCGGGGCCAGCGAAGGACCGGCCCAGTTGGTGGCCAACGAGATCAACGATGGCGGCGGCGAAGCGGTGGCCGACACCAACTCGGTGGCCACCACCGAGGGCGGGGCGGCCATCACCGCGACAGCAATGGAGGCGTTCGGGCGGGTTGACGTCGTGATCAACAACGCCGGCATCCTGCGGGACAAGACCTTTCACAAGCTGGAGGACGATCAGCTCCACCCGGTGCTGGCCGTCCACCTCCGGGGGGCGTTCAACGTCACCCGGCCCGCCTTCGTCCAAATGCGCGAGCAGGGCTATGGCCGCATCGTGTGCGCCACCTCCAACGCCGGCGTGCTGGGCAACTTCGGCCAGTCCAACTACAGCGCGGCCAAGATGGGATTGGTGGGGCTCACCAACACGCTGGCTCTGGAGGGGGCCAAGTACAACATCAAGGCCAACTGCATCGCCCCGGTGGCCACCACCCGCATGACCGAGGCCATCTTCGGCGAGGAGATCAAAGAGGCCATGGACCCCGAGCACGTCACCCCGGTGGTGTGCTTTCTGGCTCACGAGGACTGCCCGGTGTCGGGCGAGGTGTACTCCGCGGCGGGAGGCACGGTGGCTCGGTTTTTCGTCGGCCGGACCCCCGGCTACTACAACCCCGACCTCACAGTGGAGGACGTGGCCGAGAACTTCGAGCAGATCCGCGACGAAACCGGCTACAAGGTTCTGAACGACGCCAACCATGAGGTGGGCGTGGCCTACAAGACGATTCGGGCAGCCCGCGAATGACCGCCGACGAAGCTGAGCGCCCAGAGGAGGCCAACGACGCGGCCGACTCGCTGGAGGACCTCGCAGACGAGGACCTCGACGATGTGGCGTTCTTCGGCGAAGCCCACGTCGGCCAGGCGCTTGACGAAGAGGCGTTCGAAGATGATGCACCCGCAAGCACCTCGGCGGCTGTGGAGGCCTTCGATGAGGCCGTCGAGCAGCTCTTCGCCCGACTGCGGGGCAACCCGGTGGCCGACCGGGTGTTCTACACCGCCTCGGAATTGGGCAACTTCAGCATCCTGTGGCACGCCTTGGCCTGGGCGGGCGCAACCTCCAAGCGGGGCCGTCGCCGGGCCCTTCGGGTATCGGTGGCCTTGGCGGTGGAGTCGGCCCTGGTCAACGGCCCGATCAAATCGGCCTTCAACCGCTCCCGTCCGCTGGTTGAACACGACCACCCCCACCGGTTGCGCCAGCCGCTCACCAGCAGCTTCCCCAGCGGCCATGCCAGTGCCGCGGTGGTGGCCGCGGCTCTGCTGTCGGAGTCGCGACGCCGACGGTGGCCCTTCTGGGCGGCCGCCTCGGTGGTGGCGGCCAGCAGGGTGCATGTGCGCATCCACCACGCCTCCGACGTGGTAGTCGGCGCTTTGGTGGGCGCAGTGATCGTTCGGCTGTTCAAGAAGATCTGGCCGCTTCGCTGAGACATGGCCGACCGAGCCACCGTCAGCGTCTACGAAGATCGGGCGGCTGAATGGCGGGCTGAACGCCAGCCCAAGTCCACCGCCGCTGTCGAGGCGTTCGCGGCCCTTGACCGGCCCGAGGGGATCACTGCTGATCTCGGCTGCGGCCCCGGTTGGCACACAGGCGTTCTGCCCAGCCCGGCATTGGCCATCGATGTGGCCCGGTCGATGCTGGAGATGGTCCCCGACCATGCCCCCAATGCTCTGCGCTGCCGAGCCGATCTAGCCGCGTTGCCCCTGGCCACCGGATCAGTGGCCGGAGCTTGGGCATCGCGCAGCTATGTCCACCTCGACCGCCGTCATATGCCACTGGCCTTGGCCGACCTGCACCGGGCTTTGGCCCCCGGCGCCCCCGTGGAACTTCACATCTTCGAGGGCGATGACGATTTCGAGCCGTTCTCCGACGACGACTTTCCGGGGCGCCGCTTCTCCCATTGGCCCCAAGACTGGATCGCCCCCCTGATGGAGGGCGCCGGTTTCGCCCTCGACGCCCTTGAGCGGTTGGACCAGCCCCCCAAGGCCGCCACCCTCATCATCAAGGGCCGCCGAGCCCGAACGCTGCCCGACACCGTGGGACCGGAGATGCGCCTGCTGATCTGCGGACTGAACCCCAGCGTGTACGCGGCCGACGCCGGCGCGGGTTTCGCCCGGCCCGGAAACCGGTTCTGGCCCGCCGCGCTGGCCGCTGGGCTGGTGAGCACCGACCGGGACCCCCGGCGGGCGCTGATTGACCACGGCATGGGCATGACTGACCTGGTGAAACGGGCTACGCCCCGGGCCGACGAGCTAGCCGCCGATGAGTACCGTCAGGGCGTCATCCGACTGGAGTGGCTGGTGGGCTGGCTCAAGCCCGCCGCGGTGTGCTTTGTAGGCCTGGCCGGCTGGCGGGCGGCGGTGGACCGCAAGGCCAAGGCCGGGCCTCAAGCCCAGGATCTAGCCGGTCAGCCGGTGTACGTCATGCCATCCACCAGCGGGGCAGCCGCCGGCTACCAGCTGGCCGACTACGTCAGCCACCTCCAGCAGGCCGCGGCGCTAGCGACCTGACGGCCTCCCAGGGATCGATCCCGCCCAGTGGCATCACCATGAGCGACGAGGTCGTGGCGCCGTTGTCGAAGTAGCGGTCGATGTGCTTGCGGCACTCCTCGGGGGTGCCGTTCACGATCAGATCGTCCACCACCTGCTCGGGAATGGCTTCCAACGACCCGGCTCGGTCGCCGGACGCCCACCGCTCCCAGTGCTCGGCCAACAGGTCACCCCGACCAAGCCACTGGTGGAACGCCCGGTAGACGGGCACGTTCAGGTAGCCGGCCACCGCCCGCCGCCCTTGGGCGATCACCGTTTCCCGGTCGGGGTTGGGGCACACGAAGATACGGGCCACGATCTCTTTGTCGGGCCCTTGGGCGTTGACGATCTCGCTCACCCGGGCAGTGTCTTCGGCCGACAGCCAGTTTATGATGGTCCCGTCGGCTTCTTTGCCAGCCAGCGTCAGCATCTGGGATCGCAGCGCGGCCACCAGAATGGGCGGCGGCTCGGGGGGGACCAAACCCAGCCGGAATCCCTGCACCGAGAAGGTTTCGTAGTCGCCGCTCACCTTCTCTCCGGACAGAGCAGGCTTCAAGAAGCGCACCAAGTCGCGCACCCGCTGGTAGGGGGCCTCGAACGGGATGGAGTTCCACCGCTCCACGATCACATCGGAGGAGCTGCCCAACCCCAGGAGGAAGCGCCCCGGCGCCAGCGACGCCAGCGTGGCCGCCGACTGGGCCAACAGCGCCGGGCCCCGGGTGTAGGCCGGGACGATGGCCGTGCCCAAGCGCAGCGTAGGCGCCCACTGCGAGGCCAGCACCAAGGGGGTGAAGGCGTCGTGGGAGTTGGACTCCGACGACCACACGTCGGTGTAGCCCAGTTCGACCAACTCGGCCATCTGCGCCGCCTGCTGGTCGAGGGGTCCGAACAAGGGAACCGTCATCCCGTCACGTCGTGAATCCATGCGGCAACCCTAGGACTTGTGGGTGAGGGTTCTGCCAAACTTGCTTGATAAAGTTCCCAACCGTGAGCGAAGACGTCGAAACAGGATCTATCGGAGCCACCGCCGGCGAGTCCGACGTCCTTGACCCCAACTGGGTGGGAGACCAGATCCTCGACACGCTTGATCCGGTCTATTTCGCTCGAACCCTGGTCAATGCGGGCATGAAGGCGGCATCCAACCCGGTGGGAGTGGGCACGGCACTGCTGAAGGCGGCCGCCGGAGCCATGAAAGTGGGAGCAGCCACGATGGCCAAGGCGGCCAAGACCGCCGACCCCGAGGCCCCCGCGCCCATCCAGCCCCAGCCCAAGGACCATCGCTGGACCTCCGAAGCCTGGCAGGACAACCCCTATTTCTTCGGCCTCCAGCAAACGTACCTGCTGACCAGGAACCTGGCCGATGACCTCATCGACGCGGCCAACCTGGATGAGGCCGAGGACCGCAAGGCCAAGTTTGCCGCCTCCTTCGCCTTCGACGCCCTGGCCCCTACCAACATGCTGCTAACCAATCCCGACGCTCTGGCCAAGGCGGCCGCCACCGGCGGGGCCAGCGTGGTCAAGGGCGCGGCCAACATGCTCCACGACCTGCGCCACAACGACGGTTGGCCGTCAAAGGTGGACGACTCGGGGTTCGAGCCGGGGCTGAACATGGCCTTGACCCCCGGCAAGGTGGTGTACCGCAGCGACCTGATCGAGGTCATGCAGTACGAGCCGCAGACCAAACAGACCTTCGAGATGCCGATGCTGTTCTGCCCGCCGTGGATCAACAAGTACTACATCATGGACCTGGCCCCCCAGAAGAGCCTGATCGAGTGGGCGGTGCAGCACGGCCACACTTGCTTCACCATCAGCTATCGCAACCCCGATGGGTCGATGCGCGACACCAGCTTCGAGGACTATCTGCGCCAAGGTCCCCTCGACGCCCTGCGGGTGGTGAGGGAGATCACCGGCCAGGAGAAGGTCAACACCGTCAATGTCTGTCTGGGGGGCACGCTCAGCGCCATCGCCATGGCCCACGGAGCGGCCACCGGCGACCAGCCGATCCATACCGCCACGTTCTTGAACACCCTTACCGACTTCTCCGACCCCGGTGTGCTGGGGGCGTTCACCGACGAGCCCACCGTGGCCGGGCTCGAGCGCAAGATGGCCGACCAGGGATATCTGGAGGCCAGCGAGATGGCCCGAACCTTCGACGCCATTCGGGCCAACGATCTGATCTTCCAGTACGTGGTGAACAATTGGCTGCTGGGCGAGGACCCCCCGGCATTCGACCTGCTGGCCTGGAACAACGACAGCACTCGGATGCCGGCCCGCATGCACAGCAGCTACCTGCGCCGGTGCTATCTCCACAACGAGTTCGCCAATGACGCTTTCGAGGTGGACGGCTCCGCGCTGCGCCCCGCCGACGTGAAGCAGGACTCCTACGTGCTGTCGGCCATCGACGACCACATCGTGCCGTGGACTGCGGCCTACCGCACCGCCACCCTGCTGGGCGGCCACAACCGCTTCGTGCTCAGCACCTCCGGCCACATCGCCGGCATCGTCAATCCGCCCAGCCCCAAGGCCCGCCACTGGACCAACGACCAGATCGCGGAGTCGCCCGAGGAGTGGCTGGAGGGTGCCCAACAGCACCAGCAGACGTGGTGGGAAGACTGGGCCCAATGGATCGGCGAGCGGGCCGGTAAGAAGATCGACGCTCCCAAGCAGCTCGGAAGCAAGGCCTATGCGCCGATGGAAGACGCCCCGGGCCTGTACGTGAAGGGGCGCTCGGATAACGCGGCCTCGGCCTGAACGGATTTCTCCGGAAATTTCTCCGAAAAAGTTCCCCTTGAATTGCCGATCAAGCCTTTGCTAAGTAAAGTAAGCAACATGACCGACGTCAAAGAAATCACTGAAGCCGTGCAAGAACAGGTGCTGAGCGCCCTCAAGGTTGGCCAGACCGCCATCGTCGAAGGTGTCCGCACCTTCACCGATACGGTCGGCAGCGTCACCCCCGAGAGCCTGAAGCTCGACTCCGTGCCCGGCCTTGACTCCCTGCCCGATCCCAAGGAGCTGATGAGCGTCAGCTTCGGGTTCGCCCAGGAACTGCTGAACACCCAAAAGGAGTTCGCCCAGAACTTGCTGGCCGCCGCGTCCGCCAACGGCGCCGCTTCGGCTCAGCCAGTTTCCAAGAAGAGCTGAATCCCCCCTCAGCTCTTTCCTGCAAACGGGGCCGGTCACTGACCGGCCCCGTTTTATTTTTCTATCGCTTGCGTACTATTCTGAACAACCACATGGGGCCGCCTGAATAGGCGGTGGGAGGGAATGATGAGCACGGAAGCCGGCGCGCCGCCGCCACAGGAGTTCGAATCGCCAATAGAGCCGATCAACAAAATCGGAGTGATCGGCGGCGGGATAATGGGGTCGGGGATCGCTGAGGTGTGCGCCCGAGCCGGCTTGGACACCCTGGTGATCGAGGTGGACGACACCGCAGTCAACATCGCCCGGAAGTCGATCGAGAATTCGCTGAACAAAGCGGTCTCCCGCAACAAGGTGCCGGCGGCAACTAGAGACCTGGCTTTGGACTCGCTCAGCTTCAGCACCGACATGGGCGATCTGGCCGACCGGGACATGGCGATCGAAGCCGTGATCGAATCGCTGGAAGAGAAGCTGTCGGTGTTTCGGGCCATGGACAAGGTGATGGCCCCGAACGCCATCTTGGCCACCAACACCTCCTCCATTCCCATAATCACCCTGGGTTCCATCACCAGCCGGTCGGACATGGTGCTCGGCATGCACTTCTTCAACCCGGCCCCGATACAGCCCTTGGTGGAGCTGGTGCGCTCGCTGGGCACCTCTTTGGAGACCATCGACCGGGTAGACCGCTTCGCGGTGGAAGTTCTGGGCAAGCGGGTGATCCGCTGCCGGGACCGGGCCGGGTTCGTGGTGAACCGGCTGCTGGTGCCCTACTTGCTGGACGCCATCCGCATGTTCGACGAGGGCAAGGTGAGCGCGGCCGACATCGACAGCGGCATGATGTACGGCTGCGGCCACCCCATGGGCCCGCTGACGCTGTGCGACCTGATCGGGTTGGACACCATCGAGGCGGTGGCCGACGTGCTCTACGAAGAGTTCAAGGGCTCCCACAACGCTCCGCCCCCGCTGCTTCGGCGCATGGTGGCTGCCGGCCACTTGGGCCGCAAGACCGGCAAGGGCTTCTACGACTACGACAGCTAGGCCGAGCCATGGATCAATCAGCCGTAGAGGCATTCGGAAGCTACCTCCGCAGCCAGCGCAAGCTGGCTCAGCTCACCCTGCGGGAGCTGTCAGATCTGGCCCAGGTGTCCAATCCCTATCTCAGCCAGCTGGAGAGGGGACTGCACCAGCCATCGGTGCGAGTGATCAAGTCGCTGGCCACCGCGCTGAACTTGTCGGCCGAGACTCTGCTGGCCCAGGCCGCGGGCATCGACGCCGCCAACGGCGACGGTTCCGAGGGCGTGTCCGACACCGAGGCCACCATCCGGTCCGACGCCAATCTCACCGACGAGCAGAAGGCGGCCCTGTTGGAGGTTTACCGCAGCATGACGGGCGGTCCCCAAGACTCATAAGGGTCTTTTCCCCACGTCAGAGGGATGTTTCGCAGAATTCGCCCCACCAGCGACCAAACTGTCACTCCCACCGGGATACTGGTGGTATGAAGCTACAGCTCACACTATTGGAGGCACCGCCAGACTGGCGGATCGATGAGCGCACCAAGGAGATCGGCCGCCGCGGTCTCGCTCAGGCCCGAGCGGCCTTGCAGGGCCGCTCCCCCGCTCCCCAGCCGACGCCAACACCCTCCGACGACATTCCCCGTGCTGCGTGAGGCCGACGTCGACGGTTTGCGGCCTGCTGGCTCTCGTGCTCGCCGGCTGCTCCGGAACCCCGGCCACCCAGCCAGGCCAATCGCCTGAGCCAGCCGCGGCAATAGCCGGAGCTGCCGCGACGGTGGTGGAGGTGGTAGACGGAGACACGGTGGTGGTGCAAGTAGCTGATCGCACCGAACGAGTTCGCTTGATCGGCATCGACACCCCCGAGGCCACTGGGGGTTTCCTGCCGGCTGAGTGCTACGGCGACGAGGCCACCGCTTTCACAAAGTCGCTTCTGCCGGAAGGCACCGAGGTGCGCCTGACCCGCGACGTGGAGGCGCGCGATCGCTACGACCGCTTGTTGGCCTACGTGCACCGTTCCGGCGACGGACTGTTCGTCAACCTCGAGATCGCCGCCAACGGGTACGCCGAAGCCCTGGTCATCGAGCCCAACACCACCCATGCCGATGCCTTCTACGCCACCGCAGCTAGAGCCCGCGACCAGGGGCTGGGCCTGTGGAGCGACTGCGGCAGCGCCGACGTGGTGCTTGAGTAAGCCTCTTTGCCGCCAAGGGGCGGTAGCTTTCCGGTAGTGAGCGAGCTAATGGAACGCTTGGGCGGTGACCCCCAGGGCCGAGGCCTCATCATCACCTGTGACAACCTGGGGCAGTCCCATGCAGCCAATGCGGGCATTGCCGAGTGCCTGGAGCTAGGGGCGGCCACCGCCGCCAGCTTGATGGTGCCGTGCCCATGGGCCCGGGATGCAGCCGGGCGCTTCGCCCATACTCGGGTCGGTGTCGACCTCACCCTGAACGCCGAGTTCGACAACTACCGATGGGGTCCGATCACTCAGGCACCGTCGCTATTGGACGGCGACGGCGGCTTCCCCCGCACTCCCGCCGACTCGTGGGAGCACAGCGATCTCGATGAGGTCCATCGGGAGTGCCGGGCACAGATCGAGCGGGCCAACCAGTGGGGCAGCGACTTAACCCACCTGAGCCCGCACTTGGACACACTGCTGATGCGCCCCGAGTTCTTCGACGTCTACTTGGAGCTGGCGGTGGAAATGGCCCTGCCGATGCGCCTCGGCGGAAGCGACCAGGAGCGCCGGGCCGGCTTCCCGTTCCGCCGACTGGCCGCCGACTCCGGCGTCCTGGCCCCCGACCACCTGGTGCAGATTCGCGGCCGCCCCGCACGGCGCACGTTGGAGGACGCATTGGAGAACCTGGCCCCAGGAGTGACCGAGCTGGTGGTGTCGCCGGCCATCGACACCCCCGAGCTGCGGGAGATGGACCCCGGCTGGCTCAGCCGGGTGGAGCAGTACCTGCTGGTGGCCCACGACCCTGCGCTGCGCACCGTGGTCGAGCGCTCCGGCGCGCAGTTACTGGCCTATTCCGACCTTAGAGACGCCCAGCGCCGGGGCTGAGCGCCGATCAGAAGTCGGTGAGCTCGCCCAAAGCCGACAGGAAGTGGTGGTACTCGGCTGAGTCCAAGAGCGGGCGCAGGCCGAATACCCAGCGGGCGTAGTCCCCTTCCAGCTTCATCCGGCCGGTCATGTAGGCCAGGTCGGGGTGATCGCCGCCGGAGACCTCGGCTTTGGCGTCGGCGTACTTGTAGATGATGCTGACGTCGGCGTCGGCCAGCTTGCCCAGAGCCATCTCCACCAGCCGGCCACCGCGGATGACGGCGTGGTAGCGGACCTTTCCGTCGGGCGCTCCGGTCACCTCAAAATTGGCCGAGCAGTCCACCCCCGGCCGCTCCGGCCAGCCCGCCGCCGCCTCCAGGTTCAGCCCGAACCACTCTTCGCTGAGGAATCGGGCCCGCTCCATCGGCCTAGGCGATCCCCGCGAACAGGTCAGTTTCGGGAATGTCGGTTTCCACCAGGCTGCGGCCCAGCATGTAGTCCTCCCACGGATAGGCATCGGCCATGTGGTGGTCGGGCAGGCCGAACCAGAACTTGGAGTCGGGATCGACCTGGGTGCGGTGGGCTAGCAGCGCCTTGGACCGGCGGTCGAAGTACTCGGCGCAGTTGATGCGGGTGGTGATGGCATCGTCATTGGACGGGCGGCTGAACCAGCGCTCGTCATAGGGCGACTCCAGATCCAGCTCCCCGAACTTCTCGTGCAGGGCGGTAATCCGGTTCCGCGACCAGGTCACGTAGTACATCTTCAGCGGCTGCCACGGCTCGCCGGCGTCGGGATAGGCGTCGGGATCGCCGGCCGCGTCAAAGGCCGGGCCGCTGATCTCAGCCACCCGGAGATGGTCGGGGTGGCGGTAGCCCTGCTGATCTTCCCCGTAGGTGACTACCACGTGGGGGCGCTCGGCTCGGAGGATGGCCACCAGACGCTCCACGGCCTCACCCAGCGGGGCTTGGGCGAAGCTGCGGGGGTCGGCGTTGGCGTCGCTCTTGGGCATGCCGGAGTCGCGGTAGCCCAGCCAGTGGACGCTTTGATATCCGAGCACGTCGGCGGCCTCGACTAACTCGTCTCGGCGGACCTGATTGAGATTCTCCCGAATCTCAGGCTGGTCCATGGCCGGGTTCAAAATGTCGCCCTCTTCCCCGCCGGTGCAGCACACCAAAGAGGCCGCCACCCCCTGGTCTGCATACATGGCCACCGTCGCCGACCCCTTGGACGCCTCGTCATCGGGATGGGCGTGGATGGTGAGCAGTCGAAGTTCGCCGGTCATCGCCCGCTAAGGCTACCGCCGTCCCGGCTCGGCCAAGAACCCGAGCCCGATAGCCATTGGTGAGTTTCCGAGACCCGAGAACCAGAAGGGCAGGCGTTAGTCTCCGGGGATGCCAAGCCCAGAATTCGAAGCCGTGCGGTCCATGCTGGCGTCCGCGCCCAAGCCCGACCCCTCCGAGACGCCCGCCGAGCGCCGGGCCCGTCTAGACGCCAACTCAGCCGCCACGCCGCTGGCCGACGGGGTGGTTAAGGAGACGGTCGATATCCCCGAAGTGCCCGGTGCCGCATGGCTTCACCCCCAGGCCCACGACCCCGACAGTCTGCCTGCGCTGCTGTTCTTCCACGGCGGCGGATACCGGGTGGGATCGATCATCTCGCACCAGGGCTTCGGATCCCATCTGGCTTCGCTGATCCCGGCCCGAGTGCTGTTGATCGACTACCGACTGGCCCCGGAGAATCCGTTCCCCGCCGCGGTTGACGACTGCCTGGCCGCCTACCGCTGGATGCTGGACACCGGGATCGAACCGGCCCGCATCGCGTTTATCGGCGACTCCGCCGGGGGTGGGTTGGTAGGGGCCGTCCTGCTCGGGGCCCGCAATCAGGGGTTGCCGCTCCCCGGCGCGGGAGTCTGCCTTTCGCCCTGGGTGGATCTGACCAACTCCTCGGCCAGCCACGCTGAGCGAGACGAGCTGGATGTGATGTTCGGCCACGACGACGCGGTGACCGCCGCCAGTTGGTATCTGGACGGCCACGACCCCCGTGATCCGCTGGCCTCGCCGCTCTTCGGCGACCTAGAGGGATTGCCCCCCATGCTGGTGCACGCCGGGGACCACGAGGTGCTGCTGGACGACGCCACCGGATTCGCGGCTGTGCTAGCCGATGCTGGGGTCGAGGTGGATCTGCGAATCTGGCCGGGAATGATCCACGACTTCCAGATCATGTACCCCAACTACCCCGAGGCGATCGAGGGTACCGAGGCCATTGCGGCCTTTGTCCGACGCGTCGTGGGATGAGGGAATTGACGGCGCCGTCCGAATGCGGCGCCGGATCAGTGCAGTCGGCTCAGGCCGATTCTCGCTCGGTGCGGTGGCGCCGCAGGCCGATGACCGGAGTAGAGGGGGCGAAGCCCGCCTCAGCCCGCTCGATCTCCGACTCGCCGCCCCAGAAGCCGAGCTCGCGCTGGTCGCGCGCCCAACTCCGGCACGCCCGAATCACGACGCACTCGCCACAAATTCGCCGGGCTGCATTCTCCCGCCGCTCCCGTGCCGACGGACGTTCGCCGGCCGGGGGGAAGAACAGTTCGCTCCTCCCTTTGCAGTTCGCATTTTCCATCCACCAAGGACGAGGCTCCATTGCCATCTCCACCCATTGCCTCCCGTACGAGTCCGGGGGCCTTTCTCCGTTTGGCTATTACTTCAGCAACCAAATTCCCCAGCAATCGCTTAGATATTTGCTTGCTTCCAATACAAAAAGTTAGACGTTCGAATAGCGCTCGTCACGATATCCTATATGAATAGTTTTGATAAATCTATCCCGATAAGTGATAGGGCTTCAGCAGGGAGCGACAACCTGCCCAAACGCCAAGTGCTGGTCATCATACTCACCCTGATGCTGGCCCAGATGATGGCGGCCATAGAGGGCACGGTGGTGTCCACCGCGCTGCCCACCATCATCGGGGACCTGGGTCGGCGGGACCTGTACACCTGGGTGTTCACGTCCTACTTCATCGCTTCCACCTCGTCTACGCCCCTGTGGGGAAAGCTGTCAGACCTATGGGGCCGCAAGGGCCTCTACCAAACCGCTATCGCCATCTTCATGGCCGGGTCGGTGCTGGCCGGTGTGTCCACGAGCATGACCATGCTGGTTGTCTTCCGGGCGGCCCAGGGTCTGGGCGCCGGAGGGCTGTTCACACTTTCGATGGCCATCCTGGCCGACGTGGTGTCGCCCCGGGAGCGGGGCCGGTACCAGGGGTACATGGGCGGCATCTTCGCCTTTGCCACCATCCTGGGCCCGCTGGCCGGGGGCCTGCTGGTGGACTACGCCCACTGGCGCTGGATCTTCTTCATGGTGCTGCCCCTCGGGGCGTTCGCGTTGGTGATGTCGGTCACCCATCTGGATCTGGCCTACACCCGCCGGGAGGCCCGGGTGGACTACACCGGTGCCGGTCTGCTTTTGGTGTGGGTGATCGCCCTTATCTTGGCCATGGAGATGGGCGGCGACTCGTGGTCGTGGTTGTCGGCCCCCTCGATAGGCCTTCTGGTGGTCGGAGTCGGCGGGTTGGCGCTGTTCATCGTCCATCAGCGGCGGGTGGCTGAGGCCATTCTCCCGCCTCGGCTGTTCCGGCTTCGCCTCTTCAACATCTCCTGTGTGATCCAGTTCATCGCTGGTGCCGCCATGATCAGCGCGGGCATCTTCGGGCCTCTCTTCCTCCAAGTGGTCACCGATGTGAACGCCACCCGATCGGGGTTGCTGCTGGTGCCCATGACGCTGGGGATGCTGATCACCTCGGTGGGCAGCGGACAGATCCTCACCCGCACTGGCCGGTACAAGGCCGTGCCGATCGTGGGAGCCGGCGTGCTCACCCTGTCGATGTGGCTGCTGTCTACCGTGAGTGCCGAGACGACCACCTGGACGGCCATGGCGTACCTGTTCACGGTGGGCTGCGGGGTGGGGGCCATCATGCAGGTGCTGCTGGTGGCCGTGCAGAACATCGTCCCCCACGGCGATCTGGGGGCGGCCACGTCGGCATCCAACTTCTTCCGCTCGCTGGGCCAGACCTTCGGGTCGGCGGTGCTGGGGGTGATCTTCATCGCCCGGCTCGACCACTACCTCCCCCGGCTGGTGCCGGGTGGCGACCAACTCGACATTGAGGCCCTCATCGCCGTGCCCACCCATATCCACGCCATCGAGCCCCCTGGGGTGCGCGACGGCATCGTGGAGTCGTTCGCCAACGCCATCGCCGACCTCTATTGGTGGGCGATTCCCGTAACTGCGCTGGGGGTGGTGCTGGCCGTGTTGGTGCCCGAGTACCGCCTGCGAGACAAGGCCGCTGTCGGCAACTAGTCCCGACCGGCTGCCTTGCCAGCCGCCTGGATGCGGGCATCTCTCTCGGTGATCAATCGGCCCGCGCCGATCCCCGATGTGCTGAGTGCCCGCATCACGCCCAGCAGGCTCTGGTCGCGCTGTTGCTCCAACTCGGCCACCGTGCGTCCCCCCGCCTGGGCCTCGGTTCCGGTGGCCATGGCCTCGATGAGTTCCTCGGTAAGCTCGGGGGCTTCCATGTGGGTCCAGGGCAATTCCAGCGCCGGGCCGAACTGCCTCAGCATGTGGCGCATCCCGCCGTCGCCTCCCGCGAGATGGAACGTGAGATTGGTGCCCATGGCCGCCCAGCGCAGGCCCGGACCATAAACGATGGCATCGTCCAGTTCGGCGGTGGTGGCCACCCCGTCGTTCACCAGGTGCAGCACCTCGCGCCACAGCGCCTCTTGGAGGCGATCGGAGAGGTATCCCTCGATCTCGTTTCGCACGATGAGGGGGTGCATGACCAAGTCGTCGTAGTGATCCACCGCGGCAGCCACCGCATCAGCGCTGGTGGCCTCCCCGGCCACCAACTCCACCAGCGGCAGCAGGTACACCGGGTTGAACGGGTGGCCGATAAGAAAGCGCTCGGGGTGGTGCAGGCCCACGGCCAACCGGGTGGGCAACAGTCCCGACGAGCTGCTGGCGATCACCGTGCGGGGCGGGGCGGCTTTGTCCAAGCGAAGCAGCAGGGTGCGCTTGAGCTCTTCGTCTTCGGGAGCGCTCTCCTGGATCCAGTCAGCGGCCTCGGCCACTTCCTCTGGGGAGTCAGCCCACCGCACCCGGCTGGGTTCAGCCCCAGGGAACAGGCCCAACTCGGTGGCCGCGGGCCAGGCTCGCTCAATCGCCTCCCGCAGCCGGTCTTCGCCGTCGGCGGCCGGATCCCAAGCCACCACGTCGTAACCCCGGGCCAGCACCCGCACCGCCCAACCCGAACCGATGACCCCGGTCCCCACCAGCCCGATGGTCTTGGTCGTCATCGCCTCTGGCCCCTCTGGTCACCAAGTGGGATTGGTCAGAATCCCGCCGTCCACCACCAGATCGACCCCGGTGATCCACCGGGCTAGATCAGAGCACAAGAACACGCAGGCGTCCCCGACGTCTTCGGCGGTGCCCAGTCGGCCGAGCGGGACGGCGGCCATCCACCGCTCCACGCCCTCGGGCCAGTCGTCGGTCAGGCCGGGACGGTCGATCAGCCCTGGCGACACCGAGTTGACCCGAATGCCGTGGGGACCCCACGCCAGCGCCGCCGCCTTGGCGTGCATCACCAGACCAGCCTTGGAGGTGGCGTAGTGGCCATGAACGGGAGTGGGGTGGCGGGCCTCGATCGAGGCAATGTGCACGATGAACCCGCCTGTGCCCTGATCCCGCATAGCCGACGCGGCGGCTTGGGTCAGCCGGTGTACCGCAGTGAGGTTGGTGTCGATCATCTCGGCCCACTGCTGATCAGTGAGATGAGTGAACGGAGCCACCGGCTGGACCCCGGCGTTGTTGACCAAGGCATCGATCCGCCCGTGACGCTCTCGGGCCGCGTTCACCACCGCAGCCGGGCCGTCTTCGGTGGTGAGGTCAACCTGCACCTCGGTGACCTGTCCTTCGCTGTGCTCAACCGGTGACGATCGGGTGTGGGCCACCACCGAGGCACCAGCAGCCGCCATTCGTCTGACGATCCCCCCGCCAATCCCCCCGCCCGCACCAGTAACCACCACCACCTTGCCGGTGAGGTCGATCATCTCAGCAGGCGATGCGGTCACGGCCTCACCAACTCAGCGATCTCGCTGGCCGCCGACGGATACTGCTCAACAAGCTGGTCGGCTTCCCCCAGCTCGAAACCATCATGGTGGTAAGGCGGCGCCATGGTGGTCCCCACCAGCGACCACTCCCCCGTAGTAGCCGCCCCCATCCAGGTACCGGCCGGAACCACCAGACAGGGCCGCTCCCCCGCCCCCAAGTCGTCGCCCAACACCGGCCGCTCCACCGACCCATCCGGCCCCAGCAACAGCATCCCCACCGCCGCCCCCGCGTAGTGATGCCAAATCTCCGGCCCGTCCAGCCGATGCATCGCCGAAAAATCCCCCGGCTGCATCAAAAAGTAGATCGCCGTACTCTGCTCATCCCGCCAAACCTCCCGCCACATCCCCCCTTCCTCAGGCAACGCCACCAACCCCAACATCGCCACCACCTCAGCCCCAGAAAGCCCCGCCAAGTCCTCCCGCTGCCCCATCGCCACCGACCCTAGCTTTCCCTCTATACAGACCTGCTCCCAGGAGCAACCGAGGCCGCATCAATTCTCGAATTATCTAGCTCTTCCAGCGAAGAGGCCTCTGGCGATGATGGATAGGTGAAATTGATCGCACAGTCGCCAACACTGATCTCGATGCTGAGCGTTCCACCAAGAGCAGAAGTGAGCTTGCACAACGTGGACAGCTTGGGGTCCGCTGACCGCTCGAGCCTCGACACTCCCCCCTGTGTGATGCCGAGCCTCTCAGCCAGATCGACCTGATTGATGCCGAGCTCACTCCGCAGTTCTGCCAGCTGAAAGGCGAAGATTTTCGCTTCCACCTTCTGCCTGTACTTCTCCGCCCTAGCACTGCGCACCGGATCGGCATCAATAGGTGCAGAGAGTTCATCGAAGCTCTTAGAAGTCATGAAATCAATCCGAGAGCGAGTTCCACCTGACTTCGAACTGGTGTGTAGCCTCCACCTTCCACACCCGATGAAATTACTCGCAACTCATATGAGTTACAAGTGCTTTAGGGCCTCCGGCAATTGTGAAAATGATTCTTCAACGACTCCTCAGGCTCCCCGAATGTGTCACTACCTGGAAGTAGGGTCGTGTCGTGAGTTCTAGAGGCGACTCCGAGGGTGCCGAGGGCCGTCAAATCCCTGTTCCTCGGCCTGAATACGCTGCGGGTGCATCAAGTCGAAATTCAGATCCACATACTCATCTGAACGTCGGCATCGACGGTCCGCTGAATGACTTGAATGGCACAGTGCTTGTGTGCGGTCCAGCGATCGAAGCCCTGGGATTGCTCCCTGATGGATGCGCGCAGACGGTAGTCACGTCACCGCCGTCCTGGTCGCTTCAGGACCATGAGGCCGGAGGGCAGATCGGCTGCGACGATGCCTTGGAGTCGTACGAAAGGGGAATCGTCATGGCATTTGACCAAGTTCGTCGGTTGCTAGCAGACGACGGCACCGTGTGGGTGAACGTGGTCGATTCCCATACCCCCGGCAATCACAAGTACCGAGCACAGGACCGCAAGAACCGTGCTAGTGCGACGTTTGTGCACCCACCTGCTCTCGCTGAACTGAAACCGAAGAACCTGATCGGGGTTCCTTGGCGGCTCGCGTTCGCCCTCCAAAGTGCAGGATGGTGGCTGCGATCCGAGGTGATCTGGCACAAACCCAACGCACGCCCTGAGTCGCTGACAGACCTACCGACCACGTCCCACGAGACAGTGTTCCTGCTTTCCAAGAGCCAGAACTACTACTACGACACTGCGGCCGTGAAAGGCCCGAATGGACGCCGACTCCGAACCATGTGGGATATCAACACCGAGCCTCACAACAAGAGCGACAGCGGTACCGATGATCATCCTTCGGTCATGCCGAAGACTCTCGCTCGCCGCTGCATCCAAATCACTAGTCGAACTGGCGACATCGTTCTCGACCCCTACGCTGGCTCTGGTACCACTCTCATCGCCGCCCAAGAACTCGGCCGCAACTGGGCAGGCATTGAGCTCAACCCGGCCTACGTCGATCTCATCCAGCGACGAGTCGCCTTAGGAGCCGGATAGAGGCACAACCGGGAAGCGCGCGCCCTACCTGCCCGGGCAAACGAGCTAGGGCTCTAGGACGACTTTGATGGCGCCGGAGGCGCGGTTGGCGGCGGTGGCGAATGCTTCGGCGGGGGCGTCCAGGGGGAAGCGGTGGGTGATTACGGCGTTGGGGAGTTCGGGGAGTTGGGCTAGTACGGCGGCGGCCACGTCCATGTCTCGGGTGGGGCCGTGGCGGCCGTACATGGAGGAGGGCACCAGGGTGACCTCCTTCATGCTGATCTCTATGCCGGGAAGCTCCACGGGTTCCCAGTAGCTGCCCAGGATGACAATCTTGCCCCCGGGGCGGCACTTCTTGACGGCATCGGCCAAGGCTGAGCCGGTGCCAGCGGCCTCCACCACGATGTCGTAGGGCTCATCGGTCAGCGGGACCGCCCCCAAGCGATCAGCGGCTTCCTTTTGGGCGTCGTGGCGGGCCGAGATGGCGACCTCGCATCCGGCCAGGCCGGCCACGGCCAGCGCGGTCTGGCCCACGGCGCCGCCGCCGACAACGGCCACCCGCATGTCGCCCCGCAGTCCGGCCAGGCGGAAGCCGTGTACTGCGATGCCCAGGGGCTCCACCAGGCAGGCGTCCCGGGCGTCGGCTCCGGAGGGCAGGGGCACGATGGCCTCGGGCCACATGAGAATCTCGTCGGCCATTCCCCCATCGCGGGAGATGCCGGCGATGTCACCCAGGGTGGCCGGGCAGCGGTTGTAGTCGCCGGCCAGGCACAGCTCACAGGTGCCACAACCGTGGATGGGCTCGATGGCCACCGGGCGGCCGTCGTCCAGCCAGCCGGCGAACTCGTGGCCGATGGTGAACGTGTTGAGCATTCCCAAAGGGAGCATGTGCAGGTCGGAGCCGCACACCCCCGCCGATGCCATCTTGATGCGCACACCCTCGCCTTCTGGAGGGGCCACCTCCACCGTGGTGGGCTGGCCGTCGACGCATCGCACTGCTCTCATGGCTTCATTCTTTCACTGGGCCAGCTCGCGACAGGCCTCACAGGCCCTTGGGGCGGGTGCCGATCACGCCGTCGGCTTCCAGTTGGGCTATCTCGTCAGCCGACAGGCCCAATTCGGCCAGAATCTCATGGTTGTGCTGGCCCAGGGCGGGCGACGGAGAGGTGATCCAGCGGTCGACCGAGGCGAATCGGTAGGGCATTCCCGGCATGGGGTGGGTCCCCACCGCCGGATGCTCGACCATCTCAAACAGCCCCCGATGGGCAAGCTGGGGGTTCTCGTGCTGGATCCGAGGATCCCAGGCCGGGGCGGCGGGCACGCCCGCGGCCACCAGCCGGGCTACGGCATCGTCGAGGTTCTGCTCGGCGGCCCAGGCGTACAGCCCCTCATCGATGGCATCGTGGCCCGCCCGACGGCCGGCGTCGGTGGAATACTCCGGTCGGTCGGCCCAATCGGGAGACCCGAGCACCTCCACCAGGGCCTGCCACTGCTCGTCGGTGGCCACGGCCAGCGCCAGCCATTGCTCGTGGCCCCGGCAGGGGTACAGCCCCTGGGGTGCGGCATAGGGACTCCGGTTGCCAGCCCGCTCCATCACGTTGCCGTAGGCGGTGTACTCGACGATCTGCTCGGCCGAGCAGTTGAGCGCGGCCTCCACCATGGTGGACTCCACGAACACCCCTTGTCCGGTGCGCTCCCTAACGGCGAGGCCCAAGATCGCGGCGTAGGCACCGTGCATCCCGGCGATGGGGTCGCACGGCCCCCGCATTATGCGGGGCTGGTCGTAGGTATGGCCGGTGATCCAGGCCATGCCGGTGAGCTGCTCCATGGTCTGGGCAAACCCCACCCGCTCCCGCCACGGCCCGCTCAGCCCGAAAGCAGGCATTCGGGTGAACACCGCCCGGGGGTTGCGGCCCGAGACGGCCTCCCAGCTCAGACCCCACTTCTCCACCACCCGGGGGGAGAAGTTCTCGATCACCACGTCGGCGCTCTCGATGAGCCGCCACAGCAGATCCATGCCCGCTTCGGTGTCCAAGTCGAGCGTCAGACCTCGCTTGTTGTGGTTGATGGCCACGAACATCGAGCTCCACTCCCACCAGTCCTCGGTGCCGAACATGAACCCGGTCATCCGCATGCCGTCGGGATGGCCGGTGGACTCGATGTGGAGCACATCGGCCCCCAGCATGGCCAGCGTGCCGGTGGCCGACGGCCCGGCCCACCAGCTGGTGAGGTCCAGCACCTTGACCCCGGCCAAAGGCAGGTCGGGATCGGCCCCCGCAGACGAAGCCTCAGGCCGAGGGCGGGCTTCGATCGTGCCGGTGTGCTCGCCCAACGCGGGAGCGGATGTGGCCGGCCGTCGCTCGCCGCCGTCGTCCATCAGGTAGGGCGGTCGGGGCTGGAGAAATCCGCCGGGGTTGCGCACAAACACCCCACGGGCCGCGAACTGCTCGTTGTCGAGCACGCTGCGCCCGTCGTTCACCTCTGCCACCGGCACCCGCAGATCAGACGCCGCCTTGATGATCTCGGCCACGGTGTGGCGGGAGGTCCACGGATGGACCATGGCATTCCACTCGTCCAACCGGCCGGCCCGCTCCCCGATCTGGCTCCACTCGGTGTCGATGAGGTCGGGGCGCTCGATCATCAGCGCAAAGCCCTGGTATTGGAGGGCGGTGTTGGTGTTGAACCCCACCCAGCCGTCGAGGGCGGGCTCGATGGAGGGCGCCTCCACCGACCGGGCCACCCGGTCGAAGTCGTGGCCGCCGCCCCGCATTGAGTGGGCCAGGTCGCTGAACGTGGTGGCGGCGATGCCCATCACGTCGGCCACCGCCAAGTCGATGTGCTCGCCGTGCCCGGTTCGCCGGGCGCGCAGCAACGCGGAGAGGACCGCAGGACCGGCGTAGGCCCCGGCGGTCCACTCGGCGATGCCCCCTCCGGCGTGGATCGGGGGCTGGTCGGGCCGCCCCCGGCAGGCGATGGCCCCGCATTGGGCCTGCACGGTGTATTCGGTTGATGGATGGGAAACCAGCGGCCCGTCCTGTCCATAGGGCGTCACTGAAAGCACGACCAAATGCGGGTGCTGGTCGGCCCAGGCCCGGCCCAATCCCGAACCGGCGGGGGATGACTCCACCACCACGTCGGCGGTGGCCACCAGCTCCTCGATCTCAGCATCGCCGGGCTGGCCTACAACACCCCGCTTGGAGGCATTGAGCAACTGGAACAGCGCACTGTCCCCCTCGAATTCGGCCCGAGTGGCCGACCAGCGGCGCATCGGGTCGCCGTCGGGCCCCTCCACCTTGATCACGTCGGCTCCGGCGTCGGCCAAGAGCTTGGTGACATACGGGCCGGGCACCCCGGTGGAGAAGTCCACCACCCGGATGCCGTCCAGTATTGAGGCCTGCATGTGGACGCCTTCGCCCATGCTGGCCACGCCGGCCCGCTGAGCGTCCTGGTTGGCCGCTGCCGTCATCGCTGCCTCACCGTTTCCCTGTCGGTTCGCACCCCGGTATCTTGTCGCATAAGAGGTTCCCGTACACTGGCCGACACTCGGCAAACGATCGCAGCAAAGGAAAGCACTGTGAAGCTCACCGAAGTCAACCTGCTCGACCCCGACCGATTCGTACGCCAGGAGCACCACGAGATGTTCAAGGTGCTGCGGGAGCAATCCCCCGTCTTCTTGCACCAAGACCCCAGAGGGCCGGCGTTCTGGAACGTGGTCAAGCACGCCGATCTGGTGGAGGTGAACCGCGACACCGAGCGCTTCTCCTCAGAGCTGGGCGGCACCTCCATCCCCGATCCGGGCACCTGGAACAACGAGGCGCCCGACTCCCGGGGGGTGATGATGCTCACCACCGATCCGCCCAAGCACACCCGTTACCGGCGGCTGGTGAACAAGGGCTTCACCCCCCGCATGATCGGCCTGATCGAGCAATACCTTCGCCACCGGGCCATCCTCATCATTGACAACGTGATCGAGAAGGGCGAGGCCGACTTCGTGGTAGACCTGGCCTCTGAGCTTCCGCTCCAGGCCATCGCCGAGATCATGGGCGTTCCCCAGGAGGACCGCATGAAGCTGTTCGACTGGTCCAACCGCCTGATCGGCGTCGACGACCCCGAGTACGTCGAGGACCGCGAAAGCAGCCTCTCAGCTGGTGCGGAGCTGTACGCCTACACCAATCAACTGGCCAAAGACCGGGCGGAGAACCCCCGCGACGACATCGTCACCAAGCTCATCAACGCGGAGATCGACGGCGACCGGCTCACCGATCTGGAATTCGACATGTTCATGCTGCTGCTCACCGTGGCCGGCAACGAGACCACCCGCAACGCCACCGCCCAAGGGATGCTGGCGCTCATGGACCACCCAGAGCAGTTCGACATCATCAAGAACTCCACCGACGGGGTGACCGACACCCATATCGACGAGATCCTGCGGTGGTCCACCCCCGTGCTGCACTTCCGCCGCACCGCCACCGAGGACACAGAGATCAGGGGCCAGCACATCGACAAGAACGACAAGGTGGTCATATGGCACGTCTCGGCCAACCGGGACGAAGAGGTGTTCGACGATCCCTTCACCTTCGATGTGAGCCGTACCCCCAACGAGCAGATCTCCTTCGGCGGCGGCGGGGCCCACTATTGCCTGGGCGCCAACCTGGCCAAAATGGAGCTGCGCCTCATCTTCCAGGAAATCGTCGAGCGCGTGCCCGACATCCACCGGGTAGGCGAGCCAGAGTGGCTGCGCTCCAACTTCATCGGCGGCGTCAAGCACCTCCCCGTCGCCTGGACCCCCGGCAAAAAAGTCAACCCCGGCCCCGCCCCCGACCAAAACCTCTCAACGTTGGTCTAGCGTCATTTGACAGTTGGCGGCTTGGAGCTTCCAGGTCTACCCGGAACAGGAAAGAGCTTCGTTTCTCACCTGCTAGATACATGACGTGATGGCGGACTTGGCACCCGGTCTTTATGACCAACTCATTGACGGCTTACTCCGTCAGCGCCTCGACAGCCTTACCCCCAAGCGCCTGGCGGCCAGCCTCCAGGATGCAGACCCCGCAGAGCTACCTGATCGAGTCGGAGAACTCATTGGCCGCTGGGTAGCTGATGCTCTCGCCACAGTCAGTGCAGACGACCGCACTGAGGCCGCAGTGCACCTCTCCCATTCGGTTCTTTCGGCAATCACAACCGTTCAACCTGACTCCCTAGAAACTGACCGTGCACTTTCACCACCCCTCGAACGGTTGACGGCAATAGAGCGACTCGATCCAACTCGCAAGCCCATCTCCATCAGCCGCCCTCTTACACCACTTCGTGACACAGTGCTGATGACCAATGCTCGTGACGAACCGTCAGTAGGCAGCGAGATCGAAGCCGAGATCGAATCAGCCGACAGAATCGATCTTGTCCTCGCGTTCATCCGCTGGACTGGAATCCGCCACCTGCTCCCTCACCTCCGCCGCCACGTAGAAGCCGGCAAACAACTCCGGGTCATTACTACCACTTACACAGGAAGCACTGAACTGAGGGCGCTTGAAGCTCTCGTCGAACTCGGGGCCCAGGTCAAGGTCTCCTATGACACCTCCACCACCCGACTTCATGCCAAGGCCTGGATGTTTCACCGAAAGAGCGGCTTTTCGACGATTTACATCGGCTCGTCGAACCTCACGTTCTCGGCACAGGTCACAGGCCTCGAGTGGAACGTAAGGGCTTCCCAGCGCCTAAACCCCGAGTTGATCTCTGCCTTCGAGCGCACATTCGCGACGTACTGGGCTGATCCGCATTTCGAAGAGTTTAATCCGGAGCGCTTTGCTCAAGCTACGACAGACACCAGAACGGATGAGCTGGATCTCACACCATTCGAAATCCAGCCATACCCGTTTCAGCGCCAGATCCTTGAGCGGCTCCAAGTCGAGCGAAACCGCGGATACCCACACAATCTTGTTGCCGCTGCCACAGGTACCGGCAAGACGATCATCGCGGCCCTCGATTACCGCCAGTTGAGAGCAGAACTTGGGCGATCTCGACTGCTCTTTGTCGCCCACCGCGATGAGATCCTTAGACAGAGCCTGAACATTTTCAAGCATGTCTTGCGCGACGGCGACTTTGGAGAGCTTTGGGTGGGTGGCAACCGGCCTACCCGATGGGAATACGTCTTTGCCTCAATCCAGTCCATCACCGCCAACGACGCCGCCTCCCTCGACCCAGACCAGTTCGACGTCGTGATCGTCGATGAATTTCATCACTCAGCTGCGGCTAGCTATGAAGCGCTGCTTAACCGTCTGAGTCCCAAGCACCTACTCGGCCTTACTGCTACACCCGAACGAGCTGACGGGCTAGACGTGCTTCGCTGGTTCGATGACCGTATCGCCATAGAATTGCGCCTCTGGGACGCGCTCGAACAGGGTCTACTCTCGCCATTTCACTACTTCGGAGTCCACGACGCTACTGACCTCGCCAACGTCGCTTGGCGGCGCGGCACAGGCTACGACGTCAAGCAGTTGACGAACCTCTACACAGCAACTGACCTACGGACTGCAAAAATCCTTGAAGCCGTTCGCGAAAAGGTCGGGAATCCCTCCGAGATGAGGGCGCTCGGATTCTGCGTCAGCATTGATCACGCCAACTTCATGGCAGACCGGTTCAATCGAGCGGGAATCACCTCGCTTGCCGTCACATCTCGGACACGCGACGAAGAGCGTCGCAAGGCTCTAGCAGACCTCAAGGGTGGCAGGGTCCAGGCGCTGTTCACCGTGGACCTGTTCAATGAAGGTGTAGATGTTCCAGCTATCGATGTAGTGCTGATGCTGCGTCCGACGGAGAGCGCCACAATCTTCCTACAGCAACTTGGCCGTGGGCTTCGGCGCACCGACGACAAGGACGTTCTAACCGTTTTGGACTTTGTTGGCCATCAGACCAAAGAGTTCCGCTTCGACCTTCGCTATCGGCACATGCTCGGACGGACTCGTCGCGAATTGGAGTCCGACATTGAGCAGGGGTTCCCATTCCTACCAGCTGGGTGCCATATAGACCTCGACCACGTCACTCGGAAAATAGTTCTTGACAATGTCAGAAGGGCGCTCCCCACGACTTGGAAGCAGCGTGTTGGGGAGCTTCGTGACCTCGGCGACACGACACTCGCCAACTTTCTGCATGAAACAGGGCTCGAGCTCGACGATATCTACCGCGGACACCACACATGGACCGAGCTCCGCCGCGCCGCAGGAATCGATGTTCGGCCCGCTTCCGAAAGAGAAGCCCTCGTCGGTCGAGGAGTCGCACGCCTATTGCACCTAGACGATCAAGAGCGGATAGATGCTTACACCAGTCTCCTCTCTCTCGGTCAAGCGCCACTGGAGGCCGAGCTAGACGAGCGATCTCGGCATCAACTCCAAGGGCTCCTTCTGACCGTGCTGGGTTCCCACAAGGGCGTCTACTCCAATTTGGACGAAGCCGCGGCGGATCTGTGGCGACACGAAGGAATTCGAGAAGAGCTACTTGAAGTCTTCCCACTCCTCGAAGACCAGATTGTCCATCTGCACCGGCCTCTCGGCCTCCTGCACCCGGTCCCGCTTCAGATACACGCCAGCTATACGCGCGAGGAGATTCTGGCTGCTTTTGGCGCTTCGACTGTTTCCAAGCCTCTCCGTCTCCAAACTGGGGTCTACTGGCATGAGCCAACCCGAACCGACTTGCTGTTCATCACCCTTCAAAAGGCCGACAAGGACTATTCCCCCACAACCAAGTACCTCGACTATGCCATCTCTGAGCACCTCTTTCACTGGGAGAGCCAAGCCAAGGACACGGTCGTGAGCGAGCGGGGTCAGAACTACATCCACCACGCATCCCGCGACCGAACAATCGCGCTATTTGTCCGCACCGCAAAGAGGAGTCTCACCGGCCGTACCACTCCCTATTTCTGTGCCGGTACTGCCACCTATGTCGAACACCAGTCCGAACGACCGATCCAGATCACCTGGAGGCTCCACCACCCGCTACCTGGCGACACTTTTGCTGCCTACCGAGCAGCCGTCGCCTGAAACTCAACAGCCTGCCATAGCCTTGCTTCGGTCTACGTGATTGAGGGAGTCAGCGGATGACGAAGCGCGTTGCTGTCATGGGCGGCACTCGGTTTGTGGGTGCTGCTGCGGTTTGGGAGCTTGTGGGGACGGGGCACGAGGTTCTTGTGGCGCACCGGGGGGTTCACGAGCTTGAGCCGGATGTTGCTTTGGATGTGGCGGAGCATTGCCTTGGAGACCGCGAGGATCTGCTTGTCGAGGGTGGGCCGGTTGAGAGGTTTGGGCCGGAGGTGATCATTGACACGTTTGGCGGGGGCGCGACGGCAGCCAAGGGAGAGCAGTTGGTCGATGCTGCGGCTCGCTGTGGGGCTGAGCGGCTAGTGGTTGTCAGCTCGTGTGACGTGTATCAGGCGTATGTGGATGCGGGTCTTGGGGATGGTTCTGGCCGGAAGCTGCTGCCTCCGACTCCCCTGCCGATTTTCGAAAGCTCGCCCCGACGCATTGAGCCTTACCCAGGGGCTACTTCGGGCCATGACAACGTGGCAATGGAGGATGCAGTTGCCGAGTTCTCGGGAACGGTGGTCATCCTTCGGCCCGGTGCGATCTACGGACCCGGGGACTATCTGTGCCGGGAGTGGCCTCTTGTCCGGCGGGCACTTGAGAAAAGGAAGGAGCTCAAAATACCGGCGGCGGGAGTCCAGATCTTCCATCGAGTCGCGGTCGAACGAGTCGCCCACGCTCTCGTGGCGGCAGCAACCGCCCGCATCCCTGACGTACCCCACCCATGGGCATGCAACGTGGTTGACCCCTACGACTGGACCTATGCCGGATTGGCCGCCGAAATCGGACGATTACTGGACTGGGAGTGGGAGCCCAAGGAGGTGTCCTTCGACGAGGCAATCCATCCGTGGCGCGTGACTAGCCCTCTGGTGGTGTCTGACGTAAGGCTGCGGGAGGTACTGGCCATCCCATCGGGCCGGCCCGATCCCCGAGACGCCTTGGCTGCAACAGTGCGCTGGTATCTCGAGCATGGCCCCAATCCCGAATCGCCCTACCTGGATTGGTAGGCCAAACCAGCAACGAGCACAACGTCGCGGAAGAGAGACTCCGGGTTGCAACTGGAGCTGGCAGAAGGCTGAACGGCTACCTCGGTGTCTCGCCGATGTAGTGGACCATTGGTCCAGTCTCGGACTCGCTCCAGAGAATGATCCATTCCTCGCCTGACCCATAGACGGGTACCCCCCAAATGGGCGGTGATTGGTAGCGGAGCCGTCGGACTGAAGCATCTCCTGGGTCAGCTTCAAGGCGATCGAGAACATCGTTGACCCGGTCGTAGAGCTGGCGGCGGGCGGAATCGACTTCGAGCGCGGCAAGCTGTCCGTCAGCAATAGGGAAGAACAGCAACTCAGGCATAGCTAAATTGCCATATTAGGGTAACACCCTAAAAGTGCAATTAGGCAATATGCACATTTCCCACCCACTACAGGCTATTGTGAGAGGAACCAATGCGGTCTTCGGAGTTGCATTGGCGGATCGTGAAAAGGAGACGTCCCCATGCCTCACCTAATTGAGCTGGATGCTCGTCGGCGTGTGGCCCTCGGAAAGTTCGGTAAACCCGAGCACACCCGCTACCTGGTCACTGAGCATCCTGATGGATCGCTATTGCTCACGCCAGCGGTTGTCATGACCGTCCACGAGGCGGCGCTTCTGCGCAATCCTGAGCTCGTGGCCCAAATCGAAGAAGACTTGGCTGACCCATCGAGGGCTACTCCATCATCAGCTCGTCGGCCCACTTCTGTAGAGGCCTAGATCCCCTGGGGCAGCCTCCAGAGCCATTTGGCGTCGGTCAATCCTCTGGCAGTCGACTCCACATCACTACATCGGGTTGGTCGTTTTTGACCGGCTCCCAAGCCCGTAGCACGCCTTCTCGCTGATAGCCGCAACGTTCGGCCACCCGTTGGGACGCTGGGTTGTCGATGTGGGTCACCAGGTGAATCCGGGCTAGGCCGTGCTCGGAGAATGCCCAATCGGTGATCAGATTGAGGGCTTCGGAGGCGATTCCCTGGCCCCGGTGCTGCCTGTCGAGCCAATAGAACGCCTCCCCCCGCCGGAATTGGGGCTCTAGCAGGATGCCCATCTGACCGATGCAGCGATCCGAAGGAGGCAAAGTGATCGCGAATGCGAAAAGACCCTGTTCCCACCGTGCCAGCCGCTGCTCAATCCACTCTCGAGCCTGCGCTTCAGTCATCTCCTCCGGCATCATCGTGAATCGGGGAATTTCCGGATCCTGGCACGACTCAGCGATGTCGACCGCGTCCTCGACCCGAAACGGTCGCAAGAGCACTCGCTCCCCGGCAATCGTGGTGAACGGAACTGCCACAACCCCCAGTCTCCCAGAACCCCAAGCCTGCGAATCCCGCAATTGGCAAGTCGGCTTTGCACGCATCTGGACAGCCATGGGTCGACATGGGTCACATCGGACGACAGACGTGGCGGAAGCTGCGGCTGTTGTTGTTTTGCCCTTGGGCAAATAGCCTGAACTTAACAAGAGACCGGTGAACGTTCACACCTCACAAACAGAGTTGTAGGAGGTATGAAATGGAAGTCGGACACGTGCAATCACGTACGAGGGGGAAGGGTCCCGGAGCTAAGTTCATCGCCCGTATTTTCCTCTTGATCATGCTCTTGATGATGGTCGCCGGCCTTGTTGCTGCCCCCTCACTACACGCTGGCCACAGCGGTAACCCTATCGAGTGCCCTCCTCCGATCACCGAGGGTGAGACTGCTCAAATGCGAGTTCACTGGAACGGTTACAACAGGCTTTGGCTGAGGATTTTCACCTCCAGCAGTGGACACTCCGCCGATAGGCACGACTTCGTCGTCTACTTCAATGAGTTCTTTGAAGGGCAGCCGGCAAACTCACCAGTGTCGGTTCCTGTGATTACTAAAGAGGACTCAAAGCCCGAACCTGATGAGACCTTCTCCATCGGCTTCTTTAGACACGGGAGCTGGCACGGCTGCGTGGTGACCATCGTCGATGATGACACTCCCTAATTCACCAGTGTGCACTCAACATCGGTTACATGTCACTCCCACCGCCCTAGCACTTCGAGGCCGTGGTGGGCGGCGGCTGCGGCGAGGCGGTGGTCGAAGGTGGCGATAGCGCGGGCTTCCAGATCGAGGGCGGTGTCGAGGACGATTGCGTCGGGCAGTCTCAGCCCGGTCTCTGCCCGCAGCACCGCCCATCGCATCGGTGCGCCATCGTCCACATCGGTCACCACGAACGCGGCCCGCAGCCGCTCAGATGCACTCTCGACCACCCCGAGGTGAGCCGGTGCCACCAGGCACTCGGCCAGGGTCACCGGGTGCAGGAGCGCCTCTTCGTCGGCGACCTCGCCATTGATCGCCACCGCCCGGGAATGATGTTCGTCGCTTGGATCCCGCAGGGCCACAACCCAGCTGGCGTCGGCCACAATCATGCGGGCCAGTCTTGGGACCGGTCATATAGGGCCGAAGAGCCGGGCAATGAGCCCTCCAGCACCGCCCTGGCCTGAGACCTCGATGTGGGCGACCGGCCGCTGGCCACCCAGTCCAGCATGATGAGCCGAATGAGCTTCGCCCGCGGCACATCGGACCACTTCCGAGACGCCTCATCGAGGATCTCGGAAATCTCATCGGTCTCGGTCACCGAGTGGCGAGGGCGGGCTGTCGGCATCCCCAAAAGTGTAGCACCAAGTGCAGCACCTGAGACTTGCTAGCGATTACCTCGATGCGTTGGGCGGGACCCAATCTCTGTTGAGCGTTTCAAGGCGTTTCATTACGGAATTGAATTGACCTAGGCTCAACACAATGAGATCACAATTGCGGTTCGGAGCAACTAGTTGGCTGCGGATAGCCGCGGTTCTATTCGCACTAGCGGTGGTTGCCGCAGCCTGCGGCAACGACGACGATTCCGGGGACACGGCCGAGCCAGCTCCCCCGCCGCCGACGGCGACAGCGGCGGCCCCCGAGCCAACACCCGAACCCACGCCCGAGCCTCCGCCTCCGACTGAGGCCCCCGAGCCAATACCCGAACCGACGCCCGAGCCTCCGCCTCCGACTGAGGCCCCCGAGCCTCCGGTGTCCCTTGAGGGATTTGTGGTAGATGCCGACACAACCGGTGGCGACCTGATTGATTACGTCTCAGAAGCAGAGGCGTCGTGCGTGCGCGATGAGGTGGGCGATGCCGTCTACCAAGAGATTCTCGACTCCGCATTGACCGAAAGGGGTGCAGACCCCTCCATTGCGGCGCCGATGGCCGCCTGTCTCTCTGAGGGCAACTTCGTGGTGTACAGCACTGGGATTATCGCGGCCAATGCCGGTGCGCACAGCGACGAGTCGCGCAGCTGCCTCACCGAACTCGGTCGGGCGAGCCCGGAATTCGCGTACGTCACCTTCGGGGTCGAAGGAGAATCCACCACCTCGTTCGACCCAGAGCAACTGCGCCCCTTCATCGACGTCTTCTTCGGCTGCTTCACAACCAGCGAGAGGGTTCTGTTGACGGTGCGCACCATGGACCACATCGCAGCCACGACCCCGATCTCAGGACGCGACTTCCTCGACGCAATGGGCCAGGACGTGATCAACTGCTATCTCGACGAACTCGGAATGCCCCTAGAGCAGTTCGAGATACTCGTCGAGACGGCCTTTGCCGCGGGAACAAGCTCGACTACCCAGGGGCCCGACTGCCTCGACACCGAGACCATCGCCGAGATCCTCGTCATCTTGGCTACGAGAATGGTGGGCGAGCTGAGCGACGAGTCGGCAGCCTGCCTCCGCTCTTTCGGCATCGAGTACCCCGAATTCTTGGACCTAATGGCCTATGGAGACTTCGATCCAGACACGATGACCGAGGAACAATTCGTCGACATCGCCATGCCGGGCCTAGGCGTGTTCGACTGCTTCGCCACCAGCGAACTCCTGTTTGTGCAGACCCTCATCATCGACATGGTGACCTGATCACAAATCCAACAACTGTTACCGGAGTCGGGCTATACCATCCTCCTGCCTGAAGGAGAGCCTGTATGACCGCCAAGCCCGACCCCCTTACCGTTCCTTTCGGGACCGTTCTCTGCGACTGGATGACGACGGCGCGGGCTGATGGCGGACCACTTTCCTATGGCGGTACTCCGGAGCCGTTCGGCGACTTGAGCTTGAGTCCGGCGGCGCATGTACTGCACTACGGAAGCTCCGTGTTCGAGGGGTTGAAGGCCCATCGCCAGGTTGACGGGTCGGTGGCTATCTTCCGGCTGGACAGCCATGTGGCCCGAATGGTCACCAGCGCCGCCTGCCTGCGGCTGCCTGAGATCGATCCCGTCATGCTGCGGCAGATGACTATCGACGCAGTTGCGGCCAACGCCGACGAGGTCCCCCACCCGCCGGGGTCGCTCTATATCCGCCCAACGCTGGTGGGCACCGGGGCCGACATCGGCGCCGCCGCCCATCCCGCCCCCTCGGCTCTGTTGTTCGTGGTCAATTCCCCGGTGGGCGACTACTTCAAGGGAGGCATCCGGCCCCTCACGCTTCAAGTGGAATCATCCACACCCCGTACCGTGCCCCAATTCGGCATGGTGAAGTGCGCGGCCAACTACGCCATGGCCCTCGGTTCCACACTGGACGCGATGGCCGCCAACGAGGCAGTCGACCAAGTGCTGTTCGCCAGCGACGGCGACATCACCGAGACCGGGGCCTCCAACTTCTTTTTGGCCGACGACGAGCGCATCGTCACCCGGCACCTCGACGAGTCGTTTCTGCACGGCGTGACCCGGGACTCGGTGATCCAGCTCGCCCGCCACCTCGACTACGACGTGGAAGAACGCGCCATCGACCCCGAAGAGCTCGTCGACTGGGCCGAGCGAGGCGAGGCCTTCCTATCGGGCACAGCCGCCGGAGTCGCACCTGTTGGCACCATCCTCTACTCGGGCAAGACCCTCACCATCGGCGACGGCCAACCCGGCCCCAACACCCTGCGCCTGCGCCAAGCCCTAACCGAGATCCAAACCGGCGCCGTCCCCGACCTCTTCGCCTGGCGCACCCCGGTGCATAACACCTAGACGGCAACCGCCATCGCGAATCCAGCACCCGGCTAGCCACTACAGTCAGAACCGCATCACGCTATAGAAGATGGCCGACCAGGAATTGCTGCTATGACCGCCGTGCCAACCGAATCGCAGACCGCAACCGGCTCCATTGCCAAGCCGCCGCCTGCCACTGAGGCAGACCCGCACAACCCGCTCCACAACGCCTTCTGGCGGCGGGATCGCCGGGTGCTGGACGAGGAACTGAAGCAGGTGTGCTCCCGTCCGCTCACGTTCTATCCCGGGTTCGAATTCACCGGTGATCTACAGAGCGTGGATACGCCGGGGGCATGGTTCATCACCCGGCATTCGACCATCTTGGAGGTGTCGCGCAACCCGCAGATCTACTCGTCGTCGTCAGGAGTCACCATCAACGATTTCCCGCCGGAGTTCAACGAGTACTTCAACTCGATCATCGCCATGGACGACCCCCGCCACGCCCGGCTGAGAAAGATCGTGTCTGCCGGCTTCACCCCCCGGATGCTGGCCCGGCTGGAAGACTCAGTGCAGGACCAGGCCCGACTGATCGTGGACGAGGTGTGCGAGCGGGGCGAATGCGACTTCGTTACCGACGTGGCCGCCCGGCTGCCCCTGCGCATCGTGTGCGACCTGATGGGGATTCCCGCATCCGAGCACGACTTCGTGTTCGACCAGACCAACGTGATCCTGGGGGCGGCCGACGACGAGTACGTCCCGGAGTTCGGCGATTTCCTCACCGCCATACTCATGGCCGGCGAGGCCCTGTCGAATCTGATGGACGAGGTGGCCGAGTCGAAGGTCGGTGTGGACACCGGCGACCTGACCAGCGTTTTGGTCAATGCCGAAGTGGACGGAGAGCGGCTCACCCGGGCCGAGCTGGCCAGCTTCTTCATCCTATTGGTGGTGGCTGGCAACGAAACCACCCGCAATGCCATCAGCTGGGGCCTGGTGTATCTCACCGACCACCCCGACCAGCGCAAGATCTGGACCGACGACTTCGACGGCGTGGCCAACAGCGCGGTGGAGGAGATCGTTCGCCTGGCCAGCCCGGTCACCTACATGCGCCGCACCGTGCTTAGCGACACCGAGCTGGAAGGCCAGAAGATCGACGAGGGCGACATGGTGGTCATGAATTACCTGTGCGCCAACCGGGACGAATCGGTGTTCGACGACCCGCTGGCCTTCAACGTGCTACGCGACCCGAACCCCCACATCGGCTTCGGCGGACCCGGACCACACTTCTGCCTCGGCGCTCACCTCGCCCGCCGGGAGATCAAGGTGATGTACCGCGAGATCTTCGACCGCATCGGAGACATCCGGGCCACCGGCGAGCCCGACCCGCTCTCGTCGGCGTTCATCCACGGCATCAAGCACTTGCCCGCGGAGTTCACCCCCTCTGGGCCAACTGGTTGAGCGTCTCTCGGTCGAGGTGGCGGAACACGCCCTCGGCTAGCGCGGTGACCTGGCCGTCTTGGAGCGCGTGGCCCTTGACCTCGGTGATGGTGCCGTCGAATCTCTCCACCCACCCCTCGAACACGGTCTGCACATCGAGCAGCGTGGGACGCTTGTAGCGCACCGACAGCATCATGGTGGGGCCGCTGGCGTCGCGAGTGGAGCAGGCGCTGGTGAACACCATGTCGAAGGCTGAGGCGATGGCCGCTCCGTGGACGCAGCCGGGCGGCCCCTCATACACGGTGGTGAACACCGCCCGGCCCTGGGTCTTGGGCGGGTCGGACTCCATGTCGACCACCATCTCCACTGGCACCGCGGCGGGATTGCAAATGCCGGTCACATAGTCGAAGGGTGCTCGAATGTGGGTGATGGGCGGGCCCTCCATCTCATGTCCGCCCGGGCCGAACCGGGGCGGGGTCTCGGCAGGCACATAGGCCTCGATGCGGTCGGCCAGGGCGTTGGCCTCGTCGGCCAACGCAGCGGTGTCGGCGGGCGAGGCAGTGTTGGAGACGGTGGCGGCCACCAGCCGGCGCACCGCGTCGGCCAGCGCCCGCAGCTCCCGCTCCCGGCCGGCTACCGCGGGATGATCGATGGCCTGGAATGGGCCGCCTGGCTGATTGATATGGGCCACGACGGCAACGGTATGTTTTGGGCAGCATCTGAGCGCAACCAGGCGCCGAAGAACCCCTATCCCATGAGGAGCCCCCATGCCCATCGACCCAACCGCTGTCGGCGCTGAGAGCGACCCGAGCACCTCGAGCTGGAAGTCGAAAGACGCCCTCCTGTATGCCCTGGGCGTGGGCGCGGGAATGAGCGATCCCACCGGGTTCGAGCTGGAGTTCACCACTGAGAACACCAAGGACGTGGTGCAGAAGGCCCTGCCCACCATGTGCGTGGTGTTGGGCGGAGGTGTGGGCGGCGCCAACAGCCCGTTGGCCAAGATCGGCACCTACAACCCGGCGCTTCTGGTACACGGCGAGCAGGGGTTCACCCTCCACAAGCCGCTGCCGGTTGAGGCCACGGTCAGCTCGGTGAGCCGCGTGGCCGGCATCTACGACAAGGGCAAGGCCGCCCTGGTGGTGCTGGAGAGCGACGTTTCCGACACCGCCGACGGCCAGCCCCTGTTCACCAACGTCACCTCGCTGTTCATCCGAGGCGAAGGCGGCTGGGACGGCGATCGGGGCCCGGCCAGCCCGCCGAAGGTGCCCGAGCGCGACGCCGACCACGTGGTGACCTACCAGACCCGCACCGACCAGGCCCTGCTGTATCGGCTCAACGGCGACCGCAACCCGCTGCACTCCGACCCGTCATTCGCCGCCGCGGGCGGATTCGACACCCCGATCCTGCACGGCCTGTGCACCTACGGCTTCACCGGGCGGGCGCTGCTGCACTCTCTGTGCGACAGCGACCCGGCCCGCTTCAAGAGCATGCACGGGCGGTTCTCCTCCCCGGTGCTGCCGGGAGAGACCCTCGATGTGCACATCTGGGACGAGGGCGGCGGATCGGCCCGCTTCCAGACCCGGGTGGGCGACCGAGTGGTGCTCGACGCCGGAACCGTTACCTTCGCCTAATCACCCGGGCCGTGGTCTCGGAGATTCCTACCGCGGCTACTCGCCGAAGGCGACGTCGATGTTCTGATCGACCAGCGCGGTGATGGGCAGGTCGACGCCGAGCTCCTCGGCCAGCGCCAGCGCGCCCCCCAAGTCTTTGTGGGCGATTCGGATGAAGCTGCCCCCCAGAGCCGGGGGCGGATAGGCAGGCGGTCCATTGAACAAGCCCACGTGAGCGCCGATGTTGCGATCGGAGTAGCTCACTATCTCGGCGAACGCCCCTAGGTCCACATCGGCGGCCGCGGCCAGGGCAATGGCCTCATAGGCCACAGCGAACTCCACATAGGTGATGAGGTTGCGGGCTACCTTGGCCTTCAGCGCCGAGCCCAGCGGGCCGACGTTCACCACCATCCCGCCGTAGCGCTCGAAATGAGGCCGCCCCTTCTCGGTGTGGGCCTCATCGCCGCCGCAAAACACCACCAGGTCGCGGATTAGAGCCGATGAGGTGCCCCCGGTGATGGGGGCATCTATGAGAGCCACCCCGGCGTCGGCGGCCTCTGCGGCCAACTCGATCACCGTGGCGGGCAACACGGTGGAGTGTACGGCTACCAGCGCGCCCGACTCGGCGGCTCCGGCGATGGCCCCGTCGTCGCCCTGACAAACTTGGCGCACCTGGGCGTCGTCGATCACCACCACCGCCACGAGGTCAACTTGTCGGGCCAGCTCCCCCACCGAGGCGGCCAGAGTGCCGCCCAGCTCGGTGAACCGCTCCTTGGCCTCGGCGGAGATGTCGTAGCCCACCACGGCCACCTCGTCGTCCCACTGGCCGGCGAGTACGCCCTCGGCGATGGCGCCGCCCATGTCTCCCAGTCCGATGATTCCCAGTCGGGTCATGGCATCTCTCTTGGTCGAAATTCGGTTTGGTGGACCACGACGTCAGGGTAGTCAGACGGGCGCTTCTATTGGCGGTCGCCAATAGCGTAGAAGCCGCCGACGCGGTCGGCCACGTAGATGACTCCGTCCCACACCGCGGGGGTGGCCTCAATGCAGCCCCCCAGCGATATGCGCCATATCTCGGGGGGCTCGACCGAGGGGTCGGATATGTCGAAGGCGTAGATGTTGCCAGCGCAGTCGCTTTGCATGAGCACGTTGTCGATCACCACCGGAGACGACCACACTGGGCCGCCCATCCGCTTGAACCACACGATCTCTCCGGTCTCGCGGCTCAGCCCGTAGAAGAAGCCGGCGTTGGTGGGCACGTACACCATCTCGTCGGTGAGTGCCGGGGTGGCCCACACCCCGTCGATATCGGCATTGCGAAGGTCGGTGCCCCAAACGAGCGGGTCTTCAGCCGACGGGTCGAGCTTCAGCATCTGGCCCAGCTCCTGGCTGCGGGCATTGCCCCGCTCGTATTCCACGCCCACATAGAGAAAGCCCTCTTCGTCGGCCACGACGGTGGCATCCACGTCGTCGCCCGCCCAGTAGCGGAACACCCGCTCGGGATCCTGTCCGTCGGCCACCCCGGATATATCCCAGCCCTGCACCAGCCCCCCGGAGTTGGCGAAGTAGAGGGTGTTGCCCACCACAGTCATGCCGGTCTCAATGGATATGTTGCCGTCGGCCACCACGTTGAGAAGCTCCTGATCCCAGCCGGGGTTGGAGAACACCACTTCGGGGTCGATGGCCACCAGGCCGTCGGGGCCGAAACTGCGGTTCAGCTTGGCGATGAAGAAGTGGCTGTTCTCGCCGCCTTGGAACAGGTAGTCGTCCAGAACCAGGCCCGCTCCGTCCCAATCGTCGTTCCACAGCACGGGTGGAAAGTCTTCGGCGTGCACCGACCAGAGCTCGACAGGCTCTTCACGGTCGAAAGCGATGATCCGCAGATAGTTGTCCCGCGATCCGAAGTACACGAGGGGGTAGCCGTCGGGATCAACGGTCACCGACCCCTTGACCAGGTCGCCAACAACGAACTCGGGCATGATCTGCTCGCCGGTGGCGGCGTCTAGGAAATGGACTCCCGGGGTATAGGTGCCCGCAATCACCCAGGTGCGCTCGTCCCACTCGATCACCGCTGGCTGGCCGGTCCAACCGGCCCCGCACCACAGGGTGGTACCCGCCTCCCAGGTGGTGAGGGAGCACAGATCCCGCTCGGGGCTGCCGGTGAACCGCCACAGAACCTCGGGCGACAGAGGAGCCGGCCCGGTGCCGTAGAAGGTGCGGGTGGGGTTCCCCCGGAAGGTGAGCAGCCCGGGCATGCCGCTGACCGGCTCGAAGGCGGTGGCCGGGTTTACCCAGCCGGGATAGGGCGTGGGCGTGGGGATCGGCGTGGGGGTGGGGGGCGGAGGCTCGGTGGCGGTGGGGTCGGGCGTGGGCTCGGGCGACGGCAGCGGCGGGGACACGGGAGTGGAGGCGAGCGATGGCCGGTTCGGTGCCGGCGAGGTGGTGAGCACGGGATCATCCTCCAGGAGGAACTGCCGATCCACCACCACGGCAATGACTCCCACCGCGGCAGCGACCACTGCGATCACAGCCCATGCTCTCCACATACGCACTTGCACTACCGTAGAGGCATGGAGATCGAATACTTGGACCCACAGGCTGATCCGGCCGAGCCGGTTACCCCTTACGGGCTCTCCGCAGGAGGCGGAGCGCTCACCATCGGGCTTTTGGCCAACGGATTTCCCGACTCGGTGCCGTTCATGGATGCGGTGGGAGAGAGCCTGCGACGGGTGCGCCCCGACGTGGTGGTTCGGGCCTGGAACAAGGGCAACGCCTCGATGGTGGCCGACGACCAGCTCATGGGCGAGATCACCGAGGCGTGCGACGCGGTGGTGGCCGCCTACGGCCATTGAGGAAGCTGCACCAGCGGCACCGTGCGTGACGCCATCAAAGCCGCTCGCCGCGACACCCCGGCGGTGGCCCTGGTGACCACCAAGTTCTCCCCCCAGGGCGACTTCGTTTCCCGGTCGGCGGGAATGCCCGACATCCCCCGGGTGATTCTCCCCCACCCGGTGGCCGGCACCGGAGAGAAGGCCATGAAGATGGTGGCCGACGACATCGCCGACGAGGTGCTTCAGGCGCTGGGCGCCGCCGGATGAGCCAGCGGCTGACCGCGGCCTCCGAGGAGGCCGCTCTTGAGCAGCTGCATGCCGACGGCTGCACCGACGGGCTGCCGGCGGTGATTCCCACCCCAGAGCGGGTGGAGCGCATGGTGTTGGCCTCGGGTCTAGACGGCGATGTATCACTGGGCCAGCTCGGCCCCAACTTGGGAGAGGCCACCGTGGAGAAGACCGCCATCGCCGCAGTGATGGCCGGTTGCCTGCCCGATTATTTCCCGGTGGTGGTGGCAGCAGTTAGAGCGGTGTCCGACCCCCGGATGGACATGACCGAGGTGCAGGCCACCACCCACAACCTGGGGCCGTTGCTTGTGGTGAACGGCCCGGCCGTGGGGGCGTGCGGCATTGCGTCGGGATTCGGGGCGCTGGGACCTGGTCACCGGGCCAATGCCTCGATCGGCCGGGCGGTGCGCCTGGCCATGATCAACATCGGCGGCGGGCGGCCGGGCACTTCCGACATGGCTCTGCTCGGACACCCCGGCAAGTTCACCTTCTGTCTGGGCGAGGACGAGGAGGCCAGCCCCTGGCCGCCGCTGCACACTGCGTTGGGGTACGACATCGACCAGAGCACCGTCACTGTGGCTTGCACCGAGGGGCCCCACTCGGTGCTGTGCTTTCCCGACGACGACCCCGAGGTGTACGCCGACCACCTGCTGAATGTGCTGGCCGCCTCGCTCTCGGGGCTGGGGGCCAACAACACCCACTTCGCCCGAGGTACCCAGGTGCTGGTGCTCAACCCCGACCACGCCACGGCACTGGCCGACGTGGGCTACGACCGGGCCACCATCGCCGAGGTGCTGTGTCAGCGGGCCAAGCGCACCTGGTCGGAGCTGTCCACGGTGCGGGCCCGGGGCTCGGGGATCGACCGCCACCAGCGCAGCCAAGGCGAAGATCCAGAATTGGTGGTGCATGCCCTGAGCAGCCCCGAAGCCCTGCTCATCCTGGTGGCCGGAGGCACCGGCCTCTATTCCACGGTCATGCCCTCCTGGGGCGCCGGCCCCCACGGCAACAGCCACCTAACCGTAGAAATCGACCTCGACCAAACCTGCGAGATCCCTCTGGTAATGCCAGCCAGCTAGGCCCCATTTCCGTAGGCGCGAATCTGTCCTCAGTCACTGGTAGCGTTCAGCTCATGGGTCGATTTCGTCGAACAATGGACACCGCCAAGGCCTCGTGGGCGGTGCTGCAACACGATCGGGAGCTGGCCGTCCTGCCGATTCTGGGAGCGCTGGCCTCATTGGCGGTGGTCCTGGGCATTGGCCTGCCCATCTGGCTCTCCACCGATGGGATAGACGACGGCGGCAGCAGCGGAAGCGAGCCAATGCTTTGGATCGGCGGCATCATCATCTTGTTCGCCGTCACCGTCATCACTGTGTTCTTCAACGCCGCGGTGGTGTCGGGGGCCCGGGAGCGGTTCAGCGGCGGCGACCCCACCATCTCCAGCGCCATCAAGGGGGCCTTCTCCCGACTGCACGTGATCGTGCCGTGGGCAATTCTGGCCCTGACTGTCGGGATGATCATCCGGATGATTCAGAGCTCGGACAACATCGTCGCCCGCATCCTCGGCAGCCTGCTTAACATGGCCTGGGGGGTGCTCACCTTCTTGGTAGTTCCCATTCTGGTGGTGGAGCAGACCGGGCCGTTCCAGTCGTTGAGCCGCTCGGGCGAGCTGCTGCGCCACACTTGGGGTGAGAACCTGATCGCCCAAGTGGGGTTCGGCATCATCGGTTTCGTGGCCGCGATCCCGGGCATCATCATCATCGCCATTGGGGCCTCAGCCGGATCAATCGGCGCAGTGATCGGGGTCACAATAGGGTTCGCGTGGATCGCCTTGGTTTCGGTGGTGGTCAGCACCCTCACCGCCATCTTCCAGATGGCCCTCTACCTCTACGCCACCACCGGACAGGTGCCCATGGGATTCGAGCAATCCGGCCTCACCGACACCTTCAACGAGCGGTCCCAAGGCCCCCTGATGCGAGGCTTCGGGGGCGGCGGTCTCGGCGGCGGGGGCTTCGGCGGCGGCCGCTTCTAGCCGCTAGTCGCCGACAGGCTCTAGTGCGGCCTTGGCTGCCTCCGGGTTCAGGTACTCCCGGGTGAAGCAAACCTTGCCGTCCCTAAAGCGCCAGAGTCCGATATAGCGGTTGGAGTAACGGCGGCCGGTGGGAATCACCTCGCCGTCGCTGGTGTACTCGGCTATGAGCAGGTCGGGGTCGGTGCACGGGTACACCTCGGAGATGTGCAAGGTGAAGCGGAATGTCTTGAAGGCCCGCACCAAGCGCTCTCTCACCGCTTCTTTGCCCTCTGTGATATCGGGCTTGTCGGGGTGGGCGTAGGGCAACTCCATCACGTAGTCGTCGGTGTAATGGGCCACCACCGCGTCGGCGTCGCCCATCGAGTCGAACACCGACTGGAGTATCTCGAGGTTCGTTCGCTCGCTCATCTCACCAGTTGACCACGTTCTTCGAACCTTCGTGAATGCTGGCAGTAGTGTCGCGCTTCGTGTCTTCGAATGAACTGCCGCTGAGCGGCCTGCGGGTCATCGACATGGCCGACGTCAAGGGCGAGTTGGCCGGTCGGCTGCTGGCCGACTTCGGCGCCGACGTGATCCGGGTGGAGCCCCCCGGCGGAGCCGGGTCCCGGCGCATGCCTCCATTCGCCCCTGACGGCGACACCAGCCTGTACTTCGCCTTCCGCAACTTCAACAAGCGGGGCATCACGTTGGATGTGACCGCGGCTGAGGGCCAGGCCCAACTGCGGGAGCTTCTGGCCAGCGCCGATGTGTGGATTGAATCCACCAAGCCGGGGACGCTGGTCCCTTATGGGCTCGACCCCCGGGATGTTTCCGCCGAGTTCGAGCACCTCTTGGTGCTATCGATCACCGACTTTGGCCAAGAGGGGCCGTACGCCCAGTTTGAGGCCACTGACGAGGTGATCCAGGCCATGAGCGGGCACCTGGCCGCATCGGGCATACCCGAGAAACCGCCGCTGCTCATTCCCGGGGCGTTCGCCTACGACGCTGCCGGTGTGGTCGGCGCCTTGGCTGTAGCCATCGGGCTGGTGGCCAAGGAGCGCACGGGACGGGGCCAGCACCTGGACTTCTCGGTGCTGGAGGCGGCCATCCACCTCAACACCTGGCAGCTGGCCAACATGAAGCCCACCCTGGACGCCGGTCTGGACCCGCCCATCGTCCGGTCGGGCACCACCGTGGTGTACCCGCTGTTCAAGACGGCCGACGGATACATCACCATGGTGGTTCTCAGCCCCCGCCAGTGGTTCGCCCTGTGGGAGTGGATGGGCCGTCCCGAGGCATTCGCCGACGAGATGTGGAGCCAAACCCTCACCCGGATGATGAACGGCGACGTGTTGAACCCGGTGATCGCCGAGCACTTCGCCCCCATGATGATGGAGGAGGCCGCAGCCGAAGCCCAGCGCCGAGGCGTGGTGGTCACCCCGATGCTCAAACCGTCCGACATCCTGGTGAACGAGCACTACGTGTCCCGGTCCACGTTCGTGTCGATGGAGGTGGCCCCCGGCGCGCAAGCGGCGACCGCCTCGGGGTTCATGGAGATCAACCGGCAGCGCCAGGGATTTCGATTCGGGGCGCCGTCGCTGGGCGAACACAGTGCCGAGGTGGCCGCGGAGGCGGCTGCCGCCGAGCCCTCAGGTCCAGTGCCAGACGCCGGCGAGCCAGCCCAACCGCTAGCTGGGCTGCGGGTGCTGGACTTCGGACACGGCGGTGTGGGCGTGGAAGGCGGTCGGATGCTGGCTGAGTACGGGGCCGACGTCATCAAGATCGAGACCCGCACCTATCCCGACTTCATGCGGCTGGTCATCGGTACCGAGATGACGGCGTCGTTCGCCTCGTCTAGCCGCACCAAGCGCAGCTTCGGGGTCAACTCCAAGATCCCCGAGGGATTGGCCGTGCTGAAGGAACTGTTGAAGACGGCCGACATCGTGATCGAGAACAACTCCACCGGCACCATGGACGCCATGGGGGTGGGCTACGAAACCCTCAAGGAGCTCAATCCCGGCGTGTGCATGGCCAGCAGCCAGCTCATGGGCTCCACCGGGGCCTATGCCGACTGGATCGGCTACGGACCCACCATCCAGACAGTGGGGGGCATCAAGTACCTGTGGAACTTCACCGACGGCGACCCGCCGCCGGGGTCGAACGCCATCCACCCCGACCACCTGGCCGGACGGCTATGCGCCCTGGGCGCCCTGGTCGGCCTGTTGAGCCGAGACCGCCGGGACGGTGAAGGAACGCAGGCCGAGATCAGCCAGGCCGAGGCATTGGTCAACACGCTGGGCGATCTGTTCATGGCCGAGTCGCTCAGCCCGGGGTCGGTGCAGCCGGTGGGCAACGACTCCGACCAAGGCGCCCCCTGGGGAGTATTCCAGTGCGCCGGTGATCAGCAGTGGAGCGTGGTGTGTGTGCGCCACGATGCCGACTGGGCCGCGCTCAAACAGGCCATGGGCAGCCCGGCCTGGTCCGATCACCCGGCCTACGGAACCGCTGAAGGCCGTTTGGCCGCCCGGGAAGCGGTCAACGCCGGGGTAGCCGAGTGGACCGCCAACCTCTCACCACCGGAGGTCCAAGAGGCATGCCAGGCCGTCGGTGTCCCCAGCTCAGCCATGCTCACCGCCCTCGACCATATGACCGACCCCCAACTCACACAGCGAGGCTTCCCGCTAGAGGTCTTCCAACCCGGCACCGGCGACCTGGTGCTGGAAGGCCCCTGCTTCTACGGCAGCGAGATGCCCACCCCCCCAGTCCACGCCGCCCCCCTACTAGGCGAGCACACCCGCCAAATCTGCATCGAAGAACTCGGCATGGACCCCGCCGAGGTAGACCGCCTCGTCGAGCTAGGCGCCCTGGAGATCCCCCTGCCCGAGGGCTGATCGGCCAACAGGACGGTTAGCCGATGACGAGGCCTCCGTTGGGGGTGATGGTTTCGCCGGTGACGAAGTCGCTCTCGTCGGAGGCCAGGTAAAGGGCGGCGTAGGCGATGTCTTCGGGCTGGCCGATTCGGCCCGCGGGGGTGATCATCTTGAGGCCCTCGATCATGGCGGCGTCCACGCCGGCCACCATCGGGGTGTCGATCACGCCGGGGCACACCGCGTTGGCCCGTATGCCGTGGGGGGCGCAGAACCGGGCCATTGCCCGCATGAACCCCAAGAGGCCGGCCTTGGCGGTGGCGTAGTGCACCGGTCCCCAACCGGCCAGTCCGGCGATGGACGACATGCAGATCACCGAACCCTTGAGATCGGTCTCGATGATCCGGGACAGCATGGCCCGGGTGCAGTAGAAGGCCCCGTTGAGGTGGATGTCGAGCATCCGCTGCCAGCCATCGTCGCTCATGTCCACGATCTGACGGTCGCCGCCGGTGTTGCCCTCCCCGGAGCCGTCGCCGGGCGTGCTGTCCACGCCGGCGTTGTTCACCAGCACGGTGACCGGGCCAAAGCGGTCGTCGATGTCGGCGAACATGGCCTCGATGGCCTTGCTGTCGGACACATCGCAGGCCGCGCTCATGGCCTCGCCCCCGTTGGCGATCACCTGATCGGCGGTGGCCGCAGCGGCGGCCTCATTCAGATCTTGCACCACGATCTTGGCGCCCTCGCTGGCGAACAACACGCTGATGGCTGTGCCCAGCCCGCCTCCACCGCCGGTAACCAGGGCAACTTTGCCGTCCAGTCTTCCCATGAGCGAACTCCTCCTCGTCGTGGTCGTCGGCGAGACTCCACCGACTGTCGGCCAAGCGGTGTGATTGCCGCCGCTCGCCGGTAAATTTCCAGTAAGGCACCATGACACCCCGATACCGAAACCCACAAGCCGAGGCCGAAGCCGTGGTGGGCGACGGTCTGATTGCCAGAGTGCTGGAGCCGTCACCGCCTGCTGTGGTCACCGGACCCTGGTATGCCGACGACCCCGCCGCTGTGGGCAACCGTGAACAAGTGACTGCCATGGTGGTGACTCCGACCAGCGCTGGCGATCTCCGCTGGGCCGATTTGGCCTCCGACGACGAGACGGTGGCCGAATTCTGCCGGCCCCGATGGCTGGCCAACTACCAGGCGCTTGAGGGGGTGCCCGACCACTATCCGGTGCGACGCGACGACCTTCACCGACTGGCCTACGGCGTGGTGTCCAACACCCGCAAGGCGGCCAACGGGAAGTTCGGCTTGCGTTGGACTCTGGGGGGCTTCGGCACCCCGTTCTTCGGCGACGATACCCAGGTGCGAGTGGAAGGGCGCCTCTTGGTGAGGCAAAACGGCAACAGGGTGGACGCCGATACGATCACCACGCTGGCCGCGGCCGCCGAATTCCTTAGCGTCGAGGCCACCAGCGACCAAGCCGAGCACGACACGGTGGCGCTGGGCGACCTGGACCGCCCGCTGACGGTGGATGAGGAATTGGTGGTGTTCACCAGCCAGTGGTTCGGGATGGCCACCGCGGCGCTGGAGGAACTGCGCTGCACCCCCGGAGCCCCCGACCCCAGTCGGGTACAGCTTTGGCCCGGCCACTTCGACGTGGCTGTGGAGATCGGCAACGCCGAGTCCGAGCCTGTGACCCGGGCCACCTACGGGGCATCGCCCGGAGACGCTGCTCACCCCGAGCCCTACCTGTACGTGGGGCCGTGGGGGCCGATAGATCACGGCGACCCGTTCTGGAACGACGCTGCGTTCACCGGGGCGTCACTGCCCTACGCGGCGATTGTGGGCGACCCCAACCCCTGCGGCATTGCCCTGGGCTTCTACCGCCAGGCCTACAGCCGTCTGATCGGCAGCTAGCTAGTCGGCCGAGAGCGCAGCCACTACCGGGGCAAAGCTGTTGATTGTCTCGGCCAAGCCTTCAGCAGCGGAGAATCGGGCGGTGGCCGCCAGATTCAAGCTGGCGCTGGTAAACCCCATGCCCAACACGCCGGCAAGCTGATCGGCGCATTCTTCTGGGGTGCCGACGATGGTGAACGCCTGGACTAGACGGTCGTCGATCAGATCGTGCAGCGCAGGGTCGTCGAATCGGTTGTGGTCGAAGTACCAGCCACGGCTGCGGGACAGAGCGGCCTCGATAGCGGCCATGTGGTCGGGGTCCACATCCAGCTCAGGTGGGCGGATGATGGTCAGATAGTGGGCGGCGTAGCGCTTGACGCTGCGCCGGGCCAGGTCGCCGTCGGCCGAACAACAGAGCGTGAGCCGGGGAGCGGTCTCGAACTCGTTCAAGGTTCGCCCGGCTCGGGCCGCGCCCTCGGTCAGCCACGACCGGTAGGTGTCCGCCAGTTCGGCCGACAGGAAGCGGCCGCCGACCAGGGCGATGTCGGCCACCTCGCCAGCCAGACGCATGACTTTAGGGCTGCGGGTGCCAATGGAGATGGGCACTGGGTGAGCGGCGGGGCGGATCAGGCTCTCGCCGCCGACCTCTCCCCCGGCCAGCAGGGTGCGGATGTCCTCCACCGCTTGGCGAAGCGCAGCCACCGGCTTGGGGTAGTCGATGCCCAGCGGCTCCAGGCCAGCCCCCACGCCCAATCCGCAGAACGCCCGGCCGGGGGCGATGTCGTCGAGGGTGGCCAGAGCCCCGGCCAGCACCACCGGATGACGGGTGTAGGGATTGGTGACCATGGCACCCACCGCGATGCGGCGGGTGGCCTGAGCGCACAAGCCTTGGAGCATGAAGCAGTCGGGCCAGAACGCCACATCGGAGATGCCCAGCCGGGCGAACCCAGCCTCTTCTGCCAATTGAGCCAGCCCCACCGCCTCCGCAGTGCTCATACCGGGGCTGATCTCGGCTTCGAGGGTGACGGTCACAGCGAGCGGGAGTCGCGCACTCTCACCAAGTCTGAGGAGTGGTCGGGGTCGGTGGACACTTCGATCAGCACGGGGCCGTCGGCGGCAAGCGACGAGGACAACGCGTCGGCCAGCGCGGTGTCGTCGTCCACCCGGTGACCGTCCACGCCGAAGGCCCGGGCCACGGCGGCAAAGTCGTGGTCGCCGATATCCACCGCGGTGCGGCGGTCCGGGCCCTGGAAGTCGTATACGTTGCCCAGCATTCGGTTGTTGAGCACCAAGAACGTGACTGGCAGGCCGTACTCCACCGCGGTGGCCAGATTGTGCAGCGACATGAGGAACCCGCCGTCCCCGCTGATCGACAGCACTCGCTCGCCGGGATAAACCATGGCCGCGGCCAGCGCGGCGGGCGGGCCCCAGCCCATGCCCAGATGCCCTCCGGGCAGGTGCAGCCGTCCGGGGGTGCGGGCCTCAAGGTAGTGATAGGCGAAGATCCGGTTGTTGCCCGCGTCCAGTGTGATCCGGCCGTCGGCCGGCCAAACCTCGTTGAGCACCTGCATTACCCGTTGGGGCGGCACCGGGCTGGCCGACTCATGCAGTACTGGAGGATTCTCGGCCCTCGACTTGATGGCGGCGAGGTCAGCCCACCGGTCGGCGGCCAGGTCTTCGTCCACCCCCACCTGGGGCACTAATTCAGACAACAGCGCACACAAGTCGGCCTGCACGCCAAGCTCAACGGGGAAGCTCACCCCCAGGTTGGCGGCTTCGATGTCCACCTGCACAATGCGCTGTCGGTCGGCGTCCAGCCAGGTGGGCGACTCCACCAGGGTGTCGTGGGGGTTGAGGCGCGATCCCAGCACCACCACTGCGTCGGCTCGGGCCAGCAGCTCGAACGCCCCCTGCCAGCCGAACGGGCTGAGCGGCCCTCCCGCCCACGGGTGGTCGTCGGCAATCACCCCTCGGGCTTTGGCGGTGGTTACCACCGGGGCCGCCGCCCGCCGGGCCAGGGCGTCCAACTGGTCGTAAGCCTGCGCCTGATGGATGCCGTTGCCGGCCACGATCACCGGGCGCTTGGCCGATGCCAGCAGATCGGCTAAGGCGGCTACCGCCGAGGCATCGGGCCGGGGAGGTACGGCCGATGCCACCCGGGTCCGTCCGTACAGGCGGGGGTGGCGGGCCTCGTCGGTGCGGCGGAAGATGGCGTCGAGGCGGAATACCACCGCGGTCGGACCGGGGCGTCCCGAGGTGGCGTGGTGGATGGCCAGCTCAACCGCATGCACCGCCTCGTTGGGAGTGGTGGCCACGCTCATGTATTTGGTCATCCCTGAAAGGATGCGGGGCAGATCCACCGACCCGTGGTCTCCGGTGGTGCCCTGGGTGGGGGCGTGCTGGGGAATCCCGTGGTCGGTCATCTCGGTGAGCACCAGCATGGGGGTGCCCGACAAGAAACCCTCCATGAGCCCAAATCCCCCGGAGGAGGCCGCGAACGGCCCCTGGCCGGTGAACACTCCAGGGCGGCCAGTGAGGCGGCCGTACATCTCAGCCATGACCGACGCCTGGTGCTCGTGGGCCGTCCGCACGCTCTCGATGCGGTCGGCCACCGCGCGCAGCCCGTCGAACACTTTGATGGAGTAGCCCCCCGGCACCCCGAACACATTGCTGATCCCCGCGTCGGCCAGCACCTCGGCGATGGCAATCCCCGCGGGGGTCCCGTCGCTCATCAGACCAGGAGGAGGGGCCTGGCGGTCATGCCCCGCCGATCCAGTGCCCGGCGTTCACGTCCAGCGAGGCCCCGGTTATGGGCAGCGACAGGTCGGAGGCAAAGAACAAGGCCGCCCCTGCGATCTCGGCAGCATCGGGGAGGTACTTGAGGGCGGTCTCCCCCGCGGTCTCGTCGTAAACCACCTGGTAGTCCACCCCCCTGTCGTCGGCCTGGCCCTGTAGGAAGTTGCGCACCGCGTCGGCGAAGATGTAGCCGGGCAGAACGCTGTTCACCCGGATGCCGTCGGCGCCCAGCTCTTTGGCCAGGATCTTGGTGATGTTCTCCAGCGCGGCCTTGGAGCTGCTGTAAGCCCCCCAGCCCGCTTGGCGGAGGCGGATGGACATGGTGTTGACGAAGATGACCCGCCCGGCCCCCGAGTCCCGTAGGGCGGGAATGCAGGCTCGGGTCATGTTCAGCGACCCGAAGAAGTTCACGTCGAACACGTTTCGCCAGCGGTCCAAGTCGGCGTCCTCCACGTTGATGAGAGGGAAGCCGTCGTTGAAGGCGTTGTTCACGCAGACGTCCAGCCGTCCCAGCTGCTCCACCGCGGCGTCGGCCAGCGCCTGGCACTGGGCGGGGTCGGTGATGTCGGTGGGCTGCCACACCGTGCGGCGGCCCATGGCCTCGATCTCGGCGGCCAGCGGTTCCATCACCTCGGTGCGGCGGGCGCCCATCACGATGTCGGCCCCCTCTTGGGCGTAGAGCCGGGCAATCTCGATGCCCAGGCCGGGACCGATCCCCGACACCAGTGCCACCCGTCCAGCCAGCAGCTCGCCCATCGCTCATCTCCGTTCCCAGTAGTGCGGCACCGGGTTCGACCCAGCCCCGCGATGTGCGCCCTAGCTTCGCGCACCCCGCGCTCGACTCCCCTGCTGAGGAGGGCCGCTGGTACCTTCATCGGGCGGGAAACCGGTGACGGCTATGAGCGCAGCATTCGGGATCGACATAGGGGGCAGCGGTATGAAGGCCGCGCCGGTGGATGTAGACACCGGCGAGCTGCTCGACAAGCGGTTTCGGATTCCCACCCCGAAACCGGGCGTTCCCCACGAAGTAGCAGACGTGGTCTACGAACTGGTGACGTCGTTCGGGTGGACCGGACCAGTGGGCTGTGCCTTTCCCGCCCCAATCGTCGGCGGCACCGTCAAGTGGGTGGCCCATTTGGACGACTCGTGGGCCGGGGTCGGTATCGCTGAGACGATGAGCAACCGGATCGGCGCTCCTGTGACGATCATCAATGATGCCGACGCCGCCGGAATCGCCGAGATGACCCACGGTGCCGGGGTGGGCCGGAAGGGGACGGTGTGCTTCACCGCCTTCGGCACCGGGATCGGCAGTTCGGTGTTTGTGAACGGGAATCTGGTGCCCAACACGGAGTTCGGCCATCTCTATCTGGCCGGACACGAGAGCGATGTGGAGGTGTGGACCGCGGCCAAGGTTCGCACCCGAGAAAATCTGGACTGGCCGACCTGGGTGGGCCGGGTGAAGAAGTATTTGGAGCACCTCGAGAAGATCATCTCGCCTGGCCTGTTCATCCTGGGCGGTGGGATCAGCAAGGACTTCGATACCTGGGGACCATTGCTCGACATCGACACCGAAGTCACTGTCGCCAAGATGCGCAACAACGCCGGAATTGTCGGTGCAGCCATGGCATCGGTCGGCGCAAGCGTGGCCCATCCGGGGACCAGCTGAGTCCTCGGCTGACCGGACAACTACCACACCCATGCTGGACTGGTACGCCCACCTAGTCACTCGCTCCCCTTGGCGCACCATCGCGGTAATCGCATTGATCACCGTGGCCATGCTGCCAGGGGTGGCGTTGACCACCGAGGAGCCCGACGCGATTGCGTCGTTCGTGCCCGCGGGCAGCGATCTTGCTCGGGCGGTATCCGAGTTGGAAGACCGATTCCCCGAATCGGGCGCATTCACCAGCGCGCAGATCGTGGCCCGGGGCGACGTCACCTCTCCGGACGTCATTCGGGAGGTCATCGCCCGCTCGGAAATGGCCCTGGCTCACCCCGAGGTCGCGCCTTTCGTTCCCCATGACGGACAACCAGCAGTCCGCAGCTATGCCCACTTGATCGTGGCCCTGTCGGGCGTGCCTCCAGCCCAGCTCACCGATGAGGACGTAGCTCGGGCGCTGGCGGTCGATCCAGCCGATGATCCCCGAGCAGCCCTGTTCGAACAGCTGCTCGGCGAGAACGCCGGCCTGGGACAGGTCAGATTGCAACAGATCGACCTTCCCGATTTGGACTCATTCGACGCCCTGTTGGTGGTGAACGACGTGATCCAGGCTGGCGACTATGGGCCCAACGCTTCGGCCCGCACCCTGTCCAGCGCCCGATTCCAAGAGGGGGCCCAGCAGGCCCTGACCGACAGCGGATTCCTGTTCCCCCTGGCGCTGGTGGTGATGGTGATCGTGCTGGCCGCTCTGTTCCGCTCCCCGGCCGACACCGCAGTCACCATCATTGGCGTGGTCCTGACCGCTCTGTGGCAGATCGGCCTTTCGGGCTATCTCGGCCCCGATGGTTTGGACAAGCTGAACGGCATCACACCGATCAGCATCATCGTGCCCGTGTTGTTGGTGGGTTTGACGGTTGACTATTCGCTCCAGATCGTGTCTCGCCGCCGCGAAGAGCGGGATGCCGACCCGCGCCGCTCCACCAGCCGGGCTGTTTCGATCACCGGAGCGGCCATCGGCTTGGGGGCGCTAACCACCGCTCTCAGCTTCTTGACCAACCTGGCCAGCCCCCTGTCTCCCATACGGGACTTCGGGATCCTGGCGGCGTGCGGCATCATCGCCGGGTTCTTCATCATGACCTCTCTTGTGCCCGCGGTGAGGATGCTGGGAGACCGCTGGCGGTTGGTCCGAGGACAGCCGCTGAGGACCCGGCGGGTGATCGACTCCATTCCCGGCGTGCGCCGCTTGCTGGTGCCGACCGTGGTCCGCTGCGCCCGTCATCCCAAGCTCACGCTCTTGGCCGTGGTGGTACTGGCCGGTGCGGCGGTGGCGGGAGGCATCAACGTGAACACCGAGTTCAAGGAAGACGAGTTCCTGCCCGAGGACTCCGAGGTGGTGCAAGACATCCGGCTGGCCCGCGATGAGGTGGGCGGGCTGAGCACCACGATCACCGGTGTGGTCATCACCGACCTCGATGACCCAGCCGCAGCCCGAGCCCTGGTGGAGTTGGACGACCGGCTACGTGGTCCGGGGCCCGGATCAGACGGGTCGGCACCTTCGGGTTTGGAGCAGCCCGAACATGTGGTTGGCGTGGGCGGCGCCACGCTGGTATCGCTGGCCGCCGAAACGGTGCCCAACGCCAGGGCGGTGCTCACCCAGGGATCAACCGAAGACCTGGCCCAGTTGTACCGTCAAGTGTCAGAGGCCGCCCCCGACGACTTTGCGAAAGTCGCCTCGCTGGCCGATTCGTCGGGGAATGACGTCACCATCATCCCGATTCAGGCCTATTTCGGGAGCGACAGCGAAGCCCGAGATCTCTACAACGCGTCTGGCGATCTTTGGGCTGATGGGGCGCCCGGTAATTTCACGGTTACAGGGGCTCAGATCGACCCCGGAGTGACCACCAACGCAGTGGCCCGCAGCCAGACCACAGCCACGTTCATCACCGTGCTCACCGCACTCGCCCTGCTCACGGTGTACTTCTGGCAGGCGCACCGCCGTCCGCTGCTGGGGGTGATCACCGTGGCCCCCATCGTCGTGGTGCTTATGTTGCTGCTGGGGCTGATGTGGGTACTGGGCATCAACTACAACGCGCTGACCGCCCTGTTGACGTCGCTCACCATCGGCATTGGCGTGGACTACACCATCCATTTCGCCCACCGGTATCTCCATGAGCGCGAGCTGGGAGCGTCGATCACCGAGGCGCTGACAAACACGGCCAACAGCGTGGGCGGGGCGCTGTTCGGGTCGGCCACCACCACGGCCCTGGGCTTTATCGTGCTGGCCTTCGCTCCTCTGCTGGTGGTGAGCCAACTGGGGATCCTCATTGCCATTACCGGGATCTTGTCGATGATGGCCGCCGCGATCATCCTGCCCTGCCTGCTGGTACTGGCCGACCGCCGCACCCAGCCGGGATAGGGTCCGAGCGTGTCTTTTGCTGTTGACGGCTCAGTGGCCGTGGTCACTGGCGCCACCCGGGGCATCGGCCGCCAGATTGCCTTCCGACTGGGCCGGGCCGGCGCCCGCTTGGTGGTGGTGGGCCGCACCGGGGCCGACGATCCTGACGCTGTGCTGCCGGGGTCGCTGCCTGAGGTGGTGGCCGCGCTGGGCGACGAGGAGATCGAGGCCCACAGCGTGCAGGCCAATCTGACCTCGCCCGACGACACCAACCGCATCGTGGACCGCACCCTGGAGTGGTACGGGGGCTGCGACATCCTGGTGAACAACGCGGGCTACACCTCCAACGGCCCGATCATCGACGTGCCCTCATCGCGCTGGGAGCGGGCGTTCCGGGTGCAGGTGGTGGGACCGTTGCAGCTCTGCCAGGGCCTGGTGCCGGGGATGCTGGAGCGGGGATCGGGCCGGGTACTCAGCGTGAGTTCGGGGTCGGCCACCGCCATCAGCCCCAACCTTTCGCTCTACTCCACGTCCAAACAGGCAATGGAGCGGTGGAACGCCTCCATGCACCTGGAGCTGGGCGGCCGAGGGGTGGCGTTCAACGTGCTGCGGGTGGACCACATCGTGTCCACCGAAGGGTGGTGGCACGTCTACAACACCCAAGGCGCCGAGATCGCCACCGGCGGCGCCGGACTCGAAACTCTGAAGACCCCCGAATACACCGCAGAGTGCGCCGACTGGATGATCCGTCAGCCCGACGATTGGAGCGGCCACGTGCTCGGCTTCGACGACATCGCCGCCCTCGGGGGCCCAGAGCCCGGCCCACCCGCAGTTCAGTAGTTGCTGCGGGATTCGATGAACAAGGTGGCGTTGCTGAGAGCACAAAGTCCGGTCCTGTCGTAGAGCCGGGCCCGGGATTGGCCGATGCCGTCGGGGTCGGCCCAGGTCTCGGCATCGATGCCGATGTGCTCGCTGGTGGGATAGCGCACCACGTGGATGGTCAGGTCGGTGTTGATGGACACGAATTGATCGAAGGGGAAGAAAGACCCCAATCCGCTGGTGAAGTCAGCCATGGCCATCAGGTTGACCAGCGGCGAGGTCTCCTCGCCCCTCACAAACGGCACCAGCAAGCGAACCCATGTCTTGCTGGGGGTTCCACCCCGGTTGCTCCCGACGACCCGGTCGAACTCCACCACATGGGGAAAGCCCTCAGGCATCGGCGCCCGGGGGTTGAGCCCCAGAGGCCGTCCGGCGCTACCCGGCGGTGGGGGCAGCGGAGCATCGGGCTGGCGGTCGGGGAAGGCCTCGATCTCAGCTCCAGTACGCACCGACACCGCCGTCGCAGAAGCAACTATCTGGTCGCCATCGTGCAGTTCGGCTCGAACGGTCTGGATTCGCTTGCCGGTGCGAAGCACCTCAGTGGAGATGGCCAGGGGCTGTAGCGGAACCCGGCGCAGCATATCCAGGGTGAATCGGGCCACTCGCATGGGCACTGGGGTAGGCACATGCTCAACGGCCCGGGCCAACACCCCGGCCACCGCGCCTCCGTGCTGCACTCCGGGATCCCACGGCCCCTGGGCATTGATGGTGGGTACGACGGTGTCCCCTTCGACGTAGAAAATGGCATCGTCGCCCACAAAAGGGGCAACGTAGTACCGCTCAGTCGTATGGCACGAGACGAACAGAGGAGACACCGATGAAGCTCTGGGACGACACGATCGATGGTTACCGCCCCGAGGCCAACGCCTTGCTGGAACACCTGCCCTCCACCAGCATTGCCGAGGCCGATCTGCCTGAAGACCCAGTGGCTCGAGCAGAGCTCTCGCGCGAGTTCATGCGGGCCATGGAGCCAGATCCTTCTACGATGGCGGTTGAGGACACCATCCCCGGCCCGGCCGGCGACATACCGGTGAAGCTGTTCGTGCCCGACGAGCCCAAGGCCATGTTCCTGCACATCCACGGCGGCGGATGGATCCTGGGCCGTCCCCAAATGAACGATTTGGGCAATGAGCACTTGGCCGAGCACCACAGCTTGGCTGTTCTGTCGGTGGACTACCGGCTGGCCCCCGAGCACCCCTACCCTGCCGGCCCCGACGACTGCGAGGCGGCCGCCGCATGGCTGCTGAACCATGGCCTCGAGCAGTGGGAAACCGACAAGATGTTCATCGGCGGCGAGTCGGCCGGAGGGCATCTGGCCGCCGTAACCCTGTTGCGGGTGCGGGACCGCCTGGGTGCCATCGACCGGGTGTTGGGGGCCAACCTGGTGTTCGGGGTCTACGACCTACGGGGCACCCCGTCGATCTTCGACAATGGCGGCAACGCCGACATGTTGGACCCGACGGGGATTCAGTTCATGATCGAGTCTTTCACTCCCGGCATGTCCGACGCCGAGCGCCGTCATCCCGACGTGTCGCCGCTATTCGCCGACCTCGCTGGGCTGCCCCCCTGTTTGGTCTCGGTGGGCACATTCGACCACCTGCTCGACGACTCGCTGTTCTTCGCCACCCGCCTGGCTGCCGCCGAGTCGCCGGTGGAGTTGGCCGTCTACCCCGACTCTCCCCACGGCTTCATGGCGCTGCCCTCCCAGATGGCCAAAGCCCACGCCAAACGCCTCGACACCTGGATCGCCTCGCTGCTGCCCTGAGGCTCAATCAGTCGTCAAAATCCTCTTGGTCCAGCACCAAGTCCCAGCGGTCGCTGCAATCTGTGCAGCGATAGGCCACGGTGTCGCCCGGTACAGGCGGATCGTCTTCGGGCCAGTGCGTGATCCGGTGGCACCACCCCCCGCAGTCCACGCACACGATCCGGTCGGCGATCACCAACCCAGTGTGCCACCCTGGCAAGCAGTCGGCAGTTCACCGTTGGCGCAGGCTCTCCCATTCGTCTAGGAGGCTGGAGTCGGTGGTGCGCAAGAGGTTGCGGAGCTCGGCGGTGAGGCTGGCCAGGGAGTCGTTGACGGCAGCAGCCGGGACGGTTTGGACCAGGGCCTTGTAGCAGTCGGACAGATAGCGCAATAGCGCGCCCTCCGAGCGCTTGATGCCGTAGCGGGAGACGTACTGGTTGAAGGTGTCGCCAACTTCCATGAGATCGCGGGCCACCGATTTGGGGCTGGGGCGGTCGTGGCCCACCCAGGGGTGGTAGCGGGCGAACACCGCGAAGGCCGGATCGATGAACTCGGCCTCGGGGCGGGGCCAGGTGACCTCCGAGAGTCGCTCGAGGCGCTCCTCGTAGGGCACCCGCTCGGCTTTGAGCTGGGCCATGAGGTCGTCACGGGCCTTGTCCCGTTGGGCCAACAACACCACCGTGGGGTCTTCCAGCACCGACTCCACCACGCTGAGCGCCTGCCAGTGATAGTCGGGCACCTCAATGTCCAGCGCTTCCAGCGCCTCCACCGCAAACAGCCCCAGCGGCTGGTTCAGCCGGAACTCGTCTTGGAGGTCGAGATTCACCCGCACCGGGCGGCCGAGGTGGTCGGGCTCGTCAAGCACCTCCACGATCTCGGCGTCGATGAGCGACCGGAACACCCCCACCGCCCGGCGAATGTGGGTTCGCTGGCGGGATCGGGGCTCGTGGTTGTCAACCAGCAGGCGCTTCATGGCCGCGCAGCCGTCGCCCGGTCGGTCGAGCACATTGAGCATCATGGAATGGCTCACCGCGAAGCTGGAATCCAGGGTCTCGGGGCGGCCGTGCCACAGTCGGTTCAGCGTGTCGCCGTCGTAGTGGGCGTAGTTGTGCTCGGGCGGTTTCTTCTTCACCAGCTTGCGCCGCTTGACCGGGTCGGATGCGGCCTTGGCCTCGGCCCGGCGGTTCTCGATCACATGCTCGGGCGCCTGCACCCAGACGCTGCCCTCCTCGTCGAAACCCTTGCGGCCGGCCCGTCCCGCGATCTGCTGGAAGTCCCGCACCGACAGCACCCGGGTGCGGCGACCGTCGTACTTGTACAAGCGAGTGAACAGCACGGTGCGAATGGGCACGTTCACCCCCACTCCCAAGGTGTCGGTGCCGCAGATCAGCTTGAGATGGCCCTCTTGCGCCAGCTTCTCCACCAGCAGCCGGTACTTGGGCAGCAGCCCGGCGTGGTGCACCCCCACCCCGGCCAGCACGAAGCGGCGCAGGTCCTTGCCGAATGGAGTGTCGAAGCGGAATCCGCCGATTGCCTCCTTCACCGCGGCCTTGGCTTCGGCGTCCAGCACGTCGAGGCTGGTCAGGCTCTGGGCCTGGGCGGTGGCCTCCCGCTGGGTGAAGTGGACGATGTACACCGGCGCCTTGTCAGCGCCCAACAGTTCGGCAATGGACACGTGCAGCGGGGTTTCCCGATACTCCACGTCCAGGGGCACAGGCCGCTCGGCCGAGGCCACCAGAGCGGTGGGCCGGCCGTTTCGCTTGCTCAGGTCTTGACGCAAGGCGGCCGTGTCGCCCAGGGTGGCCGACATCAACAAGAATTGGGGCCGGCTCAGCTCCAGCAGCGGTACTTGCCAAGCCCAGCCCCGATCCCTGTCGCCGTAGTAGTGGAATTCGTCCATCACCACAACGTCGGCGTCGGCCTCGCTGCCGGAATGGAGGGCCCGCAGCGCCAAGATCTCCGCGGTGCAGGCAATCACCGGGGCGTTGCCGTTCACGTTGGCATCGCCGGTGACCATCCCCACCTGCTCGGCTCCGAAAGCCGCCACCAGCTCGAAGAACTTCTCGCTGACCAATGCCTTGATCGGCGCGGTGTACACCGCCTGCCGACCCTGGGCCAGCGCGGCGAACGCCGCAGCCAGCGCCACCAGCGACTTCCCCGAGCCAGTGGGAGTGGCCAGCACCACGTTGTCGCCCCCCAACAGCCGCAGCACCGCCTCCTCCTGATGGGGGTACAGCTCTAGCCCTGCCGCCTCCGCCCAATCACAGAAAGCCCCCAGCAGCTCATCGGGATCGCTCACCGCAGGCATGAAATCGACGAGAGCAGGAGGCGCAGCCATGGCGAGATTTAGGCTAGATGCTGATCAGGCGTGGAAGCCTCCGCGGAGGCCACTATGGACCGCTTCGCCGACGAGGTAATCGGCCGATTCTGACCACCGCCCATGACAAAATAGGCGAGTAATCCATTCGTTTCACAAAAATTCAGTTAATTTTACCAAATATCTTGCCAGCGGCTTCCTTGCTCAGAGTTACTCAAAATTTAGCCGCAAATTCCCAGCTCTTAGTGGGTGTCATTATTTGTCCACAGAATTATCCACAGGAGACGGAGCGAAGCTGACGGAAAAATCTCGACATTAGGTGAATCTAGGTGGGAATTATTTGAGAGTTTGAATCGCGACAATGCCCGCTCCATTTCCGCCTAGGTCGTGTTCAGCGGCTGGGGCGCAGCCACTGAAAGGAGCAGACACATGAATCACCCTGCAGACAACCTCATCGGCCCGGCCGCGGCATGCCAGATGCTCGGCATCGACCAGCACAGTTTGCTGAGGGGCATCAACGACGGCTTCGTGCCCGCCTACTGCATCGGCGGGGCCGTCCGATTTCGGCCATCGGAGCTGCGCCACCCCGCCCTTTCTGGCCTCGACGAGCACTACCGCGCCAAGGACGAGCACTTCGCCGCCTAACCCCACCCCCAAGCCTCTGCCCCCGACTGCGTCCCACCCCCGCGCGGTCGGGGGCGGACGGGGTCTCGATCGCTAGGGAAGCACGGTTTCGGTGTCGCGGCCGGAGCGCAGAACGGTTCCCGGGGTGGCGCCGGTCACTTGGCCGTCGACCACGATGTCGGTTCCGCCCACCAGCACCCGGTGAACACCCTGGGCGCCTGCGAACAGGCGCATGCAGTCGCCGGGCAGATCGGTGCGGGCCTCGATGGGGTCGGAGGACACCGTGGCCGGATCGAACACCACCAGATCGGCATGCCAGCCTTCGGCCACCCGGCCCCGCCCCTTCAGCCCGAACAGGCGGGCCGGCACATCGGTCATCAGCCTCACCGCCTCCTCCAGCGGCAGCAGCCCCCGGTTGCGCACGATGTCGCCCAGGATGATGGTGAAGTAGCGGGTGCCGCACATGCGGTCGAGATGGGCGCCGGCGTCGGAGCCGCCCACGATCACCCGGGGATCCCGCCAGTGCTCGGCTCGATGAGCCCAGCTCTCCGACGAATCGTCGGCATTGATGGGCCACAGGTCGGTGCGCAGGTCGTCGGCCAGCACGATGTCGCACAGCGTGTCGAACGGCTCTTGTCCCCGCTCCGCCGCGATGTCGCCCACTCGCCTTCCAGTGAGCCCGTCGTTTTCCGGGGAATAGGTGGTGCCGATCTCCATGTTCTGCCACTGGGCCATGTGGTAGAAGCCGCCGCTCCCGGTCTGGGCCTGATCGTTCAGCCACCGCCGGGTCTCCGGATCGGCCAGCGCGGCCATCTTCTCCTCATGGGGAAGGTTCATGGTGTCCTTCCACCCCGGCATGTTGTACAGCGGGCAGTAGGTGGCGAAGCAGAGCTTCAGCCCGCCGATGGTGGGCATCGACAACGCCACGATGCGACCGCCAACCTCAGCAGCCGCATCAGCGGCGCCGAGTTGGTGGTTGGTGCGCTCTTTGGCGTCGGCGCTGACGGTGAGCACGTTCCAGTTCAGCGGACGCTGGGCCCGGGCCGACATCTGGCTCATCAGCTCGATCTCCTCGTCGCTGAACATGCTGAGACATCCAGAGGTGATGAACTCCAGCCAGGTGCCAGGATGGTCGGCCACCGCTCCGGCCAGCGTCAGCACCTCCTCAGTTGTGGAGAATCGACTGGGCACGGGTTCGTTGTCGCCGTCCCAATGGGTGTGGGCCAAAGATGTGGAGAACCCCATGCCACCGGCGGCCAGCCCATCGTGGAGGGCCCGCACCATCTGGTCGAGTTGCTCAGAGCTGGCCGGCTGATTGGCGTCGGGCCCCATCACATAGCGGCGCAGGGCCGAGTGGCCCACCAAGAATCCGGCGTTGACCGCGGTGTTGCCGTCGAGGCTGTCCAAGAACTCCCCGAACGTCTCCCAGTCCCACGGCAGCCCCTGCTCCAGCGCCAAAAGGGGCATCCCCTCCACCATGGCCATCATCTCTTGCAGGTAGCGGGCGTCGTCGGGGTTCACCGGGGCCAGGGAGAACCCGCAATTGCCCCCCAGCACAGTGGTCACCCCGTGCATTGGAGACGGCGTGGCCGCCGGATCCCAAAAGAGCTGCGCGTCGTAGTGGGTGTGGGGATCGATAAACCCCGGCGCCACCGCCAGCCCGTCGGCATCCACCGTCCGGGCCGCCGCACCATCCACCTGCCCAATCTCGGCAATCCGCCCTCCGGAAACCGCCACATCGGCCACCACCGGCTCAGCCCCGGTCCCATCCACAACCGCGCCACCCCGAATCACCAGATCAAACATGCCCCCACAGTAGGCGCGCCTGATCGATCCCCAACTGTCGGGGTTGCTCAGCGACGCGCTGCGATCTGCCTTACGGCAGCACGGTTTCGGTGTCGCGGCCTGATCTCAGGAGGGTGCCGGGGGTGGCGCCGGTGGGGTGGCCGGCGGCGATTATTTCGGTGCCGTTGACCAGCACGTGCTCTACGCCGATGGCGCTGGCGTAGAGGCGTTCGCAGCTGCCGGGGAGGTCGGTGCGCTCCACGATGGGGCCGGAGGCAACGGTGTTGGGGTCGAATACCACTAAATCGGCGCAGTAACCCTCGGCCACCCGGCCTCGGCCCTTCAGGCCGAACAGGCGGGCGGGCTCGTCGGTCAAGAGCCGCACGCACTCTTCCATCGACAACAGTCCCCGGTCGCGCACTGCCTGGGCCATCATCTCGGTGGGGAAACGGGCGCCGCACATGCGGTCGAGGTGGGCGCCGGCGTCGGAGCCGCCCACCAGCACCCGCTGGTCGCGCCACAGATCGGCCCGCTGCTGCCAGGCCACGTCGATGTCGTCGGACGACAGGGGCCACAGCGCGGTGCGCAGATCGTCGGCCACCACGATGTCGAGCAGGGCGTCGAACGGGTCCACCCCTCTCTCGGCGGCAATGTCTCCCACCTTGCGACCGGTGAGCCCGGCGTTCTCCGGGGCGTAGGTATCGCCGATCTCCATGTTGGCCCAGGTGGAGATGAACTGGAACGGCCCCTCGGAGCTGCGGGCCTGTTCATCCAGCCACTGCCGCACGGCGGGATCGGCCAGCTTGGCCTTCTTCTCGTCGTGGTCCAAGTACAGCACATCGCCCCAGTTGGGCAGCAGGTACAGGGCGCAATAGCTGGCGAAGCTCATCTTCAGACCGCCGATCGACGGCATCGACAGCGCCACGATGCGCCCCCCGGCCTCGGCGGCCACATCCGATGCCCGGAGCTGGTGCTGGGTGCGATCCATCATCGTGGAAGCGTGGGAGAGGACGTTCCAGTTGAGCGACCGCTGGGCCCGCACCGACATCTGGGTCATCAGGTCGATCTCCTCGTCGGTGAAGAACGCATTGCAACCGGTGATGATGAACTCCAGCCAGGTGCCCGGGTGGTCGCCCACCGCGGCGCACAAGGCCAGCATCTCGTCGCGGTCGGCAAAGTAAGAGGGAACGGGATCATTGTTGCCGTCGGAGTGCGTGGTGGACTGCGACGACGAGAATCCCAAGCCGCCGGCCTCCAGCGCCTCGTGCAGCAGCCGCACCATCTCGCCCACCTGCTCGGCAGAGGCCGCGTTCCCGGTGCCCTCGGCCCCCATCACAAAGCGGCGCAGCGCCGAGTGGCCCACCAGGAACCCGGCGTTCACCCCGATGCGCCCTTCCAGTGCATCCAGGTACTCGGCGAAGCTCGACCAGCTCCACGGCAGACCCTGCTCCAGCGCAGGCAGGGGCATCCCCTCCACCTTGGCCATCATTTGGCGGATGTAGTCGGCGTCGTCGGCCTTGAGCGGGGCCAGCGTGAAACCGCAATTACCGCCCAGCACGGTGGTCACCCCGTGCTCGTTGGAGGGAGAGGCCAGCGGATCCCAGAACAACTGGGCGTCGTAGTGGGTATGGGCGTCGATGAAGCCCGGCGCCACCACCAGCCCGTCGGCGTCGATTACCTGCGCCGCGGTGTCGTCGACCTCCCCAACAGCGGTGATCCTCCCGCCGCTGATGCCCACATCGCCGACTGCGCCCGGCGATCCGGTACCGTCCACAACGGTTCCGCCCTTGATGATCAAATCCAGCATGGCGACAGGCTAGTAGCGCACAGCGGCATGATCCCCAGCAGGCTCTGGGCGCAGCGCCAAGAGTACGCTCCACCCATGCCGGAGATCCCCAAAATCATCTCGGTGGATGACCACATTGTGGAACCGCCCACTCTGTGGACCGACCGCCTGCCCCGCAAGTACGCCGACGTCGGGCCCCGGGTGGTGCGGGAAAAGCTCTTCAAAGACCGGGCGATCATCAATCACATGCCGGAGTGGGTGGACAGCGATGTGGAGCGAACGATCGACTCCTGGCTATATGAGGACCTCAAGCAGCCCCTTATCCGGCTCAGCGCCGCGTCGGGCTACCCCAAAGACGATCTCGGTCCTCAGCCGATCACCTACGACGACATCCTCCCCGGTTGCTGGCAGCAACAGGCCCGACTCGAGGACATGGACATCAACCACGTCGAAGCCGCCATGTGCTTTCCGATGTTCCCCCGGTTCTGCGGCCAGACGTTCTTAGAGGCGCAAGACAGAGATCTGGCCCTGCTGTGCGTGCAGGCCTACAACGACTGGATGATCGAGGAGTGGTGCGCCGACACCGACGGCCGGCTGATCCCCCTGCCGCTGATCCCGCTATGGGACCCACACCTGGCCGCCGCCGAAGTCCGCCGCAACGCTGAGCGGGGTGCGCACGCCGTCTCGTTCACAGAGCTGCCCACCAACCTCGAGCTGCCGTCGATCCACGATGCCGAAGGCCACTGGGAACCGTTCTTCGCCGCCTGCGAGGAAACCGACACCGTGGTGTGCATGCATATCGGGTCGGGCTCGCGCATGCCGTCCACCTCGGCCGATGCCCCGCCCGCGGTGATGTCCACGCTCACGTTCAACAACGCCATGGGATCGCTGGCCGACTGGCTCTTCTCCGGCGTGTTCATCCGCTACCCCGAGATCAAAATCGCCTACAGCGAGGGGCAGATCGGCTGGATTCCCTACATATTGGAACGGGCCGACGTGGTGTGGGAGCAGAACCGGGGGTGGAACGGTGTATGGGGGGTGATTCCCGAGCGGCCCAGCACGTATTTCACCGACCACGTGTACGGGTGCTTCTTCGACGACCACCACGGACTGGCCAACATCGAGGCCATCGGCGCCGACAACGTGACCTTCGAAACCGACTACCCCCACAACGACAGCTCTTGGCCCCACACCAAGGAGGTGGCCGAGAAGCTGTGCGAGGGACTGTCTGACGAGGTGATCTACAAGATCATGCGCGGCAACGCCATCAAGATGCTCCACCTGCCCTTCGATCAGTAGTGATTGAGCCCGGCTCATGATCTACGACTTCGTGATCGTCGGCGGGGGCTCCACCGGCGCGGTGCTGGCCGCACGGCTGTCGGAGAACTCAGACACCTCGGTGCTGCTGCTGGAAGCCGGGCCCATCGAGCCCGATCCCGATGCCGACCGGCTGGGTGCGGTGGACTTCTCCCACACCGGGCGCGATTGGGGATTCCAGGCCCGCACCACCGGCGACGCCACCGCCCCCTACCCCCAGGGCCGGACGTTGGGCGGGGGCTCCGCAGTGAACGGAGGGGTGGCCCTTAGGGGGATGCCCAGCGACTACGACGCCTGGGCCAGCCCTAACTGGAGCTGGGACGCGATGGCCCCCTGCTTTCGCCGCCTGGAAGACGATCCCCTAGGCGGCGACCTCCACGGAATCGGCGGCCCCATCCCCATCCGAAGGGCGGCCAAGGATGAGCTGGTCGCCCCCCAACAGCAGCTTCAGGCCGCCGCCGAGGACAACGGGTTGATGTGGGTGGACGACCACAACGACGGCGTGTCGGAGGGCATCGGCCCGTCGCCCCAGAACGTGGTGGATGGAGACGACGAGTGGCTCCGGTCCAGGTGGCCAAGTTCGTCGCTCCCAACCGCATCGGAGAAAGTGCGGGTGTCCACCGCCATGGCCTACCTCCGCCCCGCCGACGGGCGGCCCAACCTCCGCACCATCGGCGGGGCCCATGCCCACCACATAGTGATTGAGAGGGATCGGGCCACCGCGGTGGCCTTTTCACCGGACGGCAGCAGCCTGGAGCAGGTGCGAGGACGCCACATCGTGGTGTGCGCGGGAGCGCTCAACTCCCCCGCACTGCTCATGCGCTCCGGCATCGGACCGGTGCGGGACCTGGAGGCCTTGGGCATCCGCTCGGTGGTCAACCTCCCTGGCGTTGGCGCCAACCTCATGGAGCACGTAGGGGCGTTCATCTTCGTGGTCCCACCCGAGGGAGCGGTGACCACCGACATGGTGCAGCACCAACTGCTCATCCGCTACAGCTCCCCGGAAAGCCCGGTTACCAACGACATGCAGATCGGCATGATGAACCACTGGGACCTGAGTCAGAACGAGCCCCTGGCCGGGGTCTGCGGCTCGGAGCTGATCTGGGGTATATGCGCCGGCATCCAGGTCCCGCGATCCCGGGGGCGGCTGCGGGTGCTGTCACCCGACCCTGGGCACCCGCCGGTGATCGACCTGAATCTCTTGGACAGCCCGGACGACATCGCCCAGCTCACCGCCGGATTGCGCCTCTGCCACCGATTGGCCACCCATGAGGCACTGTCGGAGCGATTCGAGCGGGTGGCCGTTCTCGACGAGGCCGCCTTCGCCGACGGCGACGACGACGCCCTGGCCGACTATGCCCGACAGTTCAGCTTTCCCTGGTACCACGCCTCGGGCACTTGCCGGATGGGACCCGACCCCGACGCCGGCGACGTGGTGGACGACTTCGGCCGGGTCCACGGTATCGACCGCCTGTCGGTGTTCGACGCCTCCATTCTCCCGATGATCCCCCGGGCCAACACCAACCTCACCTGCATCGCCGTGGGCGAGCGGGCCGCCGAAATGCTGAAATGAAGGTCTGAGAAAAGGAGCGCCATGAGCCCCACTGCCATGATGATCTCGTCCGACTCCCACATCATCGAGCCGCCCGACCTTTGGACCGAGCGGGTGACCTCCGGGCCGATGGCCGAGCGGGTACCGCAAGTGCGCCGCGAACCGGGCGGCGACTGGTGGTACATCGACGGGCAGCGCTCCATGTCGTTTCTGGGCTTCCAAGCCGGCAACCGGTTCGACCAAGACCCCACCAAGCTCCGCATCGAGGCGTCGTTCGACGAGGTCCGCCCCGGGGCCTACGACCCGGAGAAGTTCATCGCCGACAACCGCACCGACGGGGTGGCCGCCTCAGTGATATACCCCAGCGAGGCTCTGCTGGCCTACAGCATCCCCGACTCCGAGCTGTGCTCGGTGACCATGGCCGCCTACAACGATTTCATCGCCGATTTCTGCGCCTATGACCCCCAGCGGTTGAAGGGCATCGCCCTCATCAACGTGGACGATGTCGACGAGGCCATCGCCGAGATGACCCGCTGTCGCAACATCGGTTTGTCGGGCGCAATGATCAGCGTGATGCCCCCGGCGGGCCAGGGCTACGACCACCCCCGCTACGAGCCGTTCTGGTCGGCCGCCGTCGACCTCGACGTGCCCCTGTCCATGCACGTGGCCACCGGTCGACACCTCGCCAGCGCCAGCGGTCAGACCAAGAACGATGTCCGGGTTGTGACCGAGGCCGCGTTCTACCTGCAAGACCACTTCGTGCGGAAGTCGCTGGGCGAGATGATCTTCTCCGGCGTTTTCGAACGACATCCCAAGCTCAAAGCAGGCTCAGTGGAGCATGAGGTGGGCTGGATTCCGTTCTGGCTGTTCCAGATGGACTACTGCTACACCGACCGGCCGCTGCGGGGCGACTGGCACCGGTTCGCCGATCCCGACGCCCGTCCCAGCCACTACTTCACGTCCAACTGCTTTGTGAGCTTCCAGGAGGACGCGGTGGGCGTGCGGGTGCGGGACACCTTCGGCACCCACACGCTCATGTGGGGCTCCGACTACCCCCACACCGAGTCCACCTTCCCCCGCTCCCGGGAGGTGGTGGCCGAGACCCTGGCCGATGTGCCCGCCGATGAGCAGCAGCTCATCGTGAGGGACAACTGCGCCGCCCTGTATGGCTTCGACCTCGACCTGCTCGCATCCGACCTCTCGGGATAGCGGAATGCGGATTGCCTTCGGGACCGACGAGCCCACCACCCTGACCGACGCCGTCAAACGGCATCTGGCCGACGGAGGACACAGCGTGGTGGCGGCCGCCCCGGAGGGAGCGCCGTGGCCCGACGTCGGTCGGGCGGTCGGCGAGGCGGTGGTCGACGGCCGCGCCGACATCGGGGTGGTGTGCTGCTGGACGGGAACCGGAGTGTCGATCGCGGCCAACAAGGTGCCCGGCGTGCGGGCCGCCTTGTGTACCGACTCGGAGACTGCCCGCGGCGCCCGCAAATGGAACGATGCCAACGTGTTGGCAATGAGCCTGCGCCTGGTGTCCTCGGAGGTGGCCGGCGAGATGCTCGACGCCTTTGTGGCCACCGATCCCGACCCCGGCGAGTCCTCCGAGATCGCCAAGCTCTCTTGACGTGAGAGTCCGAATCGGTTTCGGCGTCGGAGGCGGGACGGCATCGGGAGACCCAGAGGTGTTCGGCGCAGTGGTCGACGGACTGGAGCGGTTGGGATTCGACTCGCTGTGGGTGGCCGAGCGGGCCAGCGGTCCCGCTCTGGACCCGGTGGTGGCCATGACCTTCGCGGCCGCTCGAACCACCCATCTCAAGTTCGGTCCCAGCGTGATGGTGCTGCCCGGCCGCAACCCGGTGCTGTTGGCCAAGTCCATGGCCAGCCTCGATCGCATCTCCAACGGCCGGCTGCTGCCCGCTTTCGGACTCGGGGTGGCCGACACGGCCGAGCACCAGGCCTTCGGGGTGGCCCGCATGGACCGGGCGGCCTGGTTCAATGAGGCCCTTCCCCTAATGCGCCGACTGTGGACCGAAGACGTCGTAGAGCACCACGGCCCCCGCTTCCATCTGGACGCCGCCCGGGTGGACATCAAGCCGGTCCAGCAACCCTTAGACGTGTGGATGGGGGGCATCGCCCCATCAGAGCTTCGCCGGGTCGGCCGGCTAAGCGACGGCTGGCTCCCCTCTTTCGTCACCCCCGAAGACGTGCGAGGCGGAATCGCCGCCATCAAACAGCACGCCGACGAGGCCGAAAGGGAAATCGACCCCGAGCACTACGGGGCGCTCTTGACCTACACCGACGGCCCGCTGCCCGACCGCTTCCTCGAGCTCATCAAGCTGCGTCAGCCCGACAAGAACCCCGGCGACCTAGTGGCTTCGAACCGAGAAGAGCTGCGGCCCAAGATCGAGGCATTCATCGAGGCCGGCGCCTCAAAGTTCGTGGTCATGCCGCTGGGCGAGCCAACTGACTGGGAGGCCGAAGTCGAGGCTATGGCCGACGAGTTGCTGTCGCTTCAGGACTGAAGGGGCTAGGCGCCGAGGGCCTGCTCCAGATCGGCCAGCAAGTCATCGATGCTCTCGATGCCGACCGACAAGCGCACCAACCCGGGGTCCACGGCCAGCGGAGAGTCGGCCACCGACAGATGGGTCATGGTGGAGGGCTGCTCGATGAGCGACTCCACCGCCCCCAGCGACTCGGCCAGCCGGAACACCTTGGTGGCGCTCACCGCGGCCACCGCGGCAGCCTCACCGCCGCCATGGATGAACGACACCATCCCGCCGGGGCGGCGCATCTGCTGAGCGGCTATCTCGTGTCCCGGGTGATCTGGCAATCCGGGGAAGAGCACCCGGTCGACCGCAGGGTGGTGCACCAAGAAATCGGCCACCGCTTGGGCGTTGTCGCAGTGGCGGTCCATACGCACCCCCAGCGTCTTGACTCCCCGCAGCAGCAGGTAGCAGTCAAACGGGCTGGGCACCGCGCCCACCGCGTTCTGGACGAACGACAGCCGCTCGGCCAAGTCATCCCGGTTCACCGCGATGAACCCCCCGACCACATCGGAGTGGCCGCCCAGGTACTTGGTGGTGGAGTGCACTACCACATCGGCCCCGAGCTCAAGCGGGGTCTGGAGGTAAGGGGTGGCGAATGTGTTGTCCACCACCACGTCGACCCCCGACGCATGGGCCACTTCGGCCACTGCGGCGATGTCCACCACCGTCAGCATGGGATTGGTGGGGGTCTCCACCCACACTTGGCGAGTCTCGGGGCGGATGGCCCCGGCCAACGCGTCCCGATCGGCCAAGTCCACCGCCGACCACTCGATGCCCCGCTCGCCGTATACCCGGGCGATGAGCCGGAACGTACCTCCGTAGGCGTCGGTCCCCAGCACCACATGGTCGCCGGGGCGCATCATGCCCACCATTGCATCCTCGGCAGCCATGCCGCTGGCGAACGCCATTCCGTGCTCGGCCCCCTCCAGCCCGGCCACGCATCGCTCCAGCGCCACCCGGGTGGGGTTGGATGTGCGGGCGTACTCAAAGCCCTGATGCTGGCCCGGTGCGGTCTGCACGAAGGTGGTGGCCAGGTGGATGGGAACGGTGATCGCCCCGGTGGCCTCATCGGGCTCTTGGCCGACGTGGATGGCCCGGGTGTCGAATCCCCAGTTGTCGGAGGAGGAGCCGGTCATGACTCCGAGGCCGACGAGCCCGACGACAAGAAGCTGAGCACGTCGGTGCTGGTCATCACCGCCCGAGGGCGGCCACCGTCGAGCACTAAAAGCGCCGGCGACCGCTCCAGCTTGGTCACCGCCAGCGCCACCGACTCGCCGACGCCGATCTGCTCCAGCGGCCGGCTCATCACACTCTCCACCGGCTGGCCCAGCAGATCGCCGTTGAAGGCCAACTCCATGAGCTGGAGCTCGTGCACCGACCCCATGACCTCGGCGGCGGCCAAGGGCATCTCCCCTTTGGCAACCGGCAGCTGGCTGACCCCGTGGTCGCGCATCTGAGTCACGGCTTCGCTCACGGGATCTTCGGGCTTTACGTAAACCAGCGGGGGCAGCGCCCCCTCTTTGGCGTCGAGCACGTCCTTCACGCAGGGGTGCTCCCCGATCAAGAATCCGTACGACGCCATCCAGTCGTCGTTGAACACCTTGGACAGATAGCCCCGGCCGGCATCGGGCAGAAGCACCACCACCACATCGTCGGGCCCGCAGACTTGAGCCACCTCCAAGGCAGCGCACACCGCGGTGCCCCCCGATCCGCCAATTAGCAGCCCCTCCCGCCGGGTCACCAGCCGGGCCATGTCAAAGGAGGCCTGGTCGGAGATCGGGATCACCCGGTCGACCACTTCGGGATCGTAAGTCTCGGGCCAGAAATCCTCGCCGATCCCCTCCACCAGATAGGGCCGGCCCGACCCGCCGCTGAACACCGAGCCCTCCGGATCGCCGGCCACGATCTGAATGGCGGGATTCTGCTGCTTGAGGAAGCGCCCCACGCCGTTGAGCGTGCCGCCGGTGCCCGCCCCGGCCACAAAATGGGTGATGCGCCCCCCGGTCTGCTTCCACAGCTCCGGCCCCGTGGTCAGCTCATGCGACAGGGGATTCACCTGGTTGAAGTACTGGTTGGGCCGGTAGGCGCCGGGAGTCTCGGCCACCAAGCGCTCCGCGGTGGAGTAATACGAGTCGGGGTCTTCAGGGTCTACCGCCACCGGGCACACCACCACCTCGGCCCCGTAAGCCCGCAGCAACTGCACTTTCTCGTCGCTCACCTTGTCGGTCATCACGAAGATGCAGCGGTAGTCGCGCTGGGCGGCCACCAGAGCGAGGCCCACGCCGGTGTTTCCCGAGGTGGGCTCGATGATGGTCCCGCCCGGCTCCAGCAGCCCATCGCGCTCGGCCGCGTCGATCATCGCCACCGCGGGGCGATCCTTCACGCTGCCGCCCGGGTTGAGCATCTCCAGTTTGGCCAGCACCTCACACGACACCCCCTCGGCGATGCGCGGCATCCGCACCAACGGAGTGTCTCCAATGAGATCGAGGATCGAGTCTGCGACCTCCACGCCCATAAACTACCCGGCGGTATGGAACCGCCTTGTATCGCAGTGGAGCCCGACTGCTGGCGGCGACCGGCGCTGGCCGACGCGGTGATTGCCGGCGGCGGCCGGGTGGCGGCCCCCTCTGAGGCCGAGGCATTGGTATGGGCCGAGCCCGCGGCCCCCGAGCTCTTGCCCGGCGTGCTGGAAGAAGGACCGGGCATCGAGTGGGTGCAGCTCCCCTATGCCGGCATCGAGAACCTGATCGATCTGCTCGACCGCGACCACCTCTGGACTTGCGGCAAGGGGGTGTACGCCGAGCCGGTGGCCGAGCACGTGCTGATGCTGGCCCTGGCCGGCCTGCGAGCCATGGGGAGCTATGCCCGAGCCCGCAGCTGGTCGCCCCCAGAGGGCCGGAACCTGCTGGGCGGGCGGGTCACCGTGCTGGGCGGCGGGGGCATCACCGAGTCGCTGGTAAGGCTGCTGGGCCCGTGGGACTGCCGCGTGACCGTGCTGCGCCGCCACCCCGCGCCGATGGACGGCGTACACCGGGTGGTGGGCCCCGAGAGCCTGCACGACGCGTTGGGCGACGCCGATGTGGTGGTGGTGGCGCTGTCGCTGACCCCTGAGACCACCGGCATCATCGACGCCGCCGCCCTCGATGCCATGGCCCCCCATGCGTGGCTGATCAACGTAGGGCGCGGCGGCCACGTGGTCACCGACGATTTGGTGGAAGCGCTAGCCACCGGGGCCATCGGCGGTGCCGCCTTGGACGTGACCGAGCCCGAGCCGCTCCCGGAGGGGCATCCCCTCTGGGACATGGAGAACTGCATCATCACTCCTCATGTGGGAAACACCCCCGACATGGGGCTCAAGCTGCTCGCCCGCCGGGTGACCGAGAACGTCCGGCGATACATCGACGGCGAGGAGCTTCTGGGGCCCGTAAACGTCGACCTGGGCTACTAACTCTCCAGAAGACGCTAGGGAACGATGATGCGCTCGTACTGGGCGTAGGGGTCTTGGATGGTGATCACCCTCATGGGACGCCCGAGCGCGGCATGGACGTCGGAGGCGAATGTGACCGGCCCGGCGACAAGATCTTCGCCGTCGAACCTTTCCAGCTGGGTGGACACCGGCGCCGGATCGATGGTGCCGGCCCGCTCCACCGCCCGCACATAGGCCTCGATGGCGTCGTGACCGGTGATCATGCGGCCGTCGCGTGCTCGATGGCCGGTGGTCTCCAGGTAGTCGGCCAGCACCTCGCGAACCGCGGGGCTGGGGTCGGGCGAGTCGGTATAGATCGAGGCGTAGGAGAGCATGGTGAAGTCGCCGACATCGGGAACATGGCCGATCCAATGATCGCCGTCCATGGTGGAGTTGGCGAATATGGGCTGGTTGAAGCCCGCAGCCCGGATCGGCGCCAGTATCTCAGGCGCCACCAGCCGTGTGCCGCAGAACACGATGGCCTCGGGACCGGTATTGGCCAGCCCCAGCAAGATGGGGTCGAGAAGGCCGGGATCGGTGGGCTGGTAGCGGTGCAGCCCGGCGATCTGGCCGCCGGCTTCCTCGAAGCGCTGCCGGAAGGCCTCGCAGACTGCCACCGCCTCGGTACTGGTCTGGTCGATGATCACCGTCGCGGTGCCCAGCCCCCGATCGGAGACCAACGAGACCAGCATTTCCACTTCGGTGCTCACCGGAGTGCCCAATGAGAAGACCCGGTCGCCCAGCTCGCTGCTTACCCAGAGGTCGTCGGTTCCACAGGGGCTGATCACCAAAGTCCCCGAACTCTGAAGCGCAGTTATGGCCGGATTGGCATAGACGGCATCACACGTCATCAGCACCAGATCGACGCCGTCCAGAAGCAGCTGCTCGGCGCCGTTTCTCATGATGGACAGCTCGGTGTGGCTGTCGATGTGGCGCAGCACAACCGGCCGTCCCAGCAGGCCGCCGGCTTCGTTCAACTCGTCGATCCGATTCTGGGCGGCCACCAGGGCCGGCTCGTCGTAGTCGGCCAGGAACCCGGTGGTGGCCATAAGAGCACCGATCACTATGGCATCGGCGGGCAGCGGCGCTCCGGCGGGGGTGGCCGTGGGAGTCGGAGTGCTCTGGACATCGGGCTGGCCCTCCTCCTCGGCGATGGGAGCAGGGCTGATCACCGTTCCCTCGCTGAACAGACCGCACCCGGTGCAGGCCAACAGCACCAGCACGGCCAGGAGCGCTGGCCGGGCACCGGACGGCATCACACTCACACTTTAAGGTCGCGGAAGGGAATGCCCTTGTCGGCTCGAGGCTCGCGGGGCAGGCCCAGAATGCGCTCGCCGATAACGTTGCGCTGAATCTCCGGAGTGCCCCCGCCGATCTTGTGCGCGAAATGGCCCACCATCTGCCACACCCAGCTGTCTTCGTTGAGTGTCCCCTCAGGACCCAACAGCTCCATAGCTGTTTGGCTGGTGTCGCGGATGTGGTCTCCCGCCAGGATCTTCATTATCGAGGCCTCGGGCCCGATCTCTGTGCCCTGGCTCAGCGCGGTATACACCCTCATGCCCAGGTAGCGGAGCACTTCTGATCTGATCCACGCCTCGGCCAGTGACTGGCGAACCCCAGGATCCTCGGACTGGCCCTTGTGGCGGGCCAATTTCACCAAGGCGGGGACATCCACCCTGGATGACTGGGCACCCACCGCGGCCCGCTCGCTGTTCAAAGTGGTCTGGGCCACCGCCCAGCCGTTGTTGACCCCGCCGATCACGTTCTCCGCCGGGATGCGCACATCGTCGAAGAAGGTCTCGTTGAACTCGGCCCCACCGGTTATCTGGCGCAGCGGCCGGGGGTCCAAGCCCTCGGTGTCCATCTCCACGAAGAAATAGGTGAGCCCCTGGTGCTTGGGCACATCGGAATCGGTGCGGGCCAGCAGGATGCCCCAGTCGGCCAGGTGGGCGTAGGAGTTCCACACCTTCTGGCCGTTGACCACGAACTCGTCGCCGTCGCGGACCGCCCTGGTCTGGAGCCCAGCCAGATCGGAGCCGGCATTGGGCTCGCTGAAGAGCTGGGCGAACACCATCTCACCCCGGCGGATCGGCTCCAGGAATCGCTGCTTCTGCTCGTCGGTGCCCCAGGCCATGAGCGTGGGGGCGGCCATGTCCAGCGCGGCCATGAAAATCGACATCACCACGCCGTAGGAACTCTGCTCCTCCTCGAAGATGATTGCCTCCATCGTGGAGGCCCCCCGTCCCCCGTGCTCTGTCGGCCAGTCCAAACAAGCCCAGCCGTCGGCGGCCAACCGTGCTTGCCACGCCCGGGCCCGGCCTGCCATCTCCTCCTCTCGGGCCACGTCCTTTCCTGGGTTGAACATCTCATTGAACGCCTCAGGAGAGCCCTTGGCCGGAGCATTGGCCTCCAGCCAGGCCCGGGCCTCAGCCCGGAAGGCTGCCTCAGCGGGGGTGTCGCCAAAATCCACGGGGACAGGGTAAGTCGATTACGGGCGAATCAGCACTTTGCACAGGTCACGACTGTGCCGCTTCCAATTCCTGCTCCACGCGGGCGATCTCAGCCCGATACCACCCGGCCTCCTGGAAGTTGCGCAGGCCGAATTGCTCCGCCATCGATTGCAGAGCGGCGAGCTTGGCCGACAGCGCCCCAAGGTGGGCTGCATCGGCAGCCAGAACCATGTCGGCCAGGTGCAAGGCTTCGATCAGCTCACCGGCGGCCAGCCGCTGCTCTGAGCGGTCCACCAGGGCATCGGCCCCGGCCAGGTCCACCACATCGGGGTAAACCGCCTCGGGCTGCGTGGCATAGAGATCAGCGGTGGACTGATACGTGAACCAGCCGGCCAGCCCCTCCCAGATAGCCCGAACGCCCCAGTCCACCCGACCGTAGGTCTCGTTCAAACCAGAATCGTCGGGCAGGCGGATCTCCTTCATGAGCGTGAAGGGGTCCTTGCCCTCGTTCATACCGTCGATCACCTGGTCCCACACCCACTCCACCCCGTCGTGCATGCGGGTGAGCACCTCTTTGACCTGTTCTTGGCCCACAACCGGCTCGAAGTGCCCGGCCAGGGCAATCTCCGGCTCAAGGTCGCGAACTTCGCGCAGCGACTCCATGTACTGCTGGGCGTCGCGGTAGGGCTCGCCCCTCAAGGTGAACAGGTTGGGGAAGGCGTCGATTATCGGGCCCCAAAGATCGCCCACGAAAGCAGCCCTCAGTTCGGGAACCCACACCGTGAGCCCGTCGGGACCCTCTGCGCCGGGAGTGTGCATCACCTCGAAGGTGAGATCGCCCACTTGGAGGGTGTGGGAGCGGTCGACCACGATGTCGGCCTCTATCGGCGCGGTGGGCTCCACCCGGCCGGAATCGGTGCGGAGGTTCATGGCCGCACCCCACAAGATCTTGGCCCGATCCACCCGGAACTGGGTCAGCTGACGGTACTGCTCATCGCGCTGTAGGCACAGGCGGTGGGCCACAACTTTGGCACCCTCTCGCGACCAGAGCCGGTGGCCGCCGATGTGGTCCTCGTGGGCGTGGGTCAAAACGATGTAGCGCACCGGGTTGCCGGGAGCGGCCGCGAGCTGGCGATGGAAGCGCCGGGCGTCGCCGGCCAGTCCCGCGTCGATCATCACGCTGCCCTCAGGGGTGGCCACCTTGTAGGCGTTGGCCGTGCCCTCCGCCATCCAGATCCGGTCGGCTACCTCGGTTGCCGTCTCGGGGCCGTCCCTGCCAATCAGCTCCGAGACCCGCTCGTCGGCCATCAGTCCTCAACCCAGACCCAGCGGCCCGACGGCGCCGCCGCCCCCTCGGGCCGCTCCATGCACTGCACATCCAGGTGAATGGGCAGCAGGTGACGCACGTAGAAGGCGTGCACGGTCACGGTGGGCATCACCAGGTCGTTGTAGCGCTTGATCTCCACCCGGGGATCCTTCTCCTGCCACGCCTCGCACTTGGCCAGACACGTGTCGACTTCTTCCCGGGTTTCGAAGAGCAGGCCCAAGTGGTCGAACGGCGGCGGGGTCATGGGCTCTTTGTGCTCGGCCAACAGAACGAACTGGCTGGTGGAGGGATCGGTGGACAGCAATAGCGCGGTCTGCTTGAGAATCTGGGTGTCAGTCGCCGCCCATCCGAACACATCGCCGTAGAACTCACGAACCTCGGCCCGGTACTCGTCGGTCAGTGTTCCCAGGGGAAGCGTCAGCTCCATGTGGTTGAAGCGCATTTTGGCCATGCCGCAGCGTAGCCTGAGGCGATGATGCGATCTTTTGCCACCAAGCTGTTCTGGGCACTGCTGCTGGTTCTGGCCCTGGTGGCCGGAGCCTGCGGAAACGACGACGGAGGCACCACCGAACCGGCGCCGGTGGCCACCGCCACCGCCACACACGCTCCCACCGAAGCTCCTACGCCTGAGGCCACACCTGAAGCCGAACCCACCCCTGAGCCAACCCCCGAGGCCACGTCGGCACCGACCCCGGTTCCGACACCCGAGGCCACACCTGAACCCGAACCCACCCAAGAGCCGACCCCCGAGGCCACGCCCGCTCCCGAACCCGAAACGCACCCCTCAGGGCTCGACGTTGCCGCGATCAACGCTGCGGCAGCCGACTGGATGGAGAATGCTCGAATCCCCGGCATGGTGCTTGCCATAGCCCAGGGAGGCGACGAGCCTTGGACCTTCGCCTGGGGCGTGAGCGATCTCACAACCGAAGAGCCCATCACACCGGGCGACTATGTCCGCATCGGCTCGGTGACCAAGCCGGTCACCACGGTTGCGGTGCTGTCGATGGTGGATGAAGGCCTCGTCGACTTGGATACTCCGGTCACCGCCTATCTGGGCGACGACTGGTATGGGAAATACGAGAACGGCCCCCACATCACCCTCCGGCATCTCATGGGGCACACCACCGGGTTCGTGGAGTACGCCTTCGACCCGGGGTTCTTCGTGCTGGGTTCCGCCCGGCTGGGCGTGCCCATCGCCCCCGAGGAGATCATTCGGTTCACCACCAACTACGGGCCGGTGGCTGAGTTCGAAACCGAGTACAACTACAGCACTGCCGGACACGTCATAGCGGGGATGATCATCGAGGCGGTCACCGGCAATCCCGCCGACGTCGAGATCAGGTCACGCGTGCTGGCGCCGCTGGGCTTGGAGAACACCTATCTGCCCCCCAATGAGCTTCCGCCCGTTCCGGTGATCGACAGCTACAACGCAGGGCTCCTGTACTCCGCGTTCACATCGCTGACCAACGTTCCCGACGAGGCTCGGCACAATTTCATGGGCACCGACTACCTCTCCACCGACGAGTATCCCCAGGAGTTTTTGCAAACGGCCGGCTGGACCGGCGGAGGCATTGAGACCCTCATCGGCGACGTTCCGACTATGTTCCGAGGACTCTTCACCGGAGGGCTGATAAGCGACGAGTCCCTGGCTGAAATGACCTCTGCGGGAGTCAACCCCGGATACGGCCTCGGCATCGGGATAGACGACATCGGCGGCCTGCTGGGCTACAGCCATGGCGGCGGTACCCCGGCATTTCGCACCCGGGCGCTCTACATCCCCGAATTGGATCTGACGCTGGCCGCAACGGCCAACGTATTGCCTCCCAACCCCGACATGAATGAGTTCATCGACGCCCTATTGCCGATCGTGATGGAGAGCTGGGGATTGGCCGGCTGATGAGCCTGACCGCCTGGAACGAGGCTGCGGCGAAGATCACCGCGCCGGGCCAACTCTTTTCTTGGTCGGTAAGGGAGGTGAACGGCGTCCCCCTGCGGATTTTCGACAACGCGCCCGATTCCATGCGGGACCTCTTTGTCGGCACCGCAGCTCACGGGGAGGCCGACTACCTGGTATTCCGCGACGAGCGCCTGACGTATGCCGAAGTCCATCGCCAGGTGAGGGCCTTGGCCGCGTGGCTGGCCGACAACGGCGTCGGCCAAGGAGACCGGGTGGCCATCTCCATGAGGAACTACCCCGAGTGGATCATCTCCTACTGGGCGGTGGTGTCGATGGGGGCGGTGGTGGTGGGCATGAACGCCTGGTGGATACCGGCGGAAATGGCCTACGGCCTCGACGACAGCGCGCCCAAAGTGCTGGTGATCGACGGCGAGCGCTGGGAGCGCCTGGCTTCACTCGACAACCGGCCAGAGATGCCGGTGGTGGTGACCCGGTGCGACGACGAACTTCCACCCGAGGCAATCCGCTGGGCTGACACGGTGGGCGACCCCGACCCGCCCGATCTTCCCGACGTTGCGATCCACCCCGACGACGACCTGTGCGTGTTCTACACGTCGGGCACCACCGGCTTCCCCAAGGGGGCGGTGATGACCCATCGGGCCGCGGTACACAACGTGATGAACATGGGCTTTTACTCGACGGCGCTGGGCATGATCAACGAGAAAGAGCCAGTGCCCCGCGACCAGCGCGACCAGCCAGCCGGGCTGGTGTGCGTGCCGCTGTTCCATGTCACCGGGTGCAACTGCTACCTGCATCCCACCACCACCGTTGGCGGAAAGCTGGTGCTCATGTACCGCTGGGACGCCACCGAAGCCCTGAAGCTCATCGACGCCGAGCGGCCCAGCACCCTGGCCGCAGTGCCGGCGATGTCCCGGGAGATCGTGCTGCACCCCGACTTCGACCGCTACGACACTTCCAGCCTGGGCTCGCTGGGGGGCGGGGGCTCGCCGCTTCACCCCGATCTGGTGGACAAGATCTCCCGGTCGATCCCCAGCGGCAACCCCGGCACCGGCTACGGCCTGACCGAGACCAGCGGCGTGGTCACCATGAACATCGGGGCGATCTACAAGGACAATCCCACCACCGTGGGCCAGCCCCTGCCCACCGTCGAGGCCAAAGTGGTGGACGACAGCGGCCGCGAACTACCCCCCGAGCGGCCAGGGGAGCTTCTGGTGCGGTCCCCCATCGTTATCCGGGGCTACCTCAACAAGCCCGAGGCCACCGCCGATGCCATCACCGACGGCTGGCTGCACACCGGCGACATTGCCGTGATCGACGAGGACGGATTCATCGCCATCGTGGACCGGGCCAAAGACCTGGTGATCCGAGGGGGCGAGAACATCGCCTGCGCCGAGGTGGAGAACGCCATCTACCAGCACGACGCGGTGGCCGAGGCCATCGTGTTCGCCGTACCCGACGAACGTCTCGGCGAAGTCCCCGGCACCGCCATCGTGCTGCGCCCCGGCCAAGAGCTCAGTGCCGAATCCCTGCGAGCCCACCTCGACGGCCTCATCGCCCCCCACAAGATCCCCGCCCACATCTGGTTCCAAAAGTCCCCCCTCCCCCGCAACGCCTCCGGCAAATATCTGAAGCGCGAGGTTCGAGAGAACCTCCTAAACCCCAAAACCCAAACTCCAAGGGCAGAGGAAGAACCCCGGTAGGGCCGGGGGGGTGGCGCCGGAGGCGGACCTGGCCGCTCCGACGACCAGGCCGCCATAGGTGACAGGACCCGCCGGCCCGGTAGCCTGTATACGTGACCACCGCCACAGAAGACCGCTACACGATTATTTCCTCCGACTGCCACGCCGGAGCCAATCACAAGACGTATCGCGAGTATCTGGAGTCGAGCTGGCACGACGAGTTCGACGCCTGGCGGGGCAAGTACCGCAACCCGTTCCGCGACCTGCAAGACGACGGCCGGTCCCGAAACTGGGACAACGACCGCCGCATCTCCGAGCAGCACACCGACGGGGTGGTGGCCGAGATCACCTTCCCCAACACCGTGCCCCCCTTCTTCCCCACCGGCACCCTGATCGCCCCCCAGCCCACCGACAAGGACCTCCCCCGCCGCCTGGCTGGCATCCGGGCCCACAACCGCTGGCTGGCCGACTTCTGCGCCGAATACCCCGAACGCCGAGCGGGCATCGGCCAGATCTTCCTCAATGACATCGACGAGGCCGTGGCCGACGTGAAGTGGATCGCCGAGCACAACCTGCGGGGCGGGGCGCTGATTCCCAGCATCGCCCCCAACTCCGACCTGCCCCCGCTGTTCCACCCCCGCTACGACCCAGTGTGGGCGGCGTGCGAGGAGCACGACGTGGTGATGACCCTGCACTCGGGGGGCACCGGGATGCCCGACTACGGCGATTCCCCCGCGGCCGGGCCGATGTTTGTGATCGAGACCCCGTTCTTCTCCAACCGCTCCATGTGGCACCTCATCATGGGCGGGGTATTCGAGCGGTACCCCGGCCTCAAAGCGGTGTTCACCGAGCAGGGCTTCGGCTGGGTGCCCGACATCCTGCGCCGCCTCGACGGCCTTCACGCCCAGATGTCGATGACCGGGCGTACCGGCGAACTGGGCTTCTCCGCCGACTCGGTATTGCCCGAGAAGCCCAGCTTCTACTTCGATCGCAACATCTGGATCGGCATCAGCTTTCCCGGCCCCAACGAGATGCGCCTGCTCGACAAGGTGGGCGACCACAAGGTGATGTGGGGATCGGACTACCCCCACGTGGAGGGCACCTACCCTTACTCCCGTGAGGGCATCCGCTTCGCCCTTCACGACCGCGACGAGGAGTCGATGCGCCGCATCCTGGCCGGCAACGCCGCCGAGGTGTACAACTTCGACCTCGACGCCCTGGCCCCGTTGGCCGCCGAGCACGGCCCCACGGTGGCCGAGATCGCCGAGCCACTCGCCGACATCCCCAAAGACGCCACCTCCCCCGCCTTCTGGGGCAAGTAGGGCTTCCGCCGGCATCAGCCGGGCTCATTTCCGCCGAAAGCCGCAACCAGAAAGGCACGCTCATGGTGAAAGACATCCGCGATGTGACCCCCGACCAGCATTGGGATGCGTTCGAGGAGATCTGGACCGGGCTCATGTCGTACCGATACCTCAACAAGACCACCCCGGCGTTGGACACCGGCTTTGCCGACGACGAGCTGGAGTCGATGCCGCTGCGCCACGACATGCGCAACGCCCACGGCGGGATCATGGCCGCCCCCCTGGCTATCGGCTGCCCCGAGCCCAGTTGGAACGACGATCTGGTGGTGCCCGCCCCGGTGGTGTCGTACACCCAGATCCTGGACGATGCCCGAGGCGTGGACCGGATCGAGGTGTACCGCGAGGTGATCAACTTCGGCCGCACAATGGGATTCACCCGCTCCAAGGTGGTGGATGCCGCCGACCACTCCCGGGTCATCTCCACTTCGGCAGGAATGGGAGTGAGCCTGGGCGATGTCCCCGACGGCTACGAAGCGGTGGACAACCCGCTCATCCCGGTGGAGGACTCCCCCGACATGCCCCGCCTGCACGAGGTGTTCGGCGTCACCAAGGGCGACGACGGCTGGTACCGGCTCCCCGAACTAACCAAGGAGTTCTCCGCTCCCCACGCCGCCCTCCACCTCGGCCCCATTCACATCGTGTTCGACATCACCGCCCACGAGCTGGTTGAACAGTCAGCCGGCACCGATCGCATCCAAGTGGAGAGCTGGTACGTGATGTTCGTGAAGCCCGGCCTCATCGGCCCATTCCGCTGCGAGGCCGAGGCCGTCACCGGCCGCAGCGGCCGAATCAGCGTCAACCTCACCCTGTTCGACGAGGGCCGCGACAACCGCACCATCACCACCGGCTTAGGAGTGTTCCGGGTGGTCTAGTGCCGCGCCCACAATTGAGCAGCCACCCCACCGCCCGCCCGGTACCGTGGGATCAAGCCCGGGTGGCGGAATAGGCAGACGCAGGGGGCTTAAACCCCCCAGCCTCCAAAGGAGGCGTGTGGGTTCGACTCCCACCCCGGGCACGAGAGAGGCCTTCTACGTCGGTGAGCTCTTGGGCTCGGCCGGTGGCCAGCTCTCACTTCTCCAAGTCGTCCAAACAAAGCTGTCACTCTTCGCAGATACCTTGCCGCCCATGGCGAGAGGCATTCACCCCAAGAAAGAGGTGCGCAGGGCCATCAAACAACTCCTGAAGTTGGGTTGGACCATCGAGTTGTCTGAGGGCCGATCGGCACATCGGTGGGGTACTGCCTACTGTCCGGCACGCAACCGTCACTGCACTGTTGGGATTGCAGGAACGCCTCGGGCGCCTGAAGACCAGGCGAGTAGGCTCTTGAAGAGCGCTGACAGGTGTCAATGTCAGGAGACTGGCACCGCAGGGAGGCCACAATGACATCTCGGAAGGTCCATCATTTCGAGCTGGTGACAGATGGCTCGGTTGACTTACTAGACGATGGTGTATTCGATGCCTTGTACGAAGCCGGCTGCGATGACGCCCTGATCGCCCACCATCGACTGGATTTCGCCCGCGAGGCTGACACCCTGTCTGAAGCGCTGGCGTCGGCCAAGGCGGACGCCGAGTCCGTCCCCGGTGTGCGAGTGCTCTCCGCGAAAACCGATTCCACTGACGCTGACAACCGACACTGGCGCCCAACGGCTACCGGCTGACAGCCCCCTGGTTTGGTTAGGAACGATCTTTTATCTGCTCCCGCTGATCGTCGGTACCGGCAATGGAAATCTGAGGAATAACGCCTTCCATCTCTGCCGCTTGCTGGATCAAGGCCAGCAGATCCTCTCGGGTGTCGGCTCCCGCGTAATAGCCGGCATCGCCCAATTCTCCCATTGCGCACCAGGCGGGGGACGGCCGGTCGCCTATGCCGTTGATGATCTGGTATCGGGGCGACGAATTTGGGGGAACTGGGTCCCCCAGGCTCGCATCGGCCGGGGCGCCAAGCCGGCCCTAACGACCGAGGAGCGCGCCGGCCTGGGGTGGTTGCTCTGGGAGAATCCCTCGCCGCAAGCGGGGGCGTGATCTAAACCGCAGCATCCCGCGGAGAGCTGATCCAGGAGACCCGCTACCGCATCGAGAACGGCGGGGCCGCAGCCGGGGAATGATCCCGGCGGTCCAGCTGGTCGGCCTGCCGCAGCCACAGGTGGATGCCTCCGGTGCCTCAGCCTCTCCTTGCCCAGCGCGCATGGCCACCGCAGTAACCGCCGCTCTACTCGGAACCGTCGGCCCTAAGTCCGTGGGCGGTCAGTATCAGTAGTGTGTGGCGTGTGAAAACCTGGGTGCGTTCAGCAGCCGTTGCGGCCGCATCAGCAGTTCTGGCAGCCGGTTGTGTGAGTGTCACGATGGACTTCACCGTCGACTCTGACGGTAGCGGGTCGTTTGAAGTCGAAATGAGTGTCGCCCGAGAACTCCTTGGGATGGCGGCGGCGTTCCAGGAAGGGGACGCCGAAGGTTCCGTCGAGGAGGCCTGCCAGGAGATCATGCAGGGAGAAGAAACCGAGGGTTCCCCATTTGAAGACCTCTCGTTCGGCGACGCTGGCTTCGAGGTGGAGGAGGAGATCGTCGTGGACGACTCGAGTTGTGGGATTAGAGCCCGAGCAGAATGGCCAGCAGAACAGGCCGACCTTGTTTTCTCATATTTGGGAGAAGACGGAGGCCCGGTGATTGAACAGGTCGGCCCGAGTGGATGGAGCTTCGAGTTGCCGTTCGAATTCATGGGTGAAGAAGACCCCGATGAGATCGGTGCCGCCTTTGCAGAGGTGCTGGACTTCTCTTTTGCTGTCAGCGTGACGTTGCCCGGCCAACCGGTCGAGCACAACGCCGACCGCGCTGACAGAGGATGCAACGCCACTACTTTCTATTGGGATATCGACCTAGTCGACCCACCGAAGCGTCTGATGGCTGAAGCCGACGGCGCAGACGAATGCGGCGGGATTGGCGGCTGGGGCACCGGAGCGATCGTGGCTGTGGTTCTCATGGGGGTCTTGGTTGTGTCCGTGGGGGCGGCATTGGTTGTGCGTCGCTCCCGCTAAAGCGGCGTTGGACCACTGCCTGACTAGGCGGTTGCCAAACTGTCACTCTGATCAGGATGATGGAGGCCCGTCTTCCATTTCCTCTGATCGGGAGAAGTCCTATGTCAGACTTCAAACAGATGTTGCTGATCGACCGTGACGACACTGCAAGAGCAGCGACCCGGCTGGAGTCAGAGCAAGAACTCGCTGCTGTGGCGTGGGCGATTGTCGGTAATGGCGCTCTCGCTAGCCTCACCTCCGCTGAATCCGAGGTTGTCAACTACCTCGAGCCGCCGCTACCGGGCTGACGGAGAGCTCCTGGACAGGATTCTGGCCGCGGCGGCGGGCACCGGCCGGCTGGGCGACCCCCAGCGGATGGTCACAGCTCCCAACGCAGACGCCGGCGTGTCGGTGGCCACCGGTGCCGGCGGGCGCCGCCAGGCCACAAGTGCCGACGGTACAGCCACAGCCGAAGCTCAACGGATCGGCGCCAAGACCGCCGAGGTGACGCTGACGGCCATCTCGAGCCGCCGCTATCTGGCCGACGAAACCGAAGCGCATCGTATCTGCGCGGCCGCTGAGGCCCTGGGCGGGCTTTACGAGAGAACGAGAATGCTGCCCGACATAAGAAAGGACATAACAGACCCCGCAGATGTGGTCCCCTCCCCCGCCGCAGAGGGCATTGGGCTGGGCTTGTGATCCGGCCAGAAGTGCGTATTGCGCCACTCGCCGGCTCCGGCCGGTCAAACGCGTGGGCCAAGACCACCCAGGGCGGGCCGCGGCGGCTCAGAAATCGCCTCCTACCTGAAGGGGAGCAGACGCCTGTTGAGCGAGGAGATAAGCTGGCATTCCATCAAACAACAGATTGAGTGCCACCAACTCGGCTGGTTTACCGGAGCGGGGGCGACATGGGACCTCGAAGGGTACCGCGGTGAGAATTCATGGTGGATTTTCACCGTGTGGCGCCACCGCTGCAACTGGTGATCGCCGGTGGGTTTCGCCTTCATCGCAATCCTCGCAGCCGCAACGACCGCGTGGGCGGTATCGCCCGGCAGGGCCGCCGCTCCCGGTTGGCGGCTCGGGATCGCATGGGCAACTGCCGCCGTGGCCGTCAACGCCGCAGCCACCGTGATCGTCCTGAGCGGCCACGGCGACTGGGATGACCCCGAAGCCACCGGCTTCCTCGGCCCCTACGGCTCATGGGGGACAATCGCCGTGGCCGCCGCCGCCATAACCATCACCGCCGCCAGCACCCTATGGTTCAAACACCGAGCAGCCACGATCACCGCCGCCGTATCGATAGTGCCGATCACCCTGTGGTGGCTGCCAGCATTCTGGTAGCCCCATGCCACCCAACCGCCGTCTTCTGATTGAGGCCCCGAACACTTCGCAAATGTGGACCGCGGTCTTGCAATTGACATCGGCGCTTAGGCCATAAACCGAACGCCACGAACTACGGCCGCCACAAGCGGGTCTGTCAGTTTTTTGTGGGCGGTTTCAATTGGTTGTTGCTTCGGCTGCTGGGAGGCTGGCGGTGACTGAGAGGAGATCGTGGTGGCGAGTCGAGGTCGAGGGGAGCAGGGGCGGCGGTTGAGTCCGTGGGATAGCGAGGAGCTGGAGCGGCGTATCGCGGCGGGTGAGACCCAGGAGGAAGTGGCTGGGGCGATCGGGGGCGATGTGGCGACGGTGATCCGGTGGATCATGCACAATGGCGGTTTGCGCCCCGATGGGCGCAAGCGGTCGCCTCGGAACTTGTCTGTGGCCGAACGCGAGGAGATCGCGGTCGGCATCGCGCGGGGCGAGTCGGGTGCGGTGATCGGGCGCCGCTTGGGCCGGGCGTGTTCGACTGTCACTCGGGAGATCGCGCGCAGCGGCGGCCGCCAGCGGTATCGGGCCTCGGCAGCTGACCGGCGAGCCCTCGATGAGGCTCGTCGTCCCAAGCAGCCGAAGCTGGCGCGCAATGCGCGGCTTCGACGCGAGGTCGAAGCCCGGCTCCAAAAGAGGTGGTCTCCCGAGCAGATCTCAGCGCGGCTGGCCTTGGACTTCCCCGACGACGCGGCGATGAGGATCTCCCATGAGGCGATCTACCAGTCGCTGTTTGTCCAGTCGCGCCGGGCCTTGCGACGCGATCTCTCCAAATGCTTGAGAACTCGCCGAGTTCACCGTCGCCCCAGCGGCCGCCGCCACACAGGCCCGCTGAAGGACATGGCGCCGATCGCGCAACGGCCTGCGGAGGCCGACGACCGGAAAACACCCGGGCACTGGCAGGGCGATCTCATCATCGTCAAAGGCGGCCGCTCCGCGATCGCGACCCTGGTTGAGCGAACCACCCGCCTCACCGTGCTGGTCCACCTGCCGGCCGGCCGCACTGCCGGCTCACTGCACGCCGCACTCGCCACGACACTGCCGAAATTGCCCGCCGGATGGGCCCCCAGCCTCACCTGGGACCAGGGCACAGAGATGGCCGACCACGCCCGGATCACCGCTGATACCGGTGTCCCGATCTACTTCTGCCGGCCTTCTTGCCCGTGGCAGCGCGGCACCAACGAGAACACGAACGGCCTGCTGCGCCAGTACCTGCCCAATGGAACCGACCTCTCAACGATCTCCCAACACAAGCTCAACCGGATCGCCGCCGAACTCAACGGCCGACCACGACGAGTTCTCCAATGGATGACACCAACCGAAGCATTCAACCAAACAAGTGCAATGACCACATGAGAACGCCCACAAAAATCCTGACAGACCTACAACACGGCTAGCGGCAGACTCACGGACCTCAGCCCAGCTGAAACCTCGCAGTAGTTGGCTTCGACGGTGTGGATCGACAATGGAGCTGTCAATCCTCGCCAACCCCTATTCGCGGTATCCCAAGTCGAAGTGCGATGGTTCGACGCTTCGGGTTTTCTCCCAGATGCACAGGTCCAGCGCTCCCGGCTGGACGTTGCCGTGGTCTGCGTACTGGAGGAACGACTCTCTAAATCTGTCGTAGTGGCGACGGAGGTGCCATTGCGGTTTGAATATCCCAGTCCACGTCAAGGCCCGCACTAGCGGGCCGCTGATGATCGCCACTTTGGCGCTGCCGGTCAGATTGCGGACGATCCGTGCAGCGGTCGGCGGGCCGACCCCGTACAGCCGCCCCAAATAGATCTCCAATTCAATCGGGTCCCCGGGAGGGGGTTCGGAGCGGAGCTGGGCCAAGGAAACGACGATGCGCTCCGTCGCTGTCCGGTTGACCCAAAACGCCGGAGTGCCGCACACCTCACAGCTGCCCCACTCGACATCCCACGACTGCCCCCTCACAGCGAAACCGATGCGCTCATGGGCGCTGCGCCCGCAATGAGGATCACGCATGGGGTCCAGCGATGCCGTTTTTTCCACGTCCGAGAGCCTAGGCCGACCCAAAGGAGGCGGTCGCCGTCAGCCTGACGCCGGAGGCCGGTGCAGAAATCGAAGTCTGCTCCGCAATCACCCCCACCCCCTGCTGTGAGACCTCTACTAGACCCGCAATGGAGACCCGCAAACCGAGGACGGGTCGCACCATCCTTTTTCGCCGTTTCCGGGCGATTGGCAAAACCCCAGGTAGAGCGGGTGAGAAGGCCGCAAGGGATTTCAGCAGTTGCAGCGAATCGGAATCTATCTGGTCCTTCTGACAAAGCCCTGACCAGGGCTTCTGGGCACCGATAATGCCCGATTTTGAACGGAGCACGCCGACTGTCCGCACCTGGCAATTCGAGTAGTCGCGTAATCCTGGGCCAATCCTGCCGCAATTCCCTGAGCTGGGGAAATAAGCCTGCGCTGCCTCAAACAGGGCTTACTCTCCTGGGAACGTTTCCGAATCTTCCTGGGAACGTTCTTTTGAGACCCGCGAACCGCCGGGTCAGACAAACTGGAGAAGACCCTACTGGCGGTTAGATGATGCCGTCGGCTCTGAGGGCTTCTAGCTCGGATTTGGACAGGCCGAGCGTGCTGGAGAGCACTTCGTCGGTGTGCTCGCCGAGGCGGGGGGCGCCGGAGGGTGGCTGAGGGGTCTCGCCGAGCATGCGGGGGAAAGGGGCCTGTTGGCGGACTGGGCCGATGATCGGGTCCTGAACGGTGCAGATGTCACCCCTGGCCTGGACGTGCTCGTCGGCGGCGAAGTCGGCCACGTCATAGATCTTGCCGGCGGGCACGTCTCGGGCCACGCAGCGGGCCTCTATTTCGTCGGCGTCTTCCTCTGACACCCATTGGGCAACTATGGCGTTGATCTCAGCACGGTTGCGGGCTCGGGCCGCAGGGTCGGCGAAGCGCTCGTCGTCAAGCAGATCAGGGCGGTCCATCGCCTGGCACAGGCGCTCGAAGAAAACCTGGCTGCCGCCCACGATGTACACATACCGCGAGTCGCGGCTGGCATAGTTGCCGATCGGCGCGGCGTTGTCGAGGCTGTTGCCTGAGCGGTTGCGGACCCAGTCCAGCCGGTCGTAGGCGGCGATGGTCCACTCCATGATGCGCAGAATCGAGCCATACATGTACACGTCGATAACTCCGCCGATTCCAGTGCCGCGGGCGTCGCGGTCATAGAGCAGGCTGGTGATCGCTTGAGCCGCGAACAGGCCGGTCAGGTAGCCGGCGATGTTCACACCCGGCCTCGCCGGAGGCCGATCGGGATCGCCGGTGAGGTGCATCAGCCCGCTGAAGGCCAGTGCGTTTCCGTTGAGGCCCGGCTGAAGTGACTTGGGGCCGTCCTGGCCGAACACGCTGAAGCGGGCCGTCACCAAGCTCGGCGGAAGACGGGACGGGTCGATGTTCCAGCGCTCGAGGGTGCCGGGGCGGAAACTCTCGCACAACACGTCGCTGGAGGAGACCAGGGAACGGAGGATCTCCTGGCCCTGCGGACGGCGCAGGTCGATGGTCACCGACTTTCGGCCCCGGCCCTCCACCGACCAATACAGGGAGTACAGCTGATCGTCGTGGTCGACGTAGGGGCCGAGATAGCGCAGGCTGTCGCCTCGCCCCGGATCCTCGATTTTGATGATCTCGGCCCCCTGCTCGCCCAAGATCGCCGCGCAGAAAGGCGCCGAGACCCGAGAACCCAGGTCGATAACTCGCAATCCTTCCAAAGGGCGTCTCATCAGCTACTCCAATCCACGGCTGCAATTGCCATGCTCAGATTACGTTGCGCTCTCTCAGGCCAGCGATCTGGGCTTCTGTGAGTTCCAGCAGGCCCGAGAGCACCTCGTCGGTGTGCTCGCCCAAGCGGGGCGCGCCCACCGGAACCGGAGGCGGCTCGCCATCGAAACGGGGATAGGGGGCCTGCTGGCGAACCGGGCCGATGACGGGATCGTCAACGGTGCACACGTCTCCGCGGGCCCGCACCTGGTCGTCGGCAACCACATCCGCCACGTCGTAGACCACGCTGACGGGCACGCCGTGTTCCAGGCAGCGCTCTTCGATGGTGGTCGCGTCGTGGCCCAACGCCCACTCGGCGACGGCCTGATTGACGACATCCCCATTGAGACGACGCGCCTTTGGGGTGGCGAAGCGATCGTCGGCCAGCAGGTCAGGCCGGTCCATCGCCTCGCAGAGGCGTTCGAACACTGTCTGGCGCACAGCCACGATGCACACATACCGGCCGTCGCGGCTCTGGAAGTTGTCGAGCGGCGCCGCGTTGTTTGACCGGTTGCCGGTGCGGGGGCGCACCGAGTCCAAACGGTCGTAGGCGGCAATAGTCCACTCCATGATCCGCAGCACCGATCCGTAGAGGTAGGCGTCTATCACGCCGCCGGTTCCTGTGCCCTTGGCGTCGCGCTCATAGAGCAGGCTCGTCACGGCCTGAGCTGCGAACACCCCGGTCAAGTAGTCGGAAACGGGAAGGGCCGGCCGCATTGGGGGACCATCGGGCTGACCGGTGAGGTGCGTCAGCCCGGCGAACGCCACCGCGTTGTGGTCGAAGCCGTTGTACAGGGATTTGGGCCCCTGCTGGCCGTAGAGGCTGATGCGGGCTGTGACCAGCCTCGGGTCGAGCTGGCTCGGGTCGATATGCCATCGCTCCAATGTGCCGGGCCGGAAGTTCTCGCACACCACGTCGGACACCGAAGCAAGGCGCCGGAACAGATCTTGGCCCTCGGGGCTTCGAAGGTTGATGGTCACCGACTTGCGGCCCCGGCCCTCCACCGACCAATACAGGGAGTAAGCGCTGCCGTCGTCATCAACGGTGAAGGGTCCGTTCAAGCGGGTCTTGTCGCCGCGGTCGGGATCCTCGATCTTGATCACTTCTGCGCCCTGCTCGCCCAGGATCCCGGCGCAGAACGGGGCCGCCACTCGGGTCCCCATATCCAGCACCCTGATCCCGGCCAGAGGCTGCCTCAATGTCTGTCTCCGCTCATCGTGACAACCCCCCGGATGTTGCGGCCCGCCACCAAGTCGGAGAAGCCTATGTTGATTTCATCGAGGCCGTAGTGCTGGGTGATGAGCTTTTGGAGCGGCAGCCTCCCGGCCAAGTAGAGGTCGATCCACCGCACGACGTCTCTGGCCGGGTCGGGCCCACCGATTGTCGTCCCGACGATCCTGCGCTGGGCCAAGAGCAGGTTTGGGGAAACCGGTATCGAGTCCATGTCGTGCGATGTGCCGCCCACCTGCACAATCACCCCGGCTGCCCCGAGGCAGGCTATTGCTGTCTCGTAGTGCTCGGGACGGACTCTGTCGGGGGCGAGGAGAACCGCATCCACTCCCCAGCCGTCGGTGAGCTCGCCCACCGCTTCGGCGACATCGACGGCACTGGCATCCACCGTGTCGGTTGCCCCATACCCAGGGGCGAGGGCGAGCTTTTCGGCCTTCACGTCGACGGCCACGATTCGCTCCGCGCCGGCCAGAGCCGCACCCATCACCGCTGCCGCTCCCACACCGCCGATGCCGAGAACCATGACCGCGTCGCCGGGCCGCACCTCAGCCACATTCACCGCGGCGCCGACACCAGTCGATACCCCGCAGGACACGAGGGCGGCAACCGCCGGCTCTACCCCTTCGGGAATCTTCACGAGGTGGCGCTCGGGCGTGACGGTGTGGCGGGCAAAGCTCCCGAGCCCGAGATGGGTTCCCACTGCCGCGCCCGACTCGTCGAACATGCGATAGGTGCCGTCGCGCAGCCGCCCCGAACTGTCCATGCCCGTGGGGCAGAAGGTTTTGAGACCGCGTTGGCAGTACCGACAGGTACCGCACGGTCCCTTGAAAATCTGGACGACGCTGTCGCCCACCTCCAGCGACTGCACGCCCGGCCCCGCCTCTACCACCACACCGGCCCCCTCATGGCCGCAGACGGCGGGCGGTTGCACGGGATATGTTCCCTCGATCACGTAGCGGTCGGAACCGCATATCCCCGCGGCGCCCATCTCCAAGATCACCTCGCCGTGAGCGGGAGACTGGATCTGAATCGGCTCTATCGACAGCGGCTCTGCGACCGCCCGCAAAACGGCCGCCTCCGTGGTAATCGCCATCTCCACAACCTAGATCGTTGGGAACCTAGGCGGTTGGGACTCAGCTGGTGATGGAGCCGCCGGCGAGGGGGATGGTCTGGGCGGTCATCCAGGAGGCCTCCTCGGAGGCCAGGTAGGCGCACAGGGCGGCGACGTCTTCGGGAGTGCCCAACCGGCGAGTGGGGATGGCCCTGGCCAGGTTATCGGTGACGCCGGTGTCTCCCGTGTTGGACATCAGGCCCAGGGCTATGGAGTTAACCGTGACACCCGTTTGGGCCACCTCCAGCGCAACCGAGCGGAGCAATCCCGCCGCGCCGCCCTTGCCGGCCGAATAAGCCGCCACTCCGATGTTGACCCCGACGGTCCCGGCCCCGGAGACGACGGCGATAACCCGGCCCCAGCCCCGATCGATCATTCCGGGCAGCACTGCGTGGGTGCAGTTCAAGACCCCTCCGAGGTTGACGGCGAGCGGCCCGATCCACTCCTCCGGCTCGGTCTCCGCGAACGGCTTGACCGCCATTTCCCCGGCCCCGGCGTTGCCGGCGTTGTTGACCAGGATGTCGATGGGCCGATCGGCAATGGCCTCTCGCACTGCTTCGCCATCGGTGACGTCGAAGGGCAGCGCTTCGGCAGAATGCCCAGCGGCGGCAATGGCCTCGGCCACCTCATCGGCCCGGCGCGCAACTATGTCGTTGACCAGAACACGGGCGCCCTGGGACGCCAGCGTGCGGGCAACTCCGGCGCCGACGTTCTGGCCGGCGCCGGTGACCAGCGCGGTCTTTCCGTTGAGATCAAACATGGGTGTCGTCTCCTTCGGTCGGTTATCCCAATTGGGCCTCTAGTTGGCGGCGCAAAACCTTGCCGACTTCGCTTCGGGGGATCGCGCCAATCCGCTCGAAGCGCACCGGCACCTTATAGGGCACCAATGCCTCTCGGCAGGCTTGCTCGAGAACCTGGTCTGCCACCGGCTGTCGTTCGACAACGAACGCCACGGGCACCTGGCCCAGACGCTTATCGGGCGCGGCAACCACGGCGGCCTCGCTCACCTGGGGCAAGGCGGAGAGAACCTCCTCCACCTCGGTGGGGACCACCTTGTTCCCGCCCCGGTTGATCACGTCGCCCACCCGGCCCTCGATCCACACGAACCCGTCGTTGTCGATGCGGGCCAAATCGCCGGTGCGGATGTGGTCGTCTTCGGTGAGCCGACCGGCCAGCACGGCCCGGCGGGTGTCGTCCCACACCAGTGGCGGGCGAACCAACAGCTCGCCCACCCCGTTGGCGTCGGGGTTGTCGATGCGGGCGCTCACCCCGGGATGGGGGCGACCGGCCGCCCCCAGCTTCTCGGGGTGGGCTTTGGCATCGGCCGCGGTCCATCCGATCACCTCGCCCATCTCGGCCTGGCCGTAACCGTTGAGGACAATGGCCCCAAACCGGTCGGCAAACCGCCGGGCCTGGAACGGCGACAGCGGGGCAGTCACCGACCGCACATATCTGAGCGGTCCCAGATCGGCTACCTCGGAATCGTCGTTGAGCATGGCCATCGCCGCGGGGGGAAGGATGGTGGAGCGGATCTCGTGGCGGCAGACCAGGGTAGCGAAATCGGCCGTGTCGAACCGGTCCATCACCACCAGCTCTGCGCCGGCCCGCAGTCCGAACAAGGCGTTGTAGATGCCGGCGTTGAGGGCCATGGACACCGGGATCAGGTTGGGGGTCGGCTTCTTGGCCGGTCGATCGCCAGGGTCCTGCTGGCCCCGCAGCGGTCCCAGCACTCGGTCGATGAGCTCGATATAGCCGTCGTGGGTGTTGAGCACCGGTTTGGGGTCGCCGGTGGTGCCCGAGGTCCACAGCACGAATGCATCCCCCTCGTCGTACACCGCAGGCTCCGCTTCGACGGGGCGGATGCCGTAGTCGTCGACCATCAGTGCAGGGCGAAGCTTGTCCACCAGTTCGGCCACGGCTCGCTCGGGGAGGCGGGGATTCACGGGGACGAACACCGCATCGGCATGCCAGATCGCCGCCATGGACAGCACCACATCGGCACCCCGGGCCAGATTGACGGCCACTCCCCGGTGAGCACAGCCCATCGACTGAAGCTGCTCGGCCAGCGAGCGAACCTCGCGGCGGACCTCGCCCGCGCTCCGCGACCGTTCAAGGTCATGGAGCAGCGGCTCATCGTCGTCGAATGGATGGTCCAGGATCAGCTCGGCCAGGTTCATCTTCTGTGCCCAACTACCTGGGGACGTCTTGCCACGCCATGTCGTGGTAGGGGTCGGGCTCGCGGGGCAGGCCGAGCACCTTCTCGCCGATCACGTTCTTGTTTACCTCGGTGGTGCCCCCTTCGATGGTGTTGGCCCGACTGCGCAGCATGCCTTTGACCACATAGGGCATGTGAGCGGCCCAGGCTTCAATGGAGTCTTGCTCAGCGGACGGCTCGCCGGGCATCCAGGCCACCGATGCCATGCCCAATGAGTCGGCCGCGGCCAGTTGGAGTGCCTGGTTTAGCTGGCTTTGCTGCACCTTGCCGATGGAGGCCGCTGGCCCCGGCGTGCCGCCGGCCTTGACCGTGGCCCGAACCCGCTCGTTGGTCCACGCCCGGATCTTCTCCTCGGAATAGAGCCGCATAAGCCGGTCGCGCTCCACCGGACCGACGCCATCTTGTCGAGCCTGGTTGAGGAGGCTGTCGATTCCCCCGCCGCCTATGCGGTCGACGCCGCCCGAGCCGGCCCCGGCCACCATCTGGCGCTCGCCGGCCAGGGTGGCCCCGGCCACCCGCCACCCGTCGCCCGCGGTGCCGACCCGGTGAAAGTCGGGAACCCGCACATCCTCCAGCCACACCTCGTTGAAGTCGATCTCGCCGCCGATGTGGCGCAAGGGGCGCACTTCCACCCCCAGCGACGACAAGTCGACCAGGAAGTAGGTGATGCCCCGGCGCTTGGCGACGGTGGGATCGGTGCGGGCCAGGCAGATGGCGAACTCCGACTCGTGGGCCCAGGTGCTCCACACCTTCTGTCCCGTGAGAATCCACTCGTCGCCATCGGGCTCGGCCCGCATGGCCAACGAGGCCAGATCGGAGCCCGCGCCGGGCTCGCTGAACATCTGGCACCACCGCTCTTGGTTGGCCACCATGGGGGGAAGAAAGCGCAGGCGCTGCTCCTCGGTGCCGTGGGCGAACAGCGCCGGAGCGGTGTTGTGCAATCCCAGCGGGTTCAGCCGACCCAAATTGAGCGGGGCAATCACCGTTTCGGCCACCCGGGCCTTGGCCAGCGGCAAGTCGAGACCCCCGTATTCGACCGGCCAAGTGGCCACCGCCAGCCCGGAAGCGGCAAAGGTGGGATACCAGGCCTCGTAGTCTTTTCTCGGCCTCACTTCCCGGATGGCCCGCCGCCCGCGGGGAGCGGCGTCTCGCCACGCCTGGGGGACGTGCTCGGCCACCCACTCATTGACCGCGGCCCTGATCTCACCGTCGCTGCTCAACGCGTCGATCGGCAGCCGCTCGGAGTTCATTCCGCCGACATCGCCTCAAACCGCTCGACAAGCGCATCGAGCGCTTCGGCCGCGGTGGTGGCCCCTCCCGGAGGGGTGGGCAACTTCACCGGTCCGTGTTCCCGGCTCGGCAGCAGAATCGTGGCGTGTCCGGGGCAGGTGGTCTCGCCCCGCTGATTCTCGCCATATATGTCGAGGTCGACGGCGGGGGTGCCTTCTTCGGTGCGGTACTTGCGGGTCACCGTGCCCCGCATCCAGTGGGTGTCGCCCACATAGTTGAACCGGCGGAACTCCACGTCGAGTGCGGCCAGCCAGGCGTCGTCGCCCATCCAGTCGGTACACAAGTGCACCAGCCAGGTCTCGCGCATCCGGCCGTAGTCGTAGATCGCAGGGTTGCCCGCCCGCCGGGCCCACTCGGGATCCCAGTGGACCCGCTGCTGCACATCGGGAACGTTGAGATCGTCAGGCCGGAAGAAGCCCGGCACCCGCTGGCGCTGCTGCACACCCAGCCGCAGCGCCTTCACTCCGTACAGGCCCATGCCCATACCGGTATGCCACACCACCATGTCGGTGACCCGCATGGGCCCCTTGACCAGCGGCGGCAGTTCGTCGCCCACGTCAATGTCCTCCCACCAGCGGGGCTCAGCGCCCCGGCGACGCTCGGGCTCGCTGCGAACCGCCTCGGTGATCTCGGCAATCTGCTCATCGGTGTAGGGCTCGATCTCGATGTCGCCGTACTTGCCCTTGCCCTCGTCGGCCTTGCGCTCCACTGCCCCCCGATCGGTTCGGATCATCAACCGGTACTGGGCCGACAGCACCGCGCCCTGGGTGGCGAACACCTCCGCGGTCCACTCGTGCACGGTGCGGGCCGCGAACTCGCTCTTCTTGTCGTGCACGCCCACCAGGGCATTTCGCCGGGTGACTCGCATCCCCGGGCGCAGCGGCGCCCACCACTCCCGGTAGCTGCCCGAATAGTAGGCGTGGGCGCCTTTGAGCGGATCACCCTTGAGCAGCGCCTTGGTGTCGGGGTCGAGCTTCTCAACCTCGTTCTCCCCGATGAGCGTGTCGCCCCCGTTCATGTTGGGCGACGAGATCGGCCCACCCCACACGGTGCCCGCCCCGTAATCCGGATCGCACCACAGCGGGTTGTCGTCGCCGAAAGCCTCCGCCACCTGGCGAAACGCATCGGCGTTGGGCTCGCGATACCAAGGAGGCTGAGGATGCGGCTGAGCAATCCCAATCCGAGCCCGCAACCGGGCAATGGCCTCGTCGGTTATCGCTCCCCCATCCGACACGGACCGGACTGTACCGGACGACCTAGTCCGCTTCTTCCCCAACGCATCAGTCAAGGTCAAGTTTCACTTAGTCGGTGTCGACGACGGATTCCAGAGCGTCGGCCATGTCGTGGACGGAGGCGGGGGGAACGGGAGTGAAGGGGTAGAGGATGGCTAGGTCTAGGCCAGCCTCTTCGTATTGCTCGGCTTGGGTGAGGATGTTGTCAATGGGGTCTTCGGCTCGGTAGATGAGGTGGGTGGAGGTGGTGATCTCGGCGGGGTTGCGGCCGATCTCCTCGCAGCACTCGGCCAGCCGGGCTTTGACTTCGGCGAACTTCGCCACCTCGCCGCCGGGGAAGTTCCAGTGGTCGGCCCACTTTGCCACTAAGGGCATGGTCCGCTTCGGGCCGGCCCCGCCGATGACGATGGGTGGGGTGGGCTGCTGGGGGCCTTTGGGCTCATTGCGGGCGTTGGTGAATGTGTAGAAGCGGCCCTGAAAGTCGGTGATCGGCTGGCTGAGCAACGAGACCACGCACTCCAGATACTCCTCAAACCGGTCGAAGCGCTCGGCGAGGCTGATCCCGTAAGCCCCGGCCTCCACCTCGTTCCAGCCGGCGCCGAGTCCCAGGTCGAGCCGCCCGCCCGACACGATATCCAGCGACGAGGCCATGGCCGCGCACAGCCCGGGATGGCGATAGGGAGCGGCGTTGACCATCGACCCGATCCGGATGCGGTCGGTGGCCTGGGCCAGCGCGCTCAGGGTCACCCATGCCTCCAAGCACGGGCCCTCATCGCTGCCGTAGATGGGGTAGAAGTGATCGAAGACCCAGGCCGACTCGTACCGGGGGTCGGCGTCGAGCTCCTGCCAAGTCTCCAACATGGCCGACCACTCGATGTTCTGCGGCATGGTCTTGAACGCGAGCTTCATAACTTGCCTCCGACGCTTCTGTCTTCCTCAGTGAGCACACATAGAGTGAGCGCCGAGCGGAGAAAGGTCAAACCATGACGAATGAGGCTGCGGCACGCGACCGATTGATGAGCGGGGAGGCGTGGAACGACTTCTGCGACACGATGCGAGCCGCCGGCCAGGTGGTGGTGGAACGCACTCCCGACGCCAACGAGCAAGACCGGGTGGAGGGGTTCCGCTACCTGACCCGCATGTCGCTGATGGCCTATATGCGCTGCATCGAGAACCTCCCCCCGATGGAGAAGAGGGCGATTTGGATCATCCCGCCGCCCATGAAGGGCGGCCAAGGGGTCCAGTCGCCCGACCAGGACCACGTGGTGCAGCCCATCGACGCCACCAAGCGGTACCGGGTCACCGGCCAACGGGGCTCGGCCCCCTACGTCCACATGTCGGCGTGGACCCCGAAGGTGCCCGAATGGGTCGGAGTGGAATCGGTGGGCGACCGGGCCGTGGCGGTGCTGGAAGAGTTCAATCCGAGCTGGTCGCAGACTCCGTTCACCGCCCTGCTCGACGAGTTCACCGACGGCGCCGGAAACGTCGATTTCGTGCTCTCGGTGGACGACCCCGGGGTCGACAACTGGATGGCGGTCGCCCCGGAGACCCGAGAGCTGATGATGCGAATCGTCTACGACGACCGCGACTCTCAATCGGCGCCTCGGCTGATGATCGAGCCCCTCGAGCCCACCCCGGTGATTGAAACGCCGGACGCGGCCGAGATGTCGAAGCGGCTGGCCCTCGCGGCCCAGATGGTGCTGTCGGTGCAATCCGACTACTCCGACTGGACCGACACGCTGCTCAAGGAAGAGAACCGGCTACAGCTCACCACCGAGCACTATCTCCGAGTGGGCGGCTCCCCCGACGACCGCCACTTCGAGTTCGGCTACTGGCGCATCGGCGAGGGGGAGGCACTGTTGGTGGAGTTCAAGCCCCCGGTTTGCCGCCATTGGAACTTCCAACTCTGCAATCACTGGATGGAGAACCTGGCCAATTACTTCACTGGCCAGGGCTACGCATCGTCTCAGGATGTGGAGGCCGACGCTGACGGAGTGGTGCGGCTGGTGGTGGCGGCCGAGAAGCCGGCAACGGGTGTCTGGGTCGACACCGCGGGCCGCGACCACGGGGTGATGGGGTTGCGTTTCGTGGAGCACGAGTCGGTCCCCGTGATCACCACCAAGCTGGTGCGCTTTTCCGATCTGGGCTGACGCGGCAGCGGCGGCTGATCAGTAGTCGAACACCGAGGGCAGCGCGTCCATGGGGCGGGCCTCGGGATAGTGCTCGGCGATCATGGCCGCGTGGTCGGGGTCGTCGTCGATGCGGTTGGGATCGAAGCGAGCGTCGATCCCCCGCTCCTCCAAGTCGGCGTTGAAGCGGGCGGCAATGTCGTCGCGGCTCAGGGGATTGGAGGCCAGTCGGTTCTTGTGGTCGGCGTCGATGTACACATCGGCCTTCCACAGCACGCTGATCCGGATGTCGGCCAGTGGCGTGCGGTACACCTCTTCGCCGTGGTCGGTGACCACCCAGTCGCCATCGGGGCTGCCCGCCGGGGCCAACTCGGCCATCGGGGTGACCATGGGCGTGCCGATATCGAAGGGGCCGATGGCGTTTACCTGGTGGAACATTCCGTGGTTGTCGCCCATGAGCGCGGTGTTGGCCATGTTGCCCACATGCTCTTCGGGAGGCTGGTCGGGACCGTAGGGCCAGTAGCGGATCCCGCCCCCGTCCACATCGTTGAGCCACCAAATGGCCGTGGCCTGCGGGAATGACAGGTCTTCGAACAGGCCCGACCACAGCATGGCCCTAAGCAGCCACATCGGGGTGTTGGTGCGGTCGCGGCCCGCGAATCGGGGGTTGTCGGTGTGGGCCGGCCCGGCTTGGGGAATGGCCATCATCTGGTTCACATACACGCTGTGGGGCTCTACGATCTCAGCGCTGTAGAACGCCTTGGCCGAGTCGATGTAGGCTGGATTGTCCAAGAACACCTCCGACCCCGGCACGGCGATGGTCTCGTTCACCCAGTCGTCCCGGAACCAAAGCGGACGGGTGCGGGCGTGGGGGTCGGCCCCTGGGTTGTACCAACCTCCCAACGGCACATAGGGGGCCTCTTGGGCCAGCAGCTTGATCGCAGCCCCCACATCGTCGAGCACATCAGTCAGCAGAATCGGCGGGTCAGAAACATGCATCGCCCTCGACGGTACCATTCGATGTGATGTCGTCGCGTAAGCCGCATCCGCGAGCTGGGCTTGACCGCGATGAGATCGTGGCCGAAGCCATTCGCATCGTCGAGTCGGAAGGTTCCGCGGCACTCACCATGCGCCAGCTGAGCGCGAGGCTCGGGGTGAACCCGAACACCGTCTACTGGCACGTCGGAAACCGCGAGAGCCTCTTATCTGCGATAGTCGCGCAGAAGGCGGACGAAATCGCCGGGGTCCAGCTCAAGGGCAGTACACCTCGCGCTCGGGTGGCCGATGGAGTCCATCGAGCGAGGGCGGCCATAGTCGAGAGCCCATCGATTGCAGTCCTCGCGTCTGAGATCGGGGCCGAACACCTATTGATCCGCCCGCTCGCGGTCGCCATCACATCGGAGATCGAAGCCGCTGGAGCGGACGGTCTCGACGCCGGCATCGCCACCGTCTCGCTCCTCGCGGTCGTTGCAGGCCTCACCACGGTAGAGCTGCGACGCCCTCAGCGAGCAGCCGACGGGCCGGCTCCAGAGGCCCTGTCGGATGGTGCGTGGCAAGGGCTGACCGACTTCGATCACCACGACGCCGCGTTCGACGTGGCGATCTACGCGATCCTCGACGCCGTTTTCCCTTCTGGCTAGCGGCCGGCTCGCGGCCACACGATTACGCAGCCGGCCGGGCCGGCCACACGGCCGCCGTCGACCACGGAGCCGCTTGCTCCAGCTGCCGTGATACGGCCAGGACTAAGTCTTCGCGACCGAAGGGCGCCGCGACCTGAACGCCAAGGGGCACACCGTCCTCGTCATGGCCCATGGGAACCGACGCCGCTGGCTGCCCGCCGACATTGAAGACCGCGGTCTCGCTCGCTGGCGTTGAGGCGATCGGCAGCAACGCGTCGACGTTGCTCGTGTCATACACGCCGAGCTCGGGAACGACCGTTCTGGTGGTCGGCGACAGGAAGATGTCGAACCGCTCGAAGTAGGTTGCCGCCTTGCGGCCGATCAGCTCGGCGGACTGAAGTCCTCGGATGACATCAGCGCCGTCGAACCCAATCGCGAGGTCGTATAAGTAGCGAGTGAACGGCTCAAGGTCGTCGTCTTCGAGCCCGCGGCCGAGCTCGGCGAGCCGGTCGTCGATCATCACCTTGGTCGCGGCGGCCATCAACCCGCCCAAGGTCGCCAGAAGGCCGGGCTCCACCGGCAAGTCTGCTACTTCCAAGTGGTGACCCATCCCCTCCAGGCATCCGGCCGCACGCTGGAGGGCCGCAGCGCACATAGGGTGGAATGCAGGCCCTTCCATCGAGCCGCTGGCCACGCCGATCCGCAGCGGACCAGTCTCCGCATCGAGCGACGACAGCCACGATGCCGCCGGCGAAGAGATCTCATAGGGGTCACCCGGAACCGGCCCCGCGGTCAGGTCGAGTACATGCGCCGAGTCCCGAACCGAGCGCGTCATCACGTGGTCGATGCCCATCGGATACGACATCATCGTGGGCGCAGGATGTCCCGTCACTCGACTCCTGCTCGGCTTCAATCCAAATAGACCGCACGCGGCTGACGGGACGCGGATCGACCCGCCGCCATCGTTGCCGTGGCCGATGGGCACCATGCCCGACGCCACCGCAGCGCCCGTGCCGCCCGACGACCCGCCCGGCGACTTGCCGAGATCGTAGGGGTTGCGTGTCGGGCCATAGGCGGCCGGCTCGGTGGTGGCCATCTTGCCCATCTCCGGCATGTTCGTGACACCGAGAATCACAAACCCCGCCGCCCGATAACGCTTGGTCAACTCACTGTCCTCGTCAGGAACAGCACCCGCCATCAGCCTTGAACCCCACGTCTCGGGAACGCCAGCCAGCCGTGCTCGACAGTCCTTGACCACAAACGGAACGCCAGCGAACGGCGCATCCCGATCCACATTGCGGGCGCTGTCCAACGCCGCGTCGAAGCACTTGGCGATCACCGCGTTGATCTCAGGATTTCGCTCCTCGATCCGTCCAATCGCCGCCTCTGCCAATTCAACCGGATCCACAGCTCCGCTCCGGACGGTTGCCGCAACCTCCGTAGCGTCAGCCGAATCCAGCAAGGCTCCAATCTCAGTCATCGCCGATCCTTTCCGTCAAAGTGCGTTCTGCCAGTCATCGGTAACCGTCTGCGGTGCCGTCGCGTAGGTCGCGGCCACTATGGCCTCGAATTCGCTGGCAATAGCCGCGTGGTCGTTGATCACATTGTGTTCCTCCCGGGCATCTGCGTCGCAGTCGGCGAGAAACGCGTCGAACTCGGTCGGTGGGAGGGTCTTTCCGTTACGCCGGGTGGAGCGGTCGTAGCGCCAGCGGCGGGTGCGGACACAGAAGCGTTGCGGCCAGCCGCCGCCGTCGGTCCAGTAGCCCATGCCCTTGGCGGCCATTGCGGCCATGCCCGTCAGTCCGAACCCAATGGCCGAGATGAGGTGGTCCGGTTCGTCACCGGATACCAGCGACCGCCCGTCGCCCACCCGGGCCTCAAGGCCGCACAGGTCGAGCAGTGTCGGGCCGAGGTCGACCCCGGCCGCGAGCTCGTGGTTCACCGCGCCGGCATCCAGCTCGCCGGGCCACGACAGCATGAAGGGAGCGCGGTGCGACCACGGCGAGAAGGTCTGCTTCGAGTAGGCCCCGCCGAGCTCGCCCAGTTGGGCACCGTGGTCGCTGCTGAACACGATGATCGTGTCCCCTCGCATCCCCTGGCGGTGCAGCGCGGCCAGGATCTCGCCGATCTGGTCATCGATCCAGTTCGTGAGTCCGTGGTAACGGGACTGGGCGGCAACGATCTGTGCCGGCGTGAGATCGCGGGACGGGATCTGACCGAAGACCCGCTCAAACTCCGAAAGCCCCTCCGTCGGGCCGAAAGCATCGAACGAGTCAGGCCAAGGGGCGTCGTCGTACTTCGACGCCCACGGTTCCGGCGCGACGACCGGCGTATGGGGTTGGAGGAAGCTGACCCGCAGCAGCCAGGGCTGGTCGGTCGGTCTCTCCCGTTCGAGCCAGTTCACCGCATTGTCGGTGAGACGCCGGGCCGGGAAGGCGAGATCGTCCGGCCAGGTCGCGGCGTTCATGCTCACCCCCTCGGTGATCAGCCCGAGCCGGTCGCGGTTCTCACTGGTGGCGATCATCAGCTCGAGCTGGTCGGCGCCGTCGTACTCTGATCGTTCGAACCCGAGGAGAGCGTCGGGAACGTGCTCCTTGCCGAGGTTGACCGTGCGATAGCCAGCCCGTGTGAAGACCTCGGTAAACGACTCGACCGGAACCGCGGCACCGAAGCCTCGACCGTGGTTGTGGTAGATCCCAGTGGTCGTCGGCAACAGCCCAGACTTGTATGCCGATCGGGCCGACACGCAGACCGGCGAGTCAACGTAGAACCGATCGAAGCGCACACCTGCCTCGGCAATCGAGTCGATGTTGGGCGTCTCGATCCGTGCGTATTCGTTGCCGTAGATGCCGACCGCGTCGGAGCGCAATTCGTCGCACATGATCCACAAGACGTTCGGCTTCCTGGGGCCCATGATTCTCCTAGACGCCACCAATCGCTGGCTGACGATAGTTCCCATCGACTATTATACAGTGTACAACAACATTGACAGTAGCGTCGGGGGTCTGGAGTCCGCGAGCCGCCGACAGAGCTGAGGAGTCCCGGATGCCGCGACGAGTCGGCAGAAAGCAAACACGACTTGAGGGGGCAGGGGATCATGCCGATCCCTCCGCAACCAGCGTCCTGAGCGACCAGATCTTGGCCGCGGAGGCTGAGCGCCAGGCGGAATTGGCGGCAGAACCGGTGATCCTCGACGACGAGCAGCTTCCCGGGGTCGGCGCCAAAGAAATCTCGCTGAAAGAAGCCATCTCAATTGGCGGGGTGTCCACCATCGTTTTGCTGGGAGCCCTCGACGCCACCGACGCCCTTGGAATC
>JAJECA010000010.1 GCA_022822265.1 Acidimicrobiia bacterium | reverse complement strand
ATTAAGAGTCCGTTGCTCTGCCAAATTGAGCTAGAGGGGCTTGTTGGGCGGACCGAGGGGATTTGAACCCCCGACCTCCGGGACCACAACCCGGCGCTCTAACCTGACTGAGCTACGGCCCGCACGGCCCGGTCAGTCTAGGGGTCGTGGCAAGAGACCGGGAAACCGTTTGCCCTCCCCGTTTGGAATCTCGGTCAGGGCAGCCAAGCGACCATGGCCTCGGCCAGCGCGGGTCCCTGGTCCTCTTGGATGAAGTGGCTGGCCGGGCGGAATTGGGCATGGGGCTGACCCGCCGCGCCGGGGATCCGCTCGGTGAAGGCCGCCTGCCCTCCGCCCAGCACCGGGTCGTCGGGAGCCCAGAGGGTGAGCACTGGCTTGGTCCACTGTTCCAGAACTTCCCAGGCCGCTTTGTTGGCGGGCACCGCAGGATCGTCGGGGGACACCGGCACCAGCAGCGGAAAGTGGCGGGCGCCGGCCATGTAGAGCTCTTCAGGGAACGGCGCCCGGTAGGCGTCCAGGACGGCCTCGGTCACCTCGGTGGCCGTCGCGTTGTCCACCAGCCGACCGCAGTCAAGGAACTCGACGTCTTGGCTGAACTGCTGCCAGAACTCAAAGCCCGCCCCCGGCGACTGGCCTTCGGGCAATCCGGTGTTGGCCAAGATCAGCCGATCGATCAGCTCAGGATTCTCAGCGGCCACTCGCAGCCCAATGAGCCCGCCCCAGTCCTGGCCGAACAAGTGCAGCGGCCCGGCACTCCGCTCGGCAACGGTGGCCGCCAAGAACTCGCACATCCACGCCACATGGCCCTCGTAGCTATAGGCCGAGCGCTCGACGGGCTTGTCGGAACGCCCGAACCCGATCAGATCGGGCACCACCACCCGGTACCCACCCGCCACCAGCGGCGGAATCATCTTGCGGTACAAGTACCCCCAAGTCGGCTCGCCATGCAGCAGCAAAGTCGTGGCGGTGCCCTCGCCCGCTCCTTCCGGTTCCACCGTCACATAAGCCATCCGCAACCCATCGACATCCACATAATGCGGCTCATACGGATAATCGCCGATCCCCGAGAACCGCTCCTCCGGCGTCCGCACAAACGCCACCCCGCCCGCAGTCGTCAAATCACCCATCCCCCGACGCTACCGCCGTCAGCCAATTCACCTGCTGTTGTCGCTGCCGGTCACCACAAACCTGGCGTTGGCTGCACTTGGCAGCGCAATACACTCGACATGACTGGCGAGCCCGCCAGCCCGCCCCTGTAGCTCAGTCCGGACAGAGCAGGTGACTTCTAATCATCAGGCCGCAGGTTCGAATCCTGCCGGGGGCGCTTGGCTGATTCAAAATTGAATTTTGAATCAGCCGCACTCGTCTAAGCTTGGGGCTGTGACGATATTTCGGGACTTGGCTCCGAGATTGGAGAAGGCGGCGAAGACTGCTCCGGCGGTCACGCTCACCGGTCCTCGCCAAAGCGGCAAGACCACCCTTTGCCAGGCGGTGTTCCCGCAGCATCCCTATGTCAGCCTGGAAGCGCCCGATGTGCGCTCGTTCGCCACCGACGACCCCCGGGCGTTTCTGGCTCAGTTCCCCCAAGGGGCGATCATCGACGAGGTCCAGCGGGCGCCGGACTTGCCGTCATATCTCCAGGGTCTCATCGATGCCGATCCGACGCCGGGGCAGTGGATCCTCACCGGCTCTCAGAACTTCTCGCTGGTGGAGTCGGTCAACCAGTCCCTGGCGGGACGCACCGAAGTCCACCACCTGCTGCCGCTGAGCCGGGGAGAGGCGGTCCGCTTCCCCCGTTACCCCCAGAGTTTGGAGGGGGCGCTCATCACCGGGGGCTATCCCCGCATCTACGACCGCGGCCTCGAGCCAGCCGACTGGATTGGCTCCTACATCGCCACCTACATCGAGCGCGACGTGCGAACGCTGCGCAATGTGGGCGACCTCTCGGCATTCGGCCGGTTTGTGCAGCTCTGCGCAGGCCGCACCGCACAGCTCGCCAATCTCTCGTCCTTGGCTGATGACTGCGGGGTGTCGCAACCCACGGCGAAGGCATGGCTCAGCATCCTGGAAGCCAGCTTCGTGGTGTTCTTGTTGCCCCCCTTCCACACCAATCTCCGCAAGCGGCTGGTGAAGATGCCCAAGCTGCATTTCTACGACACCGGGCTCGCCTGCCACCTTCTGGGCATCCGCACTCCCGAGCAGCTTGTGTCGCACCCGCTGAGAGGGGCGATTTTCGAGACGTGGGTTGTCTCTGAGATCTACAAGCAGCGCACACACCATGGCCGCAGCGGCAGCCTGTCGTTCTACCGAGACCGCAGCGGAACCGAGGTCGACCTCGTCATCGAACACCCCGAAACGCTGACATTGGTAGAAGCAAAATCAGCCAGCACTCCCTCCTCCAGGTTCCTCAACACCGCCCAAAAGGTGGCCGCCTACCTCCATGGCCAGCGCCCTTGCGAACTGTTCGCGGTGTACGGAGGCGACCAACACCAATCCCGCGACCAGGGAACACTGGTGCCCTGGGCGCAACTACAAGAAGAGGAATGGGAGAAGTCCTGATCCTGAGTTCGCCCTCAGCCGCTTAGCAATTCTTGGCTGGCATTGGCCGCGGATAGCTTTGCGCCGGTGCTTTTTCCCACCTTCACCTTTGCGGCGTTCTTTGCCGTGGTTCTTCCGGTGGCGTGGGCACTGCGGCGTTGGCCGGTTCCGTGGAAGCTGTTTTTGCTAGCAGCCTCGTACTGGTTCTACGCCGCCTGGGACGCCCGTTACGTGCTGCTGCTGGTGGCAATGACCCTGGGGAACGCGGCGGCCGCAGAGATCAACCAGCGGGCGTCGGCCTGCTGGGTCCGACGGGCGGCGGTGGCCGGCGGGGTGACGCTGTCGCTCGGCGTGCTGGCCTTCTACAAGTACTACGACTTCTTCACCGACAGCTTCGAGAGCAATTTCGGGATCTCCAGTCCCGCCCTCGACATCATCCTGCCGGTGGGGGTGTCGTTCTTCACCTTCCAGGCCATCAGCTACGTGGTTGACGTACACCGGGGAGTCACCGACAAGGCCAACCTGCTCGACTTCGCCGTCTACTTGTCGTTCTTTCCCCAGTTGGTGGCTGGCCCCATTGTGCGGGCCACCGAGTTCCTGCCCCAGCTGAAAGTCGAATCCCGCCCTGATCGGGCAGAAGTGGCCCAGGCGGTGAAGCTCATCGGCCGGGGCATGTTCAAAAAGGTCGTCATCGCCGACTTCCTGGCCCGGGCGGTGGTGAACGACGCATTCGCGGCCCCCGGAGAGCACGGCGCCCTGGACATGCTGGCCGGGATCTACGGCTACGCCGTGCAGATCTACGCGGATTTCTCCGGCTACACCGACATGGCCATCGGCGTGGCCCTGTTGATGGGGTTCCGGTTCCCCCAGAACTTCGATGTCCCCTACACCGCCGATTCCATTCAGGACTTCTGGCACCGCTGGCACATGACGCTGTCGCGCTGGCTGCGCGACTACCTCTACATCCCCCTGGGGGGAAACCGCCGGGGACGCCTGGCCACGTATCGCAACCTCCTCATCACCATGGCCCTGGGAGGCTTGTGGCACGGCGCGGCGTGGGCTTTTCTCATCTGGGGCGTCTACCACGGGGTTGGCATGGCGGCGGAGCGCTGGCGCCATGATGCCAACGGCGGAGACGCCCGGCCGCCAGCCGACACCACCGGTCGGAATGGGAGCCCGCGGATCAAATCGGACACCGCACGGCTGTGGCTGCGGAGGTTCCTGGTGTTCCACTTTGTGTGCCTGGGCTGGGTGCTGTTCCACAGCGAGGCCCTCGATCGCACCGGTGAGGTGCTGGCCCGGTTGTTCACCGGCTGGGGCACCGGTCCCGATCTGTTGAACCCGCTGGTGGCCCTGGCCATCGTTGCCCCCCTTGTGGCTCAGATGTTCCCCCGGGCCTGGGCCGAGAAGGGATCCAAGACGCTGGAGAACACCCCCGTCGGCTTGACCGCGGTGGGCCTCTCGGTGTGGATCATGGTGGTTGTCGCCCTCGGCCCCGAAGGGGTGGCCGACTACATCTACTTCCAGTTCTGACATGGACAGGCGGCAACCCACAGTCGACTCCCCCAGAGTGTCGAGGATCGCCGGGGCGGTGGTGGGCTGTCTGGTGCTGGCCATGCTCCTAGTGAGCGGCAAGCTGGTTGACATCGCCGAGCGCCAGCCGCTGGGCGAGAGCCGCGACCGCTGGCTGGAGGTGGCCGAAGGGGTGGACCGGGCCTCCAACTTCTTGGCCCTCAACCGACCCTACGACCTCATCTCCGAGGTGAGGGGAGCGGGTGCCGACGCCGGGGAGAGGGTTGACACCATCGCCGCGGTGGCCGACCGCCTGGCCCGGCAACGGCAGTTGCCGTCCGCTGAAAGCCCGACGCCCTCCTCGGAGGTATCGGCAGCAACCGAGACTCCCACTGCCACCGGCATTCCGGCGCAAACTGGGGCTCCCCAGCCGACTCAGACGATCCCGGCTCCCGAAGCACCGGTAGAACCCGGGCCCACCGCTGGTTCCGAAACTTCGGCTCCGGCTGAGATTCCAACTCCCGTCGAGAGCCCTCCACAGACAACCGGCCCCAACCTCGACGGGAGCCCCGCGCCCGCCGGGGGCATTACTTCGAGCGAGCAGCTCGGGCCTACTGGGGCATCCCCCGACCTCCTGATCGGCTTCAACGAGGCCGGCAAGCCGTTGATGCCGCTGCCCCCGGCGGACACTGAACCGCCTCCTCCGGCCACGATCCGCACCGTCGGTCCCGACCACCCCCTGCGGGTGTATGTGGCGGGTGACAGCCAGGCGTTCTATCCGGGCCACGCACTGGCCGGCGCAGTCGACGGCGGACTCCTCGACGTGACGGTGGACTCCCGAAACGGCACCGGATTGGCCCGGCCCGACTTCTTCAATTGGCCGGCCGAGTTCCTCGAGATCGTGGACGAGCACAACCCCGAGCTGGTGGTGCTGTTCATGGGAGGCAATGACTGGCAAGCCATGCAGTCGGCCGACGGAATAGTGCTGATCCCGGGCACTGAAGAATGGCAATCCGAGTGGTCCTGGCGCATGCACATAACCTTCGACACTCTTGTTGCCCCCCACCGCCATGTGGTGTGGGTGGGCCTGCCCCCCGCCCGGCCCGAGCCGTTCAGCACCGGGAACCAGCGGATAAACGAGATCTCCCAGCCGGTGACCCTCGTGCGCCCCGATGTGACCATGGTGGACATCTGGGACCTATTCGGCGGCGGAGGGCCCTATCAAGAAAGCGTCCCCCCGCCGGGGGGAGGCGGCCCTGTGCGGGCTCGACAAGAAGACGGCCTCCACCTCAACCGCACTGGATCGGCCTGGGTGGCTGATCTGGTGGTGGAAGTGGCCCAGGCACGCTGGGATTTCGAAGGGAGCGGGTGACGAGAATCGAACTCGCGTCATCAGCTTGGAAGGCTGGGGTTCTACCACTGAACTACACCCGCAGGGCTGGCCGCTAATGATATCCAGTCGTCGCGGCGACCGGCTACGACACGAGGATTCAGGGGGTCGTCGGTAAAATGCGGACCCTGTGAGGAGCTCAGTCGAGGCGCTGGAGGGCAACCGGGTCAAGGTGTCGGTGGACATCGAGGCCGAGGAATTCGAGGAGAAGCTGGACGAGGCCTTCCGCAAGCTCGCCCGCCAAGTGCGCCTTCCCGGTTTCCGTCCCGGCAAAGCACCCCGACGGGTGCTAGAGGCCCGGCTGGGCCCGCAGGCCGCTCGGGGGGAGGCACTCAGCGATGCAGTGCCCGAGTACTACGCCCGGGCCGTGGTCGATCACGACGTCGACGCAATCGCCGCCCCCGAAATCGACATCACCAGCGGGGCTGAGGACGGACCGGTCAGCTTCGACGCCGTGGTGGAGGTCCGCCCCCTGATCACTATCACCGGTTACGACCAGCTCAAGGCCGAGGTGCCCAGCCCCGAGCCCACCGATGAGGAGATCAGCGAGCAGATCGACCAGCTCCGCAAGCAGTTCGGCGAACTGGCCCCCGCGGCGCGTCCCGCAATCGACGGCGACAACGTGACGATGGACATCTACGGCTCGTACAACGGCGAGGAGGTGGAGGGCCTCACCGTGGACGACTACGCCTACGAGGTGGGCCAAGGAGCCGTGGTGCCCGAGATCGACAAAGAGCTCCAGGGGGCCAAGGCCGGCGACATCTTGGAGTTCAACGCCCAGCACCCCGACCCCGATGAAGACGGGCTCTTGCGGTTCCGCATCCTGGTCAAGGAGGTGCAGGAGACGATCCTGCCCGACTTCGACGACGACTTCGCCCAAGAGGCCTCCGAGTTCGACACCGCCGAAGAGCTGCGGGCCGACGTCACCGAGCACATCGCCGAGCACAAGCGGGCCAACGCCATGACCTCGCTGGCCCGCCAAGTGGGGGAACAGCTCGCCGAATTGGTGACCGACGATATTCCCGAGGCCTTGGTGGACGCCGAAGTCATGCACCGCCTCCGTACCCTCGAGATGCGCCTGGGCAGCCAGGGCATCGAGTTGGCCGGCTACCTGGAGGCCATCGGCCAGACCGCCGAAGAGCTGGCCGAGAGCCTGCGGGAGCCCGCCCTGCAAGAGGCGAAAACCGACTTGGCCCTACGGGCAGTGGCGGCGGCGGAATCCATCGAAGCCGCTGATGAGGACGTGGATTTCGAGCTGGCTGCCCTTGCCGCCCAGGTGGGCCAGACCGTCGACGAGCTCAAATCATCGGTATTCGCTGACGATGAAAGCCGCCTCAAGGGGGTACGATTGGACGCGCAGATGCGCAAAACCCGGGAATGGGTGCTGGAGCAGGTCGAGATTTCCGACCTCGACGGAAACCCCGTCGAACGCTCTAGCCTTAACCCGGACGACGAGTCTGACCTTCCCCCCAACGCCACCGAGAGCCAAACCACATGAACCCTCAGAACTACATGGTGCCCGTCGTGGTCGAGCAGACCAACCGGGGTGAGCGCTCGTTCGACCTCTATTCCCGACTGCTCAAGGAGAACATCATCTTCTTGGGCACTCCCATCGACGACACGGTGGCCAACCTGATCTGCGCGCAGCTGCTGCACTTGGAGTCGGAGAACCCCGACAAAGACATCAATCTCTACATAAACAGTCCCGGCGGCGACATCAACGCTATGTTCGCCATCTACGACACCATGCAGTACTTGAAGCCCGACATCACCACCATCTGCTTCGGGCAGGCCGCCTCGGCCGCCGCGGTGCTATTGGCCGCGGGGGCTCCCGGCAAGCGCTTGGCGCTGCCCCACTCCCGGATGCTGATTCACCAGCCCTATGCCGGAGCGTCCGGACAGGTGTCCGACATCGAGATCGCCTCCCGGGAGATCCAGCGGCTCAAGGACCAGCTAGAAGAGCTGCTGGCCCGCCACACCGGCCAAGACCTGGAAAAGGTCAAGCAGGACACCGACCGCGACTATGTGATGACTGCCGAGGACGCCAAGGAGTACGGGCTCATCGACGATGTGATCTCGTCGCGGGACGCAGTTGAATCCGCCGGCCCGATCACGGCCATCCGGTAGGGGGGAGCAAAGACCGTGGCGAAGTTCGGAGAAGGGGGAGAGCTTCTCAAGTGCAGCTTCTGCGGCAAGACCCAGAAGCAGGTCAAAAAGATGATTGCCGGGCCCGGTGTCTACATCTGCGACGAGTGCATCGACCTCTGCAACGAGATCATCGAGGAAGAGCTGGCCGAGGGCACCGACGTCGGCTTCAAGGAGCTTCCCAAGCCCCAGGAGATCTACTCCTTTTTGAACGACTACATCATCGGCCAGGAGCACGCAAAGCGGATCCTGTCGGTGGCGGTCTACAACCACTACAAGCGGGTGCAGATGGGCTCGTCCGACCCCGAGGTGGAGCTGTCCAAGTCGAACATCCTTTTGCTCGGCCCCACCGGGTGCGGCAAGACGCTGATGGCCCAGACCTTGGCCCGGATGCTCAACGTGCCCTTCGCCATCGCCGATGCCACCGCGCTGACCGAGGCCGGGTATGTGGGCGAGGACGTGGAGAACATCCTCCTCAAGCTCATCCAGGCCGCCGACTATGACGTCAAGAAGGCTGAGACCGGCATCATCTACATCGACGAGATCGACAAGATCTCCCGCAAGAGCGAGAACCCGTCGATCACCCGGGACGTGTCCGGCGAGGGCGTGCAGCAGGCTCTTCTGAAGATCTTGGAGGGGACCACCGCCTCGGTTCCGCCTCAGGGCGGGCGCAAGCACCCCCATCAGGAGTTCATCCAGATCGACACCACCAACGTGCTGTTCATCGTGGGCGGGGCCTTCGCCGGCTTGGAGCAGATCATCGAGAACCGGGTGGGCAATGTGGGCGTGGGCTTCGGCGCCGACATCCGCACCGAGACCGAGCGCGACCACGGCGAGCTGTTCAACCAGGTCCAGCCCGAGGATCTGATCAAGTTCGGCCTCATCCCCGAGTTCATCGGACGCCTGCCGGTGGTCGGGGTCGTGTCCCACCTCGAGCGCGACATGCTGGTCCGGATCCTGGTGGAGCCCAAGAACGCCCTGGTGAAGCAGTACTGCAAGTTCTTCGAGTTCGAGAACGTGGAGCTGGTGATCGACGACGACGCGCTGTCGGAGGTGGCCGAGCTGGCCCTTACCCGCAACACGGGCGCCCGAGGGCTGCGAGCCATCCTGGAAGAGGTGCTGCTCGACGTCATGTACGAGCTGCCCAGCCGAGACGACGTGGTGCAATGCGTGGTCGGCGCCGACACCGTCCGCGGCGAGGAAACCCCTCAGCTGCTCAATGCGGCCAAAGCCCGTTCAACCGACCGGTCCCGCCGCCAGGCCAGTTAGCTTCCCGTCCCTGGCCGAGGCCCGGGCGTGGTTGGACGGCCACGTCAACCTGGAGGCCACCGCCGGCGATACCGACGGCCTGAGCCTGGCGCCCATGCGCCAGCTGCTGGCCTCACTGGGCGACCCCCAGGCCGACTATCCGGCCGTCCACATCACCGGCACCAACGGCAAGGGCTCGGTTGGCGCGATGATTGCCGCGCTGGCCGGGGCGTGGGGGTTGACCGCGGGGGTGTATTCCAGCCCCCACGTGGAGAGCCTCAACGAGCGGATGTCGGTGGGCGGGCACCCCATCGGCGACGCCGAGCTGGCCGAGCTCCTGAGCCACCTGCGGCTGGTGGCAGATCACCTGGCCGCCAGTGGCGTCGACAACCCGCCCTCGTGGTTCGAGCTGGTCACCGCGGCCGCGCTGCGCTGGTTTGCCGACTCGGCGGTCGACCTGGCGGTGGTCGAAGTGGGCAAGCTGGGCCGCTTCGACGCCACGAATGTGGTGAACAGCGAGGTGGCGGTGATCACCAACATCGGACGCGACCACACCGACGGCCGGCCCGGCTGGGAGCAGGAGGTGATGGGGGAGAAGGCGGGCATCCTCCATCCCGGCGCCATAGCCGTGCTGGGGCCGATGGATCCCGACCTGGTGGCCATCGCCGCTTCAGAGTCGCCCGGGGAAATGCTGGTGGACGGCCAGCATTTCGAGCTGGAGGAGAATCGCCCCGCGGTGGGAGGCCGACAGGTCTCGGTGCGCACTCCGAGGGCCCACTACGAAGACGTCTACGTCAGCCTGTTCGGCGCCCATCAGGGGCAGAACGCCGCATTGGCCATCGCCGCCTTCGAGGCCCTGGTGGACCAGGAGCTGGGTGACGACGTGTTGGGCGCATTGGGCGATGTGACGGTCCCCGCTCGATTCGAGGTGGTGGCCCGACAGCCCCTGGTGGTGGTGGACGGAGCCCACAATCCCGACGGTCTGGCCGCGTCGGCCGAGACGCTGGCCGACCAGTTCACCGTGTTGGGCCAGGTGACGTGGGTTGTCGGCATGATGCGCGACAAGGATCCCGACGCCATGCTGGACGCCATCGAAGCCTCCGGCGCCCGCTGCGACCTGCTGGTGTGTTGCGCTCCCGACTGGCCGCGTGCCCTGCCGGCCGCCGAATTGGCCGCCGCCGCCCGCAACCGGGGGATCGATGCCGAGACGGCCGGCGACGTCTCCGAGGCGGTGGACAGAGCCCTGGCGCTGTCCACCGATGAAGACGCTGTAGTGGTAACCGGCTCCCTGTACACCGCCGGGGCAGCCCGCCTTCACATGGCCGCAGCCAATCAGTAGGGTTCCCCCGGTGACGACCTGCGGCGCGCGATCAATGAGGGGCAATCGGTGAATCGGACTCTGGTTTTGTGCAAGCCCGACGCGGTGGAGCGCGGCCTGGTGGGGGCCATCCTGTCCCGCTTCGAGGCCCGGGGACTGCGGATCGCGGCCATGCGCATGCTCACCATCGACGCCGAACTGGCCGCCCGGCACTACGCCGAGCATGTGGAGCGCCCGTTCTATCCCGATTTGGTGGAGTTCATCGGCCGCTCGCCGTCGGTGGCGGTGGTGGTGGAGGGGCCCGACGATGTATACGCCGTGGTCCGCTCAATGATGGGGGCCACCAACCCCCTGGAATCTCCTCCGGGCACCATCCGGGGCGACTACGGGCTGGAGGTCACCGAGAACCTGGTTCACGGATCTGACAGCAACGCCTCAGCCGAGCGGGAGATCGCCATCTTCTTCCCCGAGCTGTGATGCACGGGACCGGTGGTACCGGTGTGCGATTTGGAATCGGCTGGCCTAACCTTGCGCCATGGTGAAGCGGCGGTTCTCTTCCAGTAGCGGCATTGTCGGCCGCGATGTCGCAATCGACCTCGGCACCGCCAACACGCTGGTGTATGTCCGAGGGGAGGGGATCCTCATCAACGAGCCATCGGTGGTGGCCGTCACCAACGAGGGCGTGCCCATGGCGGTGGGCTCGGAGGCCAAGCGGATGCTGGGGCGCACACCTGCCCACATCCAGGCCATCCGCCCGCTCAAAGACGGGGTGATCGCCAACTTCGACATCTGCGAGAAGATGCTCCGCTACTTCATCCAACGGGTGTCCCCGGGCCGGTTCATCAGGCCTCGAATGGTTATCTGTGTTCCCTCCGGCATCACCCCGGTGGAGCAGCGGGCCGTGCAGGAGGCCGCGGTCTCTGCGGGGGCCAAGAAGCCGGTCTACATAATCGAAGAGCCCATGGCCGCAGCCATCGGTGCCGGACTGCCGGTGCAGGAGGCCTCGGGAAGCATGATCGTGGACATCGGCGGTGGCACCACCGAAGTGGCCATGATCTCGCTAGGTGGCGTGGTCACCGGACAATCCATTCGAATGGGCGGCGACCGGATGGACGAGGACATCATCGCTTACCTGAAGAAGGAGCACAGCCTCACCATCGGCAGCCGCACCGCTGAGGAGGTCAAGATCGTGCTGGGCACGGCTTGGTCGGGCAGCGAGAACCGCTATGCCGAGGTCCGGGGCCAGGACATGGTCACCGGCCTTCCCAAAACCGTGGTGACCTCCACCAACGAGATCCGCGAGGCCATTTCCGAGGTAGTTCGCTCCATTGTGGACGCAGTCAAGGTGACGCTGGACGAGACTCCCCCCGAACTGGCCGCCGACATCATGGAGGCAGGGATTGTTCTGGCCGGTGGCGGAGCCCTGCTGAACGGCATGCCCCCTCGCATCGAGGAAGAGACGGGGATGCCGGTGAGGTTGGCGCCCAATCCTCTCCACGCGGTGGCCATAGGCTCGGGCCAGTCGCTGGAGGAGTTCGACGCGCTAGAGGGTCTCCTCTTCTCGTCGTCGTACGACTGATCGCTCGGTTCGGCCCCGTGGCAACGGGCACCCGCATAGGGCGGTCGCGGTTCACGCTCATCTTCCTTCTGCTCAGCTCCGCGACCCTGCTGACCCTGGACGCCCGCGAATTCGAGCCGCTCCAGCGGACCGAGGAGACCATTTCCGATCTGATCTCGCCGCTGCGGACGGGGGCCGACCGGGTGTTCGAGCCCGTCGGCGATGCCTGGGCCGGCATCACCGGCTATGACGAGTTGGAGTCCGAGAACGAGGCGCTGAGAGCAGAGCTGCAAAAGCTCGAGGGCCAGCAGATCCTGGACTCCGACGCGGCCATTCGCCTCGAATCGCTGCTCGACGAGCTGGGCCTGCCCTACGTGCAAGACATTCCAAACGTCGTGGCCGAGGTGGTGACCGCCAACGTGGGCAACTTCGACCGTTACTCGGTGCAGATCAACCGCGGGTCTGAAGACGGCATCCGCACCGGGATGCCGGTGGTGACCAGGGGCGGGTTGATCGGGCGGATCGACGGCGACCCGGGCCGAGGGCACTCCCGGGTGACGCTGCTGACCGACCCCGGCTTCGAGGTGGGGGTGCTGGCGGTGGGCACCGACGATGTGGCTCTGGCCTCGGGCGGCGGTCACGGCGAGCCGTTGATGGTCACCAAGGGGCTGGAGATCGACACCGAAGTGGACGTGGGCCATGAGGTGGTCACCAGCGGCGTGGACCGGAGCCGCTATCCCCCCGGCATTCCCATTGGCACCGTCACACACATCGACTACGACGAGGCCCGCCTGTTGCAGCTGCTCACGGTGGAGCCATCGGCCAACACCGACAACCTGAGCTTTGTGACCGTTTTGCTCTACGACCCCCTGGCCGACGAATCATGAACACGGCCAATGTGAGGGCTAGCAACGTATCGGCACTGCCCCCAGTGGTGGCACGGCCATGAACACGGCCAACGCCTATCTCCGCAGTGCCTTGTTCCTCCTGACGGCGCTGGTGCTGCACATGGCGCTGTTCTCCGACCTTCGAGTGCTGGGGGTGGCTCCGGAAGTGCCCCTGGCCATTGCGATCACTGCCGGGCTGGTCGGCGGGCCCGAGCGGGGCGCCGTCGCCGGATTCGTCATCGGCTTGGGCATCGACCTCTATCTGCCCACGCTGTTCGGCCTTTCTGCCCTCATCTACACCGTGTGGGGGTACACGGTGGGCCTGATCGAGGAGCGGATATTCCGCAGCGCATGGTGGATCAACGTGTTGGTCACCGCGGCGGCCACCGCCGGCGGGCTGCTGGTGTACGCGCTGCTCGGCGAGCTGCTCGGCGCGGCCAACCTCTATACCGACCGCCTCTACGTGGTGATGGGCGTTGCCGCGGCCTACAACCTGGTGCTCAGCCTGCCTCTGCTGGGACTGTGGCGCTGGTCGTGGCCCAGGCTCCTCGGTGAAGAACGTTGACCCCGGAATCTCTTCGCCTGCGCCTCAGCTTCCTGGCCCTGTTGGCCCTGCTCGCCTTCGGGGTGCTGGCTGCTCGGCTCTGGTTCCTGCAAGTGATGAGCTCTGAGGAGTTCGAGAACATAGCCGTGGCCAACACCATCCGGGTGATCTATGAGCCCGCCCCCCGAGGCCGCGTCTTCGACCGCAACGGCAACGTGCTGGTGGACAACCGGGAGTCTCTGGTGGTGACCGTGGACCGGTTCACCTACGACACCGAGTTCGACGAGGGCGAAAAGGAGGATCTGGTGCTCCGCCTGGCCACCGAGATAAGCCGGGCCGGCCGGCTCACCAAGATCTTCGAGATCAACGACGCGCTCGACGACCCCCGCTACGGGCCCCTCGACTCGGTGCCGGTGGCCGACGACGTCACCGAGAACTTCGAGATCGTCCTGGCCGAGCGAACCGACGAATTCCCCGGCGTGGGCACCGATATCCGCAGCGTGCGCACCTACCCCTACGGTGATCTGGCCGCCCACATCCTGGGCTACGTCTCCTTGCTCAGCGAGGAGCAGTACGAGCTGGTGGCCGATGACCCCAAGACCTACCGGCGCAATGATGAGATCGGCCAGACCGGGATCGAGGCGTCTTTCGAGTCGGTGCTGAGGGGCACGCCCGGTTTCACCCGCCTAGAGGTGGACAACGTGGGCGATCCGGTGGCGGTGCTCGATCAGGTTGATCCCATCGCCGGGGCCGACGTCCACCTCACCCTGGACATAGACATCCAGGCACTGGCCGAGAAGGAGCTCTTGGCCGGTCTGGCCGAGGCCCGCCAGCAGGAGCTCGACGACCCCAACGATCTGCCGTTCAAAGCCCCTGGCGGGGCGCTGGTGGTGCTCAATCCCAACGGCTCGGAGATTCTGGCCATGGCGTCGTTCCCCACGTACTCTCCGAGCGAGTTCGTCCACGGCTTCTCTGAGGAGCGGTGGGCCCAGCTCCAAGACCCCAACAACCACCAGCCGCTGCACAACCGGGCCTTGGCCGGCATCTATCCGCCGGGGTCGACGTTCAAGCTGTTCACCGCCTATGCCGCTATGAACAGCGGGGTGATCGGCGAGCGCGGCGTGCTGGACGTGCGCACCCTCTACGAGGACACCGGCACCTACGTCGTGCCGTCCTGCGAGGAGGATGTGATCGCCTCGTGCACCTTCAGAAACGCAGAAGAGGCCATTTACGGGCCGGTGGACCTGCGCCGGGCCATCACCGTGTCTTCCGACGTCTACTTCTACTACTTGGGCGACACCATGGACCGCGCCGACCGATTCGACCGGGAGGGCATCCAGCGGTCCGCCCAGCTCTTCGGCTTCGGCGCACCGTCGGGTATCGCGCTGCCCGGCGAGGGGACGGGCCGGGTTCCCTCTCCGTCTGCGGCCGAGGCGGCGGGCGAGCCGTGGCGAACCGGCGACTCGATCGTCTTGGCTATCGGCCAGGGCCTGTTGGGAGCCACCCCGCTTCAGCTGGCCAACGGATACGCCGCCTTCGCCAACGGGGGAACGCTGTACGCGCCCAAGATGGTGGTGGAGGTGGTGAACCCGGTGACCGGCGAGGTGTTGCAGGCCTTCGCCGACCGGGTGCTCGACCAGATCTACCTGCCCCGCTCCATCAGGCAGCCGATCCTCGAGGGGCTCTTGGGGGTGACCGCAGAGTTGGAGGGCACCGCCCACTCGGCGTTCTTCGGCTTCCCCCACGAGGAGTGGCCGGTGGCGGGCAAGACCGGGACGGCCGAGGTGGTGGGCCAAGCCGACAACTCCCTGTTTGCGGCCTTCGGGCCCAATCCCAATCCCGAATACGTTGTCGTGGCGATCATGGAGGAGTCGGGATTCGGGGCGTCGGTGGCTGCCCCTGCGGTGCGCCGAGTGCTGGAGCCCATCGCCACCAACTCGGTGCCCGCGGTCCGCACCATCGACGACTTGGCCGAGTTGAGCGGCACGATCGGCGATGATGGAGACGACGTGGACGCCGAGAACACCGAATTGGAGAGCGCGGCGTAATGGCAGTCATCTCCCTGGAGGAACGCCGCCTGAAGGACCGGGAGCTGAATCCCCGGAGCAGCCCCTATGCGCCGTGGATGCACATCGACGTGCTGTTGGTGCTGGCCGCGGCCGGATTGGCCACCATCGGGATCGCGGCCATCTACAGCACCACCCGGGGCCGCGATCCCGAGAGCTTCGACTCCTTCTTCTTGGAACGGCAGTCGCTGTTCGCGGTGGCCGGCGCACTGTTCATGGTGTTCGCGGCCTGGTTCCCCTATCAGGAGCTGGCCAAGTTCGCGGTGGCCATCTACGGGGTTGGGATTCTGGCGCTGATCACCGTGCTGGGACCGATGGGCGAAGAGGTCAACGGCGCCCGGTCGTGGTTCCGGTTCGGCGACTTCCAGCTTCAGCCGTCTGAATTCCACAAACTGGCGATCATCGTCGCGGTGGCGTACTTCTTGTCGCGCTACGAAGACCATCTGAGCGTGCCCAGGGTGTTCTTCGCCGTCGGCATCGTGGCGTGGCCCGGCTTGCTGGTCCTGCTTCAGCCCGATGTGGGCACCGCGATCATCTATGTGTTCATCGGGTTCGTTCTGCTGCTGATCGGCGGCATCCGCTTCCGGCACGTCATCGGCATCGCCCTGATCGTGGTAACGGTGGTGACGCTGATGATCAACTCCAACATGCTGGAGGAGTACCAGACCAACCGCCTGCGCACCTTCGTGGACCCCACCACCGGCATTACCGACGCCGCCTTCCAGCAGCGCCAGGCCCAGATTGCCATCGGCAACGGCGGGGTGAGCGGCAAGGGCTACGGCGAGGGCTCCCAGACCCTGAGCGGTTTGGTGCCCCAGCAGCACACCGACTTCATCTTCACCGTCATCGGCGAGGAGTTCGGCTTCGTCGGCTCGGCCGCAACGCTGGGCCTCTACGCCTTGCTGCTGTTGCGGATTCTCCAGGCCGCCCGCCTGGCCAAGGACCGATTCGGCGCCCTCATCTGCTCGGGCGTATTCGCAATGATCCTGTTCCAGATGTTCGAGGCGGTGGGCATGACCTTGGGCATAACCCCCATAACCGGAATTCCCCTGCCGCTGGTCTCATACGGCGGCTCATCGGCCATCGCCACCCTGATCGGCCTCGGCCTCGTGCTGAACGTCCGCATGCGCCGGTTCATCTGAACCGAGAATCGGCGCCCGCCGTCGACGGCGACCGCCGGTTCATCTGAACTGGTTCGGGCCGGCGGAGGGCCGGCGGTAGATTGGTGGCGATGTCGCTTTGGCCGGAATTGGAGCTAGTGCTGCCCGAGGTGTCGAAACCGGCGCGCTACATCGGCGGCGAGGGCGGTATGGCCACCCCGGAGCATCATCCGTCCAAGGTGGCGTGGCTGCTGGCCTATCCCGACACCTATGAGATCGGCCTGCCCAATCAGGGCTTGCAGATCCTCTATGAGATCCTCAACGAGCGGGACGACTCGGTAGCCGAGCGGGCTTACGCCCCCTGGGTAGATATGGAGGCCGAGATGCGGGCCGGGGGACTGCCGCTGTTCTCGGTGGACACCCACCGCCGGGCCGGGGATTTCGATGTGCTGGCGTTCAACCTGTCAGCCGAGCTGGTCTACACCAACCTGCTCAACTGCATCGATCTGGCCGGCGCTCCGGTGCGGGCCGAGCACCGGGCCGATGACGACCTGCTGATCGGCGCGGGCGGGCACTGCACCTACAATCCCGAGCCGCTGGCCGACTTCGTTGACTTCTTCGTGCTGGGCGACGGCGAGGAGGTGGTCTCGGAGATCACCGAGGCGGTTTGGGACTGGAAGCGCTCGGGCAAGAAGTCGCGCCAGTCGGTGCTGCGAGCTCTGGCCGCCATCGAGGGCGTGTACGTGCCTTCGCTGTACGACGTGGCCTACGACGGCCCTGCGCTGGTATCGATCACCCCCCGGTACGCCGACGTGCCCGCCGTGGTGGAGAAGCGCACGGTGGCGGATCTGGCAGCGTGGCCCTATCCCAAACAGCAGCTGGTGCCGCTTACCGAGGTGGTTCACGACCGGCTCAACGTGGAGGTGTTCCGGGGCTGCACCCGGGGGTGCCGGTTCTGTCAGGCGGGCATGATCACCCGTCCGGTGCGCGAGCGGCCCGCCGAGCAGGTGCGCACAATGGTGGCCGACGGCCTGGCCCGCTCCGGTTATGACGAGGTGGCCCTCACCTCGCTGTCCACCGCCGACTTCAGCGGGATCGAAGAAGTGGTTTCCGCCACCATGGACTGCGGTGCCGGAGAAGTGTCGGTGTCGCTGCCCAGCTTGCGGGTGGACGCCTTCACCGTGGGTCTGGCCGCCCAGATCCAGCGGGCCCGGCGCACCGGCCTGACCTTCGCCCCCGAGGCCGGGTCGTGGCGGATGCGCCAGGTGATCAACAAGCTCATCGACGAGCGAGACCTCTACGGGGCCGTGGAGTCGGCTTTCTCCCAGGGTTGGCGGCGCATGAAGCTCTATTTCCTTACTGGCCTGCCCACCGAGACCGACGTGGACACCCTGGCCATCGGGGAGTTGGCCCGCAACTGCGTGGAGCTGGGCCGGGCCCACACCAAAAACCCGTCGGTCACGGTTTCGCTGGGCGGGTTCGTGCCCAAGCCGTTCACGCCCTTCCAGTGGTTCGGCCAGAACACCGTGTCGGAGCTTCAGCGCAAGGTCTTCTTGCTGCGCGACGACATCAAGCGGAACCGGGGCGTGCAAATGAAGTGGCACGATCCCAAGGCCAGCTTGGTGGAGGGCATCGCCAGCCGGGGCGACCGCCGCATTGGCCGGGTGATCGAGGAGGTGTGGCGCCAGGGGGGCACCTTCCAGGAGTGGTCGGAGCACTTCGACTACGACCGCTGGACCCAGGCCATGGCCAAGCACGGTCTGTCGGTGGACTGGTATGTGCACCGGCACCGCACCGAGGACGAGGTTCTGCCCTGGGACCACATATCGGCCGGCCTGCACAAGGACTTCTTGTGGCAGGACTGGAGGGACGCCCTCAACGAGGTGGGTCTGGAGGACTGCCGCTGGACCCCGTGCTATGACTGCGGGGCCTGCACCGGCTACAGCATCGAGCACATCGTGGCCTCGGCGGTGCCACCGGCCGGGGGCAGCCAGGGCACCGGCCAGGTACCCACCGGCTACCAGCCGCCCGAAGAGGTGTCGGTGCAGCTTTCGGGAATCGGCGCGAGGAGCTCGACGTGACGCTGGGCGGTTGCCGGCCTGTGCGGGAGGCCGTGCAGTGAACCCGAACCAGGCGCCGCGCACCCGGATAAGGCTTCGGTACGGCAAATCGGGGCGAATCCGCTTCACCAGCCACCGGGACGTGGCCCGCATCTGGGAGCGCTCGTTGCGGCGGACAGGGTTGCCGGTGGCCCAGACCGAGGGTTTCTCGCCCCGGGCCAAACTGCACTTCGGCCTGGCCTTGGCCACCGGCTACGAGTCGGACGCCGAGTATCTGGATGTCGACTTCAAATGTGGCGAGATGGCGGTCGAAGAGGTGCTGAAGTCCCTGGTCGACGTGCTGCCCGACGGAATCGAGGCCACCGGGGGGGCGGTTCTGGCCCCGGGGGCAATGTCGTTGCAGCAGGCGGTCACCATCTGTGATTGGGACATCGAGTTGTTGGATGTGGCCGCCGGCGATCTTGCCCAATGGGTAGATCAGGTGCTTGGGGCGGCTACGCTTATGGTCACGCGAGAACGCAAAGGCCAAAAGATCACCGACGATCTGGCCCCACAGGTGCGTGCCCTGGAGGTCGGTGAACCGACGAGCCGGGGGGTTCGCCTCCTGGCCACTCTGGGCACCCAGCCGCGGGCAGCACGCCCGTCGGAGCTCTTGGCCGCTCAAGAACCGGTGCATCGCCCGGTGCTTATTCGGCGCACTCGTCAATGGATTGAGCAGGACGGCGCCCGCTTGGAGCCGCTAATGGTCGGCGCAGCCCCTGTTCAGCACACCCTGGTAGGTGTGCAATGAGAAAGGACTACACAAATGACCGAAAATCGCCCAAAAATTGGCGATACCCGACCCGCGCCCCCACCTTCTGACAACCGCCCCAAGATCGGGGACTCCCGACCCGCGCCCCCGCCCTCTGACAACCGCCCCAAGATCGGGGACTCCCGGCCCGCGCCGAGCGGAAACGGATCGGGTGCATCAGGGGGCTCTGGCTCGGGGGGCTCGGGCTCCGGTTCGGGCCGCAAGCGGCGCCGCCGCCGGGGAGGCAGGGGCCGTGGCGGTGGGAGCCGCCCAGTCCAACCGGTAGAGCACAAGGTTTCCGACGGACCGGTAGAACTCGACGAGAAGACGCTGGAGCGCCGTCGGGGCCGTCGTCGCAAGGGCCGCCCGGTGGGCCGCTACATGATGCTGGTGCAAGTGCGCCCCGAAGCCACCCAGATAGCGGTATTGGAGGGCCGGGCCCTGATTGAGCACTACGTCTCCCGTCCGGCCGATGACGTGGGCGAGATCCACGGCAACATCTACCTGGGCCGGGTGCAGAACGTGCTGCCCGGCATGGAGGCCGCCTTCGTGGATATCGGCACCCCCAAGAATGCGGTGCTGTACCGGGGCGATGTGGTGTTCGACCCCGACGACGTGGAGACCTCTGACGGCTCGCCCCGCATCGAGAACCTGTTGGAGGCCCGCCAGACCATCATGTGCCAGGTCACCAAGAACCCCATCGCCCACAAGGGTGCCCGGCTGACCCAGGAGGTGTCGTTGCCGGGAAGGTTCGTGGTGCTGGTGCCCAACTCCAAAACCTACGGCATCTCCAAGCGGCTCCCCGACAAAGAGCGCAAGCGGCTCCGCAAGGTGCTCGACCGGTGCAAGCCGGAGGAGCACGGGATCATCGTTCGCACCGCGGCCGAGAAGATCACCGCCGAGGAGCTGGAGCGCGATGTGAAGCGGCTGGTCTCGCAATGGGAGGAGATCGAGGCTCTGACCAAGAAGGCGAAGGTGCCCGGACTGCTGTACAGGGAGCCCGAGATGGCGGTTCGGGTCATCCGGGAAGAGTTCAACCAGGACTTCCGCTCAGTCCACATAGACGATCGCCGCCTGTTCGACGGGGTACACGACTACGTGTCCAGCGTGGCCCCCGAACTGGTGGAGCGGCTGGAGTTCTACGATGCCGAGACCGAGCATCTGAGCCTGCTGGAGCGCCACCACGTGCACGAGCAGTTCCTAAAGGCTCTGGACAAGAAGGTGTGGTTGCCCGGCGGGGGATCGCTGATCATCGAGAGCACCGAGGCGCTGACCGTTATCGACGTGAACACCGGCAAGAACGTGGGCGACTCCAATCTGGAGGAGACCGTGTTCCGCAACAACCTGGAGGCAGCCCAGGAGATTCCCCGGCAGCTCCGGCTGCGCGACATCGGCGGGATCATCGTTATCGACTTCGTGGACATGGAGAAGCGGGGCAACCGGGAAGAGGTAATGAAGGTCTTCAGGGAGTCGCTGGCCTGGGACAAGACCCGGACCCAGGTGCTGGACATATCCGACTTGGGCCTGGTGGAGATGACCCGCAAGCGCATCGGCGAGGGCCTGCTGGAGTCGTGCTCGACGGTCTGCCCGACCTGCGATGGGCGGGGTCTGGAACTGGACCGCCAGCTAGTAAGAACCCGGCGAGACGGGTAGCCTTGAACAGGTGTATGCCGTCATCCGCACAGGCGGAAAGCAGTACAAAGTAGAAGAGGGCCAAGTCCTCGACGTCGAATTGCTGGGCGACCCCGGAGCCGAAGTGGAACTGACTCCGCTGCTGCTGGTGGACGGCGACTCGGTTACCGCCGCCCCCGACGCGCTCGGCAAAGCCAAGGTCACCGCCACGGTGGTGGACTCGGTCAAAGACCGCAAGATCAACGGCTTCACCTACAAGAACAAGAGCAACCAGCGTCGGCGGTGGGGCCACCGCCAGCGCAAGTCCCGCATCCAGATCACGGCCATCAAGGCGTAGAGGAGCGAACGATGTCCAAGACCAAAGGCGGCGGCTCAACCCGCAACGGCCGCGATTCAAACCCCAAGCGCCTCGGGGTCAAAGTGTTCGACGGCACCGAGGTGACCGCGGGCTCGATCATCGTGCGCCAGCGGGGAACTCGCATCCATCCCGGTGAGAACGTCAGGCGAGGCCGCGACGACACTCTGTTCGCCACCGCCGACGGCCGGGTCAAGTTCGGCCATCGGCGCCGCCGCAAGCTCGTCGACGTCATCACCGATTGACTGGCTGGCTGGGATGCGATGTCCCAGTTCGTAGACGAGTGCGGCCTGAACGTGCGGGGCGGCGACGGCGGCGCCGGGTGCGTCTCGTTTCGCCGTGAGGCCCATGTAGCCAAAGGCGGTCCCGACGGCGGCGACGGCGGCGGCGGCGGCGATGTTTGGCTGGTGGCCGACCACAATGTGGCCTCTCTAATCGCCTTCAAAGACCATCCCCACCGACGGGCGGGAAACGGCACCCACGGCCAGGGCAAGCGCCGACACGGCGCATCGGGCAACGATGCGATAGTGCACGTTCCGGTGGGAACCGCCATCAAGGCCCAAAGCGGTGAGCTGTTGGCCGACCTCGCGGCCGACGGGGAGCGCTGGCTGGCTGCCGCGGGAGGGCAGGGAGGCCACGGCAACACCCGCTTCTCCACCCGCCAGAACCGGGCTCCGTCGTTCGCCGAGCAGGGGGAGGCGGGGGAGCAGCGCTGGCTGAGGCTGGAGTTGAAGCTGCTGGCCGACGTGGCGCTCATCGGATTTCCCAACGCGGGCAAGAGCACGCTGATCTCCCGCATTTCCGCGGCCCGCCCCAAGATCGCCGACTACCCGTTCACCACCCTCGAGCCCAATCTGGGAGTGGTTCGCACTGGCGACAACACTGGCGACGACTTCGAGATGGTGGTGGCTGATATCCCCGGCCTCATCGCCGGGGCCAGCGACGGCCGCGGTCTCGGGCACCGCTTCCTGCGCCACACCGAGCGCGCCCGAGTGTTGGTCGTCATGGTCGACTTGGCCCCGATGGAGGAGATCTCGCCAACCGAGCAGCAGAGGGTGCTGCTGGACGAGCTGGGGGCCTACCGCCCTGAGCTATTGGATCGCCCGCGGATATTGGCGGCCTCCAAAGCCGACGTCGCCCTTCTGGATCCTCCTGCGGGGGCATTGCGCATCTCCGCGGTGACCGGGGAGGGCTTGCCCGAACTGATCCGGGCCATGGCCGACGCGGTGGGAGAGGCCCGAGCCGAAGACAGCCTGGCCCGCGTGTCGGGGCGCTCCGACGACGTGGTCATCCACCGGCCGGTTCCCGAGGGGTTCACCGTGGAGCGGGCTGATGACGGGGCCTACGTGGTGGTGGGGCGCGCGGCCGAGCGCACGGTGGCGCTGTCTGATCTCGATGCCCCCGGCGCGTGGGACTTCGCCCGCCGTCGGCTTCAACGGCTGGGGGTGGACCGGGCGTTGGCCAGGGCCGGGATCAAGTCGGGCGATACCGCCAGGATCGGTGCTTTCGAATTCGAATACCACGATGACGACGACTACCTAAATGAGGAGGTGTCGCTGTGATCGTCGTGGTGAAGATCGGCACTTCGTCGATTACCGAGGCCGACGGCACCATCAAGGCCGAGGCGGTGGCCAAGCTGAGCGGCGAGGTGGCAGCCGCGGTGGCCGACGGGCACCAGGCGGTGGTGGTCAGCTCTGGCGCGATCGGCGCCGGGCTGCCAGTGCTCGGTTTCGACCAAGGCCGCCCCCGAGACCCGGTCACCCTCCAAGCTCTTTCCGCGGTCGGCCAGAGCCGGCTGATGGCCCTCTACCAGGAGCGTTTGGACAGTTACGGCCTGATCTGCGGCCAAGTGCTGCTGGCCCCCCGGGACTTTCTGGAGCGCACCCAGTACCTGCACGCCCAGCGCACCCTCAACCGGCTGCTGAAGCTGGGGGTGGTTCCCATCGTGAACGAGAACGACGCGGTGGCCGACGACGCCATCCGATGGGGGGACAACGACCGCATTTCGGCCCTGGTGGCCCACATGGTGGGCGCCGAGCTTCTCGTGCTTTTGACCGACACCGAGGGGGTCCACACCGCCGATCCCCGCTCCGACGCCGACGCCCAGATAATCGAGGAGATCACCGACCTGAGCCTGCTGGAAGAGCTGGCCGCCGCCGCGGGCGGGGCGGGCACCGACCGGGGCAGCGGCGGTATGGCCTCAAAGCTGGCCGCGGCCCGGATCGCCAGCTTGTCGGGGGTCCGGACCGTGATCGGGGCTGCTCATCGCGACCGGGTGGTGGCCGATGCGCTGGCCCACCAGCCGGGTGCCGGGACCACGGTGGCGGCCCAGCCCCAGCGGTTGAGCGCCCGCAAGCTGTGGATCGGATTCGCCATGGTCCCCGTCGGCACGGTGCAGGTGGATGCCGGTGCCCGCCGTGCGGTGGTTGAGCGGGGGGCGTCGCTCTTGGCCATCGGCATCACCGGCTTCGAAGGCGAGTTCCAACCCGGCGATGCGGTCGACGTGCAGGGGCCCGACGATCAGATCTTCGCCCGGGGATTGGTAGAGGTCTCCTCAGACGACATGGACTCGGTTTTAGGCCGGCGCTCCGACGCCCTGCCCGCCGGCGCGCCCGACGAGGTCATCCACCGCGATTCTTTGACCGTGCTGCCCTAACGATCCGCTCGAGGTCATCCACCGCGATTCTTTGACCGTGCTGCCCTAACGATCCGCTCGAAGCCCGTCTCCATCAGCCCTGCGGCCTCTTCGGCGGCGGCCACCCCCGAGCCCCGGCCGAGGATCACATAAACGCCCCCAGTCACCAGCAACGCCACCGGGGCGGCTACCAGCAGCGGCAAGGGCTCCAGCCCCCAGGCCAGCACTCCGCCCAGCACTGCGGCCGAAAGGGCGGCCACCGCCAGGCGTCCCGTCGGACCCCGCACCGGCTTGCGGCGGCGCAGCAGGAACCGGACGCGGTGGCGCAAGATGCCGTATTCCAACCAGGCGGCCACCGTGCTGCCCAGGGCCAGGCCCACCGCCCCCAAGCGCACCACGCCGTCGGCCCGCTCGGCATCCGACAGGGGCGACAGCACCCTGAAGTCGCCGAGGCGCTCCACGCTGCCGTTGACCACCGTGTAGGAGTCGAAGCTGAACATGAGCACCACCCCGACTGCGGCGGCCACCACCACCCTCACTACCGCCACCCGGGCGGGCCCCTTGGCGTCACCGGCGGCGAAGCAGGCGTTTTGCAGCAGGCGGGACGAGGCGGAGGCCACCAGCCCCAGGGAGTAGGCCGCCAGGATCCACCACACCTGCACGGTTTGGTCGCCGTTGAACTGTCCCCGCTCCAGCAGCGCGCCGGTGATGAGCCCGCCCAAAGTGATGAACGCCACCGCCGAATACAGAACGTAGAACCCGATCCGGTCGAGCCCGGCTTGGAGCCGTCGCACCAGCGCGTCGGGGTCTCCCTGCTCCCGGGCCATCTCCGGCAGGTCGCTGGCCGCCACGCTCATGGCGAACAGGCTGATGGGCAGGAAGTAGATCACCTGGGCGAATCCCAAAGCAGCGATGGCTCCGCCGGCCAGCAGTCCGGCCAGGATCAAGTCCACGTAGGCCGACACCTGCACCACCCCTCGGCCGATGAACGCCGGCCCGAACCGGTTGAGCACCGTGCGCACATCGGGGCGCCGCCAGTTCAAGCTGAGCCGAAGCGACGGCATGAGCCGCAGCACCAGCGGTACCTGCACCAGGAATTGGAGGGCCCCGCCCACCACCACCCCCCAGGCGGCCATCTTGGCCACGTCGGAGGCCCGGGTGGCCGGATCCACGTCATGCCACACCAGCCAGGCGCCCACCATGAACGCCACCTGGGCGGCATTCCAGATAACTGGGGCGGCAAAGGACAAGAAGAACCGGCGGTGGGCGCTCAGCACCCCCAGGGTCCAAGCGGCTAGCACGATGAACCCGATCCCGGCGAACATGACCCGCACCAGCTCGACGGTCAGATCGGCGGTGTCATCGGACAGCCGCCACAACAACAGCGACACCACCGGCTCGGCCAGCATCCACCCGGCCAGCACCAACAGCCCGGTGACCACCGCCAGCAGCCCGAACACCGCACCGGCCAGCCGACCGGCATCCTTGCGCCGCCCCTGCTCCACCAGTTGCGAGTAGATGGGGATGAAGGAGGCCGACAGCACCCCTTCGCCCAGCAGGTTTTGCAAGAGGCGGGGGATGGTCAAAGCGGCCCGATAGGCGTCGCCGATGCGGCCCGCACCTATGAATGCGGCCACCGCCACCTCCCGGCCGATGCCGGAGACGCGGGACAAGAAAATCCCCGCGCCCACCAATACTGCTCCCTTGCCGCTGGGGCGCGGGGAGTCGTCGGGGCCGTCGAGTTGCTGGTCAACCGGTGGAATGCCAAAACACGCTACCGGAGCCGGTGGTTCCACTTTGGGCAGCCCAAGCCCCCGCACTCTGAAGAAAGGGCTTCTAGGAGCCGAACCCCCTTCGGGTACGCTCGCGCGGTGAGCGCAGAAACCTCAATGGCCGAACTGGCCGACCGGGCCAAGGCCGCGGCCCGAGTTCTGGCCACCGCCGACACCGAGACCAAGAACCACGCCCTCCTGCTGGCCGCCGACCAGCTGGAGCAGGCTCGGGACGACCTGTTGGAGGCCAACCGGGCCGATGTGGACGCCGCTGCCGCGTCGGGCATGAGCGCCACCCTGGTGGATCGGCTCCGGCTGACCGACTCCCGGTTGGAGGGAATGGCCGGGGGTTTGCGCAAGGTGGCCGGGCTGGCCGACCCGGTGGGGGAGATCGTGAGCGGCTGGGTGGTGCCCACCGGCCTGCGGATCAGCCAGGTCCGGGTGCCGCTGGGAGTGGTGGCCATCGTCTATGAGAGCCGCCCCAACGTGACCAGCGATGCCGCCGGATTGTGCCTCAAGTCGGGCAACGCCGCCTTCTTGCGGGGTTCGTCGAGCGCCCTGGGGTCCAACCTGGCCATTGCCGGGGTGATGCGGGATGCCTACGAGAAGGCCGGACTGCCCGGCGATTCCCTGGTGCTGGTGTCCGACCCCAGCCATGAGGCGGCTGCCGAGTTCATGCAACTGCGAGACACGATCGACTGTCTCATCCCCCGGGGCGGGCCGGGGCTGATCAACTCCATTTTGGAGAACGCCACCGTTCCCTATGTGATCGACGGCGACGGCAACTGCCATGTGTACGTGGACGCCTCAGCCGACTTGGAAATGGCCCGGCGCATTGTGGTGAACGCCAAGACCCAGCGCCCTTCGGTGTGCAATGCGGCCGAGTCCCTGGTGGTACACCGGGCGGTGGCCGCCGATCTGCTGCCCCCGCTGGCCGACGACCTGGCCGGCGTGGAGTTGGTCGGAGACGAGGCCGCCCGATCCATCTTGGGACCGGATCGCATCGGCGAGGCCACCGAGGCCGACTACTTCACCGAATTCTTGGATCTGAAGCTGTCGGTGAGGGTGGTGGACAGCCTGGACGAGGCCATCGCCCATGTGAACGAAACCGGCAGCGGCCACAGCGAGGCCATCATCACCGCTGATCTGGAGGCCGCCGACCGGTTCTGCACCGAGGTGGACGCCGCCGCGGTACTGGTCAACGCGTCCACAAGGTTCGTGGACGGCGAGGAGTTCGGCTTCGGCGCGGAGATCGGCATCAGCACCCAGAAGTTGCACGCCCGGGGCCCGATGGGTCTGCGCCAGCTGACCACCACCAAGTACGTGGTCCGGGGCGAGGGCCAGGTTCGGGGCTAGGCCCGTACTGATTTCGGGGCTAGAACGAGCGAGACGTAGCCTTCAGCCATGAGTTTCTCCTTCGCCGACGTCGACTCGGTGCGCAAGGGTCTGAGCGATGTTCAGTATCTGGCCGATGAGGGCATCGCCGGAGTGGTTTATCTGGCTGAGCGCTTGCAGAAGCCGGTGCTGGTGGAGGGTCCCGCGGGCACGGGCAAGACCCAGCTGGCCAAGAGCGTGGCCGAAGCCACCGGCGCCCGCCTCATCCGCCTCCAGTGCTACGAGGGCCTCGACGAGTCCAAGGCGCTGTACGAGTGGAACTACAAGAAGCAGTTGCTGCGCATCCAGGCCGAGCGCCAAGGGGAGGATCCCGAGGGCGACGGCATGTGGCAGCAGATCGAGGACGACCTGTTCTCCGAGGAGTTCTTGCTCACCCGCCCGCTGTTGGAGGCCATTCGCGCTGCCGAGCCGGTGGTGCTGCTCATCGACGAGGTCGACCGGGTGGAGATCGAGACCGAGGCGCTGTTGCTGGAGATCCTGTCCGACTACCAGGTGTCCATCCCCGAGCTCGGCACGGTGGCGGCCAGCCAGATCCCGCTGGTGTTCCTCACCTCCAACAACACCAGGGAGCTGTCAGAGGCCCTCAAGCGGCGGTGCCTGTTCTTGCATATCGACTATCCCGACCTCGACCGGGAGAAGGAGATCGTGCTGGCCAAGGTACCCGGCGTGGGGGAGAGCCTGGCCGACCAGGTGGCCCGCATCGTGCGCTCGGTTCGCCAGATCGAGCTCAAGAAGGCCCCGTCGGTGTCTGAGACCCTCGACTGGGCCCGCACCCTGGTACTGCTCGGGGTGGAGCACATCGACGCCGACACCGCGGCCGAGACGGTGAACATCCTGCTCAAGTACCGCAGCGACATCGAAAAGGCGCTCAAGGAGTTCGCCTCCTCCGACGAGGACTTCGCCGCTCCGGTCGCAGCCTCGTGATCCCCCTCGTCCAACGCAAGATGGCACGTACCTCACGCCACCCCTCGACGACCCTGCGCTGAGCCTGCCATGAAGGTCGAACCCGCCACCTCGCCGCTCTTGGCGCTTCTGGCCGGGTTCATCTCCGAGCTGCGGGCCGCCGGTTTGCCGGTGAGCCTCACCGAGAACCTGGATGCCATGGAGGCCATCCAGCACATCCCCATCGAAGACCGAGATGCGTTCAAGTACGCCCTGGCCGCCACCCTGGTGAAGAACCACGCCCACTGGCGGGCCTTCGAGACGGTGTTCGAGGTGTACTTCTCGCTGCGGGGGGCCGAGTACGACCTCATTGATGGCGAGTGGCCCGAGGGTATGGATCTGTCCGACTTCGTCGACGGCCTGGACGGCCAGCAGCGTCGCCAAGGCGGGGGTGGCGGCGAGGCGATGTCGGCCGAGCAGCTGGCCGAGATGCTGTTCCAGGCGCTGATGCGGGGCGACGACGCCCTCATGCGGGCCATCGCCCGCCAAGCGGTGCAGCGCTACGCCGGCATGGAGCCCGGCCGGCCGGTGGGCGGCACTTACTACCTGTACCGAACGCTGCGGAACCTCGACCTCGACGGCGTGCTGGAGCGCCTGATGGACCAGGCCCGCCAGGATGCCCCCGGCGATCTCACCCCGCTCGAGGAGCGGCTGGAGCGTGACGAGTTCGAGGCCCGCGTAGACCAGCTCCGCAAGGAGGTGGAGGCCGAGATCCGCCGCCGGCTGGTGGCCGATCGGGGAGTGGAGGCCATGGCAAAGACGCTCCGCAAGCCCCTGCCCGAAGATGTGGACTTCATGCACGCCAGCCGGGAGGAGATGATGGCCCTGCGCCGGGCCATCTACCCGCTCACCCGCAAGCTGGCCGTGCGGCTGGCCCGCAAGCGCCGCCACGGCCGCAAGGGCCCGCTGGACTTCCGCAACACCATGCGCCACTCGCTCTCCTACGGGGGAGTGCCCGCCGAGCCCAAGTTCCGCTATCCCCGCCCGGCCAAGCCCGAGATCATGGTGGTGGCCGACGTGAGCGGCTCGGTGGCCGCCTTCGCCCGGTTCACCCTGCATCTGGTGTACGCCATCAGCAACCAGTTCTCCAAGGTGCGCTCATTCGTGTTCATCGACGGCCTCGACGAGGTGACCAGCTTCTTCGAGGGTGTGGACGACATCGGCGAGGCCGTCCACCGGGTGAACGCCGAAGCCGACGTGGTGTGGGTGGACGGCCACTCCGACTACGGCCACGCCTTCGAGGTGTTCTGGGAGCGCTACGGGAAAGACGTCGGCCCCAAGACCACGGTGATGATCCTGGGCGACGCCCGCAACAACTACCACGCCTCCCAAGCCTGGATCCTCAAAGAGATCGAGCACCGAGCCCGCAAAGTCTTCTGGCTCAACCCCGAACCCGGCGCCTACTGGGACACCGGCGACTCCATCGTCTCCGAATACGGCGTCCACTGCGACGGAGTCTTCGAAGTCCGCAATCTCCGCCAACTAGAAGGCTTCGTAGAGAACCTGGTTTGAACAGGCCCAGTATCAGCTCCGGGTGGCGATTACCACGTTCTCTAGGATTTCGCTGTCGCCGGTGCGGACGTACCACTCCCAGGCGGTGCCGTCGGGGTCGGTTACCCAGGTTTCGGTCTTCTCGGCGAAGCAGCACTGGGTGTCGTCAACCCCGGTGGTGACCAGGCCCGACCCGCTTAGACGGCGTTCGGCGTCTAAGACTTCGTCGGTGGTCTCGACTTCCACCCCGAGGTGGTTGATCGTGCCGCCAGCGCCGTTGAAGCATCCTTCGTCGTCGCTGCACTCGTTGCCGGCCTCGAACAGCACCAGCTTGAGGGGTGGCTGGTCGATGGCGAAGTTGGCGTACCCCGGTCGGCGCCGGGCTGGCTCTACGCCGAAGAGGCGGGAGTAGAACTCCACCGCCTCGTCAAGGTTGGACACGTTCAGCGCAAGCTGCAATCTCATGACAACTCCTCCGCCATGAACTCTAAGCGGTTCCCGAACGAATCACAGATGTACACCCGCTCAGTCCCATCGACGGTGTCTCTGACGACTTCGTGTCCCTGAGACTGGGCCTTCTCGGCAAGTTCGGCGACATCAGAAACCAAGAAAGCAACATGGGCCTTCTTGGCCGGTCGAAAGTCCGGGTCAACCCCCAAGTGCAGCTGCCCGCAAGTCCCTTCGGGCAGCTCGAACCAGCACCCGCCCCGCTTGGCTAGCTCGGACGGCTTTGGAATCTCGTTCAACCCCAGCAGCCCGCCATAGAAGGCCCGAGCCTCATCCTCACTTCCCGCCGGTATCGCCACCTGCACGTGGGTGATCGCCCTGACCAGCGGCTTCATGCTCTCTCCCACGCTGTCAAGCGTGCCGTTCTTTGGCCGCCTCTCCCAAACCGAGTTCTTCGACCGACTGCTCCCGCATGAGGTATTTCTGGATCTTGCCGGTGATGGTCATGGGGAACTCGTGGGTGAACTTCACGTAGCGGGGGATCTTGTAGTGGGCGATCTGGCCCCGGCAGAACTCCTTGATGTCGTCGGCGTCCAACGAGGCCCCGTCCCGTAGTTGCACCCAGGCCATGATCTCTTCGCCGTATCGGGCGTCGGGCACGCCGATCACCTGCACCTCGACCACGTCGGGGTGGCGGTAGAGGTACTCCTCGATCTCCCGGGGGTAGACGTTCTCGCCGCCCCGGATGATCATGTCCTTGATGCGCCCCACGATGTTGATGTAGCCCCCGTCGTCCATGACCGCGAGGTCGCCGGTGTGCATCCAGCCCTCGTCGTCGATGGCCTCGGCCGTGCGGGCCTCGTCGTCCCAGTAGCCCAGCATCACCGAATAGCCCCTGGTCATGAACTCGCCAGCCGCACCCCGGGGAACGGTCTCACCAGTGTCGGGGTCGACAATGCGGACCTCGACGTGGGGGTGTGCCCGGCCCACGGTGGCCACCCGCTTGTCGAGCGAGTCGTCGACCGACGTCTGGGTGGACACCGGCGACGTCTCAGTCATCCCGTAGGCGATGGTCACCTCGGCCATATTCATCCGGTCCACCACCTGCTTCATCACCTCCACCGGGCACGGCGAGCCGGCCATGATACCGGTGCGCAGCGACGACAGGTCGTAGCGGTCAAGGTCTGGCTCGCCCAACTCGGCGATGAACATGGTGGGCACCCCGTACAGGCTGGTGCAACGCTCCGCCTCGCAGGCCCGCAGCACGGCCGCAGCGTCGAACCCGGCTGCGGGCACCACCATGGCCGCCCCGTGGGTGGTGCAGGCCAAATTGCCCAGCACCATGCCGAAGCAGTGGTAGAAGGGCACCGGTATGCACACCCGGTCGGCGGTGGTGTACCCGCAGGCCTCGCCCACGAAGAAGCCGTTGTTCAAGATGTTCCGGTGGCTGAGCGTGGCCCCCTTGGGAAAACCCGTGGTCCCGCTGGTGTACTGGATGTTGATGGCGTCGTCTGGGCGAAGACCCGCGGCGCGCACCTCAAGCTGGTCGGCGGAAATAGCGGTGCCAGCAGCCAACAAGTCCTCCCAATCAGAGGTCTGGAGATAGACCACCTGCTGGGCGGGCACCCGGTCCCATACCTCTTCGATCATGCCCCGGTAGTCGCTGTGGAAGAACGTCTCCGCCGCCACCAGCACGCTGATGCCCGACTGGTTGAGCACATATTCCAACTCGGCCACCCGATACGCCGGGTTGATGGTGACCAGAATGGCCCCAATGTGGGCGGTGGCGTACTGCACCAGCACCCACTCGGCACAGTTTGGGCTCCAGATCCCCACCCGGTCGCCCACCTGCACGCCCACGGCCATCAGCCCGGCGGCCACCTCGTCGACCGCGTCGGCGAACTCTCGGTAGGTGTAGCGCAGCCCCTGCTCGACTGACACCAGCGCTTCATGGTCGCCGTGCTCTGCCACGGTGCGCGCCAAGTTGGCCGAGATGGTCTCCTCCAACAGCGGGATGTCAGTCGGCCCGAAAGCCGTTGACAGCATTGCCCCTTCCATGCGGAACGCAGCCTCAGTCGTGGCTGGTGACGCCCCCGTCGACGATGAGGGTGGTGCCGGTGACGAAACCGGCCTCATCGGACATAAGGAAGCGGACCGCGTTGGCGATGTCTTCGGGGGCGCCCACTCGGCCCAGCGGGGACTTTTCAACGCAGGCGGCCTTGCTCGGGGCGTCGGCCATCATCTGGGCCGTCATCGGGGTTTCGATGTAGCCGGGGCACACGGCATTCACCCGGATGCCGTCGGGACCGAGGTAGTTGGCCAGCGACTTGGTAACACCCACCACGCCGTGCTTGGAAGCGGTGTACGACGGAATTGTCGCGCTGCCCACCACCGACATGATGGAGCCGATTCCCACAATGGCCGACCCCTCATGGCTGCGCAGGTCGCCGAGCAGCGCTTTGGCCACGAACACCTCCGCCCGCAGGTTCACTCCCAGCACCGCATCCCAGATCTTCTCGGTGAGGCGGTCGATGTCCATGGCGGTCACGATCCCCGCAGCATGGACCAAGCCTCCGATGCTGCCCAGCGCCTCTCGGGCGGAGGTCACCGCGTCGGCCACCGCCGCGCTGTCGGTCACGTCCAAGCCCACTGAGTGGGTTGCCACCCCGCAGTCGGCGGCAATGGAAGTCGCTGCTTCGGCCGCCCCCTCGCTGTTGAGGTCCCACAGCGACACCGGTCGCCCAACCTCGGCAAGGGCGCGAGCACAAGCCCGTCCTATTCCTGACCCCCCACCAGTGACCACGACCCCGGTAGTCGGCGACATATCCAATGCAGACATGGCGGCCACCCTACGCGGTGGCCGGAGTGAAGATGACTTCAATCGAAGGGCTGAAAGCGCCTAGTCGTGCAGGCCGCACTCGGTCTTGTCGGTGCCGGCCCAGCGCCCGGAGCGGGGGTCGTTGCCGGGGGCCACTGGCTTGGTGCAGGGCATGCACCCGATGGAGGGGTAGCCCCGCTCCAACAGGGGGTTGAACGGAACCCGGTGCTCGGCCATGTAGTCGGCCACCTGCTCGTCGGTCCAGGTGGCGATGGGGTTCAGCTTCACCAGCCCCCGTAGGTCGCGCACCACGATGGGGGCCGATGCCCGGGTGACGGCCTCCACCCGGCGAAGGCCGCTCATCCAGGCGGCCTTGCCGGCCAGCGCCCGGTCGAGTTGGCCGGCCTTGACCGCGGAGCAGCAATTTTCCGGGTCCATGTTCCAGAGATCGGGATCATGGCGGGCCACGGTCATCAGCCGCAGGTTCAGGCCGTAGTGGCGCCGCACCCGCTCGACCGTCTCCAATGTCTCGGGGAAGTGGAAACCGGTGTCGATGAACACCACCTCGATAGCCGGGTCCACCTTCACGGCCAGATCGATCAGCACGGCATCGGTCATCGACGCGGCCAGCGCCAAGTGAGGAGAAAAGTTGTCCACCCCCCATTGGATCACCTTCTCCGCGGGAAGGTGATCGAACTCCTCGTTGAGAGCAGCCAGTTCTTCGTCGGTGAACGACGGTACGGTCAGGTTGCGCATTCAGAGTCGCCGATCAGGATGACAGTTGCGGAGCGGCTCAGGTTGCGCATTCAGAGTCGCCGATCACGGCTTCATAGGGGCCGGTCTCGTCGTAATCGACGTAGTAGTCGGGGCCGACTTCGGGGGCGGGGAACTCGTCCAGGTCGACCAGCGTCTTGCCCACCTCTCGTGATCCGCCCTTGCGCTCTAGCCAGTGGCGGAACTCTTCGCCAGCCTCCCGCTCAGCGGTGAACTGGCGCACCACCCTCACCACCGCCTCGGGGGCGTTGCGAGCGGGCAGGCGCAGCGCCTTGGTGCCGAAGTGGATCTGGGAGTCGCCCACATAGCCGCCGAGGAGCATCTGATAGCCCGGTGCCGACCGTCCGTGGGCGCGGCGCTCGGCGCCGAAGAAGCCGATGTCGGAGGCGTGGTGCTGGCCGCACGAGTTGGTGCAGCCCGAGATGTTGATTCGCAGCCCGCCCACCTCGGCCAGTCCTTCTTGATCCAGGAGTTCGCCGATGGCGTCGGCCAGTCCCCGAGACTGGGTCACGGCCAGGTTGCAGGTGTCGGCGCCGGGGCAGGCCACCACATCGCGCAACAGCTCCGCGCCGGGCTCGGCCATGCCGATATCCGACAAGGCCTCGAACAGCCGGGGCAGTTGGTGCTCGCGCAGATCCCGGAAGACGATGTTCTGGCGGTTGGTCACCCGGCCCTCCGCGCCCAGCTCCCGCTGGATGTCGGCCAGGGCGTCGAACTGGTCGGCGGTGATGTCGCCCAGACGGGCCCAGGCATAAGCCGAGACCGTGCCCTTGGCGGCCCCTCGCACCACGTTGGCCTGCTCCCACCGCTCGTAGGGCGCCCGGCCCCCGATGGAAACCGACACACCTTGGCCCACCGGCGTAGCCTCGACATCGGCATGGCGGCCGGCGGGTGCGTCGCCGTGGACCCTCACAAAATCGGGGATCCCGCCGGGCCAACTGGAGGAGGCCAGCAAAAACTTGCGCTCCCGGAAGATGCGGCGCTGGAGCTCCTCAAAGCCCAGCTTCTCCACCAGCCACTTCATGCGGGCCCGGAGCTTGTTGTCCCGATAGCCGTCGTGGTCGAACACCCGCAGGCAGGCCTCGATGGTGGGGAGCAGATCCTCGCGGGAGGTGAAATCCTCCAGGGCCAGCGCCGGGTGGGGGTTGGCCCCCAGGCCGCCGGCCACGTACACGCGGAACCCGGCCTCCACGCCGCCATCCACCTCTCGGGTGGCGGCGATCACGCCCACGTCATTGAACATGGCCTGGCCGCAGTCGGTGGCACACCCCGAGAAGTTGATCTTGAACTTGCGGGGCAGGCGCTGGGCGTAGGGGTGGCGCAAAAAGTGCAGCGCGGTGGCCCGGGCCCAGGCGGTGATGTCCAGCACCTCGTGGGGGCAGGCGCCGGCCAGGTGGCAGCCCTGCACGTTGCGGACGGTGTCGCCGCAAGCCTCCCGGGTGGTGAGCCCAACCGAGGCCAGAACCCGCATCACGTCGGGGACGTCGTCGATGTCCACATAGTGGAATTGGATGTTTTGGCGGGTGGTGATGTGGCCCCAGCCCCGGGAATAGGTCCGGGCGATGTGGGCCAGGGCCTCGAAATGCTCGGGATAGATGATGCCGGCGGGGATCTTGACCCGCACCATCTGGTTGGTGCCGCCCTGGCGTTGGCCGTAGATGCCGTTGTTCAGGCGGAACACCCGCATCACGTCTTCGGGGATCTCGCCGGCCTTGTAGCGAGCCAGCATCCGCTCGAACTTGTCGATGTCGGCCTGCTGGGCCGGATCGATTACCGCGGTGTTGTCGATTTGGACCGTGACCATCGGACTCTCTTTGGAATTGGGGCAGGTGGTGGGGTTCAGGCAACCACTAATTCGGACTACTTTGATCCGATTAGTTGTTTATCAGGATAGCGGCCTGAAATCAAATCCCGAGTGTTTTGATCCGAATTATCCGAAAAGGGAGGATTTGCGCCGCGTCAGACGCTGAGACGCTCGGCGACCCGGAAGGCCAACTCCAGGCTCTGGGCGCCGTTGAGACGGGGATCGCACATGGTCTCATAGCGGAGCTCCAGGTCGTCGTCGCTCAAGGCCTCAGCACCGCCGACGCACTCAGTGACGTCGTCGCCGGTGATCTCCACATGGATGCCGCCCGGCCAAGTGCCGGCCTCGGCGTGGACGGTGAAGTAGCGGTCGATCTCGGCCATCACGTCCTCGAAGTGGCGGGTCTTTCGCCCGCCGGCGGTGGTGTAGGTGTTGCCGTGCATGGGGTCGCACTCCCAAAGCACCGGGTGTTTGGCGTCGCGCACTGCGGCCAGCAGCGGGGGCAAGACATCGGACACCTTGTCTGCGCCCATGCGGCTGATGAGGGTGAGCCGGCCGGGGATGCGGTCGGGATTGAGGATCTCGCACAGTTCAAGCAATTCAGCCGGATCAGCAGTTGGCCCCAGCTTGCAGCCCAGCGGGTTCTTGATTCCCCGCATGAACTCCACGTGGGCCCCATCCAGCTGGCGGGTGCGCTCGCCAATCCACAGCATGTGGGCCGAGCAGTCGTACCACTGGCCGGTGATGGAGTCTTGGCGGGTGAGGGCCTCTTCGTAGTCGAGCACCAGCGCCTCGTGGCTGGTGTAGAAGTCCACCTGGTGCAGCTCTGGCGCATCGGTGGACACCCCGCAAGCGGCCATGAACCGCAGGGCGGAGTCAATACCGTCGGCCACGCTTTCGTAGCGCCGCCCTTCCGGGCTGGCGGCGATGAACTCCTGATTCCACATGTGGACCTGGCGGAGGTCGGCGTAGCCCCCCTTGGTGAACGCCCGCAGCAGGTTGAGGGTGGACGCCGACTGGTGGTAGGCCCGAACCAAGCGCTCGGGATCGGCGACGCGAGAGTTCTCGGAGAAGCTGATGTCGTTGACCATGTGGCCTCGGAACGAGGGGAGCTCCACATCGTCGACCACCTCGGTAGACGACGATCGGGGCTTGGCGAACTGGCCGGCGATTCGGCCGATCTTCACGGTGGGCACTCCGGCTGAGAACGCCAGCACCACCGCCATTTGCAGGATGACCTTGAGCTTGTCGCGGATGCTGTCGGCGGTGACCCCGTCGAAGGATTCGGCGCAGTCTCCGGCTTGGAGGACGAAGGCCCGGCCCGCGGCGGCCTCCGCCAGCTGGCTCTGGAGCTGGCGGGCCTCTCCGGCGAACACCAGCGGGGGCAGTTCGCCCAAGGTTTTGATCACCTGATCCAGCGAGCCCTGGTCGGGCCATTGGGGCTGCTGGGCTGCTGGTCGGTCACGCCAGGACGCGGGATGCCAGGCGACCGGAGACGTGCCGCTCGCTTCGACTGGGGCCGAACTCATAGCAAAATGGTCGCCTGTCGCCGGCAATTGGGCAAAACCATTTATCAGTGGGCGGCTACGCGGCGTCGATGTCCAGCAGCTCGGCCCGGGCCCGGACCGAGTCCAGCGATCGGCCGATGATGCGTCGGATGGCCTCTGAGGTCAGCCCCAGCGCTTCACCGATCTCCCGGTAGCTGTGCTTTTCCCCGTCAATGAGCCCGTAGCGCATTTCCACTGCGAACCGGGCCCTTTCGTCCAGATCGCTGAGCAGCCCGGCCAGCGTGGCCGACTGATCGGCGACCAGCGCCAGATCTTCGGGACCGGGACCGCCATCGGGCTGGAGGTCTACCAGCTCGCTGTTGTGGTCGTCGCCCACCGTGGCGTTCAGAGAGGTGATCGAGGTGAGCCGGTGAAGCAGGGCGTGCTCGGTGTCCAGCTCCTCACCGCCCCCGGATGCTTGGCGCACCGCGGCCCTCAGGCTGGCGGCCCGCTCGCCGGGAAGCCGGATCAGGTTGGCCTTCTGGTCAAGTGCCCGGCCGATGGACTGGCGGATCCAGAACGTGGCGTAGGTGGAGAACTTGAACCCCTTGCGCCAGTCGAACTTCTCCACCGCTCGATCCAGCCCAAGATTGCCCTCCTGCACCAGATCCAGCAGTTCCATGCCGGTGGGCAGGGGGTATTTCTTGGCCACACTCACCACCAAGCGGAGGTTGGCCCGAATGAAGCGCTCCTTGGCCCGGGCGGCATCCCGCACTTGGGTGTGCAGCCGGGGATTGTTTTCCCCGGCGTCTATTCGGGCTTGGGCCTCGCGGCCCCGCTCGATTGCCTGGGCTAGTTTGACCTCGTCTTCCTTGGTGAGGAGCGGCACCAATCCGATTGCATTTAGGTACTGGCCTGTTGAATCGTCCATTTCTTCCTGTCTTGTTGTCTTCGTGATCTACAACCCATCTGCCCTCTCATTTGTTCCCAGTCGCAGTTCACCGTTATCTCTCGAAATTACCCGTGGGTCGCGTTTATCCCCGCACGATTTATTCGACTCGCGGCCGCCCCAGGGGTAACAAGAAGTCGGCCCTTTGTTTCGTAAACCGTTTTCTGGCACCTTCAGCAGCGGCTGTGGGCCGCCGCAGATTCCGAAGCTTCATTTCGTACACTGCAAACTGTGAGCCGCATCGGGATCTTCGGGGGGACGTTCGACCCAGTCCATGTCGGCCACCTTGTGGTCGCTGTTTGGGTGCGGGCCGAGCTCCAGCTCGATCGCGTGGATCTGATGGTGGCCAACGAACCCTGGCAGAAGCTGGACAGGCCGCTGCTCAGCCCCGCCCAGGATCGACTCGCCATGGTGCAAGCGGCCGTTGACGGGATCGACGGGGTGGTGGCCTCATCGATGGAGATCGACCGCGGCGGCCTTACCTACACCGTGGACACGCTGGAGGCGTACCGATCGGCCGACCCCGATGGCTCGCTCTTCCTGGTATTGGGCAGCGACGCCGCCGCAGGCCTCAACACCTGGCACCGTTATGAGCAGATCGCCGAGATGTCCGAAGTGGTGGTGGTCGACCGGCCCGGTGCGATGGGGGAGCGCCCGCCGGTGGCCCATCGGGTGGTGGCCTGTCCGCTGGTCGACCTGTCCAGCACCCAGGTGCGCCAGTGGGCTGACGCCGGTCGGCCGCTCGACGGCCTGATTCCCCCGGCCGCGCTGGCCTACTGCCGCCAAGAGGGGTTGTATGGGTGAACCCGCGCCGGGCGCGGAGAGCCCTGCGCCGAAGAGAAGCCTGCCTCGCTGGTGGCGCTGGGGTTGGCCGCTGCTGTTGCTGGGGTTGGCCGCGGCGGTGCCGCTCTTGGTCTGGCTGGGGTGGTCGGCCATCTCCGGCAGCAGCGACGGCACCGAGGTTGGCGCCCCGCTTGATCCCGCCGCCCCCGGGTACGAGGCATTCGTGGAACCGACTCCCACGCTGATGTTGATCCATGCCAACGGCGACCGCCTCCACGGGGTCACGCTGCTGGTGCTGACCGACAACGGAGTCGAGGGGGCCGTGTTGATCATGGCAACGGAGACACGAACTTCCAGCGGGCTCCTCAGTGACCGCTGGGCCGAGTCCGGCACCACTGGTGTGGCTGATTCGGTGGCCGAGCTGCTCGGCATTCGCCCCAGCGAGTCACAGGTGGTGGGCGACGACGGATGGGCGGCGTTGGTGACTGCGGTGGAGCCGGTTGCTTTGATCAGCCCTGTTCCCCTGATGGGCCCCGATGGGGAGACCCTGTTCGGGAATGGTGTGGCCTTGGCTGCGTCCGATGTTGGCCCTTACCTGGCCGGACGCACCCCGGGCGAGTCGCCGCTTGTCGGGTTGTCCCGCCACGTGTCGTTCTGGCAGGCCTGGCTGTGGCAGGTGGCGGAATCGACCGCACCCAACGTGATTCCCGGCGAGACCGACCGGGGAATGGGACGATTCGTCCGCAGTCTGGTTGCGGGGGAGTTCCTCATAGCCACGGTGGGGGGGAGTGTCACCGACAGCGGGGAGGTGGTCTTGAGACCGGATACCACGGCTCACCTGGTGCGCGAGGTCATCCCGTTTCCCATCTCGGCGGTAGATGGGAGCCAGCCCAATGTCCGGCTGCTCAACGGCGTCGGCGACCTTGAGCTCACCACGACCGCGGCCCGAGAGCTCAGCAGGGCCGGAGCTCGCATCTCCCGTATTGGCAATGCGGCTGAGTTCGGCTGGGAGACCACCAAGGTCGCCTACCACGACACTGGCTTCGCCCCCCACGCTGAGGCACTCCGAGATGCCCTCGGCACCGGCACGGTGATTGCCGAAGAGCTGCCCGACATCTCCTTCGACATCACGGTGACCTTCGGCGCCGATTTCTCACAACTGGTGGGCGGAGATGGTTAGAGTGAGAGTGTGATGCCCGCATGAGCGCCATACCCGTCCCACGAGAATTGCGGACAATGACGTGATCGCCGCATGAGCGTCAGCACCGCTGACACAACGGTCGTGTGGGATTGGGTAAGAGCCGCAGCGGCCGCGGCGGAAGAAGGGCCAGGCGCCGACACGGTCATCATTGATGTTGGCGACGTGCTGGTGATCACCGACCACTTCATGATCACAAGCGGTGCCAACACCCGAGCGGTGCGGGCGCTGGCCGAGCGCATCGAAGAAGCGGTGGATGCCTGCGGCGGTCCCAAGCCCATCTGCATCGAAGGGCTGTCGGACTACGAGTGGGTGCTGATGGACTACGGCGATTTCGTGGTCCACATCTTCACCGCCTCCGCCCGCGACTACTACTCCCTCGACCTCCTCTGGAAGGACTGCCCGACGCTCACGGCTAATCCGTTGCCGTCATAAGGGCGACCCGGTACAGTGGCCACGGGTCCCCGATCCGGCGGTGGTCAGAGCGTTTCCCGTAGGAGGCGGCCGGGGGAGGTGCCGGTTTCCTTGTCCTCTTGGATGGTGACCTCGCCGTTGACCAGCACGTACTGATAGCCCGAGGCCCGCTGCACTCGGCGCCACTCGCCGGCGGGCATGTCGTGGACCTTCTCGCTCGGGCCGATGGCCAGGCTGTTGAGGTCGTACACGATCACGTCGGCCGCCTGGCCCGCGGTCAGGGTTCCCCGGTCGGTGAACCCCGCGCACTGGGCGGGAAGCCCGGCCATACGCCAGTGGGCGTCCTCCAGCGAGATGATCTCCCGGTCGCGCACCCCGTTGATGAGCAACTCGGTGGGCCACCGGCCGGCGGTGAGGAATCGGGTGTGGGCCCCGCCGTCCGACACTCCGGGCAGCGCCCACTGGTAGTTCAACAGGTCGACCAGATGGTCGGGGTTGTTGAACGAGCCTGAGGCATAGAACGTGGCGGCCAGGTTGTCGGCCACCGCGACGTCGAGCATGGCATCCACCGGATGCACCCCTAGGTCGGCGGCGATGTCGCCCACCCGAGTCTCGGCGTAGCGCTGGTACTGCGGGCTGGCGGTCTCCAGTAGCACGATGTCGGCGATCGGACAGGTGACCGCAATCGACTCTGATTCCCGCAGGGCAGGGCGGCGGGCGGGGTCGGCCAGCTTGGCCTTGCGCTCCTCAACGGTGCCCAGCGTGGCCTCCCGCCACGCCTCCATGTCGTCCCACAGGTTCCACTCCTCAAAGGTGAATGCCAATCCCACGTCGGTGGTCACAGCCTGGCCGTAGATCGGCAGGCCCCGCAGGCGGCAGCTCTCTACCCATTCGATCTGCTTGAGGTGCTGCTCGGGGCGCTGGGCGTTGGGGGTGATCACGTTGAACAGCACCGGGCGGCCGCTGATGTCGGCCAGTCGCTCGTAGGTGCGGCGGTGCTCGGTGCGGGTCTCGTCGGCGGGGTCGGGGGCGAAGGTGGCCTGGATGAACCCCTGATTGCGCTCGGCCAGAACCTCAGCCAGCTGGAACAGCGTCTCGTTGGGCATCACGTCGGTGTTCATGGGGTTGCCGTCGTGGTCGCGCTGAACGTTGGAGTCCCGCAGCCGCTGCACCGACCAGCCGCCGGCGCCGACGTCCATGGCCTCGTGCAACAGCGCCCGTAGCTGGGCGTGCTCCTCATCGGTTGGCATCTCGCCGGCCTTGGCCCGCTCGTAGCCCAGCACCCAGTTGAGCGCGGGATTCAGCGGGAAGAAGCTCCGCATGTTGACCGCCTTGGGGGTGCGGTCCACCGCGTCCAAGAACTCGGGATAGGAGACCCAGTCCCAAGGCATCCCCGCGGCCATGGCGTCGAAGGGAATGGCCTCGGTGCGGGTCATGGTCAGCATGGCCCGCTCCCGGTCCTCGGGGGCCACTGGAGCGAACCCGAAACCGCAGTTGCCGATGACGATCGAGGTCACCCCGTGCCAGCCCGACAGCGTGCAGTACGGGTCCCAGAAGAGCTGGGCGTCGTAGTGGGTGTGGAGGTCGATGTGGCCAGGGGCCACGATCATCCCGTCGGCGTCCAGCACCTCATCGGCATCGGAGGCCCGCAGCCGGCCGATCTTGGCGATCTTGCCGTCCTTGATACCCACATCGGCCCGGAGCCGCTGAGCCCGGGTCCCGTCGACCACCATTCCGCCAGCAATGATCGTGTCATACGTCGTCATCTCATCCCCCTGGTGTGCGGTGACGCTCAGCATACCGAAGCGGCCAGTCCCCGAATATTCTGGCGACCCGCTACTAGCGTGGCCCCGATGAAAGGCCGTTCGTGGTAGAGCCGGTAGAGCGCCGTTCCTGGCTGGCGCTGGGGGCAGCCACCGCGGCGGCGTTCATGGTGGTGGTGGACGTGTCCATCGTCAACGTGGCCTTTCCGTCGATCCAGAAGTCCCTGGATGCGTCCAACGCCGCTTTGTCGTGGATCGTTAGCGGTTACTCCATCACGGTGGGGTCGTTCTTGCTGCTCTCGGGGCGCCTGGCCGACCGCCAGGGGCGGCGCAAGATGTTCAATCTCGGGTTGGCCATCTTTGCCATCGGATCGCTGTTCAGCGGGATAGCGCCCCAAGTGGAGGTGCTGATTGCGGCCCGGGTGGTGCAGGCGTTGGGCGGTTCGCTGATCATGCCGTCGTCGCTGGCCATGGTGCTGCCCGAGTTCCCGGTATCGCGTCGCTCGGCGGCCATCGGGATGTGGGGGGCGATGGGCGCGCTGGGGGCGGCGTTCGGCCCGACCATCGGGGCGCTCTTGATCAACGGCCTGGGCTGGCGGTGGATCTTCTACGTCAACCTGCCCATTGCGGCCCTGGTGTTTTTGGCCACCGCCCGGCTGGTGCGGGAGTCGCGCGACGAGGACACCGAGGGGCGCCTCGACGTGGTGGGGGTGCCGATGGGCACTCTGGCCCTGGCGCTGGTGATGGTGGCCATCGTCCAAGGCGAGGGGTGGGGCTACGACGACATGCGCATCATTGCCTTCGCCGCGATTGCTGTTGTGTTGCTGCCATTGGTGATCTGGCGGTCGCGCTCGCACCCCAATCCGCTGCTCGACCTGAGCCTGTTCAGCTATCGCTCGTTCTCGGCGGCCACCGCCTCCTTCGGCTTGTACGCGCTGGGGTTCGTGCCCGGGTTCTTGATGAGCTCGCTGCTGCTGCAAGACCTGTGGGGCCTCACCGTGCTGGAGGCCGGACTCGGGCTCACGCCGGGGCCGATCATTGCCTCGGCACTGTCGGTTCCCATCGGGCGGATGGCCGACCGCTGGGGGCACCGTTGGCTGCTCACATCGGGGGTGGTGCTTTGCGGGCTGTCTTACGCGTTGCTGTTGGTCTGGGCCGGTGAGTCTTCGGCGTACTTCTCGGTGTTCCTGCCCGCCAACGTGCTCTTGGGCATCGGCGTGGGGCTGTCTATCGCCACCTTCGTCAGCGCGGCCATGAGCGATGTTCCGCCGCCTCGATTCGCCATCGCCAACGCCACCACCCGCACCGTTCAGCAGGTGTGCTTCGCCCTGGGCATCGCGGTGGTGATCGCCCTGTTCAACTCCGCGCCCAGCGGCGACCCGCTGGGCGGATTCCAGCGGGCCTGGATCTGGGTCATCGCCACCTACGCGGCCTCGGCGGTGGTGATCATGGTGGCCTTCCCCTCTGGGACCGCGCTGGTTCGGCGTGGACTGCGGGGCGGCCAATCCGGTGTGAGACGCTAAAGCCATGTCGGAGACTGTTGAGACTCGCCTGGCTGCCCTGAGCACCGAGGAGAAGGCCGACCTGGTGGCCGGCGAGGCCATCTGGACCACCAAGAGCTTCCCGGAGGCGGGCATTCCCGGCATCGGGGTGACCGATGGTCCCAATGGGGCCCGGGGCGGCGGGCTGCTGGGCACCGGCACGGCCACGGCCTGCATTCCGGCCGGGGCGGTGCTGGGGGCCACCTGGGATCCCGAGCTGGTGGAGCGGCTGGGCGGGGTGCTGGGCGACGAGGCCCGGGCCAAGGGGTGCCGGGTGCTGCTGGCCCCCACCATCAACCTGCACCGCAACCCTCTGGGGGGAAGGAACTTCGAGTGCTACGGCGAGGATCCGATTCTGTCGGGGTTGGTGGCCGCCGCGTTTGTACGTGGGGTGCAGTCGCGGGGGGTGGCCACCACGCCCAAGCATTTCGTGGCCAATGACTCCGAGTTCGAGCGCAACACCATCGATTCCCAGGTGGACGAGCGCACGCTCCGGGAGCTGTATCTGGTGCCGTTCGAGTATGCCGTGCTGGAAGGGGGTACCTGGGGGCTGATGAGCGCTTACAACCGGCTCAACGGCACCTTCTGCTCAGAGAACGAATGGCTGCTCACCAAGATTCTGCGGGACGAGTGGGGATTCGACGGGTTCGTGGTCTCCGACTGGTTCGCGGCCCGGTCCACCGCTGGCTCAGCCCGAGCCGGGCTGAGCCTGGAGATGCCCGGGCCGGGCCAGTGGTACAACCGCGGCCCGATCGGCGAGGCGCTGGCCGCGGGGGAGATGGACGAGGGCCATCTCGACCGGATTGCCGGCGACGTGCTGCGCCTGCTGGAGCGCACCGGGGCATTGGACGGCGACGACGGGTGCGAGCCCGGTCAGGAACACGGGCTGGACCGTCCCGAGGACCGAGCGCTGATCCGCCAGGCGGCCGCGGCGGGAACGGTGTTGGTGGCCAACAACGGCGTGCTGCCGCTGGACCCGACTTCGGCGGGGTCGGTGGCGGTGATCGGACCCAACGCCCGCAAAGCCCAGATCATGGGAGGGGGTTCGGCCACCGTGCAGGCGTATCGCAATGTGAGCTTGATGGACGCTCTGGGTGACGAGTACCCCGATCTCGACATCCGCTATGCCCAGGGATGTGACATCGAGCGCTCGCTGATCGCGCTGTCGGCCCCGATGCTGGAGGGCAAGCTCACAATGGAGTACTTCAACGGCCACGACTGGTCGGGCCCGGTGGTGCATACCCGCGAGTCGGCCTCAGGTGAGATGGTGTTCTTCGGCGAGCCGGGACCGGGGGTGAACCCTGAGGCGTTCTCGGTGCGGGCATCGGGAGTTCTGGTGGCCGAGGACACCGGGGAGCATACCCTGGGGCTGGTTCAGCTCGGTCGCTGCCGAGTTCTGCTCGACGGCGAGGTGGTGCTGGACGCCACCGAGGGCGACTACGACCGGGGCGACGATTTCTTCGGGATGGGCTCGGAAGTGATCTCCGCCCCGGTGCAGCTCACCGCCGGGCAGGAGACGCCGATCGTCATCGAGTACTCCAGCCGCGACAGCTTCATGTTGTGCGGGGCCCGGGTGGGCCTGAAATCACAGGTGGATCGGGATCTGATCGCCGAGGCTGAGGAGGCCGCGGCCGCCGCCGACGTGGCCGTGGTGGTGGTGGGCACCAACGCCGACTGGGAGACCGAGGGGCGCGACCGCGACTGGTTCGACTTGCCCGGCGACCAGCCCGAGCTGATCCGCCGGGTGGCGGCGGCCAACCCGAACACCGTGGTGGTGGTGAACACCGGGGGAGCGTGCAACCTGGACTGGGCGGAGGAGGCCGCCGGGGTGCTGGTGGCCGGGTTCGGCGGCCAGGAGATGGGCTACGCGGTGGCCGACGTGCTGTTCGGCGCGGCCGACCCCGGCGGGCGCATGGCGATGACCGTGCCGGCCCGCTATGAGCACAGCCCGGCGTATCTGAACTATCCCGGCGAGAACGGGGTGGTGCGCTACGGCGAGGGCCTGTACATCGGCCACCGCTGGTTCGACGCCCGGGCCATCGATCCGGCCGTGCCCTTCGGCCATGGCCTGTCGTACGCCACCTTCGAGTGGTCGGCGCCCCGAGTGTCGGGAGGGGGCGACACCGAGGTGGCCGACCCAGTGATCGTGGAGGTGGACGTGGTCAACACCGGCGACCGGGCAGGCAGCGACGTTGTGCAGTTGTACGTGGAGCCACCGCCGTCACTGCTGCACCGCCCGGTGCGAGAGCTCAAGGGGTTCGCCAAGGTCCATCTGGCCCCCGGCGAGCGCACCACCGCTCGCATCGTGCTCAACCGGCGGTCCTTTGCCTACTACGACCCCGGCGACCAGTCGCCTCCGGGCTTGGAGATCGGCAATCCGGTTCCCGCCGGGGAATCCGAAAAGCGCACCGATCCTGGCTGGTACGTCGACCCCGGCACCTACACCGTGTGGATAGCCCGCTCCAGCGCCGACCTCGTCCACGCCGCTGAGGTACACCTCAGCGACTGATCGGGGAGGCGCGCTCAGCTCTCCTTGACGATGAAGGCGTTGTCTTGGATCTCGCTTTCCAGGTAGGTGTTGCAGCGGATGACGTTGGCCAGGGTAATGCTGCCGATCTCTTCGAGAAGCCCAGGGTTGGCCGAGAAGAACGGGTCGCGCTCAAACCAGAAGCGGTCGCCGGCCCGCAAGCGGCGGAACTGATTGGAGATTACGGCTTGAAGGGTCTCGCCCACTGACGCTCCGGCCACGTGGTCTTCGGCCAGGGCCGCGACCCAGAGGTCCAGATCATCCACGCTCCCGTACGCCTCCATCAGTGCCTGCTGCACGGCGGGGTCGGAGGAGATATCGGCAAAGCTCTCCGCCGCGGACAGTCCGAACGCCAGGCGCACGGTGTTGTAGTCGCCCACACCGTGGTCGCGGCCTCGTTGGATGTTGAGGGCGGCCAAGTCGAAAACCGGCCCGCCCGGACCTCGGACGAGCATGTTGCGGATTTCGTCGATGACCAGCGAGTCAACCTCTTGGGCCGATTGAGAGGCGAGGCCAAGCAGTATCGCCGAGATTCCTAGGTCTTCGACGACGGTGGGGTTGAAGAAGGCCCGGGCCAGGCTGATCTGGCCGGCCTCCCCGTTGGCGTCCACCAACAGCAGGTTGGGGGAGAGCAGGGTGTGGCCCACCCGGTAGGCCGCGGCGGAGAACTCGCTGGCGATGGTCGGGTTCACTGCGGGGTCGTAGCCGGAGTACGGGCCGATGGCGTCGGGACCCAGCAATAGTGGCAGGAACTCGTTGAAGGTGATGGCTTGGATCTGGGCGCCGACGAGCTTGCGGGCCAACTGGTAGATCTCATCGCCGCTCAAACTGGGGTGCCAGTTGGCGATGAGCTCGGCCAGCCGGTTGTGCTCTCTCACGAACAGGGTGTGCATCGAGATGAGCCCGATCTGCTCGTTGACCCTCAGGTCGCCGGCGACGAACAGGTTCGTGAGGTGGCTGCCCCCTTCGTTCTCGAGTCCCTCGGTGTTGTAGGGCAGCAGTCGCCCCTCGTGGGATGTCTTGAGCTTCCCCGTGCCGTCGTTGGTGCGAAGGGCCAGGGCTCGCTCTTCATCTGAGCCGTAGACCTGGGAGCCGTCGATGAACGCTGTGATGGCGTTGACCTGTCGCCGGGGGTTGTTCTGATCGGTACCGGTGTCGGGGTCGGACACGGAGCGATCGAGGTGGATCTCCGCGGTGCCTGTCCCGCGGGGATCAAACACCGAATCACCTCGGGGGACCGGAATCGGGAAGGGCTCGTCAGTGTTGTCGAGGCTGAGGGTGATGTCGTGGTCGATGAACTGGCCCCACTGCCATGTGATGTCGCTGGCCCCCGAGGAGTTGGGCACCAAACCATCCTGGGCGAACACGATGTTGCTGATGGCACGGGCGTTGGGGCGAGAGGCTGGTGGCGTGGAAACGCCGTCCTCATAGGACCCTGGCGCCAACTTCAAGAGGGCTGTGCCTGCCATGCCCCAAGATGGGTTGGCCAGGTTGTTGCCCCCGCCGTTTAGCGCGCGGTGCTGGAACGGCGACTCATTGGGTCCGGCGACCGTCCATGCCTCGTCGCCTTCGGCCGCGAGGCACGCCGTTTCTTCGCCTGATACTTCGGCTTGGTTGTCGGCCTCCGGATCCGCAGTAGGGGAGGGGGCGATGACGGTGAGCGGAGAGGTGGTCAGCCAAATGCCCGCCGCAGTGTCTGCGGGAAAGAAGCGCTGTTGAGGCAGGAGGCGCTCGCCCCAAGAGCTGTCGGCCAGCTGCTGCTGGAGGGCGAACTCCACCCGCCCGTCTGCGCCCAGGCGAGCTGAGATTCGCACCGAGCCGATCGAGTCGATGGTCAGCGCGGAACTGTCCAGCCACTGTCCGGTAGCGGCATCAGCGGGCAAGTGGCGCTGGTCGGGACTCAGGCGCTCGCTCCAGGTGCCGTCTTCTCGCTGCCTAAGGGCGAATTCCAGCCGACCGTCATCTAGCCGCCGGGCTGAGATCCGCAGTTCGGCCCCGCCCTCCTGGGCGCCGGCGCTGGCCGAGGCGAATGCCAGACCGGCAGTGAGCACGATGAGGGCGAGAGCGGGCGCGACGAACTTGCGGATCAGCGAGAACGACATGGGGACCTCCGAGAAGGAGTAGGGAACCTAAACAACACCTGTCCTGGGAGAAGGACTTGAGCTGTCTATCCCTAATCAGAAGTCTTATTACAAACTGTCAGTAAAATTAAGGGAATTGAAAAAAAGAGTTACAAATATACTGAAATAACACGATGCTACTTATGAAATTGACTGCTTCAGCGCACAAAAACGGGGCAGGCGTCCGAACAAGCGGTGGAGCTGATGGGACTCGAACCCACGACCTCTTGCATGCCATGCAAGCGCTCTAGCCAACTGAGCTACAGCCCCGCGAAGAGGGAACTTTACCAGCCGTCAATGGGCCGACCCACATGGGATAACGGTTATTGGCCTTGTGCGGAAGCTCGGTAGATTTAGCGGCGATGGACGGCTACAACCCGGCGGCTATCGAGCCCAAATGGCAGCAGCGCTGGGTTGACGACGCCACCTACGACATCGACAACGACGACCCCCGGCCGCCGTACTACGTGCTGAGCATGTACCCGTATCCCAGCGGCCCGGCCCACATCGGCCACGTCCGCAACTACACCTTCGGCGACTTGCTGGTGCGCTACCGCACTATGCAGGGCGACGGCGTGCTGTCGCCCATCGGCTTCGACAGCTTCGGCCTGCCGGCCGAGAACGCGGCCATAAAGACCGGTACCCACCCCCGAGAGCACACCGAGGCCAACATTGAGCGGCTGTCGTCGTCGCTGCGCCGCATCGGCGCGGTGTACGACTGGCGCCGGACGCTGAGCAGCCACGACCCCGACTACATCCGCTTCACCCAGTGGATCTTCCTGAAATTCTACGAGGCGGGCCTGGTATACCGGGCCACGGCTCCGGTGAACTGGTGCCCCGGCTGCCAGACGGTGCTGGCCAACGAGCAGGTGCTGGGCGACGGCACCTGCGAGCGTTGCAGCAACTTGGCCCAGCAACGCGAGCTGGAGCAGTGGTTCTACCGAATCACCGCCTATGCCGAGGAGCTGCTGGAGGGTCTTGACGGCGTGGACTGGCCCAACCGGGTCAAGACCATGCAGCGCAACTGGATCGGCCGCTCCGAGGGTGCCGACTTCACCCTGCCGATTGCCGATGCCGACGGCAATCCCCGCGACGACGTCGACGGGATTGCGGTGTTCACCACCCGGCCCGACACCAGCTTCGGGATGACCTTCGCGGTGATGTCCCCCGAACACGCCCGGGTGCCCGAGCTGGTGACCGAGGATCGCCGAGCCGAGGTGGAGGCGTTCATCGCGGCGGTGGGCGAGCGCAGCGAATTCGAGCGTCTGTCGGCCGAGGGCCCCGCCGACAAGCGGGGGGTGGACACCGGCACCCGGGTGGTCAACCCGTTCACCGGCCAGCCCATCCCGCTGTTCTTGGCCGACTACGTGCTCACCACCTACGGCACCGGGGCGATCATGGCGGTGCCCGGCGAGGACCAGCGCGACTGGGACTTCGCCACCGCCTACGGCCTGCCCATCATCCGCACCGTGGAACCCTCCGAGGACTTCGACGGCGAGGCCTACACCGGCGACGGGCCGTCGATCAACAGCGACTGGCTCAACGGACTGTGGATGGAAGAGGCCAAGGCCGCGGCCATCGACTGGCTGGAAGATCGGGGCATCGGCGAGCGCAAGGTTAACTACCGGCTGCGCGACTGGCTGCTGTCCCGCCAGCGCTACTGGGGCTGCCCCATCCCCATCGTCTACTGCGAGGCGTGCGGGGCCGTGCCGGTGCCCTACGAGGACTTGCCGGTGGGCCTGCCCGACGATGTGGCCTTCATGCCCACCGGCCGCTCGCCTCTGGTGGACCACCCCGGCTTCTTGCACACTGAGTGCCCCGCCTGCGGCGGCCCGGCCCGCCGGGAGACCGACACCATGGACACGTTCGTGGACTCCTCCTGGTATTTCCTGCGTTTCGCCGACCCCCACAATTCCGAGCTGCCGTTCAGCACCGAGGCGCTAGAGCGGTGGCTGCCGGTGGACCAGTACATCGGCGGTGTTGAGCACGCCATCTTGCACCTGATGTACGCCCGGTTCTTCACCCGGGCGCTGTCAGACCTGGGGGTGGCCCCCGCCGGTTTGCGGGAGCCCTTCCAGCGGCTGTTCACCCAGGGCATGGTGCGAATGGGCGGGGGGAAGATGTCCAAGTCGAAGGGCAACCTGGTGGCCCCTGAGGACATCATCGACGCCCACGGCGCCGATGCCCTGCGCCTGGCCATCTTGCAGGTGAAGCCCCCCGCCGAGGACGTGGACTGGGAGGACTTCGGCCTCGAGGGCTGCGCCCGTTTCCTAGGCCGGTTGTGGCGATTGGCCGCTGGCACCGCGGAGCGGGCCAACCCGGCCCGCTCCGGCCCTGTCTCCGAAGCCGTGCAGGCCATCGATGCGGCAACCCACCGACACATCCCCCGCATCACCGCCGAGTTCGACCGCTGGGCGGACAACACCGCGGTGGCCGGCTGCATGGAGTTCACCAACGAGCTGTACCGCTATGTGCAGCGTGACGTCGGCCCCCACCACGAGACGCTGGCCTTTGCCATCGACTCTCTGCTGCTGGTGATGGCGCCGATGGTGCCCCACATCTGTGCCGAGCTGTGGGAGATGCGCCGGGGCGGGAACATCCACGCCGAGCCGTGGCCGGCTGCCGATGAGGACAAGCTGGTGCTGGAGACGGTGACCATGGTGGTGCAGGTGAACGGCAAGGTGCGCGACCGCATTGAGGTGGCCGCCGATATCGCCGAGGCCGAGGCCGAGGCGCTGGCGCTGGCATCAGAGAGGGTGCAGGCCTACCTGGACGGCGGCGAGCCCCGACGGGTCATCGCCCGCCCGCCCAAACTGGTCAACGTGGTGGTCTGACGCGTTCCCGCGTCCTGGTGAATGTGGTGGTCTAGCGGCCTGCCAATAACGCCGCTCAGACGTCCCAGACCACGTGAAGCTCCTCGGGGCCGCGAAACGCCACCCCCCGGATAACCGGCGGTTCGGCGTCGGGGTCGAGGCGCAGCCCTGGCAGCCGTTCGAGAATGGCCGGCAGCGCCACCCGCATCTCCAGGCGGGCCAAGTGCATGCCCAAGCACAGGTGCCGCCCCCAGCCGAACGCCATGTGGGGTACGGGCTGGTCGCGGTCGGGATTCCAGCGGTGGCCGTCGGCATACACCCGCTCGTCGCGGTTGGCCGATGTCATGGTCATCATCAGCCGAGTGCCGGCCGGGATGGGACAGCCATCCACCTCGGTGTCCTCGGTGGCCTCCCGGGTGGCTAAGGGGGCAGAGCTCTCCCACCGCAGGGTCTCCTCGATCACCTGATCCAGCAGTGACCAGTCGGCCTTGAGCCGGTTGAGCCAGCCGTCGTCGGTCAGCAGCGCCGTCAAGGCGATGCCCAGCTCGCGGGAAGTGGTCTCAGCCCCTGCGGGCATCAACAGCAGCAAAAAGCCGTAGATGTGCTCGTCGTCGAGGCGCTGGCCGTCGATCTCGGCATGGATGATGTCGCTGATCAGGTCGTCTTGAGGGTTTTGCTTGCGGTCTTCCACAATGGGGTAGAGGTAGTCGCGCATGGCCTGTGACGCCTGGTGGCCGGCCTCGGGATAGAGGGGACCTGCGCTTACCTGCTCGGACCACAGCCGGAACTGGTCGGCGTCGTCCAGCGGCACACCCATGATCCCGGCGATCACCCGGGTGGGGAACCGCTGGGTCAGCTCGGCCACCAGATCGGCCCGCCCCCGAGGGGCGATGCCGTCGAGCAGCTCGTTGACGATGGGCGCCACCAGCTCGGTCTCCCAACGGGCCAGCGCCGATGACCGAAACGCTTTGGACACCAGCCCCCGGTAGGCAGTGTGCTCATCGCCGTCCATGCCCAGCAACAGCGGTCCCATGAACGGGGTCATCGACTCGGCCACCACCCGGGTGGAGAACACCGCGCTGTTGCGCAGCACCGCCTCGGTGTGGTTCCGGCGGTACAGGTTCAAGATGCGCCCGCCGAAACCGTCATCGCGCACCTCCGGGGGCTCGGCCCGGCCCCGATCCCATTCCTTGTGGGGGTTGATGGCGGCCTCTTCGGCCTGGGCCAGACCCTCGTGGAAGTCGGACGGATCGTTTGTCTCCACGGGTGCAACCCTATTCGGGCAACCCTATTGCGGCGCCTCTAATGATGTGAACGGCCCGGAATGGCTCGAAGCGCCTCGCGCACTTCGCCCCACGGTCCGTCGGCCCGGAGACCCTGGCCGAACGACATGCGGTCGATAAGCCCGCCGTAGCTGGCCGCCACGCCGCTGGCCAGGTCCTGGGGCTCGGCCACCACGCCGAAGGTCCCCAACATGTTGTCGTCGATCACGTCGGCCATCTCAACCCATTGGCCCTGCTTGGACATGCGATTCAGCTCGTCTTGGGCGTCGCCCCAGCCGTGGTGCTCGAGCACCGGGCGGTATGCGGGGGTGGAACCGTAGAAGGCCAGTTGCTGGCGGGCCGCTTGGGCCGCCGAGGCCATCTCCTCCTCGGTTTCGCCGGTGACAATGAACACGGGCATCGAGACCTCGATGTCTATGGGATCGCGGCCCGCTCGGGCGGCCCCGCGCTCGAGGGCGGGTAGCGATACCTCCCGCACGTAGCTCGGGGTGGTGAATCCGTGGCTGATCCAGCCGTCGGCGCTCTCGCCGGCCGCCTCGGTCATGAGGTCGCCAACTGCGGCCAGGTGGATGGGGGGAGGTCCGAAGGGATTGGCGCCGGGGCTGAACATCGGCGTCATGAGGGTGTGCTGGTAGAACTCGCCCCGAAAGCTCAGCCGCTCACCGGTCTCCCAGCAATCCCATATGGCCTTGACGGCGTCGATCATCTCCTTCATGCGGGCCGCGGGGTGAGACCAGGGCATGGAGAATCGCTTGGTGATGTGGGGCTTTATCTGCGAGCCCAGGCCGAGAATGAAGCGCCCGCCGGAGTAGGCCTGAAGGTCCCATCCCAAGTTGGCCAAGATCATCGGGTTGCGGGCGAACGACACCGCAATCGAGGTTCCGATCTGAATGCGGGTGGTGTGCTCGGCAGCCAAAACCAGCGGCAGGAACGGATCGTGATCGAGCTCGGCCGACCAGATCCCGTCGTAGCCGGCGGCTTCCAGATTCCGGGCGTTTTCGGCGGCATCCCCTAGGGGTCCAACCGAGCCCTTCCTGGCTGCTCTGGTAACGAGGCCTCCATCTAGCTTCATGCTCTGTCCTCTCGGGTGATGATCACGGTCACTTGGATTCGTCCTGGTCGCGCAGGAATTGTTCCAGCTCTTCGGCCAGCTCGTCTCCGGTGGGAATCTCCTCACCCGACTCTCCCATGCTGGTGTCGTAGGCGCCTTCCAGTTGGCCTAGCAGGCGCTTGTGGCTGGCGTTCTGGGCGATCATGGTGTCGAGCCGACGGGACACCTCCAGCCCCTCGGCGATCAGCGGCGCGGGGTCGAACCGCAGGTCGGCCACGGTCCGCAAGCCCTGGAACAGCGCCGCGGTGGCGGCCGGGAACGGGGAGCCGGACGCATAGTGGGGCACCTGAGCCCAGACCGACACCGTTTCAATTCCGGCGGCCTCGAATCGCTTGGCCAATGCCGCGCTGATCCCGGCGGGAACCTCCAGGGTGCCCCCGGGTGAGCCGAACCGCTCGATCAGATCCTGGGAGGTTCCGGTGGCCGACAGCCGCACCGGTCGGGTGTGGGGCACCGCAGCCGGGTACGCCCCCAATGACACCACTCGGGCTACCCCCAGCTGCTGCACCAGCTGATCGACGGCCGCGCAGAACGCCTGCCAGCGAAAATCGGGTTCGGGTCCGTGGAGCAGCAGGAACGCCCGCTGGTCCAGATCGCTCACCTGTTGGAGGCGGATGGCCGGCCAGCTGATGTGGTCCACTCGGCCCTCTCGAACGGTCATGGTGGGGCGGCGGGCTCGGTGGTCCACCAGCAGATCGGCGTCGAAACTGGCTACCAGATCGGCGTCGTCGGCCTTCAACATGATCTCGGTGGCGTTGCGCATGCCGAAACCGGCATCCACCCATCCGTCAAAGGCCACCACGAGCACGGGATCGGCCAAGTCGAGTTCTCGGTGCACGGTGACCAGATCGCTGCTCATACCACTTGCTCCGCGGCTGCTGTGGCCATCTCAACCAGCGCGTCCACCCGGGCCACAAAGCTGTCGGCCCCCTGCGGCGGCGCCTTGTCGCCCATGGCCCCGCCCACATACCGGCTGTAGACGCCTTCCAGAATGCAGGCCAGCTTCCAGTAGCCGAAGGCCATGTAGTACTCGAAGTTGTCGATTTCGCGCCCCGACGCCTCCGAGTAGAGGTCGAACATCTCGGCTCGGCTGGCGAATCCGGCCTCGCCGGTGGGGGGATCGTCCAACGCGAATTCAGAGTCGTTTGGCTCAGCCCAATACACCAGGAGTTGGGCCACGTCGGCGTTGCGGTCGCCCAGGGTACACAGCTCCCAGTCGAGCACGGCCAGCACTTCGCCTTGATCGCCCAGCATGCAGTTGTCCAAGCGGTAGTCGCCGTGGACGATGCCGGCTTGGCCCTGTTCGGGGATGCGGGCCACAAGATGGTCGTGGACCTCCTGGATCTGGGGGCGGTCTTGGGTTTTGGACTCCTCGAACTGGCGCAGCCAACGCCGGAGCTGGCGGGCGATGTAGTCCTCCTTGCGCCCTAGATCGCCCAGCCCCACCTCGTCTACGTCCACCGCGTGGATGCGGGCCAGCGTCTCGGCGATCGACTTGGAGGCTTTCCAGCGCACCTCAGGGGCCAGCTCAGATGCTTGTTTGCGGTTGCGCACCACCTTGCCGTCCACAAAGTCCATGACGTAGAAGGGGCGTTCGTTTACCTGCTCGTCCTCGCACAACCCGAAGGCCTGGGGCACCGGCACGTCGGTATCGGCGAGGGCGGCGATGATCTTGTGCTCTCGGCCCATGTCGTGGGCGGTAGCCAGCACCTGGTACAGCGGCGGCCGGCGCAGCACGTAGGTCTGGCCGTCGGCGCCGGTGGCCTTGAAGGTGAGGTTGGAATGCCCGCCGGCAATCAGCTCGAACGTCAGCGGCAGGGCAGCGCCCGGCACGTTGGCTTCGAACCACGCGCTGACGGCGTCGTGCTGGATGCCTCGGATGTGGTCCATGCGAGAGGTCACGCTAGCGTTCAATCTGGTTCGATGAGAGGTAGCCGATGGCCGATGTGACTGATGCGACGTTTACCACCGAAGTGGTCGAGCGCTCCCACACCGTGGCGGTGGTGGTGGACTTGTGGGCGCCGTGGTGCGGGCCGTGCAAAACGCTCGGGCCGATTCTGGAGCAGGCAGTGGCGGCCACCGGCGGGGCGGTGGAGCTGGCCAAAGTCAACGTGGACGACAACCCCCAGACCGCTCAGGCCTTTCAGGTGCAGAGCATTCCCGCGGTGTACGCCATGCGCGACGGCAAGGTGGTCGACGGGTTCATCGGCGCCCAGGGCGAGGCCGCGGTGGCCGAGTTCGTGCAGGGTCTGATTCCCACCGAACAGGAGAGCGAGGTGGAGGCTCTGGTGGCCGCTGGCGACGAGGCCTCTCTGCGGCGGGCATTGGAGCTGGACGCCGACCACGAGGGTGCCGTGGTGGGGCTGGCCGACCTGCTGGTGGCCGATGGCCGGGGCGAGGAGGCCCTCGAGCTGCTGGAGCGGATTCCCGAGACCGCCGAGGTCCGCCGGGTGGCTGCGCTGGCCCGTACCGGCAGCAAGGCCGACAATGGGGATGTCGAGTCCCGGCTCGACGATCTGCTGGGCCGGGTGAAGGCCGATCCTGACGCCCGCCAGGAGTTCGTCGACCTGTTGGAGATCATGGGCTCCGACGACCCCCGCACCTCCGTCTACCGCCGTCGTCTCACCACCCAGCTCTACTGAGGGCCCGCACTCGGGCGGGCACAGGGCGCTGGCCCTGTCGATTCTGATTTTCGGCTGATACTCTGAAGCCGCTTCCCCCGCCAATGGCATGGCGCGCCGCGCCCGGACGGGCCAATGGAAGACTCCTCATTGCCGCCTCCCCGGCTGACCCCCGCAGAGAGGGTCAGGGAGATAGTGGATGACTACCGGCACTTGATCACCGGGCCCCGGCTGTTGATGGTCGGCGGTGGACTGGTGGCCGCCATTGCGGTGGCGGCCTATCTGATGGCGGGGGCCAGCAGCGCTCCGCGGCCTGAGGCGGTGATTCCCATGGCGACGCCGCTGCCCGCCCGCTCGACCCCGGCTGCCGAGGCGGCGCCGATACTGGTACACGCCGCTGGCGCGGTCCGCGCTCCCGGGGTGTACCTCTTTCGGGGCGAGGCCCGGGTGCTCGACTTGGTAGAGGCAGCCGGGGGGCTGGCGCCCGACGCCGACCACGATCGGGTGAATCTGGCCGCCCCGCTGTCGGACGGACTCTGGATGTACTTCCCCCGGCTCGGCCAGACGGCAATACCCGCGCCTCTGGGCGGGAGTGGATCGGCGGGCGGTGGTGCGACCGCCCATTCCGGGCCGCTGAACCTCAACTCCGCCACTGCCGAGCAGCTTGAGTCGCTGCCCGGGGTGGGGCCGGCCACCGCTGCGGCCATCATCGACCACCGCCAGCGCATCGGCGGGTTTGCCTCGGTAGACGGGCTGCTGGCCGTGTCCGGCATCGGCCCGGCCAAGCTGGAGCAGATCCGCGATTTGGTCGCAGTGTGAGCGACCGCCACGCGGTGGCACTGGCGGTGGCGGCCATGGCCGGCGCCTGGTGGTCGGCGGGCGTGCCTCTAGTTCCGGGGATAGCCCTGGCGGCAGTGGCCTTGGCCGTCCGCAAGCCGTGGCTGTTGGTAGTTGGCGTGCTGCTGCTCAGCTCGTCGCTGGGAGCGAGGGCCTGGGCGGGCCTCGATCCGCTGGAGCCCGCAGCCTTCGAGGGCGAAGCCGCCCTGGTGTCCGATCCGGTGCCGGTGGGCGAGGGAATGCGGGTGTTCGTGCGGGCGGAGGGACGGCGCTATGAGGCGTGGGCCTACGGGCGCGCCGCCCGAGACCTGGGCGACCGACTGGCCGGGGACCGCATCAGCGTCACCGGAAGCATCCGCCCGATCCTGCCGCTGCCCAGCTACCAAGCGGCCCGCCACGTTGCCAACCGGCTGAACATCGACCGCGTCCACGGCTACCGGGAAGGGGCTGCTCCCTATCGGCTGGCCAACTGGCTGCGACGCACCATCGCCCGAGGCGCTCAAACCCTGGATGGCGACCGCCTCGCTCTGTTCACCGGGCTTTCTTACGGCGACGACCGCCACCAGTCGCCGGTAGTGTCCGACGACTTCCGGGCCGCGGGCCTCACCCACTTGCTGGCCGTGTCGGGACAGAACGTGGCCTTCGTTCTCATATTGGCCCGCCCCCTGATCGAGCGGTTCGACTACCGGGGCCGCTGGGTGCTCACCCTCGGGGCCATCGCCTTCTTCGCCCTGGTCACCCGGTTCGAGCCTTCAGTGCTTCGGGCCTCAGTGATGGCGGCCATCGCGGCCACCGCCACCTTGTTGGGCCGGGAGGCGTCCAGCCGCCGGGTGCTGGCTTTGGCCGTGGCCCTGTTGGTTCTGGTTGATCCGCTGCTGGTGCACTCGGTGGCGTTTCGGCTGTCGGTGGCCGCCTCGACGGGCATCATCCTGTGGGCACCCCGTTTGGCCGAGCGCCTGCGAGGGCCTCGGCTGCTGGCCGACGCGCTGGCGGTGACCGTGTCGGCGCAGTTGGCCGTGGCGCCGTTGCTCATCGCCACATTCGGCGGTGTTGCGGTGGCCTCGCTGCCCGCCAACCTGCTGGCCGCCCCGGTGGCCGGGCCGATCATGATGTGGAGCCTGTCGGCGGGGCTGTTGGCCGGGCTGGCGGGCGGCCCGCTGGCCCAGGCCATCCACTGGCCCACCGACCTGGGCATTGGCTGGATCCAGGCGGTGGCCGGCTGGTCGGCATCAGCCCGGCTCGGCGAACTGCGGACCCCCCATTTGATCGCGGTGGCCATCGGCGCCGGGGTCTGGTGGCTGGCCCGGCGCCGCCTGCTGCGCGCCGCGGCCGCTGTAGGGCTGGCCGCCGCGCTGCTGGTGCCAGCGGTGGCCCTGCGGACTGCCGACCCGCCATTCCACACCGTGCTCGACTCCGGAGTCGAGGTGTGGCGCCACCACCACACTGTGGTGGTCGTGCTCGGCCCCAACCGGTCAACCGAGCGGCTGCTGGAAGACCTCCGCCGGGCCGGAGTCGGCGCGGTAGACCTGGCAGTGGCCGACCGGGGCACCCGGGCCCAGCGCGACCAGATCCGATCGCTGCAAGAGCGCATGCACATAGGCACAATCATCGCCCCACCAACCCACCGCATAGGAGGGGCCCGAACCGTCCGAACGGGTCAGCAGATCCTGGTCGGCAGCCTCGTCGTTGAGGTGACCTCCCACGACCCTCGCCTGGCAGTGGCGGTCACTCCGCTGGCATCCCAAATCGTCACCGGCGCGGTGTAGCGTCGCCTGCGTGATCGTGGAGCTGGGGCCGCATCGCTATGACGTGACCAACCGGGCTCTGGTCATGGGGATTTTGAACCGCACGCCCGACTCGTTTTATGACGCCGGGCAGTACTGGGACTTTGACACCTTCTTGGCCAAAGCGGAGGAGCTGGTGGCCGAGGGGGCCGACTTCTTGGATGTTGGCGGGGTGAAGGCCGGTCCCGGTCCCGAGGTGACCGAAAACGAGGAGATGGATCGGGTGGTGCCGGCCATCGAGGCGCTGCGCAAGCGATTCGATCTGCCCATCTCGGTGGACACCTGGCGGGCCTCGGTGGCCCGGGAGAGCTATGCCGCCGGGGCGGTGGTGGGCAACGACATCAGCGGGTTCGCCGACCCCGACTTCCTGTGCGCCGCCGCCGAAGCGGGGGCCTCGGTGGTGGCCTGCCATGTGCGCCTGGCCCCCAGGGTGGCCGACCCCGATCCGGTGTACGACGACCTGGTGGGCCAGGTGAGCCGGTTCTTGTCGGAGCGGGCCCAGTGGGCGGTGGACGCGGGGATCCCCCCGCAGCGGATCATGCTTGACGCCGGACACGACCTGGGCAAGACCCCCGAGATGTCGGCCGAGCTGCTTCGCCGATCTGAGGAGCTGGCGGATCTGGGCTATCCGGTGTTTCTGTCGGTGTCGAACAAGGGCTTTTTGGGGGAGCTGACCGGAACCGAGGTGGGCAACCGGCGCGAGGCCACGCTGGCGGCCCATGCCTTGGGCGTGGGGTTGGGCAGCCGGATTCTTCGGGCCCATGACGTGGCCGGCACCCGCCGGGTGGCCGACTTCATGAGCGACCTCCTCCAACACCGGCGGAATCACTCATGAGCGCGACGGTGGTTCTGTTTCACGGCGACGACGAGGTGCTGTTGTCCAACGCGGTGCGCGACCAGGTGGCCCAGTTGGTGGGCGACGGCGACCGGTCGCTGATGGTGGCCGAGCTGACCGAGGCCGCCTACCTGGAGGACGACGACTACCACATCGCCCCGCTGGTGGACGCCGCCCAGACCCCGCCGTTCCTCACCGAGCGGCGGGTGGTGGTGGGCCGGGAGATGGGCCGATTCTCCGCCGTCGATTCGCTAAGCCCACTGCTCGGATATCTGGAGCAACCGCTGGACACCACCGATCTGGTGCTGGTGTGGGAGAAGGGGCCAGCGCTCCAGCGGCTGAACGCGGTGCCCAAACGACTGTCGGAAGCGGTGGCCGAAGCAGGCGGTGAGGTGGTCGGCGCGGGGATTCCCCGGGGCCGCGACGGCGCCGCCAAGTGGATGGACACGCAGGTAGCCGCCGCGGGGCTCCGGCTGCGGGCCGGGGCCAAGCGGCTGCTGGCCGACCACCTGGGGGAGGACATGAGCCGCCTGCCCGCGGTGCTCACCACTCTGGCGTCGGCCTATGGCCCGGATCGGGCGTTGGAGGCCGACGACGTGGCCCCGTTCATCTGGGAGGCCGGATCGGTGCCCCCCTGGGAGCTGACCGATGCGGTGGAGTCGGGCAACATCGCCGACGCCTTGGACAAACTGCGCCGCATGCTCCATGCCGGAGGCCGCAACGAGATGCAGGTTTTGTCCACCCTCTACAACCACCACAACCGGCTGCTGCGCCTCGACGGCGCCGACGCGGCCGACGAGAAGGAGGCCGCCGAGCTGCTGGGCCTCAAAGGCTCCACCTTCCCGGCCCGAAAGGCACTGCGTCAGGCCCGAAAGCTGGGACCGAAGAAGGTCGCCCGGTCGATCGAGCTATTGGCCCAAGCCGATTTGGATCTCCGGGGTGCCACTGCGGTGCCCTCCGAAGCGGTGCTGGAGGTGCTGGTGGCCCGCCTAACCCAGCTCAATCGCTAGAGGTTGAGGATTGGACTGGGGCTACTCAGCCTGGAGTCGCGCCAAGCGCTTCATCAGGCGGGATTTCTTCCGGGCCGCGGTGTTGGGGTGCAGCACGCCCTTGCTGGCCGCCTTGTCGATGCGCTTGATGGCCATGCGGGCCGCCTCGGCGGTCTCCTCGGCTTCGCCATGCTCCGCGGCGGCCTCCGCGGTCCGGGTGCGGGTGATGATCTCGGATCGCACGGCCCGGTTGCGCTGGCGGCGCTTCTCGTTTTGGCGATTGCGCTTTATCTGGCTCTTGATGTTTGCCACAGAATGACAACTCTACCGTCCCCCAAACCCTGGTAACCACATGGGAACCTAGGGAATAAGGGCGGTAGCGTTACTCGGTTCCCATGGATCTCTCCCACATCCGCAATACCTCGATCATCGCCCACATCGACCACGGCAAGTCGACCCTTGCCGACCGCATGCTGGAGCTGTGCGGGGCGGTGGACCCTCGGGAGATGCGGGCCCAGTATCTCGACTCCATGGACCTGGAACGGGAACGGGGCATAACCATCAAGCTCCAGAGCGTGCGCCTCGACCACGACGGCTACGTGATCAACCTCATCGACACCCCGGGCCACGTGGACTTCGGCTACGAGGTGAGCCGCTCTTTGGCGGCCTGCGAGTCGGTCATCTTGCTGGTGGACGCAGCCCAGGGAATCGAGGCCCAGACGCTGGCCAACTGCTACCTGGCCCTGGAGAACGAGCTAGAGGTGGTGGCTGCCCTCAACAAGATCGACCTGCCCGCGGCCGAGCCCGATCGCCGGGCCACCGAGATCGAGCAAGTTCTGGGCATCGCCGCCGAAGACGTGCTGCACATCAGTGCCAAGACTGGCGACGGCGTGCAGGAACTGCTCGATGCGGTGGTGGCCCGCACCCCGCCGCCGGTGGGCGATCCCGACGCCCCGCTCCAGGCGCTGATCTTCGACTCCCATTTCGACCAGTACCGGGGCGTAGTCAGCTCGGTGCGGGTGATGAACGGGCGGCTGCGGTCGGGGGCCAAGATCCGGTTCATGCAGGCCCGAACCGACCGGGAGGCCGACGAGATCGGGGCGTGGCGCCCCCAGCCGACGCCGGTCGACGAGCTGGGACCGGGCGAGGTGGGCTACCTCATCGCCGGCATGAAGAACGTGGCCGAGGCCCGATCGGGAGAGACCGTAACCACCGCCCGCGATAGTGCGACCGAGCCCCTGGCCGGCTACCAGGAGCCCAAGTCGATGGTGTTCTGCGGGCTGTATCCCATAGACGGCGACGAGTTCGCCGCCCTGCGCGACTCGCTGGAGCGGCTGCGGGTGAGCGACTCCAGCTTCAACTACCAGCCGGAGTCGTCCGGCGCGCTGGGATTCGGCTTCCGGTGCGGCTTTTTGGGGCTGTTGCACATGGAGATCGTGCGGGAGCGCCTGGAGCGGGAGTTCAACCTCAGCCTCATCGCCACCGCCCCGTCGGTGGCCTACCGGGTGCAGCTGGCCAGCGGCGACGAGGTGGAGGTGGACAACCCCTCGGAAATGCCCCCGGCCGCCGAGGTGCAGGGCATCCAGGAGCCCATGCTGGCCACCACCATCATCGCCCCCGCCGACTACACCGGAACCCTCATGGAGCTGTGCCAGGCCCGCCGGGGCGAGATGAAGAAGCTGGAGTACCTGTCGCCCGAGCGGGTGGAGCTGGCCTACCGGCTGCCGCTGGCCGAGGTGGTGGTGGACTTCTTCGATCAGCTAAAGAGCCGCACCCAGGGCTACGCCAGCTTGGACTACGAGCCCGACGGCTATGCCGCGTCCGACCTCACCAAGGTGGACATCTTGCTCCAGCACGAGCCGGTGGACGCCTTCAGCTCCATCGTCCACCGGGACGCGGCCTACTCCTACGGCCGGCGCATGACCGAGAAGCTCAAGGAGCTGATCCCCCGCCAGCAGTTCGACGTGCCCATCCAGGCGGCCATCGGCGGCAAGATCATCGCCCGGGAGACGGTCAAGGCCTTCCGCAAAGACGTCACCGCCAAGCTGTACGGCGGCGACGTGACCCGCAAGCGCAAGCTGCTGGAGAACCAGAAGGCCGGCAAGAAGAAGATGAAGGCCATCGGCCGGGTGGATGTGCCCCAGGATGCGTTCATATCCGCGCTGCGACTAGACGACTGAGACCGCCCGGACGAAGTCTGCTGGGTGGCACATCGGGCCAGGCCAGTAGTATTCAAGCCTTATGGGAACCCAGGGCGAGACGCTTTCGGCCCGCAAGGCCGCGGTGCTGCGGGCCGTGGTGGAGGGCTACATCTCCACCACCCAGCCCGTGGGCTCCTCCCATGTCTCTGAGATCGCCGATCTGGGCGTCTCACCGGCCACGGTCCGCAACGAGATGCTGGCCCTGGAGCAGGCCGGATACCTGAGCCAGCCCCACACCAGTGCGGGCCGCATTCCCACCGAGAAGGGCTATCGCCATTTCGTGGACACCCTCTCCGACGTGTCCGGCACTCTGGGCCGCACCGAGCGCCAGCAGGTGAGAGCTTTCTTCGACACGACCCACAGCGAACTCGAGCAGATGCTGGCCGACACCAGCGCCCTTCTGGCCGACCTCACCGCCTATGCCGCCTTGGTGGTGGCCCCCCAGCACTCCACCGCCACCATCCGGTCGGTGAGCTTGGTGGACCTGTCGGAGCGGCTGGTGATGGCCCTGGTGGTGTACGAGAACGGATCGGTGGACAAGCGCACCATCGAGGTGGACCGGCCCGCCGACCCGGTGGAGATGGCGCGGGCGTCCACCCAGCTCACCGACCTGCTGGCGGGAAGCCCGGCCAGCGCCCTGCGAGATCGCAGGCTGGCCCATGCCGTGACTCCGCTGGCGGCCCGGGTGCTGGATTCGCTGGCCGACCTGGGCGATGCCGAGGAGCAGCTCTACGTGGGCGGGGCGGCCAGCGTGGCCGGGCTGTTCGACGCCACCGAGACGGTTCGGTCGGTTCTGGGAATACTGGAGAAGCAGTTGGTGGTTGTCTCTTTGGTGAGAGACATTCTGGATCGAGGCCTCACGGTGGCCATCGGCTCAGAGACCGGAGTGGCGCCGTTGGCCGAGTGCTCGTTGATAGTGGCCCCCTACGAGGTGGCCGGCCAGCCGGTGGGCTCCATCGGGGTGCTGGGCCCCACCCGCATGAACTATCCCCAAGCGCTGGCCGCGGTGGCGGTGGTGAGCCAGAACCTGGGCGACAGACTGTCGGCCCCTTAGAAGATGTCTTCTGACTTCTACGAGCTGCTCGGCGTGGGCCGAGACGCCACCGAGGACGATCTCAAAAAGGCGTTCCGCAAGCTGGCCCGCCAGTACCACCCCGATGCCAACCCCGACGACGCTGATGCCGAGGCCCGCTTCAAGGAGATCGCGCTGGCTTATGAGACGCTGAGCGACCCCCAGAAGCGGGCCCACTACGACCGCTTCGGCACCGCGCCGGGGGCAGCCGGTGGAGGCGACCCGTTCTCGGGCATGAACCTGGGCGACATTTTCGACGCATTCTTTGGAGGATCAAGCCCGTTTGGGGGCAGTCCGTTCGGCACCGCTGGCGGGCGGACTCGAACCGGTCCCCAGCGAGGCGCCGATCTGGAGGCTGTGCTGACCCTCGAGTTTGAGGACGCGGTGCTGGGCGCCGACGCCGAGGTGACGGTGCGCACCGCCACGGTGTGCGAATCGTGCGACGGCCGGGGCGCAGCCGAAGGCACCCAGCCGGTTACCTGCGGAACGTGCGACGGCATGGGCCAGGTGCAGCGGGTGCGCCAGTCGATTCTGGGCCAGATGGTTACTCGCACGGTATGCGACACCTGCTCGGGCAGCGGCGAGGTGATCGCCGACCCGTGCCGTGAGTGCGGGGGTGACGGCCGGGTGGTGGGAGACCGGGACTACACGGTGACCGTTCCGGCGGGCGTGGGCCAGGGGTCCACGCTGCGGGTGGCCCGCCGGGGCGCGGCCGGGCCTCGGGGCGGTCCCTCTGGCGACCTCTACGTGCACATCGACGTGCGGCCCCACCCCCGTTTCCAGCGCGACGGCGACAACTTGGTGGACCGGCTGGATCTGACCATGGTCCAAGCCGCTCTTGGCGCCAACTTCAAGTACGAGACGCTCGACAGCGTGGAGGATCTGGAGATACCTGCCGGCACCCAGACTGGCGATGTGTTCCGCATCCGAGGCCGGGGCGTGCCCCGACTGGAGGGCCGAGGCCGGGGCGATCTGCTGGTGCAGGCCATGGTGGAAACGCCCACCGGCTTGAGCGACGAGGAAATCGACCTGCTCCACCAGCTTGCCGAACTGCGGGGCGAAGAGGTGGCGCCCACCACTAGGAAGCGACGCCGTGAAGCCCGGCGGCGGTGACGGCCCCCACGTCTTCGTCGATGACCTGGAACACCCCGAGCTGCGCGAGGAAGACCGCCATCACCTAACCCGGTCGCTGCGGCTTCGGCCTGGCGACACCTTCACCGCCTCCGACGGGGCGGGTTCGTGGCGAATCTGCCGCCTGGGGTCAGGCCCCGAAGCCGAGACTGAGGCTGTCGGCGAGGTGGTGTTCGTCGAGGCTTCCAGTCCAAAGCTCACCATTGGCTTCGCCCTCATCAAGGGCGGCCGCCCCGAGCTAGTGGTGCAAAAGCTCACCGAACTGGGCGTGGACGCCATCGTCCCATTCACCGCCGAGCACAGCGTGGTCCGCTGGGAGGCCGACCGGGCAACCCGCCACACCGAGCGTCTCCGCCGCGTAGCCCGGGAAGCCGCCATGCAGAGCCGCCAGGTACGCCTCCCCGAGATAGGCGAGCCCACCGACTTCGCCACCCTGGCCACCTACCCCGGCGCCATCCGAGCCGACATCACCGGAAACCCCCCATCCCTCGACCACCCCACCGTCCTAATCGGCCCCGAAGGCGGCTGGTCCGAATCCGAGCGCCGCCAACTAGACGCCATCCGCATCAGCTCCTCAGTCCTCCGCTCAGAAACCGCGGCCATAACCACAGCCGCCCTCCTAACCGCCCTCCGCGACGGCTTGACTGCTACCAGCTAGGAGCGCTGGTTTATGGGGGTGTAGGTGCGTTCTGTGGAGCCGGTGTAGACCTGGCGGGGGCGGGCTATGCGGCTGTCTTGTTCTAGGAGCTCTACCCAGTGGGCCAGCCAGCCGGCGGTGCGGGCGATGGCGAACAGCACGGTGAACATGTCGGTGGGGAAGCCCATCGACTGGTAGATGAGCCCGGAGTAGAAGTCCACGTTGGGATACAGGCGGCGGCTCACGAAATAGTCGTCGGCCAGGGCCACCTCTTCGAGCTTGAGGGCGATGTCGAGCAGCGGGTTGGAGCCGGTCACCTCGAACACGTCGTAGGCGGCTTGCTTGATGATGCGGGCCCGGGGGTCGTAGTTCTTGTACACCCGGTGGCCAAACCCCATCAGGCGGGTCTCGCCGGCCTTTACTGCCTTGATGAACGGGTCGATGTTCTCGTAGCTGCCGATCTCGTCGAGCATCTCCATCACGGCCTGGTTGGCTCCGCCGTGGCGGGGGCCGTACAGCGAGCAAGCGGCCGCGGAGATCACCGAGTAGGGGTCGGTGTGGGCGCTTCCCACCACCCGGGCGGTGCTGGTGGAGCAGTTCTGGCCGTGGTCGGCGTGGGTGATGAGCAGCAGGTCGAGCGCTCGGGCGAAGGCCGGGTCGCACTGGTAGGTGGGCTCGGCGATCTTGAACATCATCGACAGGAAGTTGGTGGCGAAGTCCAGGTTGTTGTCGGGGTAGACGAACGGCATACCGGTGTTGAACCGGAAGCCCGCGGCGGCCACGGTGGGCACCTTGGCGATGAGCCGCACGATCTGGTGCATGCGGTTCTCGGGGTCTTCGATCTCTTTGGCCTCGGGATAAAACGTGGACAGCGCGGCGATGGTGGACACGAACATGCCCATGGGGTGGGCATCGTGGAGGAACGACTCCATGAACCGCTTGCGGAAGCGCTCGTGGATGAAGGTGTGGTGGGTGATCTCGTGTACCCACACGTCGTATTCGCCGGGGGTGGGGAGCTCGCCGTGGAGCAGCAGGTAGGCCACTTCGAGGAAGGTGGAGTGCTCGGCCAGCTGCTCGATGGGGTAGCCCCGATAGCGCAAGATGCCGTTCTCGCCGTCCACCTCGCTGATAGCGCTGGTGGTGGCCGCGGTAGTGCTGAAGGACGGGTCTAAGAACCAGACGTTGGGGAGTAGTTTTCGCCACGCTGCGGCATCCACACCACCGTCGACAATCGGAACCTCTATCTGCTCACCGGTCCGATTGTCGGTGATCGTTATGGATTCAGGCACGCACGGCTCCTTTCCCTGCTCCCTCCGGCGCTGCCGCAGCTTACCTCAGGTTGTCGCTTTCGCCCCAGAGAGAGTGTTACCCCTGGTCACAGCGGGGTGTTGTCGTGGCGGCGGTGGGGGAGGGCCTCCCGTTTGGACTCCAACAGATCCAGGGCGGCGGCCACCTCGGCCCGGGTGTCGGCCGGGTCTATCACCGCGTCGATCGAGCCCCGCTCCGCCGCGATGTAGGGGTTCAGGTAGCGCTCCTCGTAGGCGGCCTCCAGCTCGGCCCGCTCCTCGGGGCTCGACCGGCGGTGGACAATCTCCACTGCGCCCCGGGCCCCCATCACCGCGACCTCCGCCGAGGGCCAGGCCAGGGCGATGTCGTTTCCCATGTGGCGGGAGTCCATCACGATGTAGGCCCCGCCGTAGGACTTCCGCAGGGTCACGTTCACTCGGCCCACGGTGGCCCGGGCGTAGGCGAAGGCCAGCTGGGCGCCGTGGCGGATGATGCCCCGCCACTCGAGGTCCTTGCCCGGCTGGAAGCCCGAGGTATCTACAAAGGTGACCAGCGGCAGGTTGAAGGCGTCGCAGAACGACACGAACCGGGCCCCCTTCTGGCTGCACGCGATGTCGAGCGTTCCGGCCAGGGTTTGGGGCTGGTTGGCCAGTATCCCCACTGGGCGTCCGGCCACGGTGGCGAAGGCGCACACCAGGTTGGCGGCCCAGTCGGCCTTGTACTCCAGCAGGTCGCCGTCGTCGGCCACGGCCCGGGCCACGTCTCGAACGTCGTAGCTGCCCAGCGGGGATTCGGGCAGGATGTCGCGCAGCTCGGGGGTGGGGCGGTCCACCGGGTCGTCCACCGGATACCGGGGCGGCAGTTCGTCGGCGTGGGCGGGTAGCAGGCTCAACAGCGCGCCCACCAGGTCGGAAGCGGCGTCTTTGTCGTCCACCAAGAAGGCGGCCACCCCGCTGCGCCGGGAGAGCTGGCCGGCACCGCCCAGGGTCTGGTTGCTGATCACCTCGCCGGTGTACTGGCCCACCATGCGGGGGCCGGTGACGAAGGCGTAGCTGTCCTCGGTGGCGATGGCGATGTCGGCCAGGCCCAGCAGCAGGGCCGGCCCCGACACCGCCGGGCCGGTGGCGCAGAAGATGGTGGGCACCTGACCCGAGCAGTCCACCACCGACTTGGCCACCCGGCCCCAGCCCATGGTGGCCGCGATGCCAGAGTCGATGTCGGCGCCCGATGAGGCGATGAACCCAACCAGGGGCACACGGCGCAGAAGGGCCTCTTGGGCAGCTCGCTCCAGCGTCTCGCTGTCGGCAGGGCTGAGCGCCCCCCGGTCGGCCTCGTTGTCCTCCACTTCGAACGTCACGCACTCCCGGCCGTCGTAGGAGTCGAGCCAGGCTCGGGCCGATCCCGGTGCTCCGGCTCGCAGCGGGACCCGTTCGGGACGGTTGCCGGTGGCGGTTATGGCGTCGGTCATAGGCAGTGCTGTCAGTCTCGCGCCGTGCTCAGCTGGGGTACACCCCGGCTTGGTCGTAGCCGTGGGTGCCCACCACTTCGAAGATCACGTCTCGCACCGCTCGGGTGACCGCCGATGGGGCCACCCGGCGGCTGACGATCAGGCCCACCGAGCGCCGCACCAGCCCGGTGATGGGGATGCGCCGCCAGGGGCCGTCGTCGGGGGCGGCGGTGGCCGGCAAGATAGCGGCCCCGAACCCGGTAAGCACCAGGGTGGCGATCATCCTCATGCCGTCGATCTCGGCCCGGGTGGTGAGCTCCACACCTTGGTTCTTGAGCTCGGAATCGATCTCGTCTCGAAAGGCAGTGCCCGGAGGGGGCAGCAGCAACTCGTGTTGGGTCAGCTCGGCCGGGGTCACCGACGATTTGCGGGCCAGCGGATGGTCGGGCGGGGCTATGAGCAGGCGGTCTTCCGCGAACAGCTCCTCGGCCCGGATCTCAGAGTCGCGCAGGGGCAGGTTCACCACCGCGCTGTGCAAGTCTCCGGCGATCACCTGGGGGAGGAGGCTGGTGGTGGTGGCGGTGAGCACTTCGAGGCGGATGTTGGGGTATTGGGCCTCCAAGGCGGGCAGAACGATGGGGATCAGCCACCGGGCGGTGGAGTCGATGGTGCCCAGACGGGTGACCCCGGAGATGTCGTCGCGCATGGCGGCCATGTCCAATGTGATGGCGTCGGTCTCGGCCCGGATGCGCCGGGCTCGGGCCAATACCGCCTCCCCCTCCTCGGTGAGGGTGCCGGCGTCGCGGTCCACCAGGATGGCGCCCAGCTCCTCCTCCAACTTGGCGATGTGCTTGGACACGTTGGACTGCACGGTGTGCAGCGACCGGGCGGCCTTGGAGAACGTCTTGTGCTCGGCTATCGCCAACAGGGCATCGAGCTGGCGGATGTCCATGGCCGTAAATCTACGATCGACAGGAAGGGCGGATGTCCATGACGGCTCTCGGCGGGTGATCAGCCCATGGTCCGCTGGCGGATCAGGTTCAATGCGCTGCCCGCCTGGAACCACTCGATCTGGTCGAGCGACAGGGTGTGCTCGGCGGTGATGTCCACCGTGGTCCCGTCGGGCTTGGCCACCTGCACCTGCACCGGCGCGCCCGGAGCCAGATCAGCCAGGCCGAGCACCGAGATGCGGTCGTCCTCGTCGATGCGGTCGTAGTCGTCGGGGTCGGCGAAGGTGAGGGCCAGCACGCCCTGCTTTTTGAGGTTGGTCTCGTGGATGCGGGCGAAGGATCGGGCGATCACCGCCGCGCACCCCCGGAAGCGGGGCTCCATGGCGGCGTGCTCCCGGGACGATCCCTCGCCGATGTTGCGGTCGCCCACCACCACCCAGCGCTGCCCGGCGGCGTGGTAGGCCGCGGCCACGTCGGGGAACGACCCGGTGGAGCCGTCGAGCTGGTTCTTGCCCTCGCCCACCGCCCCGGTGAAGGCGTTCACCGCCCCCAGGTAGAGGTTGCCGGAGATGTTCTCCAGGTGGCCCCGGTAGCGCAGCCACGGTCCGGCCATGGAGATGTGGTCGGTGGTGCACTTGCCCTGGGCCTTGAGCAGCACAGGCAGATCGGTGAGGTCCTGGCCGTCCCACGGGGAGAAGGGCTCGAGCAGTTGGAGCCGCTCGGAGTCGGGCGACACACGCACATCCACGCCGCTGCCGTCGTCGGGCGGGGCCAAGAACCCGCTGGCACCGGGGTCGAAGCCCTGGTCGGGAAGCTCGGTGCCCGGCCCCACCATGAGCGCCACCTCGGTGCCGTCGGGGGCGGTGATGGTGTCGCTGGCCGGGTCGAAGTCCAGTGTGCCGGCCAATGCCAGGGCCACCACCGTCTCCGGGGAGGTCACGAAGGCGTTGGTGGAGGCGTAGCCGTCGTTGCGCTTGGGGAAGTTGCGGTTGTAGCTGGTGACGATGCTGTTGGGGGTGCCGTCGGCCACGTCGTCGCGGCTCCACTGGCCGATGCAGGGACCGCAGGCATTGGCCAACACGGTGGCGCCGATGGATTCCAGGTCGGCCAGCAGGCCGTCGCGCTCGATGGTAGCCCGCACCTGCTCGGAGCCGGGGGTGACCATGAGGGGCGACTTGGCGGTGAGGCCGTGGGCCGCGGCGTGGCGGGCGATGCTGGCCGCCCGGGTGATGTCCTCGTAGCTCGAGTTGGTACACGATCCCACCAGCGCGGCGCTCACCTCCAGGGGCCAGCCGTTCAGCTTGGCCTCGGACCCCAGATCGGCCACCGGGCGGGCCCGGTCGGGGGTGTGGGGTCCGTTGATGTGCGGTCCCAGCTCGGACAGGTCGATCTCCACCACCCGGTCGAAGTAACCGCCGGGGTCGTCCAGCACGGCGTCGTCGGCTCGCAGGTTGTGGGCGCAGGCGTTGGCCGCGTCGGCCACGGCCTCGCGGCCGGTGGCCTTGAGGTAGCGGGCGATGGCGTCGTCGTAGGCGAACAGCGAGGTGGTGGCGCCGATCTCGGCCCCCATGTTGCAGATGGTGGCCTTGCCGGTGGCCGAAAGGGAGTGGGCGCCGGGCCCGAAATACTCCACGATGGCCCCGGTGCCGCCGGCCACGGTGAGGATCTCGGCCACCTTCAAGATCACGTCTTTGGGGGCGGCCCAGCCGTCGAGCTCGCCGGTGAGGTGCACGCCGATGAGCTTGGGCCAGCGCACGTTCCAGGGGAAACCGGTCATCACGTCCACCGCGTCGGCGCCGCCCACGCCCACCGCCACCATGGCCAGGCCGCCGGCGTTGGGGGTGTGACTGTCGGTGCCGATCATCATGCCGCCGGGGAACGCGTACTGCTCCAGCACCACTTGGTGGATGATCCCCGAGCCCGGCTTCCAGAATCCGGCGCCGTAGCGGGCGCATACCGACTCCAGAAAGTCGTACACCTCCTCGTTGTTGTCGAGGGCGGTGGCCAGGTCGCGCTGGGCGTCGATGCGGGCCGAGATGAGGTGGTCGCAGTGGGTGGTGGTGGGCACCTGCACCTCGTTCAGCCCGGCGGTCATGAACTGGAGCCAGGCCATTTGGGCGGTGGCGTCCTGCATGGCCACCCGGTCGGGGCGCAGATCCACGTAGGTTGCTCCCCGCTCCGGGGTGACGGTGGGGTCGTCTAGGTGGTTGACCAGGATTTTCTCGGCCAACGTGAGCTCCCGGCCAAAACGCTCCCGGGCGGCGTCAACCCGCTCGGCCAGGGTGGAATACACGTTTTCGATCAGCTCAATGGGGGTGGAAGCGGCTACCGGCATACCTCCGATCCTACGGGCTTTCCGGCAAAATGGCCTTGTCGCGGAATTGGCCGAATGAGGGGTTTTGTTTGGGCCAGCGGCGGTGTTGACCGAGGGGTCCTACTTGGGCCAGCGGCGGTGTTGGCGGCGGGAGCGGGGGGATCGGTCGCCGAGGGCCCAGGCCCGGCGCCAAGGGGACACGTTGGGGCCAGTCAGGCCGGGGGTGGTTCCGGCGTGGGCTCGGCGGCGGGCCTGATACCAGTCGGTGGCGCACTCGTCGGCCAGGGTGGCCACCGCCACCTCGATGCGGGCTGCGAATCGGCGGGCGTTGTCCTCCTCGGTGGGCACCAGGGGATCGCCGAAGGTCACGGTGGTGGCCGACACCTTGGGCACGTTGCGGCCCTTGGGCAGGATGCGGTCGGTGCCCTCCACATGGATCGGCACCACCGGCACGCCGCAGCGCACCGCGAGGTAGCCGGCGCCGCCCAGGAAGGGCTGGCCCCAGCCGTCGGGGCTGCGCCCGCCCTCGGGGAAGATGAGCAGGCTCCAACCGTCTTCGATGAGCGAGGCGGCCAGCCGGGCCGAGCGCCGCCCCACCTTGGAGCGCTCGATGGGGATGGCTCCGATGACCAGGGCCGAGGCCGCCGACGTGATTGCCCCGGTGAAGAAGTAGTCGGACGCCGCCCCCACCACCAGCCGGTTGCGCCACCGGGGAGGGATAGAGGTGAACAGCAAGGGGGTGTCGATGTGGCTGTGATGGTTGGCGGCGAAGATCACCGGCCCCTCTATGCGCTCCAGCCGGTCGAGCCCCCGGCGCTGGGGCCGGGCCAGGGCGGCCATGGCCGGCTGCATCACGACTTCGGTAATGATCCGCCGGGCGGCCCGGGCCGCGGGCTTGCGGGCCCAGTCGGTGTCGTAGTCGGCCCCCCGGTTCTTGATGTCGGGCGCCGGCGGCACCCCCGCGGGCGGCCGAGCCGCCCGATAGGGGAACTCCAGCTTCGAGATGACCCGCCTAGCTGACATCGGCCATCAGGATGGGGGGGTTGTGAAGGTGGGTGACGGTGGGCTGGCGGCCCACGGTGTCGCTGGCAATCTCCAGGGCGTCTTGGAGGGTGGAGGCGGGGCGGAAGCCCATGCGCTGAACCGCCCGGGTGTCGCCGCCCACGATGATCACCTCGCCTAGGTGCTGAAGGGCGTGCGCCCCCCAGTACCACATGTAAAAGGGGTGGACGCCGTGGTAGGCGTACGACGTGCGGTACAGGTGGATGTACCACTCGTCGGTGGCGAACTGGCGCTCGTACTTCGCCTCGATCTCCACGGGATCGGTGGTGTCGGCCAGCACCTGTTCGAAGAAGTCGATGTAGCTGGGGTGGTGTACGGGGTGGAACTCCCAGCGGGTGGGGTGGCCCATGATCACCACGCCGCCCTCTCGCACCAGCGGGCGGCCCCGATAGAGGTTGAAGAAGTAGCCCAGCCCCAGGCACATGACCAGGATCGGGTTCATCACTGAGTTCACGTTGTAGGGGCAGATGTAGGGCAGGCCCATGGTCAAGATGTCGGTCTGGCCTTCCACAGGCACCAGGTGTTGGGCGTACACGTTCTCGGTGGTCACCTTGTGGACGGCCTCCACCTCGCCGGTCTGCACCGAGGTCAGCTCGTAGGGCGCCCGCCACGACTGGAAGATCTGGCGGGCCATCTGGGGCGGCGCGTACTTCAGCCCGGTGGTCATGGCCACGAAGGCGGCCCGGTCTTTGGCCGTCCACTCCCACTCCCGCTTCTGGAGCATGGCCAGCGGCCCGTCCACCCCGAAGGTGTTGTTGTTGACCGTGGTCTCGATCTGGAAGATCTTCACCCCGGCGTCGCGCAGCACTTTGCCCATGCGCCAGTTGGAGGCGTGCAGCTCGGAGCGGTGCTGGTCCATGAACGAGCGGGACTCCTGCATCGTCTTGACGTTGTGGTGGTGGCGCAGCCCCTGGTAGCCGGCCAGGCCGGTGGCGGTGCTCTTGTGGCCGCCGTCCATCGCCACCAGGTTGATGTTCACGTACACCACCAGATCGCTCTCCGCGGCGCGCTTGGAGAACTGCACCTCCTCGCCGTGGGGGGTGGTGCCCAGCACCACCATGCCGTCGGGGTCCTCGGCGTCGTGGTTGTAGAGGCAGCCCGAGGGGGCGAATGCGTCGTAGGTGCGGTCGCCCAGGCAGTAGCGCAGCTCGTCCTCGGTCATGCGCCGGTGCAGGGCCAGCGCGGCGATGATGTGAACGTCGTCCACCCCGGCCGCGGCAGCCATCTCCAGCACCTGCTCGATCACCATCTGGCGGATGTCGGGGCGGCGCATGGGGGGCAGCGGCAGCGAGATGTCGTCGAAGGCGATGGTGAGCTTCATGCCCGGGCGGAGCTGGGCGGGCAGCGGATCTTGGTCTATGGGGTTGAGCAGCGCACGGCGGATTGCGCCCTCGGGATCGGCCAGGCCCAGCAGCGGCTCGGCCGGGTAGATCACCCGGCTGCGCCCTGCCGGCAGCTTCTCGGTGCGGAAGCCCTCGCCGTGGTGGAACAGGATGGGCGGGGTGGAGCGATCTACCTCCAAGACCATGCCCGGACGGGGGGTGGGCCGAACCCGGTCCTTCATGATGCCTTCCTGGATCCGATGGGCAGCAGCTTGCGGGGGCCGCCGGGGGCTTTGTCGAAGTACTCGATGAGCCACCCCCGCTTGCGGGCCAGCATGGCCAGCTTGGGCTCGGGGTTCACCGCCACCGGGTAGCCCACCGCCTCCAGCAGGGCCAGGTCGCTGGCCGAGTCGGCATAGGCCACCGACTCCGACATGAGCAGCCCCTCGGCGTTGGCGAAGTCCCGCAGCACCTCGGCCCGCGACTCGCTGGTGGGCGGCACTTCGGCCAGCTGCCCGGTGTAGGCGCCATTGGCATGGGCCAGCTCGGCGCACACGATGTGGTCGAACAGCGGGCGAAGCGGCTCCACGATGAAGTCCAGCGCGCCGGTGATCAGCACGGTGGTGTGTCCCGCGGCGCGGTGCTGGCGCACCCGGCGGATGGCGGCGGGGTACGACTGGGTCAGGATCAAGTCGCTGAACATCTCGCCGGAGTCCTCGGCCATCTGCTCTATCGGCGCTCCCTGGTAGCGGCGGTAGAAGTGGCGGAGGAAGTCGCTGCGGTCCCGGTGGTCCAGGGCCAGAAGCGACGGGGCCTCCAGCAATATCTTGGCCACCAGTCGGGCCCGCTCATCCAATGGCAGCCGCCGGGTGGCCAGCCAGCCGTAGGCCATGACCACGTTGGCGGCGATGACGGTGTTCTCCAAGTCGAAGGCCGCCATGTGCCGGTCGGGGGAGAGGATCTGGGTTCGCTGGCGGACCTTGCGGGATGGACCCGAGCGTCCCGACGGGGCGGTCTTGACCCGGCCCTGGGCCACCACGGTGGGCAAGTGGATGTCGACCACGTAGTGGGGCCAGTCGATGATCCGGGGGTCGAAGCAGTACAGCTCCTTGTCTTCGTCGTCCAGGCTGTCCCACAGCTCCAGCAGCCGGTTCACCCCGAACAGTGCCTCGCACTCGGTGTAGGCCCCGTAGAGCTCCACGTAGCCCAGCGCCCGCTCCACCTGATCGCGGCGCTCGTCGAGATCGGCGGTGATCTCGGCTTGGCGGCCCCGGATGGGCAGCCGCCCCAGCACCCGCTCACCGGCGTTCAGCCCGGTTCTTAGCCTCTTGAGCTGGCGGACCACCCGGCCCCGGCCGGGATAGGTCCAGTTGGGCGGCGGGATGGGCTGGTCGCGGTCGTCGTAGATGGGGTTCTCGCTGAACCAGCCGTGGGCCAGGTCCACCAGCTGGTTGAGCCGGAACGGGTTGACCGCGCCGGATGCCACCTGGATCACCGGCTGGTCGGGGTCGTGGCCCCGGGCGGCCACCGCGCAGATGGCGGCGGCCACCAAGTCCACCGGAATCACATCCAGCACCCCCTGGGGGATGCCGGGGAAGTCGGTGAGCAGCCCCCGGCCATAGCCGATGATGATGGGCTCGGCCATGCGGAAGCCCCGGATCCACCCCGGGAAGGGCTCGGCATAGGCCGACTCGATGATCGACGGCCGCACGGTGGAGACCTTCAAGTCGCCTTTGGTCTCGGCTACCGCGGTCTCGGCCAGCGCCTTGGTGAAGGCGTAGGCGTCGGGGAAGCCCAGCGAAGCGGCCCTCGATCGGCCCGCCTCCACCATCTGGTCGTGGACCCAGCGGCTGCGGAGCTGTTCGGTCTTGGCCGCCAGCGCCGGGGTGCCGGCCGCGCCCAGCTCGTGGCGGGCCCGGCTGCGGAACTCCTCCAGGCGGGCGGGGTCGCGGCTCTCGGTCTCGGTGGTGATGCGCCGGCGGCGGCTGGCGTCGGCCTCGTCCTGCCATGACACCGGCACGTACATGGGGCCGTCGGCCAGGGGTTCCTCGGGGGCGTTCCCCCGGCGGCTGCCGGCCACGTAGCAGGTGGACACCGCGATGAAGTGGGGGGACGCTCCCATCTCGTTGAGCATGTTCACCAGCCGAACCGGCCCCATGAGGTTGACTTCCACCGCGGTGTCCAGCGGGTTGTCGAAGGCCACCGCAGCAGCCGAGTGGATGACGATGTCGCAGCCGGCGATCAGCTCCCGGCCAGCGTCGTCCAGCCCCAGGCCGTCGACGCCCACGTCGCCGGCCACGCCGGTGATTTGATCCTGGCACAGCCGCTCAAACTCGTCGGTGCCCATGTCGTCGCGCAGCCGGTCGAAGACGTCGTTGCGGATTATCTCCCGCCGAATGCGCTGTTCTGCCCCTCGGCGGCCGGGACGCACCAGCAGCACCAATTCCACCTCGGGCACGCAGCGCAACAGCCGCTCCACGAGAGCGGTGCCCAGGAAACCGGTCGTGCCGGTGATCGCCAGCCGCTTGCCGGCCAGCGCATCAGAGATCACCGCAGTGTTTTACCAAACCCAGCCACTTTTCCCCAGCCCACTCGCTATCTCAGTGGTCGATTGCCGCGGTGTTGGACCTTCGGCTCAGCGGTCGGTGCGGCGGTGTTGGCGGCGGCGCTCGTAGCGTTCTACGGCTAGGTCGACCAGGGTTTCGATGAGCTGGGGGTAGGGCAGGCCGCTGGCCTCCCAGAGCTTGGGATACATGCTTATGGGAGTGAAGCCGGGAATAGTGTTGATCTCGCTGAGCAGCATTCCCCGGCCGTCGGATTCGTAGAGGAAGTCCACCCGGGCCATGCCCTCGCACCGCAGGGCGCGGTAGGCGGCGATCGCCAGGCGCTGGGCCTCTTGGGCAGCAGTTTCCGAAATCTGGGCGGGAACCAGCAGCTTGGCGCCGTCGGTTAGGTACTTGTCGGCGTAGTCGTAGAACTCGGCGCCGGGCACGATCTCGCCGGGGACCGATGCCTCGGGATCGCGGTTTCCCAGAACCGACACTTCGATCTCCTGGCCGGCGACGGCCTCCTCGATGATCAGCGTCTGGTCGTATTGGGCGGCGGCCTCCAGCGCTTTGACCGTCTCGAATTCGGTGTTAGCCCGGCTCACCCCCACCGATGAGCCCATGTTGGCCGGCTTGACAAAGAGCGGCAGCCCCAACTCGGCGATGGCCTGTTGGGCCACCGCTTCGGGGCGGTCGTCGGACGATGCCGTCCGGAAGTGGCATTGGGCAAGCCCGTGCCGGGCGCACACCAGCTTGGCCATGGCCTTGTCCATGCACACCGCAGAAGCCAGCACCCCCGATCCCACGTACGGGACGTCGGCCACTTCCAGCAGTCCTTGAATGGTGCCGTCCTCGCCCATGGGGCCGTGCACCAGGGGGAACACCACCGTGTCGGGCTCGGCGAAGATCTCGGCTGGGGCCACGGCGAGTCCGTCGGCATCCAATTGGTCGGGAAGGGGCTCGGAAAGCTCAGCCAGCCGCCATTGCCCGTCCCGGGTAATGCCCAGAGCCACCACTTCGAAGCGTTCTTTGTCGGCCGCGGCAACCACATGGCGGGCCGACACGCACGACACGTCGTGCTCGGCCGACCGGCCGCCAAAAAGCAGCACCAAGCGGGTGCGGGTTCCCACAGGCCGACGGTACCCCACCGATTGCCCCGACAGTGGGAGGCTAAGCGTGTGCGAATGTCGGCATCGGAGGTGGCCCAGGCGGTGGGGGGCCGGCTGGTGGGTCCCGATGTCGAACTGTCGGGATTCTCCATCGACTCAAGGACGGTGGCTTCAGGCGAATTGTTCGTGCCGGTGGTGGCCGAGCGAGACGGCCACGACTTCATCGACGACGCCTTGGCCGCGGGGGCAGCGGCCTATCTGACCGCTGAGGCCCCCCAAGGAGCCACCGCAGTGGTAGTGGACGACACCGCCGCCGCCCTGGCCCAGTTGGGCCGCCACGCCCGCAGCCGGTTCAACGGCCCGGTGGTGGGCATCACGGGTTCGGTGGGGAAGACCTCGGTAAAGGACATGGCCTCAGCGGCCATCGGGGCGGACCGACCGACCCACGCCAGCCCAATGTCGTTCAACAACGAACTGGGCGTGCCCCTCACCCTGGTGAATCGGCCGGGGGGCGCCGAGGCGGTGGTGGTTGAGATGGGGGCTCGGGGCATGGGCCATATCGCCTGGCTCTGCTCGCTGGCCCGGCCCACCGTCGGAGTGGTGACGTCTGTCGGGGCGGCCCACACCGAGTTGTTTGGGACCGTGGAGGCCGTGGCCGAGGCCAAAGGCGAGTTGGTGGAGTCGCTGGACAGCTCGGGCGTTGCCGTGCTCAACGCCGATCAGCCCTTGGTGGCGGCCATGGCCGAGCGGACCGAGGCTGCGGTGCTGACCTTTGGCCGCGTCATGGGGGAAGTTCATGCCTCGAGGGTGAGCCTGGACGGCAGGCTGCGTCCCCGATTCCGGCTAGAGACACCCGATGGGCAGGCCGATGTGGCCTTGTCGGTGTGCGGCGAGCACATGGTGGACAACGCGCTGGCGGCCGCCGCGGCTGCATTGGCCGTAGGAGTGGGTTTGGAAGACATCGCCGCCGGATTGGGCTCGGCTCAACTGTCGCCGTGGCGCATGGAGGTGGCCGAGCTGGCCTCGGGGGCGGTGCTCATCAACGACTCCTACAACGCCAATCCCATGTCGATGGACGCCGCGCTGCGCTCACTGGCCGCCGTGGACCGACCCCGCCGAGTGGCGGTGCTGGGGGTCATGGCCGAATTGGGAGACCGGACCGCAGCCGAACACGCCGCCATCGGCGCCTTGGCCCAAGAGTTGGGCATCGAGGTCATCCCCGTAGCCACTGCCGACTACGGACTGGCCCCGGTGGATGATGCCGCCGCCGCGGTAGCAGCTCTTGGTCCACTCGAAGGCGACACCGCCGTCCTGGTCAAGGCCAGCCGCGCCGCTGGCCTAGAAGCAGTGGCCGCTGCGCTGGTCGAAGGCTGAGGCTGGCCGCGGCTCACAGCGGCATTGGCTGGATGTACTGTCGGGGTTTGGTCGACGGAGGAGGCGGAGATGGACTTTCGTGAGCGGTCGGTGCAGGAATGGGCCGCAGCGGTGCGCAATCGGGAGGTGTCGGCTCGGGAGATGGTTGAGGGCTCGCTGGCGGCCATCGACGCCCAGCAGGAGCTGAACGCCTTCGTGGCCATGAACCCCGAGCGGTCGTTGGCCGAGGCCGACGTGATCGACGCCCGACTCGCCTCCGGCGCCGAGGTCGGGCCGCTGGCCGGCATTCCGTTCGGGGTCAAAGACTTGGAAGACGCCGCCGGGTATGTGACCTCGCAGGGCTCGTTTTTGCACGCAGGCGACCCGCCGGCGGAGGCCGACAGCGTTCTGGTGGAGCGGCTGCGGGCCGCGGGCTGCGTGGTGATGGGCAAGACCAACACCCCGGAGTTCGGCTGGACCGGCGACACCTACAACCCCGTGTTCGGGGCCACCGGCAACCCGTGGAACCCAAAGCGCTCACCGGGCGGATCGTCGGGTGGCACTGCGGCCGCGCTCATGGCCGGTTTGGTGCCGTTATGTACCGGCTCCGACGGAGGAGGCTCCATCCGCATTCCCGCCGCGGCCTGCGGATTCAGCGGCTTCAAGGCCAGTCTGGGCCGGGTGCCGGTGGAGGGGACCTACCGGCTGTGGCCCCTCTCGGTCCACGGGCCGATGGCGCTGCGGGTGGCCGACATCGCCTTCGTCCAAGATCTGGTGATGGGGCCGTCGCCCCGCGACCTCGACTCCCTGCCCCGTCCCGATCGTTCATGGCGCCAGGCGCTGGACGAGGGCTGGCAGCCCAAGCGGGCGGTGTGGTGCCCGGCACCCGACGGCAAGCCTTCCGATGCCGAGGTGGTGGCGGTGTGCAAGGCCGCGGTGGCCCAGTTGGAGGCAGACGGCGTGGCCGTGGAGGTGCGGGAAGAGGGCCTGTTCAACGACCCGATCTGGGAGTACGTGCTGTTGTCGGCCAACGCGGTATCGGGCGAGCTGGGCGAGCTGACCGACGAGCAGATGGAGCAGATCACCCCCGGGTTGCGCTACTACTTCGGGCTGTCCACCAGTCCCCAAGTGGCTGATTTCAACCGGGCGCTCGACATCTTCTACGAGATGTCCGAGACGCTCAACGGTGTGCTGGCCGAAGCCGATTTGCTGCTCACCCCCACCGTGGCCGGCCATTTTCCCGAGTGCGGGGGCCAGGGGCTGGTAAACGGCGAGCTGGTCGACAACTGGATCCGCCACACCTACCCGTACAACCTGACCCGGCTGCCCGCGGGCAGCGTGAGGGCCGGTTTCGCCGCCGACGGCATGCCGGTGGGGCTCCAACTAGTGGGTCCGCAGCTCAGCGATGTGCGGGTGCTCCAGGCCATGGCCTACTGCGAAGAGGTGTTCGCGCCGACGATGTGGCCCTCGGCAGCTTGAAGGCCAGCGGAGCCCTATCTCTTCGCCCCGCCAACGTGGCCTGAGCTATCCTGAACGACCCCCGGACCGTTAGCTCAGATGGCCAGAGCGCTCGCCTCACACGCGAGAGGTCACTGGTTCAAGTCCAGTACGGTCCACAAGTTTACATGCAATTTCCTCCTTATCCTCAGTTTCCAGATCGCCCTCTGCTCTCCCCCCCTCCGTCGCTTCTGACCTTGTTGCATAGCTGGTTCTGGTCCCATGCTCGGCAGGCGGTGTCCCGCAGACGTCTTAGTGTCAAGTCGATCTCTTGAGCATTCGACCTCTTTGATCACCAGGTGCTGGAAACTTCTAGAGCCGCAGTCTTGTCAACCCAGAGCCAAAACTTGGTGATGGCCCCAAGACCGGCCATCAAGGCGTTCGGTTAGATCAAGCTGCGCAACCACCTAGAGCGTCACTGCCTTACACGGCGCCTGGGTCACACAAACCGATCGCGCTCTTGTTGCACACCGTCCCAAGCGGCCCGCCGACATCCGAAGACTCGAGACTGGGCCACCAAATTTGCTTTTGCCAAGGACGAGCCACTCCGCAGCCGCCTCCGTAGCACCCCGCGATGAGTCGCTAGGTCTGGGCATCATCTACCCCAACCGGCGAATCGTCGCATTGACCAGGGTGCCAGGCTGCCTCCTCATCCCACAGTCATGCAACCAACACCCGACCGCGACCTCTGCTGCCAATATCAATGGGCAGCATGACCAGCAACGGTAGGGTCTCAAATATCAGCAGGCGCATCGGAGACCGGGACATCTGGTGATCCCTGCTAGATCAAGCAGGACAATGTAGCAGAACTAGCATTATGCTACAACTCTGCTACACTCCCCGAATGCCCGGGCCGACTCAGCTGATCCATGTACGAGTTCCGATTGAGCTGCACGCTGAACTCAAGGCCACCGCATCGTCAGCGGGCCTTTCTCTGCAGAACATAGCTGAAAGGAGGTTAAGGACGAATTCTGTGGACACGGATTCTCTTGGCTTGCAGGCTACCTACAGTTCAAGATACTCGGACAATTTCCATTTGGAATTGGCGAGCCACATAAAAGAAGCCCAACATATCCGCCTATATGGAGTAACTCTTTTGGATTTTCTTACAGGAGATGGTTGGGGCGCTGAAGTACTTTCAGTTGCCCCTACAAGCGCAACTTTGCAGATCCTGTTACAAGACCCACAGTCCCGGCAAACCGAACTAAAGATAAATTCGCAAATCCATGAGGAACAGCAATATAATGTTACTAGAAAATACCTTGACCTAGCTCACGGTGTGGAAACTGCATCAGCCCTCGCGAGCCGTAGAAGACACACGGAAGTAAAGCTCTGCACATTCTATCCAATATTGAGATGGATGGTAATGACAGAATCAGCAGTGTATTTCGAGCCTCATTGTCCAAGAATATATAGAGATCAAGAATTTGTTGGGGAGAACCTCCCAATATTCAAATTTGCCGTTAAATCGTCTGTCTGGTTGCGATACCTGGAACATTTCAACTCCATTTGGGAACACCACAGCAGAGAAAGACACTCTTGACAATGAAGATCCTTATTGCTAGCGGTGGAATGAAGGAAAGCGCAAGTCCGCGAGAAGTGTGCGATCTAATAGAGAGGGGCCTTCGGCGAATAACGGAACCAAATTTAGATGTAGTTAAATTTCCGTTAGCAGACGGCGGGTCCGGGTTGACGCAGATCCTAGTGGAGTCCGTAGGTGGACGAATCCAAAAAGTTCCGATTAGACATCCGCTACATCCCCTGCACAATGAAACGATCATGGGGAGCATAGGGTGGCTAGATGATAGTCGCTGTGTAATAGAGTCAGCTACTGCCGTGGGCATAGAATTAGTAGCGGAAACAGAACGGAATCCAATTCGCACAACCTCCTTCGGACTAGGTCAGCTAGTGGAACACGCATTCAATGAAGGAGCCAGGGAGATAATAGTAGGAACCGGGGATACGTCAACTGTTGATTGCGGGGTCGGGCTAGCATCAGCTCTAGGGGTACAATTTCTAGATGCCTTTGACATGCCAGTTCCGCCTGTTGGGGGATTCCTGGGGGACATTCGCCGAATCATTGTATCACCGTTAGCAGAACTTATAGCCCGTGAGGCCTCTTTAGAGGTAGCATGCAACCCGACTTCCATATTAGGAACTAGTGAGTGTATGTCAAGGGTCTACTCCCCTCAGAAGGGGGCGGACGGTGACGATCTCGAAACTATAGTTGCCGGTGTCGAGTCGTTTACTACGTTGATGGAAGAACAATTGTCAACAATGTTGAAGGGTATACCTGGTTTGGGGGGCGGCGGGGGAATTGCCGGTATGCTTTATGCTCTTCTGGGTGCCAACATAAAGTTCTCCTTCGACGTACTGCGCAGTTACCTAGATTTGGATTGCAAATTGGCTGATTGCGATTTGGTGATAACATGTGAAGGAGTGTTAGATCGTAGGAGCATTTCAGGTAAACTGCCTGGCAACATAGCTCTATACGCTAAGAAATACAACAAACCAGTGGTGGTAATAGCGGGGGGCGTTGCAGATGATTCCGATCTCTACTATTACAATGGCATAGATGCTATTGAATTATCTGCGCCAAGACCGTGCACACTTGAGGAAGCTATAGCTTCAGTTGAACAATGGATACCCATAGCTGCAAATCGATTGATGCATAAACTGACAATCTCGTCCAGGTCGGAATCACCGCCAAACCGCCGCCCACGAACTATTAATCGTGGATCGAACGTAGACAATTCAACCGTCAAACTGGTAATCATGGACCTCTGGAATACCCTTATCAAAGTTCCACAAAGTGTGAATCCCTATCCCCGCATTGTACGTCTCTTCGGTTTGACCAATGAGAATCAATTCAGGGATATAATGCGCGCTAATTGGATGACGCGAAACGATATAGACGAGGAAGGGTTTTTTGAAGTCCTATTGAAGATGGGCATACCAAATGCTAGGTACCCTGTCTCCGCTGAGCACAAATCAACATTTCTGACGATCTGGGGGGACTATTTGCGCCACGTTCAAATTTTGCCAAACACATTTGAATCGATCGAAGAGTTAGCAGATAGTGGCCTGAGAATAGCTATTGTCACGAATACAGTTAACCCTTCTCTTCAGGTGGTTGAAGAGTTAGGTCTAGGAGGAGCAGTAGACTTGATAACGAGTTCCTGCCATACAGGCTTCCTGAAACCCGACCCTCGGATCTTTATGGCTGTTCTCGACCATTTTGGATTGAATCCGGAAGAAGCAGTAGTAGTTGGGGACAAGTTGAGGACAGACATTCTTGGAGGGTTGATTTTAGGCATGAAGGCAATACAATTGAATCCGTATGCCCAACACATTGATTTAAAGGCGCGCACTCCAATCTTGGGTATAACACCATCCCTGACTCATTTGAAAACACTGATAGAACGATGACGCTTACAAATCAGGTGTCATCCGAATGGCATTCCTTTTATTCTATTGGAGGGGGTAGGTTGTCCTATTCCTCCTTCGCAAATGACCTAGCCACGTTTCAAAATATGATAGTACGGTATCAGTGTGATCCTGTCATTTTAGATTTGGGCGCTGGCTCTGGAGAACTGACCAACTTATTTCTGGGCAAAGGCATAAGGGTTGTGGCGGCGGAACCGGATCGCGTCGCTAGAGACGTTCTCATATGTTCACTTCGTAATGGCATTTGTTGCATAGATCCTCGGGACACTGAGGCGTTGGCGCGTGACGGTGAAATGTATGACGGAGTGTTGGCTGTTCGCTCCTTGAATCACGGGTCGGTGGAAGATGTCAAGGCGGCCCTATTGTCATTGAGCAGGTTGGTCAATAGAGGAGGATATCTGTTCTTATATGTGGCAACAGACAACGATTTTAGGTTGGTTCAAGGCAAACGAGTTGACAAGTTAGTGTATGAACCTCTTGATGGGCCTGAGAAAGGTATTCAACATGTCTTCTTTTCCTTTGCACAATTGATTGACCTATTGGAACCTCAATTTGCTGTTGTACATCATCGGATAGATGAGAAGTGCGTACCTACGGAGAGCGCTTATTTTGAGGGATATTCCCAACAAGCACGCGATGATATGATAGATCGTGGATTGGTTTCGAGCCACCATGTGTTTATTGCCAAACGGACGGACAAATGTTGACAAACGCGCTGCTCTGGGGGTCGGCGGGTAGTGTATTCAGGAAGATCTAGTTACAAGTCTTATGGATTTGTCGGAAGCGCGTGAGTGAAGTGGTCCCTGATGAAGCTCTGGGCCCCAGGAAGATCAGTTGGCACATTAATGTTGTAGACGGGCAGACCGGACCGCAATATTCGTATGGGATGATTGCGGATGGCAAGATGTTTGAGCAGGAATGTCCAGCCTGTTTGGTAACCGGCCATTTGGTCATCAGAGGGCACTTCGGTTATCGGCCTTGATAGGGTTTCGTTGAGTAATGAGATAGCTTCTGCGTGGAGAACAAGGCTAGCCCGTTCAGTTGATGTGCGATTTGTTTGGATAACAATGTCGACAAGATACCCATCTTGTTCTACGTATTTCCATCTCTTGTGGCCCAACGAAGGTAATTCGGCGAGTATGAGAAAAGACTCATTTGTATTATTGCAGAGGTCATCTACCATGGGGGCTATTCGGGTAGGGATGAGAACGTCACTGCTTAACCCCCAATAGAATTCCGCGTTGGGTTCTTCAGAGGTGGCTATAAGAAAGTTTTCGGCCATGGTGGCATTAGAAGAACGCAGGACTTTTATGTTCTCGCCAACCAGATAAGATTCCAAGATTGGTGCGAGGTAGTCTACCACAATGATAGGTCGGCGGGCGCGGGAATGGTCTAGAAAGTCAAGGATGTGGCCAATTAAAGGCTTCCGCATGATTGGAAGTAGAGGTTTGGGTAGGTGCAGGGTTCGGGGTTGCAAACGGGTGCCTTGGCCGCCCGCTAAAATTACTGGCGTTATATTCATGCTGAGGCGTTAGTGTTCCCTGACAGCTATGGAGAATTGGCCAGAAGACGGGACTTGACGTAGTCGAGTTGGGTAGTAGTCAGTTCTAGCGGTTGGGTCATTGCGGGGTGTTTTGGCCAGCCTGTATCTTTGTAGAGTGTTCCTTCTAATTCGACTTCGGACGAATACCTCGGTATTACGTGGAAGTGTACATGCGGATCTACCATCATAAGGGCAAGATAATTGATCTTGTTGGGGGAGAAGGACTTTTGTAGGATGTCTTCGAGAAGTTTGACAGCGAGAGGCATGTCCTTCGCAGCTTCAGTTGAAATTTCTGCGAGCGTTTGCGCTGGACCTTTACATGCAAGGACTAATGAACCAATGGTGACTTGTTTCGCTCGGAGGAGAACCACCCAATGGGAGGTTTCTAAGATTAGGGACTCTGGATATCCGAATTTTTGTATAGTGTCGTTCATCAGTGAACCTTGAATCTGGACGTCGTGAAGCGGACTAATGATAGCAGAGGAGGCTGGGCGCGGCAAAGAGGGAGAGGTCATGGTTGACTGTGGGCTGTGATTGTTGGCCTGGGGCAAGTTTCATGCACTCCGCTACGCGGTTCCATCGCCACGCAGGCCGTATGGGGCTAGGCGCGGGTCAAAAGAGCCGGCGATACCTACCCTCTCCAGCTGGACGATGCGATCGATGGTGTTCTCTGTGGTTTACCAGTGTCGTGTTTGCGTTCTGCCTAGCAATGAGATTCGAAACAAATCTAGGGAATAGAGACACAAGGAAGTCTAATGGTCTAGGACGACCCCATAGTCCACTCTGGCCATGACGAGTTAGGAGTGGTCAGGGGACTTGCATTGTTGTATTACATAGACAGGGGTAAACGAGAGCGACGCTAGGACGAATTGTTCATTGAAATTGGATCAAGCCCCCATCAAGGGACCCTCAGACATCGACTCGATGGTGGATTGGGCCAACACGTTGTGGTCGGCGTCGAGGGTTTCAAACAGCACACCGGTGGGGGTGTGCAGGTTGAACAGCACGATGGCCCCATCGGGTCCGCCCCGCTCCATGTGAATTTCGCCAGCGGGGCTCTGGCTGTAGGTGCCAGCGGGCTTGATCTTGTGGACGGTCTCGCCGTTGGAACCCACATCGAACACATGGTGCTCGCCCTGGAGCACCAGGGTGCGGGTGGTGGCCACGTGGCGGTGGAAGTGACAGTGGGAGTGGGGGGCGAAGCGCACCAGCAAGTCGAGCGTGCCGAGGTCGGCCTGGGAGCCGAGCACGGCCACGTCGAACTCGATGGGATAGTCGAACTCCGGGCCACCCTCCATATGGGTCCAGTCCACGTCACTCAGGTCGAATCGAGCCTCAAAGGTCATGGGCCGTATCGTAGTGAGCCATGACCGACACTCTCTCTTCCGACACCGGGATGGACTTCGACCCCAACGCTCTCCGGGAGAAGTATCGCGAGGAACGGGACAAGCGCCTGCGGTCCGACGGCAACGACCAGTACATCGCCATGGACGGGGAGTTCTCCCGCTATCTGGACGATCCATCGCAAGCTGGCATCGTCCGGGAGCCGCTGACCGACGAGGTTGACGTGGCCATCATCGGCACGGGGTTCAGCGGGCTTCTGGCCGGGGCCCGGCTGCGCCAGATGGGGGTGGAGAGCATCCGGATGATCGAGACCGGGGCCGAGTTCGGCGGCACCTGGTACTGGAACCAGTACCCCGGCGTGCAGTGCGACATCGAGTCGTACATCTACCTGCCCCTGTTGGAAGAGCTCGATTACATGCCCAAGGAGAAGTACTCCTACGGCCCGGAGATCCTGGAGCACTGCAAGGAGCTGGGCCGCCACTTCGACCTGTACCGCGACGTGTGCTTCGGCACCCGGGTACACGAGATGCACTGGGACGACGCCGACCACCGCTGGGTGCTGCACACCAACCACAACGACCGGATGCGGGCCCGCTTCGTGATCATGGCCATTGGGCCGCTCAGCCGGCCCAAGCTGCCCGGCATCGCCGGCATCGACACCTATGAGGGCCACTCGTTCCACACCAGCAGGTGGGACTACGACTACACCGGCGGCGACACCAACGGGAACCTGACCAAGCTGTCCGACAAGGTGATCGGGGTGATCGGCACCGGCGCCACCGCGGTGCAGTGCATCCCCCATGTGGGCGAAGCCGCCCAGCACCTGTACGTGTTCCAGCGCACCCCGTCGTCCATCGACGTGCGGGGCAACCGCCCCACCGACCCGGAGTGGGCCATGTCGCTGGAGCCCGGCTGGCAGCAGAACCGCATTGAGAACTTCGGCAACATCGTGGCCGGCAGTATGCAGGAGGAAGACCTGGTCAGTGACGGCTGGACCGACATCCTGCGCAACCTCACCGCGCTGGGCGAGGGTGCCCGTCTGGGCACGCCCGAGGAGATCGCCGAGGCCATGGAGATGGCCGACTTCCAGAAGATGGAGCAGATCCGCAGCCGGGTAGACGAGCTGATCGAAGACTCGTCCATCGCCGAGGCGCTCAAGCCCTACTACCGGCAGTTCTGCAAGCGGCCGTGCTTCCACGACGACTATCTGCCCACCTTCAACCGCGACAACGTCACCCTGGTGGACACCGACGGGCAAGGCGTCGAGCGCATCACCCCCAGGGGCGTGATGGCCGGAGGCCAGGAGTACGAGCTGGACTGCATCATCTTCGCCACCGGGTTCGAGGTGGGCACCGACTACTCCCACCGGGCCAACTGCGAGATCTACGGCCGGGGCGGCGTGACGCTGAGCGAGCGTTGGGCCGATGGCATGTCCACCTTCCACGGGGTGGTCAGCCGGGGATACCCCAACCTGTTGCACATGGGCGGCATCCAGTCGGGGGTCTCGCCCAACTTCACCGAGCTCTACAACGAGCAGAGCCAGCACGTGGCCTACATCGTCGAGCGCGGACTGTCTGCGGGGGCGACCGTTGTCGAGCCCACCGAGCAGGCCGAGTCCGACTGGGTGCGCGTCATCATGGAGTCGGCCTATCGCCGGGCCGGCTTCCTGGAGTCGTGCACCCCCGGCTACTACAACAACGAGGGCAAGCCCGACGATGGCCCCGGCTGGTTCGGTGGCACCTACGGCGGTGGTGCCCAGGAGTTCTTCAAGCTCCTAAAGGCGTGGCGCGAAGAGGGGTCCCTCGAAGGCCTCGAGCTGAGCTGAGCCCATGGCCGTCAAATTCGCCTATCGCAGCGGCGACACCTGGGCCGAGCCGTGGGACGACTACCGGGCCCTGCGCGATGAGGATCCAGTGCACGAGGTGGGCGACGGCGAGTTCTGGGTGCTGTCCCGGTTCGACGACGTGTTCGCTGCTGCCCGCGACACCGCCACCTACTCGTCGGCCAACGGCCTGACCACCGCACCCGACGACATGGCCAGCTTCGACGAGAAGGCCCGCCCCATCGTGATGATGGACCCGCCCGAGCACACCGCCATGCGCCGACTGGTGAGCCGGCCGATGACCCCCCGCCAGGTGGCCCCGGTGGAGGATCTGGTTAGGGAGTTCATCACCGACAAACTCGACGCGGTGGCCGACGCTGGCGACGTCGACATCATCCAGGCGCTGTTCAAGCCCCTGCCCAGCTATCTGGTGGCCCACTACCTGGGCGTCCCCCCCGAAGACCGGGTGCTGTTCGACCGCTGGACCGAGCGCATCGTGCAGGCCACCGCCGAGTCCACCGCGGCCTACGGCCAGGACCAGAGCGCGTTTTTGGAGCTGTTCGAGTACGCCACCGGGCTGATCGAGCGCCGCAAGACCGATCCCGGCGACGATCTGGTGACCGGCCTGGTTGAGCAGGGCGAGGATGTGGCATCGGCCATGTGGATCGTGGGGTTCATCTTCACCATGATCACCGGGGGCAACGACACCGTCACCGGCATGCTCGGCAGTTCCACGGTGCTGCTCGACCGCCATCGGGACCAGCGCCAGATGCTCATCGACGACCCAACGATGATTCCCAACGCGGTGGAGGAGCTGCTGCGGCTCACCTCCCCGGTGCAGAACCTGGCCCGCACGCTGACCCGCGATGTGACCCTGCACGGGGTCACCATTCCCGAGGGAAAGAAGGCGCTGCTGCTCTTCGCCTCAGCCAACCGGGACGAGCGGGAGTTCGGACCCACCGCCGGAGAGCTCGACGTGAAGCGCAAGATCGACAAGATCGTTACCCTGGGCTACGGCGCCCACCACTGCCTCGGTGCGTCCGTGGCCCGGCTCCAGTGCCGGGTGGCCCTCGAAGAGATACTGCGGCGGTTTCCGGACTACTCGGTGGACGAGGACGCCGCCCGCTTCGCCGGCGGCTGGTCGACCCGCCGCTACGAGTACCTGCCGTTCTCCACCAACTGAGCGCGGCGACTACGAGAGCTGTTCCAGGCGTTCCAGCAGTGCGTCGGGGGCGCCCACGTACTGGGATAGCTCTGACGCCGGGATTGCCTCACTCCACAGTCCGTCGTCGTCCATGCGCAGGATGGCGGGCAGCCCGGTGGTGGAGGCGAGTTGCTCAGCGGTGACCTCATTTCGATGCAAGAGCTCCAACTCGACTTCTGACACCGCGCAGGCCTGCTTCCAGCTCTTGGATCCCATGGGGTTCCAGCCGTGGGTGATGTCGCACAGAGCACACTTGCCCCGGCCCAGCAGCTTGCCGGCCACATACCGCAACTCCCCGCCGAGTCCCCCGTCGGCGTCGTAAATGCCTAAGAACGACACGCTCAAGGGTACCGGCCAATCCTGGGTCTAGGGCTGGCAGGCCCACTGCGACCATGGTTCTTGGTCGGTGGAGTCCTCGAAGAACCGGATGAACTTGGCGGCTTGCAGGTTCGTGGCCGGATCGGTGAGGTCGACGGGTTGGCCGTTGTGGGAGAGGATCGACCATTCCGGGCGGCTCCAGCCGGTTAGCCAGCCCTCGTTGATCTGCATTAGCCCTACCGATTCCACTCCCCATTCCTCCATGTAGCGGGTGCCGGGATTGCCCTCCGACTCACAAGCCATCACCGTGAGAACGTCGTCTACCTCATCGGCCGGGAAAATCTCGGCCACCAGCGGACGCCACTGCTCAACATCGTGGACATCGAAGCTGTCGATCCGGCCGCTGGAGGCAACCATGATGAACCCGGACAGGGCGAGAAAACCAAGCAAGCGAAATGGGCGCATTTTGGGGCTTTTGGGTGTCCAGACTGATTGGGGAGACTGAATTGACGATCAATCTCGATTAATCCGTTGCCCGTATGCCCGTCCCGGCCGCAGTGCCGCCGGGTCCCTTAACGGAGCGGCTGAGCAAGATAGCGGCGATCACCAAGGCGATGCCAAACAATTCTCGAGTGCTCGGCACCTGGATTAGCACGGCTATGCCCACCAGCACCGCGGTGGCCGGGAGCAGCGCCTGAAGGAGGGCAAAGCGGTGTTGGGTGATGCGCCTCATCACCAATTGGTCGATCCAGTAGGGGATGACGTTGGACAACAACCCAGTGACCAGGGCCAAAAGCAGCACCAGCGGCGAATCCAGGGCTGGCCCGAGCTCTGGTGCGCCGAATCCGCTGATGGCCGCCGCGCCGGCCAGCATTCCCAGGCCCAACCCGTCAACTGCGGCCGGACCTCGGGCCACCCGGTGGCCGAGCACGATGTAGCCGGCCCAGAACATTCCGGCCAGCAGGGCGAACCCCACTCCCCGCATGGTGCCCTCGGCCTCCACTCCGGCCAGCACCACCACGCCGCCCGCGGCCAGCAGCAGGGCAGCCCCCGACCGCAGGGTGCGAGTGAAGGCCGCGGCCACCAGTATCGGGCCGGTGAACTCGATGGCCACCGCGTTGCCCAGTGGCAGCTCATCAATGGACAGATAGATCGACAGGTTCATGGCCGCCAGCGCCACACCGAAGGCCGAGGCCCACGCCAGGTCGCTGGCCTTCCATCGGCGCTGCCAGGAGCGGCGCAGCAGGATGATCATCACCGCTGCTCCCAGCACCCGCACCAGCGCCACCCCAGCCGGGGCAATTTCGTCGAACAGGTGAACAGCTACCGCCGCGCCCAGATACTGCGACACCGCCCCCACCACAAACAGCGGCTCGGGGGAAACCGACTCAGATCGGGGCACTCGGACCACCACTGTGTTCTATCCCCCCAACGCCCTGGCTTGCGGTTCCCTTGCCAAGTAGCCCGCGTCATCTTCTGTTGAATTCCTAGAGTGCAGGCATGGATAAGGGCGAGATGCGGCAGCGGGTGGGGGAGGCTCGCTCAGGAGTGCTCAGCACTGTGTCAGCGGAAGGCCAGCCTCACGCCGTACCGTGCTGCTTTTTCCTCAAGGGCGATGTGGTCTATTCGGCGGTAGATGCCAAGCCCAAGTCCACCCTGGCGCTTCGGCGCCTGGACAATCTGGCCGCCAATCCCACGGCCTGCTTGCTGGTCGATCGCTATGACGACGACTGGTCGAAGCTGTGGTGGATCCGAGTGGACGGCACGGCCCGAGTGCTAGTCGATGGCGACGAGCGCGACCACGCCATCGACCTGCTAGCCGCCAAATACCCCCAGTACCGAAAAACCCGTCCACCCGGCCCGGTTATCGCCATAAACATCACTGCCTGGCGCTCCTGGCCCTGAGCGGCTGTAAGCCAGGAGCTACTGGGGTGTTTCAGCCGCCGCGTTGCGGCCGGCGACTCGGCCGAAGGCAAGAGCGTCGCCGATGTGGAAGCCGCCGTCTTTGCATCGGCTGTAGGTGGAGCTGACGGTGCCGGCGGCGTAAAGGCGGCCGATGGTCTCGCCGAAGGGGTCCAGCACCTGGGCCTTCTCGTTGCGGCGGGGGCCGCCGTTGGTCCAGCCCAGTAGCGGGGCTGAGGTGAACCCGTAGTAGGGGGGTGTGGCCAGAGGTGCCAGGGTGGCCCCGGGACGGCCCAGCGGGTCGTGGCCGGCGGAGCAGACCTCATTCCAATCGGCTACCGCCGCCTCTAAACCATCGGGGTCGATGCCGAGAATCTCGGCCAGCTCGGCGGGGGTGTCGGCCTGTTGGATCCACCCCTTCTCGATCTCGGCTGAGTTGTCGGCACTCCACTCATAGCCTTCCATGAGCAGGTTCCACCCCACGGGCAGGATCTCCCGAGGGGGCGAGATGGGCCCGGCCTGGCGGGTGGCCTCGTCGAAGATCACATGCAGCGGCCGGCGCTGGAACAGCTCGTAGTCGCCGTCGATCAGCGCGTGGCCGTGACCCTGGGGCGGCATCTCGTTGTGAGACCGACGGCCGTCATTGCCCACGCAGATGAACCCCATCGAATAGATGAACATCACGTACATCCCGGCCTCGAAGCCATCGGCGGCGAAACCAAGGGCGGCCATCATGTTGTCCATGTGCCACAGGTCGGCCCCCACCTTCTGGGCCATCTTGATGCCATCGCCGGTGCCCGCCGGCGAGCCCCACACGGGAGAGCCGGGAAGCTGCAAGTAGTCGCGCACCATGTCGGGGTTGTTCTCGAAGCCGCCCGTGGCCAGCACCACGCCTCGGCGGGCGCCCACCCGCAGCGGCTGGCCGCCAGAGGTGGCCGCCACGCCAACCACTGCGCCGTCGGCGTTGGTCACCAGTTCGTTGGCGGGCGTGTCCAACAACACCTCCACGCCCTTGTCCCGCACCGCAGCAGAAAGGGCCCTCCACAGCAACTGCTGGCCCATCTCCCCGTTGACCCCCAGGTAGCCGCCATAGAACTCAGCCCCGGGCAACTCGGGATATTCGGGCTTGTAGTCGGCGTGGACACCCGGTGTCACCCCCAGGCCCTCCAGCCACTCGGTGTTCTTGTAGGTCTCGTCGGCCCACACCTGCACGATGTCCTCAGGCAGCGTGTAGGGCCCGCACAGCGACCGCAGGTAGGTGGCCATTCCGTCGCGGTCCAAGCTGTTGTACCAGATCCCCCCCGAAATCCGGGTATTGCCCCCCTCACGCCCCTCAGGCATCTTCTCCAGCAACAAGACCGAAGCCCCCGCATCAGCCGCCGAGATAGCCGCCGCACACCCCGCCGCGCCCATCCCCAAAACAACCACATCAGCTTCTCTGTCCCATCCATTGCTCATGGCCGGGAATGTAGTGGGTCGACTGCTTAGGCAGGCACTTCCACCCGGTACAGCTTTTCGGCGTTGCCCCAGAGGAGCTGGTGGCGCTCTTCAGGGGAGAAGTGTCCGAGGCTGGCGGCGATCTTCTCCTCCACGTTGTCGTAGAGACAGGTTGGGTGGGGGAAGTCGGTCTCAAACAGCACGTTCTCGAGAGGAATCCGGCCACCGAGCAAGTCCTGGGGGGCGGACTCCTCGAACCAGAACGTGGTGTACACCTGCCCGGTGAAGTACTCGCTGGGCAGCCGGTCGAACTCGGGCCGGTCATTCATGCCGCCGCCTTCCACAAACTGGTTGTCCACCGCCTCGAGCATGAAGGGCAGCCAGCCGATTCCCGACTCCACCGACACCACCTTCAGCTTGGGGTAGCGGGGGAGCACACCAGACAGCAGCAGGTCGCACACCTGGATGCCGTTCTTGGTGAACAGGTCCACCGATTGCAGGGCGTAGGCCTCGGCGAAGCCCCGACGCTCCACCCGGTTGTGGTCCCAGTTGAACTCGCCGCTGCCGATGTGGAACGACACCACCATGTCGCAGTCGCACACCGCCGACCAGAACGGATCCCAGTGCGGCTCGCCCAGATAGGGAAGGCCGAACACCTGGGGCTCGCCGGTGAAGTTCACACTCCGGTAGCCCATTGCCGCGCATCGCTGCACCTCGGCCACCGCATTGTCCACGTCCCAGAACGGGGTGGCCATCGACGGGATGAGGCGGCGGTCATCGGCGCTGCACCATTCGGAGAGGAAGTCGTTGTAGGCCCGGACGCATTCGTACTTCAGCTCGGCGTCGTCGATCGACAAGAACTTCTGGGCGCCGAACCCCCCGACGTTGGGATACAGCACCTCGGCCCACACTCCTCGCTGGTCCATCAGTTCGAGGCGGGCCTGGGCGTCGAAGGCCGCCGGATGCACCTCGTCGTAGCCGGCGGGCGAGTCGGGCATCGGCTTCGACCAACCGGCGGGGGCAGTCGGGCCCACCGCACCGACGCGGTCGTCGCCCAACAGCCATATCTGACGGCCGTCGATCTCCTCGACCCTGGGGACGTGCTCGCGGTGGCGGGCGGCTACCCGGCTGGTCCAGGTGTCGGCCGGCTCGGTGATATGGGTGTCGACATCGATGATCGAATAGGCCATGTCCCAGTTTCGCGCCAACCGAGCGCATAATGCGTTGCCGGTCAATCGAAATTCAGTCAAGGATGGTGGATATGAGCAACGCCGGGAACCTGGGAGGAGACGAGCCCGGCGAGCGCAGCGACTTCATCCGCAGCCTGATCCGCCAAGACATCGCCGATGGCATCTATGGCGGCCGCGTGCAGACCCGGTTCCCGCCCGAGCCCAACGGCTACCTCCATATCGGCCACGCCAAGTCGATCTGCTTGAACTTCGACTTGGCCGCCGAATTCGGCGGCACCTGCAACCTGCGATTCGACGACACCAACCCCGAGACCGAGCGGGCCGATTTCGTGGCCGCCATTGAGGAGGACATCGCCTGGCTGGGCTACCAGTCCGACCGGGGCACCCTGTACGCCTCCGACTACTTCGAGCAGCTCTACCAGTGGGCTGAGGACCTCATTCGGGCCGGGCTGGCTTATGTGGATGACCAGGACGCCGAGGCCATCTCTGAGAACCGGGGCAGCTTCACCGAGGCGGGCACCGACAGCCCGTGGCGCGACCGCACCCCCGAGGAAAACCTCGACCTGTTTCGGCGGATGGCGGCCGGCGAGTTTGCCAACGGCGAGCGGGTGCTGCGGGCCCGCATCGACATGGCCCACGAGAACATGCTCATGCGCGACCCGGTGCTGTATCGGATCCGCCACGCGAGCCACCACCGCACCGGGGACCAGTGGTGCATCTACCCCACCTACGACTGGGCCCACGGACAGAGCGATGCGGTGGAGGGGGTGACCAACTCCATCTGCACCCTGGAGTTCGACGCTCACCGCCCGCTGTACGACTGGTTCTTGGACCACCTCGACCTGCCCGGCGACCGCCCTCGCCAGACCGAGTTTGCCCGCTTGAACGTCACCCACGCCGTTTTGTCCAAGCGCCGAATGTTGGAGCTGGTGGACGAGGGCCATGTTGACGGGTGGGACGACGCCCGCATGCCCACCTTGCGGGGACTGCGCCGCCGGGGCTTCCCGCCCCAAGCCATCCGGGAGTTCTGCCGCCACATCGGTGTGGCCCGAGTGGACGGCACCGTGGAAGTGGAGTTGCTGGAGTCGTTCGTCCGTCGGGAGCTCAATGCCACGGCGCTGCGCCGTATGGCGGTGCTCAACCCGCTGCGGCTGGTGATTGAGAACTACCCCGAGGGCCAAGTGGAGATGCGAGAGGCGGGCAACAACCCCGAGGATCCATCGGCCGGCGCCCGGCAAGTTCCGTTCTCGGGGGAGCTCTATATCGAGCAGGACGACTTCATGCTCGATCCACCGCCCAAGTTCTTCCGGTTGTCCCCTGGGCGGGAAGTGCGGCTGCGGTCGGGCTACTTCGTGACCTGCACCGGGGTGGACACCGACGCCGACGGCAACGTGACCGAGGTGCGCTGCACCTACGACCCCGAAACCGGCTCAGGCCAGGCCCCCGACGGCCGCAAAGTCAAGGCCACCATCCACTGGGTATCAGCCGCTCACGCGGTGGACGGCCAGGCCATCCTCTACGAGCGCCTGTTCACCGACCCCCACCCCGGCGCCGACGGCACCGACCCCATGGACTCGCTCGACCCAAACTCGGCCCAGCTCATTGAAGGCGCCCGCTTCGAACCCGCCATGGCCGACATCGCCCCCGGCCAAGTCGTCCAGTTCGAGCGCCTCGGCTACTTCGCCCGCGACCCCGAAACCCCCGACCTGTTCCACCGCACCGTCGGCCTAAGAGACGAATGGGCCCGCATCCAAAAACGCCAAAGGGGCAAGTAGGGGTTGAGGCCCGAAAGGGCGGCGATCAATCGCCGACTGGCCAGCGCTCGGCGGTGGTGTTGGTGGTGGGCCAGGCGTCGGCGTTGAGGGCGGCGTCGCTGCCTCCGTCCATGAACACCACTGAGCCGCAGAAGAAGCTGGCGTCGGGGGAGAGCAGGAACGCGAGCAGGTTGGCCACCTCGGCAGGCCGGCCGGGGCGGTTCTGGGGGATGGGGTACACGTCGCCCAGGTTCATGATCATGTCGATGTTGTCGGCCACCAGCGGGGTGTCGATGAGGCCAGGGGCCACCGCGTTGAGCCGGATGCCCGAGCCGATCCAATCGTCGCCGATGGCGGTGCGCCGGGTCCAGCGGGCCAACGCCAGCTTGCTGGTGGCATAAGCCGTGCCCGGATCGGCCCCGGCCAGCTCTCGAGCTTGGGCTTCGTCGTCATTGAGACAGGCGTCGACCAGTCCTTCGGGCAGGGCGACCAACGTGGTACTGGAGTTGGAGCTGATGGCCACGGCCGAGGAGTCGGTGCCCTGGGCCAAGAGGGGCCGCAGCCCCTCCACGGTGGCCACTGCCCCGAAGTAGTTGATCGACACCACCTGCTGCGGATCGGGGCCGGTGATCCCCGCTCCGGCCACCAGGCCGTCGATGCGGCCCCCAGTAGCGGCGGCCACCGCGCCGATCATCTCGGTGCGCCCCTCAGGAGTTGAGAGATCGGCAATGACCTCGGCGTCACGGATGTCAACCCCGATAACCTCGTGGCCGTCCCGGGAGAGCCGCTCCCTAGTGGCTTGGCCGATTCCGCCTGCTGATCCGGTGATAACAATCGTTCCCATGGGCCCTAATCATTAGCAGGGTCGAACTGGGTTCAGCTTCCTTGTGAATAAATTGGATTCGTAGCCTGAATAGATTTCTGTCAGGAGTTCCTGCGACCGAACCATCCCAACTTGCCGTACAAATGTGGATTAATTACCATATTTATATGGTAGTGAAGACAACGATCAACCTTGATGAGGAGATGGAGGCCGCTCTTTCCGAACTGGTGGCATTGGACGGCACCAAGACGCTGGCCATCAAGCGGTCTCTGCTTGCCGAGGTGAAACGCCGGCGCCGCAGTCAGGCGATGCTCGACATGATCGCTTCGTGGGAGGCAGATGAGGGTCCAATCAGCCCCGAGCATCTCGAATGGGCTGATGCAGTTCTAGACCGGCAGGGAGTGGATCGTTGATCGTTGACGCCGGACCGCTGATTCTCGACAGTGAGAATCTGAACTCCCGGCTGTGGGCACTGATCAAGCGGGCGACCGAACGTGGCAATGATCTGCACACCACCCATCCGGTGCTCGCCCAGGTCTGGCGAGATCCGGCCAGGCAGGCAAACTTGTCGCGCTCGCTGCGCTATTTCGATGTCCACCCTCTCGACGAGTCCGTGAGCGTGGGCCTCAGACTCGCAGAATCCGGAACTTCAGACGTGGTCGATGCCCACCTCACCGTGGTCGCAGAGAGCCTGGGCACATTCATCCTCACCACAGACCACGAAGACATGTCAGAACTCAACGCCCGCTTTGAGCGCTACTGAACGTCTAGCCGAATCTGCCATTTGATCCTGTGGTGACGATTGTTCCAATGGGCCGTGGTCCTGCCGGTGGGAGGTGATGAAGGCGGGAGGGGCGACACCAAATGCTCACCTTGTGTACATATGATGATTGCGTCGCATCACAATTGGGGATGATGTAGTGAGCTGTTGGCTAGGTGGATGCATCGAGGGGAGAGGGGTCTGGCGGTTCCGGCGGCTTCATCTTGGGGCCAGCATTGGGCTGGCGTTGGCGTTAGCGGCTGGTGGGTGCGGGAGCGAGTCAGGTGACCATTCTGTGGATGAATCGACAGCAGGAGCCACGACCACGGCGACGCTGACGGCTACGGAGGTAGTTGAAGCAGAGGACTCTACGGTCGAAACAGCGGAACCAACGGGTGTTTCCGCTACCCCCACAGGTGCCCCTACTCCTACCGCGACTGTTGCCCCTGCTACTTCGTCCTCGTCAACCGCAGAAACAGAAGCGCCTCGCGAATCAGATCGCCAGGAAGGAGACGATCGAACCCCTGTGGCTTCTGCTACTCCGACGGCAGAGGAGAACTCAGACGATGATGGGTCGGAGGAGAGTGCAGAGAGAGAAGATTCGACACCGCCTCCAGCAATTCCGGAGAGCGACCCTTCAGATGAAGAAAATGTCGGCGAAGAGACTCTGCCGTTGTCCGATCCAGAATCCCAGCCACAAGCTGAGGATGTAGTAGTGATCGAATCATTTACCGTGAGAGAGTGCGTGATGCGGGGGATGTTACGCAATCAGTCTGACAAGCTCTTTGCCAGAGACGTTGTGTTGACTATCGAATCACCAGATGGAAGCAAGAATGCTAGCTGGCATTGGCCGCTGGTGATGCTACCCGGTGAGCAAGCGCCCTTTGAAATCAATATAAATTGGACGCGCAAGGAATTAGCCGAAAATACTCCGCCTGGATCTGCTTGGGGGGATCCATATGAACGAGCGCAGCAATCTTGGAGAGATATACGGCACTCAATCACCGCAAACCTGTCTGACGAGCCTGATGTCTCTCGCTCTTTTTCGTGGAATGCGGATCGCACTGAAGGCTATAATTTGTATCAATCATCCCATGATTTTCTGGTGTACGATGATCGATTGTTTGAGAGTGAAGACTGGTATGATTACACATATCGAGGTGGTCGCAGTTACAGCCTTTTGCACCGAGCTAGATTTGAATCCATTTACCCAGCTCATTTTGTAATAAGCAATAACCTTGATCCCATCTTGTCTGATTTTTGGACGTATGATTTTACTGACATTTACTATACGCCGGAAATATCACCTCCGAGCCTTCGAAACAAGACCCCAGGGATATCATATCCAGATTTTTATGATTCGGCGAATGACAACATAGCTGAAAACGTTAAGGTGTACCAGGCGATTGTACGGCAAGATGTAGTTCTAGATGTGAGAGAACTTATACCTCATACAGTTGTAGAAGAAATTGATTCCAATGGGAACATCATGGGGCGCATTATGACTCCAGTAACACGATTTGAAAACTACAACTCAAGCTTTTCTACGCCAGTTTACATTCGGGTTACGAAACCAGTTCGAATAGACGGTCCCTATGGATCTTGGGGTTATGGTTCACGGATATGGATCGGTAATGCCGGACAAGGAGATCCGTTTGCAGACATACAGGATACGTCTCAAGCATCGAGTTCAGGCATGGAGGAGAGAGGCGTTCCGCGCGGCACGTGCGATTTATCAGGTGGTTTGGCTGTACAGGACTTTGCGATTCAAAGCAATAGTGGAGTAGCAGGCCAGGTGTTCAATATACCGATGGGGTATGTTGGGACATTCGACGCGTTCGAGCCATCCCAAGAGTTGATCGACAATATTATTGTGGAAGATGAAACGGTTACAGTAATCGATGGTGTTATTAGAGGATTGGTACACAATCTCTCTTCCGACAAGTTTGCTCGGGATGTCAGCGTTACTGTGGTTCCAAGAATTGAAAATGGAAAGAGCGCTAGTTGGCATTGGCCCTTGACCGTACAGCCTGGCGAGCGTGCCCCGTTCGAAATAGCGGGCTGGGCTGGTGTCTCCGATTCAGATAGCTTTGATTTTGAGGTGTCCGCTTCCTTCTCAGAGCAGATCGATATCAGTCGTGCATTCCGAATAGAAGGGTCCAGAAACTTCGGAAATGTATATAGGGAAAGCGCGAGGGAGTTATACGATAGAGAAAAGTACCAAAATGAAAACCCTGGTGACTATAAGGACTACCATATCTTTTGGCAGCATCGCAACTATCTCCTTTGGAGTGAGTTTGAGAGACTGTATTCAGATGTTGTAACTTCTGTTTTCGGAATCGACGCCAGCAGATTCAGTTATTCTGAGATTTATGCAAGTATTGTGTCTGCTGATTCACACCCAAGTCTGGATAGTAAAATCGATGCTCAAGTCATTGATAAATTGCACGTATATCGCGCTATCTTCAATTCTGATATGGAGGTTGTAGACGTGTTAGAACTAGTACCATTTACATCCGTCTATTCGCCACTAAATCCCAATAGGCGTCGCCTTTTGCCTGTCGAAGCAATCCCCGTGCCAAATGTGTGGACTCCCAAAACCGTGCAGATGCTCTTAGTCTGGCCCAGGGAAAGTGAAGATGATGACGAGACCTTTCATTCCAACCAGATATGGATAGGAGGTGCATCTTGACCTTGCCACCTTTCATGAGTACCGCGGAGCCGTAAGGGAGTTGAGCACTGGGGGCGAACGTTGGGGCGGTCTGGTGTTGGTCGTTGCCCTGACCGCGGTGGCTTGCTCCAGCGGTGATGGTCAAAAGAGCGCTGATCCGAGTTCACTTGGCCGCGAGACCGCAGTCGCCGAATCGGACCCAGGAGATGCTGCGGCATCTACTACCCAATCAGTTTCTTCTCCGACGCCGGAAGTAGAACGCGGCGGCGACCCCATTCCTTCTGCGGCACTGTCTGCGACTGCAACTCCAGGTCCGTTGCCAACTGAGGCAGCATCTGCGACTGTGACGTCGACGCCGGTTGCAACGTCAGTGCCTTCGCCTGGTGCAGTTCCGACTGCGGTGCCAGTTGCTCCTGGGGAGTCGGTGTGGGAGGTGGATGTGGAAGAGGTTCCTGAGGGCGAGTTCGCGGCGGTGTCGGCGGGGTGGGACTTCGCCTGCGGGATCAGGGTTGGGGGCGAGGTGGATTGTTGGGGTGGACGCTGGCAAGTGGATGGGCACTGGTATGGCTTTGAGAATTCCTTTGGGCAGCTGGATGTGCCGGAGGGGGAGTTCACCGCGATTGCGTCAGGAGCGACGCACTCGTGCGGGATCAGAGTCGATCACACGCTTGAGTGCTGGGGGGACCACTTCTATTCGAGGTTGGACGCCCCTAGTGGCGAGTTTGCTGCGGTGGACGCGGGCAGGTTCCACTCGTGCGCTATCCGGGTTGATCGCACGGTGGTGTACTGGGGCTTGCAGCGTTATGGGCTGTTGGACGCGCCTGGCGGCGAGTTTGTGGCGGTGGACGCCAGCTGGCATCACACCTGCGGGCTTCGGTCAGACGGGGCCGTGGTGTGCTGGGGCGACGCGGTGCGGGAGTGGCACGGGCTTGGGCCTGATGGCGAGTTCATCGTGGTGGACTATGGCTGGCCTCAGATGTGTGGGCTGCGGGTTGGCGGGGCAAGGGTGTGTTGGGGCGACGCGGTGGGGGAGTGGCACGGGGGTGGGTCCAGGGGGGAGTTCACGGCGGTTGCTACGAGCCGAGACGGCTGGTGTGGGCTACGCGCCGATGGCTCGGTGGAGTGCTGGGGGATGTACGAGTCCCGAACGGGCGTAGACGACCGCGGCTACGAGGAGATCAATGGTGGGGAATATGTATTTTGCGGGACGCGTACTGATCGTGCCGTGGAATGCGGGCCCCTTCCCGACACGAGGCGCCAGTACGTCAGTCGATTGGATGGGGAGTTCGAGTCGGTGTCGGTGGGGGGTTGGCTGGCGTGCGGAGTGCGCAAGGGCGGAGCCGTTGAGTGTTGGATTGATGTGGACGGCAGGAACGGCGTACCAGCGTCATTCAATTTGGCGGGGAATCTCGCGTCGGGCCTGTGGTCGGCAGTGTCGGCGGGCGGCCATCACACTTGCGCCATCAGGACCGACCGCACCGCGGCGTGCTGGGGCGACAACGCCTTCGGACAGTCTGACGCACCGGACGGCATGTTCATCTCGGTGTCGGCGGGTGTGGACCACACCTGCACGTGGACGCCTTGGCCCAGCGTCCAATGCTCGGGCGGCTACCACTCATGCGGGCTGCGGGTCGGCGGGACCGCGGTGTGCTGGGGCGACAACGCCTTCGGCCAAACAGACGCTCCTGGGGGCGAGTTCACAGCCGTTTCAGCCGGCGGCACGCACTCGTGCGGGCTGCGGGTCGGCGGGACCGCGGTGTGCTGGGGCGACAACGCCTTCGGCCAAATAGAGGCGCCCGGAGGCGAGTTCATCTCGGTTGCCGCGGGAGGCACGCATACATGCGGGGTGCGCGTCGGCGGAGCGTTGGAGTGCTGGGGCAACAACGAGTACGGCCGGGCCAATGCGCCCGAAGGCGAGTTCGCCTCAGTGAAAGCGTGGGTAGTGGACACCTGCGCGCACCGCACCGACCGGGCCATCGTGTGCTGGCCAACGGATATAGAGGGCCTTAGTCCCCCAGATGTATTGACTGGTTTGGTGGACTACTCCATCGGGTTGCACTGGAGGTGCGGGATCCTCAACGACGGAATACTCGGATGCAGCAGTTCAGCTGCATTCCACGAGTACGCCCCCACCGACTCCGCACCTCCCGGAGTATTCACCGCCGTGTCCAGGGGCATATTCCACACCTGCGGGCTTCGCCTCGACAGGACACTGGAATGCTGGGGCGACTTCAGCCGCGGCCAACTCAACATGCCGTGAGCTGGGTTGCCGCTTCGAGCGATACTGAAGGCTTGGCCGATACCGCCTGCTGATCCGGTGATGACAATCATTCCCATGGGTCGTGCTCCCACCAGCGGTTACGGTGGCTTAGGGGTCTGCCGACGCTTGATATGGATATTGTGCTGCGCATGTTGCGCAACACGGCTACCATTAGGGTATGACGAAGCCCACCAATGTCTTGTTGGATCCGTCGTTGCGGGCGGTGGCCAAGCGTCGTGCCGATGAGCTTGGGCTGAGTGTGTCGGCCTACATCCGGGAGCTGATTCGCTCTGACGATGCCGCAGCCCGCGCCTCGCATTGCGATATCACTCCGCTCATCGGGATCTTGGGCAGCGGGGATGGGCCTTCCGATATAGCCCGCGACAAGCACAAAATGATTGACGTAGCGTACGGCGGTGAGTTCGACAGGAAGCTTCGAGCCAGGAGCGCTGTTGAGTGACGCGGGTCTTTGTGGATACCGGAGCGTGGTACGCCCTCGGCGCGAACACCGACCTGTCCCATGATCGGGCCGTTGCGCTGCTCAGCGAGCATGCCGGGCGGCTGGCCACCACCGATCATGTGCTGGTGGAGACGTGGGCGATTGCCAGAAGCCGCCACCACCGTGTCGCGGCCGATGAGTTGGTGACGACCATTCTGAACCGGAATCTCGCCGATGTCCTGACGGCAACGCCCCAAGACATTGCGACTTCTTTGGCGATCGGCGAGCGGTTCAGCGATCAGGCGTTCTCGATGGTCGACCGAACGAGCTGGGCAGTAATGGAGCGATACGGCATCCAGGAGGCGGTCTCATTCGACGCTGACTTCGCCGTGTACCGCTATGGCCCCGGCTTGGGCCGGGCGTTCACCGTCTACCGCTGAACAGACACTCGAAAGCTGGGGGTCGGGGCCGGCGGTGGCGATTGTTCCCAGGGGTACCTATCTGCCTTAAGCAGGGTCTAGGGGTTCCCATTGGGGTTCGCGTTTTTCGGCGAAGGCGGCGGGGCCCTCTACTTGGTCGGGGTGGCCCCAGATGCCGGTCATGTGGAATGCGCCGGTTTTGCTGGCCTCGGTTAGGCCGTGCTCCATGGCGTCCCACAAGGCCTTCTTGGTGGCGGCCATGGCCGCGGGGGAGTTGCGAGCGATGGCTTCGGCTATCTCGCCGGCTCGCTCCCGCAGGCGCTCGGGCGGGTCCACTATTTCGCTGATCATGCCCAGCTCGTAGGCCCGCTGGGGGCCCATCCGCTCATGCGCCCCCATCAGCGCCATTCGCATAACCGTCTCGGCCGGCATCTTCTTCAACAGCGCGATGGCTTCCAGCGCCACCACCTGGCCCACCGACACGTGGGGGTCGAAGAACTGGGCATCGGAAGCGGCGATCACGATGTCGGCGTCGGCCACCCAGTGGAACCCGCCCCCGCAGCAGATGCCGTTCACCGCGGTGATAACCGGCTTGCGCACCTTCTGATGCCAAGAGGTGAAGTGCATGTCGAAGTTCTCCACCGACTCCCGGTAGCGCTCCATGCCCTGCCCGTCGGTGGCCAGTTCCATCACATCCACCCCGGTCTGGAAGGCCCGCCCCTCCCCGGTGTGGACTATCACCCGCACCTCCGGGTCTCGGTCCAGCTCCAGCCACGCATCGGCGAACTCCTCGCGCATCTTGGAGTTCATGGCGTTGAGCTGGTCGGGCCGGTTGTTGATCAGCCATCCCACCCGGCCCTTGCGCTCCACGATCAACGTCTCGTAGCCCATCTCGCCAGTTTGTCGCGGTACTCCCAAAGATGCCCCGTCGTTGGGGAGGGTCATCATCTGTGATTTTGGATTTATCCCCGTAAATTGAGGGGTATGAAACGTCTGATATCCCGCTTGTGGGGCTGGTTGAAGGCGCTGCCGACCCGAGCCAAGGTGCTCATCGCCGTAGTGTTGGCCGCCCTGCTGGGTGTGTTGATCTGGTTGGTGTTCTTCTGGTTTGCCTTCCAGACCTATTTCATCGACGACAAAGTTGATGAGGCTGGCCCGGTGTTCGACAGCGGCGCGGTGGCAGGAACCCCGGCTGTCGAGCCAGCCGGACCCGATCCCACGGCGGCCGGTCCTGCTACCCCGGATGCGGAGCCAACCGCGGCGGCGCCCGACGAGACAGCCCCGGCCCCCGATACCGATACCGCCGCCCCCGCGCCTGCCGCGGGCCCCATGCCGGGCGACGAGTTGTCGGAGGAGCTCATCGCCGAGATGGACGAGGCCATGGAAGAGCTCGGCATGCCTGAGGAGCAACCGGTAGAGGAGACAATGCCCGAGATGCCCCAGATACAGGTGGAGGCATCGGGCGAGTTCATCAGCCGCAGCCACCCCACGCAGGGACAGGTAGAAGTGCTGGGCGACGGCACCGGCCAGCGGTTCCTGCGGTTTGAGGATTTCCGAACCGATAACGGCCCAGACCTGGACGTCTACCTGAGCGCGGCTCCCCCCGATGCTCCCGTCGGCCAGTTCACCGACGTCTATGTCGACCTCGGAGATCTCAAAGGGAATGTCGGTTCGCAGAATTACGAGATCCCCCGCGACCTCGACCTCGACGTCTATTCCACCGTGGTGATCTGGTGCGTGAGGTTCTCGGTGGTGTTCGGCGCTGCCGAGCTAGTAACTAGCTGATTAGTGTGGGCCGGGCATGAAGCCCTACCCAACACCGCCCGAAGGGCTGAACGTGGTCTCGGCTCCGCCGACATTGACCCTCACCCTTGACCGGCCCCATCGTCGCAACGCGTTGACCGACGACATTGTGCTGGCGCTCATTGACACCCTGGAAGCCGCCAGCGCCGATGAGGAAATCAGGGCGATCTTGCTCAACGCAACGGGCGAGAACTTCTGTAGCGGCTTCGACTTGGCGGAACGGACCGGCGACGGTTCTCGGCCCCGGCCGGGCAGCATCTCCCGGCGTATGCCATATCTGGTGAATCGGCTCATCCCGGTGATGCTGGAGGTGCAGATCCCCATCGTCAGCGCGGTGCGGGGTTGGGCGGTGGGATTGGGCTTCAGCCTGGTGCTGGCCTCGGATTTCGCGGTGGTCGCCGACGGTGCCCGATTGCGGGCCCCGTTCACGTCGATGGGCATCACGCCTGATAGCGGAACGTCGTGGTTGCTGCCCCGCCTGGCCGGTGTGGCCCGGGCGAAGCAAATGCTCATACTGGGTGAGGAGGCGTCCGGGGCCGAGGCCGCCGATTGGGGACTGATATACCGAGCAGTGCCCGATGACCGAGTGGATGCCGAAGCTGGCGACGTGGTCCACCGGTTGGCCTCCTCGGCCTCCGTTGCCGTCGGATTGACCAAGGCGCTCATCCAGCGGGGTAGGGAGCGCAGCTTGGAGGCCCACATGAGCGAAGAGGCGTTCGCCATGGAGTTGTCGTCGCGCTCTGCCGACTTCCGAGAGTGGGCCGAATCCCGCCGACAGGGCCGTCCCCCCGACTTCACCGGCCGGTAGGCACTACTCACACCGGTCTCAGTGGCACCGGCCGGTAGTCTGCACCCATGTTGGTACTTGATCCGACGGCTGTTCCGCCGCTGGTCGACCCTGATCGGGGCCCCGATGCCGGTCCGCTGAACGGCAAGCGGGTGGGCATCCGCTACGACCTCACCTGGCGCTCTTTCCTGTGGACCACCGATGAGTGGACCCGCAAGCTGGAGGCGGCCGGGGCCGAGGTGGTGCCGTGGTGCTCGGAGTCCCGCCAGGACGTGAAGCTCGAGGACGCGGTGCTCGAGGAATTGGACGGCTTCGCCACCGACGTGGACATCGCCATCGTCGGCTTGGGCAATTGAGGCAGCTGCACGTCCTGGACCGTCCACGACGCAGTTGCGGTGGCGGCCCAGGGCAAGACGGCGGTCGCCGTCGTAACCGAGGAGTTCGTGCCGCTGGCCGAGATCATGGCCCGCAACATGGAGCGGCCGGGGCTGCGGCTGTGCGTGCTGCCCTATCCGCTGGACACCCGTCCCGAACCGGAAGTGCGCCAGATCGCCCACGACTTCTGGTCGTCGCTATTGGATTCGCTGGGAGTGCCGTCGTAGATGGCCCCTGACGGTGACGCCATTGCCGAGGGGCAAGTCGAGGCCCCCGATGACCCGGTGGAGTTCATGGCCTGGGCCACCGCTCAGGGCTGGGGCGACGGCCTTCCGCTGATCCCGCCCACGCCAGAGCGGGTGGCCCAGTTCACCACCGCCGCTGGCCGCCCGGCCGATTCGGTGCTATTGGAGGTGCCACCGGCCAACGCCTGGTGCACGGTGGAGAAGCTGGCCATCAACGCGTGCATGGCCGGGGCCGCTCCCGAGGCCATGCCGCTGATGATGGCCGCGTTGGAGGCCATGGCCGAGCGGCCGTTCGATCTGTTCGCCCTCAACACCACCACTAGCTCGGTGGTGCCCTGCTTGTTTGTGAATGGCCCGGCGCGAGATCGGCTGGACTTGCCCTACCAGGCCGGGTGTTTCGGCGGGGCGGCCGGGGCAGGGCCGGCCATCGGGCGGGCCATCAGGCTGGTGATGCGAAACGTGGGCGGCCAAGTGGCCGGGGAGACGTCCAAGTGCGTGCTGGGCCAGCCTGCTCGGGTAGTGGGCCTGGTGATGGGGGAGTGGGAGGAGCGCTCCCCGTGGGCGCCGCTGGCCGAGCGCCGGGGGGAGAGCGGCGACGCGGTCACCGTCTACGGCACCATCGGGACCATGGACATCGCCGACATCGCGGCCGACAACGGCCAATCGCTGGCCTGGGTCATCGGCCAGTCGCTGGCCTATGTGGGCACCAATGCCTACATCTCCCACTGGGGGGCCGAGGTCATGGTGGTGGTGCCCCCGCCTTGGGCCGACATGTTGGCCGCCGCATACCCCACCATCGAAGACGTGCAAGAGGCCCTGTGGCAAAACGCCTGCCACAAGGTGGCAGACTTTCCCGAGACCCACAAGCAGTGGCTGGCCGAGCGCGACCGGATCAGCTCCGACGGCACCGCCTACATCGTGGAGCACCCCACCGACGTGATCGTGATGTGCGCCGGCGGCCTCGGCAACCTCCACGCCGGCGGCCTCCACAACTTCGGCCCCACCCGAGCCATCACCCGCCCGTTCTGATGACACCGCCAACCGAGCCCGGTGTCACCGTGGTGGTGGTAGCCGGCGGCGACCCCCCAACCCCAGAAGAGATCGCCCGCCTCCCCGCCAACCCAGTAGTAGTAGCCGCCGACCACGGTCTTGACCATGCGATAGCCGCCGGCCTGACCGTGGCGGTGGCAGTAGGCGACATGGACTCCGTTTCACCCGAAGCCCTAGCCGCCGCCGAGCAGTCCGGAACCCGCGTCGAACGCCACCCCCCCGACAAAGACCAAACCGACCTGGAGCTAGCCCTAGAACTAGCCGCCCGCCTAGCCGACCGAGTGATCGTGATCGGCGCCGGCGGAGGCCGTCTAGACCACCTAATCGGCAACCTAAACGTGCTGGCCTCCCCCGCCTGGGCCGGAGTAGAAATCGAAGCCTGGCTAAACAACACCCAAGCCGTAGTAGTCCACGGCCACCGCGATCTAGAAGTAGAGCCAGGCACAACCGTGTCGCTGATCGCCCTCGGCGGCCCGGCCCGAGTAACCACCACCGACCTCAAATGGCCTCTCAACGACGAAGTCCTAGACCCTCTAACCAGCCGTGGAGTAAGCAACCAGGCCACCACCCCCTCTCCCCAAATAACAGTGTCCGAGGGCGTGGTGCTGGCAGTTATCCCGTAGGCCGCTCCACCGGAAACACCCGATTCCCCTCGACCTCAACCCGCTGCCGCCGCAAAAGCAGCGAAGCAATCCGCCACTTCCCATCGTCGCACTTGCGGTAGGTCTCCTCGTACCAGCCCGTGCCCCACATTTGCCCCACACCGCTCTCCGGCGGCCAGTCAAGGTGGTCCTCCATAGACCACACGGCCGAGGCAGAATCCGGCCCGTCGATGCTGATCTCGCTCATGTGGCCGTGATGGGTGGTGATGATCGGGGCCAAAATGGGCTCCAAGTACACCCGGAAGGCCTTGTTGCCGTGGATGTCGGAGTCGTCGCCGGTGTCGTCGGGGGTGGAGATCACCACGTCGTCGCAGAACACGTCCTCCCACTCGTCCCACCGCTTCTGGTCCATGAACCGGAAGTACCGGGCCTTGAGCTGGCGAATGGCCTCGATCTCAACCAAATCCTCAGGAGTCATGGCTGGCACGTTAGCGGTCTGAAACCCTCACAAGCTGTTTGCCGATGTTGCGGCCCTCAAAGAGCCGGGCCAGCGCCTGGGGGACGTTCTCGATGCCGTCCACCACGTCTACCCGGTAGCGGATGCGCCCGTCGCGCACCCACTGGGCCAGGATGGGCAGCGCCTCTCCGAAGCGGTGGAAGTAGTCGGTGATGATCACGCCCTGCACCTTCAACCGCCGGAACAAGATATTTCGGAACAGCCGGGGCGACCACCAGTCGCCCTCGGCGTTGTAGGTGGAGATCATGCCGCACAGCACCACCCGGGCGTGGTTGTTCACCTGGCCCAGAACGGCATCCATTACCTCGCCGCCCACGTTTTCGAAATCCACGTCGATGCCGTCGGGGCACGCCGCTCGGAACTGCTCGTCCAGGTTGCCGGCCTTGTGGTCCACGCAAGCGTCGAAACCCAGTTCCTCGGTCACGAACCGGCACTTCTCCGGCCCACCGGCCACCCCCACCACCCGACAGCCCACGATCTTGCCGATCTGACCCGCCACCGAGCCGGTGGCCCCAGCAGCCGCCGAAACCACCAGGGTGTCGCCGGGGCGGGGCTCGCCGATGTCGAGCAGGCTCCAGTAGGCCGTCATGCCGGTGGGGCCGAGCACACCGGTGAACGCCTCAAGGGGCACCCCTAAGTCCAGGGGAATCGCCTCAGCCCGATCCAGCACCGAGAACTCCTCCCAGATCAGCCCGCCGGTGACCACGTCGCCAGGCTGAAACTCCGGATGACGAGACTCGATCACCGTGCCCCATGTGCGCCCCCGCATGGGCTCGCCCACCTCAATGGGGGGCATGTAGGCATCCAAGTCGCTCATCCAGATCCGGTGGGTGGGGTCCATGGACAGATAGGTGTTGCGCACCAGCATCTGGCCCTCGCCCGGCCCCGGTACCGGCAACTCGGTCAGCTCCAAGTCGTCAGCGGTGATGTCGCCCCGGGGCCGAGCCCGCAGCACCCACCGCCTGTTTTGCCCAGATCCCATCGGAGTGTGGATCAGCTCACCGGCTCGCCGGCCAGCGTAACCCGGTGCATGGTGCGGGGAGAGCCGTAGTCCTGAACGGCGTAGTGCTGGAGGCACCGGTTATCCCACAGCACGACATCGCCCAGTCGCCACTTCCAGCGGATTTGGAAGTCGGGAGCACGCAGTTGGTCGCAGAACAGGCCCAGTACTGCCCGGCCTTCTTCCTCGGCTAGCTCATTAATCCGGGAAGTAAATAGCCGATTTACGAACAAGCACCTTCTTCCCGTGGCCGTGTGGGTGCGCACCACTGGGTGGGAGATGGGCCTCTCAGGCATTTCAACACCGACCATCCCAGCACTGCGGGCGAGATGCGGCCCCCCTTCGTGAACGGCTGTGAGACGGCCAGCCAGAGCCCTTAGCGGCGCTGACATTTCGTCGTACGCGGCTCCGGCGTGTGAAAAGCAGGTGTCCCCGCCATCGGAGGGGAGCCTTATTGCTCGAAGCATGGTGCCTATAGGAGGCTTCTCCATCCAGGTGGCGTCACTGTGCCAAATGGCAACCCCGGCTCCTCGGCGAGCGCCTTCCTCGTGGATGATGTGAACGAGCGGGAGGTCATCTCTCACCGGGGGCGAGAAGCGAAACTCCTCGGGACTGCCGAACACGGTTGCCGCGGCAAGCTGTTGATCGTCGGTCATGACCTGGTCGCGAAAAAACAGAACCCCATGGCGATGCCAGGCATCCCGCAATGCCGACGCAGTGTTCTCGTCAATGGGCTTCGACAAGTCAACCCCGCGCACAATGCCCCCCAGCACTGGCGATATAGGGGTCACGTCCACTGACACGGTTCCCATTCAAGCACTCAGCGCAATGGCCTGTCGGCCTGGGCAGTTGCCGGATAACCGCAAGCACTACCCTCGGCGGCGGAAAGAAGGGACCACTCATGACCGATCAGCGCCAGCAAGAGCATTATCCCGGATTCGGGGGCAAGATCGGACGCATCATCGCCACCTCGGAGTCGTGGTGGCCGCCCAAGCCCACACCGCCCACCGATGCCCCCAACATCGTGATCGTGCTGGCCGACGATCTGGGCTTTTCCGATCTGGGCTGCTACGGCTCGGAGATACCCACCCCGGCCATCGACGCCTTGGCCGCTTCCGGCGTGCGCTACACGAACTTTCACGTGACCCCGCTGTGCTCTCCTACCCGGGCCGCGTTGTTGACCGGGCTCAACTCCCATCACGCCGGGATGGGGTTCGTGGCCAACGCCGATCCCGGCTTTCCCGGCTATGCCGGCGAGCTGCCCCACAACCAATCAACGCTGGCCGAGATGCTCAAGGCCAATGGCTACGCCACCGCGGCGGTGGGCAAGTGGCATCTGTGCTTGGAGTCCGACTTGTCGATCGCGGGAGACACTCACTCGTGGCCGCTCCAGCGGGGCTTCGACCAGTACTACGGGTTTTTGGAGGCCCTCACCGACTTCCACTTCCCCCACATGCTGTACGAGGGCAACAACCCCGTGCATGTGGACGAGTATCCCGAGGGCTACTACCTGACCGACGATCTCACCGACCGGGCGTGCCGCATGATCCGCGAGGTCAAGACCACCGATCCCGACAAGCCGCTCTTCTTGTACTACGCCCACGGGGCGGTCCACGCCCCGCTTCACGCCAAGGCCACCGACACCGCCCGCCACCGGGGCAACTACGACAAGGGCTGGGATCAGCTGCGCGAGGAGCGCTTGGCCCGCCAAAAGGAGATGGGCATCGTTCCCGCCGATGCCGAGCTGCCCCCTCGCAATACCGAGCCCAACGAGGATGTGCGGGCCTGGGACAGCTACCCCGAGCCCGATCGCCGGGTGATGGCCCGCTACATGGAGGTGTACGCCGCCATGGTGGAGTCGATCGACGAGAGCGTGGCCCGCATCTCAGCCGAACTGGAGGCCCTTGGCCAGCTCGACAACACCATCTTCGTGTTCACCAGCGACAACGGGGCGTCCCGCGAAGGCCGGGCTCAGGGCAGCACCTCGTATTTCACCCACAGCGGCACCGGTGCCCGGCCCTCCCCTGACGTGGGCGATTTCGAGATCGAAGCCCTGGAGGCCGACGCCATCGGCGGCCCCACCACCTGGCCCCACTACCCCCGGGGCTGGGCCATGGCGTGCAACACCCCTTTCCGGCTCTACAAGATCACCGCCCACCGGGGCGGCCACTCGGTGCCCATGGTGCTGTCGTGGCCAGCCCGCACCGCGGCCATGGGCGGGGAACTGCGCCACCAGTACACCCATATCACCGACTTGCTGCCCACCCTGGCCGACCTGCTCGGCCTAGACGTGCCCACCGAGCGCCTGGGACAGGCTTCCGACGCCCCCGACGGGGTGTCGTTCGCGCCCACCCTGAGCGACGCCGACGCCCCGTCCGACCACACTGAGCAGTACATCGAGTGCATCGGCCACCGGGGCATGTACCGCGACGGTTGGGGGGCGGCCATCTTCCACGAGCACCACACCCCGTTCAGCGAGGATCGTTGGGAGCTGTTCAATTTGGCCGACGACTTCAACGAGCGCAACGACTTGGCCGACGCCGAGCCCGAGAAGCTGGCCGAGATGGTGGAGGCCTGGGAGGAGGCCGCCTGGCGCAACCGGGTCTTCCCCCTCGATGAGGCCTCCGGGCTGTTCCGCACGGTGAAGCCGCCCGAGCACGCCAAGCTCACCC